>NZ_JAXHGL010000001.1:0-969361 GCF_034808085.1 Halostella sp. PRR32
GACCCCGATAGCAATGGCCTCCGGCAGGATCAACCGGAATGTACCTGGCCACTAAGGGCCAGGGGGCGTGGCGGGTATACTCAGACGAGTATACACCATCTTGCGTGGTCCGTAATTCGGCGACAACCGGATCGCGACCGATCGGGTGTCACCGAACTACCAAGGCTAACATCAGATCCCATCGTGTACGGCGGACCGCAGGGGTGGAATCCTCATGTCCTTCGGACTTCATTGTAGTGGACGACGGGTACATAAACCCGTCGAACCCACCTGCGGACATCGGTCCGCGGGAAGTCCGAGGCGGGACGTCCCGCCTCACTTCTTCGGACTAATTTGTAGAGTCGGAAGGGTACATAAACCCTTCGACCCAGCTCCGTCGGGCCGAAGCCCGACAGAACCCCGGGAGGGCGGCACGATGCTCGCCAACTCGGCGTCCGAGTACGGACTCGATTGTAGAGTACTTGGGTACTTAAACCCGTTCATCTTCGGTCGGCCCGTAGTAGTCCGAAATTCACCTGGAGGGACGAGGAATCTCTCGCCCTCCGCGTGTGTTGCGTCGCATCCTATTCGAGGCGAGGTAATCATAAAAGGCCGTCGAATCGGTTACTATGCAATTAACGTTCCTGTAGTATGTTGGTAATGTTCGAAATCGACGAAAGAGATAGATGTGTGCGGGCTGAATGGAGACACGAACACGTCGGTTCGTTGGGAATCATGGATATCGAAGCCCTGCGTGAGAGCGGTAGCGAACAGATCCACACCGTCGCGAGCGCACTCGACCTGCCTGACAGTGTGTGTGAAACTGGATACGCCATCTTCCACCAGGTGTACACGCCTGAGACACAGCAAGGGAGACCCTGTGACGTGATCGCCACGGCGGCTCTGTATCTGGCGTGCAAGCAAGAGAACGTTCCCGTCCATCCGACAGACATCGCTGAAGAGGCTGACCTCCAAGAGAAGTATCTCTACAGGCGTTCGAAGTGGATCCAGTCGGAGTTAGGAACGCGGATCCAGTCGTTCAACCCGAACGACTACGTCGACGAGTACTGCGAACAGCTCGGCCTTCCCGATGAAACGCGAAAGCTGGCTCAGAACATCGTCACCGTTACCACCGACCGAGGACTGGCCTCCGGTAAGTCGCCGCGAGGATTCGCCGCCGCTGCAGTGTACTACGCTGCGACGGTTCACAAGGAAGACTGTACGCAGGGTGACGTCCACGAGATCGCGGACGTGAGCAAAATCACGATACGGAACCGCTACCAGGAACAGGCGGAGGCGGTCGGCGACCTACTGTCGGACGGGGGCGAACTCGCGGCGGATTAATCGCCGTGAGCCAGATCGCTGGCTCGTTCGACCTGCGTCCCGTTGTACCGACACTGTTCGAGCGCGTGTTTCGCCGCCATACCGGCCTCGTGTGCGTTGCTCGCACGTCCAACGCCGACCTGTAAGTCCACGTCCACGCTCTCCGCGACGTGGTCGATGGCGTCCTGATACTCTGTGGCGTCGAGGTCCGGGCAGGTGGCGATGACGTTGTCGCCGCCCACGAAGAACGATAGCGACTCGTGCGCGCGGCGCATGTAACGCATGAGTTCCGCGTACCCCTGCTCGATAGTGATGAACGAGTCGAAGGCGTTGAGTTCGTCGGTGTACTTTCCGGTTGCGTTGATCACGTCGAAATGTGCGATCTGAACGTCGTCGTCGCTCCGTTCGAGATCAGAGAGCGGCTCTCCGCGGAGGATCTCTCTGCGGCCTTTGTCCTGTGCGCTCCCGGCGTCCTGTAACTGTGCAGTCGCATCGTCGAGCGCCGCGACCGGTGATGGGGCTGCAGCGACGCTGAGACTGATAGAGACCGGATATCGGTTCCCGATAGACTCCTGAACGCGCGCGTGGTCGTCGATATCCAGACCGTTCGTCACCGCGATCATATTGTCGAATCGGGTGAAGAACACGTACCCGTCGCGATTGCCGACCAGTTGCGATAGGTCGGCGTAGAGGCGGGACTGCATCGTCTGGAGATCGACCTCGCGTCGCGGTTCCGGAGTCACCGTCCAGGGACCGTAATTATCGATCTGAACGAGTGTTACCTGAGTGTTCGCCACGATGAGCGGTGCTATGGTGTACTCCCTTATTCCAGTATTGATTGACATCAGGCTGGGATCGACCCCCTCGACCACCACTGCCCGCTCGCGTTCAGCGACGTACCAAATCATACCCGTCACGCGCGCGTACGCGAAACCGTGTCTGACACCACTACATCCGAGGCCGAACGATTACTCACGAGCGAGCCATTAATGGCGCATCTCGCAACGAGCGTCGACGACCGCCCGCACGTCGCTCCCCTCTGGTACGTCTACGACGACGGCGTCGTCGAGATCGTGACGACCGGTCGGAAGTTAGCGAACGTCCGAGAAAACCCGCGCGTCGCGCTCTCGGTGCAGAAAGACGAAGACGGAGACCCTCACTGGATGGTGACGCTTCGCGGGACGGCAACGGTGGTCGAAGACGAGGACGCGTTCCGCGAGACCAACCGCCGGATAAACGCGAAATACGGCGTCGCCGAGGACGCACACGCTGAAAACACACTGGTTCGGATCGACGTCGGGTCAGTGAACTACCGGACGTACGACTGACCCCGGGACGCCAGGAAACAGGGTTGCGGTTGAGAGCGCCACACCGCCAAGGACGGGATGTGAGAGAAGGGATCCATCTTCGTCCGCAATTACCCAGGCCGGATTCATCACCGTCGTCGCGAAATGTAGGACGGTCTTCTCTCTGCCGTGTTTACAGTGGTGCTGTCGCGGTAACAGAGTCAGACCCGAAAGCGATCACGCACGTTACACTGGCGTATAAACCCGTGTACGAAGATATCTTCTTATGGATGGTCGAGTTCAAGTTGCTTGCTCGCGACCTGGGTCGGATGCTTCAGGCGCTGTCGCTCATGATGGCGGCCACTGTCGTCGTCGCCCTCATCTGGCGAGAGTTCTACGCGGTCCCGGCGCTGATCATTTCCGGCCTCATCCCGCTGGCAATCGGGAGTTCCCTCACCAGTTACTTCGGCGGTGCGGTAGAGGTCGGAAAGCTCCACGGCATGATGATCGCAGCGTCGGGATGGTTCCTCGTCGCGATATTCGGTAGCCTTCCGTTTTACCTGATCGCCTGGACGATCCACCTGGACCCGGCTCTTCTGAACGCACCCGAGCTCACTGGGCGGGCCGCGAGTACGGTCGGGGCCTTCCGCGATCCTCTCAACGCTTTCTTCGAAAGTATGAGTGGGTTCACCGGGACTGGACTGACGATGACCGACGACGAGTCGTCGCTCCCGCGGTCGCTGCAGTGGTGGCGGTCGTTCATCGAGTGGATCGGCGGCGTCGGCGTCATCGTTCTCACCACGGCTATCCTCGCCCGGCCCGGGAGCGGATCGCTCACACTCTACGAGAGCGAGGCACGCGAGGAGAAGATCCATCCGAGCATCATCTCGACCGTGCGGACGATCTGGTGGATCTTCCTCCTGTTTACGTTCCTCTCGATCACGCTGCTGTGGCTTGCCGGGATGCCCGCGTGGGATGCGATCAACCACGGGATGACCGGTCTCTCGACCGGCGGGTTTTCGATCACGGACAACTCGATCGCCACGTACGACAGCCCGCTCATCGACTTCGCGCTGTTTCCGGTGATGATCCTGGGGGGAATCGCCTTCCCCGTTCACTACCTGATTCTACAGGGGCAACTACGGAACTTTTACACCGACTTGCAGACCCGCTGGTTTTTCGGGTTCCTCGCAGTCGGTTCCGCGGCCGTCACGTGGCTGTTGAACAGGCAAGACACCTATGAGTCGACGTTCGCCGCGTTTCGCTACGGGGCCTTCCAGTTCGTCTCGGCGCTTTCGTGTACCGGGTTCCAGACGGCCGGCAGCCTCGGGCCGAAGTGGCCGACTGAGGCGCAACTGGCCATCGCGTTCGCGATGTCGATCGGGGCGGCCGCGGGGTCGACGGTCGGGGGGATCAAGCTCATCCGCGTCGCGACGTTCACCAAGGGGACGCTGTTTCGCATCCAGGGCGTGTTCGTCCCGGACACCGTCGTTCGCCGGTTCAAACTCGACAGCCGGAAACTCGACGATGTGGAGGCCGCCCGCGAGATCGAGGAGGCGGCCATCATCTCCTTCCTCTGGGTGGTCTTCCTCTCGGTGAGCACGCTCGTCCTGCTTCTCGTGTTGCCCATCGAACCGGGGGAGTTCACGCTCGAGAACGTCATATTCGAGGTGACCAGCGCCCAGGGCAACGTCGGCCTCTCCTCGGGTATCACCGGTCCAGATATGCCGACGCCTGCGAAGGTGATCTTCCTGTTCAACATGTGGATCGGGCGCCTGGAGATCATCCCGGTGCTCGTCCTGCTTCGGGGCCTCTTCCAGCAGTTCAACGTGTACGAATGAATCCAGAACAGATACCGTTCGTCCGTTTCGCGGCTCGCTTCGGCGTCGAGGACCGCGTGCTCGCGGCGTTCATGCTGGCCGGGCCGCTGGTCGTCTCCTCGCTCGCACTGCTCGGCCGGTCAGCGGTCACTTCCGTCCTCGCGGGAGCGTACGTAGGGCTGTTCGTCCTCTACGTCGCGTATCGGGGGGTCGCCACGGACGGGGAGTGATCCACCGCCCCCGGAACTTTGGAGGGTGGCCGTCGTAGCTCGTCCGATGTACATAATCATCGTCGGAGCGGGTCGGATCGGCACGCCGCTGATCGATCTCGCGACGGGCTCCGGACACGAGGTCGTCGTGATCGAGAGCGATGAGGTCGTCGCGGACCGCATCGCTGACGAGTACGACTGCATCGTCATCAACGCGGACGCCACGAGGATGAGCACGCTCGACGATGCCGACGTCGACGAGGCCGACGCGCTCATCTCGACCACAGACCGCGACGCGACAAACGTCATGGTCTGCCTGCTGGCGAAAAAGCGCAAAGTGCCGGCCGTCGTCTCGGTCGTCCACGACCCCGACCACATGGACCTGTTCAAGGAGATCGGGATCAGCACGATGGAGAACCCGTCGCGGCTCATCGCCGAACACCTCTTCCGGTCGGTCGTCCGCCCCTCTATCGTCGACTACATGCGCATCGGCGAGGCGGCGGAGGTGTTCGAGATCACGATCGACGAGGATGCCCCCATCGCGGGGAAGACGATCCGCGAGGCCGCGTCCGACGGGACACTGCAGGGCGAAGTGCTCATCGTCGCCGTCGAGCGCGGCGAGGGCGAACCGGTGACGCCGCAGGGTAACACCCCGCTCCGGCCGGGCGACCTCCTGACTGTGTACTCGGCGGAGGGGGCAACGCCGGACGTGACGGACATCTTCGGCCACTACGAGGACCAGGAATCGGAGTGACGGTGGGAGGCTTCGTCTTCGTCAGTATCGCAATTTTCGCGCCGGGCAGGAGACCGTACTGTCGGTAGAACGGATGAGGAACGGAGCGCTCCCGGCGGTGTTTCCTCATACGGATTGTTGTAACGATTTACCGGTCATCGCCGGTGCGGGTCGGCGATGACGAACGAGATGATAGCGCTGCTTCCCACCACGGCCACCGCCTGGCCGGACAACGAGAAGATCCCCGCCGCGATCATCGTGCCTAGCCCCAGCCCAAAGGCAACCCAGAAACCCAATGTCCGGGTGTGTTCCCATATACGCCGTTCAACAGCCACTCTGGTAAACGTCTGTGACAGCACGAGCGCATTTCGATTCTTCAGCACGGAGAGTGCAGGACATACTGAATTACCGTAACCCGATGGACTGAAAAACTGGTTCGTGTATGTGGACCCGTCGAGGGGCGAACGTAACCCCTTCAACGAACCCGATACCGACTGAGCCCTATTCCTTTCGAATTATTGAGAGAACAATAATGCTACCGGATTGAGGAATATCGAGCATGGACTAATCAATCATCACCCATACGTATTTGCCTGCAGATGTTCTATCACATAGCATGAACGTCCCCTCTAGGCACTGGTTTTCGGAGGTTCGCCAACTACTTTTCATCGGGTTCGGGGGAGTCATGGCGGTTGCTTTGTCGTATGATTACGTGACAACAGAAGGGGAATCAGACATGTTTTTTGTTATCATCGGGGCCGGTCTGTTGCTTGCAATGCTGGTGATTGTCCCTGTACTACTGGTTAACCGCAGGCAAGGTTCTGACTGATAAGTTCGCACGTGTAGTGAGCACACGATTCACGCTATACCGGCCGCATAACGTCCATGAGACGTAGCCGCTACTACTGGCGGTGATTCTGCTACGGACCTTCTCCGGCTTTCTTCATCGAAACCAGTTCGGGACGGACTAGTAGTGGTTGTGAGTCGGGTTCCAGTATCGTTTGCTGACCGAACCGTGACGTATTCACAACGAAGAAGCGTCTCGGAGAACTGTTTTCTCCTAATAGAACCCATCAGCAATGCTAAGAAAGGTTAATATATGGTATGGGGTCGGAGGGATTTGAACCCCCGATCGACTGATATCTCCGGCGCGCCTCGGTACCCCAGAGGGTCGTCAACGCGACCGATGATCAGTCGGTCGCTCGGTATATCAGTCTGGGATGTCGTCACCGGGCGCTGAAACCTCTGGAGTCAGTCGCCATTCCGGGCTTGGCCACGACCCCGCGATAGTCGCTTGGTCGGAGTTTCGTAAAGTGGTTTCGATTCAAGACCGAGCGCAGGCGGTTACTCCCGGTCAGTTTCGGCCCAGTCGCAGTCCTGGCACTTGTAGCCAGTGACGAACTCGGTAACGGTTGGCATGTAACCGACCTGAAGCACGTCCTCGCCGCAGTTCGGACACTCGCGGTCCGCATCCGTAATCGCCTCCGCTTCCATGATATCCTCGCCTTCGATCATCTCGGCCAGTGACTCGGCCGTGACCATACGACCTTGCACGACGCGGTTGCTCATACGCGAAGAAGTCGGTCGGGGGAAGTAAGCGTTCGCTTCTACAGCCACGGGGCGCGTCCCTCGGCCGATATCGGCGCGTCGACGGACTGGGCAGCCTCGTCGGAGTCCTCGGCGTCCTGTCCTCCGTCGGGCAGGGCGCGGTCGGGGGCCGAGTCGCGATGTCGCGCGTGGGTACTATCTTCGCGGACCGTCGCCGTTCCGCTGGGGTCGAACGCGAACAGCGCGGTCACGGCGAGGACGGCGAGTGGCGCGCGTCCGAACGGCATGCCGAGCAACGACAGCGGCAGGAGACCGAGGGCAACGGCGCTGCCGAACCTGAAGCGGTCGATGTCGACGTGTTCGCGCAGCGTCGGAGCGAGCAAAGCAACGAGGAACGCGAAGCCGACACCGACGCCCGCCGAGGCGACCGCTCGCAGGACTAACGCGGCGTCGGGCACCAGTACGAGTTCGGCACCGGCGGGGTCGAGACTGCCGATGAGTCCCAGGCCGACGATGACCGCCGGCCGAGGGAGGTACTCACCGATTCGCGCGCTCGCGGTCTGGGCCGCGACGGCCGCGATGACCAGCGCCGCGAAGCGCTCGAACAGTTCGAGATTCAGCAGGCTCTGTATCGTCGGGGCGAGCGCCGCTTCGACGGCCGCGACGACGAGCAACACCGCGCCGACGAGCAGAACAGTTCGGGCCTGCTCCCGCGGCGTTCCGTCCATCTCCGCGAGGATGACAGCGACCGTAGCGCTCCCGCCGAACACCAGTAGGCCGACCTGCAGGATGCCCGCCGTGGTGTCCAGCGCGCCGGCGAGAACCAGCGCGGGGAATATGCCGTCGACCAGCGGCAGACACATGATGGTCGCGAGTAGCTTGGTCGCATCGCTCAGCCGTTCTTCGAGGCCGAGTGCGATCTGCTCTCGGGACGTAGTCATCGCAGGCTAACCAGCATGGCCGTACCCCGCGGCCGGAAGGCGGTCTGAACTACAGTCGTGCCCGCAGTCGACGTTCTCCCGCCACTCGATCGGGGGGAGTGTCCGCGACCGTTTAAATGCCGTCGCCATCGCAAAAAACGAGAGGAGGGTGTCGGAGTCGGCGCTCGTCTGACCGGCGCGAGACGGTGCGATGGGACTGGCGGAGTCCATACTCGACTATCGAGTCGCCCGAAGAATAAGCATTGCGTGAGACGTGTATGCACGCCCCTGAGTGTCCGATTTCGGGGTATCTGACGTGCGGCTGGCTCCCACAGCGCCGGGCATCTCGCAACGTTTTTGGGCGGGGGAGCCCGACAGTTTACATGGCGAACGACGTTCCTGACGACGGCACTTTCTCCGAGAAGCTACGCGTACCGGAAGCGCTCACGTTCGACGACGTGTTGCTCCGACCGAAAGAGAGCAGCGTTGAACCGGACGAGGCGGACCTCTCGACGCGTGTCTCGACGAACGTCACCCTGAACGTCCCCGTCCTCTCGGCAGCGATGGACACCGTCACCGAGAGCGACCTGGCGATAGAGATGGCGCGCCAGGGTGGTCTCGGCGTCCTACACCGAAACATGGACGTCGACAAGATGGTCAGCGAGATAGTGCGCATCAAACGCGCGGACGAACTCATTATCCGGGAGGTCGTCACCGCGCGCCCCGACCAGACCGTCCGCGACGTCGACGAGATGATGAGCCGCAAGGGCGTCAGCGGAGCGCCAGTGGTAAACGACGACGACGAGGTACTCGGTATCATCAGCGGTACGGACATCCGCCCGTATCTGGAGGTCGGCGAGAGCGACGAAGTCCGCGAAGCGATGACCGACGAGGTCATCACCGCCCCGGAGGACGTCACGGCGCGCGAAGCGCTCGAACTGATGTACGAGTACAAGATCGAGCGAGTGCCCATCGTCGACGACGAGAACCGCCTGGTCGGTCTCGTCACGATGCAGGGCATCCTCCAGCGGCGCGAGTACGACAACGCCGCCCGCGACGAAGACGGGAAACTGATCGCCGGCGTCGCCGTCGGACCGTTCGAAACCGACCGCGCCGCGGCCGCCGACGAGGCCGGCGCAGACGTGGTTTTCATCGATTGCGCGCACGCACACAACAACAACGTGATCGAGGGTGCCGAAGAGATCAAAGAGTCCATCGACGCGGACGTGGTCGTCGGCAACGTCGGAACGCGAGAAGCCGCCGAGGCTCTCGTCGACTTCGCCGACGGTCTGAAGGTCGGTATCGGCCCGGGAAGCATCTGTACGACCCGCGTGGTCAGCGGGTCGGGCATGCCTCAGATAACGGCCGTCGCGCAGGTCGCGGACGTCGCCAGTCAGCATGACGTTCCCGTCATCGCGGACGGCGGCATCCGCTACTCGGGCGACGCGATCAAGGCTATCGCCGCCGGCGCGGACGCGGTCATGCTCGGGTCGTACTTCGCGGGTACCGACGAGGCACCCGGTCGCGTCATCACGATGAAAGGCAAGAAGTACAAGCAGTACCGCGGCATGGGAAGCGTCGGCGCGATGAAAGGCGGTGACGACGAGGAGAACCGCTACCTGAAAGAGGCCCCCGAGGACGACGAGGAGTACGTTCCCGAGGGCGTCGAGGCCGCAACGCCGTACAAGGGAAGTCTCCAGAGCGAACTCCACCAGCTAACCGGCGGTATGCAAAGCGGGATGGGGTACGTCGGCGCGGAGACGATACCGGGGTTCAAACGGCGCTCGGAGTTCGTCCGCGTCTCCTCCGCGGGCCAGCGCGAGAGCCACGCCCACGACGTCGTCATCACGGACGAAGCGCCGAACTACAGTCCGGACGAGTAGGCTCGGACAACGGTCTCTCGTAGGGACTGTTGTACGTCTGTCCGGGAGTTGTTCGTCGACCCCGTGTCGACGAATGCCGGAACACAGTTACAACGGCCTCTATCAGTTGCCAGCCGTCACGCACCGCGGTGAACACGCCGGACTCTCTGCCGCGTTCGAACTCGGATGCGCTTTAAACTCGCGACCACAGCCCGCGCAGTCGTAGGTCTCGAAGCCCGCCATACGTTTCGAGGTACAGCAGGATACGCTAAAGAAGTTTTGTCGACACTGACACGGGTCGAGCGACCGGAAACCGCCGACCGGTCCACCTGTATCAAATCCCCGTTGATTGCCGTCCGCTGTCCGCCGACCTCCGCTCCCGGCTTCGAGAGGTTTGCTGTAGAGTTAATAGGGGCGAGCGATTGGATGGAGAAGTGACACCCGACGAGAGAGCGACTACGGACGGGGAGTACGGTTCTTCGGACCCGCTCGTCCGACCGAAAGGGTACGTGGAGGAGACACCGGTCATCCGCCGGATCGGCGATAGAGAGCTCTATCTAGGGAACAGACTTGCGGCCGACCCCGAGGAACACGACCGCACGTTCGACTACGTCCTCTCGGCGACTACCGAGACACAGCCGCTCACGACGCATCATCGGCCCCTGACCGATGGCCCCGGGAACGGGTGGGTCGTCTTCGAGTCGGCTGTCGACACTGCCCGGACGCTGTACCGTCGAGAGGGATCCGTTTTAGTCAACTGTAAAGCCGGTATATCGCGGAGTACCACGGTCATCGCGGCGGCGCTCGCGGCCGAGGAAGACCGAACGTTCCGCGACGCACTCGCTTTCGTCCATGACGCTCGTCCGTACGCGATGCCGAACCCGGCTCTCCACGAGTTGGCGGTGGTGTATCTGGCTGCCCGGTCGCGGCCAGCGTAGTCGAACGGCCCGTTCCAGTCACGGAATTCTCCGCGGCACGTCCGTCCTGACCGATCTCGTTGGGTCCCGGCTGACGGCGGCAGCAAGTTCGGAACCGGACGATTGATCACGATAACAGTTAACAACACACACTACGAAGTGAAAACACGCCATGAACGTCCTCGACCGCATCCGTTCACTCGGGGAACCCCCGACCGAACAGTACCAGTGTGCGTACTGCGATCTCACGTACGAGACGTCGTATCTGGTCTGTCCGTCCTGCGGGGGCGACAAACTCGAACAGCTGTGAGGAGTCGGAGACGAAACGCGCGAGTCTTCGACTCACTAGCGTTCGTCAGAAGAGCGGGCCGGGCGCGATTTGAACACGCGACCGTCTGATTAAGAGTCAGACGCTCTGCCAGACTGAGCTACCGGCCCAATACACCCGAGAGTTACCGGGGTGTACTAAAATACGTTTTGTTTCTCCGGCGGGACCGTCCGAGAATCAGGGACGCGAGCACGACGATACTCGAAGCAACGACCAGTCACTCGATCTCGAACTGGGCTGATTCGGTCGAACCGCATTCGGGGCACATGTCCTCATCAGCGCTAAGGGAGGTGCCACAGCGGCGACACTCGTGGACCACGTTGGGCTCGTCGGCAAACAGTCGTTTCATTTTGTCGAGAAGCACGGTTTGACCTCCATTGAGATAGGTAGTGTAGCCGACGACGCGGGATCGGCACCGCGGAATTCGAGTCGTCGGCAGATTGGTGGGCGTGCTCGGATAATTCAGTCGAAGAGTATAACAGGTTCGGATCGGCTTCCAATCTCGGCGGAAGTAAAATGACTCGGTTTAGACGCCCAATAGAACGTCTACGTTCCTCTAGAGCTACTATCTGAAGAACCATCTCGGCGTGGATCGAGACGACTCGGCAGACATATATTCTGTCTCTCTTCCAGTGAAAGTAGCGCTCATTCGCGAGTTTCGTCGGGGAAAGAGCGTGTTCGGGACCGTTAAGTATCGTCCGAAGTAACAGAGCGGCAAATGAACACTGGCGTAACTATCTCCTCGATTTCGACGTACGCTATTCTCGGTTGCGGGAGCGTCGGTCACGCGGTCGCGGAGGAACTCGTAGACCAGGGGAAAGACGTGCTCATCGTCGACAAGGACGAAGGCCGGGTCGAGGCGTTGCGGGACCAGGACCTGAACGCTCAGCAGGCGAACATCGTCGACGAGTCCGTGGCCGAGACTGTCGCGAGCCGCGATGTGATCCTCATCATGTCCTCGGACGTAGAGGCGAACAAGGCGGCAGTAGCGAACATTCGCGAGAAAAACGACGACCAGTTCGTCGTCGTCCGCGCGAGCGACCCCGTCTCCAGCGACGAACTCCGGGAACTCGGCGCGGACCACGTCATCAACCCGTCCGCCGTCATCGCCGATTCCGCGCTTCGGTCGCTAGAAACCGGCGAGTTGGAGTACAAGGCGCGCCAGTTGAGCGACGTCCTGAGCGACACGAAAGAGCAGGTCGCGATACTCACTCACGACAATCCGGACCCGGATTCGATCGCAAGCGCCGCCGCGTTGCAGGCTATCGCAGAACACCTCGACGTGGAAGCGGACATCTTCTATCTCGGCGACATCGGTCATCAGGAGAACCGAGCGTTCGTCAATCTCCTGGGGATCGAACTCCACGACTGGACCGCCGTCGAGGACTTCGACACGTACGATACGGTCGCACTCGTCGACCACGCGAAGTCATCGGAAGTCGACCACGACCTGCCCGTCGATATCCTCATCGACCACTACGAACCCGACGAGGACTACGACGCGTCGTTCGTCGACGTCCGGCCGAACATGTCCTCGACATCGACGATCATGACGAAGTACATACAGGAGTTCGACATGAACGTCGGCGAGGAGGTCGCCACCGCGTTGCTGTACGGCATCCGTGCGGAGACGCTCGATTTCAAACGCGATACGACGCCCGCCGACCTGACGGCGGCGGCGTATCTCTACCCGTTCGCCAACCACGATACGCTGGAACAGGTCGAGTCGCCGAGCATGTCTCCGGAGACGCTGGACGTCCTCGCGGAAGCGATCACGAACCGCGAAGTCCAGGGGAGTCATCTCGTTTCGAACGCGGGGTTTATCCGCGACCGCGACGCCCTAGCGCAGGCCGCACAACACCTCCTGAACCTCGAAGGGATCACGACGACCGCGGTGTTCGGCATCGCCGACGACACCATCTACCTCGCCGCACGGTCGAAGGACATCCGCATGAACATCGGGAAGGTGCTCGCGGACGCCTACGCGGAGATCGGCGAGGCCGCGGGCCACTCGACGCAGGCGAGCGCGGAGATACCGCTCGGCATCTTCACGGGCATCGAGACGAACGAGGAAAACCGTGATACGCTCCTCAAGTTGACTGAGGAAGCGGTGAAACGAAAACTGTTCGACGCGATGGGCGTCGAGAGCGGCGAGAGCGGGAACGGGTCCTAAACGACCGCTTCTTCGCTTTCGTCCTCGGGGCGTTGGATCCGTTCTATCACGTCGTTTATCAGTACGATATCACCGACGGCTTTGACCCAGCGGTACGGGATGATGACGCCCCGGGCGTCGTCGCGAACGCCCGCGAACAGGTCCCGATTGAGTTCGCGTAGTGCGAGGCCGGTGACGAGTTCCGTGTCGAGATCGAGGCGCACGTCCTCGATCTCGCCGACGAAAACGCCGCCGTTCGAGTACACCTCCCGCCCGACGAGTGCAGTGATCTCCTGGGGTGTGTCGTCCATACAGAACCGGTGGGCAGGGTGTGCCTTAATTGTTAGTCAGACGCGCGGCGACAGTCTCGGCCGGTATCGGATGCTGTTGGATCATTATACAAAAGATATATGTGATTATAATCAAACGCTGACTTTCATTTCGGGAGGTGAGGTTATATGCGAGGCAACGGTGTATCTCTAATGCCGGGGTGCCTCTGACAACCGGCAAACAACGTCGGGTTGACTTGCCCGGGTCGGCCCGACGAAACGGGGGAAACCCCGTTCGGTGGCTCCGTATCGCTTTTGCTACACTGACAGACGTGCGTCACCGAAGGTGTTCTATCGGTCAGATACGCGAAATAGACGACACGGAGAGTCGGCAGTAGACCCGACCGGGAGTCTGACTGCGATCATGCCTTACTTCAGACAGCACGCGCGTAGCCGATGATATGGACCGGCACGACGCGGCGACGGCGGTGTATGCGGGTCTTTTGCTCGTAGTGCTCGGCGGCGTCGCCTGGGCCGCCGGCGAACCGTTCGTTTTCCCGAGTCTCGGACCGTCCGCCTTTCTCATGGCGAAGGCTCGACGAGGGTCTTCGGTTACGCCCCGGCGGGTCATCGGCGGTCACACTGTCGGCGTCATCGGTGGACTCGTCACCTACGGGTTGGTCGACCCGGGCGTGGCGCTGTCAACCTCGCTGCCCGCGTTCTCGGAGGGGGCACTTGAACTCGCTGTGGCCGCGGCGCTTTCGGTTCTGCTGACGAGCGTCGGGATGCTGGCCACGAATACGAGCCATCCGCCGGCGTGCGCGACGACGCTCATCGTCGCTCTGGGCGTTCTCCCTACCGTCCGAGCCGGCGCAGTGATCGTCCTCGCGGTGACGGTCCTCGTCGCGGTTCACGAACTCGTACTGCGGTCGGTAGCGCTATAGTAACAGCTGAAACGATTTACACACCGATCGCACAGCTGTCGTGCGATCGGGTGTGCAATGACTGTCAGTGGCTACTATAGTTCTGTCGCGATTAAACCGGTCCCGAACGGCGGCAAGCGGGTCCGGATAGCCGACGTAGCGCGGTTCGCGGGGCGACCGTGCTGGTTCCAGTCCGGAAGGAACTGTCGCCGGCCGTTCCGAAGGCCATCCATATGACTCCAGGCGACGAATTGCCACCCGATGGTCTCGATCGTCACCGGCGGACGATTGCTGACTGGGGTCGCCCTGATCCTCACCAACGGCTTTTTCGTCGCTATCGAGTTCGCATTGACCAGAGTCCGGCAGTACGACGAGTCGGAGTTCGACGCTCCCGGCCTCCGGCGTGCCTGGGAAATGACCGAACGCCTGGAGATCTACCTCACGAGCTGCCAGGTCGGGATCACTGCCTCGAGCATCGCGCTGGGCGTCGTCGCCGAACCGGCCCTGGTCGAACTGCTCGCGCCGCTGACTGCGGTGCTTTCCGGCGCTTTGCCCGCTGCGCTTCCCGGCGGTTCGGGTCACGTGGTCGGTGCGACGCTTGCGTTCATCATCATCAATCTCCTCCATCTCACCCACGGCGAGCAGACGCCGACGTACCTCGGCGTCGAGAAGACGAAATTCGTCGCACGATACGGTGCCGGGCCGCTGTACTGGTTCACGAAGGCGATCACTCCGCTGATCGCCTTCGGCGACTGGGTGGCGAAGGCGACGCTCCGACTGTTCGGAATCGACGTAACTCGCCCGTGGGCGGACGACGAAGAGGAACTGATCTCGACGCGTGCAGCGCTCAGGAGCGAGATAAACGAAGCGCTGAGTCAGGGCCCGGTTTCGGACGAACGGGAACAGGAGATACTGAACGCCCTCCAGATCGGCGACGAACCGGTCGGACAGATCATGGTGCCACGCGAGGGTGTCGTCTCCCTCTCGGTCGAGGACGAGTTCGAGACGAACCTCGCTCGGATGCAGGAACACCCGCACGTCCGGTTTCCGCTCGTAGAAGGCGACTTCGAGGGGTTCCGCGGCGTCGTGTACTCGCCCGACGTCTTACGGAACCTCGAACCGCTTCGATCCGGACAAACCACCCTTACCGACATCTCCCGCGACGCCGTCGAGATAGATTCCGAGACGTCCGTCAGCGACGCTATCGATCGGTTTCAGTCGGCCGGAGAGGAGTTAGCTCTCGTGGTCGATGCGGGTGATGTCGTCGGATTACTAACGGCGACCGACGCCTGGGAAGCCATCACCGGGGAGTTAGAGGACCCGCTCAACGAGTACACCCCTGCCGCGTGACCGCCCGCACGGACGCGGCTCTCCGAGCGATCGCTCGGACAGTCACCGGTTCCAGCCGACCGCCTGCGAGCGCATCGACGGCCGCGCAGTCACGCGTCGGGCGCGAACTCCTCGTCGAACAGTTCTCGAACGCTCGCGTACGTTTCGTCAGTGATAGCGTCGCGGACTACCGCGTAAACGCCTCGGACCTGCCGGCTGCGGGCCTGCGATATGACCGCGGAGAGGAACTGATACACGCTGTCCGACTGGGCGTACATCAGTAGGACGTTGACGTTGTCGAAAACGACCCACCCGGCACCGGGTTCGACGTGACGCATCGCGTTGGAAAACCGGAGGTTGATGCCGGTGAGGTCGGTGGGACCGACGACATCGGCCACCCACAGCGGACCGTCGTAGTTGATCGATGATCCGGAAACTGGGACGACTCCTACTTTCGACGGCTCGCCGCCCATCTCGCGAACGGTCCGTTCGATCTTGGTCGGCGACCGCGTGACGGAGACCACGAGCAAGTTTTCGAACGCGTCCGCGGGGAGACGTTCGAGCGGCGACCGCATCGACGGGACGGAAAGCAGACACTGCGTCCCCGGGTCGACCGAGATCTGCTCCCGGCGATCGGCGCGGTTACTCGTCGTTAGCACGGTCGAACCCTCCGCTTGTCGTTGTATCCACTATTTCGAAGGCGTCAGTCTCGGCGGTGACGAATTCGCTGGCGAACGACCAGATCCCGACTGTCATACAGGTCGTCGCAAGGAAGTGAAGGGCGCTTCGGACCCCGAAGTCCCCGATCCCGAACGTTCCCAGGATGTACGTCGCGGTAAAGACCAGAAAGCCCAGAGATAGAAAGACGAACCCCTCCGAGTACGCCACGTTCTGGGCGTAGGCGACCAGCGGATAGACGAGTAACGCGCCGGTCACGAAAAGCAGGACGGATTGGGTGACGAACACCGCACCGGCGATGTCCATCTCAGACCGCCCTCCGTTCAGTGAGTAGCAAGATCCCGTTGACAGTCGCCACCAACGCCGCTCCGACGCCGATCGACGAGAACACGAGATATCCGGTTCCCGTAGTCTCGCCCCCGAGCAGGGAGATAGCGTCCGACAGGATGAACGCGAAGATGGTCACAGGAAGGGGCTTCAGCATTGCGCCGAACGGGGCGTTACGAAACCCGTACGCCGCGATTACTGACAACGGCAGCGCTACTGACAGCATCGACACCGTGGCGAGGGCGAACACGTCGCCCGCCGTGACGGCACCCGTCCCGTCAATCGACATTATTCTGACGTATCCGAACACGATCATTCGAGAAGAACGCGACCGCAACGTAGTAAACCCGATGGCCGGATCGCCCCGTCGTCGCCGTAGCCACCGACAGGGGTCACAGCGCGTCGGAGATGCGCTCTAGGGGACCGTCCGCGAGTTCTGCCGCATCGGCCGGTATCGTTTTCCACCCCGCGGCCTCGGCGGCTTCGAGGTCGGAGTCGTGATTGGAGACGTAGACGAACGTCTCGGCGTCCGCCGCCGCTTCGGCCGCGGCGAACAGGTCTCCGCTCGCTTTCGTCGCATCGCGCTCGTACGATATGACCACGTCGTCGAGCGAGTCCGCGATCCCCAGTTTCTCCAGTTTCGCGCGCTGGAGGTCCGGCAAGCCGCTGGTGAGGACGCCGACGGCGTGCTCCGCGCCGACGGTTTCGACCAGGCCCGGGAGGTCCGCGACGGCAGGGCGGACGGCGTCGACTTCCAGTTGCTTCTGGAGGTCAGCGGCCTCCTCGGCCGAGACGTCGACATCGGCGGTTATGTCGTCGAAGTACGCCGCGTACGACCCCACGAGCGGATCGTCCTCCAGTTCGAGGAACCGGTCGAAAAACAGGTTTGAGTGTTTCGTCGGATCTATCTCCGGGTCCGGAACGTCGGCGTGCTGGAGAACCTCCACGGCGAGAGCGTCGAAGGGACGCTCCATCCGGGTGAGTGTCAGGTCGAGATTGAAGTAGACGGCCGGCATGAGCGGCAGTTCCAACGCCGCGACGGTATTCCTTGCGATCAGCGGGCGTCTTTCGGCGGTCAGTGGCCGAGCAAGCCGTCCACGTCGGCGTGGTCAGCGAGCAGCGACCGCATCGTCGCGACCGTCTCGGCGTCGCGGGTGCGTCCCGAGCGGACCACTTCTTCCGCCCGGTCGACCGTCGTCAGCGTGTCCGTCTGGACGAGCAGGATCGGGACGCCCTTATCGGCGGCTTTCCCCACGACCGATCCGGACGGCCGGTGCCCGCCGGTCAGGATCAGGCATCTGACGCCGGGGGCTTCGAGCGCCGCCGTGTGGATGTCCGCGCGGTCGCCGCCGGTGATGACGGCGGCGTCTTTCGTCCGCCGGAAATGTCGCAGTGCTTCGTCAGCACCCATCGCGCCGACGCTGAACCGTTCGACGTACCCGTCGGTCGGAACGTCAGTAACGACATCTGCGGCCAGTTCTTCCGCCAGTTCGCCGACAGTCACGCCCGCCAGATCCCGGTCGCGGGGGAGAACACCGTAGACGGTGATCCCGCGCCCTTCGAGGAAGGGGACGACGTCCGTTTCCAGCGCGTCGAAGTTCGCGTCCGCGACGAGGTTGAACACGACGCCGTCGAGGCGGTCGCCCAGTCGGTCGGCGGCGGCGATGATGTCGTCGGCGTCGCTCGGCCGTTCGTACGTCGCGACGAGCACGACACGAGCGTCGATGATATCGGCTATCTGGTCGTCTGTCAGGTCGACGATGCCACCGGTAGTGAGACTGCCGCCGCCCTCGACGAACACGTGGTCTGCGTCCGCGGCGATGGAGTCGAACCGCTCGGCGACGGTGTCGCGAAGTTCCTCCGGGTCCTCGCGGCCGCGGATCGCCTGCTCGACGAACGTGGGGGAGTAGACGATAGGCTCCATCTCGTGCATCTCGGCGTCAAGGCCGAGCAGTTCCCGCGCGAGCATCGGGTCGTCGTCCATCGTCTTGCCGACGTTGCTCTGGAGACGGGTCCCCTTCGGCTTCATGTAACTGACCGACTCGCCGCCCTCCCGTGCCAACTGGGCGAGCGCGAGGGTAATGGCGGTCTTACCGGTGCTTTCGTCTATCGATGTCACGAGCGTGGTGTGGGTCATAGCTTGTCGGTGTCTACGGTGAGTCTGATGTCGACTGCCTGTACTCCGTCCGGCCCCGCGACGAGCGGGTTGATGTCGAGTTCGAGTATCGCCGGGAAGTCCGTTACCAACTGCGAGAGCCGCTGGATCGTTTCGACGATCGCGCCCTCGTCAGCGGACGTTCTGCCGCGGGCACCGCGGAGAAGCGGCGCGGCTTTGATCTCGTCTATCATTTCGGTCGCTTCGTCGCGGCCGACGGGGGCGACACGAACCGTCGTGTCTTCGAGTATCTCGACGAAGATACCGCCCAGACCGAACAGGACGAGCGGTCCGAACTGCGGGTCCCGGTTCATCCCGACGATAGTCTCGGTGCCCGTATCGAGGTCGACCATCTCCTGAACCTGAACGCCGATCACCGTGGCGTCGGGCTGATAGTTCCGGGCGCGGGTGATCAGGTCCTCGTACGCGTCGTACACGTCCTCGTTTTCGACACCGACTTTCACGCCGCCGATGTCGGACTTGTGAAGGATGTCGGGGCTGACTATCTTCATCACGACCGGTCCGTCGATGTCCTGTGCGACCGACACTGCATCCTCGGGCGCGTCGGTGATGTCGCCCTCCGGCGTCGGGATGCCGTAGGCGTCTAACAGGTCCATCGCCTCGACGCCGAGGCGGTTGTCCCCCCGTCGCTTCGCGCCGCGAAGCACGTCCCGCGCTCGCTCGCGGTCGACGTCGAACTCGGCGGGCGGTTCGACCGTGTGGTCCCGGATATCGCGGTACTCCGAGAGCGCTTCGAGGCTCCGGATGCCGCGGGCGGGGTCGAAGTAGTTCGGGATGCCGCCCTCGCGGAGGACGTCCGCCGCCGCCTCGGTGCTCTCGCCGCCCATCAGGCAGGTGACGACGGGTTTGCCGTGTTTCTCCTGCAGGGCGAGGATCTCCTCGGCGAGCGTCTCGAACGACAGGACTGCGGTCGGGGCGGAGACGACCACCGCCGCGCCGACGCCGTCGTCCGACAGCGCGACGTCGATCGCCGACCGAAACCGCTCGATGTCGGCGTCTCCGATCGTGTCGACCGGGTTGTACACGTTCGCCTCGTCCGGCAGAGCGTCCTGTAGCGCCGAGATCGTCTCGTCCGAGAACGACGCGAGCGAGAGGCGGGAATCGCCGATGGCGTCCGTCGCCATCACGCCGGGGCCGCCGGCGTTCGTGACGACGGCCACGCCGTCGCTGTCGGGGAGCGGTTGCCCCGAAAGCGCCCGGGCGTAGTCGAACAGTTCCTGAACCGTCTCGACTCGCTGGACGCCCGCCTGTTCGAGACCGGCCTCGTACGCCTCGTCGCTCCCGGCGATGGATCCGGTGTGCGAGGACGCGGCTTGCGCGCCCGCGTCAGTCCGGCCCGACTTCACGAGCACTATCGGCGTGTCGTCGGTCACGTCGCGGGCGGTACGGATGAACTCCTGACCGTTGTCGATGCCTTCGAGGTAGCCGAGGATCACGTCGGTGTCGGGGTCGTCGCCCCACTCCCGGACGAAATCAGTTTCGTCCAGAACGGCCTCGTTTCCGAGGGAGACGACGTCTTTGAAGCCGAGCCCCTGGTCGTTCGCCCAGTCGAGCACGGCGGTGATGAACGCGCCGGACTGACTCATGAACGAGAGCGACCCCGGAAGCGCCTTCTCCGGGCCGAACGTGGCGTTCATGTCGACGGGAGTGCTCATCACGCCGAGGCTGTTGGGGCCGACGAGGTTGAGGTCGTGTTCCTCTGCCACGGCGACGAGTTCCCGCTCCCGGGCGGCCCCGTCGCTGCCGGTTTCGCTGAACCCGGCGGTGATGACGACGACGTTCTCGACGCCCGCCTCCGCGGCCTCCTCGACGGCGTCGACAGCGATCTGAGGCGGAACGACCACGACAGCCAGGTCGGGCGCGTCGGGGACGCTCCCGACGTCCGGATAGCAGTCGAGGCCGAGAACCGACTCCCGGTTGGGGTTCACCGGGACGACGCTCCCGTCGAACTCGTCACGCAGATTCGTCACGATGGCCCGAC
This sequence comes from Halostella sp. PRR32, assembly GCF_034808085.1. Lineage (NCBI taxonomy): Archaea > Methanobacteriati > Methanobacteriota > Halobacteria > Halobacteriales > Natronoarchaeaceae > Halostella > Halostella sp. PRR32. Next base: position 20,761 of record NZ_JAXHGL010000001.1, read on the forward strand.
CGACCGACCCCTCGCGGTCGGTTGCGCCGACGACTGCGACGCTCTCGGGCGCGAACAACTCGGATAACGATCCCATCGTTTTCAACTTCGCCCGCACGAGTGATTAAATGTATGCATCTTCCCGCCGGACGGGAACAGTCACGACATGTATCTCGTCGGGACACACGCCGCCGGTCCTCCACGTCGGTTTCCCCCGCTCTCTCCCTTGATCCGGAATTCCGCTACGGGGAGCGATTCCCCAGCGCCGCTGTCCGCGTTCGTCCGTAGGCGACCCCGAACGGACTTAACGCAGGTCGTTGGAAAGCGTCCATGAGACGCCGTATCTTCCTCCGGAGGTCGGCAGCCTGTCTGGGCGGCGCGGTCGCCAGCGCCTTCGGCATCGACGGTCGCGTCGCGGACGCCCAGGAGGCGGCTCCGACGGTCGTCGACGCCGAGTTGACGGTGCGCGACAGCGGGTGCGGCGACGGCTCCCAACGCGCGACCGTTCGGGCCGACGCGGCGGCGGACCGCGTTACGGTCGACGGCGTCGTCGCCGCGCCGAGCGCGTGTTACACGGCGGAACTCGCCGGCGCGGCGTACGACGATGACGCGGACGCACTGGATCTGACTGTCAGAACCGTCGAACGCGAGGACGTCGACCTCTGCGTACAGTGTCTCACGGCCATCGAGTACCGGGCCGTCGTGACGTTCGACGGCGGGATTCCGGGCCGGGTGGTCGTCCGTCACGACGACGAGACGGTGACCGAATCGGCACTCGACGCCGCTACCGCGAACTGGCGACAGTCCGCGTTCGACGCCGCAAACACCGCAGTCGACGCTACGGGGCGCGGGCCCGACACCGCCACGACGGTCCAGTGGACGCAGGACGACGTTCGCACTGCCCCCGCAGTCGTCGACCCGGGCGACGGCAGTAGTGCCGGAGAGAGCGGTTCCGAGGAGGGCGCTACTGGTAGTAGCGATGGTGACGAACGCGTCGGTTCAGGCGACGGCCCCGTGGCGTTCGTCGGTGCATCCGGCGGCGGAGTCAGCGCGCTGGACGGCGAAACCGGCGACGAGCGCTGGTCGTTCGACGACGTCGGACCCCTCGCAGGCACGCCGGCTGTCGTCGACGGAACGGTGTACGCGGCCGGTACCGACGGGCGCGTCGTCGCAGTCGACGCGGTAACGGGCGATACGGGGTGGAACCGTTCCGTTGACGGCAGCGTCGCGGCGGCCCCGACAGTCACCGGAGGTGGCGGGAGCCGGTCCACGGTACCCGGCACGGTGTACGTCGTCGCCAGCGGCTCCAGTACCCCGGGTCGCGTTATCGCTATCGACACAGGGGACGGAACGGTCCGCTGGACGCGCGAGTCCGGCGGGAACGTCCGCGACCCCCTCGCTATCACGGAGGATCTGGTTTACGTCGGTCGGTCGGACGGAACGCTGCTGGCGCTGTCCCCCGAGGACGGGCAACGGCAGTGGGAACGCCGGGTCGGCGACGAGACGGCCCACGTCACAGCGCCCGCCGTCCGCGACGGGCTAGCGTATCTCGCCGCCCGGACTGAGAACGAGGACGGTCCCGGCGGCCGCGTGTTCGCGTTCGATGCGGCCTCGGGAGAATCGGAATGGACGCGCGGTCTCGGGACATCGGCGGTCCCGCGCTCGCTCGCAGTCGCCGACGGTACGGTTGTCGCAAGCGCCGCCGCGTACGGAGAGGTCGCGCTCAGTGACGGTGCCGGCGGCGCTCAGAGCGGGGGCGACACCGACATGTCGGTGGCAGGGGGGAGTATCCACGCGCTGAACGCTTCGAACGGGGACGAGCGGTGGAGTCGGACCACGACCGCCGAGGTCACCGCGGGACCGACCGTCGCGGGCGGGACGGCGTACGTCCCGCTGAACGGCGGCGTCGCGGCGGTCGCGCTCGACGACGGCGGGGAGCGCTTCACCGCGTCCTTTCCCGCCCGCGTCACCGCACCGGCGACGCCCGCCGCGGGGCGACTGTACGTCGCTGTCGACGACGACCGACTCGTCGCTCTGGAGCCAGCGGATGCCGAGGGCAGAATGACGCGACAGTCACTCGGTGACGTCGACGACCGACGCGCCGGAAACGTCCAGTAGTACGTCGGGGTCTATCGGGAACACTGCGTCGGGCGTTCCGGCGGCGGCCCAGACCGTCTCGTACGCCGAGAGCGTCTCGTCGAAGAGAACCGGGATCTCTTCGTCGTGACACACCGGCGGAACGCCGCCGATCGACCAGCCCAGGGCATCCTTGACCACAGCGGGTGACGCCGGTTCGACGTCGGAGGGGTCGACGTCGAAATGGTCGGCAAGTCGCTGCTCACTGACCCGGTTCTCGCCGCTGGTGAGCGCGACTACGAGGTCGTCGCCGACGCGCATCACGATGCTTTTGACTATCTGCGCCACTTCGCACCCTACCGCGTCGGCGGCGTCGTCCGCGGTTTTCGTCCCGGCGGGGAACTCCGTCACTTCGATATCGAGGTCGTACTCGTCGCGCGCTCGCTGGGCGAATCGTTCCGCGCTCGGATGCATACCTCTCGCACTGACGCGGTCAGACAAAAACCCTCGGTGTCGCGACAGTATACACCGCGACGAACGGTGCCGTCGGGCGGTCCGGCCGTCGCACCGAACCTGGTATACCCGGTGTGTGATACGCCGCTACTTCCGTCTCGCTGCGACCTCATCCCGGCCGGGGAGTGCCGTCATCGCCCCCTTCTCGGTCGTCGTCGTCGCAGCGACGGCGTTGGCGAACGCGAGCGTCTCGTCTAACGACCGCCCCGCGACGAGGGCGGCTATCGCGCCGGCAGTGAAGGCATCGCCCGCACCCGTCGTGTCTACCGCGTCGACGTCGTAGCCGCCGTGGCGGGCCGTGCCTGCCCAGGGCGCGTCGTCGGTCGCGACGGCGACGGAGCCGTCGCCGCCGAGGGTGAGCAACACGGTGTGTGGCCCGAGGTCGCAGGCGCTCCGAGCGAGCGCAGCCGTTCTCTCTCCCGACGCACCGAGCGAGCGGAGTTCGGCCGGCGTCGCCTTCAGCACGTCCGTGTGTTCCAGTACCCATCCGGCGACCGTCTCGAACTCCGTGTCGCTACCCCACAGTTCCGGCCTCGCGTTGGGATCGAACGAGACCGTACAGCCGGCGTCCGCCGCGCGCTCTACCAGGTCGAGCGTCGCCGTCCGACTCGGTTCGTCGGCCAGCGTCACGCCGCCTACGTGGACCCACTGCGCCTCGGCTACCGTTTCGTCCGGGACGGTTCCCGATCGCATGCGCGTGTCCGCGGTGCCGTCTCGGTAGAACGTAAACGACCGGTCCGGGTCCCCGGGAGACGAAGACGGTCGAGGGCTCGATGAACTGTCTTCATCGGTGACCTCGTGATGCGAGACGAAGGCGAGCGTCGTCTTGGCGCTCGGGTCGCGTTCGACGAACCGGTCCGGCAGGCCGTACTCGTCGAGTGTTCGCGCGAGGAAGTCACCGAACGGGTCGTCTCCGACCCGGGTCCAGAACAGCGGTGGTTCGTCCAGTCGCGACAGGCCCACTGCCACGTTCGCGGGTGCGCCACCGGCGCGACGGGTGAACGCTCCTGTCTCGTCCAGAGCGCCGGGGGTCTCTGGAATGAAATCGATCAGCGTCTCCCCGGCGACGATGACGTCGCGTGTCATGGCTATCACTTGACGTTCTCGGTCAAAGTACTGCCGGGGCGGGTTGGTCGCGGTTACGCTGGCCGCCGCGGGTCCCACCCAACAGCGCGCCCCAGTTTCGCCGGACCGGGAAAGCGACAGAAGCCGCCGTCCTGCAGCAGTGCAACGGAGTCGAAGCCCGACAGTTCGTCAGTCCGTTTTTTCCGGTGCGACGACAACGCGGCCCGCCCCCGAGACGGACACGTAGTGGTCGGCGTGGACGAACGAGAGGGCGGTCGACCTTTCGCCTCGCCGGATGAGGGCGTCGAGTGCGTCGGTGTCGACGCTTTCGTGTAGGGGGTCGATATCGAACGGGTCGGTGTCCGCGGCGTCTGACAGTGCGTACACGACCGCTTCGCTCGCCGGGTTCGCACCGGGTTCAAACGTCCGCTCTACGATGTCGTTCTGATCGGGGACGGTGCCCGGTTGCTCGTCAGCATCGTTCGACGCGGTTCCAACGCGATGAATGTCGCTATCTCCCATCGACTATCTTTATCCCCCGAGGACGGGTCTACCGGCGGGTTTAGTACGCAACCCTTTATTTGGGGTCGCGGACCGGCGAGGCATCGATAAGCGTTGCGGTGACGAGCGTATCGATACCGCGCTGGAGACGTGCGGAGGTAGCCTGTGACGAGATGCCGAGTTCCCGTGCTAACGCTTTCAGAGTCGTCTCCCGCGGTTGCGAGAAGTACCCCTTTTCGTGGGCGAGCAACAGCGTGTCGCGTTGCTTGTCGGTGAGTCCGTAACACTTCCCGGGGTCTTCCGTGTCAGTGTAGAGGCGGTGAAGAACGAACGAGACGCCAGTGTTCTCGAACACTTTCCGGTACTGGAACAGGGATTCGCGGGTCGGGAACCGCATGTTCATGGCCCACCCGCGGTGGCTCGCGGTTATTCCGAGAAACGTCGCGGCGGACTCTCGGTAGGCGTCGTAGAAGGAGGTTCGAGAACAGTGGACGCGGTACATGCGTCTGTCTTCGAGGCGTTCGAGGAGGGTGTACTCCGAAACGGACCCGTCCTCGGCGAGCGCCGCCTCGAAGTCGTCGAAGTCGCCCCCGGTGGCCCAGAAGTAGAAGATAGGGAGCCCCGACTCGCCGGCGGTGTCCTCTTCGACGGAGAGTTCTATCTCCGGGACTGCTTCGAGCGAATCAGTGAGCAGTAGCTCGTTCCCCTTGAGAGTCAGTTCGGCGACGATACCCATACAGCTATTTGGTGCCGAGAGCGCTAAACGGTTCCGCCCCTTCGTGCGAATCTGTTTTAGGTAACTCTAAATCACACTTGCTGGAAATATCTTTAGGTTATCCAAAAAACTGTTTGTGTAGTGGGAATCTTTAAGTACCTGTACGGAGTAGGTAGAACTGAACATGAGTACCCAGGAAACCGTCCGGCGAGAGGCCGGTACCGTAGAAGAGAGCGCCCTCCGCATCGACGAAGAGAAAGCCGAGCAGATCATCGATGCGTTGAACACCGACCTGGCCGCGACGTACGTGCTGTATCACCAGCTGAAAAAGCACCACTGGAACGTCGAGGGAGCCGAGTTCGAAGCGCTCCACGAGTTCTTCGAGGAGGCCTACGAGGCCGCGGAGATAGCCGCCGACGAACAGGCGGAACGAGTGCAGGCTCTGGGCGGCGTCCCGATAAGCGGGATGTCCGACCTCGAAGAGGCCGCGCCGGTCGAACCGGAAGGCAACGACGTGTACGACGCCCGAACCTCCATGGAGAACGACATGGAGATGTACGGCGACATCATCGAGAGCCTGCGCGACCACGTCGAACTCGCCGAGAACCTCGGCGACCCCGGCACCGCCGAGATGCTTCGCGGGCACCTGCTAGAGGCCGAGGAGTTCGCCCACCACATCGAACACTACCTCGAAGACGACTCCCTGAAGAACTGGTAAGCGTCCGGTAGAGAGACTCCGTTTTTGCAGTTCCGACTAGCAGGGCCGTCGCACGCTTTCGATCCTCGATGGGGTTCGACTGCCCGCGTAAAGAGAAATCGGGTGTTTACCGGTGAAGGTCGACGGTGAGGTCGGTCGCTATCCAGGCGTCGCTGTTTTCGGGGTCGGTGAAGACGGTACGGCCCGGTCGCGTTTCGTATGCCGCGACGACTGTCGATTCAGCAGGTACTGATTCCGCGACGTGTTCTTCCTGTTCCGAACTACCTTGAACTGCCATTACCCGGATTAGGCCCGCCTAAAGCTATAAGGGTTTTGGTCGGCCTAAGTTTCGGAAGACCGACCAAGCGCTTACTGCTCACCGGAACGGACCGACGATCATGGAGTGGACCGTCTTCAGGGGGATATCAGTCAGGAGTCCGCCGATGTGCTGGTCAACGCCGAGGGCACCAGCCTTCGGATAGGGCGCGGCGTCGCCGGGGCGCTGCGGCGCGGTGCCGGCGAGCAGATAAACGAGGCGGCGATGGAGAGGAGACCTGTCGACCTCGGCGAAGTCGCGGTCACGGACGCGTTCGACCTCGACGCTGACTACGTCGGCAACGTCGTTTCACCGGCCGCTACCGTGCCGCTTCACTCGTGGCCGGAGACGCGGACCGGTTCGTACGGTTCCTCGAGATACTCTAGTTCGTCGTCCGAAAGCGTCATCTCGACAGCTTCGACGGCGTCTTCCAGGTGTTCGACGCTCGTCGTGCCGACGATGGGTGCGTCGACCGCGTCCTGATGGAGCAACCAGGCCAGCGCTATCTGCGCCATCGTCGCGTTGCGGTCGTCGGCCAGGTCCGCGACGCGTTCGTTGACCTCCCGACCGTCGCCCTCGAAGTACGGATGTTCGCGGGCGTAGTCGTCCGTTTCGCCGCGGGTCGTCGCCTCGTGTTCCTCGTGTGGACGCGTGAGGTAGCCGCGGGCGAGCGGACTCCACGGAACGACGCCGACGTCTTCCTGCTCGCACAGCGGGAGCATCTCGCGTTCTTCCTCCCGGTAGAGCAGGTTGTAGTGGTTCTGCATGGTGACGAACCGTTCCAGGTCCAGCCGTTCGCTCGTCCGAAGCGCGTCCGCGAACTGGTAGGTCCACATGGAACTCGCGCCGAGGTACCGGACCTGTCCCCTCCGCACGGCGTCGTCGAGCGCCCGGAGCGTCGTCTCTATCGGCGTGTCGTAATCCCAGCGGTGGATCTGGTAGAGATCGACCGTCTCCATGCCGAGGCGGTCGAGACTGTTCTGCAGTTCCTGCTCGATAGCCTTCCGGGAGAGGCCGCCGGAGTTCGGGTCGTCCTCGTCCATCCGGAAGTAGCCCTTCGTGGCGACGACGGCTTCGTTTCGTCGACCGTCTAACGCCGTTCCGAGGACGCGCTCGCTCTCGCCTTCCGAGTACATGTTCGCCGTGTCGAAGAAGTTGATACCGAGGTCCATCGCCCGGTCGAGTATCTCCAGGCTCTCCTCCTCGTCTAGGACCCAGTCGCGCCAGTCGCTCGTGCCGAAGCTCATGCAACCGAGACAGATACGACTGACTTCCATGCCGGTGGAACCGAGCGTCGTGTATTCCATGCCACCGCGTACGGCGAGGGGGTGCAAAAGCGTGGAGGTGGAGGAACCTCGCACGGGCACTGAACCCGTCTGGCTATCGTTCAGCTCTCGAACGATACTAGTCCCGGAAACGGGTTACAGCTGAGCGCATTGCCGTCGTGCGATCAGGTGTGTATTGACTTTCAGTGACTACTGTAACGTCGTCACCGCATCAGAGCGATATCGCGTACGGCCAGGCCCGGGTACTCAGGGCCAGGAGGACGATCGCGGTTCCGAACATGGCGGCGTTTTTCAGGAAGCTGTTCATCTCGTTTTGCTGTTGCTGAGGGTCGTCGACGTTCCAGAAGTCGTGCATCTTCGGCGTCGCGACGAGAAGGAACGTCGCCAGCGCTCCCGCGCCCAGGAGAGGGTACAGTCCGAGCGCCACGAGTAGACCGCCGACCAGCAACATCCCGCCAGTGAACGGGACCATCAGTCCCGCGGCGGGGACGCCCTTGGCGTCCGCGTAGCCGACCATAGATTCGGTATCCGCGAAGTGGTTCAGTCCCGTGAACGCGAGAACGGCACCGAACAGTACCCTCCCCACGAGGAAGAGGACCTCGCCGACGGCCGTTAGTTCGAGGGCCATCAGGCCCCACCTCTGGCGGAAACAGTTGCGAGACGATACGAAACTTGCGTCGGGATACGTGATTTCATTACGTTACCTGGTTCGATAGCGAACCTTTTAGGCGTTCCCGGACGTCGGAGTTAGTAGGTAACACCGATGTCCCTCGAATCTACCCCCTCGCCTGAAGAGAAAAACGAGAGCGCCTGCGACGTGGTCGAATCGCTCGAACAGATCGGCTCCCAGTGGCGACTCATTGTTCTCAACGACCTGCAGGAGGATGAAAAGCGGTTCAACGAACTCAAACGCTCGACTGGCGCGAACTCCCGGACCCTCTCTCGGGTGCTCGACGACCTGACCGACCTCGGATTCGTCACGCGCCGCCTCGAAGAGGACGCGCCGGTCGCGACGTACTACAGTCTCACGGAGAAGGGTCGGTCGCTCTGTCCCGTCTTCGACGAGATCGAGGACTGGGCAGAAAATTGGCTCGGCGAGGCGGAGAGTTAAGTCCTCGGCGTCCGACCGTCTGACCATGCCGAATGTACCGTTCACCCCGTCCTCGTCACACGCAGAAGACGGTGCGGCTAAAGGGGCGAAAACCGGCGCGAAACTAGCCAAACCGTTCGGGCCGGTGCCCGCCGGCGTCGCGGCCGGCGTCGGCGGTGCGACCGGTTTCGCCGCGGGCTACGCCCGCGATCAGGTCGAGTCGCTCTGCCCGTTCAGCTGACCGTTCGTTCGGGAGATCGCGGTCCGGCGGTTCTCTGGTGGATTCAAGTTACGGAGACGCGTAGCGTCGCGCATGAACGACACTCGACGCGCGATTCTCGCCGCGCTCGCCGACGGACCGGTGACGGGGCCGGCGCTGGCGGACCGCCTCGATGTCTCGCGCGCTGCCGTCTGGAAACAGGTCGACGGCCTCCGCGAAGAGGGGTTCGAGATCGAGAGCAACGGCGAGGGGTACCGGTTGACCGCGGTCCCGGAGTTCGGGGGCACGGCTGTCGAATACGGCCTCGACGCCCCCTACGAAGTGAAATACCACGACACGATAGACAGCACGAACGCCCGCGCCCGGGACCTGGCGGGCGACGGCGCGAGCGACGTAGTCGTCCTCGCAGACGAGCAGACGCACAGCAAAGGCCGCCTCGATCGCGAGTGGACCTCGCCGAGCGGCGGAGTCTGGATGAGCGTCGTCGTCCGCCCGGACCTCCCGCCGGCGCACGTTCCGCTGGTGACGCTCGCCGCTGCCGTTGCGACGACTCGCGCGCTTCGCGAAGCGGGCGTCGACGCCGGCATCAAGTGGCCGAACGACGTACTCGCCGCCGACGACGGGCGGAAACTCGCCGGGATCCTGACCGAGATGGAAGGCGAGGCTGACCGCGCGAACTGGGTAGTCGTCGGCGTCGGCGTGAACGCGAACGTCGACCCGGAAACACTGCCCGACACGGCGACCAGCGTCCGCGAGCGCGCCGGAGACGTAGAGCGTCGGCCGTTCGTCCAGCGGTTCCTAGAGGAGTTCGACGACCTGCTTTCCGACTCGGACGCGGTGCTTGCGGCCTGGAGAGACAACGCTTTAACGCTCGGACGGACGGTACGCGTCGAGACGCCCTCCGGCGACGTAATCGGCGAGGCTATCGACGTGGAGTTTCCCGGAACTCTCGTAATCGACACCGAAGACGGCGAGCGACGGGTACACGCCGGCGATTGCGAGCACCTCCGGCCGCACTGAAAACCGATCAACGCTGGCGGCGGTGCCGTCTGTCGCTACTCCTCGACGCTGGCGACTGATCCCGTATCGTCCTCCTCGCGGTTTCTCTCCCGCTTTTCCGCCGGATTCTGCTCGCGGCCCTCCGCTCTCTCCTCACTCGGTTCGCCGACGCGGACAGTCAGAACGGGGACGTCCGACGAGCGAACAACACGTTCCGCGACGCTGCCCAGAAGCAAGCGGTCGATGCCGCCGCGACCGTGGGTCCCCATGACGATCAGGTCGCAGTCGTTCTGCTCGGCGTATCGGACGATCTCCTTGCTCGGCGTCCCGTCGACCAGCGATCCCTCGACATCGACGGACGTTCCGGCGGCGATGTCGCGGACGCGGTCTATCGCCGCTTCGCCCTCGTCCCGGAGCATGTCGGAGATACCCTCCCAGGACGTCTCCATCGGGAGAGTGCCGTAGCTAGCCGTGTTCACCACGTACACCGCGTGGACGCTCGCCCCGTGGGCTTCAGCGAGATCGATCGCGTGCCCGATTGCGCGTTCGACGCCGTCCGAACCGTCCGTCGGGACGAGAATGCGGTCGTACATCGTGTTACGTGTTCGCATACGACGCAGGTTGATAAAAACCCATCGTGCGAGAGACGCGTTCCTGCTACAGCAACACGCGCTCCACGTCCGAACTGCCGGCGCGGCGAACGACGGATCTGACCACGTCCCGAGCGCCGGCGAGATTGTCGGAGTCGCCGTCTAGAACCAGGAGCTTCGCCGCTCGGCCCGGTTCGATCAGACCGCAGTTCAGACCCGCGATGTCCGCGCCGCGTACCGTCGCCATCCGCAGGACCTCGGTCGCTGACAGGTCGAACAGCTTCGCCGCGAACTCCATCTCGCGAAACATCGACGGGCTGTTCGTCATCACGTTGTCCGTCCCGAGCGCGAGCGTCGTTCGCTCGGCCAACTCGTCGACCGGCGGCAGGCCGACATCGGTGACCAGATTCGACCGCGGACAGATGACGACCGGTATCTCGTTGTCCTGTAACCGCTCTAAGTGGAGCGGTTCCGGGTGAACCATGTGGACCAGAAAGTCCGGGTCCAGGTCCAGAGCGGGGTTGATATCGCTGCTGTCGACCTCGCCTGCGTGAATGCCGAACAGTTTGTCGGCGGCCCGCGTCGCCGTCCGTTCGCGGCCGAACCGGTCGTCGTTCGCACCGCTCGCTCCGTACCCGTCTGCGGCCTCCATCGCGTCGATTGTCTCCCGGCCGAGCACGACCGGGTCGATACGCAGTCCGTCAGCGGCCGCCCTGATCGCGTCGACGCCGTCGACGCCGCCCTCCCGGAACTCGATCGTCGTCGCAGTGCCTGTCGCTTGCATGTACGCGAGCGACCGCCGCATCGCGGCGACTAGTTCCGACTGGTCGGCCTTCCGGAGCAGGCGATGTTTCAGCCCGTCCGGCGGCGCGACGAGTTCCTCCAGAGTGAGGCCGCCTCCCGCCTCCTTCGCGATCGAATCACCGATGTGGGTGTGGGCGTTGACGAACGCGGGAATCACGACAGCGTCACTCTCGACCGACGCCTCCTCGATGGCCGTTATCTCGCCGTCCTCCGCGACGACGCGGCCCTCGATAGGCTCGAACTCCCGGCCGCGAAGTATCGTCCCCTCTATCTCCATATGGATGGTGGTTGTGCGGACTCCGTAATCAGTTGTCCGACTCGCCGTCGCTTCGCCCGCATCTCAGCGGTCGCCGAACTCGTCCAGTCGGGCGTTCCACCCGCTCCGGCGCTCGGTGACGAGTGACCCGTCGATGTCCAGACCGAGCGAATCGACCGCGGCCCGCCCGACCTGTGCAGTCACCTCCTCGGGTGCGTACACGCCCAGCCGCCACTGCGAGCGCTGTGCTGCCCGGAGCGCCTCGACGAGCGGCGACTGCTCGTCGAGTCTCCGTATCTCTCCGGCGACAGCTACTCGCGTCGACGACTCGGTCATCGTCGGACGCGCCGGCACGTCGAGGATGACCTGCTCCGGGTCGACGCCAGCGTTCGCGGCTATCTCCCGTTCGCACTCTCGGACAACGTCGTGGTTGGCCGCCAGAACGCTCTCGGGTACGCTCTCTAGTTCAGCCCACAGAGCGCGCTTGAACAGGTCCCGGTTGCAGAGCCGTCTGGCGGTGTTCGCCGTCGCGTCCGCCTCCCGAAGCGCGACGAGGAGCCCCGGGTCGTCCAACCGACGGAGTTCCTCGGCGGTGTAGTCGGTCGTTTCGAGCAGTCGCTCGGATGCCCGCCGGAGCATAGACTTGCTGATCCGGGCCACGTGATGGCTGTAGACGGTCGGATTCATCAGCGCTCGCGCGACCAGAAGGCTCTCCGCCGCCTGGACGTTCCCCTCGGCTAACACGAGTTCCCCGTCGACGAAGGTGAGCTCTCGGATCAGTCGTTCGTGGTCGATCGTCCCGTACGGGACGCCGGTGTGGTGTGCGTCTCGCACGAGATAGTCCATCCGGTCTACGTCTAACTCGCCAGAGACGATCTGTCCGAAGCGGCCCTCGCCGGCGACGAGATCCGCGACGGCGGCAGGCGAGAGCCCGTGGTCGCGAAGTACCGAACCGACCTCGCCGCCGACGAACAGCTCGTGGACGTCGTCGTGGTACTTCCCGGTGCGTCGGTGGATGATGTCCTCGACGTTGTGGCTGAACGGGGAGTGACCGACGTCGTGCAGTAGCGCGGCGGCCTCGACGCGTGCGGCCCGGTCGCCCTCGACGCCGAGGTTAGAGAGCGCTTCGCAGGCGAGGTGATACACGCCGAGGCTGTGTTCGAACCGCGTGTGGTTTGCGGACGGATACACCAGAGACACCGTCCCTAACTGCTTGATCCGGCGGAGTCGCTGGACCGCGGGCGTGTCCAGGAGGTCTCGCGCCACGCCGTCCACGGTGATGTGGTCGTGGACGGAGTCCTTGATCGTCTTCATGCGCCGACCTTCGGCGCGTTCCTTCAAAAAGTGTCGTTCGTCTCCTCGGTAGTCGCTCGCGACGCCGGGCAACGGTCACCGTGTCCCCTGAAACGGGTCAGCCTCCGGAGTCGTGTCGGTCGGAACGGTAGAGACGGTGGAACTACAGTAGTCACTGAAAATCAATACACACCTAATCGCACGACAGCAATGCGATCAGCGTATAAATCGGTTCTGTGACTACTATAGCGACTGCTGCTGACGGAGAACACGGATGCGAGCGTTTCATCGCTGGATCACACTAGTCACGAGATCGCAACTGCGACGACTATCAGTCCGGCTAAACATACACACATTCCGACAATAAACCCGACTAGGTCAGCTGTTTCGTCCATTTCAATATCAGATGGCCGTTGCGTTGTCCCGGTAGCCTTCAGCTGTCGATTGAGTCGGTCGATAACCGGATGGTTGATCGCAGTAAGTGCCCCACCGAGAACCAGGACGACACCGAATACCGCCTGTCCGACTGCGACCATAGCGCGAGTATCTATCGACCAAAACAATAGTTTTGCCCTTCCCGCGTACAGAGAGTATGCTTATCGCACCGCTTTCGGACTTCACCGTTCGAACAAGATCGTGAGGCCCTACACAGGTGGGTCTGTGTCGTCACCGAATCCACTCCCGTATGCCTCGACGACTTCCGTGACGGTGACTTCGTACGCATCATACCACTCTGTCCACCGCTGTTTCGCCCGTTCGTGGTCAGAATCTGCTCCAAACGACTCAAGCGCGTCCAACGACTCCCAGTAGTATACGACGAGAACCTCCTCACTCTCCGGGGCGTGCCACGTCCGCTTGCCCAGATACCCCTCCGTGCCCTCGGCAGCCGCCTGTATCGCGTCATTCAGCTCGTGAAACTCCGAATCGTACTCCCCCGGATCGAGGCGAAACGTAACAAGATACATCCCTACAGGCAGTTCGCCCCACGTGAATAAGGAATTTCTCTTTCGGGGACACAAAATTCGCTACAGTCCACTCGCTGACGCGGTCCATCTCAGTTTTTCGTCTTCGGCCAGTCTCGCCAGATACTCCATGATTATTCATTGGCACAGCGAACACTCTTATGGACAACCTGCTCCCATCGGTGGCACGTACCGCCGCCCGAGTGGGTCTATGAAGACCACCTATGACACGAGACGATGATCGGTCCAACAAGAACCGATTCGCGACCATTGCCGTCGGCACAACTGAGACCAACACGCGCCCCGACAGAGGTGGAACGAACGATGTCGTCCCGCCGATCCACCTCTCGACTACATTCGAGTGGGCCAGTGGGGACGACGGCAATAAACACGATTACTCGCGTGAGAGCAATCCGACGCGGGCGGCCCTTGAGGAGCAGTTAGCCCACCTCGAAGGCGGCGAGCATGGGCTTGCGTTCGCCTCCGGAATGGCCGCGATCTCAACAGCTATCCTCTCGATCGTCCCACCCGGAGGCCACCTCGTCACCTCCGACTCCATCTATAGCGGAACCGAAAAACTGCTCACAGAACTCGTCGGCGGTCACTTCGGCGTCGATGTCGAGTTCGTCGATGCCCGTGACCCTGAAAACGTCGCTGCCACAGTCGATTCGGACACCGACTTGGTCTGGGCGGAGACGCCGACGAATCCGCTGATACGGCTGTGCGACATCCGGGCGATAGCTGACATCGCCGATGACTACGACATCCCGTTTGGGGTGGATAGCACCTTTGCGAGTCCGTACTTCCAAGCACCGCTCGGACTAGGTGCCGACATCGTCGTCCACAGTACTACCAAGTATCTCAACGGGCATTCCGACTCGATCGGTGGTGCCGTTATCACTGACGACGATGGGCTGTTCGAGCAGTTGGCGTTTGCCCAGCGGACTGGGCTTGGGAACATGCTTTCGCCGTTTGACTGCTATCTGGTTGCGCGGGGGCTGAAGACGTTGCCGGCGCGGATGGAACATCACGAGGCGAACGCGATGGCGGTTGCGCGGTTCCTCGAGGGCCACGATCGGATTGCACGCGTTCAGTATCCGGGCCTTGAGAGTCACCCGCAACACGACCTTGCGAGTGAGCAGATGTCGGGGTACAGCGGGATGCTGTCCTTCGAATTCGACGGCACGCTCATCGAACTCGAAGCGTTCATCGAGGGACTCGAAGTGTTCACACCGGGAGCCAGTCTCGGGGGAGTCGAGAGCCTTGTTGAGGTACCGTCGTTGATGATTCCCGACGAAGTGAGCCACGGGGAGGCTACGGCGGAGATTCCTGAGACGCTGGTCCGGGTGTCGGTTGGCCTCGAAGATGCTGATGACCTTTGCGAGGATCTCGAGACGGCGCTACCGTAGGCGTCCCCCGTGCCTAATCGGGAAGGAAGTTAATTGCTGACCCATACGCAAACGCACTCCTCAGTTGGTTCGGGTAGATATCTTTGAAAACAACCGGGCATATCCCATCGGTGTAGGCGATGACCCGACCAGTACAGTTTGTGAGACTTGCAGTCGACGAACCGTGGGGAACATTGCTCCGCACCCTGCCTAGCGGGACGACTTCCCGTTCCGATCACGAGTTGTATCGACGGAACCTTGTTCGATCTGCAGTACTCTTGATAGCGGATGCGGTCAGACAACATCGACTTGCGCTTCCGAACTCGGCGGGACGACCGCAGCAGGTGTGATTATGACGAAGTTTTTTTAGACCACGTCGTCGCCGTTCTTTCGCGGGAGGACGGGATTCCGAAAGCCGGACACGGCGCATCCGCCTACTCGCCGTGCTGGTGAAGGAAATCGAGTGTGTCGATATCGTCGTTTACGACGCGAAGGCATGGACGATCTAGCTCTCCCCGCATGCGACTTTCGTGAACCTGATTTCGCCCGGGGTCTTCCCGGCGGGAACGATATCAGCCGAGTCACCAGCATCTCGGCTGGCACTCAGTACGACCCCTCGGCCGGCAGCGTCACCCGGAACGTCGAACCAGCCCCGGGGTCAGAGTCGACACAGATCTCGCCACCGTGGCGCTCGACGATCCGCTGGCAGAGGGCCAGACCGATGCCCGTCCCCTCGTGCTCGTCATGGTTGTGGAGCCGCTGGAACACCTGAAAGATCCGGTCTTGGTCGTCAGGGTCGATGCCGATCCCCGTATCGCGGACCGCGACCTCCCACTCGTTGCCGTCGCGTTCGACCCCGACGTGTACCTGTGGCGGTGCGTCGCCGCTGTACTCGATCGCGTTCTCCAGCAGGTTCTGAAACACCTGACGGAGTTGATCACCGTCGCCTCTCACTGTCGGAAGATCATCTGCTGTGATCTCGGCACCGGTTTCCGCGATCCGAACCTGCAGATCCTCGCGAACATCGTCGAGGACGCTGTCGAGAGCGACGGATTCGAACGGGTCTCCCTCCGTTTCGACCCGAGAATACTTCAACAGTGCATCGATCATCTCCCGCATCCGGTCGGCCCCGTCGACGGCGAACTCGAGAAACTCCCGGCCGTCCTCGTCGAATTCGTCCCCGAAACGGCGCTCGATCAACTGGAGGTAGCTCGACACCATCCGCAGGGGCTCCTGGAGGTCGTGGGAGGCGGCGTACGCGAACTGCTCCAGTCGTTCGTTCGACTCTTCGAGTTTGCGCTGATACTCCTTTCGTTCGGTTATGTCAACGAGAGTGACGACTGCGCGGCTCACCTCGCCATCTGCGTCTCGGACCGGCATGCCGTGGTTCAGTACCGTGCGGTACTCCCCGTCGAACCCCTTGATTTTGATCTCGTCCGGGTCGGTTACCTCTTCGCCCTGAAGCGCCCGTGCTAGCGGCCACTCGTCAGGGTCGACCGGTTCGCCGGTGTCTTCCCACCAGGCATCGTATTCGTCGTACTCGGCGACTGACTCGGATTCGGCGACTTCTCCACCCCAGATATCCTCGGCGGCCTCGTTCCACTCGACGATCTTACCGTCGACTTCGGCGACGAACACAGCGATCGGGAGCACGTCAATGAGCGCCTGAAGCTGATTACGGCTCTCCTGGAGCGCCTGCTCGCGCTCCTTGCGCTCGGTGACATCCTGGACCGCTCCGCGTAGCGAGACGACTTCACCTTTCTCAGTCTCGGGGTCTCCCTTTACTCGGAGCCAGCCTACGTCGCCCGTCGGTCTCGGAAAGCGCGCCTCCACGTCGAAGGGTTTCCCGGTCTCCAGCGCTTCTTCGATGGCCTCTTCGACGATCGCCCCGTCCTCTTCCGTATAGTAGACGTCGAGAGCTTCGTCGAACGTCGGCTGGTCGTCGTAGTCCACGTCCAGAAGGTCGAAGAGATGGTCGGACCAGTAGGGTTCGTTCGTGTCGGGGTCGACCTCCCAGCCCGCGACATCTGCGATTCGCTCGGTCTTGTTGAGCAGGTCTAGCGCGCGTTCGAGTTCACGTTCTCGCTCTTTGCGTTCGGTGATGTCCTGGACGACTAACATCCCGGCGTAGATCTCATCCTCGGCGTTCCGTACGGGTAGCGTGTGTGCCATGAAGTCCCGTTCGCCGAGATCGATCTCGAACGTGTTCGATTCGCCTTCGAACACGGCGCGGAAGTTCGGTTTGAGTTCGTCGATGAGTTCGTCGGGATACCGTCCGTAAATGGTCGTTCCGACGACATCGTCCGGGGAGAGTCCGAGGTCGTCGAGAAGTTCCCCGCCGACGACGTTGTAGGTGTAGTTCTCGTTGAACAGGCCGACAGAGCCGTTCGGGAAGTTATCAACCAGAGTCCGGTAGCGCCGCTCGCTCTCCTCGAATTCACGCTCGCGCTTTTTTCGCTCGGTAATGTCTCGGTCCGAGACGATGATCGAGACGACCTCGCCGTCGTCGTCGGTGACGGGTCGGAAATAGCCGCTGAGCGTGTATTGTTCTCCGTCTGTCCGGGTGAGATCGGCCTCGAAGTCGACGTACTCGCCGTTGGCCGCTCGCTCGGTCCACTTTTTCACCTCCGACTGTTTCGCGTTGTTACCGCCCCACCAGGGCGTCTCCCAGAACAACTCGCCGGTCACGTCTTCGAGGGTGGCGTCGATGTACTCCATCGCCGTCCGATTGATTTCTATGACCGTTCCATCCGGTTCCAGCAATCCAACGAGGATGTTCGGGTCCTCGAAGACGGCCTGGTAACGGCGCTCTTTCGCTCGAAGTTCCCGCTCGTGGTTTTTTCGCTCCGTGATATCCTCGAACGCGAAGATGGCTCGTTCCAGTTCGCCGTCCTCGTTCCACTGCGGGGCACCGTTGACCGACACCCAGACGCGCTCACCGGACGGACGGCGAAGGCCGATGACCTGATCATAGATAGTCTCCTCTCCGTCGACCACGCGGTCAAAGGGTGCTTCGCCTGCTTCGAGTGGCTCCCCGGCCTCGTTTACGAGAGCCCAGCGCGAGTCGTCGTGGGTGAACTCGTTGATCTCCTGGCGGGGACGTCCGTATATCTCCTCTGCGCGCTCGTTGGCGAACGTCATCGTGCCATCGTCGTCAACGACTGCGATCCCGACTGGACTGGTCTGGACGATACCCTCAACGAGATCACGGTCCGTCCAGAAGTCCCGTTCTGTGAGATCCCCTCCATCGCTCATATGAACGGTGATGGGCAGGGAGGAGGATAAATTGACCGTTCAACTACACCGTGATCGGGTCTCACCGAGGGATACTTCCGGACAAAACTACCGGACTGGCGGTCGTTCAGACGCCGCCATCACCGCCTGAGACGGCCGGTTTGGGCGATCTACTTCGCACTGGCTTCTGTCCGACAGTGTGAGTATCGTGATTCGACCCCCGGCAGTGCGGCCACAACGAGAGAACTGGAGAGGGTCACAGCCCGTTATCGGCCTCTTTGATAGGGACTGTTGTATCTGTGTGCCGTTATCCGACCCCGTGTCGGCGAACTACCGAACTGACTTGCAACAGTCCCCATGAGTCACAGATTAGTCCACTGGCTACAGGATTTGTCTCTGCGACGAGTGAGAATCTACATTTCACACGGTATCAGCGTTCACTCCTCCGACTTCGTCGATTCGACTTTCGCTGCTCCGCATTCAGGACACTGGCCGTCATCGGTATTAAACCGCGCATCACACGCCCGACACCGGAAGTTTGCGGTCTCCTCGGCCCGTTCCTTCGCAGTCTGTTTGAACTGCTCGACCTGTCGTCCGAACTCTTCGAAGAGCCCCATTAGTTCTATACGATGACGGCCCCGGGAAATATAAATCGCCAGGTTCGCACACCTGTCGACCACTGCCTCGTTTCAAGAGGTCGTAGAGAATACTGATGAAAAGCGGTCTGTATCGTTCCGACCCGGCTACGGGGCCACGGACACCGACTACAGCACGTGGTCGAAGTCCTTGTGGCCGCGGATGTCGACGCCGTCGGTGGTGATCTCGGCGAGGAAGACGCCGTTGCCGGAGCCGGTGTCGCGCTCGACGGCGCTTTTGACGCTGCGAGCGGCGATAGTTTTGCCTTCCTCGTTGGAGAGGCCCGCTTCGTACTCCTGTTCGAGGACGCCGTAGGCGATCTGCATACCGGAGCCGGTGACGGTGTAGTCGTCGGCGACGACGCCGCCGGCGGGGTCGATCGAGTAGACGTGATGTCCTTCCTCATCGACGCCGCCGAGGATCGGGTGGATGGCGAAGAACGGACCGCCGCGGGCGAAGTTCCCCGCGAGCGTCGCCAGCGCGTTGATGCTCATGGGCTCGCCGCGGCGGGCCTCGTAGAGGTTCGCCTCGGCGCGGAGGCTACTGATGAACGACTGCGCGCCGCCGACGGAGCCGACCAGCGTCAGCGCCGCCGTGTCGTGGATCTGCTCGACCTTCTGGACGTTCTTGTTCGAGACGAACCGACCGCCGAGGCTCGCGCGCATGTCCGTCGCGATGATGACGCCTTCCGCCGTTGCCAGCCCCACCGTCGTCGTCCCCGTCTTGTTCACGTTCTCCAGGTCGTCCAGGCTGTGGTCGTTCGTCGGCATCTCCCCTATCTCGGGTTGGTAGGGGTCGATGTCGGTCCCAGTGAATCGGTTGTGGTTTCGGGAAAACTCGGAGCCGTTCGGAGGCGTACGCATTGGCCGGAAGTACACCTCGGTAGATAAAAAGAACAACGGTCGGAACCGGCGGGACCGGAGCGTCGCGACGGCTGGTTATGGCCCTGTTATCTGGCTTGGCCGGCGGCGTTCTGGTACGCGTCGCCGAGGTTTTCGATGATTCTGTGAACCGGCAGGACAACGCCGGCGCGGCTCATTGCGAGTGCGAACGGCATCAGCATGATGCCGACCGCGAGGCTAATCTGGTACAGGGCGAACAGCGTGGCGAGATACACCCGTCGTATCATTGAACTTCAACCGGTCCCAACAGAAGGAAGTATATAAGAGTTACTGTGGTTTTGTCTATATAACAATCTATAATATCATAACCATCCCGACGCAGTACTGCGGTTCAACTGGAGTTGTATCAGGCCAAACGAATCGGGGGGATCGGTCCGACGCGAGTCTATGTACGGGTTCGCTCATCCCCCGGATTCTCATAAGTTATGAGCATTATCGGCCTGACGTGCGCGTCTGTCAGCGGGCCCGTCAGCGGACCGCGCGGACCGGCCGCGAACCGCAAAGAAAGAAACCCTCCGGCCACAAGCGTTCCTATGAGCAACTATCTCGTTGTGATGGAGGCCGCATGGCTGGTTCGCGATGTCGAAGAAATAGACGACGCTATCGGCGTTGCGGTGAGCGAAGCGGGGAAGCGATTGAACGAGAAGGACATGGATTACGTCGAGGTCGACGTGGGCGCAACCGGCTGTCCGGCGTGTGGCGAACCGTTCGACTCGGCGTTTATCGCCGCGGACACCGCCCTCGTCGGCCTCGTCCTCGAAATGAAGGTGTTCAACGCCGACAGCCAGGAACACGCCCAGCGCATCGGTAAAAGCGAGGTCGGTGGGGCGCTTCGCGACGTGCCGCTTTCCGTCGTCGAAACCATCGAGTACGAAAACGAGGAAGAACTCGAGAGCGGCGAGTGACCGAAGGTTTATTTTATAACCGAAAGTAATCTGGGAGTATGGAACTCCCGACGCCGGCCGACTTACGCGAGCGGCGGAACGAACTGGGGCTAACCCAGAGCGAACTCGCGGAGCGAGCAGACGTGTCTCAGCCGCTCATCGCGCGTATTGAGGGCGGCGACGTCGACCCGCGACTGTCGACGCTTCGACGGATCGTCAACGCGCTCGAAGCGGCAGAGGGCGGTATCGTCCGCGCCGAGGACCTGATGCACGAGACGGTGATACACGTCGCCCCCGACGACGAACTCCGAAAAGCCGTGGGGAAGATGGAAGACGAGGCGTACTCCCAACTCCCCGTTATTCAGGAAGGGATACCCGTCGGGAGCATCAGCCAGAGCGATCTAGTTCACGTCGACGAAGACGCTCGCGGTGAACCGGTACGCGAGTTCATGAGCGAGAGCTTCCCGACCGTCTCGAAAAACGCGACGTTAGACGAGATCAGCAGTCTGCTCGACCACTACAAGGCGGTGATGGTAACCGAGGACGGTGAGACCGTCGGTATCGTCACCGAGGCAGATCTGGCGGCACGACTCTCCTGAGCGGTCTGTTTCCGATCCCGGTTACCTGAATCACACAGTATACGATAGGTTCGTGACACCATTGATCACGGCTAAGTGCTCTCCTGCGGACTAGCGTGATGGTGGGGATAATGAGTAACGAACGAAACAGAGACGACACGTGGAACGCAACGAGAGACCCGGGAACGATCCGCGAATGGGGTGAAGAACGCGGAATCAGACCGTACCGACGACGGGATGCCGAGGAACACGAGGTCGACTTCCACCGCCCGGAAGAAGCGTCTGACCGACACGAAGAGGTAGAGTGGAATCGCCTCGGAGAGACCATGGAGGAACGTGACCTGGTCTTTCTCTACGGCGACAACTCGGACGAGTACGAACTGGTGTCCCACGACGACGCCATCGAGCGTGCGACGATGGAGAGCGACGCGGTCGAGGAGGCGCTTCTCGAAGGCGAAACCGTCGAGACGGAGGTCGTCGAAACGAAGGTAGTCGAGACGGAAGTCGTCGAACACGAGACGATAGAGAGCGAAGTCGTTGACACCGAACTGCTCGGAAGCGAGGTGATCGAAAGCGAGGTCGTCGATCGGAACGTCATCGACACGAGGTTCACCTCCGACGAGATGGTCGACGACGACCGCGGGACCGACGAGATACCACCGGGACGGCCGGAAGACCTGACGCTCGAAGCCGACATCGAGGAAGTACGGACCGAGACGCGCGAGCAGTTCGAGCGCGTGATCGTTGAGAGCGAAGTCGTCGAGAGCGACACCGTCGAGAGCGACACCGTCGAGACCGACGCGGTGGAAACAACCGTCGACGTGGAGGGCGTCGAACGACACCTGCTTCAAAGCGACGTCGTCGGCGCGGGGGAACTCGACGAGAACGCGGTCGACACCGAGGTTATCGAGAGCAGGATGAAAGAGGGGGATATCATCGAAACCGAGTTCGTCAAACGCACGCTGGTTGAGGAGGAAGTCGTCGACGAGTACCGGAACGTCTACGACCTCGAGGACAGTGACCGACTCGCGAGCGACATCGTCGAGACGGAGTACCTGGAGTCGGCGGTCGTCGGGGAAGAAGCCGTGCCGGCCGGCGAGTTCGAAGAAATGCGCGCCGAGCCGACTGTCGAGGCCACCGCGGGGACCGCCGGACGGACGAGTTCCGGCGGGGCGACCGCTTCCGGTCCGGACGAGGAGTACGCCGAAGGCGAAGCCGTCGGGACCGGGAACGAACCCGGCGGCAGTACCGTCCAACTGACCGACGACGACGTCGGCAAGACCGTCGTGGACGAACACGGTACCGACGTCGGCGTCGTCTCGGACGTCGAGGCCAGTAGAATACACGTAAACCCCGAATCGGGGATCGCAGAACGGATCAAGTCGAGTCTCGGTTGGGGAGACGCCGACGAAACCTACGCTATCGGCACCGACCAGATCGACCGTATCGACGACGACGAGGTCACCCTCAGGAGCATCTAGTCGAAACGCCAGAGACTACAGCGTCAGGCCGCGGATCGAGACGCCGTCGCCTTCTTTTACCGTGCCGATGACCTGTCCGTCGGTCGCGTCCGCGAGCGGGTCCGCGCTGTCCGCCGGGACGGCGACGACGAACCCGGTCCCCATGTTGAACGTGCGGTGCATCTCCTCGTCGCTGACGTCGCCTTCGGACTGGACGAACTCGAACACGGACTGTGCCGGAAGCGGGTCCGTGATCTCATAGCGGTTCTCGCCCATGCGTTCGAGGTTGGTCCACCCGCCGCCGGTGACGTGGGCCGCGGCGCGGACACCGTGGTCACGCAGGTCGTCGAGCAGGTATGTGTAGATCCGCGTCGGTTCCAACAGTTCTTCGCCGATGGAGCGGTCGGAGTTCGGCGGGAACGGGTCGGTGTACTCGTGATTTCGGGTGACGGCTTCGCGGGCGAGCGTCAGCCCGTTCGAATGGATGCCGCTGGACGGGAATCCGACGAGGCGGTCACCGGGTTCCGCCTCGCCGTCGAAGATGGCGTCTTTCGGTGCGAGGCCCGCGCAGGTCCCGGCCAGGTCGAGGCCTTTGATCACGTCCGGCATCACCGCCGTCTCGCCGCCGAGCAGTGCGATCCCGGCGTCGTCGGTGCCTGCGGCGAGGCCCTCGCCGATCTGTTCCGTGAACTCGTCGTTCGGTTCGTCGATGGCGATGTAGTCGACGAACGCGACGGGGTCGACGCCGGCCGCCACCAGGTCGTTGGCGTTCATCGCGATGCAGTCGATACCGATCGTCGAGTAGTCTTCGAGCGCCTCCGCGACGAGCAGTTTCGTTCCGACGCCGTCGGTCGCGAGCGCCAGGTAGCGGTCGCCGATGTCGAGCAGTCCGGCGTACCCGTCGACGTCGCCGAACGCCGATAGCAGCGCCGCCGTCGCCGCCTCGCTCTCCTCGATATCGACGCCCGTGTCGGCGTAGGTCAACTCCTCGGAGTTCTCCTCGCTCATAGGCGATATCGCTCCCGGCGCGAGCAAAAGGTCATCGGTCCCGCTCAGGCCGGTCCGGACGACGGATCCCGAACGAATTCTAGACGCAGTTTGTACCGACACCGAACCGAGTTTGAAAAATCGGTTTATCCCAATCCTCTCTGCATACAGACGGAGATGAACCGACGACACTTCGGACGGACGCTCGTGGTAGCGCTTATCGGACTCGCACTGGTCTCTCTGCCGGTCGCAGGACTCACAGCGGTCGACGACTCGCCGTCAGACAGTTCGAACACTGCCCCGTTGACGACGACCACCACGATGGACGACGGGATGGAAGAGAACGAGAGCGACGGGATGGACGATGACATGGATGACAGCGACGGGATGGGCACGACCGAATCGATGAATGATGGCGACGACATGAACGACGGCGACGGTATGGAAACGACCGAAGAGATGAACGATGGTGACGGCATGAACGGCAGCGACGGCGACGGTATGGAAACGACCGAAGGAATGAATGATAGTAACGACATGGACGACGGCAACGATATGGACGAAGAGGAAAGCGAGGGCGGGTCGCTCGACGGCTTCGGAACCGTCGCGGTCGCCCTGGCCGCCGTCGCCATCCTGGGGTACACTCGACTCCGATGATCGACACACTCCGTGACTATCGGTCGGCGTTCGCCCTCGCGGGAGCGGGCGGTCTCGCATCCGTCGCTGGGTCGTACGCCGCAACCGGGTTCACCCCTCAGTTCGTCGGGGCGGCGACCGAGGAGGTCCTCCGGGACCTCTCGCCCGACGTGCTTGTTGCGTTTGCCATCGAGCAACTGGGCGACCTCGGCCACCAGTTGTTGCTGGTCGGCGCTATCGCGACCGCTATCGGCCTGTTCGCGCTCGCCGGATTCGCGGGGATCGTTGCGGCCGACCGGACCGGCCACGCGCTCCCGGGTGTCGCGGTCGGCGGCGGGATCGCGCTTGCACTGTCGTTTACCGTGGGGTCGCCGGTACTCTCCGCGGCAGCCACAGCCCTGCCCGCAGCCGCGGTCCCAGTTGCCAGGCGGGTCAGCGACGGACCGGCCGAGACTTCCGAGCGCCGCCGCGCCGTCCTCGGTTCAGTCGGATCGCTGCTCGGCCTTGCGGCGGCCGGGACCGTCATCGGGACGCAACGGGACACCGGGATCGAAACGGAACCGCTCGACGAGCAAGCGGAGACGGAGGCGCTACTGGACACCGCAGAAGAGCGCTCGCTCGACGTAGCCGGAATCGAGGGGCTCGTCAGCGACGAGTTCTACGAGGTCGATTACAGTA
The DNA here is from genome assembly GCF_034808085.1 of Halostella sp. PRR32. Classification (NCBI taxonomy): domain Archaea; kingdom Methanobacteriati; phylum Methanobacteriota; class Halobacteria; order Halobacteriales; family Natronoarchaeaceae; genus Halostella; species Halostella sp. PRR32. The sequence goes on from NZ_JAXHGL010000001.1 coordinate 45,506, forward strand.
GCTTCGACCCAACCGTCGATCAAGACGACTGGGAACTGGCGGTGACGGGTGAGGTCGACGAGCCGTTCACCCTCGACTTCGACGACCTGCGGGGGAGAGAGTCAGAACACCGATTCGTCACGCTTCGCTGCGTCGGCGAAAACCTGAACGGGAAGAAGATGGACAACGCGCTCTGGACCGGAACGCCGGTCGCGCCGCTTATCGAGCGGGCCGGTCCCCAGGGCGGATGCGAATGCGTCAGGCTCCACGCCGCGGACGACTACTATCAGGTGTTCCCGCTGTCGGCCCTCCAGCGTGGGTTCTTGGCGTACGGAATGAACGGGACCGAACTCCCCAAAGGCCACGGCCATCCCGTCCGGACGTTGATACCCGGCCACTGGGGCGAGATCAACGTCAAGTGGGTCACCGAAATAGAGGTGCTCGATCAGGAGGCGGAAGGCTACTGGGAGGAACGCGGCTGGCACGGTACGGGCCCGGTCGAAACGGTCGCGAAACTCTACGACGAGGGCGTCGAACACAAAGACGACGGAAACGTCCGACTCGCCGGCCACGCCTACGCGGGGACGCGCGGAGTCCAGACAGTCGAGGTGTCGACCGACGGCGGCGACACGTGGGCCGAGGCGGCCCTGTCGGAACCGCTCCCAGGAGACGACGTGTGGCGACAGTGGAGTCACGAGTTCACGCCGTCGGGCACACACGAAGTGGTCGTTCGCGCCGTCGACGGCAACGGCGACGTGCAACCGGAGGAGCGGTCCGACTCGTATCCGAGCGGTCCCACCGGCTGGGTCTCCAGAACCGTTGAGGGGTAACGGTGAAACTATATAATCCGGGACAGACCGACACGTACGGAGATGGAACAGGCGCTCTGGTATCTCTTCGCCGGTACGCGGGGCGGCGAAACGCGGGCGCGGATCGTCCGCACGCTATCGGAGCGTCCACGCAACGCGAATCAGATCGCGGAGGCGATCGAGATGGATTACAACACTGTTCGTCACCACCTAGATATGCTCACTGAACACGACGTCCTCGAGAGCGGCGAGAACGAGTACGGCAAGCTGTACTTTCTCACAGACCGCTTCGAGCAACACCGCGAGGAGTTCGAGACCATCCTCGACGAAGTGGAGTAACCATGGCGATGGGCACCGAAATCATGGTTGCGAGCGCCCTCTCGGGGGTCAACATCCTCCTGTTAGCGGGCCTGACCGCTGTCTGGGTGCGGAATTATCGGACCTTCCGGACGCCGCTCATCCTGGGGCTGATCGCCTTCGGGAGCGTGATGCTGCTCGAAAACGCTACCGCGATCTACTTCTTCTTCAGCACGAAGATGCTGTACTCCGGTGACCCCGGCGTACAGACGGCTGTCGCAGTCCTCCGCGGGATGCAGTTCGTCGCGCTCGTCTTCCTGGCGTGGGTGACGGCGAAGTGACGACCGACCGGCGTCGCGGGCGGTCCGACTTCCCGCAGTAGTCAGTATCCGGGCGTTCCGAGGAACATCCACACCACGAACGCCGCGGCCGGAACGAACACGGCGAGATACACCGCTTTGTTCCACTTCCAGACCGTCTTCCCGTCGAGCGGGCCGTACGGGATCATGTTGAACGCCGCGAGGAAGCCGTTGATGCCGACACCGAGACTGCCGACCGAGTAGCCGCTGACGTCCGGGCCAGCGCCGGTGAGCGCGAGCGCGCCGAACGGAACCATCAGCAGGATGTTCGTTACCGGACCGGCGAGCGATATGAGGCCGTTCTCTCGGCGCGTGATCCGACCGCGGTGGTGGACGGCACCCGGAGCCGCGAATATAAAGCCGGCAAGGGCGCTCATGATGGCGATAAAGAGCATCCCGTAGTCGGCCCGGAACTCCGCAATCTGGCCGAATCGGACTGCGACGAACTTGTGAGCGAGTTCGTGGAGGAGGAACGCAACCCCGACAGTCAGCATGCTCACGGGGAGAAACGAGAGGATAGCGTCCGGATCCATGGCCCGCGCGGCAGGGACGAAAAAAAGCGTGAACGCGAGGCCGAGCGCCAGCCACGCCGCTACCAGATCGACGACCTCGCGGCCGGAGAAACGCATCAGGTGACCAGCTCCCAGATCAGTTCCGCGCTGTTTTCCGCGCCGGCGATCAGTTGGTCGAGGACGCCGCTGACGCCACCTATCTCGGGGGCGAGCCACGGCAAGACCGTGAACGGAAAGAGGAAACTGGCGATCATGCTGCCGATGTTCGTCAGCGCGACGACCATGATGAGTCGGAACAGCGGCACGTCGAACATCTGTCCGATGAGGTCGCGGATCGGCGTCTCCTCGTCGCTCATGATCTCGTTCAGCTTGCCGATATCGCCGATGTCGACGGAGCGGTGCCGGAGCTCCATGTAGCCGGCGAACCACCCCGGAGCGAGCAACGGGTTGACGCTGGTGAGCCACGCGACTGCGCCGCCGACTCCTGCGCTCGTCCAGCGCGCGCCGGCTATCTTCGCCAGCGAGAACGCGAGAATCCCGTTGAACAGGAACCACGCTCCGAACAGTTTCAGGAGGAACGTGTCGTTGACGCCCGCCATGATGAGCAGGAAGAAGAACACGAGAAAACCGACGGTAAAGAGGTATCCGAGCAGCTTAACCGGCGAGAACCAGCGCTTGGAGTGGGTCCCGACGAGCGATTCCATCGGCGGTAGCGTCTCGGGGTTTTCGAGGTAGCCTTCGATCCCTTCGCGGTGGCCGGCACCGACGGTGGCGACGACGTGATACCCCTGCTCCCGTAGCGCAAGCAGTTTGTGGGCGATGAAGGCGTCCCGTTCGTCGATGAGCGCCTCGGCTCCGCCGGGGCTGAACCGCCGGAACTCCTCTATCATCGCCGTGACGACGTCCGCGTCCGTGATGTCCTCCATATCGAACTCCTCTTGCGGTTCGCCGCCGAATCCGAACAGCCCGAGAAAGAGGCTCCCGACCATCTTCACTTTCTCGATGAACGTCATCCTCGCCCAGAATCGCTGGATCGTCACCTGGATGTTTCGGTCGACCAGGGCGACGCCGATACCGAGTTCCTCGGCGGTGTCGATAGCGGCTTTCATGTCCGCACCCGGCTGGATGTCGAACCGTTCTCCGAGTCGCGCCTGAACGTACGAGAGCATCCAGTAGGCGAGAAACTGAAACACCGTGTTGCCGCGCAAGAGGTCGCGGGCTTCTAGGTCCTGGCCCGCTTCGCCCTGCATCTGTTGGTATCTGCCCTCGTCTAGTTCCACCGCAACGATGTCGGGACGCTCTTCCTCGATAGTCCGTTCGACTTCCTCTACGCTGTCGGCGGAGACGTGAGCCGTTCCGACGACCTGCACCCTGCCCTCGCCGGAGGGCGGGTGCGACGCCTGGGGAGGCGTCGCCGACTCCGCTTCGTCACTCATGCACATCGATATACTGCCGCGGCTTTTACCACTGTCGGAGAGTCGTGACGGCGAGAACGGCTTTCGGCGGCCGGCACTCGTTCGATCCGACAGTATCTTTCCCGGGCCGTGACAACTCCCGAACATGCCGAGTCTGATGGACACGTACATCGAGAACCGCGAAATGGTGCAGCCGAACCAGGCCAACAGCCTCGACACCGTCCACGGTGGCAACGTCATGAAGTGGATGGACGAGATCGGCGCGATGTCAGCGATGCGCTTCGCCGGCGAGGCGTGTGTCACCGCCCGCGTGAACGAGATGAACTTCCGCCAGCCGATATACGTCGGGGACACTGCCGTCATCGAGTCCTACGTCTACGACACGGGCGAAACTAGCGTCAGCGTTAGACTCCGAGCGTTCCGCGAGAACCCGCGGACCGGCGAGCGCGAACCAACGACCGGATCGTACTTCGTCTACGTCGCTATCGACGACGAGCACGAACCCGTTCCGGTCCCCGAGCTCACGGTCGATAGCGAAGAAGGGGAGCGACGGCAAAACGCGGCGCTCTCTACGAACGATCGCTAAGCGTTCGGTCCGCGGTCGCCGGGGGAGGTGACTGAACGACACTACTATTCCTCGCGCCGGCGTAGGGGACTGTATGACTCTCGATGTCGACGCGCCCGACCCGCCCGAACTACAGGAGACGGACCCGGAAGAGTACGACGACGTCGAGGTGACGGGGAACGCGAACTACCGCCGTCAGGACCTCGAACAGTTCCTGAAAGACGGCGCGTGGGCGGACGCCTTCGACGAGTGGCGAGGGAACACGGACATGGACGAAGCGGAGTTCGAGATCGCGAGGGACCTCGGTCTGTTCCGGGAGTTCGACTTTTTCTGGGACGACTTTGCCGACAGAGTCGGCTATCACGCGCCCGGCATTCCCGAGGACTGGCGCGAACGCGACTATCATCCGGACCTCGACTCCTGGGGAACGGTCTCCGCTATCAACGCTGGACTGACCGAACTCGGTCAGGTCGTCAGCGAGGTACTGAAGCAAGACTTCGTAGACTGGGAAGCGGAGTACGACTCACCGGACGACCTTCCGGATTTCGACTAAGGCATTCGAGAAGCAGAGCGGGTCGCGACCGGACGAGCTAACCAAACGGAGACGACTGGGTCACGGTCGTTTTACCTGTCAAGTATCCTGCTCAGCCGTGAGCGTTCCGAACGTAACCGAAACCTTCCGCTTCTCGCCCGATGACGGTGACCGTATTTCGACGGTCCACTGTCCCGGTTCTGATGAATCCACCGTCCAGGTTCTGATGCCGATGGCCTCTTTCGTCGAATCACCCGGATCCACGGACCGGTGGACAGTCTCGTCCGGACCGATAAGCTCGACCGTGTGCCCGGTACTGAAATGGACGTGAATCGAGAGCGAATCGGCGCTCGTACTGACGCCGGCGTAAAACGTTGCGACGGTTCCGGGATCGAGCATCGTCGACTGGGTTCCGGTGTCGGTCTCGACCCGTTTCTCGTCGTTTCGGTCTCCCTCCAACCCCCCTTGCGAGTGCAACCGTCGGACGGTGTTTTCCCGGTCGTGGACAGCAGTCGCCCGGTTGCTGGCACACTCCGGACACTCGGTGAGCGCCGTGGCAAAGGCGTGCCACGCCCCCTCCCCCTCGAAAACCTCCGGCAGTGAGCCGTCGTCGACCCCACTACGAGAGTGAGTGGGGTGCCTCTGAGTCCCGTTCTGTCGTGTCTCGTAGTGATGTCGTTTCGACATGGTGTTTTCTCCGTCGTCCGTGATGGGTGACCCCCGTCCCCCACGTCCCCCACGTCCCCTGCGTGATCGAACGCCCCGGTATCGCCCCAGGTTGCCCCGATAACACCATAGTTGGGGGTACAAAAGGGGTTTGTGACAAACCCGTCCAAACGTATCCAATTCACCAGCGATCCGACAGCCAGCGAAAAACGTAACGGTTTTTCCAACGAAACACCCGCATGGAGATCCGCCCAGCCACTGAATCGGACGTATTGACCGTCAAGGGGATCGCTGAACGGTCGTGGGAGCAGGATTACCCCGAGTTCGTCAGCCGGGAAACTATCGACGACACGGTCGAAGACTGGTATGCCGAGGGGAAACTGAGAGACGTGGTCGACGCTGACGACGCCGAAATATTCGTCGCTGACGACGGCGGCGCTATCGTCGGGTTCGCCCATGTTGTCTGGGACGTATCTGAGGGGGACATCCTCCGTTTGTACGTTGCGCCGGATTACCGCCGGCAGGGAGTCGGCACGCATCTCCTCACATCTGTTCGTGACGAACTGTTCGGAAGGGGCGTCGAACGCATCCGAGCGATGGTACTCGCGGAGAACGAACTCGGGAACGCGTTCTACGAAGAACACGGCTTCGAGCGATCGGACGAGAACGAGACGCAGGTCGGGGACGAACGGCACCCGGAGAACGTGTACTCTCTCCAGCGGGTGAAGACCGGGACGAGCCAGTAACACATCGGATACATATCCTTTCGCCGCTGTCTCGAAGAGGGGATCCGTCACTACCGCTCGTGACGGAACGGAGTACGCGCCGAGGGCCCGCGAGAACGAACAGACGGCGCGAAGCGAACGCGGTGCAGTGCGCCGTACTCCCGTCTGAACCGACACCGCGCGATGGTTACCGCACGCCGGCGTTGGGCCGGGTATCCGGTATAAACCTTCGGAGCGGCGCTCTCGACGTGCGCGGTCTCCAACGTCATCGTGACGTTTCCACTCGTCGTAACAGTGGTCGGAGGGCCACTGGTTGTCCCACTTCGAACGGCGTTCGTTTCCGGCTTCGACGACAGTCCCTTGTCAGGTGTACTCACCGGGAGATTCTTCGAACTCGTCGCGGTGCTCCTCGGAACAGAAGTGGAACTGTTCGCTCTGGTGCTCCGTTACGATCTGGTTCTCCTCGCCCTGGTATATCTCCTCGCCGCAAACAGGACATTTCTCCATACGGGATCTCTCTACGTCGAGCGGCATAAGCCGCCGCCCCAAAGACGAGCGGCGGGGGAGGTAGAGCATGCTATTACGGTCCCGACGACGCCCCCAAGCGACCGCAGAGGTTAGGTACTTTGAGGCAATAAACCGGTCGAATGCCAACTATCGCGGAGTTCAGCCACCCGTCGACGGAGTTCGTTCTCGGACGGGCACTGCAGGAAGACCCGGGGGTAACCGTCGAGGTAGAACGTATTGTCGCTGATACCACGAACCGCGTCACCCCGTTCTTCTGGGCACGGGGCGACGGTATCGACGAGTTCCACGACGCGCTACGAACCGATCCGAGCGTCAAGGACGTGCGCCGACTCGACGACAGTTCCGAAGGGCGGTTCTACCGCGCGGAGTGGGACGAGAACGCGGAACCGCTCGTGTACGCCCTCGATGACGTAGGCGCGACGATACTGGACGCAGTGGGAGACGACGGGAAGTGGCACGTCCGGATCCTGTTTCCCGACGACGAATCGCTCGCCGAGTTCCACGACCTGTGTGCAGCGTACGACCTCTCGTTCGAACTGGTTCGCCTGTACAAGGCGGATACGACGAGCGATCCAGCGGTACAACATCTCACGGACGAACAGCGCGAAGTACTCGAACTCGCCTACGATCAGGGGTATTTCTCAGTCCCCCGTGAAACGTCGATGGAAGAACTCGCGAACGAACTGGATATTTCTACGAACGCTATCTCGAAGCGCCTGCGGCGCGCGCACGAGACAGTGCTCGAAGAAACGTTCGAAGGCGTCAGGGGGACGGCGACCGACACTTAAACCGGTTCGATATCGAACCCGTCGATGCTTTCGGGTCCGCCGCGTGAGTGATACTGATGGCTACCAACCGATCGCAATCGCTCGCCGACCCTGTGCAAACGGTGTTCGAGGCACTGTCAAATAGCCGCCGGCAGCGGATCCTCTCCTATCTCGCCGAGAGGAGCGACAGTGCGTCGCTCGACGGACTTGCGGGACATCTCGCAACAGAAACCGGGGCAGATCCCGCTGAGATACGGATCTCACTCGTCCACTCGGACCTCCCGAAATTAGAGGAGATGGGAATGCTGACTTACGACCGCGAGACGGAGACGGTACGGCGATGCATGTTAGCGGAACAGGCCATCACTGCCCTCGAAACCACTCGGACGGTGTTGGCCGTTGACGGCACGGCGGAATGATCGGTGTTCTCCGGGACGATGTGTCTCCGATGTAAGTGAGCGTGTCAGTTTTTGCGTCTGCGAACCGAACTAGCGGCCATGTACTCCCGAACGACTGTCGATGAACTCGACGAACGGGATATTGAGGGGATCGAACCCGGTCTGAAAGCAGTCGGATACGAACTCCGGCCTGAGGAGATGCGGCCGAGCGTCTGGTCGTTCGACGAGGGGGAGTCGAACAACCGCCACAGGCACGATGCTCAGGAAGAACTGTATTTCGTCGTCGACGGGCGATTCGAGATGGACGTCGGAGACGAAACGTTCGAGGTCGGTGCCGGCGAGTTCGTGGTAGTCGACCCCGACGCGTGGCGGCAGTTGACAGCGCTGACAGAGAGTACGCTGTTCGTCGTGGGCGCGCCGAACGTCGAGGGCGACGCCGTGACCGAGGAGTGAGAGCGGGTCGGACGACGCTACCCGGCAAATGCGTTCAGGTCACGCGTCCGGGTATCCGGAGTGTACGGACGGGGGCGACGGTCGGACGCACATACCGGAAATGTTAGACGAAAGGCCGTCGACCAGGCCGGTGTTTGAACGTCCGAAAACCGAGAGGAGGGTGAACTCGACGCCCGCAGATGGCACTGTTATATACCTCGACAACGTTGGGACGGGTATGGGTACAGGACTCCAGACCCCGTCGTTTCGGGAGTGCGAGCGGTGCGGTCGAAGCGAACACTGGGACGAGGACGACGAAACCTGGCGGATCCGCGAGGAAGACGACGAACGCCAGGTCGGGAATCCCCACTGCATCCACGAGTGGAACATCACCGGATCGTTCAGTCCGTTCAAGGATTAGCCGGACGACGGCCAACGAGACGGTAAAGCACCGGTTGGAAACGACCGCAAAGCGTCGGTGTGAACGATCGTAACTGTGTGAACGAACATAAATTATTGATGACGGACGCGCGTACGTACACGATGAACGCGTCTAAGCGCGCGAAGAGTAATCTGGTACGGGTTCGACACGACTGAGACGAGTTCAACACGGCGCATTTCTGATACAGATTCAACACAGTGCAGATACTCCACAGAACCGACTGCGGTTTGACCTGCCAAACGCACTGCAGTGATCGCTTCTTTGTCCGTGGCTACCGTAGCGCTCGCTATGCCGACGGTTTACATCACCGCGCCGCGAGACGACGCAGCAGAGATCGCAACGACGCTCGTCGAGGACCGACTTGCGGCCTGCGTCAACCGGGTCGACTGCGCGTCGACGTACCGATGGGAGGGAGAGACCCACGAGGATGCGGAGGCTATCCTGCTGGCGAAGACCTCCGCAGATCGGTACGACGACCTGGTCGACCGCGTCGAGGCGATCCATCCTCACGACGTTCCCTGTATCGAACGGTTCTCCGAGGAAGACGTGCTTTCGACCTTCGCCGAGTGGCGAAACGACGCGGTGAGCGAGTAACCATCCGCCGCGACGGGTCCGGCGACCGGATCCGCCCCCGGTCACTGCGAAAAGCAACCCTTAAACCTCGCGCGGAGGTTCTTTCCCGTATGGCTGGTACCATCGAAGTGCTCGTTCCGGGTGGCCAGGCCGATCCTGGCCCGCCGCTCGGTCCCGAGCTCGGACCGACGCCTGTCGACGTACAGGCTGTCGTTGGCGAGATAAACGATCAGACCGAAGCGTTCGACGGGACGGAAGTCCCCGTCACCGTCGAGTATGACGACGACGGCTCCTTCGAGATCGAAGTCGGCGTTCCGCCGACGGCCGAACTGATCAAGGACGAGGCCGGGTTCGACACGGGTAGCGGCGAACCGCAGGAGAACTTCGTCGCCGACCTTTCGGTCGACCAGGTCAAGCAGATCGCGGAACAGAAACACCCCGACCTGCTCTCGTACGACCTGAAAAACGCCGCGAAGGAGGTCGTCGGCACCTGTACCTCGCTCGGCGTCACCATCGAAGGCGAGAATCCGCGCGAGTTCAAACAGCGGATCGCCGACGGCGAGTACGACGACCAGTTCGCGGACGCCGCCGAAGCGTAACGGCGGTCGACAGGCGGTTCGGTTCTTCTGTTACCCCCAGACCAGCAGTGCCGCGTACGCTGTGGCCCCGACCAGAAAGTAACCGAACTGACTCTCCCGCTCGGACGGGAGTTCCTCCTTGATCACGTTCAGAATCACGCCCCCGCTGACGAATGCGAACGCCCCCATCACTACGGCGTGATGAACGTGGACGACTATCGACAGCATCCACCCGCCGACAACAGCGGCGGTCAGTATCCACCGACCCAGACGGTCGTACGCGTCGCTGTGGTGGCGGCGGAGACTGTCGTCGTTGACGACGAAGTGAAATCCCATCGCCACCGCGAACAGGACGGCGTTGTCGCCGCCCGTCGCGCGTCCAGCGAGCAAGTAACCGACGAGAGCGTTCAGTAGGCCGTACGAGAGCATATGTGCCCAGAAAACGTGGGTGCCCCACTCGCTCACCTCGCCTTCCCGAATCCCGTTCGATTCGTCGGGAGCGGGTTCACCGTCGTCGTCGACTTCCCCGTCGAAACCCCGTACACGCACTGCCCACCGTTCGAGCCCGTGAAACAGTGTGAACCCGACTAGCGCCATGAGGTACGCGTGATGGGCCAAGTAGTCGACGAGCGTGTGTTCGGCCTCCGCGATGATGACCTGCCCCGCCCCGAGTTCCGGAAGGAGGTGAACGAACACGTACGCGACGGAAACGCCGCCGCCGAACGAGAGCCAACCGTCGCGCGGAACAACCGCTGAGAACCGGACATATCCCGCGCCGGCGTGGACGGCGGCCAGAGCCAGTGCGAGCCCCGCCGTCAGCAAGAAGTGACTCGACACGCCGGACGTACGTCCGCAAGCGAAAAGGGCTGCGGGGTCAGGTGGGTTCGTACAGAGCCGGCGGAAAACGGTGACAACCGACCGTTCGGAAGCCGGTAGCGCTGGAACCCTTCAGCCGCTTCGACGGGTTTAAGTTCGAGATGGGCCACTGTTCGGGTGAGACAGGCATCGCCTGTTTCACTGACCCGTAGGAGCGTTACGCGTACTACGGAGGTGAACGATGGCAGATCAGGATATAGAGCAAGCAGTGTCCAGCGCACTCGAGGACTCACCCGAGCGGAACTTCCGTGAGACGGTGGACCTCGCGATCAACCTGCGCGACTTAGACCTTAACGAACCGTCGAACCGTGTAGACGAAAGTATCGTTCTCCCGGCCGGAACCGGCCAGGAAACGAAGATCGTCGTGTTCGCGGAGGGCGAAACCGCCCTCCGCGCCGAGGACGCCGCCGACGACGTTCTCGACGGCGACGAACTGGCCGACCTTGGCGACGACGACGACGCGGCCAAGGACCTGGCGGAGGAGACCGACTTCTTCATCGCCGAGGAGAGCCTGATGCAGGACATCGGTCGATACCTCGGTACTATCCTCGGCCCGCGAGGGAAGATGCCGACGCCGCTGTCCCCCGACGACGACGTCGTCGAGACGGTCAACCGCATGAAAAACACCGTTCAGCTACGCAGCGGCGACCGCCGGACGTTCCACACCCGCGTCGGTGCGGAGGACATGTCCGCGGAGGAGATAGCAGACAACATCGACGTTATCCTCCGCCGTCTGCACGCGGACCTGGAGAAGGGCCCGCTCAACATCGACACGGTGTACGTCAAAACTACCATGGGCCCGGCAGAGGAGGTGGCCTGATATGAGCGCCCAGGCGGAGCGCAAGACTGAGAACTTGCCCGAGTGGAAGCGAGAGGAGGTCGACGACCTCGTTTCGCTCATCGAGAGCTACCAGAGCGTCGGCGTCGTCAACATCGCCGGCATTCCGTCGCGACAGCTTCAGGACATGCGCCGTGGCCTGCACGGTACTGCGGAGCTTCGCGTCAGCCGGAACACGCTTCTCCAGCGTGCGCTGGACGAAGTCGGCGGCGGACTCGAAGACCTAACCGACCAGATCAAAGGTCAGGTCGGTCTCATCGGAACGAACGACAATCCGTTCGGCCTGTACCAGGAGCTCGAAGCGTCGAAGACGCCGGCTCCGATCGGTGCAGGCGAAGTCGCGCCCAACGACATCGTCATCCCCGAGGGTGACACGGGCGTCGACCCGGGCCCGTTCGTCGGCGAACTCCAGAACGTCGGCGCCTCGGCCCGGATTCAGGAAGGTTCGATTCAGGTTACGGAGGACAGTACCGTCCTCGAAGCCGGCGAAGAAGTCTCGGCCGACCTGTCGAACGTCCTGAACGAACTCGGCATCGAGCCGAAGGAAGTGGGTCTCGACCTGCGCGCCGTCGTCTCCGAGGGCGTCATGTTCGACCCAGAAGACCTGGACATCGACGTCGAGCAGTACCGGAGCGACGTTTCGACGGCGGCGGCCCGCGCACGGAACCTGGCTGTCAACTCCAAGTTCCCGACCGCACAGACCGCGCCGACGCTCGTCGCGAAGGCCACGGGCGAGGCCAAGAGCCTCGGCCTGCAGGCCTCCATCGAGAGCCCCGACCTCGCCGACGATCTCGTGAGCAAGGCGGACGCGCAGGTCCGCGTGCTCGCGGCACAGATCGACGACGAAGAGGCGCTCCCCGAGGACCTGCAAGGCGTCGAAGCGCCCTCGGCGGGCGCTGAAGCGGAATCCGAGGAAGCATCGACTGACGACCAAGACGAGGCCGAACCCGACACGGAGGAGTCCGAAGAAGCCGACGAGGCTGACGACGACGATGACGACGAAGACTCCGCCGCGGAAGGACTCGGCGACATGTTCGGATAACAACAATGGAATACGTTTACGCAGCACTCATCCTGAACGAGACTGGCGAAGAGCTCAACGAAGACAACCTGACCGGCGTCCTCGAGGCCGCCGGCGCTGATGTGCAGGAATCCCGCGTCAAGGCTCTCGTGGCCGCGCTGGAGGACGTCGACATCGACGAGGCCGTCGCGGAGGCCGCTGCAGTGCCCGCCGGCGGAGCCGCTGCCGGTGGCGCTGCCGCCGAAGGCGGTGCCGAGGAGGCCGACGAAGCAGAGGAAGCCGAGGAAGCCGACGAGGAACTGCCGGATACGCAGGACGACGACGAGGACGAAGGCGACGGCGACGACGAGGCCAGCGGCGAGGGTCTCGGCGAACTCTTCGGTTAAATCCGGATTCACAACCTTCGAACTTTTATTGGCGCTACTTCGATAGCGACGGGTGTCACCGTCACGTCGACTTTGTGTGTCGCAGTTGAGATCGATGCCCGATACGCGGAGCCGAGAGTTCATACGTGAAGCCGCGGCCAGCCAGTAGCGATGGAAGAGTTCGGGATCAGGGTATTCACAGCGCCTGAGCGAACCGTGGCCGTGCTCACGTTCGTTCTCGGCGGCGTCGCGCTCGGCACCGTAAGCGGACTGACGCCGGGGCTGCACGCGAACAACTTCGCGCTCGTGCTGGCAGCGGCCGCCAGCGAGATCCCGGGGCCGCCGCTCCTGTTAGGCGTGGCGATGCTCGCCGCCGGCGTGGTTCACACGTTTCTCGACGCGGTTCCGGCGCTCGCGCTCGGCGTCCCCGACGCGGCGATGGCGGCGACGGCACTTCCCGGTCATAGACTGGTCATCGCCGGTCGGGGGCGCGAAGCGGTCAGGCTCTCGGCGCTTGGGAGCGGTCTGGCCGTCGCCGTAGCGCTTCCGATGGCAATTCCCGTGACTGAGGCGATGACGGCGGTCTATCCGACGCTTCGTGCGCACATGCCGCTCGTACTCGGTGCTGTCGTCGTCCTGTTGGTCGCCACCGAACGAACAGCACGCGGGGCCGCGGTCGGACTCGCATCGTTCGCAGCGGCCGCGGCACTCGGCTGGGCTACACTCGACCTCTCTCCTGCGGCCCCGCTCGCGGCCGGCGGCATGCTGACCCCGCTGTTCGCCGGCCTGTTCGGCGCGCCCGTGTTGGTCGATGCGCTCGGCGGTGCGGGGGTGCCGGAACAGGCGGACGCAGCAGTGACATCGACCCGACGGGCCGTCCTCGCCATGGCCGCTGCGGGAGCGCTCGCTGGGGCGGTCGTCGGCTACCTTCCCGGTATTTCCAGCGCAATCGCGGCAGTGGCCGTGCTGACGCTGACGCCCGGTTCGGCCGGCGACAGGGGGTACGTCGTGGCAACGAGCGGGGTGAACACGGCGAATACCCTGTTTGCTCTCTTCGCCCTCGTCGCGATCCGCCAGCCGCGAACCGGCGTTCTTGTGGCGTTCGACGAGGTCGCCGCCCCGCTAAACCTCCCGCTACTGGTCGGCACCGCGATACTCGCGAGCGCCGCGGGATTCTGTCTGGTGCTCACAGTGGGGGACCGCTACCTCCGGGTTGTCGGGCGAACCGATTACCGTCGCCTCTCTATGGGGATACTGACCCTGCTCGTCGGCCTCTCTTGGCTGTTCGCTGGTTTCACTGGCGTCGCCGTCTTCGTCGTCAGCGCGGCACTCGGTCTGGTACCAGTTCGGCTCGGTGCGCGCCGAGTCCATCTGATGGGCGTGCTCATCGGCCCGCTGGCGCTCGGCGTGTAACCGGACTACCTTGTCACCGACTAGCGGTTAGGGTTAGTCGCGGCGTGGTGATCAAACGCATCTCGGATATCGAGATCCCGCAGTTCGATTACGAGGAAGACGACGGTACCATGAACGTCACGTACACCGCGGAGACCACGTCCGACACCGAGCAATCAAATACGATCAGCGTCCGAGTATAGACAGGCAACGACAACTATCAACGCCAGAGTAACGTGGGGATACAGCCGGGAGAGACCGTCGAGAAGGCGGAACCGTTCGATGTCTCCGTGGAGGTGTTCCCTGGTGACGGCAGTATCGGCTTCGATCGGGGCGACACGTAACGCCGCTGTCCCCGCCGAGGAAAAAACAACGGTTAAAAGTGGGCAGACGGTACTGAGGTGTATGAGCGAATCGGATCAGAAACGAGCGCAGAAGTGTGTCTCCTGCGGGATCAACATCTCCGGGACGACCGCAGCCGCGTTCAAGTGCCCCGACTGCGGGTACCAGATTTACCGCTGCTCCAAGTGTCGCAAGCAGAGCAACCTTTACGAGTGCCCCGACTGTGGGTTCACGGGTCCGTAAGTATGGGTAAGGTAGCCGCCAAGATCAAAGTCATGCCGCAGAGCCCGGACGTCGACCTGGACGAGCTCCAGGAGCGTCTGGAAAACTCCCTTCCCGAGGGAGCCAAGATAAACGGGGTCGAACGCGACGAAGTCGCGTTCGGACTGGTAGCGCTGTACCCGACCGTCATCGTCCCTGACGATGCGGGCGGAACCGAGGCCGTCGAAGAGGCGTTCAGCAACGTCGACGACGTCGAGAGCGTCGGCGTCGAGAACGTCGGTCGCATATAAGGTAATCCCTCGTTCGGGCCTTACGGGCTCTTCGCCCGGACGACAGCCCGCTCGAACGGTCAGGGACGGCGAAGCCGTCCACTATTCACTTCCCGCTTCACTGTCTACTGGAGCGGCTTCGCCGCTCCGAGCCGTCACTCACTCCGCTCGTGAGGACACGCTCTGAGTACCTACCCGTCCCCGTGACTCACCCACGCTTGCGAACCCGCGAGCGCGTGCTCGTTCGGCCAACCGACTAGCCGAAGGTTTATCACCGAAACCGGGGCCAGACCCACCGTGATCTGACGAACCGGCGCGAGGGCGGACGAGGCGGGTGTACGGCGGACCCCTCGCGATATCGGTGGCCGTCTGTTCGCTATTCTAGAGCGGCATCGATCGCCTGCTGCAGGTCCGCCTTCAGGTCGTCGACGTGTTCGATGCCGACGCTGGCGCGGATGAGGCCGTCGGTGAGCCCCGCGGCGATGCGTTCCTCACGGGGGATGGAGGCATGGGTCATCGTTGCGGGCTGTTCGATGAGGCTCTCGACGCCGCCGAGACTCTCAGCGAGAGTGAACACCTCGGTGTTCGAGACGAACTCCGCGGCTTCGTCGAGGCTGGCATGGAGTTCGAACGAGAGCATCCCACCGAAGTCGTCCATCTGTTCGGCGGCGATATCGTGTCCGGGATGAGATTCCAGGCCGGGGTAGTACACCGTGTCGACATCGGGGTGGTCGTCGAGCCACTGCGCGAGTTCTCGTGCGTTCTCACAGTGGCGGTCCATCCGAACGGGGAGCGTCTTGGTACCGCGGAGAACCAGGAAACACTCCTGCGGACCGGGCGTCGCCCCGACGCTGTTCTGGTAGAAGCCGAAGCGTTCGTCGAGTTCCTCGTCGTTCGTTATCAGCGCGCCGCCGACTACGTCGGAGTGACCGCCGAGATACTTCGTGAGCGAGTGAGAGACGATGTCCGCGCCGAGGTCGAGCGGCCGCTGGAGATACGGCGTGGCGAACGTGTTGTCGATAGCACAGAGCGCGTCGCGGTCGTGGGCTATCTCGGCTGCGCCCTCGATGTCGACGATGGACATCAGCGGATTCGTCGGCGTTTCCAGCCACAGCAGTTCCGTGTCCTCGCGGAAGGCGTCCTCGATGGCGTCGAGGTCGGTCATGTCCACGTAGGAGAACTCGATATCGTACTGGGAGTACACCTGGTCGAAGATGCGTCTGGTCCCGCCGTAGATGTCCTCGCCGCTAACGACGTGATCGCCGGATTCGAGGAGGTTGAGAACGGTGTTGATCGAGCCCATCCCGGATGAGAAACACCGGCCGTACTCCCCGTTTTCCAGGCTGGCGAGGTTCGCTTCGAGGTCAGTCCTGGTGGGATTGCCGGTGCGCGAGTACTCGTACCCGCGATGGTCGCCCGGAGCGTCCTGCTCGTAGGTCGAGTTAGCGTGGATAGGAGTCATCAGTGCGCCCGTCTCTTCGTCGGGTTCCTGTCCGGCGTGGATCGAACGCGTCTCGATTCGGTGGTCGTTGTCCTCGGCCATAGGGTGTGTCTCGCCGCGGCGGCGGATAGTATTATCTCTCTCGGGCGACCCTCTCGCGCGGACCGTGTGAGACTATCCGAAACCCCGTCGTCGGACGGGAACGCACCTTTTATAACCGTCACCAGCCAAACAACGTCCACGACTATGCCGAACTCCGACGGACCTCGCAAGAAAACACGGAAGAAGCTCTCGAACAGTCCGCGCGAGCGCGGAACGTCTCCGCCGCAACGCGCGATCCAGGAATTCGAAACGGGCCAGAAGGTCCACCTGAAGATCGACCCGAGCGTGACGGACGGTCGTTTCCATCCCCGGTTCGACGGGCTGACCGGCGAAGTCGCCGGCAAGCAGGGCGACTGCTTCAAGGTCGCAGTAAACGACGGCGGCAAGGAGAAGACGCTGATCGTTGGCGCTCCGCACCTGACTGCCCAGCAGTAACACGATGACGATATTCAAAGAGAAGTTAGACGAAGAACACCTCACTATCTCCGAGGCGAAAGAATTGCTCTCGGAGGTTGAGGCGGACCACGCCGCCGACGAGGACCGCGAGATGCGGTACGAACTCGCTCGAGCCATCGAGCACGTCAACCGGTTCGCTCTCCTCACGCCGGAGGAATCGCGCGAACTGGTCGAGGAACTGCTCGAACTGGAGAAAGTCGACGAGGCGACTGCCTACAAGGTAGCCGACCTCTTACCGCAAGACCGCGACGAACTCCGCGCCGTGTTCGCCCAGCAGCGGTACTCGCTCTCCGGCGACGAACTCGACGATATACTCAACGTCGTTGCGAAGTACGTCTAACTCGGCTCGGGACTTTCTCGGCAGGCGACTGTTTAAGTGGCCAGTCGCCGTATCACCACGTCAGAATGACCGACTCCGACAGCGACGGGCCGGGGCTACGCCACGCGGTATTGCTCGATTACATGCCGCACGGCCGTGCCGACGACGATCGTCCGCAGTACCAGAAGTCACCGGTGGCCTACGCCGTCGGCGAGGTGGACTTTCTCCTGTACGAGATCGCGTTCGACGAGGACGCAGATGCCGGTATCGGCGACCGGATCGTAGTGGAACCACAGGACGAAAACGGGTCGATAAAACGCCTCCGCACCGTCGACTACGACGACCTTTCGGGCGGGGCGCAGTCTGAACTCGAATACGCGATCGAGGATATCGTTACGGAGAACGAACAGCGGTTCGTCGATTTCTACAACGAGGCGCAACCGATCACGCTTCGGTTGCACCAGCTAAACCTGCTTCCCGGAATCGGGAAGAAACTCCGGAACAACGTCCTCGACAAGCGAAAACGGGGGAAGTTCGAGAGCTTCGACGACCTGGAAGACCGGATCGCCGGGCTTCACGACCCGAAAGGAGTACTCGTCGAGCGAATTATCGAGGAGATCCGCGACGAGGACCTGAAATACCGTGCGTTCGTCGGCCGCGAAACGGGTGCAGAGTAGCCGAGGAACGCGGCGTGCCGGCCCGCACAGGCCGGAGGGTTTTAAACCGTCCGTTGCCTACCGCCGGGTAATCGAATGAGAGATCCGGACGGAATTCTTGCTCGGGCCGACGTACGTGGAAACCCCGATCGGGACCAGCATTTCCTGGTCGACGACCGCGTGCTGAATCGCCTCCCGTCGTACGCGCCCGAGGCGGACGCGGATTCGGGTCACGTTCTGGAGATCGGCGCGGGGACAGGCGCATTGACCGACCGTCTGCTGGCGACCGGAGACCGCGTGACTGCCGTCGAGCGGGACCCGGAACTCGTCGCGTTCCTGCGCGATGAGTTCGACGAGGAGATCGAAGCCGGTCGACTGACGGTGGTTGAGGGCGACGCGCTCGACGTTTCGCTGCCCGAGTTCACCGTCTCGGTTTCGAATCTCCCTTACGGTGCGTCCAGTCAGATCGCGTTCCGGTTGCTACCGCTGGGCAAACCGCTGGTACTGATGTTCCAGAAGGAATTCGCGGAACGGATGGCCGCGGAACCGGGCAGCGACGACTACGGCCGTCTCTCGGTGACCGCACAGCACTACGCCGACGTGGAAGTCGTCGAACCCGTTCCGAAAGAAGCGTTCTCGCCGCCGCCGTCGGTCGAAAGCGCGGTCGTACGAACCAGACCGAGGGACCCGGAGTACGACGTCGACGACGAGGACTTTTTCCTCCGCTTCGTGAAGGCGGTGTTCACCCAGCGGCGCAAGACGATGCGAAACGCCGTCAGGAACACGGCACACATCTCCGGGCTCGATGACCCGGACGCTGTCGTCGACGCGGCGGACGAGGAACTGATGAGCATGCGCGCGGGCAACGTAACGCCCGCTGAGTTCGCGGCGCTGGCGACGCTTGCTGACGACGTCGGGAGGTAACAGTGATGGGTTCGCTCGCCGAGTCGGTCAACGAACTGGCGACCGTGTTCGAATCCGTCGAGGCGCGGATCACGGTCACCGTCCTCTGTCTGGTCGCCGTTTTCACCATCGCACGCCTGATGCGGTCCGCCCAGACGAAACTGAGTCAGTACATCAAGCCGATATACGCGGACATACTGACGACGGTCGCGTTCGTCGTCGGATTCGTCGGTGCCGCCATGGTGAGCGTCGGCGTCTGGGAACAGGCGCAGTTGGCGAGCGAGGCGATCGACCTGCTCAATCTCGGGAACGAGGCGATCCCGAACGTCGCGTTCACGCTCGTCGTGTTCGCCGGCACGCACGTGTTGATCCGGTTCACGAAGCGCATGCTGTCGGAACTGCAAGAGTCCAGTCACGCCGTCTCGGGACATCAGCGCGAGGTCACCCTGCGTCTGACGCAGGTCATCCTCTGGTCGCTCGCGATCATCGTCGCCCTCGGCGTGTGGGACTTCGACCTCTCCGGCCTGCTCGTCGGGGCCGGCTTCCTCGGCATCATCGTCGGTATGGCGGCCCGCCAGACGCTCGGTGCGATGCTCGCCGGATTCGTCCTCATGTTCGCCCGGCCGTTCGAGATCGGCGACTGGGTGGAGATAGGAGAGGAGGAGGGAATCGTCACCGACATCACGATCGTAAACACTCGGATCCAGACGTTCGACGGCGAGTACGTGATGATCCCGAACGACGTGGTCTCCGGTAACACGATAATCAATCGGACGCGGAAGGGACGGCTCCGGATCGAGGTCGAAGTCGGTGTGGACTACAGTTCCGACGTCGAACGAGCGGCGAAAGTGGCGAAGGCGTCGATGAGCAACGTAGACGACATTCTCACCGTCCCGACACCACAGGTCATCACGAAGCGATTCGACGATTCCGCAGTGGTTCTCGGCCTCCGGTTCTGGATCGACAAGCCGAGTTCGCGCCGCAGGTGGCGCGCCACGACGGCCGTCATCCAGGAGGTAAAGTCGGCGTTCGATGAGGAGGGGATCAAGATCCCGTTCCCGCAGCGCGAACTGATGGGTCGAGAGGAGACGGGAGGCTTTCAGTTCGGGGAAGCCAGCGAAGTCGCCGAAACCAGCGAGACTGGCGGGATACCCCCGACTACCCCAGACGGTGGGGACGAATGACTGATCTCGCCGACCGCCGCGGCATCGAGACCGAGGTGTACCAGCCCGCAGAGGACTCGCACCTGCTCGCGACGGCAGCGGTCGAAACCGTCGGCGACGGCGACCGCGTACTGGACGTCGGAACCGGATCGGGCTACGTCGCCGGCAGCGTCGCCGAGGAGACCGGAGCCGAGGTTGTCGCGTCAGATCTGAACCCCCACGCCTGTCAACAGGCGCGAGAGCGAGCGGCGGCGGCCGGCGTCGATATCTCGGTCGTTCGGGGCGATCTCGTCGCGCCGTTTCGCGACGGCGCGTTCGACGCCATCCTGTTCAATCCGCCCTACCTGCCGGCCTCCGAGGAGGCTGAACGGGACGACTGGATGGAGGTGGCGCTGTCGGGTGGCGAATCCGGGCGCGCGGTCGTGGACCCGTTTCTCGACGCCGTCGGGCGCGTCCTCGCGCCGGGCGGCGTCGTCTGTCTGCTGGTCAGCACGCTCACGGGCTTCGACGAGGTGATCGCGCGGGCCGACGATCAGGGGTTCTCGGCCGAGACCGTCGTCGAGGAGTCGTACCCGTTCGAGACGCTGTCTATCCTCGCGCTCCGGCGGGAGAGCGAAAGCGAGACCGCCACCGTGTGAACCGCCACCATAACTAGGACGCATTTACTTGAATGGGAAATATTAAACAGCGTCATTTCGTATGCACGTGTACCAATGACGGAACTCGTAGCCACGTCCCCGGGGCTGTTCCCGCTCCCGGATTGGGCGAAAGACAGGCTCTCCGACCTGAAAGGCCACCAGAAACACGACCTCATCAGCGGCGACGAGGGCGGTGAGATCGCCGAGACGTACGAACGCGCGCGCTCGGAGGTCGTCGACCTCCAGAACGAGATCGGCCTCGACCTCGTGAGCGAGGGGCAACTTCGCTGGGACGACATGCTCGCGCACCCGCTCGCGGTCCACGACAGCGTGGAGACCCGCGGTATCGTCCGCTACTACGACAACAACAACTTCTACCGCGACCCGGTCGTCACCGACGACCTGACGTTCGACGGCGACATCGCCGCGGAGCTCGACGCGGCCGCCGAGGAGACCGACTCGCTGCAGGCCGTGCTTCCGGGACCGTACTCGCTGGCTGACCTCGCGACGGATGAACACTACGGCGACGAAGCGGAGTTCCTCGACGCAGTCACCGACTTCCTCGTGGGTGAGGCCGAGGCGTTTCCGGACGTCGAGACGCTGTTCCTGCTGGAGCCGTCGCTCGTCGAAAACCCGCCCGAGGACGGGGTCGACGAGCACGCCAGCGAGGCCATCGATGCCGTCGCCAACGCCGTCGACGCGGACGTCGTCGCACACCCCTACTGGGGCGCGCTGGACGAGAAGGTGTACGCGCACCTCCTCGACGCCGACGTGGACGCCGTCGGCTTCGATTTCGTGGCGAACCAGGACGAGAACCTCTACAACATCAACGAGTACGGCGCGACCGACGACGTGGCGCTCGGCCTCGTCAACGGCCAGAACACGCTGATGGAGGACGCTGACGCCGTCCGCGAACGCGTCGAGTGGGTGCAAGAGCAGACCCCTGCCGCGGATTTCGAGAAAGCGTACCTGACGGCGAACACCGAGCTGTTCTATCTGCCGTACTCCGAGTTCGAGCAGAAACTGCGAGCGCTCGCCGAAGCCGCTTCCGCCCAGGAGGTGAAAGCATGACTTCCGAAGCACCGATGGCGCTTCGACGTCATGCTCACACATCAGAGAGGTGTTTCGCATGACCAACGAGAACAGAGACCAGTTCCGACCCGACGATCACCCGAACGACAACTTCATCCTGACGACCGTCGTCGGCAGCTACCCCAAGCCCAAGTGGCTCGACCGCGCCCGCGACCTCTACGACGACGAGGACGCCGACTTCGACGAGGACGCGTGGGAGGAGGCGAAAGACGACGGCTCCCGGCTCATCACGAAGGAACACGAACGCGCCGGACTCGATGTCGTCGTCGACGGCGAGATGCGCCGCAACGAGATGGTCGAGTTCTTCGCCGACCGCATCGAGGGCTACGAGTTCAAAGGCCCCGTCAAGGTGTGGGGCCACAACACGTTCGATAAGCCGAGCGTCGTCGACGACGTGGAGTACGACGAGTCGTGGCTGGTCGACGAGTACGAGTTCACCGCAAACGTCGCGGAGAAGCCGGTAAAGGTGCCGATCACCGGTCCGTACACGCTCGCCTCGTGGTGTTTCAACGAGGCCTACGAGGACGACGCCGCGCTCGCAAACGACCTCGCCGACCTCGTCAACGAGGAGATAGAGAAACTCGTCGACGCCGGCGCTCGTTACATCCAGATAGACGAACCGGCGCTCGCGACGACGCCGGACGACCACGCCATCGTCGGCGACTGTCTGGAGCGCATCGTCGACGACATCCCGGAGGACGTCCGGATCGGACTGCACGTCTGTTACGGCGACTACTTCCGCATCTACCCCGAGATCCTGGAGTTCCCCGTCGACGAGTTCGACCTCGAACTCGCGAACGGCGACTACGAGCAACTCGACGTGTTCACCGATCCCGAGTTCACGGCCGACCTCGCGCTGGGCGTCACAGACGTTCACGTCGCCGAGGTCGAGTCCGTCGAGGAGATCAAGGAAAACATCAAGAAGGGTCTGGAGGTCGTCCCGCCGGAACGGCTCGTCGTCAGCCCGGACTGCGGCCTGAAACTGCTCCCCCGAGAGGTCGCCTACGAGAAGATGGAGAAGATGGTCGAGGCGGCCCGCGAGGTCGAAGCCGAACTCGACGCGGGCGAGATCGATGTCGGTCGCGGCGCGGTTAGCGCGGACGACTGAGCGGACAGTCGCAGGCAGTTGGGCGGTCGACTCACCGACCGCTTCTCACGCACTTTTCTGCAGATAGCGTCGACGACCCCGTTCAGACGATCCCTCGAACCAGCGACCCGAGCACACCGCCGACCAGCGGGATCGCGATGCTCACGTACAGCAGTTGGCCGGTGTCGAGGTAGCCGCCCAGCGTGCCGTGGGAGGCCAGCAAGGCGACGAACGCCAGCCACGCGAGGACGCCGAAGGCGAGGCCGGCGGCGAGCGCGCGGGGGAGAGTCCGCGACGCGAGGCCGACTAACGCCCCGCCAACGACGAAGCCGACCCAGTGGATCTGTGCGACGGCGAGCCCCAGAACCACGCCGAGCGCGAGCGCAGCCGCGCGCTTCCGCGGATCGCTTCGAACCGCAGTCAGCCGGTCGGCGACTGCGCTCATCCGTCCCCCTCCTCGAAGGAGACGGCGAGGTCGCCGTCGACGGAAAGCGTCATTCGGCGGTACTCGCCTTTCGCCCACGCCTGTAACTGGTCGTCGTAGTGGTCCGAGAGGGGGTCTCCCGAGTTGCCGCCCGGCAGGATGCAGCGCGAGTCGCCGTCCATCGGACAGATCATCCGCCAGCTACTGCCGACCGCCGACTCGGCCCGGAAGTTGTTCACCGTCTGCCGGGAGCCGGCAGTGGCGTACTCGGGGTAATTCAGGAACTCGCGGTCGAACGGGTGGGTGACTGCGCCGGTGTGGTTCACGTCGCCGTAGGTGGCGTCTAAGTCGGTGTTCTGGACGACGGCGGCGAGTGCGTCCGCCATCGCGGCCGTCCGTCCCTCGTCGCCGAACCAGGGGTTCTCGTCCGGCAGCGAGGCGACCACCCAGTCCCGCGGGTAGTACTCCTCGCCCAGGTCGGCGGCGTCGAGGACGGGGCCGACTGCCCGCTCGCGGAAGCGGTCGAACCAGCGTGAGAAGAGCAACGCGGCACGCGAGTCGGGAGTCATCCGGTAGTCCCAGGAAAGAAGCGCTGTGACGGCGTCCGACAGGCCGTCCCGCTCGGAAGCGGCCCGGGCCAGTTCCGGCAACAGGTCCGCCGCGCGGCCGTCGCGGGCGTCTCTCTGGAGGTCGGCGATGAAGTCGGTCGTAACGGGGGAGTCAGACGCCGCGCGCCGGTCCAGTCGGTCGTATATCCGCCGGCCCCGGTAGGGGCTGGCGTACTCGACCCCGAGGTAGTGTTCGGGATCGTCGACGACGCGCTGGTTCGCCGTGGCGACGTAGTCCGGGTCGACGGCCGCGGGCTTTTCCTCGAACGGGACGAAGCCATCCCACGACGACTCGCCGAACGGTTCGAACCCCGCCCACTCGCCCTCGCCGGCGGAGCCGTCGAATATCCGGTCGCCGCGGACGACCTCGCCGTCGGTCCGCCGGATGGGGAGCTTCCCGGTCACCTGATACAGCGTCCGGCCGTCGCGGTCGGCGTACACGAGGTTCTGTGTCGGTAGGTCGAACTGGCGGGTCGCCTCGCGCACGTCGTCGACACCCTCGCTGTGACTGTACTCGTGGATGGCGAGCGTGGTACGCGTGGCCGTGTGACCGGTCCAGGCGACGCCGACCCGGTGGCCCTCGCGCTCGATGACGGGACCGTGGACGCTCTTTTTGACCGTCACCTCGCGGTTCTCGCCGTCCGCAACCTCGATCTCGCGCGGTTCGGTCTCGAACTCGCGCTCCTCGCCGCGGTAGCGATACGTCTCGCCGTCCGTCTCGTACTCGTAGAAGTCGACCACGTCAGCGCCGACGTTCGTGAACCCCCACGCGCCGGCCTCGTTCTCGCCGATGACGACGAACGGGACGCCAGGGAACGTTACGCCGCGGACGTCGACGCCGTCACCGCGGAGGTGCATCTCGTGCCACACAGGCGGTGCCATCAGCGAGAGGTGGGGGTCGTTGGCGACGATCGGCGCGCCGCTTTCGGTGTATTCGCCGGAGACGACCCAACTGTTCGATCCGATCCCCGGCGGCGACTCGAACTGCCCGAGCCAGTCGACGAGGTCAGGACCGACCGCGCCACGGGGTGACGCCGCGTCGTCCGTCTGACCGTCGTAGAACCCGCCGGAGGGTGGCCCTCCGAAGCGCTCGGCGCTGTCCCGGAGGATCGGTACGTCGTGGTCGAGGCGCGCCGGGTACAGCGTCTCGGCCGCCTCCGCGCCGAGTTCGCTCGCCGCGGTCGCCACCCGAAGCGTGCGAAAGCTCCCCGTCAACGTCCACGAGATCTGTTTCTCCATCAGCATCGAATCCGCCGGGGACCAGTCGTCAGGTTCGTAGCCGAGCAGGCCGAACTCCATCGGGAGCGGTTCGTTCTCGACGTACGCGTTCACGCCGTCGGCGTACGCCTCGACGACGGGTCCGGTGTCGGTGTCGCTCACGAGGTCCCACGTCGCCTCCGCGGCCCCCGCGAAATCCATCTTCGTGTTGAACTCGTCGGAGTCGACCGCCGCCTCGCCGACGACGGCCGACACCTCTCCCCGCATGACGCGGCGCTGTAGATCCATCTGGAACAGCCGGTCGGCCGCCGCGGCGTAGCCCGCCGCGAAGTACAGCGCGCGCTCGTCGTCGGCGGTGACGTGTGGGACGCCCCGGTCGTCGTAACGGAGTTCCGCCGGACCGTGGGGGCTCTCGACGGTGCCGTTCAGGTCGTCAGTCGCCTGCCGCCACGCCGCCCCCGAAAACGGCGCGAAGCGTTCGAGATATCCTCTGACCGGCGACAGCGAGCCGGCTGCCACTCCGCCCCCGAGTATCGCACTGAGCAGCGCTCGCCGCGTTCGGTCGGTGTCCATACACTCACATGTGAGTGTGGAGTCATAAATCCGCGGCGTCAACCGGGTTACGCCGGCGCGAGCAGGTACGCGACGAGTGCGACCGGACCGACGTAAAGGACCGCGAGAAACGCGAGCCGTGCACTCGAACGCCACGCGGCGACCGCGAGGTGGACGGCCGGCACGCCCAGCGCGACCGCCACGACGGCGGAGGCGTCCGCGAGTACGTGCGTGTCCGGCGACGCCTCGACGACGACGTACGCCGTCGTAAAGGAGAGAACGGCCCCGAGGACGTAGTCCGCGGCCGCGTCGCGGTCGGCGAGGACGGCGAGGAGACCGACGGCGACGGCGGATCCGAACGTGACGCCGAGCAGGGTGCCCGGGACCGGGTCCCCGTGGCCGGCGTGGAGGGGAACGAACGGAACTGTCATCGAGTGACCGGAGGGACGCCGCGGTGGTAAAGCGCTCGAAGACGAGTCGGCGGGACTGCCGCAGTCGGCGGCTTCCCTTGCGACGACGGCGTCGTACTTTGAAGGCCGTCACCGTCGTACTGTCGGCCCATGAAGGCGGTGCGAACCGGGGCGGCGAGGGATCGATACCCATGACAGCGGGCGGGGGCGTCCTCCGCAACCAGATCCGAGGGGTAACCGGCGCGCTGGTCGTCTCGGGGGTGACGATACTGCTCACCGTCGAGATGTGGTGGCTCGCCAGGCAGCGACCGGCGTCGAACATGATCGCTTACGCCGTCATCGGTCTCGGCGTCGTGCTGTTCATCACGCGGAGCAGCGGGTTCCGCGTCGAGGAGGAGGACGAGAACAATCCGGAGTACGATCCCGTCCGCCTGACAGTCAACTTCGCGGAACTCGTGTTGCAGAGCGTGGTCGCCGCTGTGGTCGTCCTGTTCGTCTACGGCGTCATCGACGCGTCGTCGTCGCTGCACGTGGTCGCACGGACGGCGCTGTTGCAGGTCGTTCCGCTCGGCTTCGGGGCCGCGCTGGCGAACCGACTCCTCCACGAGGCCGAGGACGGGGACGACGACAGCGCCGAGGAGCGGACGCTCCACGAGAACGTCGCCGTCTTCGCCGCCGGCGCTATCTTCTTCTCCCTGCCGCTGGGCGCGAGCATCGAGATGAACATCCTCGCGGCGAACGCCGATTGGCCGCGAATGGCGGCCATCATCGCGTTGTCCCTGCTCATCACCTACCTGATCCTGTACGAACTGGAGTTCCGAGGCCAGTCACGGCGTCGGTCCGAGGAGCGAGAGCGCCGCGAGATGATCATTCAGGCCGGCCAGACCTGCATCGTCTACGCCGTCGGCGTCGGCGTCTCCGCGCTGTTGCTCTGGGGGTTCGGCTACCTCACGTTCACGCTCGCCGTGAACGTCCAGAAGGTCGTCGTCCTCTCCTTCCCCACGACCGTCGGCGGCGCGGCCGCCAGGGTGATACTGTGAGTTCCTTCTCCGGCGACGACAAGCCGTCGACCGTCGAGTGGGCGGTGATGGGCGTCAGCGTCGCGGTGACGCTGTTCCTGTTCGCCTACGTCGCGTGGCACGCCGCGGTGACGCCGACCGACGCGACGCCGGAAGCGACGGTGGAGGGGACCGAGATGCTGACGGACGGTCGCGTCGCCGTGACGGTGGCGGTGCGGAACCCGTCGAGCGAGGGCCTGAAGTCGGTCACCGTCTCGGCCGACTGCTCGAACGAGTCGATCAGGTTCACGCACGTCCCGATCGACGACCGACAGCGCGGCACGGTGGTCTGTCCGGCCGGGACGGAAGACCCGACGGCGACGGTCCGGGACTGGGTCGAGGCGTAGGCGTGCGGCGGGGCGGCGCTCGGGGCCGTCGCTACCGGGCGAGAGAAAACGGAGAGAATCGGGGTCGGTTACTCGTACAGCCAGCCTTCGTCGATGCGCTCGTAATCGACCAGTTCTTCGTCGTCGAAGTAGAGGCCGATCTCGCGCTCGTTCGCGCCGGGGTCCTCGTGGTCCGCGGCGTGGACGACGTTGCGACCCAGGTCGAGGGCGTAGTCGCCGCGGATAGTTCCGGGCGCGGCCTCGGCGGGGTCGGTGTCACCGATGATCTGTCGGACCTGTCGGGTCGCGTCCTGCCCTTCCCACACCATGGGGACGACGGGGCCGGACGTGATGAAGTCCGTCAGGTCGTCGAAAAAGGGCTTGTCGGTGTGTTCCGCGTAGTGGTCCTCGGCCTGCTCCTGACTCATCTGGATGAACTTCGCGCCGACCAGCTTCAGGCCGCGCTCCTCCAGACGGGAGACGATTTCGCCCACGAGTCCGCGCTGGACCGCGTCGGGCTTGGCCATTACGAAGGTACGCTCGCGTTCGCTCATTCTTCGGTCTCCTCGGATTCAGCTTCCTCAGCTTCCTCGGCTTCTTCGGTCCCTTCGGACTCCTCTTCGGCTTCCTCGGCCTCGTCGGACTCCTCAGGTTCGGCGGTCTCGTCGACCGCCTCGGTTTCGTCAGCCGACTCGTCGACGACCTGGTCCTCGCTGCTCTCGTCAGCGGCGGGCGCCTGCTCGGCCTGGGACGCGCGTCGCGCGGCCTGGCTGCGAGCCTCAGCCGTCCACTCGGTGTCGCGCGGTTCGCGGCCGAGGTCGGCGTTTTTCTCGCACTTGCTGGAGCAGTAGTGGATGGTCGTACCGTCGGTCTGGACGAACATCGTTCCCGTGCCGGGCTCGATGTCCGCTCCGCAGTAGTCGCATTCTCTAGTCTGCGGCATCGTTACTGCCCCCCGATCGAGTCGGCCTCGCGGGCTGTTTCGCGGAGCTGGAGAACGTCGCCCTCGCGGACGGGGCCGAGGCAGTTCCGGGTGATGATTCGGCCCTGGTTCTCGCCTTCCCGGATACGGCATTTGACCTGCATGGCCTCGCCGTGCATTCCGGTCTTGCCCACGATCTCGATAACCTCTGCGGGCGTGGACGTGGATCCGTCTTCTGTCTCTTCAGCACTCATTGGTTATCGCCTCAGCGAAGGTCCTCGACTTTGTCGGAGATGTCCTCGACGTCGTCGTCCGCCTCGCCGGCGTCGACGATCGCGGCGGCGGCGCTGCCGACTTCGAGGCCGGCGGCGTGGCCGACGTCGTCCTGATTGTCGATCAGGACGAAGGAGATGCCTTTCTCGTCCGCGAGCTCCGGAAGGTGCATGACGATCTCCTCCGGCTGGACGTCTTCGGCGACGTAGACGAGCTCGGCGTTGCCTCGCTCGACCGCCTTCGTTGTTTCGTTCGTTCCTTTCTTCACCGAACCTGTGTCTCGGGCGACCTCTAGAGCCTCGATGGCGTCGTCCTGGAGGTCAGCCGGGA
The DNA here is from genome assembly GCF_034808085.1 of Halostella sp. PRR32. NCBI lineage: Archaea > Methanobacteriati > Methanobacteriota > Halobacteria > Halobacteriales > Natronoarchaeaceae > Halostella > Halostella sp. PRR32. Next base: position 74,386 of record NZ_JAXHGL010000001.1, read on the forward strand.
CGTCGAAATCTGCGTATACTGGCATTGTTAGTCACCTCCTGCGCGTGGGCTCGCGCTCCCCTGCCGTCGCCGACCCGCGTCGGCATGTCGGAAACCGCTGGGGAGATTCCCGACGGCCGTCGGAACCCGACGGCGAGAATCCTATGTGGCTAGGAGCATCATCAACCCCGCGCAGGCTGTAAAGGCGAATAGCGCACCACCCCATAAAAGCGCTTTCAAACGACCGGGGGCGTGTGAGTTATCGACACGAACGCCAAGTAACCTGATCGTTGCACTGTGACCGCAAGCGGAAAACCCCTTAGGCCCGGATGTGAACGGTCGAGTATGAACGCGGTTTCGCTCTCCCGGTCGCTCCGCTCGGAGGCTCGCCACGCCGACGAGCGGCGGCTACTGGTCGTGACCGGCGGGCGGGACGCCTGCTACGCAACGATCGAACGTGTGCTCGACGACCTGGACATTCCGATAGCGGCGACGACACTGGTCGGGCCGGACGACCGGTTGCAGTGCGAACACCTGCAGCCGAACCGTGCGGGGGACCTGCTCGGACAGACCCGGGAGGCAGTCGCCGTCGACGTTCACGAGGAGCTCCGCCCCAACGTCGTGGGTCGGGTCGTCGGCGCTGTCGACGGCGGCGGCCTGTTCGTCCTGCTCGCCCCGCCGCTCTCAGAGTGGCCAGAGATCCGGGACGGGTTCGACGAGAGTCTCGCCGTCCCGCCGTTCGACGGAGACGACGTGACCGGCTACTTCCGACGGCGGTTCGTTCGAACGCTGCGCGAACACCCCGGGATCGCTATCTACGACGCAGACGCCGGGAGCGTCGAACGTGACGGTCTGACCCGTCCAGCGCCGCGGCTGCCTGCGGACCCCGTCGCCGTGCCGGACGACCGTCAGTTTCCGCGGGCGGCGTACGAAGCCTGCCTGACGGCGGACCAGGCCGAAGCGGTTCACGACTTCGAGCGACTACGGGACTCGAATCAGGCGGTGGTCGCCGAGGCGGACCGCGGCCGCGGGAAATCAAGCGCCGCGGGGCTGGCGGCCGGGGCGCTGGCGCTCGAAGGGGACGACGTTCTGATAACCGCCCGGCAGTACCGGAGCGCCCGCGAGGCGTTCCTGCGGGCGCGGGAATTGCTCGACGCTAACGGCGCGTTGCTCGACGGCGAGGGCGGAGGGGCCGCAGGCGGGGACAATCCCCAGCGGCTTCGCGTCGCTGACGGCGGCGTCGTCCGCTTCGCCCGGGCCGTCGACGCAGCCGAACTTCCCGGGGACCCGGGCGTGGTGTTCGTCGACGAGGCGGCGGCGCTGCCGGTCCGACTCCTCGAAGCCTTCCTCGCCGCCGACCGCGTTGCCTTCACGACCACAGTTCACGGCTACGAGGGGGCCGGACGGGGATTCTCGGTCCGCTTTCGCGACCGCCTCGCTGAAAGCGACCACGCGGTAACGGACGTGCGACTCGACGACCCGATCCGGTACGCGGGCGGCGACCCCGTCGAAATCTGGGCGTTTCGGGCGCTCATGCTCGACGCCCGGCCTCCCGTCGACGAACTGATCGCGGACGCGACGCCGGACACCGTGACGTACCGGGCGGTCGACGCCGAGGAACTGCTGGCCGACGAGCATCTGCTCCGGGAGGCGTTCGGCCTGCTCGTTCTGGCGCACTACCGGACCGAACCGAACGACCTCGCGCGGTTGCTTGATGCCCCGAACCTCTCGGTGCGGGCGCTCCGTCACGACGGCCACGTCGTCAGCGTCGCGCTGCTCGCCCGCGAGGGCGACCTACCACCGGGACTCCGACGCGAGATGTACGACGGCGCGCGCGTCAAGGGAAACATGGTGCCGGACATACTCACCAGCCAACTCCGCGACGAGGAAGCCGGGGACCCCGTCGGTCTCCGGGTAGTGCGGATAGCGACCCACCACGCCGTTCGGTCCCGAGAGTTGGGCTCGCACCTGCTCGATGCGGTCCGCGGAGAGTTCGACGGACTCGACTATCTGAGCGTCGGCTACGGCGCGACCCCGGGACTCGTCGACTTCTGGCGCGAGAACGGGTTCTGCGCAGTCCATCTCTCGACGACCCGAAACGACGAAAGCGGCGAGTACTCCGCGGTGATGCTCGATCCCCGCTCCACCGCCGGACGGGAGCTGTATGACCGACACGGGGAGTGGTTCGCCGGCCGTATCGCCGGCGTCCTCTCGGACGCGCTTACCGACGCGGATCCCGACGTGGTGCGGGCGGTCCTGCGGACTGTCGACGTGACGCCGCCGCTTTCCCTGTCGCCGTACGAGTGGCGGGTCGTCGTCAGCGCAGCCTTCGGTCCCGGCCTGTTCAGCGTCTCGCCCGCGCCGTTTCGTCGCCTCGCTGTGCGACACCTCGTGGAGCGCTCGGCCGACCTCTCCGCCCGCGAGGAGCGCCTGCTCGTCGCTCGCGTGCTTCAGGCTCGCGACGGGTCGGCCGTCGCGGACTCGCTGGGTTATCCGTCCGAGCGCCAGTGCATGCGCGCTCTCGGCGACGCCTACGAACCGCTCGTGGCGGCCTACGGCGACGAGGCGGCGCTCGCCGAACGCGATCGCTTCGCCGGGGCGAGAGACGGCGGAGCGGAGGACCGCGACAGTGCGGAAGACGGCAACAGTGCGGAGGACAGCGATGGAGCGGGGGACGAGGGCCGAACGGAGGATTGAAAGCGCTGAGGATGCCGGCGGGACGGAGGATCGAAACGGCGCGAACGGGGATGGGGGCGGTACTGAGAACGCGGACGAACCGGGAGAGAGAGGAGACGGCGGGCTGAACCGGCGCGGACTACGGCCGGGACGCCGGCAGACAGAAGTCGGACCGCCGCAAACGAGCAAGTATGGGTACGTGCACCGAATCGGACTGCGACCGTAAGGCCGCCGTGCGCCTCTACGTCCCCTGGGACGAGGACCGGAACGTCTGTGCGTCCCACGCCCGGGTACTCGTTCAGCGGGACGGCGTCGTCGCGATGGCGCTGGACGACGCGGAACTGTAACCGTGGCGCGGGGCTACAGTCGACGCGCCAGCATCACTTCGTCGACGTACCGGCCGTCGACCTTGTAGTGGTCTTCGCGGACGGCCTCGGTTTCCCACTCGTTCGATTCGAGGAAGTCGACCGCGGTTTGGTTCGTCGCCGGGATGCTGTTGTAGATCTTCTCGTAGCCGTTTTCGTCCGCCCAGTCGACGCCCCGGTCCAGCAGGCGGTTTCCGATGCCACGGCCGCGGTACTCGTCCAGAACGCCGACGGTCAACTCCGCGGTGTGGGCGAGTTTCCCGACTTCCGGCACGTCGAGATGGACCCAGCCGACGACGTCGTCGTTGACGGTAGCCACGAAGAAGATACGCGACTCCAGTTCGTTGTGTCGCAGAAGCACCTCCTCGTGGTCGATGACGTCGGCGACGGTTTCGGCCTCGATGTACGTGCCCTCCTCCGCGACGTCCCGGATTGCACCGACGAGGCCGGTCAGGTCCTCCTGTCGTGCCTGCCTGATGGTGCAGTCGACGCCGTCGGCCCGGAACTCCTCCTCGTCGGCGTCCTCGAACGCGATCCGAAGTTCGCCGTCGACCTCCTCGACGACGCCGTCGCGTTTGAGGATGGCGACGTGGTGGCCGAACCCGCGCGGGTCGATATCGAGCGCCTTGCGGAGTCGCTTGGGGTCGATAGACCCGTGTCGCTCGACGTGGTCGTAGATCCTGCTCCGGTCCTCGTGGCCGAATTCGAACTCGCCAGTCAACTCCATGACTATCGATAGCATACGCCATTCCTTAGTTGTTATCACGAGGGGGAGTTCCGACCGGCCGCACGCGTTCGAGCGACGAACGAACCGATATCTCAGCCGGATAACAGGCAGCCAGCCGCCGATTGGCGGGCCCCGGACGGACTGTCGTAAGCCTATCTCCGGACAGCGACGAAACGAATAGGCGCGTACCGGTACACAGTTACGACAGTCCGTATCAGTCCGGCACGCCCGTCAGGACGTGCGCCACGTCGACCACGTTGTGCGTGTCGATGAGCGCCTCGGCGGCCGTTCGAACGGTAACGTTGGCCTCTATCTCGACACCGTAGCAGGCGGCGTACAGTTCGAGCCACTCGTTCATCGTCCGCTGGAGGCGGGCGAACTCGTCGCTGTCGAATCGGACGGCCCGACCGCCGGTCCGGCATTCGAGATACAGCGCAACGGTCGGCCCGAACCCCTCCCGCAAGTAGGTCAGCGCTCGCTCCTCGTCGGGCGGGTTCGCCGGCGGGTCGAACGCCGCGCGGGCCCGGTCGGTCCGGTCGGACAGGTCGCGGATCCGGTCGCCGACGCTTTCGGTCATCCCTCGCGGAACTCGACGCCTTTGCCGCCCTGTGGATGTTCCCAGTCCGTGTCGGCGACGATGGCGCAGGTGCCACACTCCACGCACGGCTGAGTGTCGAGACTCACCGCCGTCTTCTCGTCCCCGTTCGTCTTGACGGTCTCCTCGCGGTAACAGCCGCCGCCGAAGTCCTTCGCGCTCACGGGACAGGCCGACACCGCCGCGCCGCTTGCCTCCGCGGAGTTATCGAGTAGTTCGATGTGGGGGTTTCCGACGTCCGTATTGTACGTCAGGTCGCCGATGCGGTCCGCCAGGTCCGGCGTCTCTATCGTCCGCTCGGCGGTGACTCGGGTGCCCAGTTCCTCAGCGATGACCGTTGGCATGGTCACGTACGGCGTCCGCGTGTCGGGTGCCAGCATCGAGAGGAACGGCGACGAGTAGAGGTTTTCGAGGCGGTCACCCAGCACTCGGACGCCGAATCGACCGACCGCGGAGCGCAACACGCCGTCGGCGATGCTCGTGGCGAGATCGTTCTCTCCGACTGCGCTCGCCAACTCGTACCGGGTTGGGCGTAGCTTGTCCATCACGCCCTCCCGGTCGAGTTTCGTAGCGTAGCGCTCCCCGGCCAGGTCGGTGTCCCCACGCGAGCGCGCTTCGACGTACGCCTCGGCGGCGAGCGCACCCGCAGTCACCGCGTGGTTCATCCCCTTGATGATCGGTCCCTGCGCCTGCATCTGGCCGCCCGCGTCGCCGACCAGAACGAGGCGGTCCTTGTGGGGAGACTCGTGGGCGACCTTCTTCGAGTCCGGCACCAGTTTCGCCGAGTACTCCAGTTCCTCGTAGTCCTCGCCGATCCAGTCGTCCAGCAGAGGGTGCGTGAGCAGGCTGTCGAGCAGTTCGTGTGGTTCGGCCTCCTCAGCGACAAGACTGTCGAGGTGGAACACCGTTCCGACGGAGAGCGTGTCCTCGTTGGTGTAGACGAACCCGCCGCCGCGAACGCCCTCGAACAGGTCCCCCGAGAAGAGGTGTGCCGCGCCCTCGTCGGGGCCGAGGTCGAACCGCTCGTCGACGTCCGGCACGTCGACGACGGCCTTGACGCCCTGGAACCACTCGTCCGGTTCCTCCCAACTCATCAGACCGGCGTCCCGTGCGAGTTCGGAGTTGACACCGTCCGCGGCGACGATCAGGTCCGCGCGAATCGGGTCGAGTTCGTCGCAGGTGACGCCGACTATCTCCCCATTCTCCCGGAGGAGGCCGTTCACGTGGACTTCCGTCAGCAGACCGCCGCCGGTTTCGCGGGTCTTCTCGTGGACGCGGTCCGCGAGCCACGAGTCCATCTTCCGGCGGAGGACGGCGTCGGACCACTCGGTGTCGTGCTCGTGGAGGTCGGTGATGTCGAACGTCTTCACCTTCTCTCCCGCGACGTTGTGGATGTAGTAGTCCGTGACAGGGCGCTCGGCCGCCTGCTCTCGGAACCCGGGGAACAGGTCGTCTATTGTGTACGGCGCGGACTCCTCGGCGTATATGAGGCCCCCGCTGACGTTTTTCGACCCGGCGTCGACGCCGCGTTCGAGCACTAGCGTCTCGACATCGTGTTTCGCGAGCGTCGCCGCCGCCGCGGCCCCGCCCGGCCCCGCACCGACAACGACCGCTTCGTAATGTTCGTGATCAGTCATCGTTTTCACCTCCAGTACCGTCAGCAACCGCCTTCGCGAACTCGCCGCGTTCGACAGCCTCGGTCAGTCGGGGCAACACCTCGAACAGGTCGCCCTCGATGAAGTAGTCCGAGAAGTTGCGGATGTCCGCGTCGGTATCCGTGTTTATCGTAACGATCGTGTCGGACTCGTCCATCCCGACCTTGTGCTGGACCGCGCCGGAGATCCCGGCGGCGATGTACACGTCGGGTTCGACGACCTGTCCGGTCTCGCCGATCTGGCGCTCCTCGGCGCTGTACTGTTCGACGTGACCCTCGAACTCGTACGACGAGGTGACGATCCCTCGCGTGATGCCGAGGTCAGCGTCGTCGAACGCGTCGACGAGGTCGAGACCGAGTTCCATGCCGCGCGTGGGGTCGTCACCGATACCGCGACCCAGCGCAACGATGACATCGCGGCCGGTCAGGTCGACGCCCTCGTCCAACTGGTCGTATTCTGTTACGTCGACGCGGAACCACTCGTCGTCCAGTTCCATCTCGTGTTCGACTATCTCCCCCTCGCGGTCGTGGTCCGGTTCCGGGAGGTCGAAGCTTCCCGGGATCACGGACGCTCCCTGCGGGTGGAAATCTCGGTTCGGCTTGTCGATACAGAGGATAGTCGAGTACTCGAAGCCGGAGAAGTCCGGACGCTTCATGTGTAACACCCGTTCGAACTCCTTCTTGTCGCTGGTACCGCCGGTTTTCGCCGGGTTGGAGATCATCTCGTTTTCGATATACAGTCCCGAGCAGTCGCTCGCGAGGCCGGAGTCGAGTTCCCCCTGAACCAGTGCAGACAGGTCCCGACCGTTGTTCGTCGCCGGGAAAATCGTGTAGCGGGGTTCGTGGTACTCCTTCCAGTCGACGTCTTCGCGACCCTCCGCGGCCAGCGGCCCGCCGGCGCGGGCCATGTCGCACATGATCTCCGTGTAGGGTTTGTGCCGGAACCGTTCGAGTCGGTCGTCCTCGTGATAGACGACCATATCCGCGCCGTAGGCGATGACGTCTTCGACGTGCTTGCTCGCGTCGGCCCCGACGAGGACGGCGATCACCTTCTCGTCCTCGCCGGAAGACGTACCGTCTTCCGAGCTACCGTACTCGTCGTTGTAGTCGTCCATCAGGGTGCGAGCCTTCCCCAGCATCTCCTTCGAGACGTCTATCAGTTCGCCCGCCTGCGTCTCGCAGTACACCCACATGTCGCGGTAGTCGCCGCCGACCGTTCCCTCGACCCACTGCTTGTCGTTCGTCGGGTGGTCGAGTTCCGGGTACTTCTCCTCCGGGGGTTTGAACACCTCCGGTTCGCCGTCCTCTTCCTCGCTCCCTTCGACGGAGTCGATGCGGTTTTCTATCTGCGAGATGGCCGACGAGCGCTCTTTCCCCTCCGTCTCGCGTTCGAGGATATCGCGCAACACGTCGGCGTCGTCGACGTCTCGCACCATGTTGGCGATGTCGGCGACCGTCATTTCGGAGAGGTCGACCGTCTCGGGGTCTATCTCCCCGTCCTCGTCGTCTTCGACCTTCTCGATGCGGTCCTCGATGAGGGTCTTGACCGGCGCGCGGTCCTCGCCCTCCGCTTCGAGTTCGAGCATCTCCCGGAGTTCGTCCGGGTCGTCGACGTCTTTGATCTCCGGTCCGATTTCGGCTATCTCGTGTTCGGTAGGATCGAATTCAACCATCGTCAGTCTCCTGTGGCGTAGGGCGCGAGTTCGTCGACTACCTGTTCCATGCCCTCCGAGTCGTCGGCGTCGACCATCGTCGCGTCACGTTCGGAGGGCGCTTTGGGGATGGGGTCGACGCCCGACACGATAGTCGGTGATCCGTCGAGTCCGATGTAGTCCGGGTCGAGATTGAGGTCCTCGTGGTCCCACACCGTGACGTGGTCCTCGTACTCCGCTGCGCGCTCTTTGGTCTCCTCGCGCAGGTCCTTGTGTTTCAGTCGGTGGTTCGCCTTCCGATAACTGGGTTCGTACTCAGGGTCCGCAACGATAAACGCCGGCATCGGCGCTTCGACCGTCTCTATTTCGGAGATGTCGCCTTCGACGAGGCGTTTGGCTCGCACGGTTCTCTCCTCTTCGTCCACGTCGAGCGAGATGACGTGCGTGATGACGGGCCAGTCGAGACACCAGCAGGTCTGGGGGCCGGTGTGGCCGGTCTCCCCGTCCGCGGTCTTGAATCCCGCGAACACGAGGTCCGGTCGGTCGTCGAGTTTCTGCAGGCCCGTGGCAACGGTCATCGCCGTTGCCCACGTGTCCGCCGCGCCCATCTCGCGGTCGGAGAGCAGATAGAGGTCGTCAGCGTAGACGTCGCGCATTCCCTCCTGCAGGACCTCCTTGTAGCCCGGCGGCCCCATGCTCATCAGCGAGACGTGGCCGCCGTTGCGAACCTTCGTCTGAAACGCGGCGCGAAGGGCGTGTTTGTCGTTCGGGTTCATCACCGTCGGCGTCTTGCCGCGTTCGAGGTGGCCGTCCTCGTCGAACGACACCTGCCCCTCGCGGAAATCCGGAACTCCCTTCGTCAGTACTACCGTGTGCATGACTATCGTTCCCCTCGTGTGACTATCTCACCCGGGGCTCCGTAATAGTCTTTTGTGATTATTCGTCGGGGAAAGGACACGTAGCGGCGTCAGATGCGGCCTGCGCGCCCGGCGTCGACGTCGATAGCGTCGACGGGGCAGACGTCGACACAGAGCATGCAGTCGATGCACTGGGCCTCGTTTGCGGGATCGGCCTTGATCTCGCTTTCGGGGTGGTCCGGCGTGTCGACCCACTCGAACACGTCCACGGGACAGTCCTCCAGACACGCCCCGTCCGCGAGACAGATGTCGAAGTCCACGGCGACGTGGGTCCCGTGAATGCCGAGTTTCTCCGGTTCCTCGACCGGTCCCCACACGTCGTGGCCCTCGTGTTCGTCGACGACGTCGCGATTCTCCTCGAAGTTGGAATCAATGGCCATTGATAACTACCCTCACCTTCACTACAGGGATAACCGTGAAAAGATTTGCTACGAACCCGTCAGGGGACGGTCGGCGGCGAGCAGGAACGACCGGAACGAAGCCCTTTCGGCCCGCGCTGCCGAACGGACGGTATGGTCGAACTCGTCGCGGTGCTTGCCGTCGCGTTGCTCGTTCTGGGCGTCGTCGGGAGCGTCGTACCGTTGGTTCCCGGTGCCGTCCTCTCGCTGTCCGGCGTGTACGTCTACTGGTGGGCGACCGGTGATCCGGGTACCCTGGCGCTCGCGGCGTTCACGCTCATCGGCTTTCTGGTTATGATCGTCGACTACTTCGCCGGGACGATCTCGGCGAAAGCAGGCGGCGCGTCGTGGCTGGCGACGGCGCTCGCAAGCGTCGTCGGAGTCGGTACGCTTTTTTTCGCCGGGCCGCTCGGCGCGCTCGTCGGCGTCGCAGTGACGGTGTTTCTCGTCGAGGCCTACCGCGGTAAGAGCCGGTCAGCGGGAGCGAAGGCGGCGCTGTACGCTACCGTCGGCATGCTCGGGTCGACGTTCATGCAGGTCGTGCTTACGACCGCGATGCTTCTCTCGTTCGTCCTAGTCGTGGTGATCTGAGGGTCTTTCGTCGGGGTGACGATCGATTCCGCGACAAGTCTGATGGTTGTTTTCCGAAAGAGAACGGGGACACAAACGTTATTTCGTTCCGGTGTGGAGCGGCCCGTATGGAACGATCAGCGCGGTACGTTCTTGCGCTCGTTGTCGCCGCCGCGGTGACCGGCGGCCTCTACCTCGTCGCGTCGCCGGACGACCGGTTGACGCCCGTCCTCGTGGGCGTCGCCCCCACGTATGCCGTCGCGACGGCCGTCGTACTCCGCCACCCGGACACGTGGCGTGCGAGCGGTAACGTGTGGTCCGGCCTGTTCGTCGGCGCGACGACGTTCGGCGCGTTAATGCTGTTGAACGGCGTCGAACCGACGCCGAACCTCCCCGTCGCGGCGCTCGGATTCGGCCTCGCGTGGACCGGTTTCGCGACCGGGATCGCGTTCGAGCGAGAGGGCGACTGAGCGAGAGACCGCCAGTCGACCGGCACGTGGCGTCGACCTTCTGCCGCGAGCGGCCTACTCGTGGGCGAAGTAGGTCACGGACTCGTCGTCACCGTGTCCGTCGACCCGCGCGAACCCGACACGCACGAACTGCACCATCTCGTCGGCGTCAGTGCCGGCGAACGCCGGTTCCGCGTAGCCCGTCACGTCGCCCTCCGGCGTCCGGAGACGCACGGAGACGGTCTCCTCGCCGGCTGGCACCCAGTGAACCACGTCGGCCTCGCCCGCTCGGACGACTTCGATGTCGTCGTCCGTGTAGCGGAGTTCGCTGCCGGTGTACTCCACGGGGCCGTACCCCTTGAGCCAGAGTTTTTCCCCCGCTTCGGGCAGGTCTGCCGACTCGATCACCACGGCGTCGTCGACGGGGAGCGACCGCCGACCGCGGTCCTCGTGTTCGGGGTGGACCGGCGGCGTCCCCTCGTCAGGTGCGTCGCCGGCGAGAGGGAGTTCGACCGTTCCGAAGTCGCCGTTATCCCCGGATTCGCGAACGAAGAAGTAGCGGTTTGCATCGTCGTCGATCAGGTCGCGGTTGTGCGAGTACACCGCGCTCATCGCCAGGTCGACGTCGCTCGTAGAGGTGCCGAGTTCGACCATCGCATCGGTGATGGCCTCCCCGCGGATCCCGCGGCGTCGGAAGGCCGCGACGGTGGGGGCTCGCGGGTCGTCCCAGCCGTCGAGTTCGCCCTCGTCGATGAGCCGTTTGATAGTCGAGGTGGACATCTTCACGTCGAAGGCGTCGATCTGGACGTGGCCCCAGTGGAGCACCTCGGGGTACTCCCAGCCGAAGTAGTCGTAGACGAACCGCTGGCGCTTCGCGGAGTCCTGCAGATCGATCCCCCTGATTATGTGCGTGACGTCGAGGAGGTGGTCGTCGACGCCGCTCTGGAAGTCGAGCATCGGCCAGCACCGGTACTCGGACGCCTCCTCACGCGGATGGGGCGTGTCGATCATGCGGAACGCGACCCAGTCACGAAGCGCCGGGTTCTTGTGCTCGATGTCGGTCCGGACCCGCAGCACCATCTCGCCGCTGTCGTACTCGCCGTCGACCATCGCCTCGAACTCCGACAGCGTCGTCTCGGCGTCCTTGTCGCGGTGGGGGCACGCCTCGCCGCTGTTTTTCATGTCGGAGAAATCGCCCTGCGGGCACGAACAGGTGTACGCGCCGCCTTTCTCGATCAGGTCGCGGGCGTGGTCGTAGTAGGTCTCCATCCGGTCGCTGGCGCGGTAGACGGCGTCCGGGTCGAAGCCGAGATACTCGATGTCCTCGATGATCTGGTCGTAGGCGTCGAGGTCGGGCCGCTTTGTCTCGGGGTCGGTGTCGTCGAACCGGACGCAGAACCAGCCGTCGTACATCTCCTTGTACGTCCCGATGACGGCGGGCATCCGCGCGTGGCCGATGTGCCACGGGCCGTTGGGGTTCGGCGCGACGCGCATCCGGATCTCGTCGTATTCGTCGCCGTCCTGACGAGCCAGCGAGTCGGGGCTCGTGGAGCTTGGCTCCACAACGTTCGGCAGGTCCGGTAGAGCCTGATCGTCGCTTTCGTCCTCAGCCAGGATCTCCTCCAGTTCGTCCGGCGCGAGTTCCTCCAGGCGTTCGACTCGCTCCTCGTGGGAGAGGTCGTTGACCTCCGCGATGACGCCGCCCGCGACGCCGGGAACCTCGTCGCCGTGCTCCCGGAACTCCGGGTTCTCGCCCATCAGCGGCCCCATGATCGCGCCGACGTCGGCGTCGCTCTCGTGTTTCACTGCGTTGAGCAACGCGTGTTTCTCGGCGGCCGTCTCTATGCTCTCTCGGAGTTCCTGATCCATTACGTCGGGCTACCGGGGCCGGAGACAAAATCCCCGCGGATCCGTTTTCCCCCGTTCTCGGGCCATTCCCCGCGGCTTTCTTGTGGACAGACCGGCAAGATACGGCAATGGCAAGTACGGGAAGCGGTCTGGACCGAAACCGGATCGCGTGGTGGGCGGTCGCCGCCGTTCTGTTCGCCGCCCTGGGGACGGTGGTGTACACCTACATCGGAACGTTCGTCCTCGGGCTGTTCGTCTACTACGCGACACGGCGTCTCCACCGGCGGATGCGCGACCGAATCAGCCCGCCGAGCCTCGCCGCCATCGTCTCCCTGCTGACGATATCCGCCCCCGTCCTCCTCTTGTTCGGCTACACCGTCGTCATCGGCGCACAGGAACTCGCCGCGGTCGCACCGAACGCGTCGGCGTACACCGCCGCGCTCGACCCGTACATGGACATCGAGTGGATACAGGACCCCCGGAAGGGGCTCAGCCTGCTAACGGAAAACCCACAACTCCTCCAGGAGTTCGGGTCAGCCGAGGGGATCCGCGATGCCGTAAACGCCGTCACGACCTACCTCGGCGTCATCGTCAACGCCCTCCTGCACCTCTTTGTCGCCCTCGCCATCGGGTTCTACCTCCTGCGCGACGACCGCCGGTTCTCCCGGTGGTTCCGCTCGGAGTTCGCCGGAGAGGGGTCTGCGACCGCCGCGTATCTCACCGCCGTCGATCGCAACCTCGACTCGATCTACTTCGGAAACATCCTCTTTGCCGCCGCAAACGCAGTCGTCGGAACCGTCGTGTACAACGCACTCAGCCTGTTCGCTCCGCCGGAACTCGGCGTTCCCGTCCCGACGCTACTGGGCCTGCTCACCGGGGCCGGGAGTCTCGTCCCCGTCGTCGGGATGAAGATCGTCTGGGTCCCCGCGGCGCTGTATCTCATCGTTGTCGCCGCCGTTACCGACCCGTCGTTGCTGTGGTTCGGTCTGCTCTTTGCCGGCGTCGTGTTCCTGTTCGTCGACACGGTTCCCGAGGTACTCCTGCGGCCGTACATCTCCGGTCGAGACCTGCACGTCGGCCTGGTCCTCTTCGCCTACATCTTCGGCCCGCTCCTGTTCGGATGGTACGGCCTCTTCCTCGGCCCGCTGATCATCGTTCTGGTCGTCGAGTTCGTCCGAATCATCCTCCCAGAGCTCGTCCGCGGCGAACCACTGACGCCGACGACGTCCGCTCCGCCCCCGGCGGAACTCGACCCGCCTGAAAGCAACGCGGGCGGCACCGCCGACGCGGACGACGACGACGTACTCCCACCGGAGTCGGAGGAAAGAGCGACCGCCGGCGCGGACGAGTCGGCGGCGGGAACGGTAGACGGCGCGTCGACGGACGACCCGGAAGAGTCGCCGTCGGACGACCCCCGTTCGGACGAGTCGCCCACTGACTGACCAACGGACGCAGCATCCGCCGCGACGACCGAACGGCCCTGTGCAGCGCGGCCGGTTTTTTGTCCACCGAGACCGTCGCCCGCGCATGGGCAGAGTCAACGCCGACGAGATGGAGTGGACGACTCTGGAGGAAGGCGAGACGTTCTTCAAGCGCAAACAGCTGGGCGACGCCGCAGGCGGCGAGCGGATCGGCTGTAGCCTGTACGAGATACCCGCCGGGCGACGGTCCTGGCCGTACCACTATCACACCGGAAACGAAGAGGCGATATTCGTCCTCGACGGTCGCGGGACGCTCAGACTCGACGGCGAGTCGATGCCGCTGGCACCGGGCGATTACGTGGCGCTCCCGGGGAACGAGCGCGGCGCGCACCGCGTCGTCAACGATTCCGATGGAGCGCTCAGATATCTGATGCCCTCGACGATGGACGAACCGGACGTGACGGTGTATCCCGACACGGGGAAGATCGGTGTGTTCGTCGGTGCGGCACCCGGCGGCAGGGGCGAACGGAGCCTCCAGGGCTACTACCAAACCGACGACACCGTCGACTACTGGACGAACGACGGGTCGACGGACTGACCGCTGTCGAAGAGCGAACTCGGAGAGAAGGGACCGGTCACAGGGACTGTTGTCGTTCAGTTCGGCAGGTCGCCGACGCGGGGTCGGCGACCATCGGTACACAGTGACACTGATCCCTATCAGTGTCCCCGTTCGATGAGGTAGTCCGCTATCTGCTCCAGCAGCCGCCGGGCATCGTTTTCGGGCAGGACCTCCAGCCGGTCCTTCCCCGTCTCGACGAGTTCCTGTGCCGTCTCTTTGGCGTAGTCGATGCTACCGGCCGCTTCGAGCGCCTCGACGGCCTCGTCGATCTCCGCTTCGGTGACGGCGTCGACATCGTCGGTCCCGACCAACGAGTCGACGTCGACGCCCTGTTTGCGGGCGTGCAGGGTGATCAGTGTCTGCTTGTTCTCGACGAGGTCGCTCCCGCGCTGTTTGCCGAGCTGTTCGCTCGGGACCGTCAGGTCGAGAACGTCGTCCTGGATCTGGAACGCCCGGCCGACGTCTAAGCCGTAGCCGTACAGGGCGTCGACGGTTTCCTCGTCGGCACCCAGCAGGATCGCCGGAAGCGCGGCGCTTGCGGCGTACAGCACGGCCGTCTTCTGTTCGACCATCCGGAGATACTCCTCCGGAAGCACGTCCGTCCGAGTCTCGAACTCGACGTCCAGCGACTGCCCTTCGCAGATCTGCGTACAGGTGTTTGCCAGCACGTCGAGCGCCTCCACCGACCGCTCCGCCGGCGCACCGGTCTCCAGCATGATCTCGAACGCCTTCGAGTACAGCGTGTCGCCGGCGAGGATCGCCGTTTCGAGGTCGTACTCGCGGTGAACTGCGGGGACGCCGCGGCGCAGGTCGTCGTCGTCCATGATGTCGTCGTGGATCAGCGTAAACGACTGGATCACTTCCACGCTGACCGCGGCGGACATGATGTCTATCTCCTCGCCCGAGAGGTCGGGGAACGACCGGTAATCCGCCGTCTGGTGTGACTCCTCCGCAAGCGACTCGGCGACTGCGAGCAGGACCGTCGGCCGGAGGCGCTTCCCGCCGGCATCGAGGAGATACCGAGAGGCTTCGTACAGACGTTCCGGCTCCGCTATCGGCAGCGACTCCGAGATGGCTTCGTTGACCGTTTCGCGCCGCTCGGCGACCGCCGACAGCACCGTCTCTTCGCGCGCCTCGGGACTCGTCATTACTTATTCGACCAGTTGGATCAGATTTCCGTTTCGAGTGACGTGCAGGTCGCGGCCCATCTTGTACCCCTCGCTCTCGCAGAGGTTGACGTACGACGAGTAGCCGCTCATGTCCTGGTGCGCCGGGATGACGTTCTGGGGCTGGAGTGCGTCCAGCATCTCGTAGTGGCCCTCCTGGTTCAGGTGGCCGGAGACGTGGATGTCGTCGTAGATGCGCGCGCCCTGCATGCGAAGGAGACGCTCGGACTGGTAGCGCTGGCCCTCGTTCGTCGGCTCCGGGATGACCCGTGCCGAGAAGACGACTTTGTCGCCGTCTTCCAGTTCGTACGGCGTCTCGCCGCGGCCCATACGCGTAAGCATCGCGCGGGGTTCGCCCTGGTGTCCCGTCACGACGGGGAGGTAATCCTCCTTGCCCTCCTTCATGATCCGCTTGAACGTGCGGTCGACTGACTTGCGGTGGCCGAACATCCCCAAGTCCTCGGGGAAGTCGACGAAGTCGAGTCGCTCGGCCGTACCGGAGTACTTCTCCATCGAGCGGCCCAGAAGCACCGGCTGACGGCCGATGTCCTTGGCGAACTCGACGAGACTGCGGACGCGCGCGATGTGACTGGAGAACGTCGTCGCGACGATACCGCCGTCGTAGTCCTCCATCGAGTACAGCGCGTCCTTCAGGTGACGCCGCGCGACGGATTCGCTCGGCGTCCGGCCTTTCTTGTTGGCGTTGGTACAGTCCTCGATGTAACAGAGGACGCCCTCGCCCTCGCGGCCGATCTCTCGGAACCGCTTCATGTCGATGGGGTCGCCGATGACCGGCGTGTGGTCCATCCGCTTGTCGAGGCCGTACACGATAGCGCCCTCGGGCGTGTGCAGAACCGGGTTGATCGCGTCGATGATCGAGTGAGTGACGTTGACGAACTCGAGTTCGTTCCGCTCACCGATAGACATCGTCTCGCCCGCTTCCATCTTCACGAGGTTGTTCTCGACGCCGAACTTCTGCTCGCTCTCTATCTGCTGTTTCACCAGTTCGATAGTGAAGGGCGTCGCGACGATTGGCGCGTTGTAGCGGTGGGCGAGTTTGCTGATCGCACCGATGTGGTCGAGGTGACCGTGGGTCGGCACGATGGCTTTCACGTCGCCTTCGAGTTCGCTCATCACCCGGTCGTCGGGGATAGCGCCCATGTCGATCAGGTCGAGGCTGTGCATCTTCTCGGTCTCGACGTTGTCGTGGATGAGAACCTGCGAGAGGTTCAGACCCATGTCGAAGATGACAACGTCGTCACCCGCGCGAACGGCCGTCATCTGCCGGCCGACTTCTTCGTAACCGCCGATGGTTGCAATTTCGATTTCCATTGTTTGATCCGAGCATCGAAAGCCACGGTGGGTGGCGATGTCGCTCACTGAAACCCCCGCGGGGTGTGGATACGTCGACCCCGGCGTCTTACAGCACGTCGGCCACGCACCCGCTATGCACGACGGTCTGTACAGTCGTGCACTTGCCCGCGGGTTTCCGTTACTCGTTCCTACACACCCTGCTCTTAAAAACTGCGTGGGTTAGGCGATGGATGTACGTTTCCACCATCGTACGACCTGACGTTCCCGAATACGGTCGTTTCGAATTCGTGATACAGCAATATGCGCCCGCACAACGTTCTACGAGGACAACGATATGGAGACGTGGGACACGTACTGGAACGCAAACGTTGAGCCGGTCTCGGGGGTCTTTCGGCCCGATCTCACCGCTACTCGATGGTCGTCCCCGGCCGCTCGCCGGCGAGGAACGCGTCCAGGCCGTCGAGGTCGAACACCGAGGCCGGGCGGTCCAGCGCAAGCAACTCCCGTACTTTCCCCGCCATGCCGCCGCTGACGTCCGTCGCGTCACTTCCTCCGAGAGCGTCTGCCACGTCGCCGAACGCGTCGATACGAGGGATCACGTCGCCGTCGGCGTCGAGAACGCCCGGCACCGTCGAACAGACGCCGATGCGGTCCGCGCCAATCGCTTTTCCGACGTGCGTGACTATCTCGTCGCCGGAAAGCACTGTGACGCCTTTCCCCTCGTGGGCGACCACGTCGCCGTGAAGCACCGGAACGAACCCCTCTCCGAGCATCGTCGAGACCTGGTCGGTCGGGAGCGATAGCCGCGCCGCGTCAGCACGGGCCGCCGCGGAAAGAGGGTGAACAGGGAGCGCGGGAACGTCCCGTTCGCGCAGGCGCTCGACGACGAACCGGTTCAACGTCGTCATCGCGCCGTGGATGGCGAGCGCCCCGTCCGCGTCCTGCGTTCCATCGGTCGTCGAAACACCGTGTTCGTCGGCGTGAGGGTGGCCGAAGCTGCCGCCGCCGTGAACGACGACGAGGTCGTCGGTCGACGCGTCGGCGATGTGGTCGGCCGCGCGGTCGAGCGCCCGTCCGTCAAGCGTCTCGTCGCGCTCTTTGTCCGTGATGACGCTTCCACCGAGTTTGACGACGGTGGTCACGACGACTCCACCCGGACTCCGTCCGTTGCTAGTTCCGCGCGGAACGCCGTCTCGCATCCGGGCGTGAACTCGAGTGCGGTTTCGGTCTCGTCCGTCTCGTCCAGCGCGACGATGCAACCGCCGCCGCCCGCGCCGGTGAGTTTCGCGCCGCGAGCGCCGGCGTCGCGGGCCGCCCACACCATCGAATCCAGTGACCGCGAGGAGACGCCGAGCGCCTCCAGCAGACCGTGGTTGAAGTCCATCAGGTCGCCGAGTTCGTCGATCCGGTCGCTCTCTGGGTCCTCGGCGGCGTCCGCGAGTACCTGTTCGCCCCGCCGGACGATGTCGCCGATGGCCTCGACCGTATCCGCCGCGAACCCGTACTCGTCGCGGAGTTCTCGGACGCCCGCGACGAGTTTCCCGGTGTCGCCCGCGCCGCCGTCGAAGCCGATGACGAACGGGAGGTCCGGCGCGCCGATCCCGCGGCAGTCGTCGCCCTCGACGCGGACGGCACCGCCCGTCGCCGAGCAGAACGTGTCCGCGCGGGAGGCCTGCCCCTTCTGTACGTCGTACTCCGCGCGGAACGCGCGGTCGGCGATCGTTTCGGACGACAGTTCGACACCGAGTTCACGCGTGGCCGCGTCGATACCCGCTACCGTCACGGCGGCCGACGACCCCAGTCCGGCCCCGAGCGGTATGTCGCTCGCTATCGAAACGTCGAACCCCACCGCAGGCGCGTCCTCACCGCGCTGTTCGGCGACGGCGTCGCGGGCCTGATCGACGGCGGCGTCGACGTACCCCATCGCCGCCTCGACCAGCGACTCAGAGACGTCGATGTCCGGGTGCCCGTCGGCGTCGCCGCTGTACTCGACGGTGAACCCGTCGAGCGAGAGGTCCTCCGCGTGGACCCGTAGTTTGCTGTCGGACCGCTGCTCGACGGTGACGCTCGCGCGCCGCTCGATGGCGCACGGGACTGCCGGTTCGCCGTAGACGACCGCGTGCTCCCCGAACAGATACACCTTGCCGGGAGCGCTCGACGTGACCATACCGGCCCCTGCGCGCCGAGGTGGTTAGGGGTTTTCGGACCGTCGCTCGCTCTCACTCCGGTTACGACCGCTCCTCGACGCGCATCGTCATCGTCTGTTTCGGATGGACCGTCAGCGACGGGAGCAGTTCCAGCGGCGTCTCTCCGACGAAGTCGAGACGGTAGTCGCCGGCGACGGTCGCCACTATCAGTTTCGCCTCCAGCAGCGCCAGGTGCTTACCGATGCAGTGACGCGGTCCACCGCCGAACGGGAAGTACGCGAACCGCGGACGCTCATTCGCGCGCTCCGGCCGCCAGCGTTCCGGGTCGAACCTCTCGGGGTCGTCCCAGAACCGCTCCGAGCGGTGCACGCCCCACTGCGGAAGCATCAGAGACGTTCCGGCGTCGACGTCGTAGCCCGCGAGCGTCACGTCGTCAGTCGGTTCGCGGAAGATAGTGTACACGGGCGGGTAGAGCCGCATCGCTTCCTGTATCACCCAGTCGACGTACTCGAACTCGCGGACGTGTTCCATCCCGGGCCGGTCGTCGCCAACCACGGCGTCGACCTCCTCGTGGACGCGACGCTCCGCCTCGGGATGCTCCGACAGCAGGAACCAGGTGTACGTCAGCGTCAGCGCCGTGGTGTCGTGGCCCGCAAGCAGCATCGTCATCATCTCGTCGCGCAACTGGTCCGGGGACTGCGCGCCCTCGTCTCGGGCGCGCATGAGAACCGAGAGGAAGTCCGTCGGGCCGTCCTCGCCGCCCGTCGTTCCCTCTCGTACAGCGATGATCTCGTCTAACACGTCGTCGAGCGTGGAGACGGCCCGCTCGAACTCCGCGTCGCCCGGCATCGGTGCCCACTCGGGCGCTGCGAACCGGATCGGATCCGGTTCGAATCGGGCACCCAGCGGCTCAAGTTGCTCCTGTATCGTCCGAACGCGACTGTCGGGCAACTCGACGCCCATCATCAGATCGAGAATGACGTCCAGCGTCACGCGCGTCATCGCGTCTTCGACATCTATCGTCTCGCCGGCGGTCCAGGAACCCACGCGGTCCGCGGCGTGGCCGGTGATCCGGTCTGCCATCCCGGCGAGTCGAGCCATCGAGAACGACGGCTGAGCCAGGTCACGCTGACGTTCCCACGTCTCACCCTCGGAAAGCAACAGACCGTCTCCGAGCAGGTCACCCAGCGCGTCTCCCTGGAAGTCGGGTTTGCGGAACCGGTCGGCCTCCGAGACCAGCACGCGTTCGATGGCAGTCGGCGAACAGAGCACGTACGTGTCCATCGGCCCCATATCGAACCGCGATACGTCGCCGTAAGCCTCCTCCAGCGACTCGATGAACCGGAACGGGTTCCGCGAGTATCTTCGACTGTCGCCGAACAACGGTTCCCCGCTCGGTCCAGGGGGTGTTTCGGACATCGTCCAGGCTAGGGACCGAAACCGCTTGAAACTGGGGGCGTGCCCCTCGGCCACCGTTATACCCGTCTCGACGTCGTACAGCGAGCGATGGACGCGGACACAAGCACCGGACGCCATCTCGGCGCGCAGTTGATGACTGTCGGAGGGGCCCTGTTCGTCGGATACGGGATATATTCGCTTCTCCGGACCGTTCTCGGCATCCGGTACGAGGTCGGTGTGGAATCGCTCGCCGAATCGACAGCGCCGGATCCGGCGCTGTTCGACTATCTCGACCACCTCCACGTCGCGTTCAGCGGCTTCATGATCGCCACCGGTATCGCCGTCGTCAGCCTCGCGTGGTACGGCGTCCGGCGGGGCTACCCATGGGCGTGGTCGACTGCGGTCCTGACCGCGACGGTCGCACTGGTGACGGCGATTCCCGTCCACTTCGGCGCGGCGTTCGACTACGACCACCTGATCCATCTCGGACCGCTCTACCTCGCAGCGGTCGCGTTCGCCGCCGGAGCCGCCGTCTCGGGCCGCGCTCTGCACTGGCAGGCGCGCACGCCGGAGGACGACAACGTCGAAACGTAGCTGACAGGCCGCCGTCAGGCGATCTATCGGTCAACCTTCGACACAGCGCCGCCGCTTGCGAACGGACGTGATACCGAAAACAGTTCGAATCGACGTTTAAATCCCGCTCTCGAAGTCGTCGAGCGAGTAGGCGGGTTCGGCACCGCGGCGGTCCAGCGTCTCGTTGGCGAGGAGCCAGTAGACGACCGAAAGCGCCTTTCGACCCTTGTTGTTCGTCGGGACTGCGAGGTCGACGTTGCCGAGGCCGTTGTTGGAGTCACACATCGCGATGACCGGGATGCCGACCGTGATAGCCTCCTTGACGGCCTGGGCGTCGCCGATGGGGTCGGTGACGACCAGTACGTCCGGCTCGATGTACCCCTCGTACTTGGGGTTGGTCAGCGTGCCCGGGATGAACCGACCGGTGCGGGCGCGAGCGCCCACCGCGTCGGCGAACTTCTCGGCCGGGAAGCGACCGTACTGGCGCGACGACGTGATGAGTATCTGCTCCGGGTCGTAGTTCGCCAGGAAGTTCGCGGCGGTCCGGATCCGACTGTCCGTCTTCGAGACGTCCAGCACGTACAGACCGTCGGTACGGACTCGGTGGATGTACCGGCTCATGTCCTTGGTCTTCTGCTGGGTCCCGATGTGGACCCCCGCGCCGAGGTAGTCCTCGACGGGGATGAGGAGGTCGGCCTCCTCGTCGGACATGACGTCCTCGTCTAGCTGTGGTTCGTCCTCGGTCGCCGCTTCGGCGTCCTCGGGGGTCGCTTCCTCCGCGGGCTCCGCGTCCTCGGTCTGAGCCGCCGGACCGGCACCCTCTGCCGGTTCGGGGTCGACCTCTTCTTCGGCCGCGTCGAGCCCTTCCTGTTCTGCGTCGTTCTCTGTCATAGTGCGTCGTCCGCGATGCGGATGAGTTCGTTGAGTTTGGCGGTTCGCTCGCCGCCGACCGTCCCCGTCTTGATGAACGGGGCGTCGGTCGCGACGGCGAGGTGTGCGATGGTCGCGTCCTCCGTCTCGCCACTGCGGTGGGAGACAACGGCGTCGTAGCCGTGTTCCTCGGCCAGTTCGATGGCGTCGAAGGCGTCGGTCAGCGTGCCGATCTGGTTGGGCTTGATCAGGATGCTGTTGCCAGCGCCCTGATCGATGCCCGTCTGCAGGCGGTCCGTGTTCGTGACGAACAGGTCGTCGCCGCAGACGAGCGTCCGGTCGCCGACCCGGTCCGTCAGGTCGGCGAACGCCTCGTAATCGTCCTCGTCGAGCGGGTCCTCTACGTAGACGAGGTCGTACTCCGAGACGAGGTCGGCGATGTAGTCGATCTGTTCGTCCGTGTCACGGACGCGGTCGCCGTACACGTAGCCGCCGGCGTCAGCGTCGTACAGTTCGGCACCGGCCACGTCGAGGCCGAATCCGATCTCGAAGCCGAACTCGCCGCTGACGGTGTCGACCGCCTCGGCCATGATATCGAACGCCTCGGCGTCGTCGATAGAGGGCGCCCACGCGCCCTCGTCGCCTTTGCCCGAGGGGACGCCGCGCTCTTCGAGGATGTCGGCGACCTCCTGGTGGACGGCAGCGTTTGCGAAGACGGCGTCGGAGACGCTCGGCGCGCCGACCGGCGCGGCGAGGAACTCCTGGATGTGGGTTGCGTCCGCAGCGTGTTCGCCGCCGCCGATGACGTTGCCAAGCGGCGTCGGGAAGTTCTCTCCGCGGAACGTGCCGCCGAGATGCTGGTACGTCGGCGCGCCGATCACGTCGGCACCGGCTTTCGCCGCAGCCATGCTGATGGCGACGGCGCTGTTCGCACCGATCTCCGAGAAGTCGTCGGTGCCGTCCGCGCCGCGCAAGGCGTTGTCCACGTCTCGCTGATTGCCCGCGTACACCTGCCCTTCGAGACGAGGCACGGCGAGTTCTCGGGCCTTCGCGATCGCCTCGTTCGGGGGAAGCTCGATAGCCTCGTACTCGCCCGTGCTCGCGCCGCTCGGGGCCGCCGCCCGGCCGAAGCCGCCGCTCTCGGTGAGGACGTCCGCCTCGACGGTCGGGTTCCCCCTGGAATCGAGCACGCGACGCAGTCGCACGGTAGTTATCAACGTCACGTCGAATCCCTCGTGACTGTAAACGGCAACACGCCTGCGTCGTACTCCTCCGCGGCGATCAGGATCGGCTCGGTCTGGTCGGTGTCGATGAGCACCGGTGCGCCGTACGACACCTGCAGCGCTCTCGCGCCCAGGATCCGCGCTTTCTCGTATCGGGTGAAGCGTTCTGATCGCGACATTACTGATAGGGGGAGACGATGTCGACGAGGTCCTTGTGAGACACGATCATCCGCCGACAGCAGTGGCGCTCGACGCCGAGGTCGTCGAGGACCGCTTCGGGGTCCTCGTCTCCCTCTCGTGCGCGTGCCTTGAACTCTTCCCAGTGTTCACCCACGACGTTGCCGCACGTGAAACACCGGACAGGTACCATCATGGGTTAGCGGTAGGACTTCTGGTAGCGGGCCCGCGCCCCGGGGCCGCCCCACTTCTTGGGTTCGGACTGCCGGACGTCGTTGACCAGCAGGGAACGGTCGAACTCCATGAACGAGTCGCGGAGTTCGGCGTCGCCCAGGTGCTGGACGATGCCGCGGGCGATAGCGGTTCGGACCGCGTCCGCCTGCCCGCTGATGCCGCCGCCCTCGACGCTGATGTCGACGTCCACCTGCTCGCGCTCCTCACCGGCGATGCGGAACGGCTCCAGCATCTTCAGGCGCGCGAGTTCCGGTTCGACCAGCTCGACTGGCTGGGAGTTGATGCGGACCTTGCCGTCGCCGTCGCGAACGGTCGCGCGGGCGATGGCGGTCTTTTTCTTGCCGCTCGTGTTGGTTACCATGTGACGTTAGCACCCAGTTCGTTGCTGACCTCGCCCAGATGGACGAAGCGGATGTTCGACAGGCGATCCAGCGACGTTCCGTCGAGGATCTCCCCGTCGCGGTCGTGGGGGTTGCCCACGTAGACGCGGACGTTCTCGAACGCCTCGCGGCCGCGTTTCTTCTTGTAGGGGAGCATCCCGCGGATCGACCGCTTGAGGATCTCGTCCGGCCGCTTCGGGTAGTACGGCCCGCTGTCGGAGCCGAGTTCCCGGCGCTTCCGGTACTTGCTCATGATGTCGTCCTCGTCGCCAGTGATGACCGCGTCCTCCGCGTTGATCACGGCCACGCGCTCACCGTTCAGTGCTTTCTCCGCCACCTGACTTGCGACGCGGCCGAGGATGCAGTCGCGCGCATCTACGGCGACGTCCGCTTCGAACTCTGCGATACTCATCGGATCACCCGCACGTTGCTACCTTCGGGGTTCTGTTCGATTGCCTGTGCCAGATCTATCGTCTCGCCGACCTTCTCGATCTTCGTTTCGGCCGTCGACGAGAAGTCGACGGCGGCGACGGTGACGTTCTTCTGTATTGCACCGCTCCCGAGAACCTTGCCCGGCACGATGACCGTCTCGTCTTCCCGGGCGTACCGTTCGATTCGGCCCAGGTTGACTTCGGCGTGCGTGCTGCGTGGTTTCTCGAGGCGGGCCGCCACGTCCTTCCAGACGTTGGCGTCAGAATCCCGCGCCACCGATTTCAGCTCGGCGACAAGACTGCTCAGCCTCGGATTTGTCT
This sequence comes from Halostella sp. PRR32, assembly GCF_034808085.1. NCBI lineage: Archaea > Methanobacteriati > Methanobacteriota > Halobacteria > Halobacteriales > Natronoarchaeaceae > Halostella > Halostella sp. PRR32. The sequence goes on from NZ_JAXHGL010000001.1 coordinate 98,490, forward strand.
TACTCATAACGTATCCTCATTGAAGAAGTGATGCAGGGAGCAGGATTTGAACCTGCGGACTCCTACGAGACAGCGCCCTGAACGCTGCGCCGTTGGCCTGACTTGGCTATCCCTGCACGTCGTGCCCTCGTAGGCATTGGTTCCTTGTTCGGTGCCCTTCAAACCAGTTTCGGTTGCCGATTCGGATCGGGTCCCGCGGCTCCCGCCGGAGCGGGCGGCCGTCAGGGAACCGGTTTGAAGGATCATCTGTGCTTATAGTTGGACTGCTTCGCGTAGTTCCGTCGCACGGTCTTCCAGCGACTCGACCGCGCGGGAAACGAGTTCCTCGACCGTGAGCGACCCGTCCGTTTCGACGTCGAACACGAACGCGTTCGACACGTCGTTGACCTCCACCTCCTTACCGGGGTACCGGTTCGTGAGGTCGTTGTCGAACTCCTCGGTCGGGACGAGGTCGCCGTTCACGGCGTCGCCCTCCGCGTGCTCCGCGGCGCGTTCCTCGATGACGCCGCGCAGGATGTTGGGCTCTTGCTCCTCGAACTCGGCCGCGTCGCCGACTACGTCGACGTACTGGAGGTGGCGGTAACCGACCGCGACGCCGCCCTGATGTTTGGCGTGGCTCTTGCCACTGTCGAGTACGGCCTCGGCCTCCAGTTCGAGACGCTGGTCGTCCTTGAGGTCGATGATCGGAATGTTGTCGTCGGCCGGTTCGACGACGCTGTCACCGCTGACGAGGTCGCCGGAGTACGCCGTGCTCGGCCCCTTGACGTCGATACTCAAAGTGACGACGTCACCCTCCTCGAACTCGCCTTCGGGAGTGGTCAACGGCACCATCCCGAGACGGTGTGCGATCTGCTCGTCGAACATGACCGACGAGTTCTCGATCACGCGGACGCTGTCGACGGAGAGCGTGGGCACGTCGGCGATCATCGCCCGGCGGATGCCGTTGGCGAACGCCGGCGTCACGCCGCGGACGAGGAACCGGGCGGATCGGTCCCCGCGTTCGATGAACTCAACGTCGTACTCTTCTGCCATGGGTTAGAATCCGCCCTTCCCTTTGGGAGCGCGCGACCCGTCGTGCGGGATCGGCGTGACGTCTTCGATCCGACCGATCTCCAGACCGGCGCGGGCCAGGGCTCGGATAGTCGCCTGTGCGCCCGGGCCGGGACTCTTCTGGAGGTTGCCGCCGGGACCGCGGACGCGAACGTGGACGCCCTCGACGCCGGCCGCCAGTACGTCCTCGGCGACCGTTTCGGCCATCTGCATGGCCGCGTACGGCGACGCCTCGTCGCGGTTCTGCTTGACGACCGCGCCGCCGGACGAATCGGCTATCGTCTCGGCGCCGGTGAGGTCGGTGACGGTGATGATCGTGTTGTTGAACGATGCGTGCACGTGGGCGATGCCCCACTTGCTGTCTTCTGATTCGCTCATGTTATTGTTCCTCCGCGCGTTCGGGGTGGAGATCGTCCGCGAGCGGGCTCGTGTCGTCGAAGTCGATGTACTCCGCTTCGTCGACGTCGACCTTGTACGACGGTCGCGTGACGCGGCTCTCGCCGACCACGACGTGTCCGTGAACGATGAACTGCCGGGCCTGCTCCGGCGTGTTCGCGAGTCCCTTGCGGTAGGCGACCGTCTGGAGGCGACGTTCGAGAACGTCGTTGATCTCGAGCGACAGGATGTCGTCGAGACCGTCCTCCTCGTCGAGGACGCCGATCCGCTTCAGGCGGGCGAGGAACTCGTCGCCGCGCTTTGCGGCGGCCTCGGCGTCGCCCTGCGCGCGACCGAGCAGCGCACGCGCCTCGCGGCGGTACGAGCGCAGTTCGGACTGAGCGCGCCAGAGTTCTTCCTTGTTTTTCAGGCCGTAGCGGCCGACGAGGTCGTGTTCGCCGGCGATCCGCTCGCCCTGCCAGGGGTGGTTCGGGGTCTCGTAAGCCTTCGTTTTGCTTCCGAGCGGCATCGGTTAGAGCCCCCCCTCGTCCTCGTCTTCCTCTCCGGCGGCCTCTTCTGCGGCTTCCTCGCGGATCTCCTCGACGTTGACGCCGATAGTCCCCTCGGTACGGCCGGTGGACTTCGTGCGCTGGCCGCGGACCTTCTGGCCGCGGTTGTGGCGGACGCCACGGTAGGAACTGATCATCTTCATGCGGTTGATGTCCTGCCGTCGCGTCATCGAGAGGTCGTTGCCGGTCTCGTGTGTGGTCTCGCCGCTGAAGAAGTCGTTGCGGCGGTTGGTGAGCCACTCCGGGACCGTGTCCGCGTAGTTCTCGACCTCGTCGGTCACGCGTTCGATCTCGTCGTCTTCGAGTCGGCCGAACGTCGCCTTCCGGTCTACGTTCGCCTCGTCGGCGATGATGCGGGCTGTTCGTCGCCCGATGCCGTTCATCTCGATGAGTGATCGCTCTACGGCCTTCGTCCCATCGAGGTCCGTTTGCCCGATGCGGACGAAGTAGCGAAGATCCTCATCGTCTTCGGGTTCGTCCTGTGGTTCTTCTGCACTCATAGCTGATCTGTTGTCTGGGTCGAAGCGTCGAAAACGCTTCGATGATTTCGTCGGGGCTGAAACCCCTCGCGAACCGGAAGTTCCGGTTCCAGTACGACGTCGTGGCGGGGATTTGAACCCCGGAGGCTTGACGCCACAGAGTTAGCAACCCTGCGCCTTGGGCCAGGCTAGGCTACCACGACTCGCTGTTCTATCTCCGCCCTCTCGGACTCGGGGCCCGATACCCCTACATCGTATTGCGTTCAATTCTACTCCCTCTCGGGTACTTAAGCGTCACGAAAGTATCGGGCACCGTGACGGTGCGACAAACCGGTGCCGGTCGCGCAGCGAACGGTCCAGCGAGACGTCAGACGCTCGCTACACCCTCGAATGACCCGGACAGTCTCTCGCATGGAAGCGTGGCTCCGCTCGCAGTTGCGACGGGGTGTGCTCGTTCGGCACCCCGAAACGCGACCTTCGTAGGGATCGTTGGAACTGTGTACCGGTGTTCGCCGTCCCCGCGTCGGTAAGCTACTGAATATCGACAGTCCCTCTCAGGCCCCGATGTACTCCTCGTTGATCTCCCACTCGCCGTCGTCGTTTTTGATCATGTACTCGCCGTAGTACGGCACGCGGTTGTCGACGGTTTCGCGGAACGTCTCGCGGATCTCGGGTTTTTCCATCTCGCCCATCGAGCGCAGGTCGTCGTTGCGGTTGAGACACCCTTTGAGATATCCTTCGTGCGTGACGCGCACGCGGTGACAGTTCGCGCAGAAGTCAGCGTTTTCGACGGGGTCGACGATCTCGACCATACCGCGTCCCGCGTTGGGGTCGTCTCTGGTCGCGTGATCGCCGTTTTCTGACGTGTCGGCGGGGTCCGACCCGTCTTCGCCGCCGATCCAGTAACGCCGTCTGCCGTGCATCTCGCGGCGCTCGATCTCGTCGGCCTGCTCCTCTAGCCAGCCGTGGACGCGTTCGATGTCGATGTTCCACTCGGGGCGGCCGGTGAGTTCGGGCATGTACTCGATTAACTGCAACTGGAGACCGTCGTTCTCGGCGACATGGTCGACCATCTCGGGCACGTAGCCCGCGGTGTGTTCGAACACGACCATGTTGAGTTTGACGGGGTCGAGACCGGCGTCGAGGGCCGCCTCGACGCCTTCAAGCACCTGTTCGTACGCGCCGCTTTTGGTCACCTCGGCGAAGTCGTCGGGGTCGAGCGCGTCCTGCGAGACGTTGACGCGTTCGAGGCCGGCGTCGACGAGGTCCGGCGCTCGGCCGGGGAGGAAGGTGCCGTTGGTCGTCATGGACACCTCCATCTCGTCGGGGGTCCGGCGGATGATCTCTTCGAGGTCCTGGCGAAGCATCGGTTCGCCGCCCGTAAACTTCACTGAGTCGACGTCGAACTCGGCGGCGACCTCCAGAAAGCGGACGACTTCGTCGGCCGTCATCTCGTCGTCTTGCGGATCCATCGGACCGCGCGTATCGCCCAGACCCTCGTTGTGGCAGTAGACGCAGTCGAAGTTACACCGGTCGGTCAACGACACCCGCACACCCGACACCTCCCGACCGAACTCGTCCGCGAGCATACCACCACATCGTGACCGCTCGTTCTTAAATCCGCTGTCGGGGACGGGTAGTTCGTAACCGGAATCAGTTACGGGACGTGGAGGACCCGGTCGAAGTGAAACGCCAGCCATGGAGACTGGAACGAACCGAGCGAAACGAACGCGGTTCAGAGACCACGACAGCGCTTATTACCGGGGGCCGATCAGAGACAGACATGAGCGGACCCCGCGACCCGGACGACGACATCCCGCCCAGCGACGCCTTTCAGGTCCTCGGGAGCGAGACGCGGTTGCGCATCCTGCGCGCGCTCGTAGACGACGGACGGCCGGCGCGGCGCTCGTTCTCTGAACTGCACGAGGCCACCGACGAAGACACGTCCGCGGGGTTCGCGTACCACCTCCGGCAGTTGACCGACCGGTACGTCCGCAGCGTCGGCGACGAGTACGAACTCACCTACGCGGGGACCGCTATCGCCCGCACCGTCGCCGCGGGCACGTACACGGAGAGTGTGAGCCGGGACCCCGTCGGGCTTTCCGACGCCTGTCCCCACTGCGGCGAGGCGGCGCTGGTCGTCCGCGTGGAGGACAACGTGACGACTGTCGCCTGCGAGGCCTGTAACGGCCCGGTTCTGGAACTCCCGTTCCCGCCGAGCGGGCACGACACCCACGACGACGAGGACCTCCCGGCGGCGTTCGACGCGCACCACCGCCGCCGGATCGCCGGGTTCTCGACGGGGGTCTGCCCGGAGTGCGGCGGTGCCGTCGACGCGGACGCCGAACGCGCCGGCGACCCCGGACCGGCGACGGTGACGTTCTCGTGCGTGGCCTGCGGCGCGCGCCTGCGCTGTCCGGTCACGCTCGCGACGCTCGACCACCCTGCCGTCGTGTCGTTCTACCACGAACACGGCCACGACGTGCGCGACCGCCCGCTCTGGAACGTCGGCGACGAGTGGCGCGAGCGCGTCGTCTCCGAGGACCCCTGGTGCGTCCGCGTCACTACCAGGCTAGAGGACGAGGAACTCGCGCTGTTCGTCGCCCGCGATGGAACGGTCGTGGAACATCGCCGCCGGACCGTCACGGAATCGGAGGCGGAGAGAGACGAAAGCGTCGACGGGGCGAGCGGCGGGAGCGAGAGCGCGTCGGCCTGATACTGTCGGCTGTAATTCGTCGAACAGTGGTTCGACAGCAAACAGTGTGTAAGCAAGTACCACGGCCATACTTGCCTCGCAGTCTTCACGGACTTACAGCCGACAGTATGAGTTCCTGACTCGGCCCGATTAGCTGCCGACGGCGTCGCGTCGTTCGTCAATGCTGAGGGCGTCGTACCCGTCCGCAGTCACCGTCGCGATGTCGAGGTTGACCGCCGACAGATCCGCTTCCGTACTCTCTCGAATCGCCCCGAGCGCCGTATCGACAGCCGCGCTCTCGTCGAGTTCGTCGGCGTACTCCGTTTCGAGGTGGTCGATCAGTGTGCCGTCGCCGCCGACCGCTGTGGCCCGCCACGCTGTCGGGGTCCCGGACGGGTCGACCTCGTACAACGCCGGGCCGTTCTCGTCGACGCCGGCGACCAGAAGCGCCGCACCGAACGGTCTCGCGCCGCCGGTCTGGGTCGTCTCCTGGACGGCGTCCGCGAGCGATTTGGCGAGCGCTTCGACGGCCATCGGTTCGCCGTATCGCAGTCGTTCGCGCTGGGCGGTAACGCGAGCCTGATCGACGAGGCGACGCGCGTCCGCGACGTGACCGGCAGTCGCGACTCCCACGTGGTCGTCGACGGCGTGCAGTTTTTCGATGCTATCCGGTTCCTGTAGCGGCGAGCGACGCACGCCGTTCGCGGCGAGAACGACACCGTCGCCGTGCGTGACGCCGACGACGGGTTGACCTCGGGTGACGGCCTCGCGGGCGTACTCGACCTGGTAGAGGCGGCCGTCCGGCGAGAACACGGTCACGCCGCGGTCGTACGCGGTCTGTTCGTGTCCGTCCATCTACGCCACCTCCGCCGGGTCGTCGTAGGTCGCAGTCGCGACGCCGTCGGCCGTGACGCGAGCGACGAGGACGCCGTTGCCGCTGGCCGTATCGCGCTCGCTGGCGGCGGCGACGGCGTTCGCGGCGACCGCGACTGCCTCCGAAACCGAGGCGTCCGGATCGTACTGCCGTTCCAATACGCCGTACGCGAGTTGCATTCCGCTCCCGGTCGACGCGTACGCGTCTTCCATCACGCCACCGCCGCCATCCAGGTCGTAGACGTGCGCGCCGTCGTCGTCCACACCGCCGAGGACCGGTGTAACCGGGCGGCCGCGGAGCGTGTCGCCCGTAACCCGCGCCAGCGCGTCCATCGACAGGGGGCGTCCGCGTCGCGTCTCGTACAGCGACGCCTCGGCGCGGAGCTGTCGGAGGACAGCCTGCGCGTCCCCGACGGACCCGGAGATGGTCATCGCGGCCGTCGGATGTACCTGTTCGATCTTCGATACGTCCTTGTTCGCCACGAACCGCCCGCCGAGACTCGCCCGCCGGTCGGCCGCCAGTACGACGCCGTCAGTCGCTGTCAAGCCGACGGTAGTCGTCCCGGTCTTTGCGATCTGGTTATTCTCACCTGCGTCGGGTCCGTGCGACTGTCTTGCCATACAGACGTCTCGGGGCCGGGCGGGGATATATGTTAGCTAAAATATATTTTAGCCGGCGGACCGCTCGCCGACTGTCGGCGGTCACATCACGAGCGGGACGATCATCGCTAGCAGGAACGCCGCGACGACGAGTACCACCAGTACGCCGGACCACCTCGGGCCGTTGTCGTCGTCACCGGCCGTGCCCGACAGCCCGAGAACGTACAGCAGTCCCGCTATCGCCAACAGCACGGCGAGGACACCCATCGCCTCCCAGATCACGCTCACCATCGGTCACGTCACCCCCGTAGATCCGGTCGGAGACGCTCCGCCGGACGAGTGCTGACGGTCAGTCGTCACCGGCGTCACCTCCGTCCGTCGCGGTCGGGGGTTGGCGTCGCTCCTCGGCGATCTGGCGCTCGTACCGCCGGCGCATGACGTTTCCGTACATCGACAGTACGAGGCCGATGAACAGCACGAGAATGCCGATGTTGATCCCGATAGTGAGCAACAGGTTCGTCGGACCGCCGCCGACTGCCAACTCCCTCGGTATGGGATACCCTTCGTCGAAGATGCTTCCGATCAGCACGCTGACGATGCCGATGACGGTGAGGAGACCGAGCAGGTTGGCCGCCCAGTTCCACGTCGGCGAGAGTTCGAGGTTCTCGATGCCGGTGGTGTCGTGGTCCTCGTCGGCGTGATACTCCGGGGTGATGTCTTTCGGGAGGAACGCCTTGAGTTCGACCGGGTAGAACGCCGGGTGCGCGCCGTGTTCGAAGATGTGGAACATCACGCCCATCAGCATGATGATACCGAGGAGACCGTGGAACACGACGAACGCCATGGCCGACGCCTTCGTCTGGAAGAACCCGACGAGGCCGGTCTTGCTCCAGATGAGCAGGCCGGAGATCATGAGCAGGGTCAGTTCGACCGCGAATATCCAGACGACGCCTTTCCCGACGTACGACAGCAGCGGGACCTCGTCGGCCTTGTAGCCGGCGAACTGGCGGGCGTTGGGATGGCGCTCGTCCGCGTACCCCAGCGCGAACTTCACGTCCTGTACCGCGGCCTCGATATCGTCAGTTCCGGGGAGTACAGCACCGAAGTTATCTCGACCGCCGGGCGTGATGAGAAGCAGCGTCATCCAGAATATAGTCAACGCGATCAGTCCGAGGCCGGCGATGCGATGTACCGCGACCACGCCGCTGCTCCCGCCGGTCGCCTCGACCAGCCACCAGAGTTCGTCGTTGAACATGATGGCGTATCCGGTGAAAAACAGCAGGAACACGTCTAGCGCCAGCAGCGAGTGAAACAGGGTCGTGACCCGGGTGAACTTCCCGTGGTCGAGGCTGGTCATCCGGCGTCACCTCCGCGCTCACCGTCCGCCTCCGCACCGCCGTCGGCGGCGACGGCATCCGACCGGCGCGTTTCGCCGGGCTGGCGCATCTGCGACGCGAGGCGACGGAACGCGGCCCAGTGGAGAAACACTATCACGAGGATGCCGAGGCCCATGAGGGCGTCCGCCGCGTGGATGATGGCGATCATCGCGTCTAGCGCCGGGTCGGTGTTTCCCTGCACCCAGTCCGCGCCGATACCGCGCTCCTCGACCGTCGGCTGGACGCGGTACAGTTCCTCGGTGAATATCGCCTGCGACTGCGCCCACCAGTACGCGAGCCCGGTCACTATCAGGCCCACGAGGGCGCTGATGAGGACCGCAAGGCGGTCGGTCAGGCGACTGTCTGGGTCCGTGTAGTTCCGGGGCCGCTCCTTGTGCGGCATCTCCCGAACCGACTCGCGCTCCGGGCGGGAGGCCGGTTCGGTCCCCGCCTCTCGGTCCCGCTGGTCGGCCGCGTCGCTGTGCGGCGTCTCCCCTTCACGGTCGTCCGGTGGCCGGTCCGGATCCCGGTCCCGGTCGTCGGACGTCCCGCTCATCGGTCGAACGCCTCCGCGTCGTCGCCGAAGATGATCTCGAGCGCCTCGTCGTTGAAAAAGGACGCCTCGCCGCGGCGGTCGAGTTCCTCGGCGATCTGGTCGGCCGTCCCGACGAGAATGGCGTCGGTGGCGCACTCCTCCGCGCAGGCGGGGCCCTTTCCGGACTCTAGCTGGCGCTCCTCGCACATGGTGCATTTGTCCATGATACCGCCGCTGCCCGCTAACTCGGCTCCCCCGTCGTTCGACTCCGGGAACTGCGGCGCGCCGAACGGACACCCCGAGAGACAGTACTGGCAGCCGATGCAGAGGTCGTCGCGTACCTCGACGAAATCGTTCTCGGGGTTCTTGAACAGCGAGTCCGTCGGGCAGACGGAGACGCAGGGCGCGTTGTCGCAGTGGTAACACTGCATCGGAACGCTGGTTTCGCCCGGGTCTTGCCCCTCGCTCATGGCCGCCCCGCTCCGCGGGTTGTTCTCGGTGTCCTCCGCCATCTGGCCTTCCAGCATCGTCGAGATACTGATCCGTTGTTCGTCGCGCGGGATGTCCCACGTGCGCTTGCAGGCGACGTAGCAACCGCCACAGTCGATACACGCCTCCACGTCCGGGAAGATTCGCGTCCCTTCGCCGGTGCTGAAGACGCTCTGTCTCATCACCTGTCGGTCCTGGGATTCTTGGTCAGTTGACATTGTTAATGGCTGTCGTTCGGGCGGTCCCTGACGTCGTACGTCTTCTGTCGGCCGAGACCGGTTTCGTCCTGCGGGAAGCCCTCGTTAAGCAGGTGCGTGTCCATGTTCAGTTCGTTCAGCAGGTCCTCGGTCGCCTGACGGACGTTCACCAGCGCGGGTTTCGTCTCCTGCATCTGGGTTTCGGAGTCGTACCCCGGAGACGTGATGATGTTGACACTGTCGCCGATAGCCAGCGGCGTGAGGCCGTCCGGGTAGCGGTCCGAGAGGTCCTGCCCCTTGTAGACGCCGCCCCAGTGGTACGGGAGGAACACCTCGCGGTCGTTCACCCGCCGGGTGACGCGAGCCTTGACGAGGACGGACCCTCGGTTTGTCGTCGAGACGACGACCAGGTCTCCGCCGTCGATGCCGTCGCCGATCTCCTCGGCGAGGTCCGGATGGATCTCCGCGTACATGTGCGGCTGCAGGTCGGCGGTGAAGACGTTGTTCCGCGTCTCCGCCCCGCCGCCCTGGTGTTCGACCTGCCGGCCCGTCGTCATGATCGTCTCGAACCCCTGATCCTGTGCCTCTTGTGTGGCCTGCTCCTGGACGGCGCGGTTGTCCTGGTCGAGGCGATAGAGGTTCGTCTGCGGGCCGAACGCCGGCCACTCGTCGGCCAGATCGGGACGCGGGCTTTCGATCGGTTCGCGGTGGATCGGAACGGGGTCGTAGAAGTTCCACGCGACGGCACGCGCCCGACCGCGGCCGGTCGGCGGGTCGGGCTGTCGGTTCTGGTACTCCTCGTAGTCGGCGGGGTCGAGGTCAGTGATGAACCGGTCCTGGAAGTCCTGTGCGGCGTCGTACGGCGACCGCGCCGGGTTCAGCGCGTACCGGACCGGACCGGCCATCTGGTCGGAGTTCGATGGGTCCGCCGGAAGCGTGTTCGCGAACCCGGGGTACTGCGGGACGCCCTCGACCTCGCTATCCCACCAGTCGGGCTGGTAGGAACTCCGGAGCATGTCCAGTCCCTCGTCGCCCTGCTGGTCGTACGTCTCGCTGAGCGGGTACTCCTCGGCCGGGAACCCGCTTTCGCCGCGGACGGTCTCCCAGTCGTCTGGACTGGGGGCTTCAGTTCCCCACCGTGAGCGGAAGTCGTGGCCCCCCTCTCGCGGGTCCAACCGGTCGCGCCAGATGATCGGGGTGCCGGGGTGGTCGGGGACGTTTTCGTTCGGGCTGGTCCCCCAGCACGGCCACGGCAGTTGCCAGAACTCGCCCTCGTACGGCCCGGCTTTCGCCTGCAGATCCTCGGTACTGAACACCTCGTCGTACTCCTGCTGGGCCTGCAACCGCTCGGGCGACATCTGGTAGCCGATGGTGCGGACACCCAGGTTGATCTCCCTGAGGACCTCCTCGTACGACTCGGTGCCGTTGTACAGTTCCGGCCCCGGACCCCAGTTGAAGTGTTCGCCGAACCCGAGACGGTCGGCGAGTTGCTGGATGATCTGGAGGTCGGGTCGGGTGTTGTGCCCCGGCGGCCGAACCGGCTCCTTCCACTGAACGGAGCGGTGGGAGTTGGTCACGCTACCGGCGTGTTCGTACGGACTGGCACAGGGCAGGAAGATGACGCCGTCGTCCCGCTCGGCCATCACGGACGCCACCGACGGGAACATGTCGATGACGACGAGGAGGTCGAGCGCCTCCATCGCCTGTTTCATCCGGTCCATCTCGGTCAGTGAGTTCGCCGAATGCCCCTGGAAGACGGCCATCTTCGTCTTCTCGGGCTGATAGAGCGTGGACTCGATCAGGCGGTCCTCCTGGTCCAGCGCGGACTCGTACCACCGCGAGACGGTCAGGCCGTTCTGGAACATCATCGAGGTGTCGTCCTCCTGATCGCCCGGGTCGCCGATGACGGCGTCGCCGCCGCCGGCCTGCTCCTGCCAGAGTTCCTCGGGCATGTGGTCGAACTTCTCGTACAGGTCCTCGAAGCTGACCTCCCCCTCCGTGTACGGGCTCTTCGTCCAGACGTTCGCCCAGTGCCGCCACGAGTCCACCGACGAGACGGAGTAGTACCCCGGCAGGATGTGAGCGTTCGGCCCGAGGTCGGTCGTCCCCTGGATGTTCGCGTGGCCCCGCATGACCTGCAATCCGCCGCCCGCACGGCCGATACCGCCCGTCGCCAGCGCAGTGATGGCGTGGGCGCGGATGTTCTGCGTGCCGTTGGTGTGTTGGGTGCCGCCCATCGCCCACTCTATCTGGACGTTGGGCATGTTCTCGATGATGAGATCGCCGACCTCCTCGATCGACTCCTCGCTGATCCAGGTGATGTCAGACACCGTTTCGAGGTCGTAGTTCTCCAGTTCGGCTTCGACGTCGGGCCACCCGTTGACCCGCCCCTCGATGTGGTTCCGGTCGAGCGCGTCGTTGTTGAGGAGGTAGTTGATCAGTCCGAGCATGAACGCCGTGTCAGTGCCGGACCGAAGCCGGTAGAACTGGTCGGCGTGGGCAGCGGTCTTGGTGAACCGCGGTTCCACGACGATCATCGTCCCGCCGCGCTTTTGCCCTTCGAGGATGTGCTGCATCGCGATCGGGTGGGCCTCGGCGGGGTTCTGTCCGATGATGATGTCCAGGTCGTAGTTGCGGTAGTCGTTGATCGTGTTCGTCATCGCGCCGTAGCCCCACGTGTTCGCGAGGCCGGCGACAGTCGGCGAGTGGCAGATCCGCGCCTGATGGTCGACGTTGTTCGTCCCCATAAAGGAGATCAGTTTGCGAAGCGCGTACGCCTCCTCGTTGGAGTGGTGAGCGCTGCCGAGCCAGTAGATGCTGTCTCGGCCGTACTCGTCCCAGATCCGCTCTATCTCGCCGACGATAGTGCTGTACGCCTGTTCCCACGTGATCTTCTGCCACTCGCCGTCGACGCGCTGTAGCGGGTGTTTGACCCGCTTGTCGGAGTGTTCGGTTTCGTAGATGCTCGCCCCTTTCGCACAGACCGACCCGTTGTTGATCGGGTTCTCGAACCAGGGCTCCTGACCGACGAACGCGTTCCCTCGTCGCTCGCCCTTGAAACCGCAGCCGACGGCGCAGTAGTTACACACCGAGTTAACGGTCTCGTTCTCGCCGAGTGCACCGTCCGGCGTCTCGTCTTCGCCCTCCTGAGCGAGAACGTGTCCCGCCGCTCCGCCACCGATGGCGACCGCTCCGGCGAGCGCGCTCGCCTTCATGAACGACCGTCGATCGAGGTCGAGTTGCACTGGTTCGTTGCTCACGGTACCGACCCCCGTCGCCCGGTCGTTCGGTTCGGCACGGTAACTATGGGCATGACTTAGAAGATCAACTGGAGCGCGTAAGAGTCTTCACCCATTTTGTCGAGAGAATACGTGTTTGACCTTATTTATGTACGCTTTCCCCGAGTTTATATAAAATAATATTAATTTATACCACTTCTCCCTTACCATTCTCATTTTTCAAATTCTGCCCGTTCGATCTATTGAGTTCTGGTTTTTGACCATTCGTAACATACTTGCCCTGAGAAGTAGTATCACTGTGGCACATGAACACGGGGGCTTTCGTCTGCACCTGCGGGGACGGGTGCGCCGTAGACCCGGAGGAAGCGCGGGACAGTGTCGAAGGCGTCGACGTAGTCGCGAGTTCGAGCCATCTCTGCGATGACGGCCTGCCCGCGATGTCACAGGTGATAGACGAACACGACCTGGACCAGTTGCTCGTCACCGCGGTCGACGACGGATGCAAGCGCCGGTTACGCGGCCTCGCTGACGAGCATGATCTCCACCCCGAAGCGGTCGACTTCGTCGACCACCGCGAGAGCGCCGGATGGGTACACGGGAGAGACGCGGCGACGGAGAAGACGGCGCGAATGCTGACCGCTCGTCACGCCGGCCTGCGGGAGGAACCGGTGTCCCGTTCGGTCTCTCGCGACGCCGGAAACGACGTGGTCGTCGTCGGCGACGCGGAAACCGCCAGCGCACTGGCGGGGGATACGGGGTCGACCGGGGACGCGGAGGTGACGCTGATCGCAAACGGCGGCGAGTACGCGGGAGTCGACGCAAACTTAGACGACGTGACGGTCGAACGAGGCCGGGTCACCCGCGTCGACGGCGAGTACGGCGAGTTCGAGGTGACCGTCGAATCCCGAGTCACCGAAGACTGCATCTCCTGTATGGACTGCGTCCGCGAAGGGCCGGACGGCATGGTCGCACGCGTTCCCGTCGATATCGCACCCGACGCCCCCGACGGAGAATGGACAGAGTGCTGTCCGACGAACGCCATCGAGATGGACGGCGTCGAACGCGCTATCGAAGCGGACCAGGTGATCTACCCCGCCGCGACGTCCGCCGACCGCGGCGGGCGTATCGGGTTTTATACTGGTCCCGTCGACGCCGGGACCGTCGCGGCGGTCGAACGGCTACTCGGCGGCCTAGAAAAACCGCAGCATCTGGACATCGACATGGACGTCTGCGCGTCCGGGGCGTCGAGCAAGCGCGGATGCAACGAGTGCGTAGAGGCCTGTCCGCACGGTGCGGTCGAACGACCCCGCATCGACGAGGTCGAGTTCGACCCCGTCGCCTGCCAGGACTGCGGGGCCTGCACCAGCTCCTGTCCCACCGGCGCGGTCCGGTTGCGGGACCCCTCGAACGAACGGATCGCCCGCGAAGTCGAGGCGCTCGTCCGGCCCCGCGAATCCGGCGGTCTGTTCGGCGGCGACGACCCCATCGACGAGCAGGTCGTCGCGTTCGTCTGCTCGGAACGCGCCGACGACGCCGTTCGGGAGTACGGCCGCCTTTCGGCGGCGGGACGGGACCTCTCGTATCCGCCGGTGTTGCCGGTCCGGGTCGACTGTACGGACACGGTCGGCGAGGCCCACGCGCTCCACGCGCTCGCGAGCGGGGCCGACGGGGTTGCCGTCGTCGGATGCGGCGGATCCTGTCTCCACTCCGGCCCCGATCCGAAGGCGACACTGGTCGACAGCGTCAACGCAGCGTGTCGCGACCTCGGGCTGGGCGAACGCGTCGACTTCTTCGCGCCCGACCCCCACGACCCAGACGGGTTCGTCGACGCCCTCTCCGCGTTCGTAAACGGGCTCGACGACTCCCCGGTTCCCGCGGGCGAACACGTCGCGACCGGCGACGTAGACGACGGACGAGAGACGCCGCCGTTCGACAACCACGGGTGGGCGCTGGAGAGCGTCCGGGCGATAGTCGACCACACCGATCCTGACCGCGACGTGATCCGAGGGCTATCGGATTTCGGCTGGATGGAGGTCTCCGACGACTGCGCGCTGACGCCTACGTGTACGAACATGTGTCCGACAGACGCGATCCGCAGAGAGGGGAGCGACCTGCAGTTCGACCACGAACGCTGCGTGAACTGCGGGCTCTGCGAGGACGGCTGTCCGGAGGGAGCCATCACGATGCGCGACGGACTGGACCTGTCGCTGTTGCCCGAGAATCGGGAGGCCGTCACAGACGCGGACGCCGAATCGAACGATCCGGCGTGGATCACGGTGTACGACGGTGAGATGCTGTCCTGTCGCCGCTGCGGTCGCGAGTTCACGAGCGTCGGCTCGGCCGAGAAGGTGAAGGCGGCGGTCGGCGAGCGAGTCGAGGGTATCGCGCCGGACTCGGAACACAGCGTGTTCGAGTACTGTAACGACTGCCGTGCCAGACTCCACTTCGATACATGAACACCGACGCCGTCTACGAGGCACGACTCGAACTGTTCGACTTCGCCGTCGACTCGCTCGGCGACGCGCCGAACGAGGCGTTCCTGACTGACCTGTTCTCGGGGGTGACGGTTCCCGACGACGAGGTCCACCCGTCGCTGGACGAGGGGTTCGCCGCGCTCGAGCGGTTCGTCGAGGACAACGAGGACCGACCGATACGCGACGTGGAGGACGACTTGACAACCGAGTACACGCGCCTGTTCGTCGGTCTCAGACCCGTCATCACCCCCCACGAGACGTACTACCGCGACGACACGGAGTACATCGGGGAGGGACTCGCCGAAGTCGAGGAGAGCTATCACGCCGTCGGGTGGGAACCGCCGGAGGACTACCCCGAGGAGAACGATTTCGTCGCGGTCGAACTCGCCTTTCTCAGACACCTGATCCGACGCCAGCGCCGCGGCGAGGCCGAGGCGTTCGGCTACGAACGGGTTTTCCTCGACGAACATCTACTGGAGTGGATAGACGAGTTCGCCGCTGACGTGCGCGAGGAGACGGAGTCGGACCTCTACCTCGCCGCGGCGGACATCGCCGAGGGCGTCGTCGCCTTCGAGGACGAACTCACCGCACAGATGGCACCGTAGCGACAGCGGCGCAGTCTGCGGAGCACCACTTCCGACCCGCGGCGGCGCGGAGGACACGCCCCAGACTGCCGGCCGCGAGACGAAACGGGAGTCGCTCATACGGACTGTTGTAACTGTGAACCGGTATGCGTCGTCCCCGTGTCGGTGCCCTCCGGAACGGACTTACAACAGTCCGTACCAAACGGCTCCGGACCTGGAGTGGGTTTCCTGACTGGACAGCCGTTTCGAAGTGCGGACCGGCGGTCAGACAACAGTTATCGACGCCGGTATCGAAAGAGAGCACAAATCCCGTTCTTCCACGGCCCTTATTCTACTCGATACCGAACCCCGTGGATATGAGTGTCATCGCGGAGTTCACCGTTCCTTCAGACGACTTTGCGCTCCATCACACCCTGACGGCGGCACCGGAGATGATAGTCGAGATAGAGCGCGTCGTCGCGACGATGCAGGACAAAGTCATGCCGTACTTCTGGGTCAGCGGCCTCGAACAATCGGAGTTCGAAGACGCGTTCCGGGAGGACGAGTCGGTGAAGAACGTCGCCAAAATCGACGAGATCGACGACGGGAGGCTCTACCGCGCGGAGTGGACGGAAAACGTCGAGACGATCGTCTACGCGTACGTCGAGATCGGTGCGACGATCCTGCAGGCCGTCGCGAGAGACGAAACCTGGGAACTGCGGATACGTTTCGACGACCGCAGTCGGCTCTCGGATTTCCAGGAGTACTGCGACGAGAACGACATCACCTTCGAACTCAACGAACTCAAGGAACAGGAACAGCCGATGGCGAGCGCCCAGTACGACCTGACGACGAAACAGCGCGAGACGCTGGTGACTGCGCTCGAAGAGGGGTACTACGAGGTGCCTCAACAGGTGACGATGAGCGAACTCGCGAACCGGATGGATATCTCGCAGCAGGCGTTGTCGAAGCGGTTTCACACCGGCCACCGGAACCTGATTTCGAGTACGTTAACTATCAACTACCCGTCGGAAGACAATCCAGAGTAGAGGGCGCTTTCGGACCGGTAAATGGGACGTATATACAACCCTAGTCCCCTTGGGTTACGAGGAATTACCCAGTGATATGACGAACGTCTATCAATCACACGGAGACGTAGACGCGGTCTTCGAGTGTCTCTCTCACACCCGCCGCCGGTACGCGATCCGTTGTTTGCGGGAGTACGAGGAACCGATGGCACTGGCCGACCTCGCTGACGAAATCGCCGTCCGGGAGAACGGGTCACCGATCACCGAGATCCCCGCGGACGACGTAAAGCGGATCTACCTCTCGCTGTACCACAATCATCTTCCGAAACTGGACAGTGCGGGAATAGCACGGTACGACCAAGAGGGCGATATGGTGCGACTCGCCGACGACGAGCGCCTGGAGCGGTTCACGGACCTCGTCGAAGGTCGGTAGCGCCGTCGAACGACTGATTTCTGGCGGATAAGAGGTGGATATCTATCCGTTCTCGTCTCTCGCCGTCGCCACGGTGCCGAACAGAAATACGAGCGACGAACCGAGCAGCCACATCGCGACGGGCGTCGCCGCCGAGATGGTCCGTTCCATGCGGAAGTACCAGGTCCACGTCGCGTGCATCTCCGCGACGAACGCGACGAGACCGACGAGGGCGACTACCAGCAACAGCGCCGTTGCCGAGAGAACGGTTCCCACCCGGCAGACTCGCGTCAGGCTACGCATCGTCGACCCACCACCGCGAGACGAGCAAGAGGCCGAAAAGCGGGACGAGGGCGGTCAACAGGTACGAGATGAACAGTCCGACGTAACTGACAGTCGACTGGAGGTGGATCGCCCAGTGCCAGGTCCCTTTCAGTTCCGCGATGATGGCGATGGTGCCGACGGTCAACAGCGATAGGGCAAGAAGCGTCGCGAGCACGTACACGGCGTATCCGAGGACCCTGACGACCCGCGTGCCGTCGAGACGCTCGCCGCGAGCAACGGTGCGCTCGGACATCTACGCCCCCCAGTGGTACCTGTAGGCATCGTACGCGATGATGCCCAGAACGACTGATCCCACGAGCAGTACCGTCACGGCGTCGTCGGCCGGCAGCGGGAGTTCGGCCGATGAAAGTCCACTGCTAGCGTGTAACATGCGTAGTTGCAAGCAGTGAATTCGCATAAACGCTTGCTACTCTCGGAAAACGTGATACACGACGGGCTTATACGCCGAGATCCAGTACTCTTGTCAAGCGATAGCATGGCAAGTCGACGCACACTCCTCGAACGGATCGCGGGTATCGCCGGAGCCGTCGGCCTGGCGGGGTGTTCGCAGTTCCTACGGCCGGCGCGGTCGGAGACCGACCTCGGATTAGACCCGAACCCGCACGCCGACGGACTGCCGAACCGTCAGCACGCGCAGTCGTCGTTCGTCCGGCGCGACCGCCACGGCAATCCGCTGTTGCCCCGGCATCACCGGGTCCTGTTGCTCGACCTGAGCGCGTCGCCGTCGAAAGAAACGGGCCGCACGATAGAGCGCGCGATGCGAACTCTCGAAGGCGCGTACGAGTGGGGATCCGACGGGCTCTTTCACCTGCTCGCCTGGGGGCCGAACTACTTCGAGCGAGTGGGTGCACTGGATGCGACACCGGTTCGCCGGCCCGAGGTACTCTCGCGTACGGACGACCCGGACCTCCTCGACTTCGACGCCGCGCTCGCCCTGTCGAGCGACGTTCCGTCGCACCTCGACGCCGCGGAGAACGCTCTGTTCGGTCCGAAGGACTCTCTCGGCGACGTTTCGGTCGACGACCGCCTCGGCGACGTGTTCTCGACCAGCGGTCGACGCACCGGGTTCATCGGCGAGGGGTTGCCGGTCGAGCACACGGACGCCGAAGGGCTCCCTGAGGACCCGCCGCTGTCCGACTCCGACCGGATGTTCATGGGCTTTCGCTCGGGAATGCGCGGCACGCAGGCCAGCGAGGACCGCGTCACCATCGACTCCGGGTCGTTCGAGGGGGGGACGACGATGCATCTGAGCCACCTGAGCCAGTCGCTCACTCGCTGGTTCGAGGGGTTCGACCGGAACGAGCGCGTCGCGCGGATGTTCTCCCCGGAGTTCTCCGACGAGGACGTAGACGAGTTCACCGACACCGTCCCGTTCAGCGACGCCGTCTCAGACCACGCGAGCGAACACGACGTCGTCGGCCACCACGAGAAAGTGGCTCGGGTCCGCGAGGACGGCGAACCGATCGTCCTTCGGCGGGACTTCAACACCGTCGACGGCAACCGGGCGGGCGTCCACTTCCTCTCATTCCAGGCGTCGCTCGACGACTTCGAGAAGACGCGAAAGGCGATGAACGGCTGGTACGTCCGCGACGACAGCACCGAAGTGCGCGACCGGCAGAACAACGGCATCCTGGAGTTCATCACCGTCGAGTCGCGGGCGAACTTCTACGTCCCGACCCGCGAGTACCGAGCGCTGCCGATGTTCTAACTCTGGCGGGCAGACCTTCGCGACGATATTCGACATCGCAGTGCGTCGAGGGTCTCCATCCGCCTCGCTCCGACAGCGTAACTCCGGCTGAGCGGGCGACGCTACGTCGGCGGCGCACCCGGCGGCCGCTTCTGGTCGTCGTCGAGGAAGACGCGGGCGAACAGGTCCACGTGGAGCTTCAGGACGCGCTCCGGCGGGAGGCCGCTCTCTTCGGCCTGGGCGTCGAGAAATTCGGCGAGTTCCTCACTCGGGTCGTGTCTGATCTCTGTCCCCTCGACCCCGAAGGCGATGTCGTCCGGGTCCTCGACGTCGCGGACCAGATGTTCGATCTCCAGCAACGCCTGTTCAGCCTTGGTCTCGATAGCCTGCTCGTGGTCCATCATCCGCTGGTCGCTCCAGTCATCGACGGCCTCCAGAAAGCGGTCGCCGGGTTCGAACGCCAGCGTCAAAACGACACCCCCGCGTCCTCGTCGACGAAGGACTCCTCCCAGCGGGTCACCTTGTCGCAGACCGGGCAGGGTCGCACCTGCTCGCTCTCACCCAGCAACGACGCCATCGTCCCGCACTCGGCGCACTCGTAGTACGTCACGTCCTTGACCCTCCTTCGTCGGCGGGACCGCTTTCCTCCGCAGGCACCCACTCAGTCTCCGCGTCGCAGACTTCGCAGTATCGCGCGTGCGGTTCAGCGACGGCTTCGTCGGACGCGGACACCGTTCCGCACTGGGTACACTTGTAGTACGTCTTCGGTTCGACGTGGTCAGTTCGGGCGGAGGCCATCCGCTCGGACCGGTCGGTGTGACGGTGCACCCTCCTCTGTCCGGCCCCGCCGCGCGCCGTCTCCGGCGGGAACGACTCGGGGAGCGGACCAGGCTCGCCCAGTTCCGAGTACAGGACGACGAGGAATCCGAGCAGCGCCACTATCACCGCCAGGCCGGCCCATCCGCTGGCCGGTGTGTGTCCGACGTACCCCTCGAACGGCCCGGTCTGACCCATCGAGACGAACACGTTCATCGCGGAGAGGAGCAGCCACGCACCAAGTAGCACCACGGCCGCCAGAAGCACCGGGTGCTGTCTGAGAGCGTATCGCTTCACCATGCGGTAGCGATCCACGCCGACTGTGAAAACGATTCACCAACCTCTCCGAACGGCGACGTTACTCCGTCAGTTCCCAGTTCGCCTTCGACGCCGCGTCTGCCACGGGGACGAACTCCCAGTCTGCCCGCTCGGCGATGTACTCGTCCTCGCCTTCGACGCCGACGACGACCATGCGCTCCGAGTAGAACATCGAGTGCACGTCGATCTCCGCCAGACGTTCGCCCGGGCCCGTTCCCGTGCCGTTGAAGAAGTCGGCGTCGACGCCGTGGTTGCGCTGGAAGGTGCCGATGACGTGGGATGGCACGTCGCCGACGATACCGATCCAGTCGGACCAGACCTTCGCGTCGGCGACGGCCGCGGCGGGGTTCGCCAGGCGCTTCGCGGCCTCGTAGGTCAGCGCAGTCACCATGTCGTCGACGCCGCCGCCGTGGGGGCCGCTCGCCTCCGCGTCCGGCGGTGCCGCGGCGGTCGCGTCAGACTTGCCCTCGCTCCCGGCACCCGCTCCGCCGGACCGCTTCGGGATCCCGACTGGATCGCCCCGGTTCTCCCGCGGGACGTGCGGGACGCGCGCCTCGCCGCTGGCGTCAGAGGCCTGACCGGCATCGCGGTCGGAACCGTCCGCGACGTCTCGGATCCTCGGCGACGGCACGCCGTCACCACCCGCTTCGGATATCGGTTGGTCGTCCGTCGAGTCGCTGCCGGCAGCGTCTACGGAAGAGTCGCCCGAGGACGACGGCCCGACCGGCGCGTCCTCGGCGGGCTGCGTCGAGACGGGGGCGTCGTCGTCACCGTCGTCCCGCCAGATCCAGTCGCCCGGGTTCGGTTCGCCGTCTTCGGTCCCGTCGTCGGCGTCGATGTCGTCGAGGTCGATGCGTTCTGTCATAGTTCTGGTGCCCCGGCAGGACCGTCCGCGAGGGGCGTGTCGTCGTCGACCGCGTCTGTGAGATCCAACCGTTCGCACAGCGCTCGTGTGGGACGCCCGTCGAACCCCCAGTCGCGGGCCGCGTAATACCGCGTGAGGAGTCGGTCGAACTCGTCCGGGTCGATACCGTCCGAGTCGTCGACTGGGCGCGTCAGTACCTCCGGGAGTTCGTCGTCCGAGCGGTCGAACCCCTCTCGCACGTTGAACAGGCGGACCAGAGTCCAGATCCGCTCGCCGGCGGTCCGCAGTTCGTCCGGCGTCCGGCTCTCGCCCGCGGCCCGGAACCACTCCGCGGCGAGGTCGTCGAGCACCTCGCCGGCGAAGTCGTCCCCCACGAGGCTCCAGACGAGCGACCGGCGGTCCTGTTCAGCGACGACGGCGCGGACGCGGTCGGCGTCGGACCAGTCACCGAACACCTCCTCCTCGACGGGGCGGGCGCGCCGGTGGCACGCGCCGCGGTCGCTGGTGGCGTACGCGAGCGCCATCGCTCTGGACCCGCGGGGGTCGTATCCCGGAAGTTCCATCGCTTTCACGGTCGGGACGAGTCCCTCACCGCCGAACCGCTCTGCGGCCGCCGCGACGCCGTCAGCGAGCGCGTCGCCGAGCGGCGTCGACCGCGACGCTATTTCCTCTATCAGCACGCGGGCACCGTCCTCGTCCCCGAACGAGAGGTCGCGGTCGAGGACGCCCTCCTCGCTGGCGCGGACCGCCCACGCTACCGCGCTGCCGGCGCTGATGACGTCGACGCCCAAGCGGTCACAGGTTTCACCGAGCGCGGCGACGGCGTCGAACTCGCCGACGCCGAGTCCCGCGCCGAGCGACATCGCGGTCCCGCCGCGCGGGACGTACTCGCCGGACTCCGTCTCGACGCGGAAGCCGCCGGGCACGTCGTCGTCCTCGCGTTCGCGCCCGCTCGAAGCCTCGCGGACGGCCGCGACCCCGACCGCGTCCGCGCTCTCGAACTCGCTCTCTTGCCACCCGCGCGTAGAGAGGACGCCGACCTCGTCGGCGAACTCGACCGATTCGACGGTGCCGCTGGCGCGCTGCCACCGGCCGACATCCGCGTTCAGGTAGTCGTCGGTGTATCGCTCGCGCAGGTCGCCGAACCCCTCGGGCGGGTCGCCCCGGGCGACGACGGCTTTCAGGCGCTTCGACCCCATGACTGCACCCGCGCCGCCCCTGCCCGCGTGGTGGTCGGCGTCGTCCGAAGCGATGGTCGCGTACTGGACTTCCTGTTCGCCCGCGGGGCCGACGCAGGCCACCGCGGCGTCCGGACGAGCGGTACACGTCTCGACCGCGTCTTCGCCCCACTGGTCGCTCCGGGCGACCGTCGCATCGCCGTCCGCCACTTCGACCCTGACGGGGTCGTCGGCCCGCCCGGTGACGAGCAGTCCGAGATGGTCCTCAAGGGCACCCGAGAGCCGTTCGGCGAAGCCGCCGCCGCTGTACGAGTCCAGAAACGTGCCGGTCAGCGGCGATTTCGTGACCGCCGCATAGCGCGGTTCGCCCGGCAACACCGCCGAGAGCGGGCCCTGCATGAACAGGAGCGCGTTCGCCGGACCGAGCGGGTCGGTTCCGGGGGCGAGTTCCTCGTAGAGGTAGCGGGCCCCGAGTCCTTTCCCGCCGACGTATCGGCGACGCCACTCCGCCGGCACCCGTTCGCTACTCACGGTAGCCGCGGTGAGATCCACCCGCAAGAGGCGGTCGGGTAGGTCGTACTCCATCTACGTCCGGTACGTTGACGCTGCGCATAAGGATTATCGTAATCGATAACGCACTTCGCGAGAAAGGACGGGAGAGATGCCGACCGGAGTGATAATCGCCGGCGGACGGTCGACCAGATTCGGCGAAGAAGACAAGGCCGTCGCGGAGCTGGACGGAAGGCCGATGATCCGCCGGGTCGCCGACCGGATCGCGGGCGTCGTCGAGTCGCTGGTCGTCAACTGCCGCGAGGACCAGGTCGAACCGATCCGCGAGGCGATGCGAGGCTACGATCACGACGTCTCCTTCGCCGTCGACCCGGATCCCAACCAGGGGCCGATGGCGGGTATCCGGAACGGCCTGCGCGCCGTCGACACCGAGTACGCCTTCGTCGTCGCCTGCGATATGCCCTTCGTCGACCCGGACATCGCGTCGTACCTGTTCGACCGCGCGGCGGACTACGACGCCGCCGTGGTGCAACTCGACGACCAGTGGTACCAGACCACGCAGGCCGTCTACCGCGCGGAAGCGATGGCCGACGCGTGCGACGACGCGCTCGCGGCGGGAAAGCACAAGATACTCGAACCGCTGTTCGACCTGAACTACGTCGTCGTGGAGGGAACCGAGATAGAGTCGGTCGGGTCGACCGAGACGTTCGAGAATCTGAACACCCGCGAGGAGTTCGAGGCGGCGGCCGAGCGGTTTGCGGACGGCGAGAGCGACTCGAACTACAGTGGCCACTGACAGTCATTGCACACCCGATCGCACGACGGTCGTGCGATCGGTGTGTGAATCGTTTCAGTTGTTACTACAACTCCGGAGACGGACCCCGAGCAGCGTTTCCCCTGACCGCGGTTGAACGGCCGCCGGGCGCTCCCGCCGGCTGGTAACTAACCGGGACGTACCTTGATTGGCGCGAACGTGGTACGGCAAGCGATGAGCACGGACGATACGCCCGTACCAGTGGAAGAAGGAGAGGAGTACACCGTGGAAATAGCGGACACCGGGGAGGAAGGCGACGGCGTCGCCACGGTTCAGGACTTCGTCGTTCTCGTCCCCGACGCTACCCTCGGCGAGCGGGTGACGGTCCGTATCGACGAGGTGCAGGAGGACTTCGCCCGCGGTGCGGCCGTCAAATCGGAGTCGGACGTGAGCTAGTCGACGGAAAAGCCCAATCGGCCGCGCGAACATGACGGAGAACCCGGGAACTGTCGGCCGCGACGCAAGTGAACGGTTCGCAACCCTTATCGGCGTTTCCGCGCCTATCACCGGGCATGAACGCAGACGACGTGCTCGACTTGCTGCGCGAGGTGGAGGACCCGGACCTCGGCGACGACATCGTCTCCCTGAACCTCGTCAACGACGTGACCGTCGAGGACGAGACGGCGCACGTCTCGCTGGCGCTCGGCGCGCCGTACTCGCCCAACGAGACGCGGATCGCGGAGCGCGTGCGCGAGGTGCTCGGCGATGCCGGCCTCGAAACGGACCTCTCGGCCGAGGTCGACTCGGGGCTCTCGCCAGAGGAGCAAGTGCTTCCCGACGTAGAGAACATCATCGCCGTCGCCAGCGGGAAAGGCGGCGTCGGCAAGAGCACCGTCGCGGTCAACCTCGCCGCCGGCCTCTCGCAGATGGGCGCGCGGGTCGGCCTGTTCGACGCGGACGTGTACGGGCCGAACGTCCCGCGGATGGTCGACGCCGAGGAGGTTCCGCAAGCCACCGCCGACGAGACTATCATCCCGCCCGAGCAGTTCGGGATGAAGCTGATGAGCATGGCCTTTCTCGTCGGCGAGGACGACCCCGTCATCTGGCGCGGCCCGATGGTCCACAAGATCCTCACCCAGCTCTGGGAGGACGTCGACTGGGGACACCTCGACTACATGGTCGTCGACCTGCCGCCGGGCACCGGTGACACGCAGTTGACCCTGCTCCAGAGCGTCCCCATCGCGGGGTCGGTCATCGTCACGACGCCCCAGGAGGTCGCGCTGGACGACGCCCGCAAAGGGCTGGAGATGTTCGGCAAGCACGACACGCCCGTCCTCGGCATCGCCGAGAACATGGCGACGTTCAAATGTCCCGACTGCGGCAGCGACCACCCCATCTTCGGCGAGGGCGGCGGCGAGCGCTTCGCCGAAGAACACCAGATGCCGTTTCTCGGCTCCGTCCCGCTCGACCCCGAGGTTCGGACCGGTGGCGACGAGGGCGAACCCGTCGTCCTCGACGAGGACAGCGAGACGGGGCAGGCGTTCCGCGACATGACCGAACGAGTCGCGAACAACGTCGGGATCGTCAAGCGGCGCACGCAGTAAACGGGTTGGCTTTCGCCTCGCGACCGCTGTAACGCGGGGGACTGCCGACCCCGACCGAACCGTTTTCCCGAGGCCCCGGAGTTTTCCGTTTCCGTTCCGCGAGATAGAGCATGGACATCGTCGACGCTCTCGACGCGGCAGGCGGGACGACCTGTCTCGTCGGCGCAGGCGGGAAGAAGACGACGCTGTACGCGCTCGCTGACCGGATCGACCGCGCCGTCGTGACGGCGACGGTCCGGATCCCCATCTTCGACCGACACGTCGCGGAGGTCGTCGTGACCGACGACCCGGCCGATGCGGTCCGAACGGCCGACCGCTGGCCGCTCGGACTCGTCCCCGAGCGAAAGCGCGAGGACCGGTACCCAGGCTACGATCCCGAGACAATCACGGCTATCGCGGCGGCGGACGCCGCTGACGCCGTTCTCGTCAAGGCCGACGGCGCGCGGACGAGGGAGTTCAAGGCTCCGAACGACCGGGAACCGCAGGTCCCGCCGTCGGCGGATACGGTCGTTCCCGTCGCGAGCGCCCACGCGGTCGGAAAGCCCCTGACGAGCGAGTACGTCCACCGACCCGAACGCGTCGCGGCGATCACCGGTCGCGACGAGGGCGACGAGATCCGGCCCGTCGACGTCGCGGCAGTGCTCGCCAGCGACGACGGCGGGATGCGGGGCGTTCCTGACGGAGCGACGGCGATACCGGTGATAAACAAGGTCGACGACGAGGAACTGGCGGCGGTCGCGGGTGACATCGCGGCGGAGGTACTCGCCCGGAGCGACGTGCCGAAGGTCGTGCTCGCACGGATGGCCGACCCCGACCCGCTCGTCGCCGTCGAGGAGTAGTCAGCGTTCGCGGCCGCAACCACTGGGAGTCCGCCCGCTGCCGACGAAACTGCTGTCGGACGGCGCGGTATCGGTCCCCCCGCGTTCCCTCCTGCGGCCCGCTCGTCCCCGTCGTAGTCCCGGAGGTCACCGGATCCGATACTCACGGTATCGCCGGACGGCTATCCGGCGTGCGATCACAGCGAGACCGACCGCGACGAGTACGGTGAGACAGAGCGATCCGATCCGGACGGCGACGGCCGGGACCCCGAGGGCTGACGCACCCCCATACACTGGCGGAATGTTCCCCAAAAACCCCGGAAGTGCGGCGAGCAACACGACCACGAAGATCCCCCCGAGCCTGAGAAACGGTGCCGATCCTATCTCCGCGTACACCGGTACGTCAGTGAAGAAAAAGGGGATGGGGACGTACTCAGTGCGGTCGACACCCATTCCGACGGCGACACAGACCGCCGCGGAACACGCACAGACGGCAACGCCGACGAGGACCATCAGGACGGCCTCTACGACGCCGACGGGGCCAACTACTCCGAGCGGAAGGACGACGACCGTAACGACCGGAACGCCGGCGACGAGCGCCGCCAGAACGAGTCCGTCGACGAACTGCCGCCCTCCGACCGTCGTTAACAGCGCGGGCAGGACGCGGTACTTGACTCCGATCGGATCCGTACCGAAAGCGACGCCACCCGCGAGTCCGAGGGAGAACGCGACAAGCAGCAGCATAGTGTTTGCCCCGCCGACGATAGCGACCGCCGGAAACAGGACCAGGGAGGCGAAGACGAGGACGTATCCCGTGGTCAGAACCCCCCGTGGGACCCGTCGCTCCACGAGCAATCGCCCTCTGGCAACGGTGCGGACGGGCCGTGAAACGCGCTCTCCGAGGAACCGTTCCAGCCACCAGTCGTCGACGAGTGAGTGCGAACCGCGGCCCTCCGCCGAACTTGCGGGGTCGGCCTCCCAGATACGGCGGGCCAGAACGGTCGTCACGCCCGCGAGAAGCGGGACCGAGAGGAGAACGACTCCGAGCGCACTCAGACCGCGACGCACTGCGACACCTGCTTGGTGGCTCGTACCCGAAAGTGCGAGGTCGATTACCCACGCCGCCGGCCGGAGTTCGCTCACCGCTATCGCCGGGACGACCGTCGCCAACGTGTCCTGAAAGATGATAAAGACGACTAGCAGTATCGTCCAGCCAAAGACGGTGAACAGGTCCTTGTAGAACCCAAGCCGAACGATCCGCAGTCCGACGAGATGCGCGGCGAGTCTCCCCGCGGTGCCGACCGCGACGGCGAGCGCCGTCAAACTCGCGACTGCGGCGACGACCGTGAGAGCGACCATCGGCGACTGGAGACCGAGCGCGGTCCCGACCGCAATGCCCAGCGACGGCAGGGCGAGCACGGTGATCAGCCGGGCGTACCCGAAGAGGAGGAGGCCCGACGTGACCGTTCGGGCTGGAACAGTAGTCAGAAGCAAGTCGGCGTTCAGACGCTCGAATCGCGCATGCGTCAACGAAGAACTCCGCCACACCATCCAGACAAACAGCGCAGTGACGGCGGTCCACAGACCGGCGGGCGGTGCCGTCTGTCCCGTAGCGAGGTCACGTCCGAGTCGGTAAGCGAACGCACCGAGCAAAACGCCGACACAGAGAAGCAAGCCGGAACGGACGCGTCGCCCGAACCACCGCCCGTCGAGTTCGCGCTGATGGCGCGTCAGTTCGGTCCGTGCGACTCGCGCGCTGTGGTGGATGCGAAATTCGACCATAGGCACTGTGGTCAGTGGTGAGTCCGTACGTCTGGCTGGCATTTATACTTTCCAATAGAGATATTGTATTTTCCATCGACGCCGCCGAACTCGGGCGGCGGAAAGCCGAGCGTTCCGGGACGGGATCACGGGCGGCATCCGCTCACCGACGCGAACAGCCGATATCCGAGATGTCCGCGATAGCTCCGTCCACACCGCACGTCTCTAACAGGCGCGCTACCGGTCGTCGCGTGACTGTCCAAGCGTTCACCGCGAGGTCGGACTCGTGGGCCCGTCGAACGGTGCGGGTCGTCAGGCAGAGGAGAGACGACGGATGAAGCGCGTCACAGCCGAGGTCCGTTGCCGTCCGCACCGGACGGTCGTACTCGTGCGTGCAGACGAACGCGGTCGACACGCTCGGGTCGACGTTCGCTACCTCTCGCAGGACGGCCGGCGAGAACGCGGAGACGAGCAGGTCGTTGTCGGCGGCGGTCGCGGCGGCGAGGGCGTCGGCCGCCAGACCGCCTTCCTTCAGTTCGATATTCACCGCGGTGTCGTCCGGGACCGTCTCCAGGACGGCATGGAGCGTCGGGATAGTCTCGCCGGACCGAAGCACGTCGAACCCGCGGAGTTGAGCCAGCGTCAGATCGCTGACGGCACCGCTCCCGTCCGTCACGCGGTCGACGGTCGCGTCGTGGACGACCACCAGTTCGCCGGACCCGCACCGGCGGACATCCGCCTCGATCATGTCCGCCCGGTCGGCCGCGCGACGCACCGCCGCGAGCGTGTTCTCGGGCGCTTCGGCGGCGAAGCCGCGATGAGCGATGAGGTCCATACCGCCCGTTCGCGTTCCCGGACAAAGTATCGTGGGCCTCTCGACACCGGAACTGCTCCCGTTCGGTCAGGTCCGGTCGCCGAGGATGTGCACGTCCTGTCCCGTCAGGACGAACCAACTATTTTGCCCGTAGATGTGGCAGTTCCAAACGATCACAATGCCCCGTGACGCTGACGAGTCCGCACCAGAGGTCCCGATAGTCTGTACCGTGTGCGAAACGGAGAGTCGAGTCCCGCTTTCGGACGTCGCCGACGTCATCGAAAAACACAACGAGCAGATACACGACGGCGAGGAGGCCGCCGAAGTCGACCCGGCCCTCGCGGACCATCTCGCCGACCTCGTCGCGGAGGAGATGGGTCTCTACGACGAACCGTCGGAGGAGTGACCGAGACGGTTACCCCCACTTGACGGGGCATCCGGGCGTCTCATACTGTCGGCTGTAATCCCTTGGAGAATATCGGACCCACGGGGTCCGAGTATCTTTACGAAGTTACAGCCGACAGTATCAGCGTCGCGTCGGTCGCAATGGCAGTGCGAGCAGTTCGCCACCGCGAAACACGGGTAACGGGACGGATGCGGGTCGACGAGGGCGGCCACGTGTTCGGAGTCAGCGCGTTCGGGACGCTCGACGGTCCCTGATCCTCCCGTTTTATTTCCGTCGCCGCCGTCGAACACGATATGTCTGTGAGTTTCGACTTCGACGGGAGCGTGGCGGTCGTCACCGGCGCGAGCGGCGCGCTCGGAAGCGCTATCGTCGACCGGTTTCGCGCCGCCGGTGCGACGGTGTGCGCCGTCGACATCGTCGCACCCCACGAGGACGGGTCACTGCTGGACCTCGACGAAGACACCCACTTCTACGAGGCGGACCTGACCGACGAGGGCGACGTCGCCGAAACCGTCGACGCCGTGGTCGACGACCACGGCCGCGTCGACCATCTGGCGAACATCGCCGGCACCTGGCGCGGCGGAACGCCCATCGAAGAGACCGATATCGCGGAGTTCGAGTTCCTGATGGACGTGAATCTGAAGTCGGCGTTTCTCACTTCGAAGCATCTCGTCCCGCATCTCCGCGAGGCGGACGGCGCTATTGTCAGCGTCAGCGCCCGCTCCTCGCTGGAGGGCGGCGAGGGCGACGGTCCGTACCGCATTTCCAAGGCCGGAATCCGCCTACTCACAGAGACCCTCGCGGAGGAAAACGAGGGCGACCTCCGGGCCAACGCAATCATGCCCAGCGTCATCGACACGCCGATGAACCGCGAGATGATGCCCGACGCGGACCACGACGAGTGGGTCGACCCGGCAGACATCGCTGACGTCGTTGTGTTCCTCTGTAGTGAGTGCGCGAGCGTGACGAGCGGGGCGGCGGTGCCCGTGTACGGCGAGGCGTGATTCTCGCGGGAGAGGCGTCTATTTTCCGTAGAGGATCACGGTGAATGCGATCTATGTCCTCGTAGAAAATGACGGCGAGGGGTAGACGTATCTCTCATCGCGTTATCCTGTGACATTACTTAACAATGTTGGAATGAAGGGCCAGATACTTTGGTGGCAACGGTGGTTTCACGCATAGATATGCCAGAAAGAGAAGTCTGGGGTACCCGGATCGGATTCATCCTTGCGGCGGTCGGCAGCGCCGTCGGGTTGGGTAACATCTGGCAGTTCCCCTTCAAGACGGCGACGTTCGGTGGGGCAGCGTTTCTGGTCGTGTACCTGCTCGCCGCAGTCGCGATCGGTCTCCCGGCGATGCTCGCGGAGTTCGTCATCGGCCGGCGGTCGAACCTGAACGTCGTGAGCGCGTTCCGAGGCCTGGGACGCCGAGAGTGGCGTTTCGTCGGGATATTCGGCTTGATAACCGGGTTCTGGATCCTATCGTACTACTCCGTCGTCGGCGGATGGGTGATCCGCTACATGGTCGGGAGCGTGACCGGCGCGTACTTCGGCGACCCCGCCGGATACTTCACCACTATCAACGCGGGACTCGCGACCGTTGGCTTCCACGCCGTCTTCATGGCAATTACCGTCGGTATCGTCGCGTTCGGCATCGAGGACGGCATCGAGAAGGCGACGAAGGTGATGGTGCCGAGCATCATCCTGTTGCTCGTCGGTCTGGCCGTCTGGGCGACGACGCTGTCCGGCGGCGGCGAGGGGTACCAGTTCTTCCTCTCGCCGGATTTCGGCGACCTGCGTTCCAACTGGACCGATATCGTTCCGTTCGCCGTGAGTCAGGCGTTCTTCTCGCTGTCGCTCGGGATGGGCGCGATGATCACCTACTCCTCGTATCTCGGCGCGGACGACAACCTCGGACAGGACGGCATCTCGATCGTCGTGCTCAACACGTTCGTCGGCGTGCTGGCGGGGCTGGTCGTCTTCCCCCTGCTGTTCGCACAGGGCGTCGAACCGGGCGAAGGGGGTGCCGGCGCGGTGTTCATCAGCATCGCACAGGCGTTCTCTGAGCTGCCGGCCGGCCGGGCACTCGGCGTCATCTTCTTCGGCGTCGTGCTCATCGCCGCGCTCTCGTCGGCCATCAGTCTGCTCGAAGTCGTCACCGCCTACGTCGTGGACAACTACGACATCTCGCGGCCGTCGACGGCGGTCGGACTCGGTCTCGTGCTGTTTCTCCTCGGCGTTCCGTCGGCGCTCGACATCGCGATGTTCACGTGGTTCGACGCTGTCGCGTACGGGGCGCTTCTGCCGCTTTCGGTCCTGTTGATCCTCGTCTTCGTCGGCTGGGTGCTCGCCGACGAGGCGCTCGACGAACTCCGCAAGGGGACGAACGGCATCCCCACGCTCGGCCCAGTCTGGCTGTGGACGGTGCGCGTCGTCGTGCTCGTCGCCGTGCTGGCGACGCTGATTCTCGGCGTGCAGGGACTCGCCGAAGACCCCGGAATACTGCCGCCGGTCTGAGTCGCCTCGGCCGCCGCTTTTCGACCGTCTCCGGGCGGGATCTGCGGTGATGTGATATCGATTTTCGGCTACCTGTTCTCGGTTCGCAACCCTCTTTTGCGCTCTCGTGAGACTGTTCCCCAGTGACGCGTGAATCCTGGACGACGCGAACCGGTTTCATCCTCGCCGCTGCGGGAAGCGCAGTGGGCCTCGGGAACGTCTGGCGGTTCCCCTGGATGACGGCCCAGAACGGCGGCAGCGCCTTCCTGATGCTGTACCTCGCACTGGTACTGATCGTGGGCGTCCCCGGACTCCTCGCGGAGTTCGTCATCGGACGCAGGGCGCGACGGAACCCGGTCGGCGCGCTCTCGTCGCTCTCCGAGTCGGACCGGTGGGGCGTCGTCGGTCTGATCCCGGTCGTTACGACGGTGTTTCTCCTCTCGTTCTACAGCGTCGTCGGCGGGTGGATACTCCGGTATCTCGTCGGAAGCGCGACCGGCGCGTATTTCGACGCGCCGGGGGCGTACTTCGATTCGATCGCCTTCGGCCCCGAGGCAGTCGCCTTTCAGGCCGTCTTCCTGGCGGCTACGGCGGCCATCGTCTTCGGCGGCGTCCGGCGGGGGATCGAAGCCGCGACGAAGGTGATGATGCCCGCGATAGTCGTGTTGCTCGTGGGACTCGCCGCCTGGGGAACGACGCTTTCTGGCGCGGGGGACGGCCTCAGTTTCTTCCTGTCGTTCGACGCGGCGTACCTGCGCGAGAACTTCTTCGACGTACTCGGAGCCGCCACGGGACAGGCGCTTTTTACCCTCTCGGTCGGTGCCGGAACGATGATCACCTACGCCTCCTACCTCGGCGAGGACCGGTCGCTGGCAGCGGACGGCGCGACCATCGCCGTGTTCAACACGCTCATCGGCGTCGTCGCTGGACTCGTCGTGTTCCCGTTGCTGTTCGCACAGGACCTGCCGGTCGGTGAGAGCGGGCCGGGCGCGCTGTTTGTCAGCCTCGCGGGCGCGTTCTCGACGCTCCCCGCCGGTCGCCTCGTCGGCGTGGTCTTTTTCGGCGTGATGACGCTCGCGGCCCTGTCGAGTTCGATCAGCATGCTCGAACTCCCCGTCGCCTTCCTGGTCGACGAGTACGACGTGGAACGGCGGCGGGCCACGGCCGGACTCGCCGGCCTCTTTCTCGTCTTCGGGGCGGTGAACGCGCTCCGACCGGCGGTGTTCGACTTCGTCGCGTCGACACTGGTCGACCTGCTGCTCTCTCTCGGTCTGCTCTGTTTCCTGCTGTTCACCGGCTGGGTGCTGGGGACGGACGCGACAGAGGAGTTCCGTAACGGCGCGGGGTCGCTCGGCCGGGTACTCGCGTTACCGTGGCTGTACGTCGTCGGCGTCGTCCTTCCGCTTGGCCTCACTTTCACCGTAACGACGGGAGTTCTCGGGGTAGCGAACGTTTCGTTACCGTCGGCCGCGGTCGCCGCGCTGTCTGTCACAGCGGCGGTCGCCGCGTTCGTCGGTCTCCGCCGGTCCCGGTCGGTGCTGTAGTCGAACGCCGGACGCGACCTCCGCCTTACAGGAAACCTTTTCCATCTTCTGGTAGTGGGATCGGTCAACGATGAGACACGGGTGGTTCCGACCATGACGATGGAGGACCGCATCGAGGAACTTAGCGAACTCCAGGAGGAGGCTCGAGAAGGCGGCGGCGAGGCCCGGATCGAGTCCCAGCACGAGAAGGGCAAGATGACGGCCCGCGAACGGATCGAGTACTTCCTCGACGACGGGACGTTCAACGAGTTCGACCAGTTCCGAACCCATCGCTCGCACAACTTCGGGATGGAGGAAAAGCAGATCCTCACCGACGGCGTTGTGACGGGCTACGGGGAGGTCAACGGCCGGAAGACGTTCGTTTTCGCGCACGACTTCACCGTCTTCGGCGGGTCGCTTGGTGAGGTGTTCGCCGAGAAGATATGTAAAGTCATGGACATGGCTATGGAGGTGGGCGCGCCTATCGTCGGTCTGAACGATTCGGCCGGCGCACGCATCCAGGAGGGCGTCGCCAGCCTCGGCGGGTTCACGGACATCTTCCACCGCAACCAGAAAGCCAGCGGCGTGATCCCCCAGATATCCGGCATCATGGGCCCGTGTGCGGGAGGTGCAGTCTACTCCCCGTCGATCACCGACTTCGTCTTCATGGTAAAAGACACGAGCCACATGTACATCACCGGGCCGGGCGTCACGAAGACGGTCACCGGCGAAGACGTGACCCACGAGGAACTCGGGGGTGCGATGACCCACTCGTCCGAGACCGGGATCGCCCAGTTCGCCTGCGAGGACGACGAGGACGCGCTCGACCGGATCCGTCAGCTGTTGTCGTATCTCCCGCAGAACAACGTCGAAGACCCTCCCCGGGTCGAACCGTGGGACGACCCCGAACGCCGCGACGATGACCTGAAAGACATCGTCCCCGACAGCCCGCAGAAGCCGTACGACATGACGAACGTCGTCGACTCGGTCGTCGACGAGGGGTCGTTCTTCGAGGTGAACGCGAACTTCGCGAAGAACATCGTCGTCGGCTTCGGCCGGCTAGACGGCCGCTCCGTCGGCGTCGTCGCCAACCAGCCCCGGGTCAACGCCGGCACGCTCACCGTCAACTCCTCGATGAAGGCCTCGCGGTTCGTGCGCTTTTGCGACTCGTTCAACGTCCCCATCGTCACGTTCGTCGACGTTCCGGGCTACATGCCCGGCACCGACCAGGAGCACCGCGGCATCATCCGCCACGGCGCGAAACTGCTGTACGCCTACAGCGAGGCGACGGTGCCGCTTCTGACCGTCATCACGCGGAAAGCCTACGGCGGCGCGTACTGCGTCATGGCATCGAAGAACCTCGGCGCGGACGTCAACTACGCCTGGCCCACGGCCGAGATCGCGGTCATGGGGCCACAGGGGGCCGTGAACCTGCTGTACGACGACGAACTCGCGGAGGCAGAGGACACCGAGGCACTCCGCCAGGAACTCATCGACGAGTACCGCGAGGAGTTCGCCAACCCGTACACCGCGGCGGACCGCGGGTTCCTAGACGACGTGATCGAACCGACCGAGACGCGGCCGCGACTCATCCAGGACTTAGAGATGCTCAGATCGAAACGCGAGGACCAACCCGACAAGAAACATGGTAACATCCCACTCTGAGGCGGCGACCGCGGAGGAGGCCAACGGGGAGGTACCGGACCTGCTCCCGGAGGACGTGTCGATAGACATCCCCGACGACGCCTCCGAACAGGAGGCCGCGGCCATCGTCGCGGCAGTGGGCGCACACATGCACGACCAGGAGCGTGCGGCCGCCGCCGCGGCCGAGAGCGAACCGACCTGGGAGGGCAAGCGCTGGACGTTCGCCGGACGTATCGAGGCGATGCAGGACCGAAACGTCCGC
This sequence comes from Halostella sp. PRR32, assembly GCF_034808085.1. Classification (NCBI taxonomy): domain Archaea; kingdom Methanobacteriati; phylum Methanobacteriota; class Halobacteria; order Halobacteriales; family Natronoarchaeaceae; genus Halostella; species Halostella sp. PRR32. The sequence continues at coordinate 133,244 of NZ_JAXHGL010000001.1, forward strand.
GTCCCGACCGAGGCCCCGACCGACGAGTGGACGGCCGCGGCGCGGGCCGACCGGTTCTGACCCGCGCCGTCGGTCGCCGTTACGTCTCGCGACGCCGAACGCGCAACCGAACCTCTTCGGGGCGAAGCGTCACGTTCAGCACCGGGTCGAGGGCCTCCGTGGCGCTCTCGACTGCTCGGAGGACACGGCATCCGTGCTGTTTCGCAAGCCCGGGCGGCGCTCGTCGACGCTGCGATCAGCGTGATGGGGCGGGCGACACGTCCGCCCATCTGATTCGTCATCGCCGCGAACGGGAAGTTGCGAAAAAGTAAGGTACCCGCCTATTGAGGTTTCGTGTAGGAATGTTCAGGAAGGTTCTGGTCGCGAACCGCGGCGAGATCGCGGTTCGAGTAATGCGAGCGTGCGAGGAACTGAACATCGGGACAGTCGCCATCTACAGCGACGCCGACAAGAACGGCGGTCACGTCCGCTACGCCGACGAGGCGTACAACGTGGGGCCGGCGAAGGCGAGCGAATCGTATCTGGACCAGGAGGCGATCCTGGATGCCGCCCGGAAAGCCGACGCCGACGCCGTTCACCCCGGCTACGGATTCCTGGCCGAGAACGCCGAGTTCGCGGCGCGCGTCGAGGAGAGCGAGTTCACCTGGATCGGCCCGTCGAGCGAAGCGATGGAGCGGATGGGCGAGAAGACGGAGGCGAGAAAGGCGATGCAGGCGGCCGACGTCCCGATCGTTCCGGGGACCACCGACCCGGTCGAGAGCGTCGATGAAGTCACGGACTTCGGCGACGAACACGGCTACCCCATCGCGATCAAGGCCGAAGGCGGCGGCGGCGGCCGCGGCATGAAAGTCGTTCAGAGCGAGAGCGAGGCCGAAGACCAACTGGAGAGCGCCAAACGCGAGGGCGAGGCATACTTCTCCAACGACTCCGTCTACCTGGAGCGCTATCTGGAGAACCCGCGCCACATCGAGGTGCAGATCATCGCGGACGAGGAGGGGAACGTCCGCCACCTCGGCGAACGCGACTGCTCGCTCCAGCGACGACACCAGAAAGTCATCGAGGAGGGACCGAGCCCCGCGCTCTCGGACGAACTCCGCGAGAAGATCGGCGAATCCGCCCGCCGCGGGGTTAGCGAAGCGGGATACACGAACGCCGGAACCGTCGAGTTCCTCGTCGAGGAGGAAGAGCGCCACCCCGACGAACCGCTCGGTCCGGACGCGAACTTCTACTTCCTCGAAGTGAACACGCGGATACAGGTCGAACACACCGTCACCGAGGAGATAACGAACATCGACATCGTCAAGTGGCAGATCCGGGTCGCCGCGGGCCAGGAACTCGGCTTCTCGCAGGACGACATCACCTTCGACGGCCACGCGATCGAGTTCCGCATCAACGCCGAGAACGCCGCGAACGACTTCGCGCCCGCCCAGGGCGGCGAACTTGAGACGTACGACCCGCCGGGCGGTATCGGCGTCCGGATGGACGACGCCCTGCGCCAAGGCGACGAGATCGTCACCGACTACGATTCGATGATCGCCAAACTGATCGTTCATGGGTCGGACCGTGACGAGTGCATCGCACGAAGCCTCCGGGCGCTCCGCGAGTACGAGATAGACGGCGTCGTGACGATCATCCCGTTCCACCGCCTGATGCTCACTGACGAGCGGTTCACGAACGGGACGCACACGACGAAGTATCTGGACGAGCATATCGACAAGAGTCGGATCGAGGACGCCCAGAATCAGTGGGGCCCCGAGGACATCAGCGGTGCCGGTGCCGAGGACGAAGAGGTCGTCGAACGCGAGTTCACCGTCGAGGTCAACGGCAAGCGGTTCGAGGTCAACCTCGAAGAGCGCGGTGCGCCGCCCATCGCCGCCTCCGGCGGCGGAGGCGCTGGCGGCGCGACCGCCGAACGCCCCGATTCGGCCGGGGGGAGCGACGGCGACTCCGGCGGCACCGAGATAACGGGCGAGGGCGAACAGGTCGCCGCGGAGATGCAGGGCACGATCCTCGAAGTGAACGTCGCCGAAGGGGACGAAGTCGCTGCCGGCGACGTGATCTGCGTGCTGGAAGCGATGAAGATGGAGAACGACGTCGTCGCCGAACGGGGCGGCACCGTCACGCAAGTCGCCATCAGCGAAGGCGAGAGCGTCGACATGGGCGACGTGCTGGTCGTGATGGACTGATAGAGAACGCCCGGCGACCGACCCCCACCCGACTGTGCCGTCACCTTCGGGAACCGTCAGCGCGGCGGGATCTCGGCATTCTCAACCAGGCCTGCTCGCGAGAACTTCGTCCGAGAGTATCCGAATCTACAAACCGGATTCAGATCGGCGATCGTCACGGGACGCGTCGCTACGCGAAGTTACGTCGACAGAAATGCTCCGGCAGGGGTTCGATAGCATCGATGCCATGAATGCCCAAATTGAGGAGTTGAATCAAGAGATGGGTTTGGATCCATATGCAGGTTTAGACTAGGGGTGGGCATTCAATTCAGATCCAGTTTGGTATCAGGGTGAAGACATTGATGCATCTCTTGATGAAGCCATCCGAGATGGAATTGAGGGTTTGAAGGTGTTGTCAAAAAAGACGAAGGAAGTAATTGCCAAGCTTCGAGATTAATGAGCGTACCTGCATATTACGAACAACTATATTGTACCATTGAGGGACATTAAGTGTAAGTGGGCACCCAACTCTGAAAACAGAGTGGATGATCCAGTGCTTGAGTAATTATTTATGGTCGAAATATTAACTATTATATATGAATGGCACTGCGTCACGGTCACTACTGCATGCTAAAGCCGGCAGAGTTTATATTCCGCCACTTGCCGTCCTCTATCTCTATTCGATCTCATCAAACGTTCTATATGGATATGTAGCTACATTTGGAATTGCTGCCGCCGTTGCCGCCCATGCTCACAATGTAGCTATTTTTGGAGCAGATGGTTCATTCACGAACATGGATGCACAGGATGAGAGATTTCAACGTTGGTTGATTGCGATATTCAAACAAGGAAGATTAGAGGATTATCCACGCTCTCGAATAGAATTTATTCGGAATATTGATACTCTCCCTGTCAAATGGAAACGTCTTCCCACGGTTGTACTGACCGTGTTTTCAGAGTGGATGACTTACTTGATGATCGGAACTGCCCTTTTTGGATTCTGGCACTACCGTTCTGGGTTAGATTTTGTAGGTCTGACTTTACTGTTTGCTCTGGCTGTATTCCTTCTCCAACCTCTCATTTGGCCTATGTATTGGGCAGTTAGTAATCAGCGAGATAAGGAACACCCTCCTGTTGACACACCTGATCATAGGAAACTCAATGACTTCACGAAAACCTTGGAATCCAACCAAGGTGTAAGAGTGACGAGGAATGAATATGCCCTTGAGAGTGGCGGTGAGGTTAATTTGGAATGTGAAATTGAGTTCTCAGAGAAAGACCTGATACAATTAGTAATTCAGTCGGTTTCTTTTGCCTACGTAGGATTGGTAGAAAGCACTTCTCTCCCTCAGTCAAAACTGAAGGCTACGTTAATCGATCCTGCTGGCAACAGAACACAGTTTACTATAGACCGCTCTCTGGTCCATCAATATACAGACCATCAAATAACAGAGACAAAATTCATTGAGGAGGTTATCAAGCAGTCAAGATTTCCTAATGAGTACAAATAAACTCTCCAAATATCTGATACAGAACTACTAATTGAGATATAAGAATTCGCTCATTGAGCCGAAATTTCATAATTTGTTTGTTAATAACGTGGAATCGTATTACTGCGTGCGCATCCTGAGAACCCGGCCCGCTTACTTGCCACAGACGGCAATCTATGTTTCAACTTGAGACGGAGCTAAAAGTGCATGACGGAAATAGGAAACGGATGCTCCGGCAGGGATTCGAACCCTGGTCCTTGCCGTGAGAGGGCAAGATGATTGGCCGGACTACACCACCAGAGCGCATTAAATTGTAGGAGGTGTGGGTATTTTAACGGTTGCGTTTTAGTCACGCCGTGAGGCGGTTTCTCGTATCACTCATCGTCGAACGGTGACCCGGCGGCTTCGGGTTCGTCGCCGTCGAGGCTGATGATGTTTTCCCTGCCGACGCGGAGTTTGCTGATAGTCCCTTCCTCTTCCATGTCGGAGAGAAGCATACTGACTTTCGATTTCGACCATCCCGTCCGTTCGACGATCTTGACCTGCTTCAACCGGCCGTCGTTCTCAGTGAGGAGTTTAATGACTCGGTCCTCGTCAGAGAGGAACTCCTCGTTGTCGACGGGAGCATCCGCCGCTCCCGTGGTTCGCGTCCTACCCGTTTCGTCGTCCTCGGACTGGTTCCCTTCTTGGTCGGACTCACCGAATAACGCGTCCCCGCGACGAAGCGCCACGACCGCGACGGCACCGACCAGAAGGACGGCGAGCGCGGCGGCGATAGTGAGGTCACTGCTCAGGACTGTGCTTTCGTCCTCGTCGGGCGAGTCGGTGTTGCCCCCATCATCGGCGACGTTCTCCGTCGTGGGTGTCGCTGTCGTTTTGACGGCGCTCGGAGGGGCAAGGACGACGCGCGGGCGGTTGTCCGTGAACCGCCGTTCGCCGCGCCAGGTCACCGAATCGCTTTCGGACGGCGCTCCGTCAGACAGTTCGCCGTCCGGCGAGACGGACTCGAAGGTCAGGTCATCGCTCGTCTCGATGACGAGCGCCTGCTCTGGGCCGATGTAGAGGCCGCTTTCGAACACGTCGCCGACGATAACGCGGTCACCGTCTCGCTCGGCAAACCCGCGCCAGGTGAACGACATTTCCACGACGCCCGTCGTGTCAGTCCCGAGTTCCTCGGCCACCTCGGCGCGCCGTGAAAACGCCGTGGCGTTCATCGACCGGCCGGTCGCGTTCGTGCCCTTGTCCGCTAGCGCCACACCTTGTTGGCGGAAGTCCGTGAACAGTTGCGTCTCGTTCTCTTCGAACTCCTCGGCGAACTCCCGGAATTGTCTTTCTTCTGAACTGTTAGCCAGTCGGCGCTCGAAGTGGAACGTCCACCGCGCTGACCCGTTCGACAGCATCTCGATCCGGAACTCCGTGTAATCGAACTGCTGGGTTCCGATCACGTTCGACTCTTCGGCCCGCGCAACGTCGGAACTGACGACGCCGCGTTCCTGCCCTCCGGAACCCGGATCGTACACGGCCGCTCCGGCGAGTGCGGCCACGCTGATCAGGAGAGCGATACCGAGCGCCCGATTCATTCGTGTAAGTGAAATCGGGGCGTTGTCAAAGGCTTTGCGACGTGCTTTGTATGAGAATTACTACATTTTAACCGTCTCTTTCCGACCGTGATCGCTCGGGGTTACGGTGCGAGACGGTTCTTCCGGTTTTTCATGTTCTCTTCGTAGTACTCGAACGTGATCGGACACCACTCCGCTGCGAGATCGAGGATGCGTTCTGTCATGTCTCGGATCTCCCACTGGCTATCGGCGGCGGCCCGCATATCAGCCACGTGCATCAACATCCTGGCGTTCATACTCATCACCATGTTCACCTCCGTCCCGATCGGGAGAACGAATCGTGCGTCCTCGGGCGGCATTCCCAGATCGAGCAGTTCCTGGTAATCCACGACTGACTGACGGACGGACCGCTGGAACAGTTCTTCGCGCTTCGCGACGGTGTCTTCGTCGACGGAACCCGACTGCTGATTCCGCCCGACCCAGTCCGGGTCCGACGCAGACGGCGGCGTGACCACCATCTCACCCTCCTCGACATCGGCGGGGTCGACATCGTCGAAGGAGACGTACCGCATCGACTGCACGTCGAAACTGACGTGGCGGTGCCGAGTGATCTGGGCCATGCAGGAACGGCTGATTCCCTTGATGGCGAACGTCACCTGCGGGTGCTCGAACGGACCGAAGTGACCGTGGTCGAGGAGGTGGCCGATGAGCGTCCGCTTTCGCTCGTCCATCGTCTCACCCTCGACGGTAGACATGATCGTTTCGAACGACTGATCGCCGACGAACTCGCCCATGTAGTCGTTTCGCGCCGCCGTACAGATCACGCGCTCCGGGTCCTCAGTCGCCTCGAGGAGTTCGACTTTCATTACAGGGTTTCCACTCGTACTCTGCTGGTAAATGTTTCCTTCGGCACTTCTGGCCCACGCTCGCCGTGCAGACTGCGGTCCGCGAGCGGACGGGAGGAATGGTCGCGGACGCATCTCTCGCGGACTGATGAAGTGGTCACGGATGGCCCCCGCGGATCGGCGAGCGATCCACAGCCGTCTCGGGCGAGGAGAACCGGTACGCAATAAGAAGTCCCAAGCATCGGTGACGAGTAGTGGTGGACATGATATCTAACCTGGCTGCCGACACGCAGGCGTTTACGAGCAACGCGTTTCTCGTCTCCGGCGACCGAACGGTACTCGTAGATACCGGGTCGAACTTCGATGTCGTTTCGAAGGTCAGAGAGCGCGTCGACGGACTGGATGCCGTCGTACTGACGCACACCCATCCCGACCACATCGGTAACCTCTCCGAGGTCGTCTCCGCCTTCGACGACGGTCCGGACGGTGACGGGATCGAGGTGTGGGGGTACGACGGTTCGCGGGACGACGTGGACCGCGCCATCGCCGACGAGGAAACGGTCCGTCTGGGCGACGACGAGTACGTCGCCTTGCACACGCCGGGGCACAAGGACGACCACCTGTGTTTCTACTCACCGGACGCCGACGTGCTGTTCGCCGGCGACCTGGTTTTCCAGAACGGGAGTTTCGGCCGCACGGATCTGGAGGAGGGAGACAGGGAAACCCTGATAGAAAGCATCGATCGTGTGGCCGACCGCGTGAACGGGACGCTTCGGGAGATGCACACCGGTCACGGGCCGAGCGTCAGCAACGACCCGTACTCGCACATCGAACTCGCGGCGAAGATGGCGAGACAGGCCTGATTCCCGTCGGAAACTGAGAACCGAACGAGACGACAGGAACGTCAAGATGCGAGCAAGCAGGTGATCGAGGAGCTATTGTGGGGCGTCTTCGACGACGACCGTCCCGTCGCCGTACACGGTGACGGCGTATCCGACGTGCGTGAACGAGATGTGATCTGGCCCGTCTCCGGTTGACGGACGAAACAGCGAGTCGAGCGTGTCAGGGTCGATAGTCTCGTAGAGCGGCGGTAGTTCGAGCGGTTGAACGCCGGCGCTATCAGCGACGGCGGAGATCACGGTAGTACTCAGTAACTGGTCGCCCCCGAAATCGTGTTCGACCGCGTAGTCGGGCGTGTCCTTCGAGGACAGTGAAAGTGAGTTGCTTTTCGACGTCATCAAACTGTATCCCAACCTTACCGATTATAAACCTACGTCACTGTTTTTCTTTCAGAAGGGAAGCTCCGGCAGATTTTACCGCCGCAAGGTATGCTTGAAGGAAGTGTTTCGAGGGCTCTCGGGTCAAACGTCGATCTGCGGTTGAACTGGTGTTCGACGCCGGTTTCGGTTGGTACAACAGTGCTTGAACGCTGATCGACCGCCGCTGACGCTGTGGGTATCTCATACCGGTGGCTGTAACTTGGTAAAGACAACCGGACCCCGAGGGTCCGATATTCTTCAAGGAATCACAGCCGACATTTCAGTCTTCAGTCTGTTTTAACCCGTAGTACCCCGGTTCCTCTTCCTCGCGCGGTTGCGCGACGACGAGATCGTCCGAATTGCGCATGATCCAGGGGATCGCCCAGTCGAGCAGGACGTTCTCGGTCTCCACGTCGATCTCTGCGTCCGGGTCGAGTTCCTGAAGCATTCGTGCGATCTCGTAGACGGTGTACATCTGCCCCGGTGCCAGCAGTTCGTCCGGCGTGTAGAAGTCACAGGGGTGTAACTGGTCGAACTCGTCTTTCGGAACGGGCATACGGTCGACTACGGCGGAGGCGGGGGTAAATCGCACGATGTCGAGAGGCGGGTATCGAGGGTCTTTCGCGCCGTCGTATTCCCTCTGCGCTGTCGGACGATTATCAGAACGGACCCATCGCTCCGGCGTACGGTCACGAACGCGATAAAAATTCGAAGGTGAACGACTCGTCGCTACGCGGCGACGGTTACTCGAACAGCTGAACGACGTCCTGGTAGTTCTCGGCGGCCGCGTCCCAGTCGACTACGTCGAAGAACCCGTCGATGAAGCTACCGCGGTCCGGACCGTAGTCGTAGTAGTAGGAGTGCTCCCAGACGTCGAGCGCGAGGATCGGGTGACTACCCCACAGCGCGCCCTGGTCGTGCTTATCGACCGCAATGTTGCGCAGTTGCTTGGCGACCGGGTCGTAGACGAGAAGGGCCCAGCCACCCGCGGCGCTCGCGGCGGCCTCAAACTCACCCTTCCAGCCTTCGTAGGAACCGAAGTCCTCCTCGATGCGGTCGGCGAGTTCGCCTTCCGGCTCGCCTCCGCCGTTCGGATCCATGTTCTCCCAGAAGAGCGTGTGGAGGTAATGTCCACAGCCGTTGTGCGTGACGTTGCCGAGCGCGCCCGCAGTGCCGTCGTAGTCGCCGGACTCGCGGTTCTCCGCGAGCGTCTCCTCGGCGCTGTTCAGGCCGTTGACGTAGCCCTGGTGGTGCGTGTCGTGGTGCCAGGTGAGTACCTGTTCGCTAAGAGCCGGTTCGAGCGCGTCGTAGTCGTACGGAAGTGGTGGGAGTTCGTGGTCTGCCATAGTAAATTCCTCCAGAGAGACGTTCGCTAGGATCGTAGTTAAAACCACACGAACCGGTCAACGAACCCGGAAGCAGATTAAAGTAAGGATTGTGATATTAACCGGACGGCGTACATCCACCCGTTACTCGCTCGATTCCGAGGTTTTCGATCGAAGTAACCGGGTCGCTACTCCGCCAGCGATACCAGTCCCCGCGACCAGCGCACCGAACCCGGGCAGGCCGTCGCCAGTATCGGTGTTCGTTCCGTTCTCGTCAGGTTCACCCTCGACCGTGGGGCCACTCCCGGTCGCTACCTCCCCGCGGTCCGGCGGGACCGTCTCTATCGTGAGGCGGATGAACTCGTCCGTGCAATCGCTCTTTCGAGTGATGATAAACGGCGTCCCCTGTTCGGACTCCCAGGTGGTCCCGTCAACGTACATTTCGACTTCCCGTCGCTGGGGGTCGTCCCGGATGCGGTCGACGAGCATACCGTTGTACCGCAGCGCCTCGTTTACCCCCCACTCCATCTCGCAGTCACCCACGGCCGCCGGGATCGACCCCTGATCGTCCGGACGGTACGTGGCGATCATGAACTGTCCGACGTAGTTTCCGGTCCAGGGATCGCCCTGCTCCTGCAAAACGATCTCCCGCGTCGCTTGGACTTCTCCCTCCTCCTCAGTTCCCTGCCCGTCGTCAGTCTCTTGACCGTCTTCCTCCGTTTCCTGTGCGGCGGCGCTGGTCCCCGTCCCGAAACTATACGCGATCCCGCTAACGCCGGCCAGAAACGTCCGCCGGCGGATCCGCAGTCGCCGTCGCTGGTGATGGTTCCCCGTCATTAGAATCCCCCAGTGGTAGTACGACAACGACCCCCCTAACCGTTCGCATTACTACGGTTTCGGAGAGGAACGCGACATCCGTTCACTCGCCGCGTGCGGCCTCGAACATCGCTACCGCGGCTTCGCGCCGTTCGCCGTGGTCGACGATAGGCTCGGGATAGCCCGGCGCGGTGCGGTGCCGTTCAGTCAGGGTCAGGTCGGGCCAGTCATGGATCTGTTCGGCGGTTGCGTTGCCGAGTTCGGGGACGTACTCGCGGACGTACTCGCCGTCGGGGTCGTACCGCTCGCCCTGCGTCATCGGGTTGAATATCCGGAAATATGGTTGTGCGTCAGTTCCGGTGGACGCGGCCCACTGCCAGCCGCCGTTGTCGTTTGCGGTGTCGTGGTCGACGAGTTTTTCGCGGAACCAGTCGTACCCCTCACGCCAGTCTATCAGCAGATCCTTCGTGAGGAAGGCGGCGACGAGCATTCGGACGCGGTTGTGCATCCACCCCTCCGCCCGCAACTGTCGCATCCCCGCGTCGACGATAGGGTACCCCGTCTCGCCGTCCTTCCAGGCGCGAAGCGCGTCCGGGTCGTCGCGCCAGGCGATGTCGTTCTCGTACGACTTGTAGTTCGACCGCACCACGTCCGGATGGAAATAGAGGACGTGCGTGTAGAACTCGCGCCAGGCGAGTTGCGACTGGAACTCCTCGACGGAGTCTCGTTCCGCCTCGGTCTCGGCTTCTGCGAGCGCGTCCGTCGTCGCGTCGTACACCTCGCGAACGCCGATGGTGCCCCACTTGAGATGGGGCGAGAGGCGGGACGTAGCCTCGTCCGCCGGGTAGTCACGGCGCTCCTCGTATCGGTAGATGTCTGACTCACAGAACGCCCGGAGACGTTCGCGGGCGGGGGCCGTACCCGCCGGTGAGATGTCGGCCTCCGGGTCGTCGAATCCGAGGTCGTCTAGCGTCGGCAGTGCGTCGCCCTCTACGTCGGCGAACGCGCCCGCATCCGGCACGTCGTACGGCGCTCCCTTCTCTCGGTCGAGCCACTTTCGTCCGAAGTACGTAAACACCGAGTACGGGTCGCCGTCCGCGGTGGTGATAGCCCCGGGCTCGTGGAAGATTCCGTCGCGTACTGCCTCGCAGGAGAACCCGGCCTCGTCGAGCGAGCGCCGGACGGCGGCATCGCGTTCCTGCGCCAGGCCCGAGTAGTCTTTCGCCCAGAACACCGCTTCCGCCTCGTACGTCTCGGCCAGTTCGGGGAGGACCACTTCGGGTTCGCCGTGTCGGACCAACAGGTCACTCCCGCGGTCGCGATATCGCTCGCGAAGCGACGACAACGCGTCCAGCAGAAACTCGACCCGTGGCGGCGACCCGTGTTCGAGCACGGCGGGATCGAACACGAACACCGGAACGACCGGACCGTCAGTGGTCGCCCGCGAAAGCGCCCGGTTGTCCGCCGTTCGGAGGTCCCGCCGGTGCCAGTGGAGCTGCATACGTTCCGTGAGGACGGTGGGGAGAAAAATCCCGGGCCGCCATTCATGTAACACATATAACATCCGCCGGTCCTGTGCGTCCGCTGTTGGTTCAAATTGTAGTTCTATACAAAGTTTTATGTCATATCCTCGTGAACAGAAATCGCGTTTCAGTGGCTGAAAAAATGTCGATAACAAGAGGTGTACTCTCGAACGCGAATTCACACACCGTGATACTGACCAGACGGTTGAACGCTGCTTCGCGGGAGACCTGTCTCGATATCGTCAGTGGACACCGTCCGACGGAGCGAAACGTGGTGGCAGTCACCTGTGACCTGTCTGCGGAACGCTTCGTCGATCGGTGGAGCGACTACGTCGGCGCGCCGCCTCTCACGTGTGGCATCGTCGACGTGGGAGAGCGGACGCGACCGACTGTTTCGGGAGTAGACCCAGACCGAGTCCGGACCGTCTCCGATCCGGGGAACCTGCAGCACCTCCACGATGCCGTCGAGACGCATCTCAGCGAACTGCCCGACGCGGATCGTACCGTCGTCTACCTCGATACGGTGAACGCCCTATTAGATCACGTTCCGATCCCGTCAGTAACCGGCTTTCTCGACAGACTCACGTCGTCACTGTCGGCGCTCGGAGCGGTCAGTTGTGCGTCGTTCGAAACTGGCGAACGCGGCGAGCGGACGATCCGACCCGTCACGGAGACGTTCGGCACGGTGTTCGAATTGGGGCGACTCGGCCGAAGCCTCGAACCGACTGACGACCAACTGTCCTCCGACGACGTGTTCGAGGTTCTTTCCTCCCGCTCACAACGGCTCGTACTGCGTAGTCTCCTGCGAGCGGAGGGAACGCTCCACGTGCGCGAACTCGCACAGCGTATCGCGGCCGCGCAGACGACCGAGCAACCGGATATCGAACAGATCGTCACCAGACTCCACCACATCGACCTGCCGAAACTCCGAGAGACCGGGCTTGTCGCCGTCGAGGACCGAGTCGTCTCCGCGACCGAGGTGGTCACCGAGGTGGAACCGTATCTCGCGCTGGCGCACCCGGACGAACGGAACTAAGCCGTGGCGGGCAGTCAGCGGTCGGTTCCCCGCCGAGACCGCCGGCGCATAAGCGGCACTCGGCCGCGCGTTTCCAGTCTGAACTGCGCGGCATCCGTACAACTTTATGAGAGTTGATCGTGTATTATCGGATATGCGCTCAGGAGAGGGTCAAACGTGACGGTCGAACAGTTCCACGTCGACGGCGAGGCGGCGGTAGTAACGGGGGCGTCAAGCGGCATCGGAAAGGCCATCGCCGAGCGGTTCGCGGACGACGGCGTCGACGTCGTCGTCTGCTCCCGCGACATCGACAACGTCGAACCGATCGCTGACGGGATCGCCGAGAGCGACCGTCCGGGCGATGCGCTGGCTGTCGAATGTGACGTGACAGAACGAGACGCCGTGGAGGCCCTGATAGCGGCGACCGTCGAGGAGTTCGGCGGGATAGACGTGCTGGTGAACAACGCCGGGGCGAGTTTCATGGCGAACTTCGACGACATCACGCCGAACGGGTGGGGGACTGTCGTCGACATCAACCTCACCGGAACGTATCACTGCACGCAGGTCGCCGGCGAACACCTGAAAGACGGCGGCGGAGTCGTCGTCAACCTCGCCAGCGTGGCCGGTGAGCAGGGCGCACCGTACATGAGTCACTACGGTGCGGCGAAAGCGGGCGTGATCAACCTCACTCGGACGCTCGCCTTCGAGTGGGCGAGCGAGAACGTCCGCGTCAACTGCATCTCGCCGGGATACGTCGCTACGCCCGGCGTCGAGGCGCAGATGGGCGTGTCCGCCGACGAGGTCGACAGGGAGACGGTCGAGCGGCGACTCGGCACTAGCGAGGAGATCGCCGACATCGCGCAGTTCCTCGCCAGTCCCGCCGCCTCGTACCTCGTCGGACAGTCGATCGCTCCGGCCGGCGTTCCCGACATCAAGGAGGATCCCGAGATATGACGGACGAACCGACGGCGGCCGACCGGACAGTCCACCTCCCCGTCGCGGCCCAGCCGAGCGTCGAGACGCTTGTCGACCTCACTCGACGGGCCGAAGACCTGGGGTACGAGCGGGCATGGCTCCCCGAAACCTGGGGCCGGGACGCCGTCACGACGCTTACGAGTATGGCACACGGCACTGAACGGATCGGCATCGGACCGAGCGTTCTCAACGTCTATTCGCGGTCGCCGGCGCTTATCGCCCAGAGCGCGGCGACGCTTCAGGAGGTCGCGGACGGACGACTCCGGGTGGCTGTCGGTCCGAGCGGCCCCGCCGTCATCGAAGGCTGGCACGGCGTCGACTTCGACCGTCCCCTCAGGCGGACCCGAGAGTACATCGACGTGTACCGCACCGTTCTCGACGGGGAGACGCTGAACTACGACGGCGACGTGTTCGATCTCGCCGGCTTTCGTCTGCGCTGTGACCCGCCGGAACAGGTGCCGCCCATCGACGCTGCGGGAATGGGGCCGAAGGCGGTGGAACTCTGCGGACGCTTCGCGGACGGGTGGCACGCGATCGTTTTCACTCCCGAGGGACTCCGGGACCGACTCGGGGACCTCCGTCGCGGCGTCGAACTGGGCGGTCGCGACATCGACGACGTGCGCGTGACGCTCTCTCTCCCTTGCTGTGCGCTTGACGACGGCGAGCGGGCGCGGGAACTCGGCGCTGAACACTGCGCGTTCTACATCGGCGGGATGGGGACGTACTACCGCGACTCGCTGGCCCGGCAGGGGTACGAGGACACCGCCCACGAAGTCGCCACGGCGTGGGCGAACGGCGACCGCGACCGTGCCGTGGAACTCGTCGACGACGCGCTCCTCGACGACCTCGCCGCGGTCGGGACACCTGACGAGGTTCGTGACCGGATCCGGACGTTCGAGAGCATAGACGGCGTCGATGCCGTCGCCGTTAGCTTCCCGCGCGCTGCGACGGTCGATGATGCGCGGCAGACGCTCGACGCGCTAGAACCGTAGGAAACGTCCGCTTTCGTCGTCGTTCGCCGGCAGTCCCGGAGAACGAACGGCAATCTACTCTGGACGGTGCTACGCTTCCGGTGAAACGGCGATACGGCCGCTTAGAGGTCTCGCCTCAGACGGATCTCGTCGTCAGTCACCGCGTCGACGTTCGCCTCCTGAAGGGGGTACGTGTCGTCGTTCGTGTCGCCCCAGCCGAGTTTCGATTTGATCTTGTCTGTGACCCCGGGGTCGGGGTCGACGTGGGCCGTCCCACCGCGTACCTCCGTGACCATTCCGACTTTCTCGCCGTCGGCGTTGACGACGTTTTTGCCCTCGTCGTCGTCCGTGATGTTCGATCTCATTCCGGTTTTACCGGCGACGGAAGGCGCAATAAGAGGACAGAATCGTTTCGTGAACTTGCCGGAGGAAATGACTACTTTCCGAAAACCCCATCCCCGCATCAACCCGGTTTTGCAAGTAACGCCGGCTTACGCCGCCAGGCTACTGAATATCAGTACAGATTCGGAGGGTCGCAGTTCGTAATTCCCGCTTACTGAAGGAAAGCAAGCGTTATCAACTTCCGGTCGTAGTCGGTGGTAGCGAATGGCTGCCCCGACCGACGACCCCCGCGTTCACGACGAATACGTCGAAACGATTCCCTCCGACGCGTCTGCAAACGACCAGGCCGGCGACATCACCCTCGTCGGCGTCGTTCACGACCATCCCGCGAGCGTCCACCGGGTTCGTTCGCTGATCGGATCGAACGACCCCGCGACAGTAGCCCTCGAACTGTCGCCGCTTGCGATCCCCCTCTTCGAGGCGTACGCGACCGGAGAGCGAGACGAGGCTCCGCCCGAGTTCGGCGGCGAGATGAGCGCGGCGATTCAGGCCGCAGACTGCGAGGTCGTCGGCGTAGACGCGCCGAACGCCGCGTTCGTCGTTCGCCTCGCGGCGCGGATACTGGACGAGCGGCCGGATCCCCGGACCGTCTACCGCGTCCTCCGCGGCACGCTCAGCGTGTCGCGTCACGCCCTACAGTGCCGCCTGGGTGCGGTCGTTGCCCGACTCACTGGACGGACTATCGAACTCGACCGCCCCCTCGACCACGAGTGCACTCGCCGGGATCCCCCCGCGGAGCAAGCGGCCGACGAGAAGCGACAGGCGAATCAGAGCCTCTCGCTCCTCCGAGCCTTCGAAACCCCGGAGCCGATGCATCTCCGGGACGCGACACGCGAAGAGTGCATGGCCGCTAAACTCGCTGACCTCCGGACGGCGGGAGACGTTCTCGCGGTCGTCGGCATCGACCACCTCGACGGTGTCACGGCTGCACTCGACAGCTGAGTCCCTTCCGTAGTCGGCTGACGCGCGGGCTGTCGAGCGCAACTCCTCCGCAGTTTGTCACCGTTTACCGCCATTTATCGGCGATCCCGCCCTAGCAGTAACATGGACGCTATTCAGGTCCAGGAGTTCGGGTCTAGTGACGTATTGAGTCTCGTCGAGCGGGAGCGTCCGGAACCCGACGAGGGCGAGGTGCGCGTCGCGGTCGAGGCGGCCGGGATCAACTTCGCCGACATCATGCAGCGTCGCGGACACTACCACGGCGGCCCGGAACCGCCGTTCGTCCCCGGAATGGAGGCGGCGGGCACCGTCGATGCCGTCGGCGAGGGCGTCGACCTGGACGAGGGACAGCGCGTGGTCGCTATGACTGACGGCGAGGCGTACGCCGAATACGTCACCACCGATGCGCAGTCGCTGTTTCCCGTTCCTGAGGGCATGTCGTTCGCGGAGGCCGCCGGCTTTCCGGTCCAGTTCCTCACCGCGCACAGTTGTCTGTTCGAGTGGGGCAGTCTGGACCCGGACGGCGGAGCGTCCGGCGACGGTTCGGACGAGCAGGCGGACCGCGTCCTGATCCACGCCGCCGCGGGCGGCGTGGGCACAGCGGCGGTACAGCTTGCACACCGCGCGGGTGCCGAGGTGTTCGGCACTGCCAGCACGCAGGAAAAACGGTCACTCGCGGAACGGCTGGGCTGTGACCACCCCATCGACTACACGTCAGAGGATTTCGTCGACCGGGTCAACGAGATAACGGACGGCGAGGGCGTCGGCCTGGTGTTAGACGGCGTGGGCGGTGACACGTTCCGAAAGAGCGTCGACGCAGTCCCGCAGTTCGGTCAGATCGTCGCCTACGGCGCTGCGAGCGGCGAACCGGGACAGGTCGACACGGCAACGCTCCTGTTCGGCAATAAGACCGTGACCGGTTTCCATCTCGGCCGGGCCATGGTCGAGGACCCCGACCGCGTGCTCCGCGCCGTTCCCGACCTACAGCGCGGGTTACAGGCCGGCGAACTCGAAGTGGTCGTCGGTGAGGAGTTCGCCCTCGAAAACGCCGCCGAGGCCCACGAGTTCATCGAGGGTCGGAACTCCACCGGAAAAGTCGTCCTGCGGACCTGAATCGGTCGTCACTCCGGGACCGGGTCGATCCCGTCCCGCCGCCCGTCGAGCACGTCGAATCGCTCCTCCCGCCGACGTTCTAACCAACGGAGCAGTCGCTCCGCCCAGTCGAGTTTCTTCGACTTTACGGGATCGACGGCGTCGTCGTCGAAGTCCCACCCCGGAAACCGGAGTTCGGCCGCACCGAAGTGGTCCGCGAGGAAAGCACCCCGGTCGCCGTCGGTGAACCCCCCGAAGTTCCGTACCGGACCGGCCGGTTTCGCCTGCGTCGTCGGGAGAAGGAAATCGGGGTCGAACGAGGGGACGAACGACCGGACCGCCGGGCCGTTGTCGCCGTGGGCGTGGACGGCCACGGGAACGCCGCGTTCGGAGAGGTCGACCGCCGTTCCGACGTTTTTGTCGAGGTCCGTCACCATCAGATCGACGGCTACATTATGCGCTCGGAGTACGTCCGCGGCCGTGGAAGCCGCCACGACCACGTCAGCCTCCCGCGCGACGGAGGTTTCCGCAGAGAGCGACGGCCCCGCACCGGCGACGGCGACAGTCGACCCATCGAACTCGGGGAGTCGGCCCGTATCGAACGGTGACACTAGTTCGGCGAGGCGGTCTCGGACGCGCTCGTCCGCCGACCGCTCGAAACCGAAATCGGCCAGGATCGCCTCGTAAACCGGGTTCCATTCGTCGAAATTCATAGCAGTAGCTGGACGTTAACCATCCTTAGGAACGCGTGATTTCGTGAGCCGGAATGGCTCCTCCAAGTACCCCTACCCGAGGGCCCTTCCGGCTACCAAGCGGGGCTACACATCCATCCGGCATAAGTTTTCTCTTACCCAAGGATGTCACGCAGTTGTCGTTCCGTCGGTCCGAACTCGGGGGCGCGCTCCGCAGTAACGGCCGCGATAGCTGATAGATCTGCGGGCTTACCGGCCAGAAGCACCCCGTCCCCGCCCGTTTCGAACACGGCGTTCCGGTCGGCCGCGGCCGACGCGAGGGCGCGCCGCGCATCGCGTGTCAGTCCTGTCAGTTCGAACACCCGCATCGTACACGCCGTTGCCGCGTCCGGGTCTCCGCCGAGACGTTCGATGTGTCGCCGCGCCTCGTCGGTCGTCGTCACGTCCAGTTCCTCGATGCGGATGCCGTCGCCGTCGCGGATGCGCTCGCGGGCGAACGTGTCACCGACGAGCGCGGCGTCGCGTGTCTCTGCCACGTCGTGGGTCCGGACGATGTGCGCGCCTCGCTCGACGGCCATCGACGTTGCGGCGAGGCTCACCGGTAACGCCTCCTCCGTCGAACGGTCGTTGATACTCCGCAGGAAGTTCTTCCGGTTGATCGAGACGAGCATCGGGCGGTCGAGTCCGCGGAACTCGCGGAGGCGGCGGAACGTCTCGCGGTCGTCCTCTAGCGTCTTCTCCTCGCTCCACCCGCCGAAGGCGGGGTCGACGATGGTCTTGTCCGTGAGACCGTTTTGCTTTAGCGCGTCGTAGATATAGTCCGCGTAGCTGGCGTTACGCTCCCATTCGGCGGACCGTCGCTCCGCCCAGTCTACGTCTTCGAGGGCACCGGGTCGTTCCAGATCCGGCGGGCTAGCCATCTTGGCGACGGCCACATCGTACTCCCGGCACACGTTCGGCATCTCGGGGTCGGCGAATCCGCAGATGTCGTTGACCATATCGAACCCGCGCGAGAGCGCTTCGTCGGCTACCTCGGCGTAGCGGGTTTCGATCGAGAAGACTGCGTCGCCGCTCACACTCTCGATGGCGTTGACGGCGGTGTCTAGACGGTCCAGTTCCTCCTCTGCGGAGAGTACACTGAAGCTCTTGTTCGCCGATTCCAGGCCCACGTCGACGATGTCCGCACCTTCGCCGATCAGGTCCTCGTCCACGTACGCGGCCGCTTCACCGGGGTCGTCGTAGACGCTCGGGTCGTACGGCGACTCCTCGCTGACGTTTAACACGCCCATGATCCGCGGCGGGTAGTCGTCGCCGATCCCCAGCCCCGCGGCGTCAACGTTTCGCATGGCTGTACTGCGGGACCACGGAACCAAAAGGAGTGCGTTCCGAGCGAACCGCTCCCCTGATGTGACCGTGAGTCCCGGTCTCTCCGAGTCGTTGGGGGATGACCGTCCCAGACCGAGAGAGGGTTCCAAGGGCCGGCGTGCGAAGCCGAAACGCGCATCGGTTGGCCGTAGGGTTAACACCGTGGTCATACGGAAAACGACGTATTCACCCGGGAAACGACGAATTCAGACGGGAAACATCGTATTTACGCGAACTCTTCTAGGTCGAGGTCGGTGAACTCGTATTTGAGACGCACCGTATCGTCGGACTGGCTGTATTCGACCACGCCCGCGTCGTCCATCTTCGGGACGTGCGAGTGATACAGGTCCATGTAGATCGATTTGACGGCTGATCCGGGGATCTGAGCGAGGTTCTGCTCGTCGTGTTCGATTCGAGCGACTTCGTCAGCCAGATCGGCGAGCGTCAGCGGGTTCCGGTACTGCTTGAGGCAGTAAAGAGCGTACCGACGGCGTTCGCGCGACAGGATTGAGAAGAGAACATCCGTTTCCACCGTTTCGATTCCACTGTCGCCTTCTTTCACGGGTTTCTGATTCATAGATAGCTGGAATATACGAGGCAGAGAATATCGGAGTGACGCCAAACCCTTTGGGTCTACCGAACCGCGGAACCGTTCTACGTCCGCGTACGAGCCGTTACTGACCCGACCGTCACGGTCCCACGACCGGCCGCTCAGTTGTTTCAATCGCTTTTTACGCCGCGGACGGATAGCATCACGTATGGCAAAGGTCAGCGTCGGACTCCGCGGATGGCGTTTCGAGGAGTCGGAAATATTCACCGAGGACGGCAACTGGCGGCCGTTCGACGAGATGCACGACGAGGACCGCGAACGTCTCCTTCGTCTGCGAACGCTCGTCACCAAGCCGTGTGACGCGTGCTTCCTGGTCCACGGCGAGGAGGATATCGAACGG
This sequence comes from Halostella sp. PRR32, assembly GCF_034808085.1. Taxonomy (NCBI): domain Archaea; kingdom Methanobacteriati; phylum Methanobacteriota; class Halobacteria; order Halobacteriales; family Natronoarchaeaceae; genus Halostella; species Halostella sp. PRR32. The sequence goes on from NZ_JAXHGL010000001.1 coordinate 152,627, forward strand.
TGTCGCGAGGCCGAGATAGTCTACGGCGAACCGAAGTCGGAAGTCGTGCTCTGTGACGAACACGAAGCCGATTTCCGCTACTGGTTCAGCGAGGCCGGCGGGGACGACTACCGCGGTGAGGACGAACTGCAGGACGCGTTCCACGGCTGGTTCGACGACGGCAATCGCGCGCCGGAGGCGTTCGGCGGCGTCGACCACGTCGACACCGACCCCGAGGCGCTGCCGGATCCGCCGAACCCCAACGACGACGAGGACCGCTATCGCATCACCCTCCGCGACGCAATGGAACCGGAAGAGACTGACCTCGACGAGGACGCTCTGGATGACATCGACCTCTCCGCGGACTACCCGTCGTGAGACGACGATGACTGCGCCCTCGATCGTGGTCGTGGACGCGGAGACGCCGGGCAACGTCGGAACTATCGCTCGCGCGATGAAGAATTTCGGGTTCTCGGACCTGAAACTGGTGAACCCGCCGGAACTCGACCGGGACGGCGAGGCGTACGGCTTCGCCGGTCAGGCGCGCGAAGACATCCTACCGAACGCCGACACCGTCACCTTCGACGAGGTGGTCGAGAACTACCACACCGTCGGAATGACCGCAACTACCAACGAAGACTGCCGAAAGCACACCCGGTTTCCGTTCTCGACGCCCGACGAACTGGCCGAGGACCTGATCACCGTCGAAACGGACACCGCCATCCTGTTCGGCCGCGAGGACAACGGGTTCACCAACGACGAACTCGAACGCGTCGACCAGATCGGATCGATCCCCGCCAGCGCCGACTACTCCTCGCTGAACCTCGGACAGGCGGCGACGGTGACGCTGTACGAGCTACGGGATCTAGCGATGGCGGAGACGCAGCTACCGGACCGCGAACGGGAGCGCGCCGCCCAACCGGCTATCGAGCGCCTGCACGACGAGTTCTCGGCGTTCCTCGTCGCTGTGGGCCATCCCGAGGTCAAACGGTCGAAAACCGAGCGGATGCTCCGTCGCCTCGTCGGCCGCGCCCACCCCACCGAGCGCGAGGCGTCGCGCCTGACAGGTATTTTCCGTCGCGCGACATCGAGCCTGAACGAGGAGTGATGGCGCGGTCGGCATTCATGGCAATTCAGTATAATTATATATTTCCAGGGCGTTCGTATATCGTATGGTTAACACGAACAGACGAACGGTTCTCAAGACGGTCGGCGCGAGCAGCGCTGCCCTTCTCAGTGGTTGTAGCGGAGTCCTAGACGGTGGAAGCGACGACGACAGTTCGTCGGGCGGTGCGCCCGACTACCGGGACTGGTTCCCGACCGCGTCCAAACTCGAAGGCGAAAGCGGAGGATATCTCTACGGCGTGTTCGACATGTCGGCGCTTGCCGAACTGGAAGACGATTCGGAGGACCAATCGGATTCGGACTCCAGCCAGCCGACGGACCCGCTCGTCGCGAACCCGCTCGGGATCTACCTCGCCGCCGCGTTCCTCTCGCTCAGTTACAGTCAGATGGGCCTCACCTCGGTCATGGAGGGGATAGACAAGAGTTCTAACCCGATAGACCGCTGGATACTCGTCGGCGGGTACAGCGTCTTCGAAGGGTCGTTCGACACGGAGAAACTCGAATCGAACTTCGACCAGATGGGCTACGACGACCCGAGCGAGGTTGGGGACTTCTCCCTGTACGAACACCCCGATAACCCCTACGCCGTTGGGATTCGGAGCGACACTATCGTCGCCGTCTCCGGAAACGACCTGGAGGACCCCGGAAGCGTCGCAACGGCCATCATCGACGCCGAGCGCGGCGAAGTAACCCGAGAGCACGAGGACAACGACACGTTCGACAAAGTAACGAAGGCCGTCACCGACGGCGATCTACTCTACGGCGTGTTGCCCGAGTCGGAGACGTTCGAGTCGGAGAGCGGGTCGGACGACCTCGGCGTCAACGTGAGGCCGTTCACCAACGCGGTCGGTCTCTCGCAGTCGCTAGCGATCGACTCGGACGCGAGCGAGGCGACTGCCCGGGCCGGCGTGGTGTACGACAGCGAGGACGACGTCGATACGGACAAGTTAGAGTCCGGACTCGGAGCCGAAGCGAGCGAGTTCGACCTCCAACAGGACGGCAGCGAAGTGTCTATCGAGGCGACGTACGAAGAAGACGACGTAAGCGGCTAGATCACGCCCGCTGCTGTATCTCTTCTCTAAGGACCTCGCTCACGAGGTCGCCGTCCGCCTTGCCGCGGAGCGCGCCCATTGCCTCGCCCATCAGTCCGGAGAACGCGCCCATACCCTCCGCTTCGACCTGGTCGGCGTTGCGTTCGACGACCTCGGCGACGGCCTCCCGGACCTCGCTCTCGTCGACGCCGCCCAGACCTTCCTCTTCGACGGCTTCCTCGGCGGTTAGCTCCGGGGTTTCCGCGAGTGCGGTCAGCAGGTCCTCTAACCCCTCGTTCGGAACGTCGCCGCCGTCGACGAGCGTAATCGCGTCGCGCAGGTGCGTCTCCGTGAGGTTCTCGACCGGCATGCCGTCCCGGTCGAGGGCAGTCAACGTGGATTCCAGCGTCCCGGCGGCCAGCGTCGGGTCGACGCCGTCCGACGATCCCCCGCTCGAATCACTCACAGCGACGCCGTCACCGACCAGATCCTCGAACAGGGGCATCCGGCGGCCGAACGCGACCTGTTCCGCGAGACCCTCGTCGAGGCCGTGTTCGTCCTGATAGCGCTCTACCTTCTCGGTGAGCAGTTCGGGCGTCTCGACCTCGGTGACGTCCGGTTCGACGGGCGGCACGTCCGTTTCGGGGTACATCCGGGCCGCGCCGGGCAGCGGACGAAGGTAACGGGAGGTGCCGTCGTCGTTCGCGCCGCGTGTCTCCTCCGGGACGTCCTCTATGGCGACCGCCGCGCGCTCCGCGGCGGCCTCGATGGCGGCGGCGGCCGTCTCCTCGTCGTCGGCGACGATGGCGACGGCGTCTTCGGGCCCGGCATCCACCGCGTCTCGGAGCGCGGACACCTCGTCCTCGGTGACGCCGTAGGCGGGGAGTTCGTCGGTGTGGAAGATGCCGCCAGCGCCGTGGCGCTTGGCGTGGTCCGACAGTTCGGTTCCGAGGCGGCGGTCGGGTTGGATCTCGCGGCCGACGAGGCCGTCGAAGCCGTACAGCGGGACGGCTGTGACCGCGCCGCCCGAACTGAGTGCGCCCTGAATGACGTCGCTGTCCGTGTCTGCTCGCGGGCTTTGCCCGCTCGCATGGTCCGAGGCGCTCTGCGCCTCGCTATCCTCGAACACGCTGGTCACGTCCTGCACGTCGCCGACGCTCGCGTCGCGCGCTTGCAGTTCCTCGGCGATGTCGAGCAGTTCGACCTGTCTCCGGACCTCGTTGCGGACGAGGTCGTCGATGTCGTCGAGGCTCTGGACGCCTTTCATCTCGACGCGGGCCCCCTCGGCGATGGAGACGTTCACGTCCTGGCGGATGGTGCCGAGGCCGCGCTTGACCGCGCCGGTCGAGCGCAGGAGCATCCCGATCCGTTCGGCCGCGGCGCGGGCCTGCTCCGGCGAGCGGATGTCGGGCTTGGTGCCTATCTCGACGAGCGGAATTCCCAGCCTGTCTAGCGAGTAGCGGACGCCGTCGTCGGTCTCCTCGACGCGCTGGGCGCTCTCCTCTTCGAGCATGAGATCCTCGATCCCGACGGTCCCGGCGTCGGTTTCGATCTCGCCCTCGCTCGCGACCTTGGTCGTCCGCTGGAATCCGGACGTGTTCGACCCGTCAACGACGATCTTCCGCATGACGTGGGCCTGGTCGACCACGTTCATGTCGAGCAGTTGCGCTATCTCGAGCGCGACTTCCGTCGCCTCGGCGTCGAGGCGGTGGGGCGGTTCGTCGTCCTCTTCGACGAGACAGGTAGTGTCGTAGGCCAGATACTCGAACTCCCGTTCGACCTGGCTCTCCTCCAGTGCGGCCTCGTCTATCTCGCCCAGTTCGCTCTTCGTCGGATGGAGATAGCGGGTGAACGACCGCACCGACTGGTCCGGTTCGCGTAGTTCCGTCGGACACTCGCAGAACAGCTTCGCCTCCGTATCGAGTTGCTGGTGGATTTCCAGCCCAGCCACGAGCCCCAGTTCCTCGTAGTCGTACTCGGTCATTGCTGATGACTCCGGGTGCGAGGGGTAAAAAACCGTTCAGTTCGGCCGCGACTCGTCGTCGCGCTCCGACGGTCCGTCGTCTGTGTCGGCATCGCGGTTCACTGTTTTCTCATCGGTGTCGTCGTCCCGACCCGGCGTTCCGTCGTCGTTCGCCGTCCCGATGCCGTCGGCGGCGTCGGTGTCGGTCCCGCGTTCGGCCACCCGTTCATCGGTCCGGCTATTGGGCTCCGTACGGTCCCGCAGACGCCGCTTCCGCAAGCTCTCCTGCAGACGGTCCCGGAGTACACCGCGGATCCGGGCGGCGTCGTCGGCGTCGATATCGATCGCCGTCGCGTCGCGCTGGCGGATGCTAAACGCCCCCGCGGTGTCGGCAGTGAGATTCGCCAGGTCCCGGCGACGCTGGAAGACGGTCCGCTGCCGGACTACAGTCTGAAGTCGGTAGTACGGCACGACCTTCGTCGTTCGGGTCCAGAACCCCGACCGGGTGAGGACGTGACCGTCCTGGGTCTGGTAGCCCCGGTGCCGCCAGGTCAGGTGTGCGGCGACCGGGACGACTGCGAGCAAGGCGAGCGCCGCGTACCATTGGTCCGGCCCGCCGAGCGTCAGGTCCGCCGCGTACAGCGTCGCGGTCAGCGCGCCGACGACGAGCGAGTACCGAACCGCGTACCGTTCCCGGGCGCGCTTCGGCGACCGGGTGAACGACGGGTCCTCGAACGTTTCCACGGACTGTGCCAGTTCGTAGACGCGCTCGCGAGCGGCGAGCGGTATCGCCGACTCCGTTCCGGCGGACTGGCCGGCGGTGTACCCCGCCGTCTCGACGACGAGGGTCGCGTAGCCCGCGGTGCGCGTGACCGGGTTGTCCGTGACCGTGATCGTTTGGACCTTTTCCAGCGGGATCGAACCGCTGTACCGCTGGATCAGGCCGCGCTCGTACTGGAGTTCGTCGCCGACGCGCGTGAGCTTGAAGCCGTAGTAGCGCGCGAGCGTCATGCCGGCGCTGATGATCCAGGCTCCGAGAACGAGCGCACCGAGTTTCGGAAGGACGAGAGTGATGTCAGGCCGAGCCCCGCCCGGAATGGCGAAGGCCAGAAGCGTCGACACGTCGATGAGTTCGACGTACGGGAAAAAGAGGACCGAGAGAACGAGCGCCCCGGGGTTGACGGACGCGATGCTGAGCAAAACGAGCTCGTAGGGTCGGATCGAAAACAGCAGTTCCTCCGTCGCATCGGTAGAGCGTCTTCGGTCCGTCGAGCCGGCGGTCGGTATCGGGTGTGAGGTCCCGTCTTCGGCGGCAGCGGTTCCATCCACGGCGGTTTCGGCGCTCGTCTCGCCTACCGTGGTGTCGGCGGCGCGGTCGGCCTCCACGCGGTCCGCTCTCCGGCGAAGTTCGTCCTGCAGTCGTTTCGCCTCGTCGTAGCCGACGTACTGCAGCGACGCCTCGGTTTCGCCCCCGCCCGCGGTTTCGATGGTCAGCGTCGCGATGTCGAACGCGCGCTGGACGAGGTTCTGGCTAATGTCGACGTTCTGGATCCGGTGGAGCGGGATCTCGCGTTCGCGGCGGCCGAACACGCCGGACCGGATGTCGAACGTGTCCCCCGTCAGTTCGTACTCGAAGCGTCGGTAGTACGCCAGTTCGTAAGCTCCGCCGAGCAAGGCACCGAGGACGAGCAGGGGGATGGTCAGGGCCGCACTCACCAGATCGAGCGTCCCAGACGCCATAACGCCGGCGAAAAACAGCATGGACGCGCCGGTGATGCCGCGAGAGAGCGCGCGGTACGGCAGCGAGATTGGATGGAGTTTCATACTGCGTCTTGCTGTTCGCTCTCTCTGGCGAGTTCGCGCAGTTCGGACTGTAGTCGCTGCGCGCGGTCCGGCGTCAGTCCCGGAATTGTCACGTCCGCGCCGCGGGACCCGGCGGTGTAGACGACGACGCTCGCGAGTCCCGTCGCGCGTTCGACCGGTCCCCGCTGTGTGTCGACGTGCTGGACGCGGACGAACGGGACTACGGTGTCGATCCGTGTGATGACCCCGCGTTCGAGATACAGCGCGTCCTCTTGGATCTCGAACTGCCAGATCCGGAAGCGGGCGAGTGCGTGGACGAGTCCGAGAACGAACACGACGACGCTGATTCCGAGCGGGAGTTCGATACCGGCGGATACCCCATCGACGACGGCGACACGCTCGCCGAGGACAGTTCCGACCGCGACGACGAGTGCGACCACTGCCGCCGTGACGGCCGCACCGATGCCCCAGACGAACCGCACGCGGGGATGAAGCTTCTCCATGCGGAGGTATGGCATCCGACGGGTCAAGAAACCGTCCCTTCCGACCGGGACATACGCGGTCGATCCGGAGCCGACACGCGGCGGGAGCGTGCGATGACGTGCAGTACTCAGCGTGTACGAACGCTGACACGGGCGTTTATTCGCCCGGACGGAATAACAACGGTGTATGAACGTACGCGAACCCGACTCCGTCGACGGGGAAGCCATTAGAGACATCGCAGGGAGGTCGCTGCGGGCGTCGTACGGTCTGAGCCCGGAGACTATCGAGGCGCTCGTCGAGGAGTACCACGCCGACGAGCGCCTCGACGAGTTAGCGAGCGACGACGACAGCGTCCTCATCGTCGCGGAGGACGACGACGAACCGATCGGGTTCGCTGAAGGGGAGGTCGGCGACGAGTACGGTGAGGTCCACTGGCATCACGTCGCGCCGGAGGGCAGGGGGCGAGGTGCCGGCACCTCGCTCTTCGAACGGATGGAGGAAACGCTCCAGGAGCGCGGCGCTGAGCGCGTCCAGGCGAACGTCCTCTCCGACAACATGGAGGGCGCACAGTTCTTCGAGAAGTTCGGCTACGGGGAGGCGGGAACGGACCAAGTCGAGATAAACGGCGAGGAACACGCGGTCAACGTGTTCGTTCCGGAGGCGGACGCGGAGACGGAGCGGACTGACCCGGGGTCGGTTCCGGAAACGGTCGAGGACGAGGGCGAGACGCTGTACGTCGCCAGAGACGAGGAGATGGGCGGCGAGAAGGGGCCGTTCTACCCGCTGTTTTCGGACAGGGAAGAAGAGAACCCCTACGCGTTCTGGTGTTCGCACTCCGAGACGGTCGTCGCGGCCGGCGACGACCTGGGGCGGCTAGAGTGCTCCGAGTGCGGCAACGTCCACCGCGCCGACGACTGGGACGCGGGCTACCTCTGATAGGGACTGCCGTGAGTCGTTTCTGTAGTTCGCCGACGCGTGGTCGGCGACATCCCGAGGCGGAGATACGACAGTCCCTCTGACGGCGTTTACTGGGTCAGTACTTTCGCGTCCTCGACGGCGAACAGGTCATCGTCTCGGCCCTCGCCGTCGCAGTCATCGTTCGGGCATCGATAGTGCCAGCCGTCCCGCGTGGCCGCGCCCTCCCGGAAGCGCTCGCCGCAAACCTGACAGAACAGGTCGGCGTCGGCGCAGGTGTCGCGGTGTAGGTCGAGGGCGAGTTCCGTTGTGAAGCTCTGATTACAGTTCCGACAGGTATGCATACCTGAAATCACTACGTCATCACTCAAAACTACACCTGTTCGTTTACGCTTCGTGAACGGCTAGCACGGGTCGTGTACGTCCCGATCTGAAAGGATCCGCGGTGGGGCCACCAGGACCTACTCGTCGTCGCCCAAGATACCGCGATGCGTCATTTTCTCGGGATCTAACACGTCGTCCGCTTCCGCCTCGCTGAGATAGCCTTTCTCGATCGCGACTTCGCGGACGGTCTTGCCCTCTTTCAGCGCCGTCTTGGCCGCGTCGCTGGCTTTGTCGTAGCCGATCTGGGGGTTCAGCGCGGTCGCGAGCGCCATGCTCTGTTCGACCTGGGTCTCGCAGTGTTGCTGGTTCGCTTCGAGTTCCCGGACGAACTTCTCCGCGAACGTCTCGCTCGCGTTCGCGAGCATCTCGGCGGACTGGAGGAAGTTGTAGGCGAGAACGGGCTTGTAGAGGTTCAGGTCGATCTGGCCCTCGGCAGCGCCGGCGGAGACGGCGGCGTCGTTGCCGACGACCTGCTTGTGGACCTGGTTGACCGCCTCGGCGACGACGGGGTTGATCTTGCCGGGCATGATCGAGGAACCGGGCTGGTTCTCCGGCTGTTCTATCTCGCCGAGGCCGTTTCGCGGGCCGGAGGCGAGCAGGCGGAGGTCGTTAGCGATCTTGTTGAGCGACCCGGCAACCGTCCGAAGCGCACCGTGGGCCTCGCTCATCGCGTCGTGGGCGGCCTGGGCTTCGAAGTGGTTGTCCGCCTCGCGGAACTGGACGCCGGTCTCTTTCGTGATGTACTCCGCGGCGACGCCGGGGAAGTCCTCGTGGGTGTTCAGCCCCGTGCCGACGGCGGTGCCGCCGAGTGCGAGTTCCGCCAGATGCTCGCGGGTCTTGTCCACTCGGGCGAGGCCCTTCGCGACCTGCGTTCGGTAGCCGCCGAACTCCTGGCCGAGGCGGACGGGCGTCGCGTCCTGCAAGTGGGTCCGACCGGTCTTGACGACGTCGTCGAACTCTTCTTCTTTCGCTTCGAGCGCCTCGCGGAGCGTATCGAGCGCCGGGATCAGGTCCTTTTCGACGGCTTCCAGCGCGGCGACGTGCATCGCCGTCGGGATCACGTCGTTGCTGGACTGGCCGAAGTTGACGTGGTCGTTAGGGTGGATATCGCGGGTCCCGACTTCACCGCCGTAGATCTCGGTCGCCCGGTTGGCGATGACCTCGTTGGCGTTCATGTTCGTCGAGGTGCCCGACCCGGTCTGGAACACGTCGACGGGGAACTGGTCGTCGTGCTTCCCGGCGATGACCTCGTCTGCGGCTTCGACGATGGCCTCGCCTTTGTCCGCCGGGATCAGGTCGAGGTCGAGGTTGGCCTGGGCGGCGGCTTTCTTCACGACCCCGAGCGCACGGACGAACCGCCGTCCGAACGTCAGGCCGCTGATCGGGAAGTTCTCGACCGCGCGCTGGGTCTGTGCGCCCCAGTAGGCGTCCGCGGGTACGCGCATTTCCCCGAGGCTGTCCTGCTCAGTGCGGTAATCATCGGACATACCTGAGTGAGGGACCGGTGAGCGGTAAAAGCCACCGAAACGGTACGGCCGACCAGCCGTTTTGGACGCCCCGTTCCGTGGGTCGCTCTCGTGGGGACCGCCTGTAATTCAGTTCGGTAGTTCGCCGGTTCGGGGTCGACGAGACCCGGTGAACAGCTACAACAGTCCCACTCAGGTCCAGCGGTCCAGACCCGCCTGCGTGACCGACTCCTCTATCCGCTCGAACCCGCGCTCGACCTCGGCGGCGGCGACGCCCCACTCTTCGGTGACGTACTCGCGAGCGGCCGTCAGGTCCGGGTCCAGAGCGGTGTCGAACTCGTACTCGTCGGTAACGGTCGGGTCCAGAAACAGCGTCCGCACCGCGTCGGCGTTTTCCACGTAGGCGTCCCTGGCCTCCAGTACGCCCCAGAGGTCGCCGTGTTCCTTGATAGCGGTGACGGCGGTTTTCGGGCCGATGCCCGTGACGCCGTCGTTGAAGTCAGTCCCGCAGAGGATCCCCACGTCGACGAGTTGCTCCCAGGTGAGGTCGTGGCGGTCGAGCGTCGCCTGAAAGTCCATTCGCTCGGGGTCGCCTTTGCTCGTTAGCTGCCGGAGCGTTACGGGGGCACCGAACAGCAACGCGTCGTAATCCTCGGTTCCCACCGCGTCTATCGCGCCCTGTCGAGCCATGTGGGCGGCCTGCGCCTCGCCCTCGGCGGGGGCCTCGACGACCGGTACGTCGAGACGGCGAAGCAACTCGCGCGTCGTCCGGTGGATGGTGTCGGTGAGACGCTGCGTCTGCGAGTCGAGGCGGGCCGTCTCGACCGCGTCACCCTGTTCTTTCGCCTCTTCCAGTTGCTCCTCCCGGTCCGACCTGGCCTCGCGGCGCTTCTCTATCTCGGCCTGCTTGAGTTCGGACGGCCCGCCGTCGAAGACGAACACCGGCGTTACGTCGTGCTCGAAGAACTTCGGCAGGCCCTGTACGACGCCGATGAGGTTCGCCACTTCGGTTCCCTCGGCGGTGGTGTACGCCTGGTCGTTCGTCCACCGCACCGTGGTCGTCAGATACCTGTACAGCCAGTTGTGCGCGTCGACGCCGACGACGTCCCCGGCCAGATCGTCGAACGGCACCTCCTCGATAGCGGCGAGGTCGCGTAGATCGGAGTTTCCCATTGGAGAGGTGTAGGGGACGGACCGCTTTGAAACGTGGCAATTCGGACCGGATCGCTCCCGGCGGCGATGGGTATATACGCTTGTGGCGAGAAGCCGTGAGTGAAGTTCACATGCCACAAGGAACGGTGGCCTTCTTCCACGACCGGAAGGGGTACGGGTTCATCGAGACGGACGAGGCGGACGACGATATTTTCTTTCACATGGAGGACGTCGGCGGCCCGGACCTGGAGGAGGGACAGGAGGTCGAGTTCGAAATCGAGCAGGCCGAAAAGGGGCCGCGAGCGATCAACCTGACGCGTCTCTGAGCGGACCGCGTAGACGGTCCGACGAGGTTGAACGGGGCAACTAACACGGGAGGGTGGCCGCGGTGAGCAGTGGGTACGGACGGCAGTGCGCCGAGAGTTCACGAACAGTTACGTTCGCATCGGCGCTCGATACAGTCGATCGCTCACAGCGTTTCCGGGGGTGCTTCAGCGTCCGCCAGAAACGCCCGCTCCGCGTCGCTCAGGTTCTCCCGGCCGCGGAACTCGGTCAAACCCGCACGGTAGCGCTCACCGCTCCGATCCCCCGGTCGTTCGAGCACCAACTCCGCGATGCCCGTCGTCTCGCCCGTGTAGCCGAATCCGGCTTTGTACAGCGCCTCGAAGGCGAACGGGTTGTTGACCGCGATTCGGACGCGCTCGTAGCCTCGCTCGCTCGCTCGCTCCGCGACGAATTCGGCCAGATGCGGGCCGAGTCCCTCGCCGCGGCGGTCGTTTCTCGCGGTGATGTAGCGGATCCAGAGCGCGCCGTCGTCCGTTCGGTCCTCGTTGAACGCCGCGGCGGCGACGATGTCGTCTCCCTCCCGGATCACCGCTTTCCCCGTGTTCGACATGACGAACTTCCCGGCGTAGCTGAACCGCTCGTGGTCGAGGCGGAGCGTCGGCCCGTCCAGCGGCCAGCCGAGGAGTTCGGGGTCCATAGGTCGACTTCGTTCGCCGGTCGTTTCACCTTGGCGCTACACCGTCGACGGTGCCGGTAGCCCGCGGAGCTGTTGGAAGAAAAACGTCGTCGCGAAGCCATAGATCGTCCGGTAGCGACCGCGTAACAATATCCAGTGATACCGACACTTTGTCCGAGATGGGACTTCGATTCACGACCGGTATCGAACGGCTGGACCGGGAACTCGACGGGGGGATCCAGGGGGGCAGTCTCGTCGCGCTGGCAGCGCCGCCGGCGAGTCAGTCCGAGCGGTTGCTGTACGAACTCGCGACGCAGCAGCGGACGCTGTACGTCACGACCGAGCGGACGACCGACGCCGTCGAAACGGCACTCCATGACGCTGCAGACCCGGGACGAGTCCGGGTTCACGAGGTAGGCGGGACCGACCCGCTCGACGACCTGCTGGAGATGGTCAGCGCGCTCGCCGAGGGGACGTTCGTCGTCGTCGACCCCGCGGCACCGCTGGAACGAAACGCCGACTACCGCGCGGGGCTGTCGGAACTCCGGTCGCGGCTCCGCGAGAAGGGAAGCGTCGCCGTCTTCCACTGCGTTGACGGCCGCACCGTTCCCGACAGACGCGACGTAACCGAGTACATGGCGGACGTCATCTTCGACCTCTCGGTCGACCTGCACCGGGACCGACTTCGAACCAGATTGACGGTTCCGAAGTGCCGGCGCGGCGACGCGCCCTGCGACGCGCTCAAACTGGACTTCAGTCCACGCATAACTGTCGATAACAGCCGCGATATCGCCTGAGTCGCCGATAAACGGGGTCCGGATTCGGACGCGTAGACACACTATAACAATGGGGAAAAGCGATGTCGACGCTCGTATGGGTGCCACGAATAACTCCCGAACAGATCTGACGTACGCAGCGGATCCCGCGGTGTCGATCTCAGTCGTCGTCGCGGGCGTACGCGTCGAGAAAACAGTCGTCACGGACGCGTTTCCGGTTCCGGCGGTGGCGCTATCCGTGGATTCGCTCCACGACGAACCCGTGACCGTTCGCATCGAGGACGAGGTCCCGGCGAGCGTACCGCTCGCGGACCTCGGCACCGACGGCTGGGAAACGGTCGACGACGAGCGGATCGCCTGGACCGGTCGCCTGGAAAGCGGCGCTGAGCGGGTGACGACGTACGGAATCGACGCCGACCCGAAGGCCGTCGAAGACCTGCAGACGCCGCCGACAGTCGAGACGGTCATGCCGGAATGAGCGGTCAGTCAGCCGGGGACTGGCCTCAGTCCAGCATGTCGCCCGTGATCGTGTTCGGCAGCAACTCACCGAGCGCGTACTCCGTCGCACCGTCGCCCTCGTCACAGACGACGGTCAGGTCGTCGCAGAACTCGGCGAGCGTCTGCCGGCACATCCCGCAGGGGGTAACGCCGTCCCGGCTGTCGGATGTGACAGCGAGGCGGTCGAACTCGCTGTGGCCGTCCCTGACCGCTGACCCGATAGCCACTTCCTCGGCGTGGAGGCTGTTGCTGTAGTTCGCGTTCTCGATGTTACAACCGGTGTACACCGTTCCGTCGCTCGTCCGGATCGCCGCGCCGACGCGGTACTCCGAGTACGGTGCGTACGCCTCCGCCATAGCCTCGCGTGCGGCTTCGACAAGTTCGTCCATGCACCGAGGTTCGAACCCGGGGGAAAAGTAAGCACCGGCGTCCGCGCTGCTTTCCTGCTGTCGTCAGGCGGGTTACCGCGCTCACTGACCGACGGCGTTCTCGACCGCTTCGACCGCTGTCTCCACGAGCGCGTCGACCTCGTCGCTCTCCGCGTAGACGCGAATGTACGGTTCCGTGCCGCTGGGTCGGACGAGCACCCAGGAGCTGTCAGGGAGTTCGACACGGACGCCGTAGTCCGTGTCGACATCTGCGTCGGGGTACTGCTCGGGTAGGCTGACAGAGAGATACTCCATGGCGTCGCTCTTTCGCTCGTCCGGGCACTCGACGCTGACTTTCCGGTACGGTCGTTCGGTGACCGGTTCACGGAGCGGTTCAGTGCCGCCCGCTTCGGCGACCAGCCCCGAGACGACTGCGGCGCTCGCCACGCCGTCTATCCATCCGCCGAAGTTCGTGTGGATGTGTTTCCACGGTTCGGCGGCGAAGACGATCTCCGTGTCGGCGTCGCCGGCCGCTCGTTCCCGGGCGATACCCTCGTGCAGCGACCCGAGGCGGACTCGTTCCACGCGCCCGCCCTCGGCCCGGACCCGCTCGTCGATGCGGGCCGAGGCGTTCGGCGTCGTCACGACGACGGGGTCGCCGGCGTCGCTCGCAGCGGTGTAGTGACTCGCCAGAACCGCCAGGATCGTGTCTTCGTGGATCACGTCGCCGTCCGGGCCGACGATCACGATACGGTCCGCGTCGCCGTCGTGGCCGATACCCAGGTCGGCGTCGCCCTGGACGAACTCGCGGAGGTCGGTGAGCGTTTCCGGCGTGGGCTTGCTCTCGCGGCCCGGGAAGTGGCCGTCGACGTTTGCGTTCAGCGCCACGACGTCGGCTCCGAGTCGCCGGAGAACCTGCGGTGTGGCGAGACTCGCCATCCCGTTGCCGCAGTCTACGGCGACCGACAGCCCCGAGAGCGGCCGCTCAGCCCCAGTTCCGGTTTCGCGGGCGTACGTCGCGACGGCGTCGCAGTAGGCCTCGGTCACGTCGAGTTCCTCGCCGTCTCCCCACTCGCCCCACGGCGCAGGAGAGATCCCGTCGTCGACGCGGCGTTCGACTGCCTTCTCCGCCTCGCGGTCGTACTCGACGCCGTCGTCGAACAGTTTGATCCCGTTGTCTTGCGGAGGGTTGTGGCTCGCGGTGATCATCGCTCCGCGTCGACCTCGGGACGCGAACGCGAGCGTCGGCGTCGGGACCTGGCCGACTCGCCTGACGTCCGCACCGGCGCTCTCAAGTCCCGCCTCCATCGCGGCAGCGAGCGCCGGACCCGTGACGCGGCCGTCGCGTCCGACCACGAACGTCTCGCCGTCCTGCCCGGCCGCCCGCCCGACTGCGAGTGCGAGTTCGGGCGTCACGTCGTCGCGGACGGGACCGCGGATACCTGCGGTTCCGAAGAGGGTCATACGGTGGCGTTTACCCTCCGAGCACTTATACTGCTGGTTGTAGCTGCCGGAGCGAATTCGCCGTCGTTATCCGGCGAATTCGCGCGGTGCGTTACGACCAGCAGTAGTACCGTTGGTTGTAGCTGCTGGAGCGAATTCGTCGACGTTATCCGGCGAATTCGGGCGGTGCGTTACAACTGAATCGGATTTCGGGAGAGTTTAACCGAAGGAGGTGTGAACAGGAGTAAACACAGACAACGGATCAAGTTGACGTAACACATGTATTCTATCGACACCGACTTTCCGGTCGATTCGATCCCATCCGGCACGAACCTGCTGATCACGGGTCCGCCGATGACGGGGAAGTACGACCTGCTCGTCGAACTCCTCGCCGACAGCTATCGATACGACGAGCGTGCCGTCTTCATCACGACCCAGAAGAGCCCGGACCAGATTCACGCCGATTTCGCCGCCGGGCTCGGAGTCGACTCTGTAACTGATCTCGGAATTGTCGACTGCGCGGGGCGGGAACGGTCGGGGAACCACGCCGACGACGAGCATATCCGCTCCGTCTCCTCGCCCGCGGACCTCACCGGCATCGGGATGGCGAGTTCGGAACTGATAGAAACGTTCGGCGACCGGGGCCACAGAGTTCGGACGGGACTGTCGTCGCTGTCGCAGTTGCTGATGTACGCCGACGTGAAGACGGTGTTTCGCTTCCTGCACATCCTCACTGGTCGGATAAGTTCGGCTGACGGGCTGGGACTGTGTACGTTAGACAGCGATGTCCACGACGACCAGACGGTCAACACGGTCAAACAGTTGTTCGACGGAGCGATCGAGACGAGAAACGAGGGGGACGATTCACGGGCGTTCCGCGTTCTCGGCCTCCCGGACGCCGACGACCGCTGGATCGACTTTTAAGTCGGAACCGTAACGCCGTTACAGTTCGACGCCGCTCGGAATGAGACTGTGCTGTCGGAGCAGGTTTCCTTCACTGTTGTACACGAGAAACGTCCGCTTGTCGTAGACGACGAGTTCCTCGCCGTCGACGTAGATGCGGACCTCGTAGCGGCCGTCCGAGTCTGACGCCTCCTCGCCGTACCGTCTGGCGGCCCGAATGAAGGCGAGTACGTTGTCTGCCTCCTCGTTGAGTTCGATGATGAAATCTCCCGTGACCCGGTTAGTGACGCTGACGACGCCCGTGGCGTCCGGGTCATCGAGCGCTGATTGAAGCCGGTACGCGACGTCAGTGCCCTCCGTTTCGAGGAAGTCGCCTTCCGGGCCTGTGAGGCGCTCTTTGAGCGTCGATGCAGGCCCCTCGAAGTCGATCTCGACGGTCGGTTTCGCGGGCTCGCCGTCCTCGTCCACCCAGTCTACGTTGCTCACGTCAAGCGTGAAATAGTCGCGCCTCATTCCCTATGATACGCTACGTTCTCACCGAGTATGAACGTAACGCCCGGGGCGGGAACGGCCCGAGTCGGGAGGAGAGCGTCAGTCTTCGATAGCTTTTAGACCTACCGCTTTCCCCACCAACCATGGACCTGGTTCGCTCCGAGTACGCCGAGGAGGCCGCCGTGCTTTTCGCCTGGCTATCGGCGCTACTCCCCTGGTCGCTGACGTACGGGACGCCCGCAGGCTCCCGGTATGTCGTCATCAGGTTCCCTTTCCTGATGTACGAAAACCTCGCCGGATTGGCGGAGGAACTGGACGGGACCCGACTCGTCACGCCCATCGACGCGCTCGAACGAAGCGTCTCGCTCGGCCTGACACAGACGTTTTCGAGCGCCGAACTGGAATCGCGCTACGGGACGACGGACGTTTCGCTCACTATCGAGACGGTCAGCGACGCGCTGGCCACGTCCAACGGGGGGCAGGTGCTGGCGTATCTCACCTGGACGTTCGGCGTCGTCGTCCTGTTCCTCGCCGTGGCACTCAGCGTTCTGATGTACGTCGAGGCGGACGTTCTCGACACCGCCCCGGTCGACGCCGTCAGACTGATGGGTCTGTTACTTGGCGTCGTCGCCGTCTCGTACGTCGCAGCGACAGTTCTGCTTTACCGGAACTTCCCCGGAACGTTGCTTAATCTCGACCAGTTGTTTCTCCCGCTCGGACCGATGATTTACGTCGTTTTCGCCGGCGTCTTGCTGACAGTCGACCGATAACCGAATCGGCCGCCTGATTTAAGTCCGGTCGACTGATATCCGGTAAGTGAAACGTACCGGTCCCGCTCGGGACCGGAGATACCAATGGTAGGAAACCCAGACAACCAGTCGGGCGATACGTCGCCGCGCGGGGAACCGACGCAGGCCGACCGAAACGACGCGCCCGACCAGTCGGACCCCGGCAGTCAAACGCGGGTCGAGGCCGTCAGACGACAGATCCGTCGGACGGTGGAAATGCTTCGGGGATCGACGATATCTCTGGAGAACTACGATCCGTCGCGCCACGAACGACTCGTCACGTTCGACGGTGTCGACGGCTGCGAAGAAGTCGATCGGTACTGGGTGAACGCCCCCTTTGCGTTCGTATCGATACAACGGGACCCGAAGGAGAACGACCACCAGTATCACGTGGTCGAACCTGAACTCGAAGACCAGGAGTACGCCCTGCTCGAAGCGCTGTTCGACGACATCCGTGACCCGCTCGTCTACCGGAAGGAGGTCGACGACGGTGACGTCGAATCCGTACTCAAAGAGGAACTCAGAGAACATCTGGAACGGTACGGTGCCGAGGTCGACATGCGGACGTTCTACAAGCTGTTTTACTATCTCTACCGGGCGTTCCGCGGCTTCAACAAGATAGACCCGATCATGCGTGACCCTCACATAGAGGACATCTCCTGTGACGGGTACGACCTGCCGATCTTCGTGTACCACGACGATTACACGGACATCGAGACGAACGTTTCGTTCAGCCAGGAAGCGCTGGACAACTTCGTCATCCGACTGGCCCAGCACTCCGGGCGACACATCTCTATCGGCGACCCGATGGTCGAGACGATACTCCCCGACGGGAGCCGCGCCGAACTCGCGCTGGGCGAGGAGGTGACGCCGCGGGGCTCCGCCTTCACGATCCGGAAATACGCTGACGAGCCGTTCACCCCCGTCGACCTGTTAGAGTACGGCACGTTCACCGTGGACCAGATGGCGTACCTGTGGCTCGCGATCGAGAACAACAAGAGCCTCATCTTCGCCGGCGGGACGGCGTCCGGAAAGACCACCTCGATGAACGCGGTTTCGATGTTCATCCCGCCGCGCTCGAAGGTACTCACCATCGAGGACACGCGCGAGTTAGCGCTGTATCACGACAACTGGCTCTCCAGCGTCACGCGGGACCGCATGACCGAAGGGAGCGACATCACGATGTACGACCTGCTCCGGTCGGCGCTCCGACATCGCCCCGAGTACATCGTCGTGGGCGAGGTCCGGGGCGAGGAGGCGATCACGCTGTTCCAGGCGATGAACACCGGCCACACGACGTACTCGACGATGCACGCCGACAGCGTCCGAACGGTGATAAACCGCCTCGAAAACGAGCCTATCAACGTCCCGCGGGCGATGGTCCAGAGCCTCGACATCCTCTGTGTCCAGACGCTCACCCGGTTCGAGGACGAACGCGTCCGCCGGAACAAAACTATCGCCGAGATCGAAGGGATCGACCAACGAACCGGCGAACTCGACTACTCGAACGCCTTCGTCTGGAACCCCGACGACGACTCCGTCTCGCGGGAGGACAGCGAAGTGCTCGACGATATCCGCGACGACAACGGGTGGAATCAGTCCGAACTGCTGCGGGAACTCCAGCGGAGACGCGACTTCCTCCGGTCACTGTGGGACAATGACGTGAACGACTACCGCCGGTTCACCGCCATGGTAAACGAGTATTACGCCGATCCGGAAGCGGCGATGGCGTCGATAGAGGACGGACCGGAACCGGCGACCACGGACTGATGGCAGAACACACGGTGAGTAACTGATGTCTCTCGCGAACTACGTCCCGCTCGTCGTCGCTGTTCTCGTCTTACTTCCGGTCGCCCTCGCGCCGGTTAGCAACCGGGCCGACCGGGTTGTCACGCGGTTCGCGATGTCCCTGTTCGGCGGCTACGTCAGCGATGTCGGACGACGGCGCGCCAAGCGCCGCCAACTGCTCCGCGCCGCACACCTGCCGACGACGTTTCGTATCTACGCGGCAAAGACGCTGCTGTACGCCGCTCTCATCGCTCTCGCGGGAAGCGTTCTCGCGACGTACGTCATCTGGGGGGGCCTCGAACTCCTCGCCATCGACCCGGAGACGATTCGCACAACCCTGCCGGACCAGCTATCGATACTCGCTACGTTCGGCGGCGTGACGGTGGTGTCGCTCGAAAAGTTGTTCGCTCTCCTGCTCGTTGCCGGGGGTACCCTGGGGACTGCGGGCGGGATCTTCACGTACTGGCTCCGCTGGTACTACCCGCGCCACATCGCGGACCAGCGCGCCGACCGGATCGACGTGAGCATGCCCCAGACCGTCGCGTTCATCTACGCCCTCTCCCGGAGCGGCATGGCGTTTCCAAAGGTGATGCGGACCCTCTCCGAAAACCGATCCGTGTACGGCGCTTCCGCCGACGAAGTGAGCGTCGCGGTCAGGAACATGGACATGTTCGGAATGGACATGATCTCCGCGATCAAGACGATGTCCCGCCGGACGCCCAGCGAGGGGTTCAAGGAGTTCAGCGAGAACCTGACGAGCGTCCTGCAGAGCGGACGTAACCTTTCGGAGTTCCTCCATCAGCAGTACGACCAGTATCAGGATGAAGCCGAGGCCCAACAGGAGCAGTTGCTCAACCTCCTTGCGACGATGGCGGAGGCGTACGTGACCGTCCTCGTCGCGGGGCCGCTCTTTCTCATTACGATTCTCGTCATTATCGGCATCACCGTCACCGACACGTTGCCGATGTTACAACTGATCGCGTACTTCGCGTTACCGATCATCAACATCGCTTTCATCCTCTATCTCAGTACGGTGATGGAATCGATGACGGGTACGAACATGTCGGACGACAACACGGAGGGGCCGTCGGAGCTAACGGGGATCCGTCGAACTGAGACGGTGAGACAAGACGGCGGAGGCCCCGAGAATCGTCACCCGAACGTCCAGCGCCTGTCGGCCCATCGGCGGTTTCAGTGGATCCGAACGAGGATCGGCCAACCGGTACAGACGATCCTCGACCGTCCCATCACCCTCCTGTGGGTCACCGTACCGATCGCTGTCGCCGTTACGCTCTGGCGACTGCCGGAGGCGACCACGGGCGGTCAACTGACGGCCGCCGGCGTGGACGACCTGTTTATTCAGGCGGGACTGTTCGTCGTGGGGACGTTCGCGATAGCCTACGAGATCCACGACCGCCGCATCGAAGCTATCGAGGCGTCGATACCCGACTTCCTCGACCGTCTCGCGAGCGTCAACGAGGCCGGGATGACCGTCGTCGAGAGCCTCGACCGCGTCCGCGGAAGCGAACTCGGCGCGCTCAATCAGGAACTCGACCGCGTCTGGGCCGACATTCAGTGGGGTTCGGACGTGGATACGGCGCTCCGGCGATTCGAGGCGCGGATGCGGACGCGAACCGTCTCGCGGATAGTCACGCTGGTGACGCAGGCGATGAACGCGAGCGGGGATCTGGCGACCGTCCTCCGCATCTCCGCCGCACAGGCGAAAGCAGACCGACGGCTCAAGCGTGAGCGGCGACAGGAGATGCTCACCTACGTCGTCGTGGTGTACGTCTCCTTCGGCGTGTTCCTGGTCATCGTGGCCGCGCTGAACAACGTGTTGATACCGAGTCTCCCCGAGGGGAGCGTCGTTCCAAACGCCACGAGCGAGGCGGCAGGTAGCATCGGTGCGATCGATACCGTCAGCAACCTCGGAACGATCAACGAGGAGGCGTACACGCTCGTGTTCTTCCACACGACGCTCATCCAGGGAGTCCTCTCCGGCCTGGTCGCCGGACAGATGAGCGGCGGTGACGTCCGCGCCGGCGCGAAACACGCGGCGATCCTGCTCGCACTGTCGTACGCCGGATTCATCATCATCCTCTGATAGGGAGACTCCGTCAGGTCTGATCGCTGGGGTTTACGGGTTGCGCGTCGAACGTCCGCCATGGACCGGCGTCCCGTCGACGTTCGAGACACTTACGACCGGATCGCGGGTCACTTCGCCGAGACGCGCGAATACCCCTGGCCAGAGGTCGAATCGTTCGTCGAGGACGCCCCTCGCAGCGAGGTCGCTCTGGACCTCGGATGCGGTAACGGACGCCACGCCGAACTCCTCGCCGCACATACCGATCGGGTCCTCGCCTGCGACATCAGTCGCGGACTCCTGGCTACGGCACGGAGCCGTCTTTCCGAGCGAAATATCGACGCCGACCTTCTTCAGGGAGACGCAGGCGCCGTACCGCTCGCCGACGACTCCGTCGGACTGGCGGTGTACGTCGCGACGCTCCATCACCTCCCTACCGGCGACGCTCGCCTGGCCAGTCTCGACGAACTCGCCCGCGTACTTTCCACGGGGGCTCCCGGACTCGTCAGCGCGTGGAGTACCGCTCACGACCGGTTCGACGCCGGCGAGGGGTTCGACACGACGGTCGACTGGACGCTTCCGGGCGGGGAGACGGTCCCGCGTTTTTACCACGTGTACTCGCCGGACGAGTTCGAGTCGGATCTGGCCGAAAGCGACCTCGGCGTTCGGAGCGCGTTCGTCTCCAGCGGGAACTGTTACGCCGTCGTCGAAGGAGCGTAACGCCGGGGGCGCTCACGGTCGTTCGCCTCGGTCGCACGACTGCTCTGAGTTTTTATCCGTCGACCGTCTACGATCTGGTACTTCATGACTGAACGACCCCCCGAGTACGAAGTAGCGGTCGTCGGGGGCGGTCCCGCGGGCCTCACGACGGCGCTGTACACGACCAGACTGGGCCACGACACCGTCCTGATCGACCGCGGCGGCGGCCGCGCCGCGATGATGAAAGACACTCACAACGTCATCGGTATCACCGAGGACGTGTCGGGCAACGACCTCCTCGGTCGCGCGAGGGATCAGGTCGAGGGGTACGGTGCGGATAGCCGTCAGGCGTTCGTCGAGGGCGTGACTGCCGTCGACGGGGACGACGCCCGGTTCAGACTCGAAGCGGGCGACGAGTCGTATCTCGCGGATCGCGTTGTCCTCGCCACGGGGTTTTCGGACGCTCGGCCGGATCCGCCGCTCCCCCGAACTGGGCGCGGCCTGCACTACTGTCTGCACTGCGACGCCTACATGTTCGTCGACGAATCCGTGTTCGTGATGGGCCGCGGCGAGAGCGCCGCACACGTCGCTATGATCATGCTGAACTTCACCGACCGGGTGGACCTGCTGCTCGACGGCGACGACCCGACCTGGGGCGACGAGACGGACGAACTGCTCCGCGCTCACCCCATCGATATCGTCGAGTCCGAGGTCACCGGCGCGTTTCAGGACGAGAACGACCCCGAATGGCTCGGTGGCTTCGAGTTCGCCGACGGTACCGTTCGCGAGTACCGTGGCGGGTTCCCGATGTACGGGTCGAACTACAACAACGAACTCGCCGCCGACCTCGACGCGGAGATCAACGACGACGGCACCGTCGCCGTGGACGACCACGGCCGCACCAGCGTCGACGGCCTGTACGCAGTCGGCGACCTCACGCCCGGCCACAACCAGATCCCCGTCGCCATGGGCCAGGGGGCGAAAGCAGGCATCGCGATCCACAAGAGCCTCCGGACGTTCCCCAAATCCCTCGACGAACTCGAAGACGGCACCGTCGACGAGACGGACGTTCCCGCTATCTCTCCCGGCCTCCGCGACGTCGCCCGTGCTCACGGTGACGACTAGAAAGGGTAACACCCTTATTGCAGGGCGATTTAGCGGTGGGTGAGCGCCGGTGGTCTAGTGGTAGGACCTGAGCCTTCCAAGCTCATGGCCCGGGTTCAAATCCCGGCCGGCGCACTTTCTGAACGGAACCAACAGGTAGCTGTCGGGCTACGAACGGCGTGGAGACGAAGGACGGAACGTGAGAATCCGGGCTATCGCAGTTCCTTTCTCATGCAAACCGCCGAAGCGGGACAGAGATCCGAGAACTCTGTCGTCGCCTGAATACTCGACGGCGCGGCCTCCCGGTCGATTACTTCGTACCCGCGCCGTCGGAAGAACTCGGATGCGGTCGTAGTCAGGAGATACAGCGTCTCTACTCCGTTTTGGCGCGCACGAGCCTCTAACGCGTCACAGAGCGCCGATCCGTACCCTCCGCCACGGTTCGCCTCGGTAATCACCACCGACCGGAGGAGCCCGTCTGAACCGTGTGTTTCGACGCCGCCGATGCCGATTCGCTCCGTATCAGCGTCGGCGACGAAGAAACACTCCGGCTTCGTTCGCACGTCCTGATACGGGAGGTCGTTCGCTCGCAACACGGCTTCGATGCGGTCTAAGTCCTCCGTATCCGCCTGCCGTACGGTTATCGAAGCGTCGGTCATACGGTCTCAGTGAAACCCCTTTCGCGAGGGCGGATTCTGGGGCCGTGCTGCGTTCGCCAGTGAACCATCGATGGGTGAACCGTTTTGGAGAGTCCTATCGTTCGGGTCATCGGTTTACGGCTGCGCGACGGTGATCCGGACTTTCCCACCGAGGTCGACGGTGAACCCCTGGCACTCGTAGAAGCAACGAACCAGGGCAACGGCGCGTCGCGCCCCGGTTATCAGGGTGACGGTGGTCAGGACGGTAACGGCCCCTGCCAGCGGGTTACTTATGACCCAAAGCAATAGCGGAAACGCAGCCACTACGGCGTAGGCCGCGAGGATACTCTGTAACGTGGGTTCGTCCGGAGCCAGGTGATATCGTGGATCGGGTGGCGGTGAGTTCATTGGTCTTCTGATAGCGGATGGTGGCTGTTGTGGTTGTGCCGGTCGACACGTACGGTAGCAGTCGCTCTCTTGAGGACTTCGGGTGTGAGTCCAGTACTCATGCTGTGATCAGGACCTCGTTTTCGGCTTCTCGCCTTCGATCGTTGCTGCGATGACGTAGTCGCTCAGATCGCGGTCGTCGCTCCAGTCGCGGATGAACTCTTCGCTGTCCCCCTTCGGCTCGATAGCGACGTCGGTAAAGCCGGCGTCGGACAGCATCGATTCGAGCGCGGGGATTGACGACGCGCCGCCGATGCAGGCGGCCACCGACGACGGATCCGCGCGGAGGTCGGTCGGGAGTTCGGTGGTCAACACGACATCAGAGATGGCGAGACGGCCGCCCGGCCGAAGGGCGCGAAACGCTTCGCGGAACACCTGTGACTTGTCCGCCGAGAGATTGATGACGCAGTTCGAGAGGATTACGTCGACTGACTCGTCGGCGACCGGAAGGTGTTCGATCTCGCCGAGTCGAAACTCAACGTTCGCCACGTCGTTCGTCTCGCGATTGTCGCGGGCCTTCTCGACCATCTCCGGCGTCATATCGACGCCGATGACGCGACCGGTCGGACCCACTTCCCGTGCCGCGAGGAAACAATCGAATCCAGCGCCGGACCCGAGGTCGAGAACGGTATCGCCCTCGTCAAGGCTGGCGATCGCGGTCGGGTTGCCACAGCCGAGGCCCAGATCCGCACCCGCGCCGACGGCGTCGCGGTCGTCGTCCGAATAGCCGAGTTTGCGCGACTGGGCCGTACCCGTATCGTCGCAACACGACGACGACTCCGTCGCGATGCGCGCGTATCGCTCTCGTACGGCGGTACGCTGTTCCGCGTCGTCGAGACGCGAACCGTCCGTCGGAGTCGGAGTGTCGTCAGTCATCGTCGAGTGACCTCGTGTCGTCGAGGACGCGTAGGATCCGCTCCGCGCGCGGCGTCGCGGTGTAGTAGCGCCATCGGCCTTCTTTTCGCCGTTCGACCAATCCATCGCTGAAAAGCCGTGACAGCGCCTGGCTGACCGCGCCTTGGCTCACTCCGAGCGACGGCTCTAGCTCGCAAACGCAGACGTCGTCGTCGGCCTCGGCGATGAACCGAAGCGCCTCGTATCGGGTGTCGGTTCCGAGGGTCGCGAGGATCTGAACGTCGGCGGCTACCTCTTCGTCCGTCAGGGAGTGGCCGACCGAACAACAGTCAGCCTCCTGTATCCCGTGCGAACCCGCTGTCTCGTTCCCTGTCTGTTGGCCCTTCATCTTAGTACATGCTAATATTAGGGAGAGCTAATATAATGGTTTCGGTGAGAACGACAGTACACGGAGACCAGGTGGATGTTTGAAACGGTGACCGCGCTCAGAGCGTTCGGGTACCAGTCAGATGTCGAGAACCGTCCAGTGGGGCCGAATACGCGCAACGACACTCACTTCCAGTTCGATCTCGATGACGTCTCCCCTGCGGAGAAGGCACAACTCGTCTCGGCGCTGGAAGAAGAGACTGCGGTGATACCGCAGGCGCAAGACTGTCCGAAAGCGGTATCGGCCACGATATAAGTCTGTTTAGGTAGTAGGAAGCACGTAGCAATGTCACGGCCAGACGTAGACGACATAGTCGACGTGGCGACGGCGGAGAAACAGGAGGTGCAACGGGACCTGAAACAGGTTTTCCTGTCTGGAGTGGCGCTCACTATCCCGTTTTTCATCACGATACTGATCCTGATCTGGGCCCTGAACGTCGTTTCGAACGCGCTCACGCCGCTTTCCGACCTTCTGGTCGTTCTGGGACCCGGCGACGGAATGAATCCGCTTATCGTGGAGAGCATGGCCGCAATGCTGGTGTTCGGGCTCATCTTCGTCGTCGGCCTCGCCGCACAGCACGGGCCGGACACCAATCTCGGGAAGCGGGTCGATACGCTCATGGCCGATCTCCCGGGAATCGGGTCGATCTACACGGGCGTCGAACGCATGAGCGACGTCATCGTCGAGGGCGACACCGAGAGCTTTCAGGCGGTCAAGATAGTCGAGTTCCCACGCGAAGGCAGCTTTTCGCTCGCCTTTTTGACCGCTGACACGCCGCCGGAGATCGAGGAAGCCACCGGGGAAGACGAGATGCTGACCGTCTTCGTTCCGATGGCTCCGAATCCGGTGATGGGCGGACACCTCCTGAATCTCCCGCGGGAACGTGTACACGATGTCGACCTTTCCGTCGAGGAGGGGATGCAGGCCATCATGACCACCGGTCTGTCACTCGACGAAAGCGTCCAGACGGAGACGACCTGACCGGCTTCCCGGCTATCAGAGCGAGACCCTCGTACCGGACTCGGCCGACTCGTACGCGCTCTCTATGATCCGGAGATCGGTCACTCCCTCGTTGCCGTCGGATTCGCACTCGCCGCCGTCGAGGATACAGTCGGCGAAGTAGTCGAACTCCTCGCACACTTCGTCGACGGCGGGACCGGTGTAACTCGTCTCGGACTCCCCGCTCGCGATGACGACTCCCTCCGAAACGTGTCCGCCGAACGGCGAATGTATCACTATTTGGCCGTCCGTGCCGAGGATCTGCAGACGGCTGTCGTGGTGAGCGTTGAAACTCGCCGTACACGATGCCGTCGTTCCGGACGGGAACGCGAGCAGAAACGAGACGTGTTCCTCGACCCGGTCGAACGGTGGGCCGGACGAGACGGTTTCTGCCCACACGGACACGGGGTCGGCGTTCAGGAGGAACCGACACGTGTTCAATGGATACACGCCCAGGTCGATCAGTGCGCCGCCGCCAGCGACGCCGGGATCGAGTCGCCACGAGTCAGCCCCGACGTTCGCGAGTAACTTCGACGAGAACCCGGCGTGGATCTGAACGGGGTCGCCGATGACCCCGTCACTGATCGCCTCTCGCATACGGCGGATCGCCGGTTCGGTTCGGAGGCGGTAGGCCGTCATCAGCACGACGCCGGCGTCGGCGCACGCGTCGACCATCTCACGTGCACCTTCTAACTCCGAAGCCAGCGGTTTCTCACACAGTACGTGCTTGCCGAATCTCGCCGCAGACACTGCGTATTCGCGGTGGTACGCCGGCGGGGTTGCGATGTACACCGCATCGTACATGTCGGTCTCCTCGCCGTCGTGAAACGCCTCGTATGAGATCGCTCGGTCGACACCGTACTCGCCGGCGAGAGCGGCCGCCTTGTCGGGCGACCCGCTGACGAGGACGGTTGCCTCGCAGAACTGCCCGTTCCGGATCGCGGGAAGCGCTCGGTTGCGCGCGAACCCCCCGAGTCCGACCACCGCGATACGGACGGTACCGTCGTCGAACGTCTGCCAATCGCGTCGAGTGAAATTCTCGAAGTACGGTCCTAGGTCCACCGCTCTACGTTGGACGTTCAGCGGCTAATGTGTTGGGCCTTGTCACACCGACCTGATACTACCGGGCTATGAACTACGGCCTGACCGAGAGGTGGATATCGGTGGATCGTCTCTGTCGTCGGCGCGGTACGGCGTCACGTTGTTCGTCGGTTTATCCCATATTCTGCCCGTACCGGGAATCAGAGGGGCTGTCAGCCGTCCCGTAAGAGGCGTCGTCGGATGCGAGATCTCGGGCGTACTCGGAGATCCATTCCCACGAGTAGTGGTCGTCGGCGTACACTGGGTCAGCGTCGTCGTCGACGATATCGTCGAGATACGTACCGACCGACCGCAGGAACTCCCCCGGGCCGCCGGTCACGTCGTCGGTTTGGACGATGCCTACGGTTTCGTACTCCGTGTTCAGGACGGCGTCGCCGTTCTCTCGGCTCAGAATGCGGTTTTTCTCCATGACCTCGATGCGGTCGCCGCGCCAGTAGTGAGCGTGATGGTAGGCGTCGATACCGAGAAGGCGTTTACCCTGGAATTCGGTGGGGTAATCGGGTGCCTGTTCTCTTACGGGAATAGGGTCCTCATCGAACATTTGAATACTGTCGGTTATACTCTGTCCGTAGAGTATATCCTCTGTTCATTGGAAGGGGTTGCTCACGGATAAACACCACGCTCGAACAGCCGTGAGAAACCAGCCCGTATTCGGAGGTTGATCGGGCGACTGCGTGACCGTTAGACCAGGCGTGCGTCATGGTCTTACGAGAAGTACTGGGAACGTGACGAAGAGCCGATCCGGTCCACTCCCACCGTGGATACCGTCGGACGCATCTGTTTCAGACTGGGGACGCTCCGCTATCGTGTTCGAGTTAGCCGCCAGTGTACAGTTCCGCTCGAGGCCACCGGGCTATTTGTCCGTCCCCTGCGAACCTCCGGGCGATGCCAGGAGACAGCGAGGACCCGAACGAGGACGTACAGTACCATCTGGAGGTCGGGCCGGACGACGTCGCGAACGCTGTATTGCTGCCCGGTAACCCCGAACGCGTCGACAAGGTCACGGCGCTGTGGGACGAGTCAGAAGAGAAGGGCTACCACCGCGAGTACCGCACCGCCACGGGCACCTACGAGGGCGCGCCGATAAGCGTCACCTCGACCGGTATCGGCAGTCCCTCCGCGGCCATCGCCGTCGAGGAACTGGCGCGCATCGGCGCGGACACGTTCCTCCGGGTCGGGTCCTGCGGGGCCATCCGGCCCGAAGCGGAGGTGGGCGACCTGATACTCACCACCGGCGCGGTCCGACAGGAGGGAACGAGCGACGAGTACGTCCGTGAGGACTACCCGGCCACCGCCGACCACGAAGTCGTCTCCGCGCTCGTCGCCGCCGCGGAGCGCCTCGGCTACGACTATCACACCGGGATCACCGCGAGCACCGACAGCTTCTACGCCGGGCAGGGCCGACCCGGGTTCGAAGGGTTCGAAGCCGCCGGCAGCGACGAACTCGTCGAAAATCTCAAGGACGCGAACGTGATGAACTTAGAGATGGAGGCGAGTTCCATCCTCACGCTCGCCAATCTCTACGGTCTCCGCGCCGGCGCGGTCTGTACCGTGTACGCCAACCGCGAGACCGGCGAGTTCCGAACCGAAGGCGAGTCCCGCGCTGCGGAAACCGCCTCGCTCGCGGTCAAACTGCTCGCGCAGATGGACGAGAAGAAGGCAGAGGCGGGCGTCGATAGCTGGCACGCCGGGATGAGTTTGGACGGCTAACTCCGACCAGAACTGTAATTTGCCTATTTGAATCCAACGTTATCTTTAATCTTATTTTATGGAGTAGCCTTATGTAGTGAATAGTTAATGAGGTCATTCTGGATCTTCAACCCCACAGGGGTTTTCCCTATATATCGGTCCAATTCCAATAGGGGCATTTGGAGTATCAGCGAGGCTCCCGATCTTGACAATAGCACCGATACACCCAGGGTCTTTGTGACTATCCTTGTAGTACATATCATAATCTTCTTTTGTAAATGTATATTCCCAACCAATAGATTCTCTATTTCCAGATTCGTCATAATGGATCGCACGAATAGTATACGGAGCCTGTGTTTTTGGCCACATCGGCTCAATAATCGACAAAGCCGCACTGTCGTCAACATCGATGGCAGTCAGCGTGACCTCGCGGTCAATGAGAAGATCCTCATCACGCTTTACCAGAAGACGAATTCGGTTTGCCACAAATGAGGAATTAATCACTTCTATTTTTCCAAGAACAGTCCCTGAGTTCCCCACGCTAAGAGTTGATATACACCCGGCAACTGAAAGACCCCCTGCTACTGACACACTTTTGAGTACGTCTCGACGCTTCATCAGGGGAAACAACCGGAACGGGACACATATAATTACTCATGTTCCGATTAGATTTAAATAATATACTATAATAATGCATATATGTGCCTTCGACGAGCGACACCAATTCGCCGAGCGCCGAATCGTCGTCCATACGCGCACGCAAGCGCTCGAACACGTTAGCGACCTCTGATCGATCCAATCTCGTAAGCAACTGTCTGCGTCGAAACCGGCGAGCCGGCCCGTGCCAAGTGGGATACTGCAAGCAGTCGACTGGCAACCCTACCGGTGCGGTCGAAATAATCGCTGATCGAGTGCCGTATTGGTAGTCGTCGGATCCAACTCGATACTGGCGATCCGTCAGAAACCGAAAGAGAGTGCGGAACGGGTCTCTCTTTACAGATCAGACCACGCCGTCATCGCACGCTTCCACGAGGTGATGTCGGCGATCCAGCGCGCGGCGATCAGCTTCTTCAGGTTCTCCGCGGGGAACGAGCCGAACGTGTTGATGGGCACGCCCATCACGTCGTGAGCGACGGCCTTGTCGCCGATCGAGATGACCGTTCCTTTGTCCTTGTGCGTCCAGCGCTTCATGGGCCGGTTTTCGATCGCTCGTGCGACGTTCTTGCCCGCAACTTCGGCGGCCTGCCAGGCGGCCTGGGCCGTCGGCGGAGCGGGGTTGTCGTTCTGCTCGATTATCGCCGAGTCACCGATGGCGAACACTCGGTCGTCGCTGGTCTGGAACGTCGCGTCGGCGTTAACGCGGTTGTGCTCTTTCTCCAGGTCAGCGCCGTCGAGCGCGTCGCGACCGGTGATCCCGCCGGTCCAGAGGAACACGTCGTAGGAAAGCGGGTCGCCCTCGTCGAAGTGGATGGCGTCCTCGGTGGCCTCGACGATGGGGTCGTCGGTCATGATCTCGATGTCCGCCTCCTGAAGCCGCTTGCGGAGCGCACCCTGCACTTCGGGGTCGTTCCCAGGGAAGATCTCGTCGAGCGCTTCGACGAGGTAGATGTCGATCGGCGCGCGGTGTTCGTCGCGGAACTTCGCTATCTCGCCGGCGCTCTGGATGCCGGAGAGACCGGCACCGCCGACGACGACCTTCGCGGGATCGTTCCGGGTAGCGTCCTTGGCGGCAGTTTTGACGGCCTGGTGGATCTCCAGAGCGTCGTCAAGACTCTTCAGCGTCAGGGAGTTCTCCCGCATGCCGTCGATACCGTAGTAGGCGGTCTGGCTGCCGAGCGTGACGAGTACGTAATCGTAGTCGATAGTGTCGCCGTCCGCCAGTTCGACCGTCTGGTCGTCGACGTGGAGGTCCACGACCTCGCTCTGAATGAAGCGGGTCGAGGGTGATTTTATCTCCTCGACGGGGATAGTGATGTTCTCCTGCACCGACGGATCGCGGATGCAGCGGTGTGATTCGTGGAGGACGAGGTGGTAGTCCGTATCCGAGACCCACGTTAGTTCTGTAGTGCTATCGAGTTCTTCCTCGAGTTGGTTGATAGCACCTGCACCGGCATAGCCTGCGCCGAGAACGACGACCTTCGCTGTCATGCGTCGAACTCGGGTATCCTCTGATACAAAGGCTTTGAAAGACGAATACCATTGATGCGTGGTACCATACGGCGGTTTTCCGGCGTAGCGCAGTCGCTACACCCCCCTCTCAGTGACGGGACAGAGGAGACGGGAGAAATCCGAGAGACGAGTTTCCGGCCTCAGAGGAACTTGTAATTCAGTTCTGTAATTCGCCGACGCGAGGCCAGCGAACACCGCCATACAGTTACAAGGGCCCTCAGTGTTCAGGGTCGCCAGCCGGAGCTTTCATGCCCTCGATACGCAGGATGAGAATGTTGCTGGTGTCGTCCTTTCCGTCGACGATACCGTCGACGACGAGTTTCGAAAGCGGCGTCGGGCCGACAGTCACGGCGTCGCCCTCGTGGAAGTCCCGGACGGAACCCTGAAGGTGGATCTCCGCGCGGCAGAGTTCGGGATGATGAACGCTGCTGAGATCGATCTCTTCGACGTTAGCGTCATCGACGGGTTCGCCCTCGTGCTGAAGCGGCACGGCCGCGGGCTCGTCCATCTGCTGGATCTCGAGCGCCTCGTACGCCGTCGCGGTGGGCTTGTAGCCGCCTTTCGGCCCGGGCACGCCCTCGACTAGCTGGAGCGCTTTGAGACTCTGCATCTGGTTCCGGATAGTCCCCGGGTTCCGGTCGACCTCCTCTGCGATGTCTTCGCCTTTGACGGCGTCTTCCGTCTCCCTGTGGAGATTAATAAGTGCGTTGAGAATTGTTTTCTGACTGGGCGTCAGTTCGATCGATGACATGCCGAAACCTTCGTAATTGATTTCCTTAAATCCGACGGAAAGCCCGTTCTTCGGGAAAATTGGCGGAGAACGATCATTGGATCCGACTGATCGGTACCGGGCGGTCGCGGTAGTCTCTCCAGTCATTTCCCAAAGCGACACGTTACCGAGGAAACGGGCCGAACGGGAGACCTATCAGTGCGGTTAGAGCGATAGCCATTTGGCGGTGGCCGTCGGTTCCGCGAACATGAAGGAGAAACGTGTCCTCGTCACCGGCGGCGCAGGGTTTATCGGATCGAACCTGGCGAACCACCTCTCCGAGGACAACGACGTGACCGTCGTCGACAATCTCCATCTGGGGACGCCGCAAAACCTCGATGACGACGTGACGTTTCACGAATCGAGCGTTATGGACGACGACCTACCGACGGAGGTGGACGTCGTCGTCCACCTGGCTGCACTGTCTTCGAGGGCGATGCTCGAAGACGAACCCCGAACCGGCGCGCGGGTCAACGTGGAAGGGTTCGTGAACGTGGTCGAACAGGCGTACGCCGACGGCTGTGACACATTCGTGTACGCCTCCACCTCTTCCATCTATGACGATGACCTGCCGTCCAGCGAGGACGAGGCAGTCGCGGCAGACACCGGATACGACGCGTCGATGCTCTCCCGGGAGCGGTACGCGGAGTACTACAACAACTTCTACGACGATATCGCCGTCGCGGGGACGCGTTTCTTCTCCGTCTATCAGGGGTACGGCGGCGCGGAGGAACACAAGGGAGAGTTCGCCAACACCGTCTCCCAGTTCGCGGACCGAATCGCGAACGGCGAGTCCCCAGTACTGTGGGGTGATGGGACGCAAACCCGTGATTTCGTCCACGTCAGCGACGTCGTTCGGGCGATCGTCCGCATCGCAGAAGAACGTCTCGACGGCGTGTACAACGTCGGCACCGGCGAAAACTACACGTTCAACGAAGTGATCGACCAGATAAACGAGGCCATAGGTACGAGTATCGATCCGGAGTACGAGCCCGTTCCGCTGAAGAATTACAACTACCAGCAGCGCGCTGACGCATCGAAACTCCGCGAAGCGACGGGATGGGAACCCGCCGTCGATTTCGAGGACGGCGTGAGGATGGTCTGCGAACCCTACCGATGAGACCGCCGGATTTACTTTCCCCGCTCGGGGAGAGATCTTCATGAACGATTCAGTACGTATCATCGGCGTCCCGGCCGATTACGGTGCGAACCGACGCGGCGTAGACATGGGTCCGTCTGCGATCCGATACGCGGGGTTGGCCGAGTCGGTGAAACGTATCAGAGGCGACTGCGTCGACGCCGGCGACCTCGCCGCACCGCGCGCGGAGGAACGAGACCCCGACCGGCGGGCCCCGGACACCGGCGACGCGAAGTTCCTCAACGAAGTCGAGGATATCAACCGTCGCCTCTCCGACGCGACGGCGGAGGCTATCGCCGACGGTGCAACGCCGCTGGTACTCGGCGGCGACCACTCCGTCGCTATCGGTTCGATCGGAGGCGCAGCGCGCGACGCAGAGGTCGGCGTCGTCTGGTTCGACGCCCACGGCGACTTCAATACGCCCGCGACCTCGCCCAGCGGCAACGTCCACGGGATGCCTCTGGCGGCCGCGCTCGGCCACGGCGAAATCGGTGAGATGGAGTGGGCACGCGCCGACGGACTGGCGGAGGAAAACGTCGCGATCGTCGGTCTCCGAAGCGTAGACGACGCGGAGAAGCGTGCGATCCGGGAGAGCGACGTCACCGCCTTCACGATGTCGGATATCGACGAACGCGGCGTCACCGACGTGGTAGAGGACGCCCTCGATGTCGCGACCGACGGCACGGACGGGATACACGTGAGCCTCGACCTCGACTGGCTCGACCCGAAGGAAGCGCCCGGCGTCGGCACACCGGTTAGAGGCGGAGTCAGTTACCGCGAGGCGCACTCCGCACTGGAGAAAGTCGCCGAACTCGACGAGACCGACGACGTGCTTCGCTCTCTCGAACTCGTCGAGGTCAACCCCATCCTCGACGAGCACAACGAGACGGCGGAACTCGCTGTCGAACTGGCGGCCAGCGCGCTGGGCGAGCGGATCCTGTAGCGGTTCGTCGTCGTATTCGTTGGCTCGTTGTCCCCGTTCGCCCGCCGTCGAACTCGGCTGGTTATCCGTCAGCCGCCGAACCGGGCGTATCGTGCCGTTCCAGTTCGAGCGTCGCCGGGTCCATCGTGTAGTAACTTTCCCACACCGGTTCCAGCCCTACGAGCCGCGTGTCTTCGAACCGCCCCTCGGCGTGGCGGTGGTGGTGACCGACGAGACAGAGTTCCGGGCGAAGCGCCCGCAGGATGTCATCGACGTGTGCGCACCCGCGCCCCATGAACCCCTGAGGTGGTTCGTGTGTGAGGAACACGTCGACGTCGGACAGTTCAATCGCCGACCTGACGTCCTCGTGGGTGAAGTGCCGCCGCCGGTCGCCGGAGAGTTCGTCGCGGGATTTGTCGTACCGCGTCGGCGCGTAGTTCCCGGAGAGGCCGGCGACGCGGAGACCCGATACTTCAACTGCCGTACTCGCAAGCAGACGAGCGTTTCGGTCGCCGAACGTCGCGTTTTGCCGCATCGATTCGACGACATCGAAATCCTCGTTGTTGCCGGCGACGAAGTACGTCGGGACCGGCAGGTCGTAATACTCCAGGTCGCCGACGTGGAGTGCGACATCAGCGTCCGCGGCGTCATAGGCCGAGCGCAGCGCCTCGCGGTTCTCCGGGTCGGCGGCGTGTGCGTCACCGAGGACGAGCATACGGCTCCTACGGCCGCAGGTGGGATAATCGTCCGGCAAGCGCGTGGAGTACTACCCCCAGTGCGGGGTCGTGGACGTGCGCGAGTTGAGTGTGGATGGCTCCGAGAAAAGCGGCCGAGACAGTCTATTCTTCGTTACCGCTCGACTCCTCGATACCGGATTCGTCGTCGCTACCGCCGGGAATGACGTCGACGCTAGCGACGCAGTCGCCCTCTTCTAAGTCCATCACCGTGACGCCCATCGTGTTGCGGCCGACCGATGACACGTCGGCTGCACGGATCCGCATTATCTGTCCCCGGTCGCTCATGGCGACCAGGTCGTCGGCTTCGCTGACGGACTTGGCCGAGACGACGCCGCCGTTCCGGCCGCCGGTCTTGATGTCGATGAGGCCCTTTCCGTAGCGGGACTGCGTCCGGTACTCGGAGAGGGGCGTGCGCTTGCCGAACCCGTTCTCCGTGACGGTCAACAGAGCGCGGCCGTCGCTCTCGTCGGTGGCGACGAGGCCGGCAACTTGGTCGTCGCTGTCGAGTTTGATCGCGCCGACGCCGCGGGCGTTCCGTCCCATCTCGCGGACCTCGGACTCGTCGAAGCGGATGGTCATGCCGTTGCGCGTGGCGACGACGAGATCGTTCGTGCCGTCGGTCACGGCGACGTCTACCAGTTCGTCGTCGCCGTCCAGGTCTGCGGCGATGATACCCGTCGAGAGGATGTTCTCGAACTCGTCGCAGGCGGTGCGCTTGATATACCCGTCGCGGGTGACGGTCGTGACGCACTCGTTGCCGCCGAACTCGTCCGTGGCGACGACGGCGGTGATCTCCTCACCGTCGTCGAAGTCGATGAGATTCACCGCCGATTTGCCCCGAGCGGTCCGGCTCATCTCGGGTATCTCGTAGGTTTTCAGGCGATACACCTGGCCGTGGTTTGTGAAACAGAGCAGGTAGTCGTGCGTGTTCGCGCGGAACACTTTCGAAACGCGGTCGCCCTCCTTCACGTCGACGCCGATGATCCCCTTCCCGCCGCGGTTCTGCGGGTCGAACCGGTCGACGGGCATCCGCTTGACGTAGTCGTCCTCCGTGACGACCACGACGACGTCTTCCTCGGGGATGAGGTCCTCGTGGGTGACGGTGCCGTGGTCCTCGACGATGCTCGTCCGACGGTCGTCGTCGTACTCGTCTTTGATCTCCTGCAGTTCCTCCTTGATGACGGCGAACAGTTCGCTCTCGTCGTTGAGGATCGTTTCGAGGCGCTCGATCCGCGCCTGCACCTCCTCGTACTCCGTCTCGATCTCCGTGGACTCCATCGAGGTGAGGCTGCCGAGTTGCATCCGGACGATGTGGTCGGCCTGGTCCTGCGAGAAGTCGTACGCCTCTATAAGCGCCTCCTTCGCGGCGTCTCGGTCCTCGGAGTTCTGGATTCGCTCGACGACGTCGTCGACGTTTTCGAGCGCTGTCAGTCGGCCTTCGAGGATGTGTGCGCGGTCCTCTGCCTCGGCGAGGTCGAACTCGCTGCGCCGGCGGACGACCTCCTTGCGGTGGGCGACGTACTCCTCTAAGGTCTCTTTCAGCGTCAGCACCTTCGGCTGGCCGTCGACCAGCGCGAGGTTGATGACGCCGAAGGTGGTTTCGAGGTGGTGTTCGAGGAGTTGGTTCTTCACGACGTCGGCGTTCGCCCCTCGCTTGAGTTCGATGACGATGCGGACGCCCTCGCGGTCGGACTCGTCGCGCAGGTCGCGGACGCCCTCAATCTTCCCCTCGTTGACGTCCTCGGCGATCCGCTCGACGATGCGCGCCTTGTTCGCCTGGTACGGCACTTCCGTGATGACGATCCGTTCGTCCTCCTCGACTTCGAACTCCGCACGGACGCGGAGTCGGCCGCGACCGGTCGCGTACGCCGAGTAGATGGCGTCGCGGCCGACGATGTTCGCGCCCGTCGGGAAGTCGGGGCCTTTGATGTGTTCCATCAGGTCCTCGACCTCGCAGTCGGGGTTGTCGATGAGGTGGACCGTCGCGTCGATCACCTCGCCGAGGTTGTGCGGCGGTATCTTCGTCGACATCCCGACCGCGATACCGGACGAACCGTTGACGAGCAGGTTCGGGAACGCCGAGGGGAGCACCTCGGGTTCAGTGAGGCGGTCGTCGTAGTTGGACTGGAAGTCGACGGTGTCTTTCTCGATGTCCTCCAGAAGCTCCTCCGAGATGGGGCTCATCCGGGCCTCGGTGTAACGCATGGCTGCCGCGGGGTCGCCGTCCATCGACCCGAAGTTCCCCTGGCCGTCGACCAGCGGGTACCGCATCGAGAAGTCCTGTGCCATCCGGGTCAGCGTGTCGTAGATGGGACCGTCACCGTGGGGGTGGTAGTCACCCATCGTCTCGCCCACCACGGACGAGGACTTACGGTGGCTGGACCCGCTGGTGACGCCCATCTCGTGCATGGCGTAGAGGATGCGCCGGTGGACGGGTTTGAGGCCGTCGCGGACGTCCGGCAACGCGCGTCCGGCGATGACGCTCATCGCGTAGTCGATGTAACTCTGCTCCATCTCGTCTTCGATGCGGACGCGGTCGACGCGCGCGGCGTCGGCGTCCACGTCCGTCGGGTCTGGCGCTTCAGAACTCATATTAGATATCCACCCACTCGGCTTCCGGCGAGTGCTCCTTGATGAACTGCTTTCGCGGTTCGACTGCATCGCCCATCAGCACGGAGAACATCTTGTCCGCGGCGGCGGCGTCTTCGATGTTTATCTGCTTGAGAACGCGGTTCTCCGGGTTCATCGTCGTCTCCCAGAGCTGATTGGGGTTCATCTCTCCGAGCCCCTTGAACCGCTGCACCTGCGTTGGGTTACCGTTGCATTTCTCCTCGATGATGCGGTCGCGCTCCGCCTCGGTCATCGCGTCGTACGTCTCGCCGCGGTAGCGGACGCGGTAGAGGGGCGGCTGGGCGGCGTACACGTACCCCGCTTCGATCAGGGGCTTCATGTGACGGTAGAGCAGCGTGAGCAGGAGCGTTCTGATGTGCGCCCCGTCGACGTCCGCGTCGGTCATCATGATGATCTTCTCGTAACGGGCGTCCTCGATGTCGAACTCGTCGCCGATTCCCGTCCCCATCGCCGTGATCATGTTCCGGATCTCGTCGTTTTCCAGGATGCGGTCGAGGCGGTGTTTCTCCACGTTGAGTATCTTCCCGCCGAGCGGGAGGATGGCCTGGTTCTCAGGGTTCCGCCCCTGCTTCGCGCTCCCGCCCGCTGAGTCGCCCTCGACGATGAACAGTTCGGAGTCGCTGGGGTCTTTGGTCTGACAGTCCGAGAGTTTGCCCGGCAGTGCCGTTGAGTCGAGCGCGCTCTTCCGACGGGTTAGCTCCTCGGCCTTCTTCGCTGCCTTTCGGGCCTTCGCGGCCTCGACGGCCTTCGCGACGATGGCCTCGGCGGTGTCGGGGTTCTCCTCGAAGAACGTCCCGAGACCGTCGTGGATCGCACCCTCGACGATACCTCTGACCTCGCTGTTGCCGAGTTTCGTCTTCGTCTGTCCCTCGAACTGCGGGTCGGGGTGTTTGATGGAGATGACAGCCGTCAGGCCTTCCCGGATGTCCTCGCCGGTGAGGTTCTCGTCGAGGTCCCCGAGCAGGCCGTTGTCGTTGGCGTAATCGTTGACGATCCGGGTCAGAGCGGTCTTGAACCCGGTGAGGTGTGTCCCCCCCTCGCGAGTGTTGATGTTGTTCGCGAAGGCGTGGAGCGAACCCTGCAGTTCGTCGGTGGCCTGCATCGCCGCCTCGACCTGAATCCCCTCCTCTTCGTCCTCGAAGTAGATGATGTCCTCGTGGAGGGCGGTCCGCGTCTCGTTGAGATACTCGACGAACTCCTTGATTCCGCCTTCGTACCGGAACGTGTCTTCGGTGTCGTCGCGGTCGTCGCGGAGCGTGATCGCGACGCCCGAGTTGAGGAAGGCGAGTTCTCGGAGACGGCTCTCGAGCGTCGAGTAGGTGAAGTCGGTGTGTTCGAAGATGTCGTCGTCGGGCCAGAAGCGGATCGTCGTCCCGGTGTCCTCGTCGGGATCCATGTCCCGGACACGTTCGATCCCCTGTTCGGGTTCCCCGTGGTCGAACCGCTGGTTCCAGACGGCGCCGTCGCGTTTGACCTCGACTTCGAGCCACTTCGAGAGGGCGTTAACCACGCTGACGCCGACGCCGTGGAGGCCGCCGGAGACCTGATAGGATTTGTTGTCGAACTTCCCGCCCGCGTGGAGGACGGTCATGATAACTTCCAGGGCAGGCTTGTCGTGCTCCTCGTGGGTGTCGACCGGGATCCCGCGTCCGTCGTCGTGGATGCTGACGGAGTCGTCGTCGTGGATAGTGACAGTGATCTCGTCACAGTGTCCTGCCAACGCTTCGTCTATCGAGTTGTCGACGACTTCGTAAACGAGATGGTGCAACCCGCGAGAGTCCGTAGAACCGATGTACATCGCCGGGCGCTTCTGAACGGCCTGAAGGCCCTCCAGTACCTGAATCTGCCCGGCGCCGTACTCTGACTCCTCACTCATAAAATCTGTTTCCGTCTATGCCTCCGGGGGTCTTAAAAGTCACGTACGCGCTCGCG
Organism: Halostella sp. PRR32; assembly: GCF_034808085.1. Lineage (NCBI taxonomy): Archaea > Methanobacteriati > Methanobacteriota > Halobacteria > Halobacteriales > Natronoarchaeaceae > Halostella > Halostella sp. PRR32. Next base: position 191,285 of record NZ_JAXHGL010000001.1, read on the forward strand.
CGTGCGTGAGTCAGCTATATATCACGTTCTCGACCGTTCGGGCGCATCGGGGGCACTCGGTGGCGCTCTGTTCGTTCGACCACCGGATCTGTCGTCGGAAAGCGGGCCGTCGTCCGCTCTGAACGCCAGAGGGAACTGCTTCAGAACTTCACTTTCACCCCGGTAGCACACAGGTTTTAAACTCCCCACGTCTAAGTGGGGGCACAGAATGACCTCGTTCCAGTCGACGCTCGGCGAGGAGTCGGAGATCGCAGAGGAGTTGGCCGAGAGCCAGCGCCAGATCTCCATCGCCGAGTTCTTCGAGAAGAACAAGCACATGCTCGGGTTCGACAGCGGGGCCCGAGGGTTGGTTACCGCCGTGAAAGAGGCCGTCGACAACGCTCTCGACGCGGCGGAGGAAGCGGGCGTCCTCCCCGACATCTACGTCGAGATCGAGGAGGTCGGCGACTACTACAAGCTCGTCGTCGAGGACAACGGGCCGGGGATCACGAAGGAGCAACTCCCCAAAGTGTTCGGGAAACTGCTGTACGGGAGCCGCTTCCACGCCCGGGAACAGAGTCGCGGACAGCAGGGTATCGGTATCTCCGCCGCCGTTCTCTACTCGCAGTTAACCAGCGGGAAGCCCGCGAAGATAACGAGTCGGACACAGGGTTCGAGCGAGGCCGAGTACTTCGAGCTGATCATCGACACGGACAACAACGAACCCGAGATCAGCGTCGAGGAGACCACCTCTTGGGACCGCCCGCACGGGACCCGGATCGAGATGGAGATGGAGGGGAACATGCGCGCCCGCCAGCAACTCCACGACTACATCAAGCACACTGCGGTCGTCAACCCCCACGCCCGCCTCGAACTCCGCGAACCGAAAGAGCACTTCAAGTTCGAGCGCGCGACCGACCAGCTACCGGACGAAACCGAGGAGATCCGCCCGCACCCTCATGGCGTCGAACTCGGCACCGTCCTGAAGATGCTGGAGGCGACGAACTCCCACTCTGTCTCCGGGTTCTTGCAGGAGGAGTTCACGCGAGTCGGCTCGAAAACCTCCGACAGCGTCATCGACAACTTCCGCGACCGCCACTTCGGTCGCGAGATGGCGTGGGAGCCGCCGCGTGACGGCGCGGATATCGCGGCCGCGGTCTCGGACGCCACCGCTAACAAGGGTGCCGACGCGACGGACGCCTTCGCCGAGGAGATAGCGGAGGCGCTCACCGACCGCGACCGCGTCGCATACCATCAGATAGTCGAGACGATTTCGGACGCCGCCGAGGCTGTCGGCGACGGGTTCGGCGTGACGTTCGGCTCGACGGTGCAGGAAAACGCCGTCGAGGCCGCCTGGGACGCGGTTCTTGGCGTGAGCGACGAAGCGGACGAGGACGTCCCCGACGGCCGGCGACGCGCCGACCTGTACGGACTCGTCGATGAAGCGACGAGCACGCGGAAAGACGACGCGACGGTCGAGTCGCTCGCCTCTCGGATCGCGAACCGCTTTCGTAACGACGAGGACGACCGCGACCGCCTGACGCACGACGAACTCGCCGAGTACGTCGACTGGGCGGCGGAGCGAACCGCCGAACGGGAGGACACAAGCATCGGCGACACCGCGCGCGAGAACGTCGTCGAGGCCGTCTGGTCGGTGATGGAGCGCGTCCCCGACGAGGTGCCGAAGGTCAGCGACCTCGCCGATAACCGCGACGCGTCGAGCGAACTGCTCGACGCGATGCGCGCGACCGACATCATGGCACCGCCGACGAACTGTCTCGCGCCGATCACCGACGAACTCGTCGAAGCCGGCTTGAAAAAGGAGTTCGACGCGGACTTCTACGCGGCGGCGACCCGCGACGCCGAAGTCACCGGCGGCGACCCGTTCATCGTCGAGGCGGGCATCGCCTACGGCGGCGAACTCCCGACCGACGGCAAGGCCCAAGTGATGCGCTTTGCGAACCGCGTGCCGCTGGTCTACCAGCGGGGAGCGTGTGCGACGACGGACGTGGTCAAGGATATCGGCTGGCGGAACTACAATCTGGACCAGCCGGGCGGCAGCGGCATCCCGAACGGGCCGGTCGTCATCATGGTCCACATTGCCTCCACGAACGTCCCGTTCACCAGCGAATCGAAAGACGCCGTCGCCAACATTCCCGAGATCGAGGACGAGATCGAACTGGCTATCCGGGAGGCCGCTCGCGACCTGAAGAGCTTCCTGAAAAAGCGCCGCTCGATGGAGAAACGCCGGAAGAAACAGGATGTGCTGACGAACATCCTGCCGGAGATGGCCGAGAAGGTGTCCGACGTGACGGGCAACGAGCAACCGGACATCAGCGACGCGATGGCCCGGATCATGAACAACGTCCGGGTCGGACGCGACCTGAAGGAAAACGGCGACGGCCAGAAGGTGTCCGTCACCGTCGAGAACCACTCGAACGCGAGCGAGTCGCTGGAAGTGACGGACATCGTCACTGCCGAACCAACCGACCTGTCGGACGGCGCGACCGCCGTCGAGATGGACGGCGAGTGGTTCGTCAAGTGGTCGGTCGACGTCGGCAGCGGGGACGACGCTACGCTCACCTACGAGACCGACACTGACGCATCGTTCGACCTCGACGTAGACGGGGTCGAGACGGAGAAACTGACTGTCAACAATGAGCACTGATACGAACGCCGACGCACGGGAACAACTGATCGAACTCGCCGCGGAGTTCTACGACCAGTTCGAGGAGGGCGACGTCCCGCAGATGACGCTGCCGACCCGGACGAAAAGCAACATCGAGTACGACGAGGACGAGAACGTCTGGGTGTACGGCGACCGCCAGAGCACGCGGTCGGCAAAGAGCGTCCGCGGCGCGCGCAAACTGCTGAAGGCGATCTACACGATCGACTTCCTCGCCGAGCAACTGGACGAGGACCGCTCGTCGACCCTGCGTGAGCTGTACTACCTCTCGGAGTCGTGGGAGACCGACGAAGCGCAGTTCAACAACCAAGACGAATCGAACCAGCTCATCGAGGACCTGGAGATCGTCTCAGAGGTAAAACGCGAGGACTTCCATATGCGCCCGGAGGAGTCCGGGGCCAAGGTGATGGGGCCGCTGCTCCTCCGCGAGCAGACGAACCGCGGCGACCGGGATATCCACTGCCAGAAAGACGTTGGCCAGGGCGGCTACCAGATCCCGAACAACCCGGACACCATCGAGTTCCTCGACAACGACGCGGAGTTCGTCCTCTGCGTGGAGACCGGCGGCATGCGCGATCGGCTGGTCGAGAACGGCTTCGACGACGAGTACAACGCGCTGGTCGTCCACCTCGGCGGTCAGCCCGCCCGAGCAACCCGACGGCTCATCAAGCGCCTGCACGACGAACTGGATCTCCCGGTCACGGTGTTCACTGACGGTGACCCCTGGTCGTACCGCATCTTCGGGTCTGTCTCCTACGGGTCGATCAAGAGCGCGCATCTCTCTGAGTATCTCGCCACGCCCGAGGCCCAGTTCATCGGCATCCAGCCGGAGGACATCGTGGAGTACGACCTGCCGACGGACCCGCTCGCGGACTCCGACATCAACGCGCTTGAGAGCGAACTCGAGGACCCCCGGTTCCAGACGGACTACTGGGAGGAGCAGATCGAACTGCAGCTAGATATCGGGAAGAAGGCAGAACAGCAGGCGCTCGCGTCACGTGGGTTGGATTTCGTGACGGAGACGTATCTGCCTGAACGACTCTCCGAGATGGGCGTTCTCTGAACGCGCATCGAGGCGTCGTTGAGGTAGAATGGAGGAACGACTCTCCGAGATGGGTGTCCTATAAGGAGACGCATCGAGCAGCGGTTTCGGAAGACTGTGAGCAACGACTGACCGAGCGAACGTTCTTCGAGCGCGTATCAACAGGAGACGGGACAGCCGCGGTCGATCCAGTTCTGAGTCGTTTCGATCACGTCGAACAGTTCCGCTTCGCTCTCGGTGTCGATGCTGACGAACACGCCCTCGTGCTCTCCTAAGGGGAACTGGATCGACATCGCATCGTCCGTATCGTAGATGATCCGCCGCAGTTCCCCCACGTGCGTGAAGTCGGTGAGCCTGTTTTTACCGAGCGCGAGGACGATGATCTCGCGCCGAAGACGCTCGATATCCGACTGGGAGTACTCGTTCCGAAGTTCCTCGTCGAGGTAGATGTGTTTGTACTGGGTTTCTTCGTACACGAGAGCCATACGAAGTCTATCGTCGAGCGTCTCTCGAAGGTCGTCTACCAGTTCGAACCCACCCATAGTGAGCCGATCAACGCCGCGCACAATGAATGTTAACGTACATCATAGTATACTTCTTAAACACGTCCGGAACGTGTTTATTCCGTCTCGTAATCGGCTCTCGCCGCCTCTTCGTCCCGGATCTCGTTCGCGGCGTTGGCCGTGTGGTCGTGAGTGCGCCCGGACACGCAGTCCCGGCAGTACTCGTTCGTACCGCTCTCGTAGGTGTAGACGGGGACCCCGAAGACGACGAACTCGTCGCGGTAATCCCGCTCGACTCCCTCTTCGACCGGGTCGAAACAGACCGAACAGGGTCGTTCTCCCCCGCGAAGTACCGTCTCTTCCACGCGCTGGTGGCGGCCGAAGGTAGTAATAGGGTGTTCGCTCCGGACCCGCTCACGTACAGGCGGAATGAAATACAGGCCGAGGAGGAGCACGATTATCGCGCCAAAGAGAGCGGTTACACCGCTAGCTTCCGTGGTCGCAGCGACGCCAACGAGCGTCAGAAACACGCCAAAGATCCACTGAAACGTCGACCCGCCGGAGTCACCGCCGACGTCCGCATCCGTTATCGACCGGTTGGTCGTCGAACCACTGGCGTTAACGGTTCGGACGCCGCAGTGCGGGCAGATATCGGCGCTGGCGTTTATCTCCGTCCCGCAGGACCGACAGAACAGTTCGTCGGAGATGGATCGCCCGCTCGAAGCCGTGTCGTCGTACACGACCTGTCGGTCGACATCGACGAAGTATTTGTAGGCGGCGTAGGCGGCGTTTCCGATCCCGCCGGTCCACCAGACGGTAAAGAGCGCGATCATGACGTGGGTACCGACCGACCCGACCGACCGCCTGACGAGCACCGCGCCGTCGCTGTATCGGTCCTCGACTTCCCACCCCTGGGCCTGGAGGTTCATCAGACGGTGTTGGGTCGCGGTGTCGGTCGTCCCCGCGCCCATGTTCCGTTCGACGCCGCAGTCCGGACAGATAACCGCCTCGGAGTGGACCACTGCACCGCAACTCTGGCAGAACTCCTCGTCGGGTCCTGGGTCGTCTGCGCGTTCGGCACCGCCGTTGGTCATGTCCAGACGGTGGGCCGACGCGGGCTTATTTGTTCCGACGGATCGGCGAGCCGAGATTAGTTCCCCGGCGACTCGTCGAGGGCGACCGGAACGCCGCGGCTCGCGACGTCGGCGGCGAACGCCCGCGAGTCCGTTTCGAGCGCCTCGAACGTGTCGTAGTGGATCGGGATAGTTAGTGTCGGACTGAGCGCCGCCGCCAGGTCAGCCGCGCTGTGGCGGTCCATGGTGAAACTGCCGCCGATAGGGGGGAGGAAGACGTCGACATCGAACTCCTCGTGGCCCGGGAGAACGTCCGTGTCGCCCGGCCAGAACACGCGAGTGTCGTCGATTGTGAGGTGGAATCCGACGCCGAACCCTTCGGGGTGGTACGGCTCCCCGTTCTCTCGGGTGTGCGGCCCGTCGGGATCGTTGTAGGCGGGGAGCGACCGGACGACCACGTCCGCGAACAGGTCGTCGTCGTGTTCCCCGACGCGGACCACCTCACCCGGCAGGTCGTCGAGTGACGCGACGTCGCGGTCTATCCCGGGGGGATACACCGCCTCGTACACCGCGACGGTCGTGTCGTCGTTCGCGACCCGTTCGATACCGGCGGAGTCGTAATGGTGGTCGTGGGTGACGCAGACGAGGTCGGCGTCGCCGGGCGCGTAGTCACGCGGTTCCGGGTGGGCGACCCCCGGCGTGTCCGGTTCCCACTCGCCCGTGAGCACGCCGTACCGACCAGGGTCCAGATACACTACCGTTCCGTCGCCGGACTCGATTCGGACGGTCGCGTAGCCGAGCCAGTCGATCGCGAGGCTCTCGACGGAGACTGTCATGTCCCTCGCTACTGCGGATCCGTGGAAAAGGGTTCGGCTATCGGACGGCGTTACTGTTGCTCGGCGAGGCGCTCGACGCGCTCCAGCGAGTCGGCGTCGGACGGGTCGACGTCGTCTCGGACGGCGACGAAACGGGGGAAACGCAGGGCGTAGCCCGAAGAGTAGGTCGGCGATTCCTGGATCTCCTCGTACCCAACCTCGAAGACGACTGCGGGTTCGAGGTCGATGTCCTGACCGTCCTCGGACAGAATGTGGGGTTCGAGCAGATCTGTCAGCTCCGCCAGTTCCTCGTCGGTGACCCCCGTCGCAACCTTTCCGAGCGTCTCGTAGCCGGCGTTCGGGACCGTTTCGCTGGCGTCAGCGCCGTTTTTACCCTCAGTCCGGGCGGAGAGCAAGAACGTGCCGAGGACGTTCGCGCGGCGGCCCTCCCCCCACTCCGCGCCGGTGACGACGAGATCCAGCGTCTCCACGTCGGGTTTGCGCTTCCGCCAGTTCCGCCCGCGACGGCCCGGGGAGTACGTCGATCCGGGGTTTTTCAGCATGATCCCCTCGTGGCCGGACTCCAGCGAGTCCGTCTCGACCTCGGCTATCTCGTCCGGGTCGTCAGTAGTCCACAGTTTCGAGAGCCCCTCGCTGCCGTCAAGCACGGATTCGAGGCGTTCGTGTCGCTCGGTCAGCGGCGCGTCGAGCAGATCGGTCCCGTCCGCGTGCAGGCAGTCGAAGAAGACCGGGCGTACCTTGACCGCCTCGCGGGCGGCGGCGACGTCGTGTTTGCGCCGGAAGCGCCGCAGAACCTCCTGAAACGGGAGCGGATCGCCCTCGTCGTCGACGGCGACGACTTCGCCGTCGAGGATGACCGACTCGTCTACGTATTCGTCGGCGAACTCGACGACTTCCGGGAGCGCGTCCGTCACGTCCTCCATGTTCCGGGAGTAGACGCTGGTCTCGTCGGCGTGCGGGTCATGATGTAACTGGACCCGCGCCCCGTCGAACTTCCACTCTACCGCCGCTTCCTCCCAGTCGTCTAGCGCGCCGCGGACGGTGCCCGTCTGGGCGAGCATCGACTGGACGGGCCGGCCGACCGCCAGGGTCATCGCGTCCAGTCCGTCGCGCCCTTCGTCCCGGGCGACGACAGCCACCTTGCCGAAGTCGTTGGACACCTGTAGCGCGCGTTCGACGGATTCCCCCGGGATGTCGAACGCGCCCGCGATAGCGTCGCGGACGGTCCCCTCCCCGACGCCGATGCGCATCTCCGAGAGAACGATCCGCGCGACGTAGCGTGCTTCCGCCGGGTCGCAGCGGTTGAACAGGCCGAACAGGCTGTCTATCTTCGTGTCCTGACTCCCGTCGCCCGAGACGGCGGCGAGCGACGCAAGTTCGTCGGCGACCTCGCCGACTGTCAGGCCGTCCCGCCCGCCGCCGCCGAACGCGTCGAGCCCCCGCTGGCCGCCGAAATCGTAGCTGGCGGCTACCTCGCCGATCTCTCCCCGTTCCGCGAGTCGGTCTTCCACGTCGTCAGCCGAGACATTCCGCCCGGCGGCGCGAGCGATGGCCTCGTAGCAGTAGTTCGGCCCGATGTCGAGCGTCGTCGATTCCCACGCCGGAAAGACCCGACCCTGTACGAAGCGAGCGACTATCGGTAGGTCGTCGTCGGCCGCTCGCAGGAGGTCGGTGACGTGGTCGACGATAGCCAGGTCGGCAGGTTCGTCCTCTATCACCGCCGCGTAGCGGGCGAACTCGTCGAACTCCATCACTTCCTCGTACGGGAGCGGGCACGTAAACGGCGTGGATCGGGAGAGCCGTTGGACCGAGAACGGATGAGAGACGACCGGTCTATCCGTGCGAAGGAAGCCCGAATTAGCCCGGGGTAGCCGCGGGTTTCAAGGAAGTCCGAAGCACATGGACTCCGTATGGTTGGCGACCTGGCGGGCGCGGTTGACGATATCCTCGATGTCGATGCCGAGGCGTTTCAGGCGCGCGTCGAAGACGATGTCGACGTGATCGTCGAGGAGTTACGCGACGGGACGTTCGACAACCCGCAGGCGATTTTGGGTCTGGAATACGAGTTCTACGCGGTGTCGGAACCGCGGCCGGACGCCCGGCGGACGAACCCGGAGACGGAACCGGTCGACACCTGCTCGCTGATGCGGGTTCCCCGGCGGATGCTCGAACTCATCGGATTCGAGAAGGAACTCGGACTGCACAACGCTGAGATGACGGTCAGTCCGCAGCCCATGAACTCACACGGCATCGCCGCACAGGAGTCGGAGGTGAAAGCGCGACTATCGACCGCGCTCTCGACCACCCGCGCCGAAGGGATGCGCCTGATCAGCGACGGTCTCTGGACCATCCCGCCCGAAGGCGAGACGGCCCGTTCGTATCTCACGGACAGCGTCGAGGACCGCGGAATTCGGATCGCGTCGAACATGAGCGACTCGGTGCGATACCACGCGATGGCGAACACCGACCGCGCCGACGCCGCGGGGATGCGTCTCGACGCGCCACACGTGACGCTCGACGCGGACACCGTGATGCCGGAGAGCCTGATCACCTCGATCCAGCCGCACTATCAGGTCCCGCAGGCGGTCGACCTGCCGGAGTATTTCCGGTACGCGCTCCGCATCGCGGGCCCGGTGCTCGCTCTCGGCGTCAACTCCCCGTTTTTCCCGCCGGACCTGTACGACGAGGACGCTGATCCCGAATCCATCCTCGCCGATGCGTGGATGGAACACCGTATCAACGCGTTCGAGACGGTGCTGAACGCCGAACACGACACGGCGGGGAAGGTGCGGTTCCCGCACGATATCGACAGCGTTGAGGGGGCCGTCAGACGCGTCGCCGAAGACGACACGTTCGTCCCGATGCCCGTCGCAGAGGGCGACCGGTTCGACGACAAGTTCGCGCACTTCCGACTGAAACACGGGACGTTCTGGCGGTGGGTCCGCCCGGTGTTCGGCGGCCCGGACCGGTCCTCGGCCAACGCTCGGATCGAGTTTCGGCCGGTCCCCGCCCAGCCGACGGTTCGGGACTCCATCTCCGTCCTCGCGATGTTCGCCGGACTCATGGAAAGCCTGCCGCGACTGGAACACCCCGTCTCGGACCAGGACTGGGCCATCGCCCGAGACAACTTCTACGCCGCGATGCGGGACGGTCTGGACGCCGACCTCCGCTGGATCACGAACGACGGTCACGAGACGCAGGCGTACGACGACATCTACGCCGACCTGTTCGACCACGCCGAAGCGGGCCTGCAGTCGCGCGGTCTCTCCGACGAAGAAGTCGCGAAGTACCTCTGGCCGCTCCGCCAACGCGCGCGCCACCGGCTGACGCCCGCCGGATGGAAACACGAACAGGTGCGCGAGCGGCTATCCGACGGATCGACGTTCGAGGAGGCCGTCTACGGGATGCAGCGCCGCTACATCGACCGCCAGCGCGACACGCTGATCGACGGGAGCTTCGCTGACTGGGTCGACGACCGCTGAACCGGAGGATACGCGGATGTGGCCGGAAACGATTAGGCACCTCCGTGAAATATCGGGACGTATGGTCACGTTTCTCTCCGGTGGCACTGGAACGCCGAAGCTCCTCGACGGTGCCGCGGCCGCGTTCTCCCCGGACGACACGACAGTTATCGCGAACACGGGTGACGACGTCGAACTCGGCGGTCTCATCGTCTGCCCTGACCTCGATACGCTCCTGTTTCAGGGCGCTGGCATTCTCGACAGGGAATCGTGGTGGGGTATCGGCGGCGACACCGAACGGACGAACTCGGCGCTCGACGACCTCGCGAGCGCGTTCGACCTCGAAACGGGGCCGCACTTCCTCGACGACGAGTTACAGACCGAGGGGCGGCCGCTCGCGGCGTGGCGACGGTTCTCCGGCGTCGCGGAGTTCATGACTATCGGCGACCGGGACCGCGCGTTCCACATCACCCGGACCAGTCTACTGGACCAGGGCCAGAGTCTCTCGGAGGTGACACAGACGTTTGCGGACGGCTTCGACCTCTCCGTCGACCTGCTGCCGATGAGCGACGACCCGGTCGCGAGCCTCATCCACACGCCCATGGGGAAGATGCACTTCCAGGAGTACTGGGTCGCCCACGGGGCCGAACCGGAGATCGAACAGGTCGAGTTCCGCGGCGCGTCCTCGGCGGAACCCGCGCCGGGCGTGCTCGACGCGCTCGAAGACGACGTCGTGATCGGCCCGTCGAACCCGGTGACCAGCATCGGCCCGATGCTATCGATCCAGGGTATCGGACAGAAGCTTCAGGAAGCGACCGTCGTTGCCGTCTCGCCGTTCGTCGGAGACGAACTGTTCTCCGGTCCGGCGGGGAAGCTCATGGAGGCGGTCGGCGGCGAGGCGTCGACTGCCGGTCTCGAAACGGCGTACCCCTTCGCCGACGCGTTCGTCCTCGACGAGGACGACGCGACGGAGTTCGAGCAACCGGTCGTCCGGACCGACACGGAGATGAACGATCCGGAAGATTCCGCCCGCGTCGCCAGGGCCGCCGCGGAGGCGCTGGAGGAAGCAAAGACCCTGGAGGAGGCACCGTAGTGTTCACCCCCCGTATCGCGCTGGCCAGCCTCAGCGGCGAGTCGGACGCCGCGTGGGCGCGGGCCGTCGAGGATCACGCCGGGGCGGCGTTTCTGGGCGGCATCGCACTGGACGACGCCGCCCGCGACGCCGCCCGCGAGATCGTGCGGGACCGCGACCGCAACGAGTTCCTGCCGACCGACCCGTACGCGTTCATGGACGAGCAGCTCGCGGCGCTCGACGACGCGCCGCTCCGGCCCGGGTTCAACGTCAGAAGCTCGACCGCCGAGCCCGTTCGAAGGGCCGCCGCGATCTGTGCCGACCACGACGCTGTCATCGAGATAAACGCCCACTGCCGGCAGGCGGAACTCTGCGACGCGGGCTGTGGCCAGACGCTCCTCCGGGACGCGGATAGGCTCTGTACGTACGTCCGGACCGCGTCCGAAACGGGCACAGCGGTGAGCGTGAAGGTGCGAACCGAAGTCGCTGGCGTCGACCTGCCGACGACCGCCCGACGCCTCGACGAGGCGGGCGCAGATATCGTCCACGTGGACGCGATGGACTCCGAGGGCGTCGTCGCGGACATCGCCGACGCGACCGACGCGTTCGTCGTCGCTAACAACGGCGTCCGCGACCGGGAGACGGCAGTCGAATATCTGGAGTACGGCGCGGACGCGGTGAGCGTCGGGCGGCCGAGCGACGACTCGGAAGTGCTGTCGCGGGTTCGGACGGCGGTGGAGGACTGGTTTTCAGCGAGCGCCGTTCAGTCGTGATTTCGGACGGGACGCGCGGCCGATAGTCGTCAGTGACAGTCATTGTACACTCGATCACCTGCTATCGGACGGTCAATATGAGCCGTTTCACTGGCTACTACGGTGTCGGCAGGATGGCTAGCCCAGTGTCTCTCTCAGGCCAGGACAACCCGACTCCGAATACCGTAGCAGTACGTTATACTTCCAGCCTCTCCGGCGGCACTGTTTCGCGGGGACAGCCGACAGTATAAGTAGTCGCACGGGAAAACGCTCATGCCATGAGAACGCCCGCACAGAACGCGGAACTCGCACTCTTGCTCGAAGTAGCGGGAACGCCGAAGCCCGGAAACGTCGACCGCGAGCGGGAGTACCCTGACCTCCGGTTCGAACATTTCCTTGCGGGTGCGGTCGGTGCCCGCCCCGGACTCGAAGACGCGGCCGACGGCGCGCCAGTCGGCGAGGCGTTCGAGCGGGCGGTCCGCGGGATGAGCGACCAGAGCGGCGGTAACACGCAGTTCGGCGCGCTCTTGCTTCTTACCCCCCTGGTCCGGACCGCCGACGCCCTGTCGCCCGAGAACGCCGCCGCCGTCGCCGGAGACACGACCGTCGAAGACGCCGCGAACTTCTACCGCGCGTTCGACCACGTGGACGTGTACGCCGGCGATCTGCCGGACGACGCGGACGCCCTCGACGTCCGCAGAGGAAGCGATGCCGTCCCCGATATCCGGGACCGCGGACTCACCCTCTACGACGTGATGGCGGAGAGCGCCGACTACGACGGTGTCGCCCGGGAGTGGGTCGACGGCTTCGAGCGCACGTTCCGCGCCGCAGACCGCATCGCCGACGCCGACGGACCCGTGTCGGCCCGCGCGGCAGACACGTTCCTGTGGATGCTCTCGCGGGAACCAGACACGTTCGTCGCCAAGCAACACGGCACGGAGGCGGCGCGGAGCGTCATGGTACGCGCACAGGAGGCCCGCGAGGACGGTCCCACGCTCGTCGACGCGTTCTCCGAATCGCTGGTCGAGTCCGGCGTCAACCCGGGGACGACCGCCGACCTCACCGCCGCGGCGCTGTTCGTCGCACTGGAACGCGACGAGGTCGAGGTATGAGCGACCCCTGGCCCGTCGAACTCCGGGGGGTCACGGAGTCGCTCGTGACTACGCTCGGACCGAACGACCGCTGGAACGTCGCGGCGCTCGGCCTTCACGCCGGCGACCCGGTAACGGCGACGACGTGGGGCGACACTCGAACGCGCCGGAACTTCCACCGGCAGGGCGGCGGCTACGTCCAGTTTTCCCGCGACCCCGAGACGTTCGTCGAGGCCGCGCTCTCGATTTACGAGGTCGACGGTCCCGTACTCGACAGTGCGGACGCGTGGGCCGAGGTGACAGCGAACCGATCGGACGCGGGCGACGACGGCGACACGCGCTGGGAGACGTGGGAACTCAGGCCGGCGGACTCCGGCGTCGAGCGCGAGACCGTTCCGACGACCAACCGCGGCTACTACGCCGTCATCGAGGCGACCGTCGCGGCGTCGCGACTGGACGTCGACGCCTATGATACCGCCGCCCTCCGGGACCGACTCGCGTACTTCGAGGAGGTCGTCGAAACCTGCGGCGGCGACCGCGAACGGGCCGCGTTCGAGCGCGTGACGGAACTCTCCGGGTGGAAATCGGAGAACGAATCCTTTTAGGGCCAGTCCGGGCAAGGACAGGGTATGCCGATCAAACCCGACTACGTCAAGAAGACCGGGACCATCCTCCTGGAGCGGTACCCGGACGCGTTCAACGACGACTTCGAGCAGAACAAAAAGAGCGTGCAGGAACTGACCAACATCGAGGCGAAGGGCGTCCGGAACCGCATCGCCGGCTACGTCACGAAGAAACAGAACACCGCCGAAGCGTAGTTCGGCCCGATTCTGGCTCGATAGGCAACGAACGACGGTCCGTAGCGACGCGTTTCTCTCTCCCGGACTCCGGGCCGTCGGCCACGCGAGATAGAACTGCCAGCAAATCGTGGCCTGACCCAAATGGTTTTGCGTCGCCGTTGCCGAAGGTACGTCAATGTCTGTACGCGTAGGCGTTTTAGGTGCAACCGGTGCGGTCGGGCAACGACTCATCCAACTACTCGACCCGCATCCCGAGTTCGAAATCGCAGCGCTCACCGCCAGTGAAAGCTCCGCCGGACGAACGTACCGCGACGCGGCCAAGTGGCGCGTCGACAGCCCGATCCCGGACGGCGTCGCCGACATCACTGTCGGCGCGACGGACCCCGACGAGGTTCCGGACGACGTCGATCTCCTCTTTTCCTCTCTCCCGTCGAGCGTCGGCGAGCAAGTCGAACCCGAGTTCGCCGACGCGGGCTACGTCGTCTCGTCGAACTCCTCGAACGCGCGACTGGCCGACGACGTGCCGCTCGTCATCCCGGAGGTTAACCACGACCACCTCGACCTGATCGAGGTCCAGCGCGACGAGCGCGGGTGGGACGGGGCGCTCATCAAGAACCCGAACTGCTCGACGATCACGATGGTCCCCTCCCTCGCGGTGCTCGACGGGTTCGGCCTCGAGCGCGTCACCGTCTCGACTCTGCAGGCCGTCTCGGGGGCCGGCTACGACGGCGTCTCGTCCATGGAGATCATCGACAACGTCCTCCCGCACATCGGCGGCGAGGAGGAGAAGATGGAGACCGAATCCCGGAAGCTCCTCGGCGAGTTCGACGGGAGCGAGGTGGAGTGGCACGGGATGGACGTCGCCGCCTCGTGTAACCGTGTGCCGACGCTCGACGGCCACCTCGAAAACGTCTGGGCCGAGACCGAGGAGTCGGCGTCGCCCGAAGCGGTCGAGGAGGCGTTCCGCGACGCGTCCGGCCTCGATCTTCCCTCCTCGCCCGACCGGCTCATTCACGTGTTCGACGACCCCAACCGCCCCCAGCCGCGTCTCGACCGCAACATCGACGACGGCCAGGGGATCGCCGTCGGACCCGTGCAGGAAACGTCCGACGGCGTCCAGTACGACTGTCTCGCGCACAACACCATTCGCGGTGCCGCCGGCGCGAGCGTACTGAACGGAGAGTTGCTGGTCGACCAGAACTACATCTGAAAGCCCCGACAGCAGCACGGTGGCCGCTGCTGCTTTTTCAACGTCCCCCGGAGCGGCGAGTTCACGAGCCGTCACTGGCGATGAAACGCACTTCGACCTCTGGGCAGTCAGACGATGCGGATGAATGCAAGCGTTTTTCGTCACGCCGCTCCTAGCCGAAACTATGGCCGAGCGACGGGTGACGTGGTCACTCGGATCCGGGAACTCGCGGATGGCCCGCGGGTTCTGCTACCTCCAGATCGCCGTCTTCGGTGGGATGGCGCTGGTGATCGCCGGCAGCATCGTGGGCCTGTTCGCGCTCACGCTCTGGAGCGGCAACTACCGGGTATTGGGCCTGCTCGTTCTCCTGACGCTCGTCGGCGGGCCGTTCTCGCTGCTGTATCTCCTGCCGCTTCTCACCGACCCGGAGCAGCGGCCGCCGATGCCCGAGACCTGGCGGGAGTTCCGGCGCTTGAGCGTCGGCGGGACGGTTGTCGCAGCCACACTGGGCGCGGTTGCGCTCGTCGCCGCGTTCGCCGTCGGTTCGCCGGCGCTGCTTGCGTCGATGTTCGTGGTTTTGCTCGCCGCCTTCGCCGCCGGGAAGTGGCTCACGAGCGACGGCGTGTTGGATCCGGACGTCGGGTCACTCACGTACGCTGACAGCGAGATAGACATCGACGCCATCACAGATGTCCGGCGGCGTGATATCGGCGTGTACGCTGTCGTGACCCTCTCTCACGATGCGGGTGTCGGGACGCCGCGGTGGCTAGTCCTCCCGGGTACAGTGGCCGACGAAGTGGTCCCCGTGCTCGACCGATCCGCCGAGGACGCGGAAGCGGCCGACACCCAGTCGCTCGCCGCCACCGCGGCGCTCGTCGCGCTGGGGCTGGGGACCATCGCCGGCGGCGCGGGGCTGGCGGTGCTTGGCAGAAACGCCGACAAGCCGGTCGCGCTCTACTGGATAGCTGCGTGGGTCGTCGCGGTCGGCTGTCTCTTCCTTTGGGTCGCGTGGATAGAGTGACTTCGGTGACGACACCGGCCAGATGAGCAAGACACGAACCGTCGTCAGATCACTCGGTTCTCCAGGTCCTCGTCGCCCGCGGCGTATCGCTCGGCGTTACCGGCGACTACGTCCGCCAGACGCTCGTAGTAGTTGGGGGTGTGACCCGCGTTGTGCGGCGTTATCTGGACGTTCTCGAGGTTCCACAGCGGATGGTCCTCGGGGAGCGGTTCGGGGTCCGTGACGTCCAGTGACGCCCCGCGGATCCACCCTTTCCGGAGCGCCGTCTCCATCGCTTCGGTGTCGACGACTGGCCCGCGAGCGACGTTGACGAGGACGGCACTCGGCGGAAGCGTGACGAACTCCTCGTGGCCGACGATACCGCGCGTCTCGTCGGTCAGCGGGCAGGCCAACACGAGGTAGTCCGTGCGGGCCGCAACCTCGCCCAGGTCGTCGAAGCCGAACACCTCGTCGGTCGGACCGCCTTTTTCGGGGCTGTAGCGGACGCCGACGGTGTCGACGCCGAACGGTTCCAACCGCTCGACGACGGCCCGGCCGATAGCGCCGAGGCCGACGACCGTGACCGTACTCCCGGCCAGTTCGTGAGTCTGGTAGTGACGCCACTCGCGGCGCTGTTGCCGACGCCACCCCTCGTGGAACCGTCGGGTGAACGAGAGTATCGCACCCAGAACGTGTTCGCCCATGTTCGGCCCGTGGACGCCCGAAGCGTTCGTCACGGCGACGCCTCGGTCAGCAAGGGCATCGAGCGGCAGGTGGCCCGTCCCGGCGTACGCGCAGGCGAACACGTCGAGTTCGTCAGCGCGTTCCAGCACGCGCTCGTCAAGTTCCATCCCGGTGACGTATCGGGCGTCCCGGATCAGTTCCCGTTCCTCGTCCGGCGTTCGAGCCAGCGTCACGGTTCCGTCCGGCAGTCGGTCACGGAGCGCGTCGGCGTACTGTTCGACCGGATCGCCGTGAGTTCCCTTCCGCAACACCAGAACCTCGGGAGCGTCGACCATACATCGACTCTCTGCGGGGAACCGCTTAATTGTTGAGAAGAGCGGCTCGCCGGCGGATACTCGACTTACTCGCCGGTGAAATCGGGGTCGTCAGCCCCGAAGAACGCGTCGTGACCTCGCGCGTAATCCGACGTTCTCGATAGATCGGAGATGGAGTCGGTTTCGGCGGCGAGCTGGGCCGGGAGGTCCCGCGCGTAGCTCTTGTTCAGCAGGCGTTTCGTCGCGCCGTATGCCCGCGTCGGCCCGTCGGCGAGCGTCGCTGCCAGTTCCGCGAGGCGGTCGTCGAACTCCTCTGCCGGGACGAGTTCCGTCGCGAGGCCCATCTCGACAGCCTCCGCCGGGGGGATCGGTTCGTCGAGCAGGGCGATCTCTCGCGCCCGGCGGTGACCCACCAATCGTGGGAGGAAGTACGTCGACCCGCCGTCGCCGGAGAGCGCGATCTCCGGGTAGGCGAACTCGAAGCGAGCGTCGTCTGCGACGAGGACCAGATCGCCGGACAGCGCGAGGCCGAACCCGCCGCCGGCCGCGACGCCGTTGACGCCCGTCACCGTCGGCATCTTCGCGGTGGCGACGTTCCGGACCGCGCCGTGTAGTCGGCTCGCGAGAGCGCGCAGGCGACGCCCGTCGGTCGCGTCGCCCTCGAACGTCGAGAGGTCGGCACCGGTGTTGAACGTGCCGCCGGATCCCGTGAGGGCGAGACAGCGAACCTCGTCGTCCTCGGCGAGGTCGTTCGTCGCGTCGCGGAGTTCGCCCGCCATCTGAACGGTGAGCGCGTTGTGGTGGTCGGCGCGTTCCATCGCGATCCGTCCGACGCCGTCGATGCGCTCGACTGAGAGATACTCGTACGTCGACATGCGTGCTACTGCGCGGGGGACCGGCAAAAGTCCCCCCGCCTGAGGACTGCCGCTCCGCGGCCGACCCGGACCGGACGAGCGTCGCGGAGTCAGGGGAATTTAATACCGCTCAACCAGTCGGGTTCGCGTATGGAACGGACAGACGTGGCCGTCGTCGGTGGGGGTCCGGCCGGCACCGCCGCGGCGTTGCAGGCGGCCCAACGCGGCGCGGACGTCGTCGTCTTCGAGAAGGGCGTCCCCCGAGAGGACAGGGACGGCCCGGGACCGGATTCGACGGACGCCGCGGGAATGCTGGACTACTGGGTCGACATCATGGACGTCGATTACCGGGAGATCCCGGACGAGGTTATCTTGCAGGAACTGGAGGACGTCGACTTCATCGGTCCGACCGCGTCGTGCACCCTCGGTCGGACGGGGATCGACTCCTCGTACCCGCACTTCGGATTCGCCTTCCACCGCGCCCGAATGGACGACTGGTGGCGCGAGAAAGCGGAGGACGCCGGGGCCGAGTACCGCGTTGGCACTAGCGTTGGGACCGTGGAAACGGACCTCTCGGGCCCCACACATCACCTCACGCTGGCTGACGGCGGCGAGGTCGAGGCGGATTACCTCGTTCTCGCGGACGGTCCACAACGGACCGTGACCAACCGCGTACTAGACCAGTTCACGCCCGAGGACCGGAGCATCACCGACGTGCTGGCGTCGACCGACGCGAACCACATCGCCTATCAGGAGTACCGACGCTTCCCGGAGGACGCCTTCGACGACGACACGCTGAAGTTCTGGTGGGGTGTGATGCCCGGCGAGACGGCCTACCCGTGGGTGTTCCCCAACGACGGCACGGTCGCCCGCGTCGGCCTGACCATGCCTATCGGCATGGACATCGACGACGTCGAGAATCCGGAGGAGTACGACCTGCTCCGGCCGGACGACGAGGAGATCCCCCGCGGCGGCGAGTACATCCGCCGCCTGCTCGAACGCGAGTACGGCGACGAGTACGACATCGAGGAGGACTTCCCGATCGTCGAGGACCGCGGAAAGACGAAGGGGACAGAGACGTACCCGATCTCTTCGACTCGCCCCATCGACTCGCCGACCGCGGCCAACGTCGCCGTCGCCGGCGGCGCGATGGGGACCACCTCGGCGTTCCATGAGGGCGGCTACCACGTCGCCATCCGCTCGGGCAAGATAGCTGGCGAACTCGCCGCGACGGATTCGCTCTCGCGGTACAACGACGCCTGGAAGGAAGCCATCGGCGACGAGATACTGCGAAACGTCACCTTCGCCGACATCGTCGCGGAGTACGAACCTGACGACTGGGACCGTACCTTCTCCGTAGCCACCGACATGCTCTCCGACGACCGTAGCGGTAGCCTTCTCAAGCCGCGGATCCGGAGCGGCGTCAGAGGCCTCAAACTCTACGGCAAGTACAAGTCGACGAAGCGGAAGTACCGAAACGGCAAGTACGTCCAGTTCGACGAATCCGAGTACACACTGTAACGGACTGACGGAGACGCAGTGACGGTTTTCGGCACGGTATAGCTGTTTAGGGCATTCGAAAGGGGTTAACCCGTTGCGCTCCTTGAGACATATGCGCGCCACAAGTCCCCGCCCGAGTTTTCCCGTCAGGGAGCGATGACAGTGCGGAGAACCCAGGCACGCGATAGATTCGGCGCTGCGGACGCCGTAGCGCTGGCCCGGCACGAGGGTTTCCCGACTGACCCGGCACGCCGCCAGGAGTGATGTCGGTCGTTAGTGTTCCGGGCCTACATTACGACCTTTTGCAGCGCTCGCTTCGTTGGACGAGTGACGCGCAAGTCGTCCGTTCGACCCGCGAGACGCGGCGCGTCCGGCGCTGCTCGCTTGCAAAAACTCGACCAAACGGACTCCTCGAGCAAGCGTGCAACCACATACAGAACGCATTGCTGTTTCCAAAGTTTCTAAATAAATGAAAGTTAATGTATTCTTCATGCGTAATTATCGGACCGGACAAGTCAGTGATCACAATGGCTGAAATCCCACAACCTGTCGTCGGCGCCGCAGCGCTCGCCCTCGTCGCCGTCGGCGCGTATATCACCTACCAAGCACTGGGGAACCTACAGAGTGGCTGGACCATCTGGCAGAGCGACCCGATCGATGCAGGGGACGTCGAGTACGAGGACGGTGTCGTCGAGGTACAGGGGAAAGTCGAGCAACTCGAAGCGGAGTTGCTCACCACGAAGTACACCGACACACCCGCCGTGGCCCACGAGTACAAACTCCAAAGGCACGAGGAGAACCGGAGCACCGAAAGCGGAGCCGAGTGGCAAACCGTCGATAGCGGCACAGAGACGCAACCGTTCTACGTGACCGACGAGACCGGGAGTGTCGCCGTCGATCCGGACGGGGCGACCGTCTCGCTGGACACGGAGAAGATCTCGGGGGGCTCCGAAATAGATATCGGACCAGTGGACGCCTCGACGGACAAGCGGTACGAGGGACGACTGGCACCCGGGGATCGTGTGCACGTGTTCGGCCAGAAGCGCCACGCCCAGGGAGATGGTCCGGACGGTGAACGGTTCTACATCGGTGACGGTGGTGAGACGGACACGTTCTCCGTCTCCGATACGACGGAGACCCGAACCATGGTGCGGTACATCGGCGGTGGCCTCACGTCTTTGCTATTGGGTCTGGCCGCACTCGCGGCGGGTGGGTTCCTGGCGCTCGTGCTGCTCGGGTACCTCGAATTTTCTGACATCGTCTTACAGTTGATCGCCCCTCTGGCGTAGCCAGGTCCGTACTGAGTAGCCGACAGACGTGTCCTCTATATTTAATATACGGCTCACGACAACGACTCACTGAGAATCTAATGGCTCGTACCTGTCGTACTCACACCATCACGGCAGCAGAGAGACACACTTCTGCAAGTATGCCTACTTAACGGGATGCAATATATAGCAGAGTCGATTTC
Source organism: Halostella sp. PRR32 (assembly GCF_034808085.1). NCBI lineage: Archaea > Methanobacteriati > Methanobacteriota > Halobacteria > Halobacteriales > Natronoarchaeaceae > Halostella > Halostella sp. PRR32. Next base: position 211,592 of record NZ_JAXHGL010000001.1, read on the forward strand.
GGTTTTACCGAGCCTACTAGTAGAAACTCGCCCGGTAGTGTTCCGGGCCTACATTTAACCCGTTAGTCGTGTCTTTTCAGCGTCCTGTTCTGGCAACGATTCATTACGCGCGGCGTTGTAGGGCTGACGTGACAGACGAAGAGCGACCCGATACCGACGACTCGGAGAATCAGGGCTCCGAACCGGACAGCGGCGTCCGTCGTCGCCAACTGTTACGGACCGGTGTCAACGTCGGCGTGGCGGGTGCGCTCGTCTTCGGTTTCGGTGCGAACTACGTGTCGTCGAACGACCTCGACAGCATCACCTACGCGATGGCCCGGCCGGAACCGGGGGCGACGGCGCTCGAACCCCGAACGAAGGAAGTGCCGGTCGCGTGGCACGAGAGCCTGCGGATAGCGTTACGGGTACAGGAGGAGATCCGGTCGTCGAGCCTGTCGCCGGTGAAGGGTTCGTTCATCGTCCCGGGCAGTTACGACGACCCCCAGGCATCGGTCTCCGTCGACGCGACGGAGGAGAACATCTCCGATTCGCTGGGGAACCTGACGGAGGAGGTCCCCGTCGAGGTGAGTCTCGTCGACGAGATCCCCCCGAAATCCGGAACGGACCACGACTCCGAGGACGCCTACCAGGTGTCCGAACTCGACCCGGCCCACGTTCCCGGTGGCGTCGTGTGTCAGGCTGGAGAGAACTTCGGCACTCTCACCCCGGCACTGTTCGACGCCGAAACCGGCTCTCGGTTTTTCGCCACGTCGAATCACGTGTTCGGCGCTTCGGGGGCGAAATCGACCGAACATCGGGGCGAGTCGCTGTTTCTCCTCCACGACGGGGAACAGCATCAGATCGGAACTGTGGAGCGAGGCTATCCTGAGGCAGATATCGGCCAGATCGCCCCGGCCGAGGAGTACCGTCCGTCGACGGAGATCGAACGGGCCTCGCCGTCGCAGGTCATCGGCCACTACACCAAGATGGGTCTGGCCGACCTGAGTGCACGGGGGGAATCACTCAGAAAAGTCGGTGCGCTGTCAGACGACTCCGCGGGCCGGATCAAGGGGATCGACGGCGTGACCTGTTACACTGGAGCGGTCTGTAAATCCGGACAGCTCAAGTGGGGCGACGAGGGCGATCTCGCCGACGGCGACAGCGGGTCGGTGAACTTCCATCAGGACCCCGAAAACCCGGACGACTACCTCCTCGTCGGCGGCATCAACAACGCCCGGACCTGGTGGCCCGGGTCGAACTTCGCCTGGGGAACCGCCGCGCACCACCTGTACTCCGAGTACGGCCTGCATTTCTAACCAGCGGATCAGCGACCGAGTTCGCCGGATCGACCGGTGACTGACGCACAAACAGTTACAGCCGGCAGTGTACTTTTACTACCGAGAACGTCCACAGAGTAACTATGGCGTTGACCGGGCTTTCGCGGCTACCGCGGCTCGTTCTCGGATCCCTTCCCTGGCGTGTACTGGTGCTGGATCTGGTGGTCATCGTCGCGTGGGTCGGCGTCGTAACGTTCGCCTTCGAGGGCGCGGGCTGGCCAATATGGCTGTACTACGCCGTGATATTCAGCGGCGTGATCATGTACTCGGTTGGTATCGGTCCGTTGCTGTCACGGCGTGGGTCGTGACACAGAGCCCCGGGAGCGGGCATCGCGGTTGTACTCCTTTAGGGACTGTTGTAACTGTGGACCGGTATTCGCCGACCCGTGACGGCGACAGGCCGAAATGACTTACAACAGTCCCTATCAGGGGGTCGGTCGAGGCACCGACGTTATAGCGACCCCTCGTGGAAGAGTTTCTCACAGAGTTTCCGCTGGGCCGCGCGGAGGTGATTGTTGAACGTCGGCTGAGAGATACCCATCGACTCGGCGACTTCGACTGCGGTGCGCTCGCGCGGCGTCTCGAAATACCCGCCGAAGTATGCAGTCTGAAACGCCTCTAGCTGGCGGTCAGTCAGCGCCTCGGTCAGCGATGCTCGCAGTCCAGTGGTCGACTGGTGGGGGCGTTCCTTGTTCCGCTGGGCGACCAGTTCCGAGTTCTGATACTTCGTCTGAAACATGTCGACGAACTCGCGGATGGCCGCATCGGCGGCTAGGTCGACCGTCACTGTGGCGACCCCGTCTTCAACGTACAGTTTGTGCATCCGTCCGCCGTGATCCAGCACGGTCGTTGCGAGGCTCTCGGCGGAGAGGTCAGCCTCGAACAAACTGATTCGAACGCCGTCTTCCTCGTACTCAGAGATCACAGTGAGGTCGAACGCCGGGAAGCGGTGTGTGTATTCGAGGACGTCGTCCGCCGGCACCCCGCGCGTCGAAAAGAAATACCGAACCCCGCCGGCCGACCGCGGGACCACGTTGTCGACAGTGATATCGCAGTCGAGGTCCCGAGCCAACTCAACGAAGGTGAGAGAAGAGTCAGTTACGGAGAACCGCAGTCTCGTGATCTCGTCGTTCACGAGCGCCTTCTTGCTCTCGACCGCGTTGATCGCGTACGCGATGGTGTCGGCCAACTCCGTCAGTACAGTCTGTTCCAGTTCGTTGAACACGCCGGATTCCCCTGCGTAGACGTTGAGGACACCGTACAGCGTGTTTTCGTAACTCAACGGCAGTGCAATGGTGGCGTGGTAGCCCCGTTCGAGCGCCTCCTGACGCCACGGACCCAGCGAACGGTCTACGACGACGTTGTTGACGACCTGAGGTTCGCGTGTCTTCACCGCCTCAGCGGTGGGGTTTTGCGTCTCAGGGAGGTCACCCACGTTTAAATTGACGTTTTCGAGGAACCCCCTCTCGTCGCCGGCGAACTCCCGGGGTGAGAGTTCTTCGGCCATCGCATCGCGTTCGCCGACCCAGGCGAGTTCGTACGGACCGACGTCCGCCAACTGTTCGCAGACGACCGTCTCTATCTCCTGTCTGGTGGACGCCTGAACGAGCGACTGAGCGATGGTCCGAATGATGTCGTTGACCCGGTTCAACCGTTCGAGCGTCTGGTTCTGCGCTTCGAGTGTTTGTTCTCTCTCGTACAGTTCCCGTTCGCGGTCCACCCGGTCGAGCGTGGCCGTAACGTTTCCGGCGACCGTTTCGCCGAACTCGAAATCGGTCGCATTGAACCCGCCGGACTCGGTCGCCCCCGTTATGAATACGCCGTGTTTCGAGAGGGGGAAGATAGCCAACTCGGTAGCCAACGGGTGATCCGAACTCTCCCCGTCGTCGGGCGGGACGGATACGCGGCGCGTGTCGTTCTCGATGAACGCCCCCCAGCCGGACCCCTCGCCGATGTCGAGTATCGAGGTGTCACGCAAGACCTCTGCGGCGTCGTCCGTCATCCTGGACGGGCGGAGGTCGCCTTCCTGGTCGTCGTAAAGCGCGATAGCCGTCACGGGGAGACCGAGCGTCTCCGCGGCCGCCTCGACTACGAACTCGCTCACCTCGTCCGCCGTCTCGGCGTCGGTGAGGGCGCGGTTTAGCGTGTTGAGCGCTTTCAGTTGCTCGTGTCGTCGCGTGCGGTCGCGTTCCTGACGGTTCCGTTCGATAGCGTGGTGGATCGACCGAACCAGCAGGTCACTCGTCACGTCGTCTTTCACGAGGTAATCCTGTGCGCCGTGCTGGATCGCCTCGATCCCGACCTGCTCGTCGCGGAGTCCCGTGAGGACGACTATCGGGACGAACTCCGTCGCATCGACCATCGTACTGAGCGTGTCCAGACCGGTACTTTCCGGCAGGCCGAGGTCGAGGAGGACCACGTCGATATCGGAGTCAGTCAACCGTGCGAGGCCGTCGGAAATGCGCTTTTCGTGGTAGATCCGCGAACCGATTGCAGTTGTCTGGCCGAAGTCGACACGCTGAAGCAGTTCCTCCGCGTTTCTGAGCATCTCTTCGAACAGTCGCGCGTCCCCGGGGTTGTCTTCGATCAGGAGGACGTTGAGCGCGTCGGAAGCGCTCACTCGTTCTCACCCGTAGACGGTGAAAGCTCGTTCTCGTCCGCATACGGCGGAAGGCGGATGACCGAGAGCCAAAACGTCTGCAACGTCTTCACGGTGTCTATGAACTTGTTCGGGTCGACTGGTTTCGTGAGATACGCGTTCGCGTCGAGTTCGTAGGACCTGACGATGTCTTCCTGTGCTTCCGAACTCGTCAGAACGACCACGGGGACGCGCGAGAGTTCGGGATCGCTGTTTATCTCTTCGAGGACCTCGTCGCCGTCTTTTCGCGGGAGATTGAGGTCGAGCAGGACGATATCCGGGCAGGGGGCGTCCGCGTGGTCCCCGCGCCTGTAGAGGAAGTCGAGCGCTTCGACCCCGTCGTTTACGACGTGGAGCGTGTTTGCGATCCTGCCGTCTTCGAACGCCTCCTTCGTCAGGCGGACGTCGCCCGGGTTGTCCTCGACGAGCAGGATGTCCGCCGGATCGCTCGAACTGGCCCGTTCACTCATCGTCGGGGTTTGTGGTGTCGGCAAGCGTTTCGTCCGGGATGGTTCGGTCCGTGGCACGCTGTTCGGTGTTACATTCGAGAGGAGAAACGCAGTCGTCGCGTGGAAGGTAACACATACCGAGAATATTCCCGCACCCGGCAATTACCTCGACGGCGTCGTTGGTCGTGCCGAAGCGATCGAGAGGTCCGGTTTCGCCCGCATCTCGACAGAGGACCCTCCCTGTGTCCCCGACCCGTTCAGTCATATATTCGGTACAGGGCCCCGAAAGGATAAGTTTCCCTATTACCATCCCTCTGACGGCCTGTTATGACAATTTTCACTGTATACTTGTATGATGTATTCCGCTGTTCCGACCGGTTACCGGAGGTCCGGCGACGCGAATAGCAGGGCACTTATCCGGGTAGTTCGCAGGGGAAGGTATGGAGATCAAGAGCCGGGATCGCGCCGAGGAGGGCCGAACGCGGATCACCCTCGTCCCGGAGAGCCTGGACGACCTCTGGCACCTGCAGTACGTGCTCGAACCCGGTGACTCCGTCTCGGGCGACACGACGCGGCGCATACAGCGCGACGACGACAAGATGCGCGATACCGGCGGACAGCGCGAACACATGTACGTCACCATCGAGGTGGACTCCGTCGAGTTCGCCAAGTTCGCCAACCGCCTGCGGGTCGGCGGGGAGATAGTCGACACCTCCCGCGAGGACCAACTCGGCTTCCATCACACGCTCAACGTCGAAGAACGCGACGAGATAACGATCACCAAGCGGTTTCAGCCGGACCAGTTAGAACGCTTAGAGGAGGCCGTCGAGGCGACGGACGCGCCGGACGTCGCCATCGCAACCGTCGAAGAGGGCGAAGCGCACATCCACACAGTCGCCCAGTACGGCACCGACGAGTACGGGTCGTTCACGGGGACAACTGGCAAAGGAGAGTACGCACGCTCCCGCGACGAACTGTTCGGCGAGGTCACCGCCGCGCTGAAGCGACTCGACGTCGACGCGATCATCCTCGCCGGTCCGGGGTTCACGAAGCGGGACCTGTTAGATTTCGTCGAAGAGGAAGCGCCCGACATGGCCGAGAGGGTCACGACCGTGGACACGAGCGCGGTCGGCGACCGGGGCGTCCACGAGGTGCTAAAACGCGGGGCCGTCGCGGACGTGCAACAGGAAACCCGTATCGCCGAGGAAGCGGAACTCATCGACGCCCTCACTCAGCGGATCGGCGAGGGCGCGAAAGCGGCATACGGTCCCGAACAGGTCGCGAAAGCCGCCGACTTCGGCGCGGTCGAACAGTTGCTCGTGCTGGACGAGCGCCTCCGAAAGGAGCGCGGCGCAGTGAGCGAGGACGAGGAGGGGGCCGAGTGGGATGTCGATGTCAACGAGATAGTCAGAGACGTCGAGCAACAGGGCGGCGACGTGACCGTCTTCTCATCGGACTTCGCGCCCGGCGAACAACTCGCGAACCTCGGCGGCATCGCGGCGCTGCTTCGATACCGCCTCGAGTGAGACGGGAGGTCCCGGCGAACGGTCACACCTTCCGGTCGAACGAGTCGAAACTGGAATTCATCAATTCGATCAGGGCGGACGCGAAGTTCGTCTCGACGCTCCAGAACGCCGTCTCCCGGTTGATGCCCGAAACGTCTTCTTCTCCGAGCACGGAGAGGAGGACGCCTTTCCCGTCAACGCGAACGACTCGACCGATGCTCGTGTCGCCGCTAAACGGCGGCGGCGGGACAGTAGTGAGGACCGCATCGTCGGCGAACCGGTTCCGGACCCCCTCGTCGACGCTGACGACGCCCACGTACAGGCCCGCTTTCTCCCGGTCACGAAGCGCCGTCTCGATAGTCTCGGTCATCAGGTCCGGGTCTGGCGTTCCGAAGATGACGCTCTCCTCTGCCTCGCGAATCAGTTCGACGATCCGGTCTTCCACGTGTTCCTGACCGCGGACGGTCCAGATGTCCTCCTGTTCCTCCCCGTCGTCGCTGTGTTCCTCCCGAACGTCCTCGACGTAGTCGAACGCCCGCTCCTGTTCGCGCTCGAAGCGCTCGCGCAGGATCGACCGGGCCGTCTCGATGCTGACCGGCCGGTATCGCATCGGGTTCGACTGTTGGACCTCGACGAGACCGCGCTCTTCGAGGTTCTCGGCGGCGCTGTACACCTGTGACCGGGGCACCTCAGCGACCCTGTGAACGTCGCGTGCGGTCCCGGAACCGAGTTTCTGTAAGGCGATGAACACTCTCGCCTCGTAGCCGGTGAGCCCAAGGCGTTCGAGCGACGACACCGCGTCGCTCTCGGCCATCAGTTCTCACCACCGTCGGGATGGACTGACGCGTCCGTGTCGCCGGTGCCGGCAGTACGGTCCTCGGGTGCGAGATACCTCGTCCAGACGACGAGCAGACTCGGCAGGACGACCACGGACGCGATGAACGCGTAGATGATCGTCAGCCCGGTGATGATACCGAACTGCTGGAGCGCCGGGAAGATGGCGAGGGAGAGGACGCCGAACCCGCCGACTGTCGTCGCGGCGCTGCCGAGCAACGCCCCGCCGGTGCCGGTGATGCTCGTGTCCATCGCCGCCCAGATGTTGTCCCGACGCTTGCGTTCGAGGTTGAACCGCTCGCTCAAGTGGATGCTGTAGGCGACGCCGAGTCCGATGGTCAGGCTGGTGATCATCCCAGTCAGGACGTTAAAGGGCATCCCGATCACGTGCATCGTCCCGAGGATCCACGAGACGGACAGCGCGACCGGCATGAGGGTGACGACGCCCAGCGAGGCGCTGCCGTGCGTGACCCGGTAGGCGATCATCAGGAACCCGAACACGGCGACGAGCGTGATCATCAGGCTCTCGATGACCGTGTCGAGCAGTTGGTCCTGGACGATCTCGTTGACGATCGGCGACCCGGTCGCGGTGGCCGTCCAGATATCGCTCTCGCCGTCGTCGTCGACAGCGCCCGCGGCGTCTCGCATCCGGTCGGTGGTCTCGGCCGTCGACAGACCGCCGCGAACGGACACCTCGACCTGGGCGGCGCGGTACTCGCCGTTATCGCGGTAGATCACCTGCCCGGCTTGGCTGGGTGCCACCTCGTACAGCGTATCGTACACGGCCGTCAGGTTCTCGTCGGGAATGCCGTCGCCGTCGGTGTCAGTCTCGTTGACGACCGCCGCCATCGTCCCGTTGCGATCGGCGACGGACCTGATCACCGAGTTGGGACTCGTCACCGACGGATTGCCGCCGGAGGTGACGAACGCCACGTCGTTTTCCTTGATGCGTTCCTCGGACCGATTGACGCGTTCGAGGGTGTCCGGGTGAGTGATATCACCCTCGACCAGCACCTGCGCGACCTGGTCCTCGCGCTGGAAGTTGTCGTTGATGTAATCGAGGTTCTTCTTCACGGAGTACTCGCCGGGACGGAACGGTTCCGGCAGGTCGTACATGTACTCCGGCGGGTCGTCAGCGATGAAGTCCTCGTTGGAGAAACTGGTGTCGACCTGCGTCGCACCGTACGCGCCCGCGACGCTGACAGTCAGGGCGAGAGCGATGACGACAAACGGCGCGACCTTCGCGGCCGTCGACCCGACCGAAAGCACTCGGCTAAACCGGCCTCCCCCGGTACCGAACGCACGTTTCCGGCGGTCGATGCCGCGCTTTTCCAGCGCACCGTCTATCTCTACTTTCAGCGCCGGAATGAACGCGCCGAACACGAGCAGCGCGACCGCGATGCCGAACGAACTCACGATCCCGAAGTCCTGGATCGGTCCGAGCGGGCTGATGAGATTCGACATGAATCCGATGACCGTCGTCGCCGTCACCCATATCAGGGCGACGCCGACGCCGACGAGCGCCGCTCGCATCGACCCGCGGACGCTTTCGCCGTCGCTGGCCCCGCGCTCCTGACGCTGTTCGCGGTGACGCATGAAGATGTGGATCGCGTAGTCGATAGAGAGCCCGATGAGCAACACGGGCACCGCGATCATGATCTGGTTGAACGTGATGTCGGCCCAGCCCATGAACCCGAACGTCCAGATGAGGACCGTGAAGATGCCGACGAATCCGAGAACGATATCCAGCAGGTCCCGGTAGGCGATCAGGAGGGTGAGGAGAACGAACAGCAGCGCGAGCGGCCCGACGATGGCGAGACTGTCGCCCATCGACTGGTCGGTCTCCTCGCCGATGATGCCGAAGCCGAAGACGATGTACTGTTCCCCGTTGCTCTGACGCTCGGCCTGGTCGCGGATGGCCAACTGAGTGTCGACTAGATCATCTGAAACCTCTCCCGCGTTCTGAACGTTCGACCCGGTGGACTGGAACACGACCATCATCCGCGCGTCCGCGGTGGTCGACCCGGGGTCGTAGTTCGACGCCATCAGTGCGAGCGGCCCGCCGTTCCCACCGTTGTCGCCGCTCAGAAGCGTCTCGACGACGGACTCGACCTGAGAGTCGTTCATCGACTCTACCTGGTCGATCTGCTCGTCGAGGGGCGGGAGAGCGCCCGCCTGAACCGCGGCCTGTCGCTCTTTGAGCTGTTGGCCTCGTTCGGTGAGGGTCTCGCGCCGCTGCTGGAGTTCGTCCGCTCGGTCCCGAACGGCCGCGTACTCCTCGCTGAGGACGCTCTCGTTGCCGGGACCGGCGTAGGTGGCGACGGCGTACGCCAGACGTTGCTCCTCGTCGGTCTCCGCGTTCCGAATCAACCGCGCCGCCCGCTCGAACGTCTCGGCGTCGTCGTCGCTCAGATTCACCGGCGTGTCCCGTCGGACCGATTCGAACACGGCTCGCGGGTCGGCGGACTCATTGCGTGCAACGCCTGCGAGTGCGGCTTCGAGGTCGCTAGCCGTCTGGTTCAGCTTCTCCTGTTGCCGCCCGAGCGCGGCGTAGTCGGCCTGTAAGCTCTCGTTCTCGGCCTCGATGGCGCGCTGTTCCTCCTGAATCCCACCGTACGCGGCGACGTAGTTCGAGACTCCCAGAACGGGGTCCTCGTCGTCGAGCGACTCGTTTATCGTTTCGTTCTCGCGGAACGACTGCTGGAGCCGCAATGAGCGAAGCAACGACTCCTTCGTGAGTACGTTCCCGGTCTCGTTTCGGACTATCACCTGTACCGATGTCGTGTTCTCCCGTCCGGAGGTGAAGTTCTGCTCGACGTAGCTCTGCTTTGCCTCCTCGACGGACCCGGTCTCGAACTGGGCTAGCGACGAAGACTGTTCCACCATCCCGGCACCGCCCCCGACGACAGCGGTGAGGACGATCATCACGGCGATCACGATACGAGTGTGCGTCGCGATCGCGTCCGTGACCGAGTCGGTCAGACCCACGTCGACCACGCTCCGTTCCCGTTGTAGCTGGTTATATCGTGCATTGTAAGCACTGTTGTTATGAGGCTACTAACAACACGTCGTCCTTAAGGGTGATGGTTTCGTTCGAACTGTCGGAAAATCATCGTTCTCGACCGCGGAACCTCATTCGATCCGTAACGTCGTGAGATCGCTTGCGACCCGAACGTCGCCGTCGAACCGCTCGCGAACCGAGGCGACCATCTCATCGTGTCTCCCTTCGGTGTGCGGGTAGAGGTGGGTGAGGTAGAGTCGCCCGATCTCGGTGCCGGCGAACGCGTCGCCGAGCTGTGACGGGGTGGGATGGTTCGACACGTCGACGTCGTCCGGAAACGAGCAGTCGTGCGCGAAGACGGCCACCCCGTCCGCGAAGGTCGCCAACCCTTCGAACGCCTCGGTGTCTCCGCTGAATCCGAACGCGTCCCCGAAGCGGTACGCGAGACAGGGAGTCGAATGGCGCGTCTCGTACCCCTCGATATCGAACCCCGCGACCGAGAACTCGTGCGGGCCGACCTCCCGTATCTGAAGGTCGACGCGGCCGTCGAGATAGTCGAACACGTCGATCAGATCGTCGACCAGCGCCTTCGTGCCGGCCGGACCGACGACCTCCAGATGCGTTTCGCCGGCCAGCCATCTGGCTTTCAACAGGGGAAGTAGGTCGGCGACGTGGTCGAGGTGGTGATGCGTCAGGAGCACCGACGAGATGCCCTCGTAGCCGGGGTCGGTCTGCGAGAGACGATTGAGAACGCCGCTCCCGCAGTCGACGAGGAGGCGTCGGCCGTCGTCTTCGAGGAGGATTCCGGTCTGGGACCTGTCGCCGGCCGGCATCGCGCTACCGGTGCCCAGGAAGGTGACGTCCATGCCTGTGCCTGCGGAGAGCGGAGCGAAAAGGGTTGTGTCGTCCGGCCGGCGTTGGACCCGACTCGCCGACCGCGGACCCGTCCTCCGCTTCACTTTCACTCCGCCTTCCAAACCCTCTTGCCGGGCGACCCCCTGGATCCGCTGATGGATGGGAACCGGCTGCCGGTCGAGAACGCGGACCTGCCGTTCGACCCCGACCGGGCCGAGATCACGGACGCGGACGTTCTCGAACTGCTGGAACCCGCGGTCAGGGAGTGGTGGGTCGAGGAGTTCGGCGAGTTCGTTCCCGAGAACGAGGGCTTTTTCACGCCGCCGCAGGAGGGCGCGATCCCCCTGGTCCACGAGGGGACGAACGCGCTGATCGCAGCGCCGACCGGGTCCGGCAAGACGCTGGCTAGCTTCACCGCGATCATCAACGAACTGTTCCGCCGAGAGAAGGAGGCGGGGTTGGAAAACTCCGTCTACTGCCTCTACGTTTCCCCGCTGAAATCGCTCGCTAACGACATTCACCGGAACCTGGAGGTCCCGCTGGACGGTATCACCGAAATCACGGAACGGCGCGACGAGTCACAGGACGTGGGGAAAGTGCGTCACGCCATCCGCCACGGCGACACCGACGACAGCGAGCGCCGGAAGATGCTGGAGGAGACGCCGCACATACTCAACACGACGCCCGAGACGCTCGCAATCTTGCTGAACTCGCCGAAGTTCCGCGAGAAGCTCCGCACCGTCGAATACGTCGTCGTCGACGAGATACACTCCATCGCGGGGGGGAAGCGCGGCACCCACCTGTCGGTCAGCCTCGAACGCTTAGAGCGACTCGCCCACACCTCGCCGACGCGGATCGGGTGTTCCGCGACCATCGAACCGCTGGAAGACGTCGCGGAGTTCCTAGTCGGGTGCGAGACGCAACGAGTCTCGGACGGAGCGAGTGAGCAACGCCCGCGGGCTGATTCGTCCGGCGGTGACACGCGCGACTACGAGATAGTCGACGCGCGCTTCGCCCGCGCGTTCGACATCGAACTGCACTGTCCGACCGACGACCTGATCAACACCCCGCCGGACGTCGTACAGGAGCGGTTCTACGACGAACTCCACGAGATGGTGCAGGATCACACGAACACGTTGGTGTTCGCAAACACCCGCTCCGGAGCCGAACGCATCCTCCAGAACCTCCGGGAGCGGTACGACGCGTACGACGAGAACAACTCCGGCTGCCACCACGGGAGCCTCTCGAAGGAGGCACGACAGGGGATCGAGGAGCGTCTGAAGGAGGGGTCGCTCGACGTTGTGACGTCCTCGACCTCGCTCGAACTCGGCATCGACATGCCCCACGTCGACCTCGTGGTGCAGGTCGGGTCCCCGAAAAGTGTCGCCTCGCTGCTCCAGCGCGTCGGCCGCGCCGGGCACCGCGTCGGACAGACGGTCACCGGGCGCGTCGTCGCGCTGGACCGCGACGAACTCGTCGAGTGCGCGGTGATGCTCAAGAAGGCCGAAGAGGGGTTCGTCGACAGCGTCTCGATCCCCGAAAACGCTCACGACGTCGCCGCACAGCACGTGTACGGGATGGCGATAGCGGAGGTCCGTCCGGAAGCCGAAATCAAAGCGGTCCTCCGGCGAACGTACCCCTACCGGAACTACGACGAGAGCGACTGGGACCGGCTCATGCGCTATCTCACGGCCGACTACGAGGGGCTAGAAGAGAAAAACGTCTACGCGAAGGTGTGGCGCGACGGCAACGACCCGCCGGACGGCGAGTACCACTACGACGAGTTCGAGGTCGGCGAAACGCTGATGGGCAAGCGCGGGCGACTGGCGCGGGTCATCTACATGACGAACATCGGGACGATACCGGACTCGTTCACCTGCGATGTCTACACTCGCGCCAGCAACGAGTGGGTCGGCAACTTGGACGAGAGCTATCTCGACACGCTGGAGAAAGGCGACGTGTTCGTCCTCGGCGGCCAGAACTTCGAGTTCAGCTACCGTCGCGGGTCGAAGGTGTACGTTGACCCGACGAGCGCTCGGCCGACGGTTCCGTCGTGGTTCTCCGAGCGCCTGCCGCTGTCGTACGACCTGGGCCGGGAGATACTCGCCTTTCAGGGAGAACTGCTCGACCGCCTCGATTCGGGCGGCCCGCCGGCGGTTCGGCAGTGGCTCAGGGAGTATCCGCTGGACGACGACAGCGTGCGGGCCGTCGCCCGGATGTTCGACCAGCAGGTCCGCTTCGCCGGGAGCGAGAGCGTCAGCACCGACCGCCGGATAGCCGTCGAGCAGGAGAAAGACCGCGACGAGTACGAACGCCACTACTACGTCCACTCCAACTACGGCCGGCGGTTCAACGACGGACTCTCCCGACTCCTCGCGTACCGCTGCGCACAGGAGGCAAACGCCAACGTCTCCGTCGCGGTGGCGGACAACGGGTTCACGCTCTCGATGCCGCTGAACCGCAAGGTCGACATCGCGGGGATCCTCCGCGACCTCGACCCGGACGAGGTGCGGGCGCTCCTACGGGAGAGCCTAGACGGCACCGAACTGCTCCAGCGGTACTTCCGGATCAACGCGACGCGGTCGCTGATGATCCTGAAGCGCTACAAGGGGTACGAGAAATCCGCACAGGAGCAACAGGTCTCCAGCGAGATGCTGCTCGGCTTCGCAGAGGACCTAGAGGAGTTCGCCGTCATAGAGGAGACCTACCGCGAGATACTGGAGGACAAACTGAACGTCGACGAGATCGAGGCGGTCGTCGCGGCGATAGCCGACGGCGACGTGACTGTCGCCGAGCAGACGGTCGCCTCGCCGACGCCCCGGTCGTTCGGTCTCGCCACGCTGATGGCGAGCGACGTCGTCCTCGCGGAGGACGAGAGCGCGGCACTCCAGGCGTTTCACGAGCGCGTCGTCGAAGAGATCGGCGACGGCGCCGATGCGGGCGGACCGCTGGCGGCCGACGAGTGAGGTGAGGACTCGCAGACGCTACTATAGTACGACCACCGGCATCACGTAGCCGACACCAGCACCGTGTTCAACGCGTCGGGCACGACCAGAACGTCGCTCCCCGGTTCGACCGCCTCGTCGATGGACGGGCGGGCGTTCATCAGACACTCTTCGACGACCGTCGGCGAGTCGCTGTTCGTCACGTACACGTCGTACTCGCGGAGCACCTGCGCTACCACGAACGCTCGTTGGGCACCGGGGGCGTACCCCTCGCGCATCTCCTCGAACAGCGCAGCAGCGCTCTCAGCCCCCGAAAGCCGGTTATAGAAGCGCCGTTCCCCGGTTCCCCGTCCCGCGCCCTCGGAGAGCGTCGCCGGAATCACGATCCGCCCGCCCTCGCGGAGCGGGTTCTGGTCGCCGAGCGCCACGTACGTCGCGGCCCGCGTCGTCTGGTAGAGGTTCGCGTCCTTCGGCGCGCCGACGCCCGCGATGACCGCGTCGTAGGAGTCGTCCACGGGGACAGAGAGCGCATCTCGGGCGGACGCCGAGAGGTCCCGGACGACTGCTCGGTGGTCGCCCGCGGCCGCGTCGAGGATACCGGTCGGGCCGCGGGTGACGTTGAGACAGAAGTCGAGGCCCGCGAGGTCCCCTGCGCGGTCTATCGCGTCCCTGAACGGGTTCCCCTCGGCTCGGCCGAGTCGGACGCCCTCGCGGGACAGCAGTTCCGGACCGTGCGTGTATCGGATGAGCGGTTCGCCGCCGGCGCCGATAACGGCCGTCTTCGCGCCGCCGGAAAAGCCCGCGTACTGATGCGGTTCGACCATGCCGGTCGAGACGACGCGGTCTGCCTCGACCACCGCGGGGTTCAGTTCGACGGGGCAGTCGTCGACAGTACCCACCTCGACCGCGGCGCTCGCGTCGTGGTTCTCGGCGAGGTCCGCGTGGACGCCGAGAGCATCGCGGAGTTCCGTCTCGTCCATCGGCCTGTGGAGACCGAGACCGACGATAACGGTCACGTCCTCGCGGGCAACGCCGCCGTCGCGGAGTTGGTCGAGCAGTACGTCCAGAAGCACGTCGTCGGGGGTGGCGCGAGTGACGTCAGTGACGACGACCGCAACCTCGTCACCGTGGTCGACGCGCTCGGCGAGCGCCGCGCCGTGCGGGTCCGCGACCGCGGCCTCGGCCGCCTCGCGTGGAGCGACGGCGGTTCCGCCGGACGGCTCGGCGACGGTCACGTCGCAGTCCGGGAGGTCGGCGGAAACGCGGCCCGTTCCCAGTGGGAGGTTCATACCGGGCGTTCGTGGCGGAAGCGGTAAAGGTTCACAGGCTACACTCGGAGTGCAACGACCATCGGGAACCGTCCGAAGCGTCTGCCCCCAGCGAGATATGGCTGGAGACCGTGCTAGCGGATATGACACCGTCGCTCCTGTCGATGCGGTGGCGGGACATCCTGTTCGCACACTATCCGGTCGCGCCGGACCGAGTCCGTTCGAGACTTCCGGACCGCGTCTCCGTCGACACCTACGAGGGGCAGGCGTGGCTCGGCGTCGTCTCGCTGACGATGGACGACGTGCGCCCCCGATTCGCGCCGTTCGGTCTCACATTTCCGCAGGTGAACCTCCGGACGTACGTCACCGTCGACGGCGACCCGGGCGTCTACTTCCTCAGCATGGACGCGGACGAGCGTCTGGCCGTCACCGCGGGCCGGCGGACGCTCGGGATACCCTACTACCGTGCTGAGGCGTCAGTACGCCGTGACGGCACCGACGTCCGCTTCGAAAGCGAGCGCATCCAGGCCGGGGAACCGGACGCGCGGTTCCGGGCGACGTACGGCCCGAACGGGTCACTCGAACCCGTCGAACCCGGTTCGTTCGAGGCGTTCGCCATCGACCGCTACCGGTTCTACCTCCCCGGCCGGTCCGCACTCTACACCGGCGTCGTTGACCACGAACCCTGGCGGCTCCGCACGGCTGCGGCGACCGTCGACGAGAACACGCTGTTCGCCGCTGCTGACATCGGGAGACCAGCCGTGGAACCGCATCTCCACGTTGCACCCCCACGGGCCGTGACGCTCGGAAACGTCGGACGACGGCCGATACGCGCCAGCCCGATCAACGAACCGGTCCGGGTCTGAGAATGGCTCACGCCGCCCCGACTGAACTACGCCCGCGCCCATTCGACCATCCGGGCGTACACGTCGTCGGTCGACAGGGCGTTCGCATCGCCGACGAGTATCAGCGACCGTTTGGCGCGCGTAAGCGCCACGTTCACCCGGCGGTAATCCTCGAAAATAGGGCTGTCGAGGTCGCCGCTGGCGACGAAGGAGACGAGAATGACCTCCTTGGACGAGCCCTGAAACCGGTCGACAGTGTCGACGGTGACGCCGTCCGGAACGCCACGGGATATCTCCGCGACCTGCGCGCGGAACGGGGCGATGACGCCTATATCGGCCAGTTCCACGCCCGCGTCCGCGAGAGTTTCGACGATCTCCGCCACCTCGTCGGCCTCCTCGGCGTCCGTGTGGCGCGCGCCGTCGCCCGGCACGTCGACCATCGTCACCGGGTCCTGCAGGTGGTCGGGGAGCGCGTCCACGTCGACGCCGGACAGGTCAGAGAGTCGCTGGCTCGCCACGTCGCCGGTCGCGGGACGCAACGCGCCGTCGTAGAACTCCCGTGACGCGTACGCCTGGATGCGCTGGGCCATCCGGTACTGGCGGTCGAGCATCACACCCGCATCCGGGTGGTCCTCGATGAGGCGCTCGAACAGCGACTTCGTCAGGTCGTTTTCGGTCCTGACGACCGGTGGTAACTGCTCGTGGTCGCCCACGAGAACGAACCGGTCCGCGAGGTTGATCGCCGCGAGCGTCTCGGGTTCGGTTAGCTGGGCCGCCTCGTCGACGACGGCCACGTCGAACGACTGCTCCCGCATGACGCGCGACCCGCAGGTCGATGTCGTCGCGGCGACGACCGGAGCCTCTCGGAGTTCGCGGGTACGTTCGCCGGGGTCGCCGCGCTCGGCGAGCCGGACGTCCTGCATGTCTTCGCGGATGCCGCTTTCCGTGCCGACGCGGAGGACGTCCTGAAATCCCTGATCCCGCACCGCCTCCAGGGCGTTGTCCACCGCGCGGTTGGTAAAGGCCGAGAGCAGCACGTGGTCGCCGCGCTCCACGAGCGCCCTGACGGTCCGGGCGATGGTGTAGGTCTTGCCCGTCCCCGGCGGACCGTGAACCAGTGCGAAGTCCTCGGCGGCGACGGAACGCGTCACCGCATCGTTCTGAGCCTCGTTGTTGTCGATGAACGTCTCCGTCTCCTCGCGGAATTCGGGGCCTTCGCGGCCGAAGAGCACGTCTTTGCGGCGTTCGCCGCCTTTGAGCAGGCCGTCGTGCAGCGCCGTCAGCATCCGATCGGCCGAAAGCTCAGAAGGATACACGTCGAGCCGTCGGAGTTCGACGGGTTCGTCCGCGGTGACGACCACTTCCTCGTCGAGGCGTTCGACGCGTGCAAGTTCCGCGTGGCCGGTAACGGGGTGGCCGTCGCTCGCCAGCACAACGTCGTCCTCGCGGATCTTCGACACCGCATCGTCAGTTCGGTCGGCGCGGAGTTCCCAGCGGCCGCCGTCGAGTTGCCGGCGGTCGGTCGGTTCGAGGTTGATCAGCGCCCGGTCGTCGTCCGCTCGCTCCTCGCCGGTCTGTTCCCATAGCTTCGCGTACTCTCGGTGTGTCGCGCGGCGCTCCTCCTCGATAGCCCGGTAGAACCGGTCGAAGTACTCGCGTTCCTCCTCGGGGATCGGCCGACCGATCTGGCCGGCTTTGGACTCCTGGTCGAGACGGCCCGAGACGACCTGGCAGGTGTCCTGTTCGAAGCAGTAATCGCAGACTGCGTCCGCCTCGTGCCCCGTCGGGACGCTCACGTCGTGTTCCATCGCCGCTATCTCGTTGCGCGTCCGGACGACGAACTTCAGCAGTCCGTCGCCGACCGAGAACTCCTTGGCGGGCGAGAGGTCGCCGGTCGCCTCGGAGCGGTCCAGCGCGGAGTTTTTGGTGTACAGCAGCGTTCCTGTGTCGACCGGGACGCCGCGCTCCTGCAGGATGAGCGCGTAGCAGGCGGCCTGGATCTTGTCGTGGAACCGCGGGTCGCGCTTGGTGTTTTTGCCCGTTTTGAGTTCGACGGGCATACCGCGCCTGATGGCGTCGGCACGGCCCTTGATGCCGAATCTCTGGCTGATGAGGGTCTGCTCGCTCCGCCACTCGTCCTGGTCGGTCAGGACGCCCTGTTTCAGCCACCCCTCTATTGCCATCGCGTTCTGGCGGACCTCCTCCTCGACCTCCTCGGCCGTCTTGCCCAGCAGTCCGAGTTCGAGCCCCGCCTCCTCGACGCGGTCAGCGATGGAGTCGTCGAGGTCGCGCCCGCGGAGGAGGTCGCCGAACACCTCGTGGACGATGGTCCCCTTGACGACGGGGTAGACCAGCGGAATGCCCGATAGCTTGTTCAGATAGTACATCCGCGGGCACTGCACCCACGAGCGGACGTCGGTGACGTCCACGAGGAAGTCCGGTTCGAGCACGACGTAGGAGTCGCCCGTCGTCGCGTAGCCGCCGTCGTAGTCGTCCTCCTCGGCGTCCGTGACGCGGAGCTCCATCCCCGGTTCGACGAGTTCGGCCGTCTCGGTCCACTTGCCCCATAGCGTCACCGGCACGGGGTCGGCGCCCTCTTCGAGTCGCAGGTCGACCTCCGCGAGGTCGCTCTCGCCGTACTGCGTGGAGACTGTCCGTACCTCCGCTTCGCCGACGGCGGTCCCCCGTATATTCACAGTACCGATACAGACGCGGCGGTCGAAAAACGCTGTCGGTTGGGGCGAGCGCCGCCCGAGATAGCGGCAAAACCGTACGAGGGCGGAAGGGAATGCTTTTCCGAACGACCGGCCTGACGACAGGTCGTGTCGCGTTCGCTCGTCGCGCTCGGACTGGCGTTGCTGGGAACCGCTGCCGTCGGACTGACCGCCGTCGGGGCAGTGAACGCGCTGACCGGCGCGACGCCGGTCGCCCTCGGCGGCGTCGCCGGTCTGACTGTGCTCGGACAGCTCCGCGTCGTTTCCGCGGAGGGAGGCCGGCTGTACCGATCGGGCACCCGGACGGAGTTCGACCGCGGCGGCGCGCTGACCGCCGGCGCGGTCGTCGCCGGCGCGCTCGTGACCTACCCCCTCAGCGTCGACGCGGGCCTCGGACCGGTCGTCGCCGCGGCGCTTGTCGGCGTCATCGCTCCCTTCGTCACCGAGTACGACGTGTCGGCGTACTGCGGCGCGTTCGTCGGAATGGCCTCGGGATCGCTCGTCGGCTACGGGGGACTGGCGCTCGCTGCGGTCGTCGCGGGCGTCGCGTACGTCGTCTCCGGCGACGCGTTCGGCGGGTTCGGCGGCAAGCTCGGTACCGTCGCGTTCGTCGGGTGCACCGCCGCCGTCGCGGCGACCGGCGCGGTGTACCCCGAGGTCGCGACCGACTGGCGCGTCGGCTGGCCGCTGCTGCTCGTCACGACCTTCGCCGCGGTCGCGACTTACCTGGCGCACGCTCGACTCGGCTACAGCGTCGTGCTGTCGTCGGGTGCGGTGGGACTCGCCGGCGGCATCTTGCTTCCCGCCGCCCCGGGGGGCAGACCGCTGGCGGCGGCCGCCTTCTGCGCCACGTTCGCCGGGATGTCGAGCGCCCGTCGCCTACCGACAGCCGTCCACGCCGCGACCGCCGGCCTCCTCTGCGGCGTGCTGTTCGCGGCCGTCGCCGCGCGGTTCCCGGGATCGGGCGGGAAGCTTGGCACCATCGCGTTCGCCGCCTGCCTCGGCGTGTACGGGGTCGACGACCTTCGCTCGGCCGTCCGGACGGGGGCGTAAGCGTCTCTCCGACCGATACGTTCTTTCCCGTCGGTTCGCAACGTCCTGCTATGCGGGTTCGAGAGTGGGACGACATCATGGAGGACGTCGTGGAACAGGACGTCGACCCCGAGGGCTGGCGCGCCGTCGCCGGCGACCGGGCCGGAGGCGTTGGCGAGGACCTCTACCTCGGCCACCCTTCGGGGGGCGTTTTTCACCTGAAGACGTACGCAAAGAACCCGTTCGACGTTCGCGGCGTCGGCGCGCGAGTCGCGCGGAACCTAGACGACGAGATCGGTTCCTACCTGCCCGAGGAGTCCGAGAACGGGCGGTTCGCCGTCCAGTCGCCGCCAGACGACGAGGACGAGGCCGAGGAGCAGGTCACGCATCTGGAAGAGGTGATCAAAGCGCATCAGGACGCCCCGACGACGCCGGGCGACCTGTTCGACGACGTGATGGAGGCGATAGACAGTCCCGCGTTCGGGCCGATGGATTACGACCAGTACGACCGCCCGGACGAACTAGAGGACCTCTCTACGACGTTCGAGGAGGCCGAGGACCTCCTCGAAACCGAGTTCGAGGAGCTAGTCGACGACGACGGCGTCGGCAGAGCGTTCCAGTGACTTCAAGCGGCCTCACGGCGTTCGTGTCCGTATGACTGCTGTCGACACCGTCCGCGAGTACTACGAGTCGCTCCGCCGGGGAGAACCGCTGTACACGTACTTCGCCGAGGACGCACAAACGGCGAAGTTCGGCGTCTCCGAGTCGCTGGTCGGCTACGACGACATCGCGGAGGCGCTGCGGGAACAGACCCGGACGACCGAGGAATGGACGGTCGACACCCGACGGCTCAGCGTGACAGAGCGGGGCGAGTACGCCTGGTTCAGCGACGAGGTCGACCTCGCCTGGACCGACGCCGAGAGCGGCAGACGCTTCGCGTTCCCGACTCGCTGGAGCGGGACGCTCGAACGACGGGACGAGGAGTGGGTGTTCGTCGAACTGCACGTCAGCGCACCTCACCCGGAGCTTTCGGGCGGTGAGGGCGGTGACGGGGACTGAGATGGTCGGGCCTTCTCTCTCCGACGAAGAAAGGGAGCAAAAGCGCAAGCGTCTGATGGCCGGGTTCGTCCTCCTCGTCGGCGGTTCGGCGGGTATGATCGCCGTCCAGGGCGGCGCTGACCTCGTCAGCGTCGCCGCCGTGACGGTCGCCGGACTCCTTCTCGGACTCGTGCTCGTGTACTATCTGGCGACTATCGCCCCGTAGCGAGCGGAGCAGGCGACTCCGCGGTGGACTCACTCGCCCAGTGCGGTCCGGTGCTTCTCGGTGTCGAGATTCCGGCCCGAGATCGGTAGGACGACCGTTTTGCCGCTGAGTTCGTCGCGCATTCCGCGCATCGCAGCGACGCTCGCGGCGGCCGCCCCCTCGGCGACCAGCGACTCCTCGACGAGCAGGTCCCGCACGGCCGTCCTGATAGCGTCCTCGCTAACCAGACAGAAGTCGTCGAGGCGGTCGCGCAGCAGGTCGATGGTCATCGCGAACGGGACGCGCGTCGCGATGCCTTCGGCGAACGTTCCCATTTCGTCGGCCGGGTCGAGATGCCCCTCGTCCCAGGCCCGGTACATCGCGGGGGCCGCCTCGGACTGCGCGCCGACTACGGTCGCGTCCGCGAGTTCGCCGACAGTGAGACAGTATCCGGCGGCGCTCGACCCGCCGCCGACCGGACTGAACAGGTAATCAACCTCGGGGAGGTCTTCCACGATTTCGAGGCCGGCCGTCCCCACGCCTGCGACGAGTTTCGGCTCGTTCGCGGAGTGGACGTACCGATACCCCTCCGCGGCGGCCAGTTCTTCGGCGTGTTCTCGGGCATCGTCGAAGTCGTCGCCGTGGTGGACCACGTCGGCACCGAGTCGCTCCATCGCGGTTACTTTCGACGGGTTCGCGTCTCTGGGGACGGCGACGGTGACCGGCACGTCGAACGTCCGGCCGGCGTACGCCACGGACTGACCGTGGTTTCCGGTACTCGCGGCGATCAGGCCGGGGTCGCGGAACGCGTCGTCGAGGTCTGCGGCCAGCGTGACGCCGCCGCGAACCTTGAACGCGCCCGTCGGGAGGGTGTCCTCGCGCTTCAGGTAGACGTCGGCGTCGAACTCGGCGGAGAGCGGTTCGCTCCGAACCAGGGGCGTCCGCGGAAGGGTACGGCGAACGACGCGCCGAGCGCGATAGACGTCGGCGGTTTTCGGGGGCGTGCGGTCGTGATACGGGAATAGCGTAGTCTCGTCCGGCGATTCGACCGGATCGTACTGCGACGGCATGGTCGTGACTGCGCGGGGACACCTTGTAACGATACCGCCCCGGCAGACCGAACTGTCGGCCCCTCAGCGCTCCGCCAGGAAGAAGGGCTTCTGGGCGCCCTCTTCCTCAGCGCACGTGTCGGCGACGGACCACTCGTCGAGGACGGTAAACCCGGCCTCCCGGAGCTGCTCGCGCGTCGCCTCGGCACCCGCGATGTGCCATTCCATCGCTGCGCCGCTGTCGAGCCAATCCGGGTTCGAACCCTCCCACTCGACGTGGCCCTCGGAGACCAGTAGCGGGCTCCCCGGCTTCAGCACGCGTGCGAACTCGTCGATAACGCGTTGGTGTTCGGAAAGCGGTACGTGAATCAGCGAGTGGTACGCCGTGACAGCGTCGAACGCGTCGTCCTCGAACGGGAGCGCTGCCATGTCGCCCTGAGCGAGCGCCGCGCGGGGAGCGTTCTCCGTCGCCAGGCGGAGCTGCTCGCCGGAGAAGTCGAGGCCGACCGCCGACACCCCCGCGCCGGCGAGAACCGGAGTCCCCTGGCCGCAGCCAGCATCGAGCAACCGCGCGTCGTCCGGGAGGTCAGCCAGCAGATCGTCGAACAGAGTCGTCCCCAGCGTCTCGTCATCGGAGCGCTGTTCGGCGTACGTCTGAGCCAGTGAGTCGTACCCGTCTCGAACGGCTTTCCTGCCAGTCATTCGTTGCTTCTTGTCCCGGTGTTCGCAAAGATATTGTGTTTCGGTCTGCCGCCAGCAACGTCCGCTACGGGCGAACCAAGCGAAAGCCGACCGGAACAGGAGACGAAAGCGGAAAACAGAACGCTGCGACTATTCCGTGGCAGCGAGAGACTCGGACTGTACGCTGGCAGGGTTGACCGGGGTCGCGACGACGCGTCCTGAAGCGTGGACTGCGATGTCGCAGTCGGCGTAGCGGAACTCGACGCGTCCGCGAACCGAGTCCGCGTGGTCATCGGCCGAGCGGAACAGTTGATCCAGCGCGTCCGGGTCCACGCAGTCGTGAAGCGGTTCGAGGGTTAGAGGGTCAGCGTCGACGGCGTCAGCGACGGCGAGTACGACGGCTTCGGTGAGCGTTTCGTCCTCGACATCGCGTTCGACTGGGGAGTGAAGTTCCGTGGTCACGTGTACTCTCCTCTTTGGGGCACACCCGTATGGCCTCCGTGGCTACAGTGATACAGCGGGGACGGCGGCGGGGGCTATATGTATTCAGGTCAGTGCGGCCGCGGTAGGGGATACCTCAGGGATCGACGCGCTGCATCCACGTGTGAGGTGCGTCGATCTCGTCGTTCGTCGGCAGGTTCTCCGGGCGCTCCCACACGGCACCGGCGGCGGCGACGCCGCGTTCCTCGGTGACTCTCTCGAAGAACGCTTTCCCGCGTTCGTACTGCCGGCGCTTCAGACCAAGACCGAGCGCGCGGCGGACGAGGCGGGCGAGGGGCCCCCGGCCCTTCCGTCGCTCGTCGAGTTTCCGGCGGAGGTCCGCGTACTCGTCGTCGAACGCGTGGTCCATCAGCAGTTCGGCGTACCCCTCGACGACGGTCATCGCGGCGTCGAGTTCCTTGAACGATTCGCGGTCCAGAGTGCCGTCGGTGACCGCGCCGATACCGCGTTCGAGTTGGTCTTCGAGGTGGTCGGAGAGCCAGGGTGCGGCCCCGAACTCGGCGGCGTGTGTCACCTCGTGGAAGGCGATCCAGCGGCGGAATCGGGGGTACTCGACGTTCAGACTCTCGGCGGTGCGGACGATGTTCGGGCGGACGAAATACAGCGCGTGGTCGTCCGGGTCGTCCGCGAGCAAGAGGGGGTCGTACTGGCCGAGGACGTTGCGACCCAGAAAACCGAGCATGAAGCTCATCGAACCGGTGTTGACGACGCGTGCGGCACCGGGGAAGAAATCCGCAGTTTCGTCCTCCAGCGGCCGCATGAGCCGGGAGAACGTCTCGACGTTCGCATCGATCCAGTGATGGCGGTGTTGCACCTCGACGGCGCGAGGGAGGTCGAAATTCAGGGCGGACACGTCGCGGACGCGCCGACGAGCGTCGCGGACGTCGTCGGCGTACCCGTCCCGTTCGGCGGCAGAGATATCGAGCGAGCCGGCGTCAGTCGACGCCTTCGCCGCCTCGGCGACTGCACTCCAGTCGATCGGACCGTCGCCCGACGCGGACGTAACGGCCCGGACGCTACGATAGAGACTCACAGTGAATTCACTTGCGTCCGAGAGGACAAAACCCTTCTCCCGGAACCGGGGACGGCCGGCGGTTCGAGATCCTCAGGCGGTCTCTTCGACGGTGTACTCCGGTTCCTCTTCGAACTCCTCGCTACCGTCATCGCCGCCGCGGAACTTCCTGACGACCGCGGCGGTCAAGACGAGCGCAACGAGACCGATCAGCACCTTCCCTCCGTTCCCGCTGCTTTCCTCCTCGACATCGACGGTCGTCCCGCCGTCACCCTCCAGCCTCTCGCTCGTGTCGCGTTCGCCGCTGATCCAACTGGGAGTGAACTGGGGGTCGCCGTCGACGTGTAGTTCGAACAGTGTTATGTCGACCATACTGTACCGTTCGATGGGGACGGACTTATACTGTCGGATGAAACCGGAGTGTGATCCGGCGTCCCGGTTCACCAGTACGACGGCGAACACGTCCGGTGATCGATGGGTGCCGAAGAGACAACGCGGTCGAAAGGACGGCGCGGTCGATGACTGCCGGAACGACAGCGCGTTCGATCACCGGTGATATCGCGTAGACGAGTGAACCTCAACCGGAACCACCGTGTCGAAACGAACAACGTTTCGTATCAGGGGTTCGAAACGACATTCATGAACGACGACCGGCGCGCGTTTCTAAACGACCTGCTCTCATCGGCGACTCCGTCGGGCTACGAGGCACCCGGTCAGCGAGTCTGGATAGACCGCGTGAGCGAGTACGCCGACGAGATACGCACGGACAGCTACGGCAATGCGGTCGCGGTGAGCGAGGGCGATGGACCCGCGGTAGCCGTCGCGGGTCACGCCGACCAGATCGGGTTTCTGGTCCGCGAGATAGACGACGATGGCCACGTCCACGTCGGGCGAGTCGGCGGCATCGACAAGACGGTCACGCGCGGCCAGCAGGTGACGATTCACGCCGCGGACGGACCGGTCCCCGGCGTCATCGGCCAGACGGCGATCCACGTCCGAGCGGACGACGACGAGGACGCCGGCGAGGAAGCTATCGCGGACCAGCACGTCGACATCGGCGCACCGGACGGCGAAACGGCCCGGGAACTCGTCACCGTCGGCGATCCGATCACGGTCGACGGCGCGGTGACGGACTTACAGGGGACGCGCGTCGCCGGCCCGGGGATGGACAACCGCACCGGGATGTGGGTCGCGGCCGAAACGTTCCGGAACGCGGCCCAGGCGGACGTGGACGCCACCGTCTACGCGGTCAGCACGGTTCAGGAGGAGGTCGGTCTTCACGGAGCCGAGATGGTCGGATTCGACCTCGACCTGGACGCGGTCGTCGTCGTCGACGTTGCGCACGCACTGGACTACCCCGACGCACCCAGTGACCGGGCGAGCGACGTGAGACTCGGCGACGGCCCGGTCGTCACCCGCGGGAACGCGAACCACCCCGCACTCGCGGACTCGCTCCGGGAGACGGCCGAAGCCGAAGGGATAAGCGTGCAGTTGCAGTCGTCCCCGACCACCACCGGCACCGACACGAACGCGTTCTTCACGGCCCGTGGCGGCGTGCCATCTGTCTATCTCGGTCTGCCAAACCGGTACATGCACACACCGGTCGAGGTGATCGACACGGACGATATGACGGCTGCAGTTACACTTCTAGAGGCATTTGTTGCCGGTGCAAGCGAGCGCGCACCGTTTAGCGTCCCTATTTGACCGCGCTTACCGGTACGTTTAAGCGTCCGTCGAAAGCCGTTTCCCGTATGAGCGAACGTCCACTCGACGTGCTCGAAGCGTCCGTCGGTGACCAGGTGACCGTCCGACTGAAAGGCGGCGAGGAGTACGACGGGTTTCTCACCGGGTACGACCAGCACATGAACCTCGTTCTGGAGGACGCGGAAGGCGAAGACACAACGATTATACGCGGCGATAACGTCGTAACCATTATCCCATGACTGGTGCAGGAACCCCGAGCCAGGGTAAGAAAAACACCACGACCCACGTCAAATGTCGTCGGTGTGGCGAAAAGTCGTATCACGTCAAGAAAGGTAAATGCTCGTCGTGCGGGTTCGGTAAGTCGAGCAAGCGGCGCGGTTACGAGTGGCAGTCGAAAGCCGGCGAGTAACCGCCGACTGATGAGTTTTCCTTTCTCTCGAAAACCACACGCGTAGCGGTAGCCCCGTGGTTTCGGTGTACGGACGCTTCATTTATATTGTCTGATATAATGCCAGTTCTGGTTTGCAGTGTCTCCCCCAGCAGGTTTCACCGCGCGCTAACGGCGTATGGGTGGAGAGAGGATTGCTGAGTGCAGACGGTCAAAGAGTTGTTCACGAACGTGTATATTTGTCACCGGAGAGACGGAGAATCAGACACGTTTGCGAGGATTTATCCCGGCCCGTTCTCTACAACCGTCCATGTCAAACGGGCGGGCCGAGAGGCGATCCCAGGACGGCATGACCGAAAAGTGCGGCGTCGTCGGTATCTCGCTCGACGGACGCGATGCCGCACGCCCGCTTTACTACTCCCTATACGCGCTTCAGCACCGCGGGCAGGAATCAGCCGGTATCGTCACGCACGACGGGTTCCAGCAACACAGTCACGTAGAGATGGGACTGGTCGGAGACGCGTTCTCGGAGGACGACATCGAGAGCCTGAACGGGCCGGCGGGGATCGGTCACGTCCGATATCCCACTTCGGGCAGCGTCGACTCCAGTTGTGCACAGCCCTTCTCCGTCTCGTTCAAGAGCGGGTCGCTCGGGCTCTCGCACAACGGCAACCTCGTCAACGCCGACGAGATACGCGACGAACTCGCGGACTCCGGCCACGCGTTCACGTCCGACGGCGACACCGAAGTCATCGCCCACGACCTCGCGCGGAACCTGTTAGAGGAGGACCTCGTCCGCGCCGTCAAACAGACGATGACTCGTATCCACGGGTCGTACTCGCTCACTATCACGCACGACGATACGGTGATGGGCGTACGCGACCCGCAGGGCAACCGACCGCTCTGCATCGGCGAACTCGACGACGGGTACATTCTCGCGAGCGAGAGTGCGGCCATCGACACGCTGGACGGAGAACTGGTCCGAGACGTCAAGCCCGGCGAACTCGTTATCCTCCGGGCGGACGGACAAGGGTTCGACAGCTACCAACTCGTCGAGCAGAAACAAACCGCACACTGCTTCTTCGAACACGTCTACTTCGCTCGCCCCGACAGCGTCATCGACGGGAAGCGCGTCTACGAAGTCCGGCGCGACCTGGGACGGAAGCTCTGGGAGGAAAGCGGCATCGACAGCGATGTTGTCCTCCCCGTTCCCGACTCCGGCCGAGCGTTCGCTTCGGGGTACGCCGAGGCCGCGGACGACGTCGAGTTCGCGGAAGGGCTGATGAAAAACCGCTACGTCGGCCGGACGTTCATCATGCCGACGCAGGACGAACGAGAGCGCGCGGTCCGCCTCAAGCTAAACCCCATCAAAAGCACCATCGAAGGGAAGACGGTCACGATCATCGACGACTCAATCGTCCGCGGCACGACGTCGACCCAACTCGTCAAACTCCTCAAGGACGTGGGTGCCGAGGAGGTCAACGTCCGCATCGGCGCACCGCCCATCGTCGCGCCGTGTTACATGGGCATCGACATGGCGAGCCGTGACGAACTCATCGCAAGCGACAAAAGCGTCGAGGAGGTCGCCGACGAGATCAATGCCGATAGCCTGGCGTACCTCTCGAAAGACGCCGTCGCCGAGGTGCTCGAACAGTCCCGCGACGACCTCTGTATGGGCTGTGTCACCGGGGAATATCCCTACGACATCGAGGGCGAAGAGGCGGACCGGGAGATCACCCGGACAGAGGTTCCGGCCGACGACTGAGCTAACTGATAGGGATCCTTATACTTCAGTTCGGTATTTCGCTGACGTGGAGCCGTCGAATACCGGTCTACAGGAACAACGAACACTGTGAATAGGTAGCATACAACCGCCATCCTTTTCGTCCGATCGGAACGACCGACAACTATGCCAGGCGCGACCTTTCTCCGCGGCGAGACTGTATCGCTCCGTACGGTCGAATCGGACGACATCGAGTTCCTCCGCGACGCCGTCAACCACCCCGACGTGTGGCGTTCCACGCTGATGTCGACTCCGAAAAACGCCGAGCAAGAGCGGGAGTTCTTCGAAGAAGTCGTCTCGGACGAGGACTCGGTCGACCTGCTCGTCACCGCGGACGACCGGTCGGTCGGCATGGTATCGCTAAACGCCGTCGACGAGGAGAACGGCGTCGGCGAACTCGGCTACTGGATCGTGCCGGACGAGTGGGGCAACGGCTACGCGACGGACGCCGCCCGGACGCTGACCGAGTATGCGTTCGACCAGCGTCGACTCCACCGCGTGCAGGCCCGCGTCGTGGCGTTCAACGACGCGTCGGCACGCGTCCTGGAGAAGGCTGGGTTCGAACGCGACGGAGTCCACCGCGAAGCCGTCTTCGTCGACGGCGAACATCGGGACGTCGTCTGGTACGCTCGGCTGGTGACTGACCAGTAGAGATCGGACGGCGTCGCGGATCAGTAGAAGAGATACAGCAGCGCGTACACTACCTCGCCGAGCGTGAACGAGATGAGCCACAGCGCGGCGGCGACTCGGCCGACCGTCGCGTGTCTCGTCGACGGAAGCTCCGCCACCGAGTGCGTCCACGCGAGCAGGAGGACGTAGTAGACGAGCGGAATCGTGAGAATTGCGAGCAGAACGTGGATAGCCAGTATCGGGAGGTAGACGTACGTGTAGACGGTCTCCGGCCCGGGAAACGCCGCAGGGCCTTCCAGCACGACCCGGTACAGATACAGCACGAGAAAGGTCGCGAACAGGCTGAACGTGATGAGCATCAGCGCTCGGTGGCGGCCGACTCGCCCGCGACGGATCGCGTGGATCCCGCCAGCGATGGTTCCGATAGCCAGGGCGCTGAGGACGGCGTTTACGTGCGGGATAGCGTCGACGAACCACCCCGGCGCGCGGGGAAGGACGGTTCCCGGTATCGCACCGAGAGCGGCACCGAACACGAGCGCCAGCGAAACGGCAGTGAGCAGGCCCGTCGTCGCCGGAATGTGTTCTCTGACCCGGTGTTGCATAGCCTATCCTTATTGCCGCGGTCCCAAAGACGTTCCTTTCACGACTGGCAGAGATCGCGTTCCGTAGTATAATAATGAGCAAGCGCTACAGAGTTAATTACTATAAGGATTCATAGCGAATACTTGAGACTAGCGCACTGATTTGTGGATCCAGGTGTACTGTCGTGGCGTGTACAGACTCGGAACGGTTCTGATGGTCGTCCTCGTCGTTCTCTCGGGATGCGTCGGTGCCACCGGCGGGGACGGCGGACCCACCGAGAGCAACGTGACCACTTCGGAACTGACACCAACGGCGTCACCCGACGGGTCTGGAAACGGGACGCTTGAACTGCACTTCATCAACGTCGGACAGGGCGCGGCGACGCTCGTGGTCGGGCCGTCGGGCGAGACGATGCTCGTCGACACGGGCCATTGGACGGACGACGGCGACCGCGTGCTTCGGTACCTGCGTCAGCGCGGGATCCACCGGATCGACTATCTGGTGACGACACACGCCGACGCCGACCACATCGGTGGACACGCTGCCGTCATCGAACACTACGAGACGAAAGCGAATGGGGTCGGAGCCGTCTACGACCCGGGGATCGCCGCCAGTACGGCGACGTACGACGAATACCTGTCCGCCGTGGAGAAACACGACGTGACGCTGTACGAGACGCGGGAAGGCGATTCGATACCGATGGAGGGTATCGCTATCGACGTGCTCGGCCCGCCAGAGAAGCGACTCGACGACGGCGCGCGTAACGAGAACAACGTCGTCCTTCGACTGCGACACGGTTCCGTCTCGGCGCTCCTCCCCGGCGACGCCGAACACGTACAGGAAGCGCATCTCGTCGACACGTACGGCGTCGAACTGAACGCGACCGTCCTCGCGGCGGGCCACCACGGGTCCAAGACGAGCACCGGCGACGAACTGCTGACCGCGGTCAGTCCGGAAATGGTGGTGGTATCGAGCGCGTACGATTCTCCCTACGGCCATCCGCACAACGAGACGCTCCGCCGCCTCGCCGACTCGCTGATCCCGACCTACTGGACGGGGGGACACGGCGACGTAGTGGTGATCAGCGGTGGCGACGCCGTCAGCGTCCGAACCCAACAGAGCGCGGTGACCCAACCGTTACGACTCCGCGACGTGTCGCCGGTCGCACCCGAAAACGGAACGGCTCCCGTCACGCGAGCGACGATCAGCGCCGGCGGTCCGGCGGACGACGCTCCGGCATCGACGGTAGTCGCGGACGGCGGTGCGGACCTGCGGATCGCCGCGGTCCACCAAGACGCCGCGGGCGACGATTACGAAAACTTGAACGGCGAGTACGTGACGCTCGAAAACGCCGGCGATGACGATGTCGAACTCTCGGGATGGACGCTCTCGGACGAGTCCGGCGAGACGTACACGGTCCCGGACGGCGTCTCGTTGGCACCCGGCGAGTCAGTGACTATCTACAGCGGCAACGGAACGGACACCGGTACCGATCTGTACTGGGAGGCCGGGCGACCGATCTGGAACAACGGCGGCGACACCGTCACCGTCAGAAACGACCGGGGAGAACTCGTTGTTCAGGAGACGTACGGATGAACGGAACGTACACTGGCGTAGTCGACCGGTTCGAAGACGACAGCGCTGTCCTGTTGCTCGAACGCGACGGAGACGTAGTCGGGCAAGCGACGCTCCCCCGCGATTCCCTGCCCGAAGCGGCGAACCACGCCGACGCCGTGCTCACGGTGACGGTCGAGGATAACGCAGTGGAACGTCTCGAATACCGCCCGGACGAGACGAACCACCGCCGAGAGAACGCACAGGACCGGTTCGACCGGTTGTCCGAGCGTCCGCCCGACGACGATAGTTGATATATTCATGTACCGTTACGGACCTAAAAATATTCTATAACTTCATCTATTAATTTATAAGAAAAATTCAGATAATTTGAAATTATTCTGTCTCGTTGTACCGAGTGCAATGTCAAATCAAGACGCACTCAAGTCGTTCCTCGCAGACCACCCACGAATGATCGGCGCGCTGTTCATGATCCTGCTGCTGACTGCCTCGGCAGGGACGGCCGCAGCAGGAGTGGCTACAGGAACAGGTGGCCCCTAACTAGTTTTCGTCGACGGTCAGATCTACAGGCGACGACAGGTCATTCCAACGGAGTTCTCCGTCGAGTTGGACTGGGCTGCTGTGTGAGGAGAAGTAATCACGAAGTTCGGCCTCCGTCAGTCCTGTAGCTTTGCTTGGGCCCGGTAACAGACAATTCTCCGAGGTCTGTTGCAACTTAAGTAGTACCGTGGATCCGATCTGAAATTCCCTGGTCGGATACATACGAACGGATAGATCATACAAACCGTCATCACGGGGTGTAACCTCGCAGACGCCTGGCGGTCCTCCTTCGGATTGAGCAATATCTGCACCGCCATCACCGACGATAAGATACTGATCACCGATGCGAGTGTGTTCCCGAACGAGGTCGACCGCCGCACGGAGCTTAAAGCCGAGGTTGATCAGATGGGCAAGGGCTTTCCCGATCTCGATAGCGTGTTCGTTCACTACGTCGCTTAGCGTTCCGACACCGCCGGTGGCACCGCGCTTTGCCATCGCTATCGCTTGGTTGTACGACCGACAGGCATTGAGCAGGAATACCTCGACATCGATCTCGTCGAGTTCCCGCACGTCGAGATCCCCATCCGAGCATTCGAGACCATCAGGAGTCGCGTGGCCGATGTAGTGAAGGAAATCTATGTTGCCGTCCAGAAGTAACGTTTCGAGTTCGTCGGTCGAGATCTGGACGTAGGACTCGACATTGTACGGAAGTTCGTCTCTGCGTCCGTACACGCTATCAAGGGAATCGTGTTCGGCTATCATCCGATCGTCATTGCAGACGACAGTGATATCTATTTGACTTGAGCGGTTTTCCCTCGACACCCGGTTCATGAACGCTTCAGTGGTTGCTTTCGTGGCTCCACGAGGAACGTGCTTTCCGAACCAAGAGTGTTCGAGCGACTCGTTCGTCGTTTCCGGTTGGACGAACGTAACGTCGTCGTCGCCCGTCGTCGCCCCGGAACGAACCAGCGGTTGCGAAGTCTCTGATTCAGCGGTGCCACCGCCGGGTGCCCGTGAGTAGTTTGCCGCAGTCGTTCTCGGTCGAGAGATTCGAGTACCGCGCGGTTCCCGCACGATACCTAGTTCGTTCACCACGAAGGGAGTCGGTATGATCCCCTCGGGACTCGACGGAATGTGTGCCGTGAGAGTCCACTGCGGGATGTACTCCGAGACGACTTCGTACGGTATCTGAAGATACTGTTCTAATTGTTCCCGCAGCGGTTTGTCGTACAGTTCCGCGATATCGAACGGAAGGTACTGTTCGACCATTCGCCGCTCTCGGAGGTCCATCTGGTAGATGCCCTCCGTGCGCACGATACAGTCGAGGAAAAACACCTGCCGGAGAAGACACGAGACTTCGTCCTCGAACCACCGTCGACTGGCGAGGTCACGCGTGAAGCCGTTGGTCGTTTCGATCCTCGGTACGTCGCCCGCGACGACCTCTGCACCGAGATAAAAGGCGAGCGAAGAGACCGTATAGATGTACCTGTACTCCGGGGGAACGACGATCCTGATTCCCGTGTCCGGTGGCTCGATATGACTCGGAATCTCCAGAGAATCACCTCGTTCGAACAGCGGGGGATGACCACGGAGGGTCGGGTACGAACGTTCGCACGATGTCGTTTTTAGTGCCGACGAGAGAGTCCCAACGGCAGTCATGAGGTCGTGCGGGTCGTCCGGGACGGTTATCGTCCCTGCCGGCTGTTTATGATACGACCGCATACCGAGGTACATCTCTGTGTTACCGTCGAACTCGATGTACAGATAGTTCCCACCAGTGTTGATCGTCATCCCGCTCGTCACCTGGAGATACACCTTGAGGGGGCCGTGAATATCGATACTGTAGGTAGCGGGTTCGAATTCCTTCGTTTCGTGAGATTTTATTTCAGTTTGGAATTCTCCTTTCCCGTCGTGAATATGGACTCCGTCTAATCTGTCGATATACAGTCCTTTAGTCTCGAAACGACATGCCCGACTTACTGGAAACCAGAATTGGTCTGAGTTTACTTCGTCGAGAGTGACCGGGTCCGGGGTCCGGATCGTAAACTGGCGTTGTTCCGTGAAGTCGACTAACTTGATGCCAGTCGGATTATCCGTAGGCGAGTATTTGATAGTCATTTCCCGGATACCTTCTGATGTAACTTCTATCGCAATGGAACGGTAAAAACGTGTTCCAAGATACTAAGTGTATTAACAATAACACGTTGCGTCGGTCAGCGCTGCATCTATCCAGTGCAGTGCTATTCCGGCAGAAGTTGTGCGTGGGTGATGTCCGCGAAGGGAGATCACCTGCATCGACTTCGATGGGCGCTCGCGGTTTGCTTGCGCCGTTGCGATGCGTGGGACCGGATTTGAACCGGCGGACCCCTACGGGACAGCGCCCTCAACGCTGCGCCGTTGGCCTAGCTTGGCTACCCACGCTCGCGGCGTCTTGCTGCATTCATCTCTATCCAGTGGACTGATTAAAGGACTTTCGTTTCGTTCGCCGTTCCGGCGGCGAATTCCCGCGAGTACGCCCGTCGGTATCAGGGAGCAGTGAAAATCGGGGTGTTAAAACCGGTTCCCCCGTTACGGGGTGTATGGCCAAGTACTCGACGGGCGGATCGTCGGGGTCGAGCGACGGCGACGCATGCGAACTCTGCGGGACCGAGAGCGACTCGCTCCGCGAAGCTAACGTCGCCGGCGCGCAGCTCCAGGTGTGTCAGGAGTGCGCACCCCACGACGATAACGCACACAAAGACGAGAAAAGCGAGACGAACCAGTCCCAGGGCGACGACCGACAGCGCAGGGCGGTACAGAACGCGGCGAAGTCCAGTCCCGCCTGGAACGACGACTCCGAACACTGGGAGGAGGAAGGCACGAACTACGACGACGACCAGTTGCCGTATCTGGTCTCTGACTACGGGAGCGTTCTGCAGGAGGCCAGGCAGGATGCCGGACTCCAGCGGGAGGAACTCGCTGAAGAACTCGACGCTGACGAGGCCGACCTGCTGGCGATAGAGCAGGGCCGAGCGACGCAAGCCGGCGTCGGCGGTAGTCTCGTCCGGGCGCTCGAACAGCGGCTAGACGTCGAACTGGCCGAGTCAACGTGAATTTCGGCACACCTAGGTTGCGGCAGCCGTTCGATAGACGGACCGTCGTTTGAATAGAGTCGGCGGTCAGCTTTTTGCCGGTCCGGCGTGACGGAACGTCTGATGAGCAGACAAGCCGCTGCCGAACCGTACACGACGAGGTTCGAGACGGGGATTTCGGCAGTAGACGGCAGGGACGTGACGCTGGAGACGACGTATTTCTACCCCCAGAGCGGCGGACAGCCCGCGGACCGAGGAAAGATAGACGGCAAGGAAGTGGTGGACGTACAGGTAACCGACGACGGCGTAGTCCACCGTCTGGCCGAGGAACCCGGGTGGCGGCCGGGCCACAGGGCACTCTGTGAGGTCGACTGGTCGTTCCGCATGTACTGCATGCGCGCTCACACAGCCAGTCACGCACTGTACGGTGCCGGCCGGAGGGTGTTAGACGACCTGGGATACGGCGGGTTCGGTATCGACGACAAGAAGATCCGGATCGATTTCCGGACCACGACGGACGTGACGGACGAGACGCTCGTCGAACTCGAACGCCTGGTCAACGAGGCGGTCTGGGACTCCCGGGACGTTTCCTGGGAAGAGGTTCCGGTCGAGGACGCACGCGAACGCGACGATGTCGCGTTCAACACGAAGACCGAGGAGGGAGTGTTCGGCGATAGCGACACCGTCCGCGTGGTCACTATCGAGGGATGGGACGCGGCCGCGTGCGGTGGCACACACGTCCGGAACACGCGGGAGATAGGTCCCGTAACCGTGATCGGCAGGTCGAACCCCGGTGAGGGGCTGACGCGCGTCGAGTTCGCAGTCGGAACGGCCGGTATCGACCGCCGGACGACCGAGAAGTCGGCCGCGTTCGAGGCAAGTACCGTTCTCGGGGCGAACGTGACGGAGGTCCCTCAAGCCGCCCGACGCCTTCAGGACGAGGTCGCCGAATTAGAGGCGGAAGTCGAGGAGTTGCGAGAAGACCTGCTCGACCGACGAGTCGCGGACCTGTGCGAGGATGTCGAAGAGCGCGGCGGACGAACCGTGGTCGCCGGAACGGTCGACGGAGTGGGGCCGAACGACGTCGACGACGTGGTTCGGGAACTGGCCGGAGACGTCGCTGACGTGGTCGCGCTGGTCGGGAGCGACCGTCCGCCGTTCGTGGTGGTGGGGTCGGAAACGGATGCTACAGACGTTATCGACGACGTTACCGCCGAGTTCGGAGGTGGTGGCGGCGGTTCGGACCGCGTCGCACAGGCGGGCGGACTCGACGGTGATCCGGACAGAGTCGTCGAGTACCTGAAGACCAGCGACTCGCCTTGAGAGTGAGGGCCGTTACGGTGGGACAAAACAGGGCGGCGTGAGAACCGCTCTCACGGATCCCCGCTGGCTGCAAGCCAACAGGACAGGCATGACCTGCCAGCGTTAGATTGGATGGGTTTCTTCAACCTAAATTTTTTTATTCCGGGGAGAGTAAAACAGTCCAGACTGGCTGGAAATCAACAATAGGACCGTTGAGGTCTCCGTTATGGAAAAGGAACCGACCACCATTGATATATCCGGAAACCCCCATTTATGAGCAAAGATAATGCACGGAACGCTTGATACGCTGGAGTTCGTCGTCGGGTCCTCGGCACGTCGCGAAGTGTTGTCGAGGTTGGCGTCGGGACCAGCAACCCGACAGACGGTGCTCGACGACACGCCGTCGAGCAAATCCTCGGTGTACGATTCACTGAACAAACTCGACGAACACGGGTTAGTGTACCAACAGGAAGACAACAGATGGGCGACGACGGCGGCAG
Organism: Halostella sp. PRR32; assembly: GCF_034808085.1. Lineage (NCBI taxonomy): Archaea > Methanobacteriati > Methanobacteriota > Halobacteria > Halobacteriales > Natronoarchaeaceae > Halostella > Halostella sp. PRR32. The sequence continues at coordinate 247,555 of NZ_JAXHGL010000001.1, forward strand.
GACAGGTACTGTCGGACGCGATAGCGCGATGCGAGCGGACTGGGTCGGTCCTCAGCGAGGACGGCGAGTATTGGGAGCGCCACGACGCATCTGGAGTTCCCGATAAGTTCAGAGCGGAGTTCTTCACGCTGGACGATCACGAGATAATTCGGTCGCCGGACTCGGACCCGTACCGGGCGTCCCGACGCGTGGCTGACGAGATCGCCGCCGCGGAATGTATCTCAGTTGTCACTCCCGTCTATCACGACCGGTACGCGGAAGCGCTTAACGAATCACCGGACAGTGACCGACGACTCGTCGTCACCCCGGAGATGATCCAGCGGATAGTCGTGGGCAGTTCCGAAGAGGTCGAGGGCGCAAAACACGTCGAGTCGAGGGTGTACGACGCGTCGTTCGCGATGGCAGTCTCCGACGAGACGCTGTTGCTGTCGCTGCCAAAACTCGACGGCTCGTACGACCCTCAGACCGAGGTAGTTGTAGAGACTGACGCTGCCGTCGATTGGGGGACCCGCCTGTTCGAACATCTCTGGGAGCGGGCGGAAGATACCGAGCAGTTCGTAGCGGACCGGTACGACGAGTCCGAACGGGACGCGTAACGTTCACCTTTTTTACTTCACCATCGAAGAGTATGGTATGGAGTTATCCGCCGAACAACGCGCCGTCCGCGACGTGGTCCGAGAGTTCGCCGAGGAGGAGATCCGTCCCGTGGCACGCGAGGCCGACGAACGCCAGTCGTTCCCGGAGGACGTGTGGGACGGCCTCGCTGAGCTCGATCTCACGGGGCTTACGGTTCCCGAAGAGTACGGTGGATACGACGCGGACCGCCTCACCTACAGCGTGGTCAACGAGCAGGTCGCTTACGGGACGCTCTCGGTCGCGACGGCCCTTTCGGTCCACTGCCTCGCGACCTCCTGCATCGCGACGTTCGGGAGCGAGGACCAGAAGGAGCGCTGGCTGCCGGAGATGGCCGACGGCCGACCGGTCGGCGCGTTCGCGCTCTCGGAGGCGGAGGCGGGGTCGAACCCGGCGGAGATGACCACCGAGGCGCGCAGGGAGGGCGACGAGTACGTCATCAACGGCGACAAGCAGTGGATCACGAACGGGGAGCGCTCCGGTGTCGTTATCCTCTTCGCCAAGACCGACCGGGACGACCCGAACAGTATCACGCAGTTTCTCGTTCCGAAAGACGCCGCTGAGGTTTCCTCGGCGAGTGGCCGGACGCAGTCCGGCGACACGGACGGTCTCGAAGTGGGCAAGAAAGAAGACAAACTCGGCCTGCGGGCGAGCGACACCACGTCTCTCACGTTCGACGACGTTCGGATCCCGGCGGAGAACCGCCTGACTGAGGAGGGGAACGGCCTGAGCGCCGCGCTCTCGATCCTCACCGGCGGCCGGATCGGCATCGCGTCGCAGTCGGTCGGCCTGGCACAGTCCGCACTGGACGAGGCGAAAGCGTACGCCGGGGAGCGCGAGCAGTTCGGCAAACCGATCGGTGACATCCAGACGATACGGCACAAACTCGCGGACATGGCGACGCAGGTTCGGGCCAGTCGCCTGTTGACGCGGGACGCCGCCGCGCGCGAGGACCGCGGCGAATCCGTCCGGATGGGCGCGAGCATGGCGAAGTACTTCGCCAGCGAGGCGGCGATGGACGTGACCAACGAGGCGGTCCAGATCCACGGCGGGTACGGCTACGTCACCGAGGGCGACGTCGAACGCCTCTACCGCGATGCGAAGATCACGACTATCTACGAGGGCACGAGCGAGATACAGAAGACGGTGATCGCCCGGGAGATGCTCGACTAGTCGGCCTGTGCTGTTTCGGACGTATCCTCCCGTTCGGACGTGGTCTGCTGTGTGATGGCTTCCAAGCGCTACTATACTTCGTCGACCGGGGTCGCGGGAACGCCGGTAACCGTCTGGTCAGGTTCGACATCGTCAACGACGACTGCACCGGCCCCGACGGCGGCGTTTTCACCGACGGTGATCGCGCCGAGAAGCGTCACGTTCGCCCCGAGAACCACCCCGTCCTCGACGGTCGGATGGCGTTTGACGGGCCGCGGATCGTTGCCGCCGAGGGTACAGCCGTGGTGCATGTGAACGTCGTCGCCGACCGTCGCCGTCTCGCCGATGACGACGCCCGCGCCGTGGTCGATGAACAGGCGGCGACCGACCGTCGCCGCCGGGTGAATCTCGATACCGGTCAGGAAGCGAGCGAACTGCGAGAGAAGCCGCGCGGTCAGGTGGAAGTTGCGGTTCCAGAGCGCGTGTGCGACCCTGTAGAACCAGACCGCGTGTAGCCCGGGGTAACAAAGCGCCACTTCGATCGCGCTTTTGGCCGCCGGGTCGCGTTCCAGCGCCGCCCGGACGTCTTCGCGAACGGACCTAAACATCGTCCCCCTTCGGAGACTGCGCCGTCCGGATTCGAGACTGGAGCGCAACCGAGAGTCGGGACCCGCAGCAACACCACTCCCGAGAGGCACGCAGTCGGTCGATAACGGTGCCGGTGGAGTGGATAGAAGACACCATGCGATACACTCGTCCGTTCGCCCCCAAAACGGGTTCGGTTCGGCTGTTCGGTTTCGGACCGGTTCGGTAACCCCAGCGGGACCCGGTTCGGATCGTTCCCAGCCGATAGTAACTTGCGAGGGGAGCGCGTACCGCCGCTCGTGCCGTACGAGGAGTACGATGCCGTCGTCTACGACATGGATGGGACCCTCGCCGAACTCGACGTCGATTGGCGGGTCGTCGAGGAGGACGTCGCGGCGGTGTACGAGGCCGCCGGCGTCGACCCCAAGGGGAGGGATCTCTGGGGCCTCCTGGAAGACGCGCGAGACCACGGTCTGTTCGAATCGGTGAACGCCGAGATAGCAGACCACGAGCAGGCGGGCGCACGCCGGTCCCGGCGGCTACCGCTCGCAGACGAGGTCGGGACCCTCGACCACCCGGTAGGAGTCTGTTCGCTGAACTGTTCCGACGCTTGCGACATCGCGCTGGAGCGTCACGGCCTGGCAAAGCACGTTTCGACCGTCGTCGGTCGGGACACGGTCGAGACGTGGAAACCAGACCCCGAACCGCTTCTGGCGGCAGTCGACGCGCTCGGCGTGGACCCGGCCGACGCCGTGTTCGTCGGCGACTCCGAACGGGACGAACTGACGGCCGAACGGGCCGGGACGGCGTTCGTCTTCGAGACGCGACGCTGACACCGTCGTCGCTCGCCTACTGCCGCTGTCGCTCCCGGAGAAACAGGCCCGTTCCAGTCACTAACCACAGTAATGCGCCGACCCTGATGACGAACTCGACTCGGTCGGCCCACGTCGGCAACGTCACGAACAGCGAGAGGACTACGACGAGCGGAACGCCGGCGAGGATAGTCGTGAGGAACGTGAGTTGCATCACGTACGTGTAATCGACGCCCTCCCGGTCGACCGGTTCGCCGTCGTCGACGCGCTCTGGCACTGATACGCTCTGGTCGCCGAGCGGTATAATACGTGACGGTTCGCGCCGGACGCGGTTCACAGCGGCCGTACGGCGATGTACGCGCCGACGCCGACCGCGATCAGGCCGATGGCTCGGACCGGAAGCGTGTACTTCGTGGGCGGACTCCAGTCGTCGCCGTACTGGCCCCTGTCTCTGGGGCCGCGTCCGACCATCTGTAACCGGACGAACGCGGCCGGAAATGCGATCAGGAACAGGCCGAAACCGATGGAGAGGACGACTGCGAGTAGTTCGCGGGTTCCGTACATATCCGAGCGCTCTCACCCACGGTACGAAAAACTATCCGTGATCGAGTCGGTGGCTTTTATCGCGCGGCGCGCCAAGGGAGCGTATGACTACCGTACCGGCGGTCCAGGAGAAAGCCGGAGCGAAGCCGATCACGATGATCACCGCGTACGACGCGCCGACCGCGTCGCTCGTCGACGAGGCCGACATCGACATCGTGCTCGTGGGAGACAGCGTCGGGAACGCGTCGCTCGGCTACGAGTCGACCCTCCCGGTGACAGTCGACGAGATGGCAAGCAGGACGGGCGCTGTCGTTCGCGGCACCGACGAGACGCTCGTCGTCGCCGACATGCCGTTTCTCTCCGTCGGCACCGGTCGAGAGACGAGCATCGAAAACGCCGGCCGGATGATCAAAGAGGAGGGCGCGGACGCGGTGAAACTGGAGTGTGGTCCGCACACGGTCGAACTGACCGAACGGCTGGTGCAACTGGGTATCCCAGTGATGGCGCATCTGGGGCTGACGCCGCAACACGTCAACCAGTTGGGCGGGTACACGCGCCAGGGGACGACGGACGACGCCGCACAGCGGATCATCGATCTCGCCGTCGACCACGAGCAGGCGGGGGCGTTCTCGCTCGTCCTCGAACACGTCCCGTCGAATCTCGCCGCGTCGGTGACGGACGCGCTCGACATCCCGACTATCGGCATCGGTGCGGGCCCGGAGACCGATGGACAGGTGCTCGTGTTCAACGACGTCGTCGGACTTGGCGAGCGGACGCCGCCGTTCGCGAAGCAGTTCGGCGACGTCAGAAGCGAGATCAAAGGGGCGGTCGGCGAGTACGTCGAGGCCGTCGAATCCGGGGAGTATCCGGCGGACGAACACAGTCACGAAACCGAGTACGACGATATCGACTGACTGCGACATTTACCGGGAGATATCGAACGGAACGGATATCGGCCGACGGCCGTCACCTCCGAAGCAACTGACTGGCCTACAGATACTCACAAACGACTCCAGCGGCCGGTCAGAGCCCCTCGAAGAACTGTTCGAGCGCGGAGTTGAACGCGCGAGGCTGTTCGAGCATCGCGAGGTGCGCAGCGTTCTCGACGACGGCGAGCGCCGCGTCCGGCAGTTCGTCGGCGAGATACTCGTGGAACCAGGGGGGCGTGAGGCGGTCGTTCGCGCCGACGACGGCGAGCGCGGGCACGTCTATCTCGTCGAGACGGTCGCGCACGTCGAACGTGTGACATGTCCGGAAGTCCCGTTCCGTCACCGCACGTCCGGACTCGCGCATGGCCTGTTCGGAGAGTTCCGCGAGGTCGCCGGTGGGGTCGTCGAACAGTCGTCCCGGGCCGTGGAGGAATTCCACGACGCGGTCCCAGTCGCTCGCCAGCCATTGCAGGAGGTCCTCGTTGACCGAGAGTCGAGCGCCGGTGCCCGCCAGAACGACCGCTTCGGGATCGAATTCCCGTTCGAGAACGACGTGCATGACGACGGCACCGCCGAGCGAGTTACCGACGAGGACCCCTGCGTCAGTCTCCTCCGCGACCGCGATGACGTCGTCCGCGTACGCCGAGAGCGTGCTGTACCCTGCTGTCGCGTCGATGTCGTCAGAGTCGCCGTGGCCGCTCAGATCCAGCGCGGCGACCGGCCGGTCGTCGGCCAGTCGAAACTGCGACTTCCACACCGCGTTCGTGCCTCCGCTCCCGTGGACGCAAAGCAGCGGCGTCCCGTCGCCGCCCCGGTCTGAGCGGCGGTAGGCCGTCTCACGGCCCTGATGGGTGATTGTTTCCATACGTGACGTTCGTCTGGAACGACCATAAAACTCAACATCGGCGGCGACCGAGTGACGTGTGAACCGCAATTCGGCCGAAGTCCCGAACAACCGGTACGTCGGGGGGACATTTAGCAAACACTTATATACTTTGAACGCTAACTTTTGGTTAGTACCAACATGAATATCACCCAACTTGCCGAGAGCGACGGACGGGTCGTCCGCGAATACGAGTACACCGACAACCTCGTGATCGCGGCCGATCTCGGGCCCTCGGTTGCCGACGCCAACGTCGACGTCGTTGCAGGCACCGCGATCGTCGTCACCGGCGACGGCGACGACGAGTCGCAGATCGAAATCGAACTTCCTGACGGGGACGCGGAAGTGTTTATGAAAAACGGCGTCCTCACTATCGAACTGGAGGAGGAACTATGAATCTCACTGTCAAGCCACTGAAACAGAAAGACGCGGGGCGTGGACTCGCGGCTATTGACCGGGCGACGATGCAGGAACTGGGCCTCGAAAACGGCGACTACATCCTCATCGGCACGGGCGAAGACCGCGCTGTTGCGCGCGTCTGGCCCGGCTACCCCGAAGACGAGGGCAAGGCGATCATCCGGATCGACGGTCGCCTCCGGCAGGAAGCCAACGTCGGCATCGACGACCACATCGAGGTCGAGAAGGCCGACGTCAACCCCGCAACGAGCGTGACGGTCGCACTCCCCCAGAACCTCCGTATCCGGGGCAACATCGGCCCGCTCGTCCGCGACAAGCTCTCCGGGCAGGCCGTAACCGAGGGTCAGACGGTCCCGTTCCCGCTTTCGTTCGGCCCCATGTCGAACAGCGGCCAGTCCGTCCCGCTCAAGATCGCCTCGACCGACCCGAGCGGAACGGTCGTCATCACCGACTCGACCGACATCCAGATCAGCGAGAAACCGGCCGAGCAGATCAGTGGTGCGGAGGCCGGCGCTGGCGGGAGCGACAGCCCCAACGTGACCTACGAGGACATCGGCGGGCTGGACAGGGAACTCGAACAGGTCCGCGAGATGATCGAGTTGCCGATGCGCCACCCCGAACTGTTCCAGCAACTCGGCATCGAACCGCCGAAAGGCGTCCTCCTGCACGGCCCGCCGGGGACCGGGAAGACGCTGATGGCGAAGGCCGTCGCCAACGAGATAGACGCCTACTTCGACACTATCTCCGGGCCGGAGATCATGTCGAAATACTACGGCGAGAGCGAGGAACAACTCCGCGAGGTGTTCGAGGAGGCCGAGGAGAACGCGCCTGCAATCGTGTTCATCGACGAACTCGATTCCATCGCGCCCAAGCGCGAGGAGGCTGGCGGTGACGTCGAACGCCGCGTCGTCGCACAGCTCCTCTCGCTGATGGACGGGCTCGACGAACGCGGGGAGATAATCGTCATCGGCGCGACGAACCGCGTCGACGCCATCGACCCCGCGCTCCGCCGCGGCGGTCGGTTCGACCGCGAGATCGAGATCGGCGTCCCGGACAAGGAGGGTCGCCGGGAGATCCTGCAGGTCCACACCCGCGGCATGCCGCTGGTAGACAGCATCGACCTGGATCAGTACGCGGAGAACACGCACGGCTTCGTCGGGGCCGACCTCGAATCGCTGACGAAAGAGGCAGCGATGAACGCGCTCCGGCGTATCCGCCCCGACCTCGACCTCGATTCCGATCAGATAGACGCCGACGTACTCGACAAACTGCAGGTGACCGAGGCCGACTTCAAGGAGGCGCTGAAGGGGATCGACCCATCCGCGCTCCGCGAGGTGTTCGTCGAGGTGCCAGACACCACGTGGGACGACGTCGGCGGTCTGGAAGACACCAAGGAACGGCTCCGCGAAACCGTCCAGTGGCCGCTCGACTACCCCGAAGTGTTCGACCAGATGGACATGGAAGCCGCGAAGGGCGTGCTGATGTACGGCCCGCCCGGGACCGGCAAGACGCTGATGGCGAAAGCCGTCGCCAACGAATCCCAGAGCAACTTCATCTCCGTCAAAGGGCCCGAACTGCTCAACAAGTTCGTGGGCGAGTCCGAGAAGGGCGTCCGCGAAGTGTTCAGCAAGGCCCGTGAGAACGCCCCGACCGTGGTGTTCTTCGACGAGATAGACTCCATCGCCGGCGAACGCGGTCGCGGGTCCGGCGGCGGGAGCGAGGTCAGCGAACGCGTCGTCTCCCAGTTGCTGACCGAACTCGACGGGCTCGAAGAACTGGAAGACGTCGTCGTCATCGCGACGACTAACCGTCCCGACCTCATCGACAACGCCCTGCTCCGGCCGGGCCGTCTCGACCGTCACGTCCACGTGCCGGTCCCCGAGGAGGAGGCGCGCCGCCGGATCTTCGAGGTCCACACGCGGGACAAACCGCTGGCCGACGACGTCGACCTCGAATGGTTGGCCGCGGAGACGGACGGATACGTCGGCGCTGACATCGAAGCGCTCGTCCGCGAGGCGTCGATGGCCGCGTCCCGCGAGTTCATCAACTCCGTCGACCCCGACGAGATCGGCGAAAGCGTCGGAAACGTTCGCGTGAACCGCGAACACTTCGAGCAGGCGCTCGACGAGGTTACTCCCAGCGTCACCGAGGAGATCCGCGAGCAGTACGAGGAGATAGAAGAGCAGTTCGACCGGACCGAAGTCGATTCCGAGGATCAGGTCACCCGGACGTTCCAGTAGAACGGGTTTGCGACGGGGGCTCCGCGACCTTCCCGCCGCAAAACCGTTCACGAGAACTGCCTCGACACGCGACGGTTACCCGCGTGACGTAACCGTCTCCGTCATTTCCGAGACGCGACAGAGGCGACGAACCTTTTTTGAGCCCTGCACGTAGAGAAACAGTATGAGCCGTTCGCTAAGCGGGGTCCTCCTCAAGGGGATCGGCGTCGTCGTGGTGCTGATGCTCGTTCTGAGCGTCGTCAGCACGATACTCAGCATACTGCTGGGGATAGTTGCCACGATCGTTTCGCTCGTGGTCACCGTTACGGTCCTCCTCGTCGTCGCGCTCGCCGCGTTCGGTCTGGTTTCGTTGCTCGGTGACGACGACCCGTCAGATCCCACGGACCGGCGAGTCCCTGATTCGCGTAGCGGCATGCGGGACGTGGAACAGTCGACCGGATGGCGGAAGTGGCTCCCCCAGGGGAACGGACACAGCGGCGACGCGGCCGAGCGTGACCCGGAGGACCGCCTCCGCGAACGGTACGTCGCCGGAGAGATTAACGAGGCCGAGTTCGAGCGCAAGATGGGCCTCCTCCTCGGGTCGGACGACACGGAAAAGCGTCTCGACGAGCGCAACACCGGAGAGTACGATACGTACGGCCGGGATAGCGACAGACTCTGGGAACGGTAATGTGACGCAGTTCGCGGTGGTTCTCTACTCCAGGTCGTCCAGGATTTCGTCGGCGTGGCCGTCCGGGTCGACGCCCTCGTAAGAGCGCTCTATCTCGCCAGTTTCGTCGATGACGTACGTGTTCCGGAACACGCCGTCGAAGGTGTTGCCGAACATCTGCTTCTCGCCGTACGAGTCGTACAGCGTCGCTACTTCGCCTCGCTCGTCAGAGAGCAGCGTGACGGGGAGGTCGTGGTCCTGCTCGAATTCCTTCAGGTCCTCGACGCTGTCATCGCTGATACCGATGACGGCGACGTCGCGGTCCTCGAATGCGGCCCAGTTGTCCCGAAAGCCACAGGCCTCAGTGGTACATCCGTCCGTGTTCGCGCGCGGGTAGAAATACAGGACGACTCGTTGGCCACGGAAGTCGGACAGCGAAACGGGATCGCCGTTCTGGTCGGGTAATTCGAACTCGGGAGCGGTCTGGCCGTCACAGAGCATAGACGCTTAGCGGGGTTGATATTATAAACTGTTTCCGCTTTCAGTCGAGGCGTTCGGCGGCGTCTCGCTGGACGAGCGGTTCGACGTTCTGTTCCGGGAGTTGCACTACGTCTTCCGCCGCCAGTTCGTACTCTCGCTCGTCGATACCGAGGATCTGACCGACGTCCTGCGTAATGCGGACGGTTGCGCGGTCCGTTTCCGGACCGGCGTCGGCCTCGGCGCCACCGGCGGAAGCGGCGCTGTCGTCCGATTCAGACCCGTCCATGCGTTCGTCGGATGTGGCGCGTCCGTCATCCGACGTACCGCCACTCGTCTTGGGTCCGATGTCACCGTCCACCTGCGTCTCACCGTCGCCTGTGTGCGCCTCAGTGGACTGCGCGCGTTCGCGCTCCGCTTCCGCAATGGCGTCGGGAACGCCGGATTCGGCGTCCACCGGGTGTTCGCTCGACGGTGAATCGGGGTCAGCCGAGGCCGTAGACGAATCCGGTTCGGCGTCCGGACCGTCGCCCATCAGGTCCGCGGCGCTGACGCCGTCGTCCGCGTCCGTCTTCGTTTCCGCGTCCGTCTCCGCTTCGGTGCGGTCGGCCGTCGGCGATTCGGCGGTCGCGTTGCCGGAGAGCACGTCTAACACGTGGTCCTTGTTCGCCTCGATCCGGTCGACGATGTCGCCGAACAGTTCCTTCTCCTCGGTTGTCAGCCCCTCCTCGTCGGCGGGCATGCCGGCGGCGGCGAGGCTTGCGCGCTTGACTATCTTGCCCATCCGGCGCTCATACACCGCTTCGACGACCTCCTCGGCGGTCTCTATCTCGTCGGTTAGTCGGCCGACATCGGGGTTCGAGAAGGGGTCGTCGGCCTCCGCCGCCGCGCTATCTCGCCGGTCTTTGAGTTCAGAAATGTACTCGCCGACGTCCCCGTAGAACGAGTCGCGGAGATGCTGCAGGCTGTCCTTCTGGCGCTCTTTGCTCTGGACAGACCGCAGTTCGTCGAGGTTCATTGTTCTTCACCTTTCTCGGCTTGGCCGCGGGCCATCAAGAAGACGCCCACGTGTTCCGATACGGTCTGTGCTCCCTCTGCGACCGTAAAAGTATCGCCGTTCAGAGACACCTCGCCGAAGTCGGGGTTACCGACCGGCGGAAGGTCGGACACGTCGGTCACATCGACCGCGATCGAGTGGCCGGTGAACGTCTCGGGGACAGCGTCGCGAAGCGGGTCGAAGTCCTCGATCGCCGGTCGGTCGATCCGTTTCACTTCGAGACCGCTTCCGCCGTGGAGGCTCCCGGGAAGGCGGATGAGGCGGTTGGTGTCGGTCGTTACGGGTTCGTCGATGGGTGCCGTCTCCGTTTCGAGTACGTCCTCCGCGAGCGTCCGGGCGATCTGGAAAAAGGCAGGATGGACGTCGACGTTGCCCGCGCGGATCTGGTCCGCGTTCGTCGTCGCGGCGGTGAGAAACGCTTCGGCCCGGCCGGAGCCGATCCGGTCGAACTCCTGTAGGCGGTCCAGAGCGTCGTCCTCGTCCATCGCGAGCAGTTCGTCTACGAACGCGCAGATCCGGTCGTGAACGCGCTTGCTCCACCCGCCGGTCGTATCGAGCGTGCGCTTTTGCGCCGGCGTCTCGCGGCCCATCCCGGCGACTGCCTCCGTGTCGACGAGGTCCTCGAACTCGACGTCGATCCCGCGGACGTAGTCGACGATCTCCCGGCGGCGGTCGCTGTCGAGAGCGCGAACGCCCTCGTCGCGTACGTGGACGTGATAGCCGCGCCCGCCGGAGAAGACGACCGTGAGGTCCTCGAATCCGAAATCCGTTTCGAGAAGGTCGAGTAGACGCAAAAGCGCGTCCTTGCAGGCATCGAGCATCTCGGGGTAGGCAGTCGTCTCGGGGTCGACGGCGGGGAGGTGGTCCGCGTCGAGGTCGAAGATCAGGTCGGCCGACCGCCACCCCTTTTCGCTCATCGAATTCGCGCTCGGGTCCTCGTAGCGCCCGGCCGAGAAGTAGACGTGTCGCGGGCGCTTTCGCTGGAGGAACTCGTCTATCGACCCGATGTCGAACAGCGATCGATGCCGGACCATCGTCGTTCCCGGCCCCTCTGTCCAGGGGATGAACCCCCACTCCCGGTCCGGGGCGTCCGGCGGGGGCGTTATCTCCGCGCGCCGGTAGTGATCGCGAAAGCGGCCGCGGAGGTACCCACGAGTGTGCTCCTCCATGTCGTCACCTCGGTTATCAGGGAGACGGTAAAACGTTGCCGGACCCGACTACGCTCTCGGTCGCCCATCGCGCCAGTCCGTCGACTTATCGGCGGATGATGTCGGAAAGCCGTTCCGTGATCCCGGCGTCGGAGCCGAGTTTCAGGTAGTACGCGTCGCCGCCGTCCTCGTAGTAGTTGTCGATGCGGCGTTTGATCTCGAAGCCGAGATGTTCGTAGAACTGGAGCGCGTTCTCGTTTGTCGTTCGCGCGTGACACGTCACCGTCGCGTGGTCCTCCGCGACACGGGCGACTAGCTGTTCGCCCAGTCCGCCGCCCCGATGTTCCGGATCGACCGCGAGAAAGAGGATATAGCCGTCGCGCCGCGCCGCCGCCAGCCCGATCAGGTCGTCGTCGACGAACGCGACGTGAACTGTCGACCGACGATAGGCATCCGTGAAAAAGCTCCGTCGCTGTTTCAACACGCCGTCCTCTTTCCGGATGCGCTCTTTCAGATCCCACGCCTCCTCGACGTGTTCGTCGCTGCCGGATCCGACGACTCGAATATCGACCTTGACGCTCACTGCTACAGAGTAGTGGTTTCGCGAATATAATTCCACCGGCCCCCCTCTCTCACCCGCTCTCAGTCGACCTCCAGTCTCGCGATCCGAACTCCCAAGCGGGCGGACCGAGAACGGGAACTATGTCCTACGAACTCCGCGACCACACGGCGGACGTCGCGGTGGCCGCCGCCGGCGACACGCTCGGGGAGACGTTCGCGGCCGTCGCCGACGGACTGACGGCGGCAATGTGCGAAACTGTTCCTGACGACGGCGAGCGGTTCGAACTGACGGTCACCGCGGAGAGCAGGGAGGCGCTGCTGTTCGACTTCCTCGACGAACTGATATTTCAGCGCGACGTGCGGAGCGTGCTCCCCGCCGACCACGAGGCGTCCGTCGAGAGCGATGGCGACAAGTGGACGGTGACCGCAAGCGCCCGTGGCGTCCCGTTCTCCTCGGTTCACGCCCGTGAGATCAAGGCCGTTACCTACTCGGAGATGGATCTTTCCCGAACTGGCGACGGGTGGGAGGCCTACGTCGTCTTCGACGTGTAGCGCGCTACCCGGTTCCGGATGCGCGGCAACGCGGTGTTTCGTCACCCGGATCGCGACCTGTCGGACGCGGAGACGAAACGTATTCCGGTCCGCCGGACCGATACTCGGATATGACCACCTACGACGCAGACGGCATCACGCTCGAAAAAGTGCGTGAGTACGTCTGGGAGATCCCGCAGGAAGGAGACATGCGAACCCCGGCACGAGTGCTGGCAAGCGAGGCTCTGCTGGACGAAATCAGCGACGACAAGACCCTCCAGCAGATCAAAAACGCGACGCATCTCCCCGGCATAACGAACCACGCCATCTGCATGCCCGACGGCCACCAGGGGTACGGCTTCCCCGTCGGTGGAGTCGGCGCGTTGGACGCCAAAAACGGCTGTATCTCGCCCGGAGCGGTCGGCTACGACATCAACTGCGGTGTCAGGATGATGACGACAAACCTGACGTACGACGACGTTCGGGGCAACGAGGAGGAACTCGTCGACGCCCTGTTCGCCAACGTTCCCTCGGGACTCGGCGGCGGCGGCATCGTCAAGGGCGACGCCGACGCCATCGAGGGGATCCTCGCCCGCGGCGTCGAGTGGGCCGTCGAAGAAGGGTACGGCGTCGAGGACGACCTGCGAGCGTGCGAGGACGAAGGACGGCGTCCCGACGCCGACCCATCCGCCGTCTCGCAGAAGGCGAAAGACCGGGGGCGAAACCAGATAGGAAGCCTCGGAAGCGGCAACCACTTCCTCGAGATCCAGCGCGTGACGGACGTGTTCCGCGAAGACGTGGGCGACGCGTTCGACCTCCGAGAGGACCAGATAGTCGTCCTGATCCACTGCGGAAGCCGCGGACTGGGCCACCAGGTCTGTAACGACTACCTGCGGAAGATAGAGAAACAACACGCCGACCTGCTCGACCGGCTACCGGACAAGGAACTGGCCGCCGCGCCCGCTGGATCCGAACTGGCCGAGGAGTACTACGGCGCGATGTGCGCCGCGATCAACTTCGCGTGGGTGAACCGCCAGTTGATCATGCACCGCACTCGCCGCGTGTTCGAACGCGTCTTCGACCGGACGTGGGAACAGATGGAGATGCAGTTGTTGTACGACGTCGCCCACAACATCGCGAAAAAGGAGTCCCACGACGTCGACGGTGAGAGCCGCGAATTGTACGTTCACCGCAAGGGCGCGACCCGCGCGTTCCCCGCGGGCCATCCGGAGGTACCCGCGGCGTACCGCGATGTCGGCCAACCGATCATTATCCCCGGGAGCATGGGCGCGGGGAGTTACGTCCTTCGCGGCGGCGACAAGTCGATGACGGAGACGTTCGGATCGACGGCCCACGGCGCTGGCCGACTGATGAGTCGCACGGAGGCCAAGGACACCTACTGGGGCGGTGACGTACAGGACGAACTGGAGCAAGATGGCGTCTACGTCAAGGCCCAGAGCGGCGCGACAGTCGCCGAGGAAGCGCCGGGCGTCTACAAGGACGTCGACGAAGTCGTCCGCGTCTCCGACGCCCTCGGTATCGGCGACAAGGTTGCGCGCACGTTCCCCGTCTGCAACATCAAAGGGTGATCAATTGATCCGGAACTCGCTCCCTTCGTCTTCGTCCACCTCGCTTTCGTCGTCCTCCGCGAACAGTTTCCGCGCGGTGAGCGTCACGGTCGCTTCCGGCGAATCGTCGTCCTCCCACGGGCTCTCGTAGACGGAGAGTTCCGCCTCCGTGACGTCCCAGCCGGCGTCTTCCAGTAACGATACGAGTTCTCGTTGTTCGTCGAGTACGTCCTCGTTCATGGGTTGAAATCGAACCGCGGCGTGTCTTCGAGCGACGGTCCCTCGTCTACCTCGCGCCCCTCGTCGTACTTGACGTAGTTGAGATAGAACGTCCGACCGCACCCGTCGTCCGCGTCCGCACTGCCGATGCAGACGAATTCGATACCGTCGGCGCTCTCGTAGTCACCGGTCGTACTGGCGTACTCGCGGTCGCCCTTCGGGTCTTTCGTGACGGACTTGTCCCGCAGGTAAGGATCGCGGTCTATCTCGACGACCGCGTCGCAGTACGGACAGGTGTAGGTGACGGAGACCACGTCGGCAAGTACGGCCCCCGTGAAGTTATCTCCAGCGGGAGTAGCCGCGGTGCGGGCGTCCCGTATCGGATAGCGAACAGACGGCCACGGATCTCGCGAGGGGGTTCGCCGTACACCCGCCTCGTCCGCCCTCGCGACGGTTCGTCAGGTCACGACGGGTCTGGTTCCGGTATCGGTTATAAACCCTCGGCCCACCAATGGGCCGAGCGCAGGGACGCGAGCGACAGTGAGCGTCCTGCGCTGCGGGGAAGGGCAGGCGCTCGGAGCGTGCCTCCGCGATCGCAGGCTCGCGCAAACTTGCGGGCCTGGGCCAACGCGCGAACGAAGTGAGCGCGTTGCGGAGGACATAGAAAGGGCGCAGCGACCCCTGCCAAGGGGTCGCAAGGGCTTTCCGGGACAAGGGCTTTGTCCGCGGCCGGTTTTGGACGATGTATGATCGACGAGACGGTCGAAGAGATAGAGGAGATGCAGACCCACAGCTCCTCCGTCGTCGCGGTGAACGCGACCCGCGCGTTAGAGGAGTTGCTCGACCGGGAGTTCGCGACCGTCGAGGAGTTCCACAGGGACCTGGAGCGAAACAGCAAGACCCTCCGCCGGGCCAACCACTCGCACGCGTCGCTCCAGAACGCGCTCCGCGAGGTCGAGCGCACGGTGTTGAACTCGGAGGATAGTTCCGTCGATGACGCGAAAGGACGGCTCAAACAGGTGATAGAGCGCGTCGTCGACGACGTGGAAACGGGGAAGGGTCGAGCGGCGGAACACGCCGTGTCGTATCTCGATGACGGGATGACGATCCTGACCCACGACTACTCCTCGACGGTGCTAGAGGCGATAGAGCGTGCCGTCCAGAACGGAACATATCTCGACGTTTATGTGACGGAGGGCCGCCCGCGCTATCTCGGTCGACGGACGGCCCGGACGCTCGCGGAGATGGACCGTGTGGAGACGACGCTGGTCACTGACGCCGCCAGCGGGCACGTGATGTCCGACGTGGACCGCGTCGTGACAGGCATGACCTGTATCGCCGAGGACACGCTGTACAACCGCGTCGGGACCTTTCCCATCGCAGCGACGGCGGACCAGGTCGGCGTCCCGATGACCGTGGTCGGGTCCGGCGCGAAGATAATCGAGGAGGGATTCGTCTTCGAGAACGAGTACCGGTCGGGGAGCGAGGTGATGCGCGAACCGACCGAAGGGTTCGGCATCGAGAACCCGAGTTACGATGCCACGCCAGTCGATCTACTGACCGACGTGGTCACGGACGAGGGTCGGCAGGACCTCTGAACGGCTTCCGCCCGGATTTCGCCCCTGACCTATTTTCTCGCTCGCCGTCGAACGTCCGGTGATGAGCGACGCACTCGCGCGGACCGATTGGACGCACGAACACGTGACCGTCAACGGCGTGCGCCTGCATTACGTCGCCGCAGGACCACGTGACGGAACGCCGGTCGTGCTGCTTCACGGCTTCCCGGAGTTCTGGTACTCTTGGCGGCGACAGATCCCCGCGCTCGCCGACGCGGGCTATCGCGTCGTGGCGGTCGACTTGCGGGGCTACAACGTCTCGGAGAAACCACGCGGCGTAGCGGCCTACCGCGTCGCGGAACTCGCCGCCGACGTGGCGGGACTGATCGACGCGCTGGCAGACGGCGCTGGACACGTCATCGGCCACGACTGGGGCGGTAACGTCGCGTGGGAGACGGCCGCCCGACACCCCGAAACGGTCGAATCGCTCGTCGTCATGAACGCGCCGCATCCGGGACCGCTTCTACGCGAACTGAAGC
This sequence comes from Halostella sp. PRR32, assembly GCF_034808085.1. Taxonomy (NCBI): domain Archaea; kingdom Methanobacteriati; phylum Methanobacteriota; class Halobacteria; order Halobacteriales; family Natronoarchaeaceae; genus Halostella; species Halostella sp. PRR32. Next base: position 264,054 of record NZ_JAXHGL010000001.1, read on the forward strand.
GCCCGGAACAGGCCCGCCGGATGTGGTATACGCTCCTGTTCCAACTACCGTGGCTTCCCGAACGGCTGTTTCGCGCTGACGACTTCGCACTCGTCGGGCGGATGTTCAGGGAAGCACCAGTACGTCCGAACGCCTTCACCGAGACAGACGTTCGTCGCTACAAGCAGGCGCTGGCCCGATCCGGGGCACTCACGTCGGCACTGAACTACTACCGTGCGCTTGGACGGGGGATGGTCAAGCAGACGGTGGGTGAGTCGGCCGGCGGCGCGACGCTATCGAGGACCCGGATCGATCAGGACACGCTGGTGCTGTGGGGGCTGGAAGACGCCGCGCTTTCCCCGCGCCTGCTTGACGGGATCGAACAGTGGGTGCCGAACGTCCGGATCCAGCGTCTGGTCGACACGAGTCACTGGGTCCAGGCCGACGCACCGGGGGAGGTAAACGCCCACTGTCTGGAGTTTCTCGACGGTGTAACCGTCGCGTGAGGCTGTAGCCGCGACCTACGCGACCTCGACCCATTCCCCGGACTCATCACTCCGTTCGACGGCGTCGAGCACTTTCTGTGCCGCGTATCCGTCCTCGAAGTTCGGTGCGAACTCGTCGCCCGCATCGACGGCAGAGAGGAACTCGTAGTTCTCGTGGACGAACGTGTGCTCCCAGCCGATGACGTGGCCGGGGGGCCACCAGTGGTCGATGTACGGGTCGTCCTCGTCCGTGACGAGGACCGTCTCGTATCCCCGGTTCCCCTCTCGGAGGACTTCGAGTTCGTTGAGCCGCTCCAACGAGAAGCGCACGCTCCCCTTCGAACCGTGGATCTCGATGCTGTGGTCGTTCTTGTGGCCGTTCGCGAACCGCGACGCTTCGAACGTTCCGATCGCACCGTTCGCGAACTCCGCCTGCGCCGAGTAAGCGTCGTCGACCGTTACCGGTCGCGTTTCGTTCCCATCCTCTAGGGGTCGTTCGTCGACGAACGTCTCTAAGTGTCCGCTGACGCGTTCGATCTCGCCGGCTCGGTCCCCGACGAGAAATCGAGCGAGGTCGACCGTGTGCGCGCCGAGGTCGCCGAGCGCGCCGCTTCCCGCCATCTCCTCGTCGTTGCGCCAGGACCAGGGCTCCTCGGGGTCGACCAACCAGTCCTGCAGGTACGTCCCCCGGAAGTGGTGGATGTCCCCGAGTTCGCCTGCCTCGATCATGTTCCGCGCGTACTGGATAGCGGGGACGAACCTGTAGTTGAACGCACAACCGGCCGTTACGCCGGCGTCTCGTGCGGCGTCGCGCATCTCTCGGGCGGATTCCAGCGTCGGAGCGAGCGGTTTCTCGCAGAAAACGGGCGTGCCGGCGTCGAGCGCCGCGATACTGGGTTCCGCGTGGACGTGATTCGGCCCGAGGTTGTAGAACACGTCGACTTCGTCGATAACGTCGCGCCAGTCGGTCGCTGTTCGGGAGAATCCGAGGCGGTCCGCGGCGTCAGCGAGGGCCGACTCGTCACGTCCGACGACCACCTCGCGTTCGATGTCCGGTGCGTCCGGAAAGAACATCGGTAACCGCGCTACCGCGTTCGCGTGGGCTTTTCCCATGAACCCGTACCCGAGAACGCCGACCTGTATGGTCATGGGGTAGTGTTCAATAGGACCGCGTTTCAGTGTTTCTTCAGCGGCGCTAGGTCACTGTTCGGATAGTGTAAGTCCGGGCGAATTACCAGCAATAACTGATATACGACTGGAAACCGTCTCCGCTATTATGGACAAGCGTCGCAGTCACACCGCCGGACGACTCACCCGCCGTCGGCTTCTCGTCGGGATGGGCGTGACTGCGACGGTCGTCGGTGGAGCGTCTATCACTACGGAAGCGTTCTCTTCCGTGACTGGCTCTCGACTGACGAATCTGAACGTCGCCGACGACCCCGACGCACTCATCAGCTTGCTGGTCAACGATACGGTCCGGAAGAACAATCGGGGGCTTCTCGTAGAGATCGAAAACAACACCACTGGAACTGTCAATTTTAGCGTTACGCTTGACGACCCGTCCCACGGAACACTGTACAACAACAATCCGACGCTCGGGGCCGGTAGCTCGCAGCGGGTCGAGATCACAGCCCAAGTCAAGGACGTCCAAGTCCCGTTTACTATCGTCGGTACGTCACCGAACTTTCAGTTCGAGGCGGCGCGAGAAACGACCGCAGTGTCCGGCAACACCAGCGGCGCAGTGACCATCGACAAGGTCAAAAAGTTCAGTGCGAACGACTGGGACGAGAACTGGACGATACAAACGATAAAAGTGAGTAGCCAAAACGAACTCGACCACGTCGAATACGAAGTGACCGACAGCAACGGCGAGACGCGGGCCACTCGAACTGACGCCGCCTCCGGGACGGGGTACGTGCGGAAAGGGCAAGGGAACACCCCCGCGATAACCCTCGAACCCGACGACGGCGGATACGACGTACAGGGAGGCACGACGTACGAACTGACCGTTACCGCGTTCGACGTCCAGAACAACTTCGATTCCGTTACGCGGACAGATACCGCTTGAACGTTTCGGGTCGGAAAGCAGTGTGACCGACAGTCAGATCCGGATCGCCGTCATCGCGGTCGGTCCATCTCTCCGAGGTGGTACTTGTTGCTCGTGTAGGTGTGTACGGCCGCGGAGACGGCGAACAGGGAGACAACCAGCAACCCCCATCCAATCGCCGGGACAGGGTCCGTCGGTAGCACCTCAACCCACACGCCGCCCAGGATCACCGCGCCGACGACGGACAGCCCCAGATAGTAGACGCCCCAGGGTATCGAGCCCTCCGGAACCACGTCCATGTACACGTCTAACTCGTCCGCTGCCTCTGTGAGTTCGATCTCGTGGTTCTCGTATTCGATCATGCCCGAGTCCGCGAGTGCTGGGAGGTGCGTCTGCTGAAGGGACGTGTACACGCGCTTTCGCTCCGCAGAGGTCAGTTCCGGGACGTCTTTCTCTTCTTCCCAGGCCGCGACCTGTTCGGCCAGGTCCGAAAGGGTCACTGGCCCGTCTTCCTGCTTGCAGAACTGGATCGTGTACCGCCGACGGTGGTTGCTGAGCAACGAGAACACCTCGTCTTTGTCCGAGAGGCCACCGTTCTGGGTCGCCATTCTTGTTTCTGGTCAATGAACTAATGTATGATATTGTTTTCGCACTGCCACATCGTTCGACGCGTCACTGAAAATCGGGTTGTATCCAGGTTGGACTGAAACGCTACGAACCGAAGGGAATAACCCCGGACTCTCAGTTGGATCTACAGTCGTACTGCACGTTCTCTGCAGTGACGGCCGCACCGTCAACTGCCACGGAATCGCCCTCCGCCGAAACCCTGACCGTCACGTCCGTCTGCCCGCTCTCCTCGACATCGCCCGTACAGCCGAGTTCGATCGTGTCCGATCCGTCCGGTGCGAGCGTCTCCGGCGTCGATCGAACCTCGAAAAGATCCCCTGTTCCACCGTCGACCGTCGCTTCGGTGACTGTGACATTCTGGTCGAACTGATTGTGAACCGTGACTACCTCCTGCGGTTGCTCGTCTGTGTAACAGAAGAACCACACGCACTCGTAATTGCGTATCTCCCCTCCGGCGTATCCGTCGTCGTGAAGCCCGAGAAACGCGTTTTCAGGAGCAGCGGCGTTCACGTTGACTCCTCGATCCGCCGCTGATGTCGTGAAGCCGCTGCTCTGTGCGGCGAGAATGAGCGCGCCAACCACCAGTAGCACCACTCCCAACCGCTTGAGCACCGTCATCGGTGTACGGAGGTATCTCCCTCGCTGTGAGTCGGTACTCGCTGTTTGCGTCTCGACCGAACGTCGTTGTATTGGAACGTAACCTGTGCAAGCATGTCTGGCTGAGCCACTGAGTCGTTCTCGCGCATGCGTGGTCTGGACGTGAACCGACGACAGTGGGTGGCCACGAGCGGAAAGAGGCAGTCCTTTCGAGCGGTACCACGTTGGAACGACATTTCAATCGTATTTAATTTATATCCCTCCCGCATTATTACTTTCGGGGCCGAAGCGTGTTTTTGGCGTTCAAGAGAGGCTTTCGCGGAGTTCAAGATCGACTTGCGGAACATTCAAGCTCACTAATACAAAGGGGGCGGGCTGTATTTGGAGAAATAAGCACGACCTACCGTGCGAACGGAAACTACAATCATGAGAATGAATCGTCGGAACGTACTAATCGGATTGGCAACGGCAACAGTCGGCGGCGGAGCTGCATTCAGCTCCGGTGCATTTAGCACAGTCGAAGCCGACCGCAGCGTGAACGTGAGCGTTGCGGGCGACAGCAGTGCTTTCTTACAACTGGACCCGACCCCCAGTGATTACGCCCAAGAGAACGGTGGAACGCTCCAGATCGATCTGGACGGGACGAACGCCGGCGGGTCCGGGATCAACACGAACGCGACGACGGCGATCGATCCGCTGTTTACTGCCGAGAATCAGGGCGATTCGGGCGGGATCGACCTCTATATAGACACTGACGACACTAACTCCACAGTCAATGCCGGAACTGCGATAGAAAACACCGTGAAAGACTCCAGCAGTAACACGCTCGGCACTATCGAATTTATCTTCAAGGACTCGAACGATAACGTGATCGTCGACAACAGTACGACCAACTCGGTCAACCTGGCCTCTCAGGGCGCGACCGAGAATATCTCTCTCGAGATCAACGTGCCCGACATCAACCCGAGTAACATTGCCAGCAGTTCGCTACTCAGTTCGATTACCGTAGTCGCCAAAGACGACGGAACGTAGCGACAGATAGTCGCTCTCGTGGGCAGTATCGGGCAGTGATTCGTTCGGCCGCGGTTCGCAATGACCGCGGTACGAAATCCGTCTTCTCTCTTCGAAACCAGCCGTTCAAGGGGACGAATACCGACTCGGGACTGTTCTCAAGCCGACCATTCGCTCCTTCACGCGAGTCAATACAAAGGTAATCTGTTTCTTAGGGTGGAGTAGACCCTCATGCGGCGGAACCTCCTCGTAGTCGGCGCGGTTCTCCTCCTCGGTTTCGCAGTTCCGACTGCGGCAGTAGCGTTCGACGGACCGAGAACTGACGAGGCCGGGGTCGTCTCCCTCGCACCCCACGACGGGGGGAACGGACAGTACGCAAGCGTCGACGACGGCGAACTCGTCGTTGAACTCGACTCCCTGAACGGCGACGCCGAGACGACCGTCGACGACGTGTTCACAGTCACGTTGACCGGTGACGAACCGCGGTACGTCGCGGTGCGACACGACGCCGACGGCGTGACCGTCTATCGCGACGGCGACCCGTCGAACTCCGTCGAGGGCCGTGTAAACGCCGTCAGGCTCTCGCCCGGCGAGACGCTATCGGTCGGGATCGCCGCTGACACCCACGGCCGCGACGGAGTTCTGATGAACGCAATCAGCGTTATGTCGTGGTCCCCTGACGAGGAAACGCCCGGCGGCCAGCATCCGGGAGAGACCAACGGCAGTGGCGATGGCACAGACTCCGGGAACTCTGATCCGGTGTCAGTCAGAACGAGCATCGACCGGACGGAGCTAACCGCCGGCGAGAGCGTGAACGTGACGGCAGTCGTTTCCAACGGCGGGAGCAACTCGGCCGAGGTGCCGGTTCGACTCTACGTCGACGGCGTCGTCGTCGATGAGCGCCGAGTTCTGGTGTCGGGCGGCGAGAACCGAACGGTGACCTTCACCCGGCAGTTCCAGCGGGCGGGCGAGTACACTGTCGGAACGGACGATGCCGATCCGACTATCGTCACCGTTTCACCGGCCCAAGGCCCCGCCCCCCGGTTCGCAGTAACGAACGCGACGGTAGACGACGAGAAGATCGCACCGGGCGACGATATGAGTGTCACAGCGAACGTATCGAACAACGGTAGCGCCGACGGGACGTTCGTCGCGGAACTCGAAGTGGACGGCGTCGTCGTCGCCACGCAGCGAGTCGCCGTTTCCGCCGGCGAAACCAGGACGGTGACGTTCGAGACCCCGGTCGATAGCACCGGTACGTTCGCAGTGAGCGTGAGCGGAACGGACGCGGGTTCGGTAACCGTCGCTTCCTCCGACGAGTCTCCCCTCGGCGACCTGACTGAATATCCCGGCTCCGTTCTCGCCGTGGTGCCGCCGCTCGCTTTCGGGGTGGTTTTTGTCCGATTCAAGCGCCAATGACAGGAGAGAAATAATTACGGTGTAGTAACATCATGGAGGACATGTGAGACTGCGAACCCTACTGAAGGGTACGCTGGAGGCGCTCGCCGTCGTCGTCATAGTGTCGATGCTGCTCGGGCAGGTACTCGGTCAGCCGATACTCCTCGGCTACGTCACGACGAGCAGCATGGAACCGACGGTCGACGCGGGTGACGGTTTCGTCGCAGTCCCGACCGCAGTCACTGGCGACGTGGAGAAAGGCGATGTCGTCGTGTTCGAAGCGAGCGAGATACAGGGCGGCGGTCTGACGACCCATCGGGTCGTCGACAGGACTCCGGAGGGGTACGTTACCAAGGGAGACGCGAACCCCTTCACGGACCAGGACGGGGATGAACCGCCGGTCAAAGACCGCCAGATTCGAGCGGAAGCGCTTCAGGTAGGTGGAACGGTCGTTACGGTCCCGCACCTCGGTACGGCTATCACGACTGTCCGAAGCGCGGTTGGGACGGTCGTAGGCCCGATCGCGGGCGGAAGCATCGGCGGGGTGTTCGTTGCCGTCGGTCTGGCGTTAGTCGCTCTCGCCTGGCTCACAGACGGCGGGGAACGCATCGTCTCCAGGGTGCGGTCCCGACCCAACGTTTTCGACCGACGGCTGCTGTTCGGGTTGCTGTTGCTGGTGGTTGTCGTTCCGACGACGGCGGCGATGGTCGTTCCGTCAGGAGCGACCGAGTACGGCCTTCTTGTCGCCGAGGAACCCGAGGACGAGCAGTTAGTCGTCGAGGCCGGCGGACAGACAAGCGTCGAATACGTCGTGGAAAACGACGGTATCGTTCCCGTCGTCGCGGTCGTTGAACCGAACAGTGAGGGCGTTACTGTCGACGAACGCCGGCAGTACACGTCGGCCAGGGGATCGAGTACCGCAACCCTGACGCTAGAGGGCGGTGAATCGACGGGTGTACACTACCGCGAGGTGACCGAACGACGGTATCTCGCCGTACTACCGATGTCAGTGCTAGTGACGCTGCACGACATCCACCCCCTCGTCGCGATGGCGACAGTCGATCTCATTACCGCGTTCCTCGTCGGGTCGCTCGTCGTCCTCGTCGCGGGAGCGAGAAACCAACGTATCCGGTCCGCCACGCGGGACCGGCCGTTGGCGGCGCGGCTGCGGCGGTGGTTGTTTTGAATGGAATTTCAGTTATAATTATGTATCTTCAGTCACATTCGCTTCGTATGACCGGAGTGTTGGCGCTGAACGGCGGCGAAATCCAGGGAGGTACGGGGTCGCCGTGAGCGACTTCGTCCCGCCACGCGTCCGACTGGTTGCTGCCAGACACGGACGGCAACTGGCTGTCGCGTTCGCTCTCCTGGGACTCGTGGCGCTGGCTCTCTCCGGGTCCGTTGTGACGAACTCGGCGGCGACGACAGTCACCGAACAGCGAAACGTTCAGTCCGTCGAATCGACAGTCGAGACGAGCGCAGTCGTAGCGTCGAACGATTCGCTCTGGGAGGCCGGGACGCGTCTGGAGAACAACCCGCGGTACCTGAAAAACGACACGCCAGTGTTGACGATCACGCCGACGACGACGGCACCAGACGGAACAAGCGTCACGCACGAGGTGCGTCTCGGAACGCGTGCGACGGCCGACGGGGAGGTGTTCTGGGAGGAGTCGGAGACGCTAGTATCAGAGACGACGACAGCGACGAACGGAACGGCGACGTCGAACGCGACGGTAGACATCCGCGAACTCGACCGCCGACTCAACCGGACCGCAACCAGGCTCTCGAACGTCGGGACGATGGAAGTGCGGCTTCACCTGGTGACTACGTACGACACCGGCGATTACGTCGGTGAGATAACTGCGACTGCACCGCTGGAAGTGACGCGGAACGCGTACTGGGTCGACGGCGATGTCGCGGCACAACAGACTCACCAGACGCCGGTGACACGCGAATCGAGTTCCTCGCCGGATTACGCGACCGCGATGTTGCTGTTTGCCGGTTCGACCGGCGCGTTCGCCGCCAGCGCGATCCTCTGGCTCAGACGCGAGGACGCCGTCGACGTGGACGCGATCAGACAGGAGATCCACGAACGTCGCCACGAGGAGTGGATATCGAAGGGTGCGATCCCGATGTGGATGGACAAGGACCACGTCCAACTTGACACGCTAGAGGACGTCGTCGACGTCGCCATCGACGCGAACCAGCGGGTGATTCACGACCCGCGCTGGGACCTGTTCGCCGTCATCGAGGGCGATATGATCTACTACTACTGCAAGAACGGCTCCTGGGAGCAGATGGCGTGGCCGAGCGTCGACTCGATGGAACCGAGCAACGTCGAAGGCATCGAATCGTCGGGCGTCGGGACCGAAAGTTCGCCCGGTGGCGGCCGAGGGGCTCCGCCCGACCCGGACGACGAGGACGCCTGGGAGCAGTTATAGCAAAGTCACCGGCCACCGCGATCAAGACCGTTATCACTCCGCCCAGTACGCTTCGCCGGGCGTCGTCTCGAAGACGGCGCGCTGGAGCACGTCGACGGCTTTCTCCAGGCCTTCGGAGGAACTAGTCAGGGAGTCCTCGTGTTCGATAGAGAGCGCGCCGTCGTAGTCCACCATCCGGAGTGTGGAGACGACGTCTTTCCAGTGATCTTCACCGTGACCGTAGCCGATAGAGCGGAACAGCCACGAACGGTTCGGCTCGTCGGTGTAGGAGGTGGTGTCGAGCACTCCTTTCTCGCGGGCGTTCGCGTCGTACACTTTCGTGTCTTTGGCGTGGAAGTGATGAATCGCGTCGTGGTCGCCGAGCAAGCGGATAGCCTCGGTCACGTCGATACCCTGCCAGTAGAGGTGTGAGGGGTCGAAGTTCGCGCCGATGCGTTCGTTGGTCGACTCCCGCAGGCGCAACAGGCCGTGCGGTTCGTACACCAGCATGTTGGGATGCATCTCGATAGCGACGTTCACACCGTGGTCAGTGGCGTGTTCGGCGATGTCTTGCCAGTACGGGATCGCGACCTCCTCCCACTGATACTCGTGTGCGTCGGCGTGTTCGCTCGGCCAGGGAGCGGTGATCCAGTTCGGCACCTCGTCGTTCGGCCCACCGGCGGGAAGTCCCGAGAAGGTGGTAACCGCGTTTACGTCTAACTGATCGGCCAACGCTATCGCCTCGCGGAGTTCGCGGTCGGCCCGGTTTGCGGTTCCCTCGTCCGGATGGATCGGATTGTTGTGGGTCGCAAGCGCGCTGATCCGCACGTCGTGTTCGTCGAGCACGTCCTGCAACTCGGCCTGGGCCTCTTCGTCGTCCAGATACTCGTCGCGCGGGAGGTGCGTGTCCCCGGGATGTCCGCCGACGCCGGGTTCCACGGCGTCGACGCCGATACCGTCGAGATACGCGAGCGCTTCTTCCAGCGACTTGCCGTAAAGCGGTGGTGTGTGGACGCCGATATCCATGTGTGACGGTGCGTCATCCCGAAGCAAAAAGACGGGGGAAAACAGGACTTCAGGGCCGCTCGCCGGGATCGGGTCGTTCGCCGAGCGTCACGTTCACCGACGTCCGGTTTCCGTCGCGTATCACTGTCAGTTCAACCTCGTCGCCGGGCGACGCCTCGGTCGCGAGGTAACTGCCGAGTTGCTCCTGCGAACTGACGTTCTGCCCGGCGACGGCGACGATCACGTCACCACCGACGGGAACCTCCTGGCCGTCGACGACCTCCGAGTCATCGCTCCCTTGCAACGTTCCGTCCGCGGGGCCGCCCTCGACCGTCTGATAGACGAGTACCCCCTCGCTCACGTTGAGCCCGTTCGCCTCCGCCACCGTCGGCGTCACCGGAACCGAACGGATTCCCAGGTAGGGATTGGCGTACGAGCCGTTCTCTGCGAGTTCCGGAACGACTCGGTTGACCAGTTCGGGCGAGATAGCGAACCCGACGTTGTCCCCGCCGCCGGCGCGGTTCACTCCGACGACGTCACCGTCGCACGTGACTAACGGACCGCCGCTGTTTCCGGGGTTTATCGGCGCGTCAGTCTGGAGCGTGTCGGGAATTCGGAACCCGGTTCCAGTCGCCATCGACCGGTTGACGCCGCTGATGATACCGTGGGTCATCGTCCCTTCCAGACCGAACGGGCTGCCGATCGCGGCCACCCGTTCGCCGACCGACGGACTTTCGTCGGCCACCGAGAGCGCGGCGGCGCTTTCCGGCGTTTCGTTCACGCGGAGCACCGCGAGGTCAGTGTACACGTCCGTCCCCGTCACGTTCGCCGTCACCGTCGTGCCGTCGCTGAACTTGACTTCGACGGTGTCGGGAATGGAACGCTCACCCCCGGCCTGGCCCTGTCTCGCGCCCGTTACGACGTGTTCGTTAGTTACGATCTGTCCCGCGCCGTCGTCCATCTCGTAGACGAACCCGGATCCCTCTCCGCGGTCAGTCATCACCTGGACGACGCCAGGTCTCGTCTCGTCGTACAGTTGCGTGTAATTACAGTCGCCCGTCGCCGTCGCGTTCTCTTCCTGTTGCGCGTACACGTCCTCGTCGGTGGGTATCTGAGCGAACGCGGGAACCGCAACGGCGACCGCGAGCGTGAGAAACACGACGCCGAGAGCGCCGATAGCGACTCCAACCGCCTTCTGAGACATACGACGGATGACGGTCGTGCGAGCGATAAACGGAGCCTATCGTTTAGCGATGTTTCGACTGTTCCATTCAGTAACCTGAACTTACGATTCGCCGGTGTCACGCGATTCCGAGTCAGGTGAGAGAATACGGACCGTTCGCGACCGTGTTTTGTGACCGAGAAGCCAGTCGGTTGTAGAAAACGGTCGTAGAGGATCGTTACGACACCGGATGAGTGAACTAGGTAGATCGGAGAAGTAGATAACTGATAGGTCAGGGAAGCGGCGAACGGTACTGAGAGAGCGGCGGCCGAAACCGCCGAGCTAGTCCACCTGGATCTCCGCGTCGTTGCTCGAACGGATCTCAACTGCTCGGTTTTCCTGGCTGGAACGGTAGATAGCGTCGATGACGCGCTGGACGGTCAGGGCCTGCTTCATCGTATTGCGGTCCGGAGCCTCGCCCGACTCGACCGCGTCGAGGAAGGCCCGCTGTTCGGACTTGTGTGCGTCGTTCGGCTGGGTGTCGACGGACGTGTCCGTCAGGTGGTCGGTACCGACGCCGCTCGATTCGTACAGCGTCAGGTCACCGGTAGCCTTGTCGAACTTCGCCCCGGCCTCGGTGCCCCGGATGATGAAGTCCTGGCTGTTCTCCCGGTTCGTCGCCCAGGCGGCTTCGAGAGAGATCGTTGACCCGTCAGCGCAGCGGATCAGCGCGCTCGCGGAGTCGTCGACGTTGAACCCCTCCGGACCGATGTCTTCGCCCCACATCTCGATGAACGAATACTCCTCGCGGTCGCCGAACTGCGCGCGGGTCTGGCCGGACACCTCGACGACTTCGGGGAAGTCGAGAAAGTAAAGCGCGAGGTCGATCGCGTGGACGCCGATGTCGATCAGCGATCCCCCGCCAGCGATCTCTTTCGAGGTGAACCAGGAACCGCGTCCCGGGATGCCGCGCCGACGGATGTAATTCGCCTCGATGTGGCGAATGTCGCCGAACCGGCCGTTCCGCTGATGCCCCTTTATCACTTCGACGGGGTTGGCGTACCGGTTGTTGAACCCCGCCATGCAGAACCCGTCCGCGGCGTTCGCGGCCTCGACGATGCGCTTCGCGCTCTCGATCGAGTGCGCGAGAGGTTTCTCCAGCAGTACGTCGAGGCCGGCATCCAGAGCGTCCGTGGCGTACTCTTCGTGAAACTTGTTCGGCGTCGTAATGACCACGGCGTCAGCGATGTCGAACAGTTCCGTGTGGTCGTCGTATGCCGCGATGCCGTACGTGCTAGTGAAGTGTGACCGGGCCTCGGCGTCGATATCCATCCCACCGACGACGTTCGCGCCGAGTTCCCGGAGTCGGTCGACGTGGTACTGGCCGATGTTCCCGAGTCCGATAAGCCCGACTCGGGGCGACGTGGTATCAGTCATTGTTTAGGGTTCGCTCGTACCCGCGTTTAACTCTTTCAGGATCAGTATCGGAACCTGTACGACTGTTCGATACGAGTGGCGCATCAGTACAGCTGTTTCTCCTGTTCTTCGGTTTCTTTTTCCTCCTCCGCTTCGCGTTTGAGTCGCCGCCGGCCCCGCCGATACTGGCGGATGCCCGGGATGATCTTGTGCTTTAGGTCGAGACCGAACGATACGATACCGTACACCCAGAAGAAAAACAGTATCGTCCCGCCACCGAAGTAAACGAGTTCGGCCGTACCGACCATCTCAGGCGTCACCTCCCGTTTCGCCGCGCTCGGCCCGCCCTTCGGTGACGGGCGTCGTCGTGATGTCGTGGGTGATCGCTTCGCCCGAGGTAGTGTCGAACAGGTGGACCTTCGAGCGGTCGAGAACGATATTCACCTCTTCGTCCTCCTGTATGTCGGAGTCGGGATCGACACTCATCAGTAGCTGACCGCTGCCGCGACTTTCGGTACCCATCGTCGCCTCCTGGGCACCCTCGAGCAGTAGGTAGACGAATATCTCGTCACCCATCGGCTCCATAACGTCGGTACGTGCGGGGATCCGATTCGTTGGGTACTGCAACCCCTCGTCGACGGAAACCGGGTAGATGTCCTCCGGTCGGATACCCATCGTCACCCGCTGTCCGACCGAGAGACCGTCTATCGTCCCCGGGTCGAGCGCCACGTCGAAATACTCGGTTTCGAGCCCGTTCTGCGTGACTTCCCCGTCGACGAAGTTCATCGACGGCGACCCGATAAATCCCGCGACGAACAGGTTTTCGGGCGAGTTGTAACAGGTCAGCGGCGGGTCGATCTGCTGGAGTTCGCCGGCGTCGATCACGGCGATCCGGTCCGACATTGTCATCGCCTCGGCCTGGTCGTGAGTGACGTACACGATAGTCGTGTCCAGTTCCTTGTGGAGCCGCTGAAGCTCCGTCCGCATGTGAACGCGGAGTTTCGCGTCGAGGTTGGCCAGCGGTTCGTCCATCAGGAACACCTCCGGTTCCCGGACGATCGCCCGAGCGATGGCGACGCGCTGTCGCTGTCCGCCCGACATCTCGTCCGGCATCCGGTCTAACATCCCCTCTAGCTGGACGATGTCGGCCGCGTTGTCGACGCGACGGTCTATCTCCTCCTTGTCGTAATCGCGGAGGCGAAGGCCGAAGCTGATGTTGTCGTACACGTCCATATGCGGGAACAGCGCGATGTTCTGGAACACCATCGCGACCCCGCGGTCTTTCGGCGGTAGTTTGGTAACGTTCCTGTCACCGATGTACACCTCGCCTTCAGTCGGTTTCGTCAGCCCGGCGATCATCTCCATCGTCGTCGACTTCCCACAGCCTGACGGGCCGACGAGACAGACGAACTCCCCGTCCCGGAGGTCGAGGTTCATGTCGTCGACGGCGGTGACGTCTTCGTACCGTTTCGTGATGTGTTCGAGTGTGACTTTTGCCATGGATTACTCCTTGAGCGCACCTGCGGTGAGTCCGCTAACTATCCGTTCCTGTGCAACGACGACGAGGATGACGACCGGCAACACGCCGATGACGCTCGCGGCCGCCATCAGATTGAACGACGTCGTGTACTGCGTCTGGTAGCTCAGTATCCCGCCGACAAGTGGCGACCACTGTTCGGGTTGGTTACTCAGCGCCATGATCGAACTGAAGAAGTACTCGTTGTACACGGCGATGAACGTCAGCACGGATGCGGTCGCGACGCCGGGGGCCGAAAGCGGGATGATGACCCGGAACAGGGCTCCGAGTCGCGTCGTCCCCTCCACGCGGGCGGCGTCCTCCAGCCCCTCGGGTATCTGCCCGTAGAACGTCGTGAGGATGAAGATAGAGAGCGGCAGGAACAGCGCACTGAACGGCAGCACCATAGCTCCGGGCGTGTTCACCAGTCGCGGCGGCTTGAACAGTTCCACGCCGACGAACGGTAGGACGACCACGTTCCCGGTAAACGCCTCGAACAGCGGCACCAGAAACGCCGCCGGAGGGAAATACGAGATCGCGAGGATCCCGAGCATCAACACGCCGCGTCCGGGGAACTCCAACCTGCCGAAGACGTAGCCCGCGAGGCTGGCGATGAACAGGACGATGACCGTGGTGATGAGCGCCAGCACGAAACTGTTGAACACGTAGAGGTGGAACGGTATCTGCTGGAACACCTCGACGAACGCCTCCCAGTTGAACCCCTGCGGACGCAGGAACGGCAGGTCCCAGTTGCCCTGGCGGATGAGGCTGTTCGGCGTCAGCGCCAGAACGAGCAGCCAGTAGAACGGGAACAGGGTCGTCACGAGGAAAAACAGCGTGACGACGTAAAACAGCGACCTGTAGAGCCGGTTCCGCTGCTCGGTGTCCTCGATCACGCCCTGCGTCCACCGTGCCAGCGGCCCGTCTGATGTTTCGGACGCCATGTCAGAACCCCTCCCTGTACTGCTGGTATATCACGCCGAGCACCGCTATCGCGATGACGCCGGCGGTGACGAACGCGACGGCGGACGAGAGGCCGCGCTGGGTTGTGAACGTCGAGACGACCATACAGGACAGCGACGGGACGACGGAGCAACTCGACGAGATGTCGATCAGCCCGTAGATCCGCATCGCGTCGATGGTCCGGAACAGGACCGCGACGCCGAGCGTCGGGAGTATCAACGGGAACGTGATCAACCGAAACTGCTGCCAGCGGGACGCTCCGGCGACTTTCGCCACGTCGTAGAGGCTCCGGTCGATGCTCTGGAGGCCCGCCAGGATCAGCAACGCCATGAACGCCGACGTCTTCCAGATGTCCGCGACGATAGCGAGCAACAGCCCGCTCGCCGGGTCGTTGAGCGTGTTCGTCTCGGCGACGATGCCGTACGGGGCGAGAATGTCCGTCGCGAACCCCGCGCTCGGGTGGAACATCAGGAAGAAGATCATCCCCTGAATGACGATCGGGATCGCCCAGGGAATGATGATCGCCACGCGGACCCACCGCCGGCCGTAGAAGTCCTGGTCGAGAACGAGCGCCTGCCCGAAGCCGATGAGGGTCTCGAAAAAGACGCTGACGACGGTGAAGATGAGCGTTACTGCGAGCGCGCTTCTGAGAAGCCGCTCGACGTGAACGAAGGGAAACTCACCGTTTACCGTCACGTCTCCCCACAGAAACTGCGTGGTTCCGGGGAAGTTGCTGTCGGCCTCGCCGGTGAACAGGTCGACGTAATGCTCGAAGCCGACCCACTCCGCGTCGCCGACTCCGATGACGTTCGTGTACAGCGACAGTTCGAACGTCCGCAGTAGCGGGTACAGTGCGATGGCCCCGAGCAGGATAAAGACGGGTGTCAGTAGTAGGTACGCGAAGCCGGTCTCGCCGAGGTTCTCCATCCAGCGGACGGCAGACACAAGCGCCCCTGATTTCCGCGATTCGCGGGCCGGGGCACTCTCTGGCTCTTCGGCGCTCATCAGTTACCCTTCTTCCGTGTCCTCCAGTGCACCCTGGAGGTCTTCCATCGCCTGGGAGGCGCTTTTCGACCCGGCGACGGCGCTGTTTGCCTCCTGTGCGATGACGCCGGACTGGTTCGGCCACACCTCAGTTACGGGCCGCGGCATCACGTTCTCGCCGGCGAGTCGCAGCGTGTCCATGTACTCGCCGATCGGTTCGATGCTCTCTGCCTCCTGGGACTCGAACAGTTCGGGTTTCGGCGGAAGCCAGCCCCAGATGTCGAGCATCCCGAGATACACCTCGTCCTGCATTGCCGTCCTGATGACCTCCATCGCGGCGTCCGTCCGATTGGAGTTGGGGTTGAGGACGACGTGCCATCCGCCGAGCGCCGCCGTCGTGCCGCCAGTACCGGGTTGTGCAGCCTCCCCCTCCGGGACGGAGTAGGGGATCGGCATTGCCCCGTACGCGTCGGTCCCCAGTTCGTCGGCGTTCAGGGTGATGGCGTACGGCCAGTTCCGCTGCATGACCGCTTCGCCGTTGAGGATCTCCTCGCGAGCGTCCTCCTCTTGCCACGACGTGATCTCGGTGGGGGCGATCCCCTCCGCGTAGTTGCCGAAGCTCTCGTCGACGCCGTCTACGAACGTCCGCATCATGCGGAGCGAGTTGATCGTCTCCTGTTCGTTGACGGTCACCGGCCGGTCACCGACGGGTCCAAAGAGGTTCTCCCGCCCGCCGAAGTACGCGCCGCCCCACGACGACATGACCTCGTTGAACGTACAGCAGGCCGTACCGCCGTAGTTCTCCCACTGCGTGGCGAGGCCGTAACTGGCATCGGATGCCTCCGTTATCTCCGCGGTGAGATGCGACCACTCCTCCCAGGTCATCGGTTCGGTTGCCCACTGCTCGAAGTCGGAGTCGTCGTAGCCGGCCTCCCGCGCGTAGTCCTTTCGGTACTGCATCGTTGGGAAGTCCGGAAAGTACGGGAGGCCGAAGAGGTCGCCGCTGTCGGGGTCGCGGGCGGTGGCCGTGAACCCCTCGAAGAACTCGTCCTCGATGGTCTGGAGTTCGCTATCGTCCAGTTCGTCGCTCATGTTCGCGACCAGACCGTTCTGGATGAACACGTTCAGCCAGCCGTTGTCCATCAGCATCAGGTCGGGTTCCGCTTCTCCGGCGTTGAGCAGTTCCACGTAATTGCTCCGGCGCTCACCGGTATCGTTCGCACCCTGCTGGAATTCGATGCTGATCTCGTCATCGAGCCCGTTCTCGTGGTAGAGATCCCGGATCTGGTCCGGGATCTCCTGTGCGGCGCTCGGGTCGTACCCCCACACGACGGTGTTTTCGCCACCGCCGGAGTCGCCGTAAATACAGCCCGCTAATCCGGTCGCAACCCCCGACGCTCCCGCCGCCTTTACGAACGTCCGACGGGACACCCCCCGTCCGCCGTTTCGCGGATCTTTGCCAGTCATTGCCAACCAGATTATCGGTTGTCTCGGCACTTATAAGTATGGGGGTAAGGTACAACTACTGTTGTTAATAGATCCGACCAGTCCGTGAACGAACCTGTCGGTGCTGAATGGCGCGCGGGAAGGCGGGAGAAGGACCTCGTTACTCGATGGCTGTGATCGTGATACGTTCCGCTTCGACCGATTCGATCATCGCTCCCCACCCGCCGACGGTGTACGTCTCAGTTCCAGTGTGTATCGTCAACTGGACCTGTCCAGCCAGCTGTGAGGGCAGGCGCTCGTCGCGGTCTGACGCCGAGGCGCTCGCGTAGCCGGTTTCGACGATGTTCCCCGAGAGTTCGACTCGTTCGCCGGTCTCCGTGTCGTATCCGTCGACGGTCGCCCGGACGGTCACACCGTCGTCGACGAGCGGGCCAACGTCCCGGACACACTGTCTGATCTCGACATACGTTATCGGCGGGTCCGTCCGTCCTTCGACGTACAGGGAGTCCCACTGTTCCCAGAGACAGGTCAGGAAAAACCAGTGGAAGACGTACGTGTGGGTCCGGTCGTCCACGAGGATGCCGTACTCGTTGACTGAACTTGCGTGCGGCGAGAAACACGTCCACGCGCGGTCGACGAGCGCGACGAACGGCGACGGTAGTTGCCGGTGGCGGGCCTCGGTGCAGGTCGTTTCGAGTTCCGATTCGTCTGGAAGCGCAGTCGCGTCTCCGGCCGGGGCGTACAGGGAGAGTTTGACATCGACGCCCGCCTCGCGGGCCGTCCGGAGCGCGGGAGCCAGACGCTCGTACCGGTTCGCAGGCACCGACAGTTGCACCTGGTTGTCGGCGGATTCGATGCGGGACTCGGCCCTCTCGATCACCGTTTCGAACCGCGTGACGATGCTCACCTTGTGGTCGTCTATCGCGGGACGGTTCCACCGCTCTTCGATCTCCTCGGCGGCGTCGGAGAACCGCTCGGCGAGCGTCTGCAGGTCCTGAAGCACCTCCGCCGGGTCGTGTGCGCGAGCGTGCAAACTATCCTGCTGATACGTTTCGACGTACCCCTTGTCCTCCAGATCGCGGAGAACGTCGTATATCCGCGGGTCAGGCACCGAACTCGCCTCGGCGATGTCGGTCGCCGAGGACGCGCCGAGTTCGAGGACCGCGACGTACGCCTCCGCCTGATACGGCGACAGGCCGGCGTCCTGCAGAGTCTCCGTCAGATCGCTGCTATCCATGCTTCCTCCAGCGTCCGATGGTCGCGTCGCATCTCTGTGTACCTCGTTTCCCACCCCCTCAGTCTTTCCCTTTTGCGGGCCAGGACGGCCGCTTCGGCGCTTCGATGCGCTCTGTCTCAGCCTCGGAGAGTGACACGCGTAGCGCGCCGACGTTTTCTTCGAGATGGTCGACCGAACGCGGGCCGATGATCGGCGCGTCGACAACGTCTTTGTGGAGGAGCCACGCCAGACTCACCTGTGCGGGCGACACGTCTTTCTCGTCTGCGAGATCGCGGATCTCGTCTAACACCTCCCAGTTCGCCTCCGTAAAGCGGTTCTGCGTGTACTCGTCCGCGTCGGCCCGCAGGCCCTCTTCGGGATCCGAACCGCGGTCGTACTTCCCGGTGAGGAACCCGCCCGCCAGCGGCGACCAGGGAATGACGCCGACCCCCTCCTGTTCGCAGACGGGCAGGAGGTTCGCCTCCTCGTGACGGTCCACGGCGTTGTACTCGGGTTGCATGCAGACGAACCGCTCGTAGTTCTCGATATCCGCGGTGTACAGCGCCCGCTGGAACTTCCAGTTCGGCATCGTCGAGGCACCCACGTATCGGACTTTCCCCTCGTTCACGAGGTGGTCGAGCGCCGACAGCGTCTCCTCGACCGGCGTACTGTCGTCCCAGCGGTGGATCTGGTACAGGTCGATGTACTCGGTTCCGAGGCGGTCGAGGCTCTTCTCCACCTGTTCGAGGACGTGTTTTCGCGACAGTCCCTGCCCGTTCGGACCCTCGCGCATCCGACCGTACACCTTCGTCGCGAGGACGAGTTCGTCCCGCCGACCGCTGATCGCGTCACCGACTATCTCCTCGCTCTCCCCTTGCGAGTAGACGTTGGCGGTGTCGAGGAAGTTGATCCCGAGGTCTATCGCCCGGTCGATTATCTCCTTGCTCTGTTCCCTGTCGCCGATCATCCACGGCTCGTCGGACCCGAAGTTCATGCACCCGAGGCAGAACCGCGACACTTCCAGGCCGGTTTCGCCGATCGACGTGTACTCCATCTCACTGTTCGTCATGTGAAGTGCTACCACAGCAGGCAGTAAAATAACTGGCGCGGCGGTGATCGGGAGTTCGGCTGCCGTACCGCTAACTCCATGTGAGAGATCTCCGAACGCTAAGTTATTTTGGCTGGCCCGAACGCTAAGCCAGTTTGGCGGGCCACCCGAACGCTAAGCCAGTTTGGCTGGCCACCCGAACGCTAAACCCGCTCGATGTCGGAGTTCGTGTACATGTCGTCGCCGCTCGGTTCCGTCCGACGACCGGAACACACCGGAGACCGTCGGTGTTGGCCCTGTACCGTCGCCAACGGTCTCGTTCTCGTCGCTGTCAGCGTCGCCGTCGCGTTCGTCAGCCGGGTCGCGGCGCTGGCCGTGCTCGTCCTCGGTGCCGTCGCCATCGCCGTCCGCGGCTATCTGGTGCCGTACACGCCCTATTTCGCGCCGGCACTCGACGCGGTGTTCTCGGTCGATTTCCACGAAGAACCCGGTCCGAGCGGTTCGCTCGGGCGTGAAGCCGACGGCGAGGACGTTCTCGCCGCGCTGGTGGCGGACGACGTGATCGTCGCGGACGGCGAGACGCTGTATCTCACCGACGAGTTCCGCGAGCGCTGGCGTAGGGAGGTGGCCGCCCTTCGTGAACTCGCCGACGGCCGGCTCGTCGCGGCTGTCGCCGACGCCGCGCCGCGGGCTTCCGGGGCGCGCGTCGAGCGGCGACGCGGACACACTACCGTCGTCGTCGAACCGGACACGGGGTCCGTTACCGACGAGCGACGGCTCGCCTATCCCGTCGCGCTCGCGGAGGTCGGTGCCGTGAGAGCGCTTGCGGGGCGAGTCTCCGACCCGGGGATCCGGGCAGCGGCGGCCGAACCACTCCGTCGGTTTCTGGAAACGTGCCCGTCCTGCGAGGGCCGAGTCGAGGAGACGACCGCACAGCAGTGTTGCGGCGCGCCGACGAATCCGCGGGAGGGACCGCAGGCGGTGCTTGCCTGTGCAGACTGCGGCGAACGGCTGGCCACCCTCTGACGCGTCAGATCGGGTGTGCGTCGTGACCGTATGTCGCCGACGCAGGGACAGCGATACCGGTACGCAGTTACAACCGCCACTATCAGGGCTCGAACTCCGGCGGTTCGTCGCGGCCGATCCGTATCTCGTAGGCCTCCAGGTCCTCGAAGGCGGCGACCTGACCGCCGATAGTGACCTCTTCGCCGTCTTGCGATTCAACGGTGAGTCCCGCGACTTCCTCGCTGGCCTCGAACGCGATGTCGACGACTTTCCCCCGGATCAGTCGCGACTCCCCGGTCGTGACGTCTCGCCCCTGGATCGTGGCGTAGAACTCGCCGCCGGCCTCGATCAGGTTCTTCACGCACCGGCGAATCGACGCGTATCGGCGGGGAAACGGCCGTTCCGTGCCGTCCGCGGCGAGCGTCCTCGCCGCGGTCGTCCACAGGACCGTCCCGAAGAATCCCGAGACGAGGAACCCGAGCGCCGACCGGTTGAAGATGACTCCGTAGCGGTCCTGGTCGTCCCGGAGGGCGTCCTGCGTGGCGTAGATGGAATACTCGCCGTCGGCTACGGCGACGACCGGCGTGGTGATACCTCGACGGGCTCGGGCGGTCGTACAGACGCGCATGTAGTCGAACTCGTCAGGGTCCGGCGCTTCCGCGGCGGGCGTTATCAGGAGTTCGACGCTCACGCCGTTTTGCTGGGCGGTCGCGAGTTTATCCTCGAACCGCTCTAGGAGTTCCGGCGTCAGTGAGAGCGCCAGTTCGTACTCCGCCGCCTCGATGACCTCCTCCAGATATCGAAGGATCGTCGACCGCGATTTGACCAGAGATACCGCCTCGGTGTCGCGCGCCGGTGCCGTGTACCGGGACTCCAGTTCGTCGATCATCTCGGTCAGCGACCCCTTGATCTCCGAGTACGCGTCGTCGGGGTCGACGGCGATTATCTTCATCGGTCTGGACTCCCGGAGTTCGACCAGACCCCGGTCGCTGAGGCTTCTGACCGTGTCGTACACGCGCGGTTGCGGTATCTCCGTTCGGTCCGCGATCTCGCTGGCGGTTAGCTGTCCGTGTTCGAGTACTGCCAGATACGCCTCTATCTCGTATTCGCCCAGATTGAACCGTTCGCCCACCCGTTCCATCGTCGAGCGAAGGTCGTCCGTCGTCATATGTCACTCACTGCACTCGCGGCGTAAATGATTTACCGAAAACCGAGTAGCACCTGGTTACGAAAACGAGTTTGTCGCGAACGACAGCGCTCACATGTACATCCGGTCTTCGGGCCGTTCCCCGTCGGGAGCCCGGTCGATGCGCTCGGAGAGGTTGGCGTAGTACTGCTGGACCTGTGTTGCGAACTCCCGGAGCGGGTCGGTATCTATCGGAACGTCGTGGATTGCGCTGACGGTGTCGAGCAATCGAAGGGCGGCCTCGACGTCCGGCGCTTGCGCGTGCACGGGCGTCACGAGGACGCCGACGCGGAGGTCCGTTTCCATCCCGCGCTCCATCAGCGCGGCGTTCGCACCGTCGAGGAAGCCGTTCTGCATCGGCGGTGCGTCGACATCGTCGAGATGGGCCTCCCGGTAGTCGTCAGTCGCCACGTAGAACGTCCGATGAGCGTCCGGCCCGTGAGCGAACGGGATTCCCGAGAGAACCGTCACGTCCGTAACGTCGTTTGCAACGGTCCAATCGACGACGGCCTCGCCGAACGAGTCCGCCGCCCAGACGGGGACGAACAGTTCCGACAGCAGGAGCGTCGCGTCCAGACCGTCGCGAGAGAGGATCTGAGTCGGATGGCGAGGTCTCCCTTCCTCGAACGGCGTGATAGAGGGGATCCCCTCCGCTCTGACGTGACCCTGCGGTTCGAGTTCGAGATGGTCGGCGAGGTAGTCGACTGCCGTCAGTCCCGCGAGACCGAACCCGGAAAATCCCGCGATGACGGTTTCGGACGGCGCACTCTCCTGACTGACGCGGAACGTTGGCTCGCCGCGATCACGTGCGGTCATACCGACTCATACGGGGGCTAGGCATGTCAAACAGGCGGCGAACGAACCACACACCTCTTTTATCCCGGTGCCGAGAGGGGAGACGTGCAACTGAACGGCGTGCTCCAGACGACCGCGCTCCGCTGGGTAGAGGAGAACGTTCCCGGCTATGTCGTCGATGCAGGGATGGCGGTCCTCATCGTCGTCGTCGGGTGGTACCTCTCGATCCTCGCGGTCCGACTGCTCGGTCGGCCGGTCGCGCGTCGGTTCCGGCGGCCGAGCATCACGCGGACCATCCTGCGAAGTATCCGAACCGCCGTTTTGTTACTCGCGGTCAGCGCCGCCGCGGTGCGGATCGGATGGTTCAGGCCGGGGGAAGTCCTCATCTCGGTGACGGTTCTGTCGGCTGTTCTCGGTATCATCCTCGCGCCCATCGCCGGCAGCATCATCAACGGCCTATTCGTTCTCGCGGACCAGCCGTTCGAGATCGGCGACATGATCGAACTGGCGGATAGAGGGGAGCGCGGCTACGTCGAGGAGATCACGCTTCGCTACACGAAGATGTTCACTCTCGACAACACCTTCATCGTCATCCCGAATTCGACCATCCGGGAGCGCGACGTGATAAACCACTCCGCGGAGGACGAGCGAACCCGTCTGTCGCTGTCGATCCTCGTGACGTACGAGAGCGACATCGACCTCGCCCGGACGATCACCGAGCGGGCGGCCCGCGACGTCGAGGAAATCATTTCCGGCGGGCCGAGCATCCGGATCGGCGGCGGTCGCTATCCGGCCGCACCGACCTGTTACGTCGACGAATACGCCGATGACGGAGTGCTTCTCACGTTACGGTACTGGGCGAAACAACCGTACAAACTGTTGACTGTCCGCTCGAAGGTGAACGAGCGGATCTGGTCGTCGCTGGAGGAAACGGACGATGTAACTATCGCTTATCCGCACAGACACCTCATGTTCGACGACACGAGCGGAACCGCGGACGTGACTCTCGGCGAATCGGAACCGAATCAGGAGCGGTCAACCAGTCGGTCGGGTTCCGAGGAGCGCGAGTGATGGTAGCAGTCACAGGAGAAATCGGATGTGCCGTCGCATCTCGACAAGACCACGTAATCGGTGACGAACGGGAATATAGGGCTTCAGTCGCCGCCGACAGTTACTATCTCGCACGAGAGCCGCGCCCTGAGGAATTTCTCGATATCCGGTTCGTTGTACAGTCTCCGGAATATCCGCCGCAGTCGACCGATCTGCTTGTGTCCGATAACCACTACGTCCGCTTCCTCGGCGACGGCTTCGTTCAGTATCGACTCCTCGATCAGAAAGCCCGATCGAACGATGAAACGAGTGTTCGAAAGCGCACCGAACTCCCGTTCGACGGCACGTCTCAGGCTCGCTCGCGTAACGTCTTTCCCGTTCTGATAGAGGTTAACGTGAAGGACGGTGAGTTCGGCGTCGTTTTCGTCCGCGATGCTGATAGCCTCGGCGAGCGTCTCCCGGGAATGCATAGAGAGCGGATAGCGAACAGGGACGACAATGCAGTCCATCAGATAGACTCTCCTCCCGGATCCCAGTAAGTCTTCACAAACGTCGGGCAGAGCGACATCACAGTTTCAGACCAGGTTACGACCGGGTAGGTACGTCGTCGGCGGCGATCAAGGGTTACTGTCGCGAGTCGGTTGACCAGCCACCGCGACGCACAGATAGGGCTTAAACCGCTGTATCTCCTAGTCGTCGGCTATGGAGACGCGTACGACGCCGGCAGGCGAGACGGTGTACGTCGACCGAAGCGACGGCGAACGCGGGTCGGACGGACCCTTCTTTGTCGCCTATCGAACGCCCGAGAGAGAGCAAAAGTACGGGTGGTTCTGCGCTAACTGCGAGACGTTCGACAACGCGATGGACGCGATGGGACGCATCGAGTGCAACGTCTGCGGTAACTTCCGGAAACCGACCGAGTGGGACGCCGCGCACGAGTAACTGAACGATTTCTGTCCTGTGAGAAAGCTTATTACCCGTCCCGTGGTACTCCGACGTGAATGGGACCTGTTAACACGAACCTCGACGAACAGGCCAGATCGATCTTCAGCGACCTTGGGTACACCGTCTCAGGCGACGGGGCGGAGTTCCGCGCCGAGCGAGAGTGGAAGTCCGTTCACGTAACAGTGACCGAAGAGCCCAACGAAACGCCGGACACCGGCCACTTGCGCTGTTTCGTTACCTCCGAGGACCAGGCACCGGGACTCCGACGAAGTCTCACGCGCGCCGACCCGGAGTACGAGTGGGCGATCATCTCCGTCGAGGACGACAACGACTACGAAGTCGTTCGCGCGCCGCCCTGTCGTAGCACCGCGCTTTAGCTGAGGCGGTCGCTCGTCGCCGAGAGACCGTCCTCCACGTCGACGGCCGCTCCCTTCTCGTCTAACACGTCTCCGAGCGCCGAGAGCAGGTAGGACACGTTCTTCGGCCGCGCCGAGTAGCCCATACAGCCGATGCGGAAGATGTCGCCCGACAGGTCGCCGAGGCCGCCGGCTATCTCCAGGTCGTACTGGTCGATCAGCGCCTGGATCACCTCGCCATCGGAAACCCCGTTAGGCACGCGAACGGCGTTGAGGCTGGGGAGCCAGTACTCGTCCGGCGCGTTCATTTCGAGACCCATCGCCTCGACGCCGGCTTTGAGCGCTCGGGCGACGTCGAGATGACGCTCCCAGCGGCTCTCGATCCCCTCCTCGGCGACGAGACGGAGCGCTTCGCGGAGGGCGTACACGTTCGTTATCGGCGCGGTGTGGTGGTACGCTCGCTCCTCCCCCCAGTAACCTTCGAGCAGTGAGAGGTCCAGATACCAGGAGCGCACCGGGTTCTCTCGCCCGAGTACTTTGTCCATTGCCCTGTCGTTCAGCGTGAGCGGACTCGCGCCGGGCGGACAGGAGAGACACTTCTGCGGGCCGGCGTACGCCACGTCGACGCCCCACTCGTCGACCCGCAACTCGACGCCGCCGAGTGACGTGACGCAGTCGGCGATCACGTAGGCGTCGTGTTCGTGTGCGATGCCGGTTAGTTCGGGGACATCGGGCTGTTTGACCCCGGTACTCGTCTCGGCGTGGACGAACCCGAACACGTCCGGCTGGTGCGCATCGAACGCCGCTTCGACGTCTGCCGGGTCGAGCGGTTCGCCCCACGGCGCGTCGACGCGAACCACCTCGCCGCCGGCGCGTTCCGCCATGCTCTCCATGCGGCCGCCGAAGTAGCCGTTCGTTGGCACGAGCATCGTATCGCCGGGTTCGACGACGTTGCCGATGGCCGCCTCCATCGCGGCCGATCCCGTTCCGGAAACCGGGATCGTCCACTGATTGTCGGTTCGAAACGTGTACCGCAACAGCTCCTGCACCTCGTTCATCAGTTCGATAAACGATGGGTCGAGATGCCCGACCAGCGGCGTACTCATTGCTCGGAGAACCCGCGGATGAACGTCGCTTGGGCCCGGCCCCATGAGTGTCCTATCCGGAGGCGTCAACTCGCCGACTTCGGGTGCGTCCTGGGCGTTGCGAACCATGGTCTCACTTGCGCCAGAATCCGTCAAAAAGCCTCGTCTCTCGGATCCCGGACGACACTTAACTTCCCGGACGCTGATAGGACCGTCATGGCACTCGCACAGACCGGCGAGGGCACCGCCAGTATCGTCGAACAGGTGCTCGAACGTTTCGTGGGCGATCTCGTCGCCGCCCTGCCGCAACTCATCGCCGGTGTGATATTTCTCCTCGTCGCGCTCGTCGGCATCAAGTTCGTCATGCTGGTGGTTCGGTGGGGCCTGAAGCGTGTGTTCGCGCGCGAAGAACCGGTGTATCGTCAGTTTCTCGCCCGGATCGTCGCCATCCTCCTGTGGTTCGCCGTCGCGCTCGCGTTTCTCTCCGTCGTCGGACTGGGCCGCATCGCGGCCGCGCTCGGGACGGCGAGCGGGTTCGTCGCGCTGGGCGTCTCCTACGCGCTCTCGGGGATGATCGAGGACGCCGTCGCCGGGATATACCTCCTGCGAGACCCCGACTTCATGCCCGGTGATACGGTTACCTCGGGCGACACGACCGGCGAGGTGAAAGCTATCGAACTGCGCAAGACCCGCCTGACGGTCGACGGCGATACGCTCGTCCGCGCGAACGGCGAGATAGAGTCCGAGTGGACGAAACACGAATCCGAGACATAGAGCGTCTGGCGTGCCACGATCTACCACGACGCCGAGGAACTTATGCGGAGTCGCTGCGTAATCTGGGTATCATGATGGTCGGCCACGCGCTGCTCGCGTTCGCCTTGGTTGCCGGGACACTCTCCCTGGCCGGGCGCTCCCGCGAGCGAGCGCTCTCAGTCGGCCTCATCGCCGCCGGATTCGCCGTCGTCCCTGACGCGGACATGGTGTACGCCCTAGCTGGCCTCCTCGACGCGAACTACGATAGCGTCTTCTCGGTCACAGAGGCCTTCTGGGAGACGAGCACGGTCGTCCATCGCTCAGTGACTCACTCGCTGGTCGTCGCGGTGCCAGCGGCGGTCGCGTTCGGCCTCTGGACGGCGGAGTCCCGTGTCGTGCGCGCCAGTGCCGCCGCGCTGGCCGTTGCGCTCGTCACCGCCGCACACCTGATCACGGGTCCGCTCGCGGCGCTCGTGATGGTCGCGTTTCTCGTCAGCGGATTCGTCGTCTCGTCGCTGGCGGATTCACAGGGGAAAGCTGGGCCGGTGACGGTCTTCGGGGCCGCAGTAGTCGGGATCTGGTCGCACCCCTGGGGAGACATGTTCACCGGGGAGCCGCCGCACCTGTTCTACCCTCTTACCGACAGCGCCGTGGTCGAGCGCGTCGCACTCTCACCGGATCCGACGTTGCACCTGCTCGGCGCGTTCGGCCTGGAGATAGCGACGCTGTGGCTGGCCGCGCTGGTTTACTGTCACATTTCTAATATCTCTATCTCCGAGAACGTTAACCGACGGGCCGCGCTGGGCGTCGTTTACGGCGTCGCCGTGCTGGCAATAGATCCGCCGACGCTCTCGGTGTCGTACCAGTTCGTATTCAGTATCGTCGCCGTCGGTATCCTCGCTGCGGTCCCGTTCAGTCGGGCGCGATTTCGAACGCGATTCCCCGGCGATCTGAGCCTCCCGGACCGGATGACGACGCCGGAAGGTGTACTGAGGGCGCTGTTGACCGGTCTCGCCGGCCTCACTGCGGCACTGCTCGCGTACACCGCTGCGTACGTACTTTTCGTCTGAGCGCCGTCTGTGCGCGTGCCGTTTCCGAACGACCGATACGCCTCGGTTTTTTAAACAGATATTCCGTACCGGTTTCAGCGATGGTCGTGGGTCCCGCCATGACTGGATAATTACAATACCGCAACACCAACCTTTTACCCGTGACGGGTCCACGCAATGCTATGGCAGACGCGGACATCGACATGCTGTTTCGCGACCGGCGAATCAACGCCGGTATCGCGTGGCTCCTCGTCGGGTTTCTGGGAGTGATAGCGGTCGTCGAACTAGTCGACGGCGAGTTCCTCTGGGCGGGGTTCGCGGCGACCGTCTGCGTGCTCTCGTTGCTCCCCATCGTCGCGTACAGGTCGGCTGAAGTGATGCTTCCCTGGGAGGTCGTCGCCGTCGCCGCGCTCCCGGTTCTCGGCCGCACGGTCGCGACAGTGCCGGTGACCGGGAACCTCGCAACGTACCTATCAGTCGCCGCTGTTGCACTCATCATCGCGGTCCAGTTGCAAGTGTTCACGTCGGTCGAGATGACGTACGGGTTCGCAATCCTCTTCGTCGTCGTGACGACGATGGCCGCGGCCGGGACGTGGGCAGTCGTCCGGTGGGCCGCGGATATCCAACTCGGAACCGGATTTCTCGTCGGCTACGAAGACCCCGAATACGCGCTGATGATCGAGTTCGTCTACTCGTTCGTGGTAGGTATCGTCGCCGGCGTCGTGTTCGAACTGTACTTCCGCCGGAGAGTTGACACGCACGAACGAGTTCCTGAAGAGGTCGCGGAGGGGGTACAATGAGACTACGCGACAGAGTCGGGATCTCGGAGAACCGGCAGACACAGATCACGTACGTCATGGAGATCGGTCTGGTCGTCCTCTTTTTCCTCGGGATGGAGCGCGGCAGTGTCGGCGTCATGGTCAACTGCGCGGTGGGTCTAGTCGTCATCCAGTTACCGCCCCTGCTCGAACGGGACTACGACGTTCCGATGGACCCCGCACTGACGCTCTGGATCACGAGCGCCGCGTTCCTGCACGCGCTCGGGACGGTCGGCATTCCCGGCACGGGCGCAACGTTCTACCGATCGACAGGGTGGTGGGACCACATGACCCACGCACTCTCCTCATCGCTGGTTGCGGGAGTCGGTTACGCAACCGTTCGTGCGGTCGAGGAACACAGCGACGACATCTACCTCCCCGACCGGTTCATCTTCGTGTTCATCCTGATGTTCGTGATGGCGTTCGGCGTGTTCTGGGAGGTCGTCGAGTTCGCCATCACTGAAGTCACGGATATCACCGGCGGCCCGCGCGTACTCACTCAGTACAGTCTCGAAGACACGATGAAGGACCTCCTGTTCAATCTGATCGGCGGTGTCATCGTCGCTATCTGGGGAACTGCCTACCTCACCGACATCGTCGGCGCTATCGAGGACCGTCTCGACGCCCGTTCGGGGGCCGAGTGAGCGTCGAATTCATTTCGGCCGTCAAGGAAACAATCAAATAGCGCCCGGTTTTTTGTTTCGGTCATGAACGGATGCGGGTCGAGCATTGGACGGCGGGAGTTGCTGGCTGGTCTCGGTACCGCGGCGGCCGCTGGTTCCGCCGGTTGCATCACGGACCTCTGGGCTAGCTCGGCTCGCGATGCTCCACAGCAGATCTCGCTGAACGTCAAGACTCTCCCCACCGACGCCGACACTCCCTCGATTATAATCGCCCGACAGTTCGCCGAGCGCCTGCAGGAGGTCGGGATCAATGCGACCATCGAACCGAAGTCCGAAGTGGAACTGCTCCGGGACGTTCTCCTCAATCGCGAGTTCGATATCTTTGTCACTCGGCACCCGGGGATAGAGAACCCGGACGAACTCTACTCGACGTTGCACTCCCTCTTCGTGGAAGAACAGGGGTGGCAGAATCCCTTCGGCCTCACGAACGTAACCCTTGACAAGCAGTTACAGCGACAACGCACCTCGTCGGGGCGGACACGGGACGCATCCATCAAAAACGCCCTCCGAACTACCGTCTCGGTCCAGCCGTTTTCCGTACTCACGTCTCCGGAGCATCTGACGGCAGTCGATATCGAACTCGCGACGACGTGGAACGTCACGAGTCTAAAGACGATGCTCGACTATCTCCGGATACGTCCCAAAGAGACCGCGTCTAACGACCTCGACACGCTTCGCGTCGCCCTTCTGAACTCCGAGGTGACCAAGAACCGGAATCCGATCGCCGTGGAGTATCACGACCGGAACAACGTTCTGGGGCTGATCTACGACCAGATCGGTCGTAGGATCGACGGCGATGTCGAACCGTGGCTCGCTCACTCCTGGATGTGGCTGGACAACCGCGACACGCCCACCGCCATCGTTAGACTCCGCGAGGACCTCACGTGGCACGACGGCGAATCGCTCACTGCCGACGATGTCGCGTTCACATTCGAGTTCCTCTCAGACACTTCGATGGGCGGTTCGAACGGCACGGTCCCAGCGCCGAAGTTCCGGTCCCAGTCGAGTCTCGTCGCCAACGCCGAGGCTCTCTCCGACACCCGCTGTCGGATCGAGTTCGAACCGAGCAGCCGCGAGGTAGCCGCTACCGCGTTTACCGTCCCGGTGTTGCCCCGCCACGTGTGGTCGGAAGAAACAGAACTGATTCAGGAGTACCTGACGCAGGCGATGGTCGACGAGAACCGCCAACCCGTCGGCAGCGGTATGTTTGCGTTCGACAGCGCCACGGCGGGTGAACAACTCACCCTCCAGTCGTTCGACGACCACTTCCTCCGTGAAAAGCGGGAATCGGACCTCGAACCCCCGGTCGAGCAGTTCGCCGGCGGACCGTCCTACGACACGCTCGAATACATTGTCACGCCGTCAGGTGCGGCGGCGATCGAACTCATCGAAAACGACGAGATGGACATCGTCGGATCGACGCTCGATCCCGAAGACGCGCCACGTGCCAACAAGTCTGACTCGGTCCGCTTACTCACCGACAGTTCGAGCGAGATGTACATTGCAGGGTTTAACGCCCGCAGGTCCCCCCTCACCAATCCGCATTTTAGACGGTGTCTCGCCCGACTGTTCGACCGCGAGCAGATCGCCGAAGACGTCTTCGACGGGTACGCCACCCCGGCTAATACGCCGCTCCACGGCACCGAATACGTCCCCTCGGATCTCGAATGGAACGGCGAGAGCGCGGTCGGCGCTTTCCCCAGTGAGAACGGAGACATGGACGTAGAGGCCGCAAAGCAACTGTTTCTCGACAAAGGATATCGGTACAGCGACGACGGCGAACTCCTCAGTCAGGGACAGTCCTAATATGTCACGGGCCTTCGTTAAGCGCGGAACCGCCGTTGTTAAATCGTTGAAGACGAACGTACAGGTATGGCACTAGCCGATGTAGTTTTGCGACTGACCGTCATGGTCGCTCTCCTGCTTAGTGTCGCCTCAGTCGCCCTCGTCGGTCCGCGGCGCATTTACCGTGCCCTCCGGGATTACCGCTGGCGTCTCGCCGACATCGGGCCATATCTGACGATACTGGTTCTCATCCTCGCTATCCGGAAATTAACTATGGATTATACGTCGGGGCTCTCCTGGTTGCTCGACCTGAACATCACGGCGTCTATCTACAGCCTCGAAGGCACGCTGGTCGCCGACGTCCAGTCGATACGATCGCCGATGCTAACTGATTACTTCGTGTTCATCTACCTCTACGGCTACGTCTTCCTGTTAGTGTTCCCGTTTATCGCTTACTTCGTGCGAAGCGACATGACCTCGATGAAAGAACTCATCGTGGCCTACGCGTTCAACTACGGCGTCGGTCTGATCTGCTACGTCCTCTTTATCGCATTCGGTCCTCGGAACCTGATTCCGGACATCGTCGACTCGCTCCTCTACGTCACGTATCCGCAGTCACAACTGCTCACCGGCGAGGTGAACCACAACACCAACGTCTTCCCCTCGCTTCACGCCTCGCTAGCGACGACGGTGTTCCTGTTGGCGTGGCGCACCCGCGACCAGTACCGGGCGTGGGTCCCCATCTCGTTCGTTCTCGCCATCAGCGTCTCGATAGCGACGATGTATCTCGGCATCCACTGGGGAACGGACGTCGTCGCCGGCACCATCCTCGCCGTAATAAGCATCTACGTGGCCGAGTACGTCGTCTCGCGGGACATGCTCGCCGGCTGGGGGCCGTTCGACGAGGAGTGGAACCTGTTCGACCGAGCGTAATCGGTCATACCTTTATCATTCCGCCGGATCTACTGGTGGACGCATTATGGTCTTCAAGAAGATCACGCTCATCGGTACGAGCCCGGAGAGTTTCGACGCCGCGGCGGACGACGCCATCGACCGCGCTGAGACGACGCTCGAAAACATCCAGTGGATCGAAGTAGACCAGCTCGGCGTCGAACTCGCCACCGCAGAGGACCGCGAGTATCAGGCCGAGGTGACGGTCGCGTTCGAACTCGAAGAGTAGGCTTCGACCACGTAATTCTTCCGCAACAGCCAGCTATATCCACCCATGTCGTTCGACGGTAACGGCGAAGACAGCGGAGCGACTGCTCGATACCTGCCTGACGCGGGCGAACAGCGTACACTGCGGCGGTGGACCTGATGAGCGACGGGTCACGTCCGGTCGTCTTCACCGTGATAGCCTGCACGTTTTTCGTCGGGTTCGGCGGGGGCGTCGTGTTTCCGATCCTCCCGAATCTGGAAGCGATTCTCGGTATCTCGCCGTTTCTCGTCGGCCTGATCCTGAGCGCGAACCGGTTCACCCGTCTGTTCGCGAACGCACCGTCCGGCGCGCTCGTCGACCGCATCGGAACCCGGACGCCGTTTATCGCCGGCCTGTTCGTCGAGGGGGTCGCCACGTTAGGGTACAACGTCGCCATCGCGTCGGCCGCCCCCGCGGCCTGGTTTCTCATCGCGCGGATCGCGTGGGGCGTCGGAAGCGCACTCGTGTTCGCGACGGCGTACACCATCACAGCAGACGTGAGCCAGGCAGAGTCCCGCGGGACTAGCATGGGCCTCGTCCGCGCGGGGATCACGTTCGGCTTTCCCGCCGGCCTCGTCCTCGGCGGCATCGTCAGTGACGAGTACAGCATCGCCGCGGCGTTCGCTATCGCGGCGGCGGTCGCACTGGTCGCAAGCGCCCTCGCGTATTTTACGGTCCCCGAGACGCACGTCGAGGAGAACCAGGCGGGCGTGAACCCCTGGAACGTCGATCGGAGCGTTCCCGCACTGACGGCCGGACTGGTCAACTTCGGCCTGTACTTCTCCTACGTCGGCGTCCTGTTCGCGACGCTCGTCCTCTTTCTGGACGCCCGGAGCGTGAGTATTCTGGGCTATTCGTCGCAGGGGACATCCGGGTTTCTGATGGGGATCACTGTCCTCGCTGGGTCAGTGTTCATGCTCGTCGGCGGGAAACTCAGTGACGTACTCGGCGCTCGCGTCCCGATCCTGATCGCGTTTCTCGTCACGGCCTGTGGCGGGTTCGCCCTGCTCGCGGACGCGCAGTCGGCGTCGACGCTGACGGTCGCCTGCTGCCTCATCGGCGCGGGACAGGGCGGCGTCGGCGGGCCGCTGCTGGCGCTCCTCGCTGACCTGACGCCACCCGACCGGATGGGCCGAGCGACGGGAACGAACAACGTGCTTGGCGACGTCGGCGGCGGCCTCGGCCCGATGGTCTCTCTGCCCGCCGTCAAAGCCGTCGGGTTTGCCCCGGTGTACGCCGCCTGTGCGATCATCCCGGCGGTAGCGGGGCTAGTGCTACTGGTCGGTGTCTACTCACACACCGGATCGCTGAATCCGCAGGTGAAAGCTGAGTCAGCGGACGAAGTCGGCGGGGCCGACTAAGTTCGGAACGACTCGCCGCAGCCGCACTCGCTGACGACGTTCGGGTTTTCGACGTTGAACCCCTCGCCCTGAAGACCCGTCTCGTAATCGAGAACGCTCCCCTCGATGTAGTTGAGACTGGCCGGGTCGACGAACACCTGAAGGCCGTGGTGTTCGTAGATGGTGTCTTCCTCGTCTGCCTCGTCGTCGAAGCGCATCCCGTAGGAGAGACCGGCACAGCCACCTTGCTGGACGAACAGGCGGAGACCCGCCTTGGTGACGTCCAGGTCCTCGCCCTCTAGCAGGTCCAGAGCCCGTTCCGCGGCCTGTTCCGTGACGGTGATTTCGGGTCGGGTTTCCCCGTTCCCGGCGGCGTCCGTACTCATAGTTCACACGACGTAGCCGAACGTGTTAACCCTGACGCTGATACTGTCGGACGTAACTGTTTCAGATATTTCGCGGGAACGTCCCCGCGAAGTTCTTCACTGACTTCCGTCAGTATGAAATCACTGCGGCAGGCCGGGTTCCGGGCGTCGCCTATCGTTCCGTCCAGCGGGTCGGCATAGTTCGACTCGCCACACGTCGTCAGATCGCCGTCGTGGAGCGCAGCGAAACGACGAGGTTCGTCGCGCTATCGCTCGTCGAACCGCCTCCGGACGCTCTCGGCGTGCGCTTCGAGCCCCTCGGCCTCCGCAAGCGTCGTGATGGTGTCGCGCAGGTCGCCGAGCGAATCCTCGGAGAGGCGCTGGACCGTCGTCGAGCGCAGGAACGTGTCCACTGAGAGGCCGCCGTTTCGCTTCGCACCGCCGTTCGTCGGGAGGATGTGGTTCGTACCGCTGGCGTAGTCGCCGGCCGCGACAGGCGTGTGTGGGCCGAGAAACACGCTGCCCGCGCTGTCGATGCGCTCCAGGATCGTCTCGTCGTCGTCGGCCTGGATCGAAAGGTGTTCGGCGGCGTACGCCTCGGCGAAGAGGATCACTTCGCTCATCGAGCGGGCGTGGAATATTCCGCTGGCGTCGTTTTCCAGCGCCGCGCGGATCGTCTCTTCGCGCTCCCGGCCGGCCGCCTGCGCTTCGACCGCGTCGGCGACTGCCTCGGCGGTCGGTTCGTCGTCAGTCACCGCGACGACGGAGGCGTTCTCGTCGTGTTCGGCCTGTGCGACAAGGTCGGCGGCGACGTACTCCGGGGTCGCGGTGTTGTCAGCGACGACGAGGATCTCGCTCGGCCCGGCGAGGAAGTCGATGTCGACGTCGCCCTGTACCTCGGCCTTGGCGGCCGTGACCCAGCGGTTGCCCGGGCCGACTATCTTCTGGACGCTGTGGACCGATTCGGTGCCGTAGGCGAGCGCCGAGATGGCCTGGGCCCCGCCGACGCTGTAGACGGTGTCAGCGCCGGCGGCGTGGATCGCGGCCAGCGTCACGGGGTTCATCTCCTCGGCAGGCGGCGTGGCGACGGCGACGTTCTCGACACCGGCCACCTTCGCGGGGACGATACCCATGATGGCGCTGGAGGGGTACGCCGCGGTGCCGCCTGGCGCGTACACGCCGACGTGTTCCAGTGGGCGGAACCGACGGCCGAGTTCCCGACCGTCGAACTCCTCGCGCCAGTCTTCGGGCATCTGCGCCTCGTGGAACTCGCGGACGTTACCCGCCGCGCGCTCGATGGTGTCTCGCATGTCGTCGTCTATCTCCTCGTAGGCGCGTTCCGCCTCGTCCGTGACGACGAGGTTTGCGACCTCGACGTCGTCGAACTCCCGGCAGAACTTCCGGACGGCGACATCTCCCTCGGTGCGGACGCGGTCGACGATATCTCTGACATCGCCGCGGACGGTTTCGACGCCGGCGTCGCGGTCGAACAACGCGGCGCGGTCGTCCGGAGCGAGGTCGGGTAGTGACCTGACGTTCATACCTCTGCGTTGGCGGGAGCGCGAAAAACGGTTTCCCATCTGTGCCCCGAGCGAGGCGTCGTATCTCCCCGCTCCCGAGCGGCCGATCCTCCGCCTCGGAGAACTCGAATTCAGGCTTCGCGGACGAGGCGGTCAACGATCCGGATGAGAGCGGACGAGAACGACGAGAGCGAGACTAGGCGCCACAGTATGCCGGCATAAGCCGCTCATATCGGTCTATTCTCGTTGTTTGATCCGTCAGGGCTTACCCACTGTTCTCACGCTCTATACCTCCGAGTTGCTTTCTGCCCGCAATCACCTCTGTTTCCGCGCGTTGTACGAACGGTTCCCGCTCCGAGTCGGTCAGGCAAGCGCGGAGGTCGCGTTCGAACGCTTCCTGCTCGTCGCCGAAGGTTTCGGGCGAACAGTACGACAGCGAGAAGACGTAGCCGACGACGCTATCGACATCCCACTCGCGTTCGGTTTCGAACGTCGCAACCTCGACGTCGTGGAAGCCGAACGCGTCGAGCTTTTCGTCCCACGGGTCGTCGTAATCGACCGGACCGGTTCTGGGAGGTAGGTCGTCGATATACTCGCCAGCGATCTCGTACACCTCGTCCTGCCACCGTTTCTCCCCTCGGGTGAACCACTCGGCGTCGTTGAGTATCGCGACGCCGCCGCCGGGTTCGGTCATCGAACGAAGACGTTCCAGCGTCCGCTCCTGGTCCATCCAGTGGAACGACCGACCCATCGTCGTCAGCCGGACTGGACCCAGGTCCTCGTCCAAATCCGAGTCCGAGCCGACGACCCACTCGATGTTGTCTCGACCGGCCTCGGCGGCTCTCGTTCGAGCCTCTCGGATCATCGCTTGGTTCGGATCCATTCCCACTACTTCGCCGACGAACGCCGCGATCGGGACGGTGATTTGACCGGCACCGCATCCGAGGTCGAGCACGCGAGACGACTCGTCTAAGTCGAATTTCTCTTGCAGATATTCGATAGCCCCGCCGCCGTATCCGGGCCGGTATCTGGCGTAGTACACCTCCGTGCTCGTGAACGGATCGACGTCTGTTGGCGCCATCGGTCGGCTCACTGAACGACTGATCGTTCTCCGGCCATAAGTGTTCCGTGAGCGTGGATCGGACTGAAACGATGACAGGGGGACAAAGCGTCATCTCCGACGGTCAGTCCATGGGTACGAATGATGAAGAACAATACCGCGCGAGTTATAGTATTTCTGTTATAAGTTGGTTTTTGATATTTACCGTTTTACGCATTTGGAATGGATCCGTTCGTGATCCACGGAACGGGTTTCGGCCACTGAAACCGTCCCGGAAACGCTTGCGGATCCGGTATATTAGAAACCGCATCGACACTCCGAATTTGTATCACTTCGTCCCCCTACCGCTACTGAGACGGGGAGGACACGGCGACAGCCGAATTTCTGTAACTGAGATCTCATATCCCCTTATTTGATAAACATACGCCATATAATTATTTCGTATCATCATTTGTCGTTATATATCCGAGAGTTCGTAGCGCGACCGCGCGTTCAGTAGTATCGGACTGTCGGGAGAGTAGACTCAGACGGGTGTACGCGTTGTCGTCCTAAGATCGAAGAATTACTCAGTGGATGGACGAGCATCAGTGAACGGAACTCGACAACAGACAAGGACACGGGAACTCGACGACGATGGTCCCGGCGGGCGAGGTGGACCCAGAATCTTTCGGGGAGTGAGTTCGCGTGGAAACGGTCAGGGGGCCACCAACGGACGGCAGAAAGCCTATCGGGGAGTTCCGCCGGCGGATGCCGGGAACGAGCGGTCGAAGCGGACGCCCACCGAGTTCTTTTCGATCAACTCGTTCGAGCCCAATGAGCGAGCAGTACGTGAATTAATTGATGGTTTGGGAGCGTTCCCTCATCGCGTCACCGGTACTTCGGGTCGCTCGCGATCGGCACGTTTCTTAACTTCACGGCGACAACATCCACAAAAATGGCGCCGGGGATAGTAGGGTCGGACGAGAGGCAGGGTGGTAGGGGAAGAGAGGAGGCCGGACATCCCATACGTCAGCTTCTTCTCGAATACGGATGGGGCTACAAAAAGCAGTTCATCGTCGGACTCTTCTCGGGCGTAGCTGCTCGTGCCATGGGGATCGTTCCACCGTTTATACTCGCGACGGCGATCGACACTATCCTGCTCGAGCAACGCCCGCAGGCGATTCCGCTCGTCTCGACCGGATGGGTGCCCGACCAACCGCTGCAGCAGTTGGTTTTTGCCGTACTCGTCGTTGCGGTCGCCTTCCTTACGGAGTCTCTGTTGCACGTACTCTGCGGTTGGGAGTTAAAATCGTTTGCGCAGAACGTTCAACACGACCTTCGAACGGACCTGTATGAGGGAGTACAGCGGGCAGATATGCGGTTTTTCACCGACGAGAACACCGGCGAACTGATGTCAGTTCTCAACAACGATATCAACAACGTCGAGAGCTTCCTCACCGACGCGCTGAGTGACACGATCCGAACCGCGGCGCTTATCGTCGGCGTCGTCTCCGTTCTCCTCTACACGAACTGGCAACTGGCACTCATCACGCTCCTTGTCGTCCCGCTCATCGCAGGATTTTCGTACAAATTCAGCGAGGCGATCGGGTCGCGGTACGAGCGGGTTCGTGCCAGCGTCGGCCAACTCAATGCTCGACTCGAAGACACTCTCAACGGCATTGAAGTCATTAAAACCCACACCGCTGAAGAGTACGAGTCCACCCGGTTTGCCGAGGCGTCACAGGATTACTACGACGCGAGGTGGGACGTGATCCGGACAGAAGTGACGATGCATCCGGGCATCAGGCTCCCTGCCGGGATCGGCTTCACACTCACCTTCCTCGTAGGGGGCGTATGGATGCTCACCGGTCCTCCGGGGCCACTTGCGGGGACCGTAACCGCCGGAGAGCTAGTTCTCTTTTTCTTTTACACGAGACAGCTCATCTGGCCACTCTCGACGGTCGGCCAGATCATCAACCTGTATCAGCAGGCCCGAGCGTCCAGCGAGCGGATCTTCGGGCTTCTCACGACGCCGAATCAGGTTTCGGAAAGAGACGACGCTGAAGAGTTGACGGTGACTGACGGTCGTGTCTCGTACGACGATGTCACCTTCGGGTACGAAGACA
Source organism: Halostella sp. PRR32 (assembly GCF_034808085.1). NCBI lineage: Archaea > Methanobacteriati > Methanobacteriota > Halobacteria > Halobacteriales > Natronoarchaeaceae > Halostella > Halostella sp. PRR32. Next base: position 302,472 of record NZ_JAXHGL010000001.1, read on the forward strand.
CTGCAGTGCTTGAGAGCGTGGATTTCACTGCCGAGGGGGGTCAGTACATCGGTCTCGTCGGACCAACCGGGTCGGGAAAGACGACGCTGCTAAAACTGCTCCCTCGACTGTACGATCCGGACGGCGGAACAGTCAGCGTTGACGGGACCGACATATCTTCGGTAACGCTCGAGAGCCTTCGAAGTACCATCGGGTACGTCGGCCAAGAGACGTTCCTGTTTTCCGGCACTATCAAACAGAACATAGCGTATGGGACACCCGACGCGTCCGAATCGGAGGTTATCGAAGCCGCAAAGGCCGCGGAAGCCCATTCGTTCGTTCGAAAACTGCCCGACGGATACGAAACCCAGATCGGTGAACGGGGGGTGAAGCTGTCAGGCGGGCAGCGTCAGAGGGTCGCGATCGCTCGTACGCTGTTTAAAGATCCGGAGATACTACTCCTCGATGAAGCGACGTCGGACGTCGACACGGAAACGGAACTCCTGATCCAGCGGAGTATCAACCGCTTGGCCGAGAACCGCACGACGTTCGCGATCGCTCATCGGCTTTCGACTATCCGGGACGCGGATCGGATCCTGGTCTTGGAAGACGGGCAGATCGTAGAGCGAGGGACTCACGAGGAACTGCTTGCTCGCGACGGCCTCTACGCGAACCTGTGGGAGATTCAGGCGGGCAACGTGGGCGCTCTTCCGGAGGATTTCACCGAACGAGTACTCAAGCGCCGGTCGGAATCCAGTTGAGTTCGGAGCGAGATTATTCAGTACCCCATAGATAATATTTATATAAATCCTTGTTTAATACATTTTTTATGGATCAAGACGATAAAATTCAGCGGACAGTCAAGAAGTTAAGCGAAGACGGGTACTGCATTCTGAACGATGTTTTTGATACGGACGTAGTGGAGGCCAAACGCGGACTGATAAACGAGATCATTAGCCAGCAAGAAGACGGACTCGTCGACCCGTTCAGTTTACGAGACGAGTACTTACTCCCGCAACGAGATGCAGGCATCGTTCCAGATGCCTACAAGAAGTATCCCGGGTTCAGAGAACTGGCCGAGGACGAACGAATTATCGAAATCGTCGAACGACTACTCGGTGAGAACATCTGTACGAACAGTAACTACATCATATACAAACCATCAGGAACGGACAACGAAGTCAGCGTTCACCGAGAGGTGGATCCCCAGTACACCGGTTCGCCGAGATATATCGCCTGGATCCCGTTGTGCGATGTCACAGAGGAAAACGGCTGTCTGAAAGCGATCGAGGGGTCACATACGCCGGAAGAAGTCGCAACTTGGAGAGAAACGAGTACCGACCGGGGCGTCGAACGCTACGACCCCGAGGCGATGAGCTACATCGAAATGAACGCTGGAGACGTTCTACTGTTTCACCACCATCTCATACACGGTAGCGACGATGTGACAACCGCCCAGCCGCGATACGCGTATCGCGTAATGTATCAACGGCCGGTTCCGGCGGAGTTGCCCGACGTTGGGTGCCCGGTTATGATACGGAGAGGGAACGTTCGAGGGGTCTCCAAAGATGGGTGACTCTGCGACCTTCGCCGTGGATAATTACTTCCTCCACGAGGGCCACGACCATACCCCGAACCGCGATCCGTACAAGATCCATCGAGCGTTAACCGCGGCATCGCGAAGCGAGGTCGTTGATTCCCTCTGCCGGAAGTTGTCCCTCTCGAAACTGAACGACCGGCAGGAAACGGAATCGTCGTTGGAAGACGTACTCGACACGGGGTATACCTTTCGAGGCTACGGCCGGTACTTCACGATTCAACCGATGCAGGTCCGGGAGGAACTAAGGGAACTCGCCGTCCTTCTCGACGAACACGCCCCCGAAAGCATCGTAGAGATCGGTACTGCAACGGGCGGAACGTTCTACGTCTTGTGTCGATACCTCCAAACGACAGATCTGATCGTGAGTGTCGATGTCCCGGGCGGGGTTCCTGGCGACGGAATGGGCGGTGGGTACTCGACGGGGAGAGCGGAGTTCATGCGTTCGTTCGCGACCGACAAACGGCTGGAGTTCGTTCGACAGAACTCCCACAGTTACGATACGGTACGACAGATCGAAAACGTCCTCGGAGACCGGGACATCGATTTCCTATTTATCGACGGGGATCACACGTACGGGGGCGTGAAAGCCGATTTCGACCTGTACAAACGGGTCCTCGCGGACGACGCTATCGTCGCAGTACACGATATTAAGGGGCCGGAAACCCCGTACTGCGAGGTGAGCCGGTTCTGGGACGAAATCAAGGAGAGATACAGGACGAGAGAAATCGTCGGACGCCAGGAGCAAACGTGGGCCGGAATCGGGATCATCTACCTCTGATCTGTTTCTTGGAGTAGCTAACTGCGAGTCCGGTTCTGTCCGCCCGGATCGGCCTCAAGTTATTTGTTTCATTATATTCAATGTTATTTTACCACAGAAAACACGGCTAAACTGTGGGTAAGAACGCGAGCTACATTAATGACCACCGAAACAGTCCTTCTCATCGGCCCCAGCACGAACACCGCATCGGGCGTTCTCGACAGCCACGCAAAACGGCTCGGTCAGCGGAGTTTCGCTGACGAAGTGGACACCGCAACGTTCGAAACAGACCCAGTGCGCGAGCTACGAGGCCAATTCACGGATATCACGACGGAGCGAGTGTACGCGGTTCCAGTGATAACTGCCCACACCAGTACCACAATGGAGAGGCTTCCGACAGCCCTCTCGTACATCTCTGGAGACGTTCGATACTGTGAACCGGTGGGCCGAAGTCCCGCAGTCACCGAGATCATTGTTCGCCGAACGTCGGGGCTGGTCTCGGCTGACGAGGAAGCCTCTATGATACTTATCAGTTCGGGGTGTAGTTCGAAACCGTATCACCGTCAGGCGGCCGAGTACCACGCGGCCCGGATCCGGGATCAGTCCAGCTATGCTGACGTGGTAACGTGCCATCTCGTTCAGGATCCGGCTATCGAATGTGTCCGTTATGAGGTCTCCAACGGTCGTGTAGTCGCCGTTCCGCTGTTTCTCACACGGAACGAGAACACGTCTAAACTGTCGCGTAAGCTCGGATTCGAACGCGGAAACGTCGACTGGATCGACCCGTTCAGTAGCCATCCGCGCATAACAGACGCGATTAGAGCAGAAGTCGAGAAGCAACGGGCTCTCGACGACGGACCGCCATCAACTGCCCGTGAAGATGAGATGCTCCAGAACGGCTCCGTCGAAAGCCACTCAGTCAGATAGTCACCTCGCTACGAGGACAGCCCTATACAGGCCCAGTACCAAAGGGGCTAATACGCCAACCCACAACTGCTACAGCATCCGATGGACGCGCACGACAGAACCCGAAATCGTGCCGCTGCGGAGGGGAACAGTCCCGTAGCACCCCAAGATGAGGACGCACTACTCGCCCGGGCATCGTCATACGCCGCGACGGTCGACATCGCCGTCGACCTCGACGCGGTCTCGTGGGAGATATCCGACCGGGCGAAACGGCGGGCGGGGGTCTGTCTGTACGACGGCGACGGATCCGTAACGATACGGCTGACCTGGGACGCGTACCAGTCGTACGGGTGGACGGAGTTCACCGACGTGATCCGTCACGAACTGGTCCACGCGTGGGAGTTCCAGCAGTACGGTGAGTCGGATCACGGTGAACGCTTCCGCAGGAAAGCCGACGAAGTGGGTGCCTCCAGACACTGTCGGACCTTCGCCGAACCGCGGGTGCGACTCCGCTGTACGGACGACGACTGCAGTTGGACTGCAGACCGACACCGGGCCTCGACGGTCGTCACCGACCCGGCCGACAGGCGGTGCGGAACGTGCGGAGCGCGATATCTCGTCGAACACGTCGAAACCGGCGAACGATGGGAAACGGAGAGGGAGTACGAGAACGCTCGCGAACGGATCGGCGACGAGTGGTGACCGACACACGGCGAGGCCGACGAACTGGATGGCTCAGAATAGGACACAGCCATCCGCGACGGGCAGTCGTCACCGCCACCGTTTCCGAGTGGGAGGAGTCACCCCTCCATTCGGAGGGCGTAGAGTATGCATATCAACCCTGAAAGCTGGGCCGCTTGCGAGACGGCACCCGCGGCGAGTTCGCTCACGTCGAATACGACGTACACCCCGGCCGATATCGCCTGGACGCCGATAATAAGCGTGAAACCGACGGCGATGAACAGCATCGGTCTGCTCCGGTTGCGCCGATACCCCTGGAAAGCGATGTAGACGATAGTGAAACCGAGCAAGATGACCAGTATCTGGCTGGCCATGACGAGCGTCCGCGCGGTGAGTTCGATATCGGAGAGTTGTACGATCATGGTTACATGTCCTCGATGAGACGCGTGAAGCGGTCAGCCATCGATTCGCGACGACGGACCTGTACTTCGAACCCGTCGTCAGTGAGATCAACAGTCAACCGGTCGAGGTTCGTCCGGTACTCCTTGTAATGGTGACCGCCTTCGGCCGGTTTCGTTCGTTCGACGACGAGATCGTGCTCGCGGAGGGGCTCTAACCGTCGATAGATAGTCGCCTCGGACACGCCACACCGCTCGGACAGGTCGCTTGCTGACATAGGTTCGTTCCGGGCACGAAGAAGGATGCAACGGGCGCAGTCGTCCTCGAGAACGGTCGCGACCGCGGTTACATCCGGAGCTTCGCTCACGGACGAGATATGATGGGGAGCCAACTTAAAGTTACAGATGAAATCAGAACCCCTAGCGCGACAGCGGCCGGTAACGCATCCGCACGCGACGGGATGACGTTTTGTCGGGTGTCGCGGGCACTCGCGTCGGCAGGAACGGTCGCTTCGGCTGACGCCGTCCCATCCCGTACCGTTACGTGTTCGTGGGTTCGTTGCTCCGCTATGGACGAGACGGAGAACGGTTCGAAACGCGCCGAACGGTTTGCCTACGATTCGGGCGTGATCCGGTTCGGGCGAGGGTGCGTTGCCCGCCTCGACGACGAACTCGACGCGCAGGGACTCGACCGGGCGCTCGTGGTCTGTGGCGAGACTGTCGGAGCGACGCCGGCGGTGATCGACCCCGTGAAATCCGGGCTCGGCGACCGGTTGGCCGGTGTCTTCGCCGAGACGACGTCGGCCAAGCGCCTGGGGACCGCAGTCGAGGGCGTCGAAGCGATGCGTGCGGCGGACGCGGATGTCGTCGTGAGCCTCGGCGGAGGGAGTAGCCTCGACACGGCGAAAGTCATCGCCGTCCTCGCGGCGTCGGACCGTTCGGCCGCGGCGGTCGGCGAGGAGTTCGCGGAGCGAGGAACGGTTTCAGTTCCGGACGACATCCCGCCTATCGTGGCCGTTCCGACGACGCTTGCCGGCGCGGAGCTCTCGCAGGTCGCCGGTGTCACGGCGTCGCCGGAGAACAGTTTCGTCGAGAAACACGTAAGCGGCGGCGTCAGCGACCCCCAGTTGATGCCGACCGCCGTGTTTTCCGACCCGGAACTGTTCGAAACCACCCCTCGCGATATCCTCACCGGGTCCGCGATGAACGGCTTCGACAAGGGCATCGAGACGCTGTACTCGCAGCGGGCGACCCCCGTCACCGACGCGACAGCGGCCCGGGGTCTGTCGTTACTGCGCTCAGGGCTACCGTCCCTTGGGGGGACCTCCGACGAGAGCGACTCACTGGACCGGATCGTCGAGGGAGTGCTCCTCGTCCAGTACGGCATCTCGCGCCCCGACGGGACGACTCTCTCGCTGATCCACGCGTTCGGTCACGGTCTAACGGCGTACTCCGACGTGCAACAGGGGAAGGCTCACGCTATCGTCGCTCCCCACGCGCTCCGGTATCTGTTCGGAGAGGTCGACGGTCGCCGCGACCTGCTTGCCGAAGCACTCGGCGTCCCGCACGACGGGAAGTCCACAGAGGAGGTGGCGGCGGACGTCGTCGACGCCGTCACAGCGGTCCGGAACTCGCTCGGCTTGCCGTCGCGGCTTCGGACTATCGATGACCTCGACCGCGACGCGTTCCCCGACGTCGCCGAGGTCGTCCTGAACGACAGTTTCACGGCGAACGCCCCGACGGATCTCCACCTGACGCAGGCCGACATCGAGTCCGTACTTCGCGAGGCGTGGTGAGACAGTAGCCGGCCCCGATCCGTTTCACGCTGGATGTCGTATTTCCGTATAGAATGCCAGACGGCGACGTTCCGAACGAACGTGCTCGAACCGGATGGTGGGCGTTCGTCGCCTTGCTCGCCGTGGTGGCGGCGTTCATCGCTTACAACTTCGTAGGGATGATCGCGCTCGGCGCGTTTGGATATTACGCCACTCGCCCGATCAACAGACAGTTAGAACGGTTCATCGACTCGGACGGGGTCGCGGCGTGGGTGACGGTCCTTCTGATCGTCGTCCCGGTTTTTCTGCTGGTGTTTTACACCGGCTTCAGAGCGTTTCAGGAAGTTCAACAGTCTCTCAACGGATCGGCTACCGTCCCGGTTTTCGGAGAGTACCTGCAGTTACTGACGGAGTCGCAGCGACAGACGCTGTTCGCCATCGTCCAGAACCCGGGTCAGTCGATCCAAAATCCCGAGCAGGTACTCCGGACGATACTTCAAACGGGCCAGCGAGTGTTCTCGGCCGTGTTCGGAACGCTCGTGCTACTGGCGCTCTCCCTGACGTTAACGTACTTCCTCCTGGAAAACGACGACGGACTCAGCGAGGGATTCCTCGAGTTAGCGGGTGGTCGCGACACTACGGCCTACGCGTACGCCGCGGCCGTCGACCAGGACCTAGAGTCCGTCTTCTTCGGTAACCTCCTGTTCGTCGTCGCCATGACGATCATCTCGGGGGTCACCTACTGGGGGACGAACGTCCTCGCGCCGCAAGGCCTACACGTCCCCATGATATTCGTCCTCGCCGTCCTGACCGGTATCGCTAGTCTGATCCCGATCGTCGTCGGGAAGGTCGTGTACCTCCCGGTGGTCGCCTATCTCGCGGTCCGGGCGACGGGAACGGACGAGACGCATTTGGTGTTCGTCAGCGGGACCCTTCTCGTCTACTTTCTCCTCCTCGACATCCTCCCGCAGACGTTTCTCCAGCCGTACATCACGGGCAGACAACTCGACATGGTAGTGATGATGTTCGCCTACCTGCTCGGCCCGATCCTCTTCGGCTGGTACGGGTTTTTCCTCCTACCGATCGTCTTCGTGCTGATGATAGAGGCGGTCAGAATCGTCCTCCCGGAACTCGTCCATGGAGAGCGGATCACTCCGTCGACATCTATGGGAGACTCGGTCGGTACTGACCCCCAGTCCGCGGCCGAGGATATCGACAGCAGCGAGGCGGAACCGGATGACGACGGCACGTCAGACGACTAAGTCGTGGGTGTCCGTGGATCTACTGCAAACAACGGGTAGCGACGACATCTCAGGGAGCTATACGTCAGTACCTCACAGACCCAAGTGTTTAGGAGGATAGCTATTCAGTGTCCGTAGCTTCGCATCTGAATATGAAAGGTGTGATCACGATCATAAGGAACACGCTGAGGACGGAAGCACCCGCAGACACCGAGTCAGCGGACGAAGAGCCGAACATCAGTGATGCTCCTTCACAGACTGAGGACGCCTCGAACGCCGACCTGTACGAGTGTCCCTCCTGTGGCTCCGTCCTCATCGAACCCGCGAGCGACAAATGCTCGCAGTGTCCCTCCGAGACCTTAGTCGAAGTGTAACAAGCCCCATACCGGTGTTTTCCGGGTATCGGCGGTCAAGCGGCCTGTTCTCTCAGGAAGCGGGAACCGCTGACTCCGGGACTGAGTATAAATACGGAGTGCCGTGAACCGCCCGGATCCCTACTTTTGAAGCGGTTCGAGAACGTTCGTTCCGACGATGTATCTGGGCGCGGAAGCATGGCCGGACCTGGGCTCGTACTTCGACGACGAATCACTCGCCATAGTTCCGCTCGGTTCGACAGAGCAACACGGCCCCCATCTGCCCGAAGCGACGGACCATCTCATCGCCGAGGCGTTCGCCAGGGAAGCCGCGGAGCGGACCGGCTTTCTCTGCACACCGACAGTCAACATCGGCGTCAGTTCCCACCACCGACAGTTTCACGGTACGATGTGGGTCAGTCCGCCGGCCTTTCGCGAGTACGTCGAGTCGCTCACCCGGAATCTAACGTATCACGGCGTCGACCGCGTCGTCTACGTGAACGCGCACGGAGGAAACATTCCGCACCTGCGCGAAGTCGGACGGCGACTGCGCGAGGGTCACGACGCGTACGCTATCGAGTGGATGTGGAACGAGAGCATCCCGGATCTGGTCGACGAACTGTTCGAACAGAGCGGTCCCCACGGCGGGCCGAAGGAGACAGCGATGATACAGCACTTAGCCCCCGAACTGGTCCACGACGACCGACTCGCCGATGCACGAGACGGGGGCATCCCGAGCGTCGCCGACGCAGGGACGGTACGCCACGGGGCACGGACGTTTTACGACGCCGCGGACAACACGGAAAACGGCGTCCTCGGAGATCAAACTGACGCCACCGCAGCAAAGGGCGAGCGCATGTTTGAGGCGGCCACCGAGCAACTCGTCGCGCTCTGCGAGTGGCTCTCTCGTCAGGAGTTCAACGACCTCCTCCCGCGCGAGCACGTGTGAGAACGCGGCTACACGAAACTATAAAATTTTGGATACCATTATAGGCATTATACATAAAATAGAATTCATATATGCGGATATTATGGTTCCCCCGGTGAATGGAGAGATCCGATTCCTGATTGGAGTCGTGTCGACAGTTCTATGGATATCCGTCCGAACGCAGTCGTGAAGTCGCCGATTTTGGGCCCGCACACAAGGATATCTCTCCGGTAATATCGGATATTACTGTAGGACTACCACAGTGACCACCAATCTGTCTTTATCAACCTGTTTCGAGGCACGTTAATGAGATAATACACCCGATAATAACAGTTCCCTATTATGCCTCCTATATAGTCAAATATAAAGAACGAGATTTGAGATAGTGTAAAAATTATCTATCATTTCCGACCTCGGAGAAGATTACACAAATAGGTTCGTAAAGCAGTTCCCAGATGGGACAGCGGTTTACGACCCGACCTCGGCGACGCGGTGGTGGTCTATCTCCAGTGCATCCGCGTCTTCCGTGAGTAGCGCGACCACGAGGAAGTCGACGTACGTCTCGACGTACTCGACGAGCGCCGCGATGCGGTCGGAGTCGATCGGTTCGAGAGCGTCCACGAGCATGAACGGGACGTTCTCGTACACGTCGTGAACGAGGTATCCGGCCAGTGCGAACACGAGACCGGTGACCTCACGTTCGCTCTCACTCAGGTGGTTGACGGTGTCCTCGTACGCGACGCCGCTGTCGCTGCTGCGGACGACGTGGAGTTCGAAGGCGTTCTGCTGGACCGTTCGACGGCCCTCCCTGATCTCTTTCTCGACGATCTCGATCCATATCCGTTCGATGTTCTCGTAATCGAGGATAGTCAGCACTTCGTCCATATGCTCGTTGAACTGTTCGACTGCGTCCGCCTCGATCCGGTCGATCTTCGTCCTGAGGTCGACCAGTTCCTCTTTGATCTCCTCGCGCTGGTCCTCGAGGACGGATTTGCGCTCGAACTCGGACTCGATCTCGTCTATCTCGGCGGCCACTTCGTCGCGCTGGTTCTCCAGTTTCCCGAGTTCGTACTCCAGTTCGTTCGCGGTTCGGTGGAGGTCAAGCACCTCCTCGTAGGTTTCCGATTCGAGTTCCTCGACCTCGGTTTCGAGGCGTTCGACGTCGTCCATCAACGACTCCTTACGGCCGGTCAGGCGTTCGATATCCTTCTCGGTCTGCTCGATTTCGGTGTCCGTCCGTGCCAGGCGTTCCTGTACCCGGTCGAACTGCCGCTGCCGTTTTTCGAACTCGCTCTGTCGCTGCTTGTACTCTTCGAGTTCGGATTCGAGGTCGCCTTTGGTGTCGTGTTTCTGTCGCCGGAGGTCTCTGAGGTTTTCGAGCGTGTTCTCGATCCGTTCTATCTCCACTTGCGATCCGCACGTCCAGCAGACGGTCTCTTGCTCACCCTCCAGCAACTGATCGGTGAGTGCGCCCTTGTCGCCGCCGCCGTCCGGAACGGTTTCGATAGCAGGGTGTTTCCCCTCGTTGGCCTCGTCGATCATCTTTTCGTTGAAGCGGATCGTGTTCTGGAGTTCGCTGATCTCGGCGTTGACTGACTGCTTCCGCCGCCGGAGGTCCTCGACGTGGTCCTCTATGTTCTCTAGCTTCTCGTTGGGTACCGCTTCGATAGACTCCTCCCGCTCTTCCAGTTCGCGACGTTCCTCTTTCAACGAGGTCAGGCTCTCGCGTTTCGTTTCGATGTCGTATCGGACGTCCTCCAGTTCGGACCGGATGTCACTGAGCTCCGAGAGCTTTTCGTCGAGTTCGTCTTTCTCTTCGCGTTGGTCCTCGACCGACGCGTCGACCTCTTCGAGGTCGTTTTCGGCCGCCTGGAGTTCCTCGCGTTTCGCTTCGATGTCGTCCTCTATCGACTGTTTTCGTTGTTCCAGGTCGGGGAGTTTCCGTTTCAGCGATTCGACCTCGTCGAGTTCGTCGTCCAGTCGAACCTTCTCTTCTTGCAGGCGTTCGATATCGTTCTGGATCGCCGCCGTATCTACGGGACGCATGATGATTTCCCGCAGATCCGCATCCGTCTCGACGGCCCGGCGCGCCTCGTTCGACTTCAGCAGGAACGCAAAGAGGTCCGCGAGGTCGGGGTCGTCGAGATACTGGTCTCCCTCTGCGACGACATCCGATCCGGCGCGGGTGAAAGACCGTTCGTACGTTTCGCCCTGAAGTTCGAGTTCTACGCGCCCTTCGTCAGCGTCGCCCTTGAGCGATACTTCGTTGCTGCCGAGTCCGGCCATGATCGCCCGGAGGAATGATGTTTTATTCGATGCGTTAGGCCCCGCAAGAACCGTCACGCCAGGTGGTAGCTCCGCTTTCGCGGACTCGATGCCACCGATGTTTTCGATAACGATATTAGCCGTTCCCATACCTCGTTTAACGCATCTACGACACTAATAAATTCTGATTCGCCCTGCCCAGTTCGATAAACGGGTCGCTCGCACCGGTTATCCTGCGCTTTAGCCGCTATCGAACGGGTTCCTGTCTGGGTCGAAGGCGACGTACTTGGTGGATATCAGTCGCGTCTGCTCTCCGACGCGGAGACGGTGTCTATCGAAGCACTGCTAACGCACTTTTTGGTGACAGGCAGCGGGGCCCGAGATTTATACTGAACGAGACGGTACTTACGGCGATGAAATCCTGGATCGACGGATACGACGCGCGGGACTGGCAGACCGCGACTGAGGGAGAGATCCGATACGCGCTGCTCGGTCTCGGATGGTGGACGATAGACGTTGCACTCCCGGCGATAGAGTCATCGGACCTCGGAACGGCCACCGTACTGGTAAGTAGTTCGACTGACAAAGCGGAACGCCTTGCGGACGAAAACGACGTCTCCCGAGGCATTAGTTACGACGAGTTCCACGAGGGGGAGGCGAGCGAGGAGTACGACGCGGTTTACGTCGGGACGCCGAACGCGTACCACCTAGAGTACGTCGAGACGGCCGCGGACCTCGGCAAAGCGGTCCTCTGCGAGAAACCCATGGAGGCGTCGGTCGAGCGCGCCGAACGGATGGTGGAGGCCTGCGAATCGGCGGACGTGGCGCTCATGATCGCTTACCGGATGCAGACGGACCCGGCGGTTCGACGCGCCCGCGAGTTGATAGAGGACGGGTTCCTCGGCGATCCCGTCTCCGTCTACGGCCACAACAGCCAGCCGCTCTTGGAGATGATTCCCGACCCCGACCAGTGGCGGCTTGACCCAGACGTTAGCGGCTACGGTACTTCGGTGATGGATCTCGGGATCTACTCGATCAACACTGCGCGATACCTCCTGCGGCGGGAAGCAGTCGCCGTGGAATCCCGCATGGCGTCGCGTCACGAGGCGTTCTCCGAGGTGCCCGACGAGCGGGCATCGACGATGATCGCCTTCGAGGACGACGTTCAGATGGTCTCCACATCGAGTCAGAACGCCCACTCCGACACGCAACTGACGATCACCGGGACCGAGGGACAGGTCGAACTGCGTCCCGCGTTCCACGGCGATGCGACGTTGCACCTCTCCCGAGGGGACGTATCAGTCACGGTAGATCACGACGGGTTCGACGCCGAGCAGGAGATGGAGGCGGAGTTCGATTACTTCGCGGACCGCCTGCTTGGCGACGGCGATATCTACCCTGACGGCCGGCACGGGTTAGCGGATATGCACATAATCGAAGCCATCCACGACTCTGCCGACAGCGGGGAGACTATCGAGCCGTGACCTCAGTCCGGTAAACCCTGCGCCTATTAATTCTCGGATAGTGATAAGTGTGCGCTTTAGACAGGCAGGTAACCATCAATGCTTGCTCTACTCGCTCCAAGCTGTACGGGGTGATCCTCTACGAGCGGCCGTCGCAACTACTCACAGCAGGGAACCGCGAAACGCTACGATCGGTTCAGGCCTGGAGTTCGTCCTCCAGATCGCCTTGTTCGTCGAGTTCCGCCAGAATGTCACTTCCGCCGATGAACTCGCCGTCGACGTACGTCTGTGGGATCGTCTCCCACCCGCTGTGGTCTTCGAGTGCCGCGCGGTACTCGTCGAGCGCATCGAGCGTGTTCACCGTCTCCACGTCGTCCCGATACTGGTTGATCAGGCCGAGCGCGCGACGGGAGAAGCCACACTGGGGCATGAGTTCCGTCCCTTTCATGAACAGTACAACGTCGTTCTCTTCGATGGCGGCGTCGACGCGTTCGCTGACTTCTTCGGCCGAAAGATCGGCTTCTGGTTCGAATCCCATGCGCACTAGTGATGCGTACTCGAATAAATGGCTACCGGCAGAGGATCACTCCGGAGCGTCCGCAGGCGTGTACGTCTTCAGTTCTAGGGCGTGGATGTCCGTCGTCATGTGGTCATCGAGCGCGTCGTACACCATTTCGTGCTGGTCGACGAGCGACTGATCCTCGAAAGCCGGGGAGACGACGACGGCCGCCAGATGGTCGTCGTCCTCCGGTCCGCGCGGTTGAGTTACGTTCGCGTCCGCGTCAGGAACGTTCGATTCGATTATCCGTTCAATATCGTCGAGTTCCAGGTCCATGACAGAGCAGACGGGTCGGAGAGAAAAAACGTTGCCTATCGGGCCCGAGTCCCGCAAGCGTACTGCGGACGAGATCGAAAGGGCACGACGAGAAATCATCGACGAGGGCAGAGGCGGCGAAATATAAGGTATACAGATATAATTCGGGATCTGATTGGTGTGTCGAGACCGCCCGCGAGAGACACCGCGGCCGTGGGTGAAACGACAGCGAAAAGAACCGCGGGTTCAGTCGAAGTGCGGAGCGACTTCGGTACCGAGGCGTTCGATGCACTCCGTCATGGTCTCAGTGCCTATCCCGGGGTGGTACGTCCGGAAGATGAAGTGAACGTCGTCGCCGAGAGCGTCGCGGTACGTTTCGAGTTCGTCGATCACCTGCTCGGGGGTGCCGAAGATAGCCTGGTCTTTCAGTTCCTGTTTCCGCTCGTCGGATAGCTCGTCGACCGTCTCGCCGGAGAATATCTCCGCGTACCGACGCTGGATGAAGAAGTAACCGTCGCGCATCTGTTCCCAGGCGTCTTCCTTCGAGTCGCCGATGAACCCGTGTTGAAGCACGTAGACGGTGAAATCGTCGTCGAGGCCCTCCTCCTCTCGAACGCGTTCGAGGTCCTCTTTCCGCTTGCGGACCCCCTCGACCGAGAGCGAGGACGGTGCACACCAGCCGTCGGCGGTTCTCGCCGCTCGTCGGACTGCGGGTTTTGCGGCACCGCCCAGCATGATCGGGGCCTCCCGCTCCGGTTTCGGCGTGACAGTCACGTCCGGATCGATGTCGTGGAACTCCGATTCGTACTCCAGCGGTCCCTCCGACCACGCGTTCCGAACGACTTCGACGGTGTCAGCGAGGCGTTCCGCTCGTTCCTCGATCGGAACGCCGAACGCCTCGAACTCGTCCGGGTTCGACCCGATAGCGAGGCCGAGCGTCGACCTCCCTTCCGAGAGCAGGTCAACCGTCGCAGCGTCCTCCGCGAGGCGGACGGAGTCATAAAGCGGCGCGAGTCCGATACAGGTCCCGATCTCGATGTCAGTCGTCTCGGCGGCGAGCGCCCCGAGCGACGGCATGGTTCCGGAGAGATAGCCGTCCTCCATGAAGTGGTGTTCCGAGACCCAGGCGCTCGCGAGCCCGGCGTCTTCTATCTCTCGGGCGAGCGTCAACATTTCCTGATAGATCGTACCCATCGACCGGTCGTCGTCAGGCCGCTGCTGACAGGTGAACAACCCAGTGCCGATTTCCATACGTAATAGTGCAGATCGACCGTAATAATAGTTCTGAAGGCACACTTCGTGCAGAGACGGCGAAATTCGGCCCGCTCCGTCCGCCCCAGATCCGAAAGAACGACATCGCGAGATCGGACACAGTATTACAGAGATAATCCTGTAAACGAACCCGTACTCCGCGTGAAAATACGCCGTCTATCGCCCCGTACCGCAGGTATTCGGCTGTATCAAACGCAGTAGCCGACGACAGCCTGATTCGAAAATATCGAATAAAACGGAGACTCGATCGCCTGATTTCGAGTCCGTAACGCAGAGTGAGAAGGCGTCCTGACCGGATAATCGGGGTCGACAGCCCTGAGAGAGGCGTCGGCACAACGCCTTCCCCGGGACGATACATACAGATAACTACAATTTTTGTCCGAGTTATTCGAAGAATATACGAGTTAACATATACCACTGTTTGGGGCGTCGGCGTTCCCGCTCGAACAGGATCGGAACCTGCCGGAATAGGAAGGATATTCACGTCGGCGGCCGAACGCGTACCGTATGCGAATCGCGTTACTCGGAGGGACTGGTGACATCGGTAAAGGACTAGCGCTTCGGTTGGCGCGCGACACGGCCCACGAGGTCGTCATCGGATCGCGGAAAGCAGAGAAAGCCGCCGCGGCGTCGGAGGAGTACGTCGAGCGACTCGGCGACGACCTGACTGCCGACCTCGCAAGCGCGGCGAACGCGGAAGCCGCTTCCGGCGCGGACGTGGTCGTCGTCTGCGTCCCGCCGTATCACGTCTCGGACACCGTCGAAGCCGTCGCGGACGAACTGACCGGAGACACCGTCCTCGTCACGCCTGCAGTCGGCATCGACCGGGACGACGACGGCTTTCACTACGACCCGCCGTCCCACGGAAGCGTCGCCGAGTTGGTCGCCGACGCCGCGCCCGACGAGGTACCGGTAGTCGGTGCGTTTCAGAACCTCGCGGCCGGCGCGTTGACCGATCTCGACCACGAACTCGGGTTCGACGTCATCGTCACCGGCGACGACGACGACGCGAAGGCCACAGTCCTGACGCTGGCCGAGGAGATCGACGGCCTGCGAGCGCTTGACGGTGGTTCGTTGCGAAACAGCGCCGAGGTCGAATCGATGACCCCGCTACTGATCAACCTCGCGATGGAGAACGACGGAATGCACGACCTGGGCGTCTCGTTTCACTGATCCCAGACGGGGAGAGGGTATCGCCGCGTTAGCCGGCGTCGCCGACGGGGTCGTGATCTCTCACACGGTCCGACCCCCACTTGTTCGGAGCGCAAACATTATTGCCGGGATCCGAGAAGTAACCGTAGGATGGATTCGATCAACCCCGCTACCGGTGAGCATCTCGAAACGTACGAAGAAGATGGTCCCGACGCGGTCGAAGCGAAACTCGGGACCGCGGTGAAGACGTTCGAAGACTGGCGCGAGCGCCCCATGCGAGAGCGGGAGGAACTGCTCGCGGCGGCCGCCGACGTCCTTCGCGAGAACGAGGACAAGTACGCGAAACTGATGACCCGCGAGATGGGCAAGCCCATCTCGCAGGCACGCGGCGAGGTGCAAAAGTGCGCGTGGGTCTGTGATCACTACGCCCAACACGCGAGCGCTTACCTCGAAGCCGACCATCACCCGAGCCCGCCCGGGTCGAACGTCAGGACCGTTCACGACCCGCTCGGACCGGTACTTGCGGTGATGCCGTGGAACTACCCCTTCTGGCAGGTCATCCGGTTCGCTGCGCCGTATCTGACCGCCGGCAACGTCGGGCTTCTCAAGCACGCGTCGAACGTTCCCGGCTGTGCGCAGGCGCTCGAAGAGGTCTTCCTCGAAGCGGGCTACCCCGAGGGCGTCTTCCAGACGCTCATGATCGGGTCTGGTGCAGTAGACGACGTGCTCGAAGACGACCGCGTTCGCGCGGCCACGTTGACCGGCAGCGGTCCGGCGGGCCGGGCCGTCGCCGCGACCGCCGGCGAGTCGCTGAAAAAGACCGTGCTGGAACTCGGCGGAAACGACCCCTTCATCGTTCTTGACGACGCTGACATCGACGAGGCGGTGGAAGCGGGCGTCCTCGCCCGCAACAAGAACGGCGGACAGTCCTGCATCGCCGCGAAGCGGTTTATCGTGCACGAGGCCGTCTACGACGAGTACGTCGACCGGCTGATAGCGGCGTTCGAGAGCCAGACCGTCGGCGACCCGATGAACGAAGCGACCGACGTCGGCCCGCAAGCCGACCCGGACCTGATGGCCGAACTTCACGACCAGGTCGCGGCGAGCGTCGACGCCGGCGCGACGCTCCGGACCGGCGGCGAACCCCTCGACCGAGACGGCGCGTACTACCCGCCGACCGTCCTCACGGAGATCCCCGACGGCTGTCCCGTCGATACGGAGGAGACGTTCGGACCGGTCGCCGCCGTGTACGAGGTTTCCGACGAGGAGGAGGCCGTCTCGCTCGCGAACGACAGCCCCTTCGGACTCGGCGCGAGCCTCTGGACGGCGGACCGCGACCGCGGCCAGCGCCTCGCCCGCGATATCGAGGCCGGGTGCGTGTACATCAACCAGCTAACGAAGTCCGACCCGCGCGTGCCGTTCGGCGGTATCGGAGACTCGGGCTACGGCCGCGAACTCTCGGAGGCCGGTATCAAGGAGTTCGTCAACCGGAAGACGGTCTGGGTCGAGTAGTCTGTCAGCCGGGCGGGTGCGCACGGTCACAAGCCGCTGCGGCCGGTCTGCTTCGGCGGCGCACCCGCTGACGGTTCGACTGCCACAGAAGAGATAGACGACGAAACGGAAACGTCACCGAAACCGCAAAGCACCGGCCGCGTCGTCACTGCGTCTGCGAGTACTGGTCGACCCACTCCTGGAGACTGATCCCCATCGCAGCCTGCGTGATAGCGTTGGAAGACGCGGAGTTCGCGCTCTTGACGAGTTCCGCCTCCAGCGTTCGCGTCGGCACCTCGCCGATGAAATGCGGGATGGCGCGCTGGACCGACAGCGGACAGCCGACTTCGTGAGCCAGCGCGTACCCGGATATGGAATGCGGGATCTCCTCGGTCGCGTACTCCGGGTCCGTCCCATCGAGGACCTCCTCGTCGACGTGGTCGACGTACTCGTAGCATTTGCCGACGTCGTGAAGCAAGCACGCGGCCCGTACCACGTCCATGTCCGGGTCTGCGCCGTGGAAGTCCCGCTGCTGTTTCGCGGCGTCGACGGCGATGCGCGTGACGCCGCGGACGTGTTCGACGTTCGTTACCTCGTGGATGTTCCAGGCGTACGGAATGTCGAAGATATCCTGCCATCCGCCGCGTTCGAGACCGAGACGCCACGCTTCGACGACCTTGTCCCGGAGCACCTCGTCGTCGATGCCGTCTAGTTCCGGAAACGCCTCGCGGATCTGCGCCTCGTGATCCGTCATTTTACGACTCGTCTTTCTGGACTGTTTCTTGCCCGATAAACCGTGGGCGCTTCTCCAGAGCGAGGAAGTTGTCCACGTCTTCCCGTGCTTCCTTTGCCTTGCCGCGGTCGGGGTCGTAATCGCGCGACCCCTCGCTCCCTAACGCGTCGTAAAGCGCGTCCTTGTCCTCGAAGTACAGTTCGGCGATGCCGTCGAACTCGGCGTTCTCCGGGTCGGTCGGCAACACGGTCGCGTACCGAACGACGCCCTCTATCTCGCGGGCGATCGGCGTGTGGTTGTTCTGCCAGTAGTCGACGAACTCCTCGTGGCTCATTCCGTCCTGGCGCACGAGGAACGCGGAGTGTTTGTAGAGGTCGGTCGTATCGCCGTCAGTCTCGTCTTTCTGGATGATCTCCTCGCCGATGACTCGGGGTCGTTCCTGCACGTCGAGGAAGTTGTCCACGTCATCGCGGGCCTCGGCCGCCACCTCCTTCGTCGGGTCGTAATCCCGGCTTCCGGGACTCCCGAGCGCCTCGTGAAGGTCGTCGAGGTCATCGAAGTACAGTTCCGCGAGGCCGTCGAACTCGGCGTTTTCCGGATCCGTCGGGAGAACTGTTTGATACCGCGTGACGCCCTCGATGTCGCGGGCGATCGGCGTGTGATTGTTCTGCCAGTAGTCGACGAACTCGTCGTGGCTCATCCCGTCCTTGCGGACGAGCAGGGCTACGTGCTTGTACATGCGTTCACGATCTTAATCGCTACGCCGTATTATAAATCATGTGCCTTCCATCCCTTCGGATCCGTCGACAGACACCGAACAGCGCTTGTCGTCGCGAGTTCGCTAATGGGTGGATCGCTGGAGGGGTTCGCGAGACAGCCACGCGAGCTATCTGAACCAGTTACAGCAGAGATAGCTGCGAAACAGTTATGCTCGAAACAGCTACGGCAGAGAGCGTAACAGACCGCGCAGTTCAGCAGTCGATCTGTGTGATCTCCTCGACGGGCCACTGGCTGAGGATCTCGACGCCGTTCTCGCGGACGACGACCATTTCCTCGACGCGGACGCCCTGATTGTCCGCGGGCTGCATCGTCTCGACGGCCATCGTCATCCCTTCCTCGATCTCGATGGGATGGTCCGGCGAGAGACCGCGCCAGATGAGCGGCTGTTCGTAGAGCTGCAGGCCGAGCCCGTGGGCCCAGTGGTTGGTCGTCATCTGCCAGAACTCGTCGGCGTCGTACCAGTCCATGTGCTCGCCCTCCTCGTCGGGGAACCCTTTGCAGATCTCGTCGGTCGTCGCGCCGGGTTCGATTCGTTCGAGCACGTCGTAGAGGTCGTCACGCGCCTTCTCGTAGGCGTCTTTCTGCGCCTGCGACGGTTCGCCCATGGAGAACGTCCGGTAGTAACAGGAGCGGTAGCCGAGGTAGCCGATGTTGTAGAAGTCGGCGTAGACGATGTCGCCCGGGCGGATCATCCGGTCGGTCGTGTTCGCCTGGTGTTTCGGCCAGGTGTTGGGTCCCGAGGTGACGTAGCCGCCCTGTGCCATCGCGCCGTGTCGCCAGATCTCTCGGACGGCGTCGCCCCAGACTTCGGACTCGCGCTTGCCCGGCTTGGCGTTGTCGACGATCTGCTGGAACCCGGCCTCGCAGATGGCCGCGACCATCCGGAGACACTCGATCTCGTCCTCGGTCTTCACTTTCCGGGCGTCGTGCATCACGTCGACGCACTCCTTGGTCCGGACGTCGACGCCGTCGTTCTCGAACGCGGAGATGAGTCCCTGATTACCCACGTCGAGGCCCATCGGAGCCTTGTCGACGCCGTACTCTTCCATCGCCTCGTAGACGAGGTCGGCCATCTTCTGTTTGAGCCAGGTCCGCGCCGAGTCGCGCCCGGATGCTCGCGGGACGTTACCGAGACCGGGGCAGGCGTACCGGATGTCGTTCAGCCACGGGCAGTTGAACCGCTGGTTCGACGCGTGGTCTGCGGTGTCCCAGTGGACGACATCTCCGTCTTCGGTGAGGAGCGTGTAGTGGTCCGCCCCGGACCCGCCGGTCATCGCCAGACCCGTGACGTACCGGATGTTCGGGTCCGAGACGAGGAGCATCGACCCCATCTCGGAGTCCTGTAGCCGCGAGAGCGCCTTTTCGTATCGCTCCTCGCGGAGACGCTTGACGTCTATCCGTTCCTCCCAGTCGACCGCCTGCGTGCCGCGGGTGCCTTCCATGAAGTCCCGCTCGTACAACGACATGAGTGATACATCTCCGTTGCTCTACTAAGAACCATCGGTCTGGACAATTCCGCGGGACGATCCGTCGGTTCAGGGCGTCGAACGCGACAGTCGAAAACGGAGCCGAGAGTGCGTCAGTCGTCGTCAGACGCACGTTCGTCCGGCATCCGCCGCGACGAGACGCTGCCGCCGCGGGTCCGTCCGAGGTCCATGATCTCCTGGATGTCCGGATCGAGGTCCTCGTAGGTGTTCGTCGACGTCACGAGCGACACGGCGACGAACACGACGTATCCGATGACCATCGCAAGCTGACCGCCGAGGATGCCCATCGGGAGGCTCAGGCTGAGATACTCCACGCCGTAGGCCAGAACGAGCGTGAGGCCGAGACCGGTAAGGCTTCCCCAGAGAGCGCCTTCGGCGGTCGCGCCCTTCCAGTTGTAGGCGATCGCGACACAGGGGAAGATGACGGCGGCGAAGATAGCCCAGCCGGCTGCACCGAGCACGAAGATGAGCCCGGGGAACGTCGCCGCGAGGAGCCCGGCGGCGGCGAGGATGGCGATCGTCGTGACCCGACCGTACAGGACCTCCTGACCGTCGGTGAGGTCCCGGTCGAGGTGTTCGACAAAGTAGTCGTGGACGACTGCCGCCGAACTCATGTTGAGGAACCCGTTGCTCGTCGACATGATGGCGGCGATGACCGACGTAAGGACGAACGCGACGACGATGTCCGGCGCGAACTCGACGAGCGCGAGCGGCAGCGCCGCGTCGGGGTTCCCGGGATCAGGGATCTCCCCGCTGAGGATCCCCGCTCGGACGAACGGCGCAGCAATCCAGTACAGCGCGGTCAGCATGTAACTGAAGGCCGTGATCAGCGCGCCCCACTTGAGAAGCGAGACGTCCTTGATCATGTAGAACTTCGTCGTCGCGTGGGGCTGTCCGGCCACGGTCAACTGGATGACGATGACGGACAGCAAGAGTCCAATCCCGGCGATACCGTCCATCCCCAGGAGCGTGAAGTTGAAGAACTCGGGCTGTTGCGTCGAGATGGTGCTCACCATCGCGTCGGTCCCGCCCGGATAGTTCGTAATGATGAAATAGGCCGTCAGGATCGCTCCCATCACCATCATGGCCCCCTGGATCGCGTCGGACCAGATCGCCGCGAGCATACCGCCCACGACCGTGTAGAAACCGACGATGACGAGGCCGATCAGCAACGCTTCGAAGAAGTTGACCGGGAGGATGAGCGCCCCGATAATCCCTAACGCCGCGTACTGGGCCGCGAGGTAGCCCATACTACCGAGTATCACCGACGCGATACCGAGGAGACGCACCCGTTCGTCCTCGAACCGGTAGTACATCGCGTCCGGGGCGGTCATCGCGTTGCGGAGTTCGCCGAGCATCCGCATCTTCCGCCCGAGCAACCAGTACGAGAGGACGAACCCGAACGGCGTCCCCGCGGCGACGAGCATCAGGTATTCGGGTCCGAGCAGCGAACCGGTTCCGGTCACGCCGATCATCCCCCACCCGCTCTGGATCGACGCGAACATCGACAGCGCGATGACGATGAGGCCACCGCGGCGACCGGCCGCGAAGTACTCCTCCTGATTCGTCTGGTACCGGGAGGCAACGATGCCGATCCCGATCATCAGGAGCGAGAAGATGACGAGAAACAACACGGCGGTCTGGGAGTAGTATTCGACTCCTATCTCGCCGCCCCAGGTCTGAAGCGGCGCGAGCGACGAAGCCGTCATCCGCTCACCTCCGTAACCTGCTCGTCGTCCTCCGGGCCGTCCGTTCGGTCTGCCGTCTCAGTCCTGTCGACGTCTTCGAACGTGAGCGCGAAGTAGAGCGCGAAGGCGATCACCGACCCCGCGAGCAGCAGATAGATCTCCAGAACGGGAGTCGGAAATCCGAGCAGATACAGCATCTTCATCGACCTCCGAGCGAGCGCCGCGATTGTTTACTACGTCGTGCCGTATAGTGATGACAGTCAACGTGTCCCATACAGTTCGAGAGACATAATGTATCTTAATAAAACTTCCTCCGTTCTCAGGCCAGAGTATACGCCCATATGGAAAATTGGCCAAGTTTTTCCAACTCGATAGTGGTGTTAGTTCAACATTTCTCGAACAGCGCGTTCGCCCTCGTGGATCGCTTCCATGATCGTTCGCGGCGCGGCCGCGTCGCCGATAATCTCGACGCGGCGGTCGTCGAGTGCACGCCAGAGGTCGTCGTTCGCACGGTGAAAGCCCGCGAGGACGACGCTGTCGACCCCGTCGATCCGCACCGACTGCCCCTGTTCCTCTAACAGGACATCGGGCCACTCGATCTCGCTCACCGTCGCGAACGTGTGGAGGTCGACCGGGTTGTCCAGCGAGAACAGATCCGCGTGGAGTTTCGACTTGGTCGGCCCGGTCAGATCGCTCGCCGGTTCCGCGCCCGGCATGACGAAGTGGACGTCGCACCCGTCTTCGGCGAGCGTCTTCGCCGTCCCGATACCTTTCCAGTGGTGTTCGCCGTCGTCGACGACGACGACGCGGTCGCCGGGGTCGCTCGCAGCGCCGTCCCCTTCGCCGAGAACGTCGGGGCTGTGGAGGATCCTCGCGTCGTCCCACCCCGTAACGTCCGCTCGTCTAGTTCCGAAGCTCAGGTAGCCGCGGGGGAAATCAGGCGGGCTGGATCCCGTCGCGACGACGACTGCGTGAGGGTCCTGCTCCTCTACTAGCTCCGCTGTCACTTCGGTGCCGGTTTCGACCGTCACGTCCTCTCGCTCCAGCGCCGTCTCCAGCCACATGATCGGTTTCTCGAACTCCTCGCGGTTGGATATCTCCTTCGCCGACCGGACCTGCCCGCCGAGTTCGTCGTCGCGCTCGTACAGCGTCACCCGGTGTCCCATCCGCGCGGCGGCCTCCGCGGCTTTCATCCCGCCCGGACCGCCGCCGACGACGAGGACGGACTTCGGGTCATCGGTGTGTGAGAGCGTCCCCATTCCGAGTTCGTCCTCGAACCCCGTCGCCGGGTTGAGGACGCACCGACACTCCGCACCGTCGTAGATGCGTTCGATGCATCCCTGGTTGCATCCCATGCACTCGATGAGTTCGTCGAGTCGGCCCTCCTTCGCTTTGTTCGCGATAGCGGGGTCAGCGATGTGACCGCGGGTCATCGAGACGAGATCCACGCTCCCCTCCGCGAGGAGACGGTCCGCGTCTCGCGGGTCAGTGACTCGCCCGACCGTCGCGACAGTGACGTCCGGATAGTCGGACTGGACGGTCTCAGCGATCTGGTTCGCCAGCGGCGCGTACAACTCCTGTTCGTGTTGCATATCGGGGATGATGTAATCCTGTCTGAGATACGTCCCCGCTTTCACGACCAGATAGTCGACCTGTCCGGTGGCCGCGAGTCGGCGAGCGACTTCGGTGTACTCGTCGACATCCATCCCGCCAGGTGCGAAATCCTTCGCGTTGATCTGCAGTCCAACGACGAAGTCGTCACCGACGCGCTCCCGCGTCGCATCGAGCGTCTCGCGGACGACCCGAAGTCGGTTTTCGAGACTCCCGCCGTACTCGTCGTCGCGGTCGTTGGAGTACGGCGAGATGAACTGCGAGAGGAAGTAGCCGCCGTAGCCGGAGTGGATCTCCACGCCGTCGAAGCCACCCTGCTGAATCACTTCGGATGTACGTGCGTACGCGTCGACGATCTCACTGATCTCGTCGGAGGTCAGTTCGTGGGGCATCTCCCCGTTTACAGGGCCGGGGATGTCGCTCGCCGAGAGCACCGGTTGCTCGGACTGGAGACTCGTTATCTGTCTGCCGTAGTGGAGGTTCTGGCAGATGATCTTCGCACCCTCGTCGTGAACCGCGTCCGTCAGTTCCCGTAGCTGCGGGGCCATCGTCTCGCCGTCCCACCCGCAGATCGCGCTCCCGCTCATCGACGACGGATGGTTGGCGAGATAGGCCATCACGATGAGACCGATACCGCCTTTCGCGCGTTCGACGTAGTAATCGATCAGTTTGTCCGTTATCTCCGTGCCGCTGGCGTAGTTCGTCGTGTGTCCGGTCATCATCAACCGGTTCCGGAGATCGACGTTCCCGATAGACGTGGATTCGAAGAGTTCCTCGAACTCGTGTTCGTTGGGGGTATCGTCGGCTAATACCGCCTGATCACTGTCCATAATCGTTCGAGAGTCCGCGACGATCTTTAATAGTAGTTTGGGACACGGCAACAGTCAGCAATGAGACGGAGTCGGACAGAGAGACAAGGACACGGCACCAGTACATTCGAATAATACGGACGGACAGGGGCGGATGAGAGAACGGAAACGAAACAGATCAGACTACGAAAGGCGTCCGGACAGGAAAGTATACCGCTCGATACTGCTGATACAGCACCTGTCGGAGCGAACGAAGCAGAGTATACAGACGCGGAAGTCACATTCGAACACCCGAGACCGACCGGATCAAAGTTCAAGTAATTCGAATAGACTTATGCAAGAGGAAAACGATCGATTACCTATGACGACAGATTCGGGGACCGGTCAACGCCGCCCGGTCAAGACGGTCGAAACTGCTGTCGGGATCCTGGAACTCATCAAGGTACGGGACGGGGCGACGCTGCCCGAACTGACGGACGAACTCGACATGGCGAAAAGCACCGTCCACCGTCACCTCAAAACGCTGGAGAACCTGGATTTCGTAGTGGAAGGGGACGACGGATATCGTATCGGCCTCCGGACGCTTGATTTCGGGATCTACGCTCGGGACCAACAGTCGGTGTTTCACGAAGGGAAAGACAGAGTCGAGGAGTTAGCCGACGAGACAGGCGAGAAAGTGTGGCTGATAACCCACGAACGCGGTCGGAGCGTCCACCTGTTCAGCGCGACTGGGGCGCGCTCGGTGCGGACGCCCGCGCGCGAAGGTAATCAGGGGTATCTCCACCAACTCGCCGCAGGCAAGGCAATTCTGGCGTCCTTTTCGGAAGAGCGCGTGCGTTCGATCGCCGACGAGTACGGGCTCCCCGCTGAAACGGAAGCGACGATCACTGATAGGGACAAACTGTTCGACGAACTCGCGAGCATACGGGAGCGAGGAGTCGCGTTCAACCGCGGCGAGTCGATACCGAAACTCAACGCCGTCGGCGCACCGATAACCGATAGCGACGGGGAAGCGATCGCCGCGATCAGCGTTTCCGGACCCTCGAACCGTGTCAAGGGAACGTATCTCACCGAGGAACTCCCCGAACGGCTCCTCGGCGTGACCAACGAGATCGAGATCAACCTCAGCTACGCCGAATCGTAACGGTCAGGGACAGTTCGGCCATCACCTCTCTCGCCGGATTCTCCGCGGCGTCTCGACGGCGATTCAGGCTTCCAGAACTTCGACCATGTTACCCTCCGGATCGCGGAGGAACAGTATCCGGGTGCCGCTTTCCGTCGTCTGCGGTTCGCTCACCGTGTCGATGTGGTCCGGTAACTCGTCGTAGAACGAGTCCAGGTCCGAAACGGAGAGTCCCAGATGCTTCGCGCCGGCCTGGGTGACGTTCTCGGCGGTAGCGTTCTCGTCTGTCGGGCCGTACTCGACCAGTTCGACCCGAGTCTCGCCGGCATCGAGATGCACGAAATCCCCTGAAGCACCATCGACGCCGACGCCGGTCGCGAACGCTTCGCCCGACACGGAAAACCGGTCGACTTCGTCCAGTCCGACGGCGTCGCGGTAGAATTCGACAGCGCGGTCGAGGTCGGACACCGTAATGCCGTAATGGTTTGCGCTGAGTGCCATCGTATCTGGTTTTGAGGTCGTCACGGGCAAATACTCTTCGAACAGGCCGCCTTTCGCTCGCAGCCGGTTTTACAGAGGTAGAACTGTAACCTTCTCTCGGGATCGGACCGTTCGGTTACTTTTTATTCGAATCACTCGGACGGCAGTAGCTGCCGCTATGCCGTCGGACTGGCCGGGGTAGCCTCGAATACAGCCGGAATCGGTCTCTCCCGTGATATGTACCGAACACGCCCGGCAAAGGTTCTCCCCGCGTGTTCCAGGCCAGAACGATCGCGGTACGATTAGATCAGTAAAACGGATAGGCAGTTCTATTTGATTCGATCCTTTCGAATATATCCACGAACCCACGCGTACTGTTCCGCAATGGCCCTATAGCGCGGCGACGGCGAGCAGGGACCCTTCGTCGACTGTGTCACAACTTGTGATTTCGTCCCACACCGTCGAAAACCCCTTTTACGAGCGTGGTAACGTATGGCCTGATGAAATTCGACACTCCACCCGCGCTGTCGCCCGGAGATTCGGTGGCCGTTATCGCGCCCTCTAGCGGCGGCGCGCGGAACGCGCCGCACGTCTTCGAACTCGCGCTGGAACGACTCCGGTCAACGTTCGACCTTAACCCGGTCGTCTACCCGACGGCTCGTCAGAGCGACGAGTTTCTGGCTGCCAATCCGCGGGCCCGCGCAGCGGATGTCCACGCCGCGTTCCGGGACCCCGACATCCGGGCCGTCTTCGCGACTATCGGCGGCTGGGACCAGTTGCGGATACTGCGCCATCTGGACACGGCGGTCCTCCGCGAAAACCCGACCCGCTTCTTCGGGATGAGCGACAACACTAACCTCTCGCTCGCGCTGTGGAACGCCGGTATCGTCTCCTACAACGGGGCGCAACTGATGAACGAACTCGCCGTCCCCGGCGAACTCCCCGACTACACCGAGCGATACTGCCGACGGGCGTTCTTCGAGGACTCCCTCGGAAGCCTAGAGCCCTCCGCCGAGTGGACTGACGAACCGAGCACCTGGTGGACGAACCCCGACGAACTGGAGACGCCGCCCACGTACGAGTCGAACCCCGGATGGCGGTGGGCGGGCGGCACGGAACCGACCGAAGGACGGATCTGGGGTGGCTCTCGCGCGATCATCGAGTGGCAGCTCGCGACCGATCGGTATCTCCCCGACCCAGCGGACCTCGACGGTGCCGTTCTCGCGTTCGAGATGGCCGAGACGATCCCAAGTCCGTCCGAAATCGCCGCCACGCTGATGTGTCTGGGCGAACGCGGCCTCCTCGGTCGGTTCTCGGCCGTTCTCGTCGGTCGGCCGCCGGGCCGAAGCTACCTCGAAGAACCGCCGCGCGAGGAACGCGAGTCCTACCGACGGCGGGTGTACGACGCCATCGTCGACGAGGTCGGGCGATACAACCCCGACGCACCGGTCGTTCTGGGACTCGATTGGGGCCATACGAATCCCGTCGTCCCGCTCCCGGTCGGCGGCCAGGTAAGCGTCGACCCGCAGGCCGAGACCGTGACGTTCCCGGAACGGGACGGCTGAACCCAGCGGAATTTCCGGCCGCGAGCGCGCGGTGTCGAGACACGACACGAACCGCGTGACGTTCGGCAGGAAGATCGTTCGTCCGCCATATTAGTCTAATTTCAATAATATATTTTATTTTGAGAACAGTGAGTTTTGAACGTCCGTGTATTGCTCTCGCCGCTCCCTCGCGACGGCATAGGTCCCAGCGGCAGCGATGTTCGGGACGACCGTAGCCGCGTCGTCTCCGTGGATGATATCAGATATTTTGCGGCATCATCTGTGCCGGAGAGCTTCGCACATAAAGGCGGTTTTGAAACCACTATGGGCGCTTTAGCTTCTTTTCCGTCCACAACAACGATCGCTCTATCGGTAGAATATTCCGTGCTTTTCGGCGATGAATCGCCGTGGATGCTCTACTAGTACAGGCGGTTACTGCCGCGCTAGCCAGGTCCCTCTCGGGTTCGTTTCGAGACGCTGGTGTAGAGAAGACACGAGAATTCGAATACATACATACTGGTATTTCTACGTAATAGTAATAAATATTACTATTGAGTAAGCAGTCGGTCACTGGGTCGAAACTCGTCTCGCAGGCGTCGGTCGCTCCGTCGGAATCGAGGTGTCGATCAACTCGGTCGGTCGCAAACGAAATACCCGTAGTTTCAGTACGGTCGAGGATCGATCTGACGGTATGGCAGCCAAAATGGTCATTCTGGCACAACGCGAGGACGGTACGTCACACGAGGAGTGCATCGAGTACATGGAAACCGAACACGCGCCGCTCGTCGAGGAGATGGACGGCGTCCAGACGTACACGTACTCTATTCCCTTCGACCCCGACCGTAGCGGCGTCGACTACGTCGCTCAGCTTCACTTCGAAAGTCCGGCGGCCATGGACGAAGCGTTCGGCTCCGACGCCGGCAGCCGCGTCCAGGACGATGCCGCTTCGTTCCTCGACATGGACGCGACCGAAATGGTCGCCGTCGGCGAGGAAACGACGTATCTCGACCGGTCCGAGTGAACTTCCCGTAAGCGCTCATCGACAGCGGCGGGCGACGGTGGCGCTTCTGAGCCCGACACCCCAACGGACGTCGACGAGTGAGAGCGACAGGTGTCCGTCTCCGACCGGCGTCAGTCCTCCGAGATTCGACTGCCGCCAGGAGGGAGGAAATGCTGGATCCGGTCGGGACTGGCCACCTTGCGGACGAACGACGTGTCCTCGAAGCGTTCGCGGAACTCGCGGTACAGCTTCTTGCCCACGTCGGCCTGCGCGTACTGGCCGGGTTCCACCTCGATCCACGTCTCGGCCTGGTCGCGGATGGTCGACGGCGGCCCGCCGATAACCCGCGTCGAGGGCTCGCAGGTGATGCCGACCGCGACGCCGACCGCAACGTCACGGAAGTACGTGCGGTCGCCGCGAATGGCGAATCCGCCCTTCTCCAGGAACTCGCCGCTCTCCGGCGTCTTGCTCACTTGGTCCGGGGTGACCATGTACGCGTCCCCGGCGAAGCGCCCGTCTTTCCACACCGAGGAGTACGAAACCGCGAACTGGGCCGCCTCGTCTTTGCTCTGCTGGGGGATATCGACGTTTTTCCCGGACTCGCTCGGCCCCGTCGCCTTGATCACCGTAACGGGGCCGCCGTGGGCCTGCGCGTGGAAGAACAGGTCGCCGGGTTCGAGGTACTTCTTGACGAGTTCCTCGTTCTGGTCGGCGTCGCGGCCGCCGATGACGAGGAAGTCGTCGCTCGTGTAGAACCAGCGGAACCGCTCGTACCACTGTTCGGAGCGCCGGACCGGGATCGAGGGCCGCGAAAGCCAGTCGATGTCTTCCGTCTCTTCCTCGTCCTCGGTCCCCTCGTTGCCCTCGTCGTCGCTTTGCTCCCACTGCTTTTTGCGTTCGCGGACTTCCGCTAACGCCTCGCGGGTGTCCTCGATCGCGGCCTGCGCGCCCTCTTTTTTCTCCTCAATGCGTTTCGCCTCGGTGTAGAGGCGGTCGGCGTTGTGTTCGACGCCCTCGCTGGCGTCGAGTTCCACGTCGGTCCCGTCCAGGCGAACGGTCACCGTTCCCTCGTCGCCGTTTACGTCGACGACTGCCTCGGCGGCCTCGATGCCCCGGTCCGCACCGTCTTCGAAGGTGTCCGCGATCTCTTCCCACGAAGTGTCGCGCTCGCGGGCGTCCTGTACCGTCGAAAGCACGTCGTCCACGAGACCGTAGCGTTCGTAGAGGAGTTCGGCCCGTTGCCGTTCCTCCTGTGCCTGTTGCTCGAACCCTTGGATCGCGTTCTGTTGCTGTTCGATAATACGCTCGTTTTTCTCTATCTCGGACTCGAAGTCGGGCGAGTCGTCGACCGCGGGTTGGTCGTCGTCGTCCGAGCGGTCGAGTTCGTAGAAGTACTCGTCGACGGCCGCGTTGAACGTGTCGGCCGAACGGCTGTCGAGGCCTTCGTACTCGCTGAGCGGGAACGGCGTCACGTCGACGTCCTGTCCATCTTCCTCGTAGATCCGGGGGTCGAGTTCGGCGTTTTCGAGTTGTTCGCGGAGGCGATCCGCGGCGTCGAACAGCGCCTCGTACTGCTCCTCCGTCGCGTCGGCGATGTCCGTCCCCTTCTCGACGCCTGCGCGGGAGCAGAGCTCCTCCGCGTACAGGCCGCCGAGGTTCAACTGCGTCGCGAGCGTCCGCACGATGTCCGAATCCGACTGGTCCATCGACGCGGCGAACTGTTCGAAGTCCATCCGCAAGGGATTCCCCTGTGAATCGGGGAACTCGTACTGCGAACCCGGCGCGACGGTCCGGGACTTGAGACGGACGGTGTCGAGCGAATCCACGACTTCGTCGTTCGCGTCGAGAACGGCGACGTTGCCGGGGCCGAACAGTTCGGCGATTATCGTCGTGTTCTCGTCCCCGCGCTCGAAGTGAAACTCCAGAATCCGGTCGAACTCGAACTGCTCGACGCCCGCGAAATCAGCGCCGGACAACCGGTTTCGCAGCATCATCGCGAAGTTCGGCGGCCGCCCCGGCGCGTCCGGTACGTTGTCCGGATCCGCGACGTGTGCGCGCTTTACGTCTCCGACCTCCACCAGCAGCTCCACCCGCCCGCGGTCGAAATCCCGCATCTTGAGGCGCAAGAAATCGTCGCCGTAGAGGTAGGCCTTGTCGACTTTCGCCCCCTCGTAGCTCCCGAGTTCGCCGACGAGGGCCGCGAGGTCGACGCTCGTCAGTTCCCGCTTTTGCTCCATGTCCGTTCTTCTCGTGGCCGCGGGAAAAGGCTGACCGATCGGCTCTCCCGGTATCGCCTCGGATCACTGTCAGACCGGCCGCCACGCGGGTTTTTTACCGGGGCAATGCGTTGCCGTTCCCATGTCGTCGCTCGGCGAAGTCGTCACGGTCGCCCTTCTGGCGGGAAGCGCCACCGGCATCGGCGCGCTTCCGATCCTCGTCACTTCCCGCATCAGTCACAAAATGTACGACTCGGCGCTCGGGTTCGCCGCCGGGATCATGTTCGGTGCGGCGGTGTTTACCCTCGTCGTCCCGGGACTGGAACTCGGGTCGATGACGGAGGTACTTGTCGGCCTCGCCGGCGGTGGGCTGTTCCTCCTCGGCGCGAATCGACTCGTCCCGCACATCCACCTCCTGTTCGGGCGGGAACGCGGCGAAGGCAAGGGACAAGACGCGACCCCCATAGATGCCGAAGCGGTCGTCGACGTGCCGAAGGAACCGGACATCGACGACAAGATGCGGAAGGCGATGCTGGTCGGCAGCGCGATCACGATCCACAACATCCCAGAGGGCCTCGCCGTCGGCATCGCCTTCGCCAGCGGACAGGAAGGTATCGGGTTCGCTATCGCCGCCGCCATCGCCGTCCAGAACGTGCCCGACGGGTTCGCGATGGCTGTCCCCGCGAGTCAGGCGGGCGTCTCGAAGGCCAAGACCGTGCTGTTTACCACGCTGTCCGGCGGCGTTCCGGAACCAGTCGCCGCCGTCATCGGGTTTTTGCTCGTCGAGTTCGTCGTCGATGCGTTCCCACTTGCCGCGGGCGTCGCAGCGGGCGCGATGATGGCCGTCATCTTCCGCGAGATGATCCCTGAAAGCCACGCACACGGGTACGCAGACGCTGCGACGCTGACGTTTATCGCGGGGTTCGCCGTGATGACGTTTATCGATACGACGTTTACGGTATGAACGGCCCGCACGGACGCGATTTTTCCAGTTCAAATTAATTAGACATAATCCTTATCCGTATTCGCAACACCGTTCTGTACGTGTGGCTGCAAGAACCGGTCACCGATCGGATGGCACCCCGGAACGGTGAGGACGATGGCAGATGAGAGACTCGGATAGGGACACTCCCGACTCCGACGGAGACACCTACGTCGTCCATCACGACTGGGACGAAGACGATTCGCTCAGTTCGACAGTGGTCACTGCCGTCGCCGCCATCAGAAACGTCGAACCGACCGCTATAGATCCGTTGAACGAGGCGGTCGACCCTGACGCGTTAAACACCATCTTCGAGAACAGACACGGCGGGGCTGAGCGCTCGGGGGCGACCCTAACGCTCCGCTTGAACAAGTGTTCGGTGACGATACACGGCGACGGCCGCGTCGTCGTCGAAGCGCCGGGCGAGGCGGCCAGCGGGGGTAACAACGTGCGGTGAAAGACGGTCCCGCCGCTGCTTCTCGGCCTAGTCCGCGTGCCCGACCGCTCGGGTCGCTCTCGGACGCTACAGTCGTTTGCTAACGTACGGCCCGTCCTGATAGTAGCCCAACTTCTCGCGGTAGTACTCCCGCGCGCCGATACCGCTGATAACGCTTACCTTCTCGTAGCCGGCGTCGGCCGCGATGGCCTCGGCCCGTCGGAGGAGTTTCCGGCCGTACCCCTTGTGCTGCCAGTCGTAGCTCTCGTTTCCGACCTCCACCATCGGTCCGTACACGTGGAGTTCACGGACGAGCGCGGCGTCGTGCAGTTCTTCGCGCTGGGTGTTCCCGGGGAACCGTAGACGACAGAAACCGATCAATAAGTCGTTGTCGGGGTCCTCGTAGCTGATGAAGTGTTCCGTCCCGCCCCCGGCCTCGTACGTCGTCACGTCGAGTTCGACGTCCTCCGGGGCTTCGTCGTTCATGCCGACCTCGCGACAGCGGATGCAGTCGCAGGTCCAGCCGTGTTCGTCCATCTTCTTCCGGGCGAGTTGCCGGAGGTTGGATTTCCAGACGCCGGCGTCGATGAAGTCCGCGGGAATGTCCCGCTGGACCCGCTGGAGGCGCGTGTACTTGGGGATCATCGACTTGATCTCGGCGACCAGTTCCGCCGCCTGTTCGTTGCCGAGGGGGTCGTACTCGTCGTTGTGCCACATGTCGTACGTCTGGGTTCCGCGGACGACCAGAGTCGGGTAGATCTTCAGGTAGTCAGGCTTCCACTTCTCGTCCTCGAACAGTCGCCGGAAGTCCTCCAGACACATCTCCTCGGTCATGCCTGGCTGACCCGGCATCATGTGGAATCCGACCTTGAACGCGGCGTCGCGCAAGCGGCGGTTGGCGTCGATAGAGGCCTGTGCACCGTGGCCCCGGTGCATCTCGCGGTTGATCCGCTCGAAGGTGGTCTGGACACCGACCTCGACTTTCGTCCCGCCCAGGCGGAGCATCCGGTCTATCTGCTCCTGGTCGCACCAGTCGGGCTTCGTCTCGAACGTCGTCCCGATGTTGCGGACGTCGGCCGTCTCGTTGCGGGCGATCACGTCCTCGACGTACTCGAAGTCGTACTCCTCGGGCTCTTGAGCAAAGCTTTCGCCCTGGGCGGGTTCGGGCTGTTTGTCCACGTCATATTCGTTCATGGCCTGTAGCGCCCGCTTGACGAACCACTCCTGGTAGTCGTGGCTCCGGGCGGTCATCGTCCCGCCCATCAGGATTAGCTCCACTTTGTCGACAGGATGGCCGATCTCCCGTAACTGCTCCAAGCGGAGGCGGACCTGTCCGTACGGGTCGTAATCGTTCTGTACGCCGCGAGCGGCGGCGGGTTCGTTGCCGGTGTAGCTCTGCGAACTGGAGAACTCCGAGTCGGGACCGCCTGGACAGTAGAGGCATTTCCCGTGCGGGCAGTTGTGCGGGCTCGTCATGATGGCGACGGGCGAAACGCCTGACGCCGTCCGGACCGGCTTGCGCTGTAGCACCGATTCGAGTTCCTCGCGGCGCTCCTGGGGCGCGAAATCGAGGATCTCGGAGTTCTTCGGCACCTTCGGCGAAGAGTGCTCCGAGCAGACCTCCAGTTTCGCCTTCTCGACGTCGTCGCGTTCCAGGTCGCCTTCGAGGATGCGGTCGACCAACTCCTCGCAGACACGCTCGAACGCGTCCGACTCGGTGGCGTCCGACTCGATACTCATTGTGGATAAATGGCTCCGTCGAGCGGTTAAGCGTGTCGCTCGGGGGAGACGGGCGTATCATGTCATCACCGTTTTGTGATTTCACTGCGTATCCCGGATCATGAACGTCGTCCCCCCACGAGACGATGACGCTCCGTTCTGCGTCGTAGCCACAAGAGAAACGACCTCCCGAACCCCGGCGGAAGGTACGCGGGTCGGCTCGACACCACTGCGGACTCGTTCCCGGAGCGGACGCGGATGGTAGACGTCCTGTTCTCGGCAGCGCGTCTCTTGGGCGCGTTGTTTCTGGTGCTTCTGAACGGGTTCTTCGTCGCCGCAGAGTTCGCCTACGTTCGGGTCCGGTCGACGGCCGTCGATATGCTCGTCGAAGAGGGGAGAGCGGGCGCGGACACGTTGCAAGACGCCCTCGAGAACCTCGACGATTACCTCGCGGTCACCCAACTCGGGATCACGATCGCTTCCCTCGGCCTCGGCTGGATCGGGGAACCGGCCGTAGCGGCGCTCATCGAACCAGTCCTCGCTCCCGTCCTGCCGTCGTCAGCCGTTCACCTCGTCGCGTTCGCGGTCGGGTTCGGCTTCATCACGTTCCTGCACGTCGTCTTCGGTGAACTCGCGCCGAAGACTATCGCGATCGCGAAAGCCGAGCGGATCGCCTTGCTCGTCTCGCCGCCGATGAAGTTCTTCTACTACCTGTTCGTCCCCGGTATCGTGGTGTTCAACGGTACGGCGAACTTCTTCACCCGCCTGGTCGGCGTCTCGCCAGCGTCCGAGACGAACGAGACGCTTCAGGAAGAGGAGATACTGACGGTGCTGACTCGCTCCGGACGGGAAGGCCACATCGACAGAGAGGAGGTCGAGATGATCGAGCATGTCTTCGAACTCGACGACACCTCCGTCCGCGAGGTCATGGTCCCGCGGCCGGACGTGGTGACCGTATCCGCCGACCTCCCCCTGTCCGACCTACGCACCCTGATAACCGAGGCGGGACACACCAGATACCCGGTCATCGAGGCGGACGGGGAACAGATAACCGGATTCGTCGACGTCAAGGACGTTCTGCGGGCGATCGACTCCGTCGACGGGGACGCCGTCACGGCCGGCGACCTCGCGCGCGATATCCCCGTCGTTCCGGAGACCGGGCGAGTCAACGACCTCCTGACCGAGTTCCAGACCGAACAGACCCAGATTGCCGCCGTGATCGACGAGTGGGGGTCGTTCGAAGGGATCGCGACGGTCGAAGACGTCGTGGAGGTGATCGTCGGCGACATCAGGGACGAGTTCGACGCAAACGAGCGCGAACCGACGATCGACCGTCGCGGCGAGGGGACGTACGCCATCGACGGCGGCGTGACGATAGCCGAGGTCAACGAGACACTGGACACCGAGTTCGAGGCCGACGAGGTCGGAACGATCGGCGGACTGGTGCTGGACCGACTCGGCCGCGCTCCGGAGATCGGAGACCGGATCACGATGAACGGCTACGACCTGAAGGTCAATGGGTTAGACGGGGTTCGGATCTCGGAGGTCGTCGTTCGAGAGAAAGAGACAGACAGCGAGGCGACGAGCGAGTCGGAGTAGCCGGCGTCGCCGCTGTTCGGAGAGAACGACGGAAAACGCGGTGGCGTCTATTCGCCCAGTTCTTCGGCGACGGCGGTGACGACGCCGTCGAGGACTTCGTCGCGCTCGCCGGTCAGGAATTCGAGATGGCCGTCGCGGCCGCCCACGACGGAGATACCGGCATCGTCGGCGTACTCGCTCGCCGTCTCGGCGACGGCGCGAACGTCGACTGCCTGGGTACTACGGAGGTGGATCTCGTCGTCACCTGCACCGAGAGTGACGAACGGTTCGTCGGCGTCGTCTCGGCGACGACGGTGGAGTTCATCCAGTAGCAGCGTCGTCGGCGGGAAGTCGAAGCGGTGGGTGAAGTCGTCGGTGTCGAGGACGGCGAAGGTGACGCCGTTCTCGCCGCGGACCGAGAGGTTCCGGTCGGCCGTTTCGACTTCGGTGTCTAACTTCTCTCGGAACTGCTCGCTCACGTGGGCGGCGAGGCTCTCCGCGTCGCCGGGAGCCTCGGCCTGCCCGAACAGGAGGTCGGCGACGAGTTCGCGCTTGTCGTCGTAGGACTGGTAGTACGCCTCCAGTGCGATGGCCTCGCGCCGCTCTCGGAGGGCCGTCTCGTCGTAGCCGGCCTCGTCGGCGAGGGCGGCGTACTGTTCGGGTGCGTCGCCCCAGTAGCTCACCGCCGGCAGGTGTCGAAGGTCGTCGCGGATGTCGTCGCGGACGTGCGCGGCGACGTTCGCGGCGAGCGCCGTAGTGGTGAGGTCGTCGTCGGCGTCGCCGTCGGCCAGACCGGGGTTGACGATGGTGTCGACGTCGTCGACGATATCGTCGTCGGGATGGCTGGCGTCGACGACGACGCGGTGAGCGCCGTACACGTCGAGGAGGCGGTAGCCGTCGCTGGATTCCAGGGTGCTACCGGCGTCCACGAGGACGACGAGCGGGAGCTTCTCGCCGTGTCGCTCCTGCGCTTCGAGCATCTGGGTAGCGTCGTTCGTCGCGGCGTCCATGTCGTACACTTCGCCGTCGAGCGGACGGCGTTCGACGTAGTGGTACTCGGCGTCAGCCTTGACGTGTTCATCGCGGACGAGCGGCAGGACCGCACGCTCGATCGCGGCACCGGCGGCGTAGCCGTCAGCCGTCGCACTGTGGCGGACGATGACGGGTCGCGCTTCGAAGACGGCGCGCCGGACCGCCTCGGCGGCGTCGCCGATCGCGGTTTCGACGGTATCGGCGGGGTCGTCGTCGGCGAGCAGGTCGATCTCGCCCGGGCGGGCGCGGTCGGTCATCGCGGCCGTCAACCGCTCGTCGACGGCGGCGGCCTCCTCGTCGTCGAGGACGACCAGCGATTCGGTTTCGACCTGCAGTTCGTCGCGTCGGAGTTCGACCTCGCCGTCGAGGCGGACGTAATCGTCGGTTTCGACGTCGGGGTAGGCCCGGACGCCGGCCTCCTTGAACGCGGCACATTCGACCGTACTGGTCTCGTCGCGGAGTTCGAACACCGTGGGACCGGAGGTCTGCCGAACGCCGGCGACCTCTCCCTCGATCCGGACGCTGTCACCGACCCGCTCCGAGAGGGACTCGATCGTGACCCGCGACGGGTCCGACTCGGGTTCCTCGTCGGTCGCTTCGGTCTCGGCCTCGTCTTCGACCGAGTCGGTCGTCGCTACCGCACTGGCGCTCGCTGCGGCCGCACCGCCTCCTGAGGGCTCTGCGGCCGCGTCTTCATTTCCCGTCGGACTCGCCTCCGGCGCATCGGCGTGGGGGTCGTCTACGAGCGTTCCGCGGAACTCGTCTTCGCCCTGTCGGATCGACCACCCAAGGTCGACGTTGCCGTTGTCTCGAACGTCCGTCACCTGGACGTAGACGGTGTCGCCCGAGTCCCAGTCGAGACTCTCCAGGCGCTTGTCGAGTTCGCTCTTGTGGAGGAGGCCGGTGACGCTGTCACCGACGTCGACGAACACGCCGAATTCGGCGAAGCCGTCGACGGTGCCGCGGTAGTAGCGGCCGGGGGTCAGTTCGTCTGCACTGTCGCCTCTGAATTCGAAGAGGACGTCTTCTTCATGGCTACTGCAGATCCGCCCGTCGGCGGGCGTACCGCAGATGATACAGGTACCCATTTGACAGAGATAAATATCCCTGGCCTAAAACGGTTGTCGAAACGAACTCGCTACTCGAAAACCGGGCTATCGTCCTCCAGCGCCTCCACGTCGTCGACTATCGATCGTACGTCCTCCGGAAACAGCGCCACTTGCACCTCGTTTCCGTCCTCGTCCTCGAAGACCAGTTTGACGCGCTTGTCCCCGAACTCCCTTGCCTCCGCGTCGGTCACGTCGAACAGTTTCGCCGAGGCGGACTTGTTCGACGGACCGACGTTCTTGATAGCGCCGTCTTTCAGTTCGACCATGAAATCGTCCAGTTGGAGCGTTAGCACGAGAGACCGTTGGGGAGACATCGCTAAAACGGTATGCACGAAAACCGCCGGAAGCAGAACCAGTTCGCCGTCGTCGTTCACACGTGTCGGCGGGTAATACGTATCGGCAGGTAGATCCGTGTTCACACGTGTCGAGTGGCAGACTCCGGTTGTTCGCGCCCGTCTACCGCAAACAACCACTGTCTCCGGTTTCTCCGTCCGCGTTTCGGGGTTCGCTCCGCCCACGTTTAAGTGCAGTTCGGACGTATGTCCGGACGACTATGGAACTAACCTGGCACGGCCACGCCACGTGGCACGTCGAAGTCGGTGAAACGTCGCTTCTGATCGACCCGTTCTTCGACAACCCGCACACGTCGCTTGACCCGTCGGACGTCGAGCAACCCGACTACGTCCTGCTGACGCACGGCCACGCGGACCACGTCGGCGACGCGGGTCACTTCTCCGACGCGACGCTGGTCGCGGTACCGGAACTCGCCGCGTTCGCCGAGGACGAGTTCGGCTTCGAGGACGCCGTCGGCGGGATGGGGATGAACCTCGGCGGCACCGTGGAGTGCGGCGACGCGTACGTGACGATGCACCGCGCCGACCACACGAACGGCATCAACACTGGCTACGAGTACTCCGCCGGTCCGCCCGTCGGCTACGTCATCAGCGACACGAAACCCACGCAGGTTTCGGACGAGGAGAGCGAGACGTTCTACCACGCGGGCGACACCGGCCTGATGACGGAGATGCGCGACGTTATCGGCCCGCACCTCGAACCGGACGCAGCCGCCGTCCCGGCCGGCGACCACTTCACGATGGGACCGATGCAGGCCGCCATCGCCGTCGACTGGCTGGACGTCGACCACGCGTTCCCCATGCATTACGACACGTTCCCGCCGATCGAGATAGATACCGACGACTTCGTCAACGAGGTCAAAGGAACCGGTAGCGACGCCGAGGCCCACGTGCTGGACGGCGACGAGACGTTCGACCTGAGCGAAGGGTACTGATACCGACGGCTGTACCCGACTGCGGATCGCCGCCAGATTGGTCGGCGGCGTCTACGCCCGCGTCCTGCTTTACGCCGTTGTACACGGCGACATGCGGCCGTTCTTTCCCGTCGAGGCGAATCCGCTCCTCGGCGTTCCATCGGTCGGTCCCCTCTACGCGGGGTGTATCGCCGCCGGGGGGTCTCGGTGCCATCCTGTGGGTCCGTCGTATTTTCCGAGTGAGCAACGCTTACGACACCGGCCGTTGATGTTGCAGTTGCAATGGCAAAAGAAGTCCACAGCGTCTCCGAAGAGGGGTACAGCACGACGAATCAGATCCGCGATTTCGAGACGACCGTGGACGCGACCGGCGAGGAAGCACCGGACACGCTGGAGGCCCTGCTCGCGGCGTACGCCTCCTGTTACGTTCCCGCTCTCCGCGTCGGAGCCGAGCAACGCGACGCCGGCGACCTGGGTCGCATCGAAATCGACGCGACAGGCGACCTCAACGACGACGACAAACTCGAATCAGTATCGTTCGACGTCACGACTGACGCCGACGTGGACGACGACAAGAAGGAAGCGATCATCGAGCGAGCGGACGAACTGTGCAAGGTCGGCGACGCCGTCAAAGGCGACCTCAAGGCGGAAGTTTCGATCCGCTGAAGTCGGTTCGCCGGTTTCCTGGCGGTTTCCGACCGCAGAACGGCGTACGGCGGGGGAAACCCTGATACCGCTTTGTTACTAATCGACTGGTATGACAGACAGCGAGTGGACCGACCGTATCGTGGGCGACCGAATGGCGGTCGACCAGGAGTTCTCTCAGCACGTTCAGAACTCCCGGTTCTCGAACCAGGAGTGGGGGATGATCATGACCGCCGTCGAACTGGACATAGAGAACCCCGACGACCCGGAAGCGGCGCGCATCGTCGCCGTTACCGACAACATCGATCAGGTGATGCCGGCGATCGAAGAGGCCCGTTCGAAGATGGGCGGGATGGGCGCAGGCGGCGGTGGCGGTCCCAGCGGCGGCGCTCGCTCGGGATCATCAGAGGGGTTTCTCTCCGGAATCAAGGACGCGCTCGGTCTGGGCGGCAGCGAGAGCGGCGGGGACGGGGAACGCGCCGAAGCCGCCGCAACGTTGGCACAGGAGTACGCCGACGAGTTACAGGCGCATCTCGAACAGAAGGGGAAGTGGGAGGAGGTCCGGACGGCTGCGCAGGGGTAGAGTAGCCATCGAAACGGATTACCCATCGATCGCCTGCATACGGGCGACCGAGGAGGCAACGACTGTTAATCGCCGGTCTAGCCGTCGCCCGACCGAAACAGCGTCAGCTCCTCGGCCTGGTAGATGTTGATGAGTTCGTTGACGAGTTCGTCGTAGGATTCGTCGTCGACGCGAAGCGCGTCTAACCGCTCGACGGTGTCCTCGTCAAGATCGATCTTTGGCATGACAGAACCAACGCACGCAAACGGCTTAAACATGAGCCGTCAGTGCATCAGGTGACGGGGCCAGTGCATCGGGTGACGGGCCATCAGTGCGTCAGGTGACGGCGTCTCCGGACGTGCGTCCGCTCCCGTCGACACGGACGGACTGACGGCGTTAGTCCTCGTCGCGGAGTTCTTCCAGTTCCTGTCTGGTCTTCTCGCGCCCTTTCCTGAACTCGCCGATGGCTTCGCCGCTGGACCGTGCGAGTTTCGGGATCTTCTTTGCGCCGAACAGCAGGCCGACGAGCAGCAGTACTGCGACGAGTTCGAGGCCGCCGGGCGCGAACAGCGGTGTTGCTACTGGCATCGTGTAGTACACCTGTTCGAGTGTTAGGTGCGAGAATAGTAATACTTTCTCGTCGTTCCGACTCCGCGGGAACGACCGCCTGCCGAAACGGCCACCGTTACCAGCGGTCTCGCTGTCGTCAGCGCCGGAGAGCTACGCTCAGAGGCGGTCGATCACTGCCTCTGTGACGTCCGACGTAGTCGCGTCGCCGCCGAGGTCCGGGGTTCGCGGCCCCTCGTCGAGAACGCCCTCGACGGCGGCGCGCACGCGGTCGGCCTCGTCACCGTATCCGAGGTGGTCGAGCAGCATCGCGGCCGAAAGGATCATCGCCGAAGGGTTGGCGATGCCCTTCCCCGCGATGTCCGGCGCGGAGCCGTGGACCGGTTCGAACAGCGCGTTCTCCGAACCGACGTTGGCGCTCGGCAAGAGACCGAGTCCGCCGACGAGCCCCGCCGCGAGGTCCGACAGCATGTCGCCGGCGAGGTTCGGGCAGATCACGACGCCGTACTCCTCGGGATGCATGACGAGATGCATCGCCAGCGCGTCCATCAGCGCGGTGTCGTACGCCGCGTCGCGCTCTTCGGCGACGGCCTCGGCCGTTTCGAGGAACAACCCGTCCGTCTCGCGCATCACGTTCGCCTTGTGGGCGACGGTGACATCATCGTAGCCGTTGGCCGCGGCGTAGTCGAAGCCGAACTCGGCGATGTCGCGGGACGCGTCCTCAGTGACGACGCGAGTGAGCGTCGTCACGCCGTCGGCGATCTCGCTCTCGATACCGGAGTAGACACCCTCCGTGTTCTCGCGGATGAACACGATATCGGTATCCGGCTGGACGGCGTCGAGTCCGGGGTACGAGACGGCCGGGCGGACGTTCGCGAAAGAGCCGACCACGTCGCGGAGCGGAAGGATGACGTCCGCCGCCGTCTCGCCCGCCGCGCCGAACAGCGTTGCGTCGCTGTTCGCGGCGATATCTCTGGTGTCCTGCGGCAGCGCCTCTCCGGTCTCTGCTTTCACTGCGTCGCCGGCATCGCCCTCGACGAACTCGAAGTCGGGGGCCAGCGCCTCTAGTACGTCGACTGCGGCGGGCGTCACTTCCTGTCCGATCCCGTCGCCGGGGATGACGGCGATCTGGTGAGTCATAGCTACCGAAACGTAGCGGTGGTTGGAAAGGGATTCGGTACCGGTAGGACTTCTCCAGAGTTCGGCCGCTGGTTCGCGGGGCCGCCGGGCGTGCCGAACGGTGTAGCCGCTGAACACCTCAACAACCACCCCAAGCTATTTATCCCCGGGGAACGAATTATTAAGTAGAGACGGACCGCGGAATTAAATCGGTAGCTTCTTGTATCGGTTCCCAGTATATTCTGTTCCGACGTCTGACCCCAGTAACGGCGCACTCTGAACCGTATCCGTATCGTGAGGATGCGACCGAAACCGACCCGTCACCGCCATCGGCCAGCCTGTTCGGTCCCGTTGACCGACCATCCACGCGCCGCTTTCGGGGAGAGACGCCGGAAAACACCCATCCGAGAGATCGGGTCCCGACCGAAACTGCACCGACACCCGACCGAAACCGCACTGGCATCCAACCATCGCGACACAGATCCATACATGCAAGACCGAACGACAGCAGACGACGCACTCGAATCAGTGACCGACCCCGCCGCGTTCAGCGACCGCGAAGCTATCGACGAAGTCACTGACAGCTTCCCCCACCCGGAGCAGGACCACTGCGAGGCCGACTACGCGGGACGAGCCATCGTCGGCGTGACGAACGAGGACGGGGAGACTCTGATCATCGTCGACCGCGATGCGGGCGCTGCGGTCCTGCCAAGCCCGAAGGTCGAGACCGACGGCGACTACGTCGCCGCCGCGAAGGAAGAGGTCGCCGACGTGGCGGGTATCGACGTCGAGATAACCGGGGTCGAACGCGTTCGACACGCCGAACACGTCGTCGAGGGCGAGGACGACCCCTTCGACGAGACCACCCATCTCGTCTTCTCGGCGACCCCTGCCGACGAGTACACCGAGGCGTCCGTCGACGGCGACGAATCCTGGACGGTCGAGTGGCACGACACCGTCCCTGCCGACCTGCTGGACGACGACGCACCCCCGAGCGACGACGTGCAACTGTTCGTCGACTGACCGACCCCTTCGCAGACACACACCGCGACCAGCGACACGCGGCACCGAACGCGACCAAACC
This sequence comes from Halostella sp. PRR32, assembly GCF_034808085.1. Lineage (NCBI taxonomy): Archaea > Methanobacteriati > Methanobacteriota > Halobacteria > Halobacteriales > Natronoarchaeaceae > Halostella > Halostella sp. PRR32. The sequence goes on from NZ_JAXHGL010000001.1 coordinate 345,118, forward strand.
CAACAGACAGCAACAGCTATGTCCGACCGATCTGCACGACACGATCCGAGTTCGACCGGCGACTCAAGTGTGACTGGCGACTCAAATCCGTCTCACGACTCAAGCACGTCCGACAGTTCACGCACGACCGACGGTTCGAGCACGACTACCGGCTTCGCAATACGAGCGCCAGCGACCAGCCCGAACGACGAACCGATCACCGTCAGAATAACGGGTGCGACCCCGAACGCGACGGTCGAGTTCGAGGCGTCACTGGTCGACGACGACGGCGTCGAGTGGCGCTCCCGGGCGACGTTTACCGCGGACGCGGAGGGCGTCGTCGACCTGACCGAACGCTCGCCCGAAAACGGAACCTACGACGGCCTCGAGCCGATGGGCTGGCTGTGGTCCATGACGACCGACGCCGACGCCCTGCTGCCCGAACTGAACACCGATCCCGCGGTCACGGTCGACCTGCGAGCGGCGAGCGGCGATCGTCACGCCAAGCGAACCATCACCCGGCAACTGTACGACGACGGGGTCACGTCGCGGCCCGTCAAACGGGACGGCCTCGTCGGCACGCTCTACGAACCGGCGGGTGACGGCCCGCATTCGGGCGTGCTCTCGCTACACGGGTCCGGCGGCAAGACGCCGGTCCGAACCGTACAGCTACTCGCCTCGCACGGGTACGCTACGTTGGCGGTCCAGTACTTCGGCGAGGACGATGCGATCCCCGACGACCACCGAAGTATCCCGCTGGCGTACTTCGACGAGGCGGCGGACTGGCTCCGCGAGCAACCGGCGGTGAAAGACGCCCGACTCGGCGTCGTCGGCGGGTCCCGCGGCGGCGAACTCGCACTCCTGCTGGGTGCGCGCCGCGACTGGGTCGGGGCGGTCGTCTCCTACGCCGGAAGCGGCGTCGCGTGGGACACGCCGAGCGGCGAACCCGGCTGGGTCGACGGCGGCGAGGCCGTCCCGCACCTCGAAGGCAAGGACATCCCGCGGGAGACGATCCAGGCGGGACTGGAAGACGAACCAGTCGATGCCGCGTCTATCGCGGTCGAGGAGACGCAGGGGCCGGTTCTGCTACTCTCGGGCGGCGACGACCGGCTCTGGGACGCGAGACGACTGTCGAATATCGCGCTGGAGCGTCTGAAAGAGGCTGATTTCCCGCACGAGTACGTTCATCGAACCTACGACGACGCGGGCCACCTCATCTCGGTGCCGTACGTTCCGACGACGGGCTTCGAGAAGGGCGGTGGCACGCCGCGTGGGACCGCACACGCGGCAGTGGACTCGTGGCCGACGGTGCTTGACTATCTCGAACGGGGACTCGACGCCGCGGAGGTGGCGAACGACCGATGAAGAAGACGGTCATCGCACCCGGTCAGGGTACGATAGAGTCCGACGAACTAGACGAACCGCAGATCTCCCTGGCGATCGCAACTCATCGCGAGGACTGCATTCACGTCGAGTGTAACGGGCTCGTCTATCCGGAGGGCGACGTTCGCGAGCAGACTCGCGAACTGTTCGGCCTCGTCGAGAAGATGCTCGACGACCTCGACGGCACCCCGAACGACCTCGTCAAGCTACGCTGGTACGTCGAGACGGGGGTGTACTCTCCGTCGACGCGGGGGACCGTTCAAGAGGTGCAGTCCGAGTTCGTCGACCGGCCCCACTATCCGGCGGGGTGTGTGGTCGAGACACCAGCAATACCTGTTTCGGGAGCGGTTCTCGAACTCGACGCGACGGCGACGATCCCCGACGACGGGTGGACCGTCGAGACGATAGCCGGGGAGAAAGAGTGAACGGTCGCAGGCGCAGCTAACTCAGACGCGCTTGCCGTCCTCGACGTACGGCAGCCGTTCGGCGGTGTCGCGGATCGCCTCCTCGTTCGATTTCATCAGCGCGGTCGTGTCCCAGACGCCGTCGACCAGCGCCTTCCGCTGGGCGTCGTCGACGGTGACGTCGACGGTCGTCTCTCCGTACGTCACCGTCTCGGCCTCGACGTCGACCTCGATGTCGCCGTCGGGATTCTCGTCAACCCAGTCCTGCAGCGCCTCGATAGTCTCGCTGTCGGCCGTGACTGTCGGGATGCCGAGCGCAAGGCAGTTTCCAGCGAATATCTCCGCGAACGACTCGCCGATGATCGCGTCGATGCCCCAGCGCATCAGCGCCTGCGGAGCGTGCTCGCGGGACGACCCGCAGCCGAAGTTGGCGTTGACGACCATGACGTTCGCGTCTTGGTAGCGCTCCTCGTTGAACGGGTGGTCCTTCTGGTTGTCGTCCTCGTCGAACCGCAGGTCGAAAAACGAGAACTGGCCCAGACCGTCGAACGTGACCACCTTCATGAACCGCGCCGGGATGATCTGGTCGGTGTCGATGTCGTTGCCGCGGATCGGGACGCCGGACCCGGAGACGTAGTTGACCTCGGGGATTTCGATGTCGTCGCTCATGCGGACCACCTCGTGCGGTCCGCTTGCGTAGAGAAGTCGCAGCCCGCGTAACGCAGTGAGCCGGACCGTCTTCGCGTGCTCATGCGGAGGTCACCTCCTTCAGGTCGCGGACGTCAGTGACTTCGCCGTTGACCGCCGCCGCGACGACCATCCGGGGGTTCATCAGGACGGTCCGACCGTCCTTGCTTCCCTGTCGGCCGACGAAGTTGCGGTTCGACGAGGAAGCGCAGGCTTCGTCGCCCTCTAGCTGGTCCTCGTTCATGCCGAGGCACATCGAACAACCGGCGTTGCGCCAGTCGAATCCGGCCTCCTCGAAGGTCTCTTTCAGCCCCTCCTCCTCGGCGGCCCGCTGGACGCGCTGGCTGCCGGGGACGACCATCGCGCGGACGTCGTCGTGGACCTCTCGGCCCTCGACGATGCGCGCTGCGCGGCGCAGGTCGGGCAGGCGAGCGTTAGTGCAGGAGCCGAGGAAGGCGACGTCGATGTCGTACCCTTCCATCGTGTCGCCGGGTTCGACGCGCATGTGTTCCTGGGCGCGCCGGGCGGTGTCTCGTTTCTCCTCGGGCAGGGATTCGGGTTCCGGGATCGGTTCGGTGACGCCGACGCCCTGGCCGGGCGTGGTGCCCCAGGTGACGACGGGTTCGAGTTCGGAGCCGTCGATGGTGACGACGTCGTCGTACTCGGCGTCCTCGTCCGAGCGGATGGACTCCCAGTACTCCGTTCGCTCCTCGAACGCCTCGCCCTCGGGGATCTCGTCGCGGCCTTCGAGCCACTCGTAGGTGGTCTCGTCGGGGTTTACGTACCCCGCGCGAGCGCCGCCCTCGATCGACATGTTGCAGATGGACATTCGGCCTTCCATGTCGAGGTTCTCGATGGCCTCGCCGGCGTACTCGTACACGTATCCGACGCCGCCCTCGGTGCCGAGGCGTCGGATGATCTCGAGTATGACGTCCTTCGCCTCGACGCCGTCCGGTAGTTCTCCCGTCACCTCGATCTTCCGGACCTTCTGTTTCTCCATCGCGATGGTGCCCGTCGCGAGCACGTCCCGGATCTGACTAGTGCCGATACCGAACGCCAGCGCGCCGAACGCGCCGTGTGTCGACGTGTGGCTGTCGCCGCAGACGATAGTCGTTCCGGGCTGGGTGAGGCCCTGTTCCGGGCCGATGACGTGGACGATCCCCTGATCGCCCGTCGTCGGGTCGGAGAAGTCGATGCCCGCATCGCGGACGTTCTCCTCCAGTTCGGCCATCATCTCCTCGGCGGAGTCGTCACCGTAGGGCCGTGACTGGTCCGATGTCGGGACGATGTGGTCGACCGTCGCGTGTGTCAGTTCGGGGTAGGCGACCTCGAGTTCGCGCTCGCGGAGCATGCCGAACGCCTGCGGGCTCGTCACCTCGTGAATGAGGTGGAGGCCGACGAACAGCTGGTCCTGACCCGTCGGGAGTTCGGTCACCTTGTGGTTCTCCCAGACCTTGTCGTACAGCGTGCCCTGACTCACGCGAACCACCCGGCTACAGCGAGCGTGTGGTCGGCCGAGGCTGGACTATCGGAACTCATTCTTCGGTCACGTGCTCCGTTACAGCCTCGTCCTCGTCGGAGTCGGTGTGTTCCCGGCCCCGTTCGAAGACGCGGTTCGCACCCTCGCCTTCCGGGTCGTCGTGGCTCACGTCGCGCATCTGGTTTTTAGACTGTTCTTCCGTTTCTTCCGGCTCCGCCTCCGCTTCTCCTCCGTCCGCCGCGACGGTGGGGCCGCGTCGGAACAGTTTGCCGGCCGTACGGTCGTCGTACGGATGCGTGTGGTCGACGTCGTTCATTTTAGTCATCTGCTCTCACCTGTTCTTTATCGGTTTCCTCGGCTTCGTCTTGGGCTTCGGCCCACGCGAACAGGTCGCGCAGGCGCTCGCCGACGTTCTCGACATCGTGGTTCTTCTCGGCCTGCCGAAGCTGGGTGTAGCTCGGGCGGCCGGCCTGGTTCTCCGCGATCCACTCCCGGGCGAACTCGCCGGTCTGGATCTCTTCGAGCGTCGCCTCCATCTTCTCGCGGGCGTGGTCGTCGACGATCTCGTCACCCTTGACGAGGCCACCGTACTCGGCGGTGTCGGAGACGGAGTCCCACATCTCGCCGAGCCCGCCCTCGTACATCAGATCGACGATGAGTTTCAGCTCGTTCATGCACTCGAAGTAGGCCATCTCGGGACTGTACCCCGCGTCGACGAGCGTTTCGTAGCCGTGCTTGACGAGGCTGGTGACGCCGCCACAGAGGACGGCCTGCTCGCCGAACAGGTCAGTCTCGACCTCCTCCTGGAACGTCGTCTCGATGACGCCCGCACGGGTACAGCCGATCCCCTCGGCGTACGCCAGCGCCTCCTCCTTGGCCTCGCCGGAGACGTCCTGATACACCGCGATCAGTCCGGGCGTCCCCTGATTCTGCTCGTAGTTCCGGCGGACGAGGTGGCCCGGCGACTTCGGCGCGACCATCGTCACGTCGACGTGCTCCGGGGGCTGGATCTGATTGTAGTGGATGTTGAACCCGTGGGCGAACTGCAGGGTGTCGCCCTCGTCCAGTTCGTCCTCGATGGCCTCGAAGACGGCGGGCTGGACGGTGTCGGGCACGAGGACGGAGACGATGTCCGCCGCCGCCGCCGCGTCGTCCGGCGTCGCGACCGTCAGTCCCTCGTCCTCGGCGGCCGCACGCGAGGAGGAGTTCTCTCGCAGGCCGACGACCACGTCCACACCGCTTTCGTGTAGGTTGAGCGCGTGGGCGTGGCCCTGGCTACCGTAACCCAGGACCGCTACGGTCTTGTCGTCGATCGCCGCACTGTTCGCATCCTCGTCGTAGTATACCGTGGTAGTGAATTCCTCTGTCATTGGTGTCGGTGGGGGGTGAACGCGTTCATCATCTCGTTTCCTCCGCGCCGCGTTCGAGCGCGGCCGTGCCGGTGCGGACGACCTCCAGTATCTCGAACCGGTGGAAGGTGTCGACAGCGGCCTCTATCTTCTGTCTGCTTCCCGTTATCTCGACGGTGACCGTCTCCTGGCTGACGTCGACGGCCTCGCCGCCGTACATCTCGGCGACGGACTGGACCTGGTCGGGCTTCTCGCCCGACACCTTGATCAACGCGAGTTCGCGCTGGGTAGCGTCGGTTTCCAGTTCCGTCACCGAGACGACGGGGATGAGCTTCTCCAGTTGCTTTTTCGCCTGTTCGATGCCCGGTTCGGGCTCCTCGATGACGAGGGTGATCCGGGCGCGGTTTTCCTCCTCTGTGGGCCCGACCGTGAGGCTCTCGATGTTGAACTGCCGCCGGGAGAACAGCCCCGAGACGGCGGCCAGCACGCCTGGCTCGTGTTTGACCGTCGCCGACAGCACGGCGCGCTGGGCCTCCGGCTCTGCCTCGACCGCGGGGTCGATGCGAGCGCCCTGAGAGTTGCGGCGGCCGTCGGGATGTGGCCGCGCACCCGGATCGGGTCCGGGGAGCCCTCCGGTCATCGTCTGCCCTCCGTTCGTGCGATTTCGACAGTCGTCAGCGGTGATTCGGCGTTCGTCATAGCTTGTCCAGATGGTCCGTTTGCAGTGCGAACTTCCCGTTTTTCCCGCCGCTGGGAACCATCGGGAAGACGTTCTCCTCGGGGTCGATGTGGAAGTCGATGACGGCGGGCCCGTCGTACTCGACCGCGGCTTCCACCGCGTCCTCGACGCCGTCGTAGTCCGCGACGGTGAACCCGCGCGCGCCGAACGCCTCCGCGAGTTTCGCGAAGTCCGGACACCACGAGTACTCCGAGGCCATCCGTCGGCCTTCGAAGAAGCCGTCCTGCCACTGTCGGACCATCCCGACGTACTCGTTGTTCAGGACGGCCACGGTGATATCCAGGTTCTCGCGGACCGCGACAGACAGTTCCTGCACCGTCATCAGGAAAGAGCCGTCGCCTTCGAAGCAGACGACCGACTGGTCGTCGTCGGCCGCGAGGCGGGCGCCGATGGCGGCTGGCAGGCCGTACCCCATCGTCCCCAGGCCGTGCGAAGAGACCCACGTCCGGGGCTCAGTGTACGTCCAGAACTGGAACGCCCACATCTGGTGCTGGCCGACGCCGGTCGTGACGACGGTGTCGTCTTCGGTCGCCTCATCCAGCACTTCGACGACGAACTGCGGCTTCAGCGGCTCGTCGTCGGGTGTGGCGTAATCCATCGGGTACTCTTCCTTCCATGTCCCGACCTGCTCGCGCCACTCGGCGTAGCGGTCGGCGGGGTCGGGGCGGTTATCTAACTCGTCGTCTAGCTGGTCCATCACACGCCCGGCGTCGCCGATCAGCGGGTAGTCCGCGTAGATGTTCTTCGATATCTCGGCCGGGTCGATGTCGACGTGGATGACCTCGGCCTCCGGCGCGAACGAGTCGACGCCGCCCGTCAGGCGGTCGTCGAACCGCGTGCCGACGCCGAGCAACACGTCACAGTGGGTGACCGCCATGTTGGCGTACCCGGTGCCGTGCATGCCGGCGACCTCCAGCGAGAGTTCTTCGTCCTCGGGGAACGCCCCGATTCCGGGCATCGTCGTGATGACGGGGATCTCGTACTCCCGTGCGAACGCCCGCAGTTCGTCGGTCGCCTCGCCTTTTATCACGCCGCCGCCGGCCAGGATAACGGGTTTCTCGGCGGCCGCGAGCGCGTCAGCGGCTGCCTCGACGGTTCCCTCGTCGGCTTCCTCCGGCGGGTTGTACGTGTCCGGCGTCGTCGTCTCGCCGGAGTTCGTTTCGGTCTCTTCCTGCGTGATGTTCTTCGGCAGGTCGACCAGCGTCGGCCCCTGTCGACCTTCGTCCGCGACGGCGAACGCCTCGCCGACTACGTCGCCGATGGTTTCCGCGTCGTCGGCGAAGTAGTTCGTCTTCGTGATCGGGTCGGTGACGCCGGTCGTGTCAGTCTCCTGAAAGGCGTCGTTACCGACGAGATCCGTCGGCACCTGACCGGTCAGCGCGATCAGGGGGTCGGAGTCCATGCTCGCGTCGGCGATGCCGGTCACCAGGTTCGTCGCGCCGGGACCGGACGTCGCCAGGCAGACGCCCGGGTCGCCGGAGACGATGCCGAACGCGTCAGCGGCGTGGGCCGCGCCCTGCTCGTGGGCCATCGTGACGTGGTTCAGGTCGGAGTAGTACAGGGCGTCGTAGACGGGCATGATCGCGCCCCCCTGGACGCCGAAGAGGTGTTCGACGCCCGCGTTTTCGAGGGTCGCGACGACCGACCCCGCGCCGGTCGACACCGCCTGCTTCGCTGCCGCTTCAGCGTCCTCGTCGTCGCTCGCTTGCGCCTCCGCCTTCGTCTGGGTGGTCGGTGGAACTTGCTCGGTCATCTGGTCCCTCCTCCGAACGGTGTCGGTCGGTACGGTCCGGACTCCGCGGTTTCCGGTTGACGGTTTGCGAGGGATGTGGTCGTCGGGCGATACTGTGTGACTGCTGTAGGTGTACTGGACATGGTTGGGGCAGGTGCTGGGTCGAAGGTCGATACGAACGCCGGTCGAGAATGGAGTAGTGTAGGGGCTAGTGTGCCCCTACAATAATCTCGCCGAGAAGAGCTACCAGGACAGCCCCGCCGCTCCGCGACTGCACGGGAGCGGAAGTCAGTGACTGTCTCATTGATAGTGAGGTAGTGAGTTCCGGCAGTATAACTCTTGTGCGAGTCGCAATGATTGCTCACACCGGGTGAACAGTAACACACATCGCGCGAGCGATGAGTTCCCCGCGGTGCGTTGTGAGTCCGGTGGTGTGAGTAACGACTCCGGCAGTGCGAGTTGTCAGTCCGGCGGCGTGAGTGGTGGCTCCCTCGGTTCGAACAGTTGACCCCGAAGGGGTGATCGGATGCGCCCGAGTCGCGGACTGTCCGCTGGCCGATATCGTCTACCTGCCGCTGGCGGACGGGGGCGAACCGGGCGGGCATCATCAGGCGTGGACCTCCTCCTGTTCGCGGTCGACGCCCTCCTCTCGGGCGAACTGTTTCAGGTCGGTCATGGTGACGCGCTGTTTCTCCGCGCCGTAGTCCTTGACGCGTCGAGTGACGGCGCGCACCTCGTCGTCGCTCGGGTCGAAGCCCGCGTCTTGCAGGCGTTCTCGTACCGAGTGATTGCCGGTGTGCTTGCCCAGTACCAGTTCCCGCTGTGCACCGACCATCCCGGGCGTCATGACGCCCGGCTCGAAGGTGTCGGAGTTCTCGATGACGCCCGCGGCGTGGATGCCGCTTTCGTGGGCGAACGCGTTGTCGCCGACGACGGGCTTGTTGCCCGGTACGTCGACGCCCGACTTCTCCTCAACTAGCCGCGAGAGCGCGGTGATACCGGTCGTATCGATGCCGGTGTCGACCTGATAGACGCTCTCTATCGCCATCACGAACTCCTCGTAGGCTGCGTTGCCCGCGCGCTCCCCGATGGAGTTGACGCTGACTTGCGCCTGGTCGGCCCCGGCCTCGATGCCGGAGATGGCGTTTGCGGTCGCCATCCCGAAGTCGTCGTGCGTGTGCACGTCGACGCGGGCGGTCGTGTGCTCACAGACCATCTCGATCAGGTCGTGGAACCGCCGCGGCGTCGCGACACCGCAGGTGTCGGGGACGTTGATCCAGTCGGTTCCCGCCTCGGTGACGGCCTCGATTATCTCGACCAGGAACGCCTCGTCCGTCCGCGTGGCGTCCATCGGCGAGTACATTACTTCGACGCCGGCGTCTCGCAGGCGGGAGACGGCGTCGACGGACCGTTCCATCACCTGCTCGCGGGTCGCGTGCATCGAATCCTCTATCTGCACGTCGCTGGTGGACGCGAACACGTGCACCATCTCGACGCCAGCGTCGAGGGCCGCTTCGATGTCCTTGTCGACGACGCGGGCCAGCCCGCAAACCGTCGTATCTGTGCTTTTAGCGATGTCGCTTACGGCCTCGAACTCGGCGTCGGAGTTGACGGGGAACCCGGCTTCGATGACGTGGGTTCCCATCCGGTCGAGTGCCGTGGCTATCTCGCGTTTGTCCTCATAGGAGAATGACGTGCGCGGCGACTGCTCCCCGTCGCGGAGCGTCGTGTCGAAAACTCGTGCGCTGTCTATCTCGCTAGTGGAATCTAACGTGCCCTGGAAGAACTCGATCCCCCCGGCTTGTACCGGAGGACGAATCCATGGACTGCGTATTGCGCTCAGGCATGGTATCTGTGTAGGGGCCCTTTCCGATATATAAAGGTGTCCCTGTGACAGGTTTCGGCGTACATGTTTCGAACATGATAACACAGTCGTATTCGGTAAATCGCAAGACGTAGACGGCCTTGTTTTCTACATATTCCTTATACACTACGGAAGGCACGGAGGGAGATGAACTACGTCATCGATAGTGATATTGAATTGTTTCCGCCTAGAGCCGTAAAATAATCCGTGCGTGAACTCGCACGCGCTTCGAGCGGTGCAGAGTGATCAGTTGCGGACTGTCGATGACAGTCCGGCCGTCACGTAGAAAACAGTCGGAGACACTCGCTCCGACGCTCCGGCGGAAGGACCGAATAGGGTAGGACATGGCCAAACGGTGGAGGCTTGGGCCGAACGGTGAGGGTTGGGCCGAACGGTGAGGCTTGGCCAAACGGTGAGGGTTGGGCCGAACGGTGAGGCTTGGCCAAACGGTGAGGGTTAGGCCGAACGACGAGTCCGTTTTGATTGAGCAGTTGGCCCGTTCAGGCCCGCAACTAAGCCGCTGGATGTGGTACGTCCGTGGGGATGACGAGCGATCAGGTAACGCAGTTACTCAGAAAGGCGTACGGGGACGAAATCGAGACGGTGATGAACTACTTGACCAACTCAATCGTGCTGGACGGAGTCAGCGCCGAAGAGGTCAAAGAGAGCCTGGAAGTGGACATTCAGGAGGAACTCGACCATGCTCGGATGATCGGCCAGCGACTGAAGCAACTAGACCAGCGGCCGCCGGCGTCGATGGACTTCCAGGCTAACCAACAGAGCCTCCAACCGCCCGAGGATAGCACGGACGTCCTCTCGGTCATCGAGGGGGTTCTGGAGGCCGAGGAAGACGCTATCGAAACGTATCGATCTATCATTACCGCCGCCGAGGATGCCGACGATCCGGTGACTGAGGACCTCGCCGTCACCATCCTCGCTGACGAGGAGGCCCACCGAACCGAGTTCCGCGGGTTCCGGAAAGAGTACCGGAACGACTGACCCAAATCCCCGCCGAACGGTTCTGTGGGGCGAGGATTTTTCTCATGGGGGGACGACCCCGAAGGTATGAGCGACTTCAGTCTCGACCTCAGGTCGGTCGAGGACCACATCGAGGATGAAGACGACGGGATGGGGGCCGCGCGGATCGAACTCGGCGTACTCGACGGGACGACGCCGGACGAGGAGTGGATCGAAACCATCGAACAGGGAACGATACTCGTACTAAACGTCGAGGGAGACGTGAACGAACTCGCCGCCGGGTTCGCACGCGACGTGAGAGACGAGGGCGGCGAACTCGTTCACTTCAGGGGGTTCTTGCTCGCCGCGCCACCCGGCGTTCACATCGACACGGACCGGTTGGAATAGCAGTCGACCGTTCGTATCGCGACGGCGTCCGCCGGTGCCTCGGTCGGACTGTCGGATTTCGGTCTCGGTCCGTGGAGCTCTGAAGCGGTGCTGTAACGTCGACGTGGTAGGGGTGTCGACGTGGTAGGGGGTGTCGACGTGGTAGGGGGTGTCGACAGGGTAGGAGGCGTCGACGTGGCAGTAGGTGGCGACGTAGTAGGGGGATCGATGCCAGGCATCACTCACGGTATAGTTTTTTCCAGCGTCCGCGCGTTCGTGTTCGTACAGACATGGACGCCGTTGTTCTCGCTGCCGGGGAAGGGTCGAGACTCCGACCGCTGACTGACCAACGACCGAAAGGACTCGTCGATGTCGCCGGTAAACCGCTGTTGACGCACTGTTTCGATGCGCTGGTCGACATTGGGGTCGACGAACTCGTCGTCGTCGTCGGCTATCGCAAGGCCGACATTATTGACCACTACGGCGACCAGTACGGCGGCGTACCGATAACGTACGTCCACCAGCGGGAACAGTTAGGACTGGCGCACGCACTGTTGCAGGCCGAACCGTACGTAGACGACGACTTCGTGCTGGTCAACGGCGATAACGTCTTTCGCGCGGATCTGACGACGGCGGTTGACCGGCATCGAGAGAGTGAGTCGGAGGCGACGCTCCTCGTCGAGGATGTTACCGAAGAGAAAGCCAAAACGACAGGTGTCGCGGAAACCGGGGCGGACGGTACGCTCGTTTCGCTGGTCGAGAAACCGGACGACCCGCCGTCGACGCTCATTCAGACCGGGTTTTTCGTCTTTTCGACCTTGATATTCCACGCCTGTCATTTAGTCCAGCCGAGCGACCGGGGGGAGTACGAACTAACCGACGCTATCGGTCTCCTGATCGGAAGCGGCAGGACGTCGAGACGGTCGAACTCGACGGTTGGCGGGCGAACGTCAACACGGTGTCCGACATCGAAGGGGTCGAACGACAACTCGGCCAGTGACCCGACGAAGCTTTTGCTATCACGTCGAGCGCTTACACTCGTTCGACTGCTTCGCGGATCTGGACAGGAACACGATCTGGCCGGACACGAACTCGAGTAGATGGCTGTGACGATCCCTCAGACACCCACCCCACGTTTCCGATGCTTTGAGAGAGATAGAGTGGGGGTAGCGGAGTTCTTCGGCCGGGAGTCGACGAAAGATGTTCGTTTCTAGCTTACCGCCGAATAATCTGCATATTATTTAGAAAAGCTTTAATATGTCATCTTGGAAATAGTCCACTAGCCGAATAAAAGAGCTTAGATGAAGATCGATCTTCGTGCGGATCTGACGATGGTGTCAGTGGTTTCAGTGTTGCTTCGACGTGAGAGAATAGAGTAACTCGCGTTAATCCGGTCGAGCAAAACACGGACGCTCTCTCGGATACCCCTCAGGTAGAAAGACGAGAATGGTGGGAAAAAAGAGAGTCGATGCAGGACTATCGGGACTCACAGGACTGAGTGTCGGTCTACTAAGCCTGATTCTCCCGCAATTGGTGGACTGATATCCTCGAAAGCATCGGAAACGAGGGGTGTGACAGTCAAGGCATTCGATACGGTGGGGATTCGTAACTGACCGATCTTCCCCCCGGCCTTCTCGACCGGAAGCATCGGAAACGTGGGGTGGGTGTAACTGGTTCCCGTACCCACTATCTGTGACCCGGTAGCATCGGAAACACGGGGTGGGCCTCCAGTTCAGGGGAAAATCCCGATCCAGAACCGATCCGAACCGTGAGATCATCCGGCGTGTTCTGTACGCCGAAGCATCGGAAGTCCGGGGTGGGCGAAACCGCGTAGTTTATCAGTGACCCATCGATTGAGGGATACGATGGGAAGTCGAGAGTCAGCGGACATCGCGAAGGAAGTGTTCGAGCAGGAAGACCAGATCTTCGCGAACAAGCAGCTCTTGAGCATCGGGCACGTCCCCGAACCCGACCGGATCGTCGGCCGCGACGACGAGATCCGCGACCTGGCCGAGCAGTTGCGCGGCGCTATCGAGGGGTACTCCCCCGACAACGTCATCGTCTACGGGAAGACGGGGACCGGGAAATCGCTCGTTTCGAAATACGTGATGGGACGTGCGCAAGACCTCTCGGAGGACGACGTCTCGGTCGGAACCGCGTATCTCGACTGCTCCGAGGACAACACCGAAACGCAGGCCGTCTCTTCGCTTGCCAACACGTTAAACGAAGAGATCGAAACGGATATTTCCGTCCCGCAGACGGGTCTCAGCACGTCGAAATACTACAAGCGCCTGTGGCAGATACTCGACCGGCGCTACGACGTGATGATGGTGATCTTGGACGAGGTCGACCTGATGGCCGACGACGACCTCCTGATGAAACTCTCTCGCGCCGAGGAGGCGAACAAGGTCGACTGCCACATCGGCGTCATCGCGATAAGTAACAAGATCCAGTACGCCGAGAACCTGAACGAACGGGTCAAATCCAGCCTTCAGCACAAGGAACTGTTCTTCCAGCCGTACGACGCGACGCAACTCCGCGAGATCATGCGAAACCGCGCGGACGCCTTTCAGGAGGACGTGCTCACCGACGACGTGATCCCGCTCTGTGCGGCGTTCGCCGCACAGGAACACGGTGACGCCAGGAAGGCGATCGACATCCTTCGGCACGCGGGCAAGATAGCCTACAAGAACGGCTCGGACGTCGTGACCGAAGAGCACGTCCGCGACGCCCAGCAACTCGCTGAGAAGGACCGCTTCCGCGAACTCATCGACGGCGCGCCAACCCAGGCCAAAACCGCGCTCCTCTCGCTCGCTGAACTCTCTCTCAACAACGACACCGAGGCGTTTCCGACGCGTGAAGTGTTCAAACAGTACCGCGTCATTTGCGGCGAGATCGACATGGACACGCTCTCCGAGCGCCGTTTCCGCGATATCCTGAAAGAGCAGGCGTTCCTCGGCATCGTCGATGTCGAAAAACTCAACCAGGGTCTGGCCGGCGGTGTGACCCTGAAGAACCGGCTCATCGAGGACCCGGACATCGTCCGAGAGATTCTGCTTGAAGACAACCGAATGACGCAGTGGGCAGACGACGCCGCATAGTCACAAACCGGTCGCCTCCACTACTGCGACCGACGACGCGTCCACTACCACGACTGACAATCCCTCCACTACTGCGACTGACAACCCCTCCACCACCGAAAACGGACGGTTCCAAGCGAGTACCGGAGATGTCGCCGCAACACAGTTATCGCCAACACTGACCGACTGGTAGTCACACTTCAAACGATTCCCGGTCGAGTGCGACCTTCACGTCCCCGTCGAACCGCCCTTCGACCGCCGCTACCATCGCACCTTCCTTTCCTCTGGTCCCCGGATAGAGATGCGTCAGATACACCGTGTCGATGTTTCGTCCGGCGAGCGTCCCGGCTAACTCTGATGGTGACGCGTGGTCACCTCCACCTTCCCCGTCCGGATGCGCGCAGTCGTGAACGAGTACCGACGATCCGTCCGCGAGTTCCGCGACGCTCTCGGTCGCTCTGGTATCGCCGCTAAAGGTGATGCCGTCGGTCTCGGTATCCGACCCATCATCGTCGAACCTGTATCCTAACGTCTGCACGGAGTGGTCTGCCTCACAGGCACGCATCTGGAATCCGGCGGCGTCGAACTGCCCGGGGCCGACTTCCCGAACCGTCAGGTCGGCCCGCTCTTGGACGTTATCGACCGCCAGTAGGTGGTCGAGCGTCTCGTCCGTTCCGTTCGGTCCGACGATCTCCAACTCCGAAACTCCGGAGAGTACTCTGGCTTTCACCAGCGAGGGGAGGTCGGCAACGTGATCGAGATGTGTGTGGGTTAACAGTACGGCGTCGACCGACTCGTATCCTGCATCTGTGTCCGCGAGGCGATGGAGAACGCCGCTCCCGCAGTCTACCAGTATCCGTCGGGACCGGTCAGCAGATTCCACAAGCGCACCGCTCTGGTATCTGTCGCCCGTCGGTAATGCGGTGCCAGTCCCCAGGAGAGTAACGCGCATGCGTTGGGTCACTTCCACGGAGACTGGCAAAAGTCTGTGGCCCCGAAACGTGTGTGTGTGGAAAACGCCGTTTCCTTGATCACGACTCTTCATCGGAAAACCTTAGCTCTTCATCGGAAAATCATAGCTCTTCATCGGAAAATCATAGCTCTTCATTGAAAACCACGGCTGAAAGAGAACGCCGACGCGGATCGCGTTTGACCGGAAGCGGTATCACACAACGGAAGTTCAGCAGAACTGCAAGTGGTGGTTGTCGGGGTCGGTGATCCTGACGTTCTCGCCTATCATGGTGACCTTCGAAGCGCGGTTGAGAACCGCGTCGACGGCCACGCCGGGGCTGTCGTCGGTGTCGAAGCCGAGGTCGACGTGAACGCCGCCGCGGCCGTCGGCGATCCCCAACTGTGGTTCCCACAGTTCGAGATCGACCGGCCCGCCGAGACGGACTCGTCTCCGGTCTTTCCCGCGGTCTACAGTCTCGAAACCGAGCGACGTGTAAAACTCCTCCGCGCGGTCGAGGTCAGCCACTTCCAGAACGACTTCGAAGATCCCGCAGATACCGTCGCCGTCGACCGGTCGCTGAGCGAGTTCGACGCAGTTACCGTCGGGATCGTACAGGTACAGTGATTTCCCCGACCCGAACTGACGTTCCTGCAGATCGAACTCTCGACTGAGTCGGTCCCACCAGTACTGGTATTCGTCAGCGGGAATAGCGAACGCGTAGTGAGTGTGCAGGCCGCCGCGGGGTATCTCCCGCGGACGCCGGAGAATCAGAGTACTGTCTCCTGCCCGCAGTTCGACCTCGCGCTCGCCCTCGCGTTCGACCGTCATATCAAGCGCCTCGGCGTAGAACTCCCTGGCTCGGTCGAGGGATTTCACTTCGAGGGCGAGCCACCGCAGTCCGCTGAGCATACCGTCACTACTTCCGGCGGTGACTTAATATCTCGGCAGAGATTCAACAAGCGGCCGTTACCGGGCTGAAAGGCGATTTTGACGACCGTTTATACACCTCGAATCCCTGTGTCCGTGTATGTCGCCTACAGGTGACGGCCGAACGAGCGGTTTCCGGGAAACTGACCGCTGGAACGGTGGCGTCGGGTGGATCGCTCACCCCGACGAAACCATGCAACGGGCCAGTCACGCCCTCGTAAACGACGGTGAGGTTTGGCTCGTCGACCCAGTCGACTGTGACGGCTTGGACGACCTGATCGCTCCGTTCGGCGACGTGGCAGGAGTCGTTGTCCTCCTCGACCGACACACGCGCGACGCCGACGCCCTCGCATCCCGCCACGACGTGTCGGTCCATCTCCCGCGAACGCTCAGCGGCGTCGCCGACGATATCCACGCGCGAACCAAAACGTTCGATAAAACGCTTGGGAACACGAACTTTCACGCGATACCCGTCGTCGATAACCCGATCTGGCACGAAGTGGCGCTGTACGACGCCGATTCGCGAACGCTCGTCGTTCCGGAAGCTGTCGGGACCGTCGACTACTTCCGGACCGGGTCGGCACGCCTCGGCGTGCATCCGATGCTGCGCGCACTGCCGCCGCGTGACGCACTCAGCGGCCTGGTTATCGACCGGTTGCTCGTCGGTCACGGCGAAGGTGTGTCGAAAGACGCCGAGAAAGCTCTGGACGCCGCGCTCCGCGACGCTCGACGGACAGCGCCGGAACTCTATCTCAAAAACGCCAAGAAACTACTGCCGGTGTAACAGACGCTGTCAGGGTCCCGCGCGGTGTCTCCGATTACGTCGTCGAGTTCTCTGACACTTCGACGGCCGTACCGTTTACCACCGCCGCTTCGGAGACCGTCACGGTTTGTCCACCGGCCGAATACTCGCCCGGTTGGGTGACGACGACGCTGAACGTGCCGTTCTCGACCGCCGCCGTCCGTTCGTAGTCGACCGACGTTTCCCCGAGGTCGACGTCTTCCGTTCTCGAAATGTTCACAGTGTCGTTCGATGACGTCGGTCCGGTTACCGTCGCCCCGGAGACGAGCGTGAAGACCTTTCGAGTGCCGTCGTCGGTAGCGTACACCGCGCGGTAGTGGTCGGTGTCGACGCCATACTCCTCGTGAAGTCGGTAGTACATCGCGTCCTCGGAGACGCTATCACCTATCGTTCGGTCAGCGGTAACGACGTACTGGACCCGACCGTCGAGTCGTTCGTACCACTCGGTTCCGTTCGTCGCCGCGAGGAACCCGTCGTAGTTCGAGCGTGCGAACCAGTAGGAGCGCGAATCACCGCTCGCGAACGCGTTGTACATCCGGTTCCGGTCCCACTGGCTGAACACGTATCGTTCGTTTTCCGCCAGTCCGCGCTCGGCGGCGTCGCCCTGGATCCACGTCGCCGCCTGATAGGACTCCGATTCGACAGTGAGGTCGTTCGTGAGCGGGGGCGTCAGGAACGCGCCGAGACCCGCTATCAGCACCGTTAACGCAAGGAGTAGCCCGAGGCTACGGCCGTCGACGTTGCCGATCTGGACTGTCGAACGACTCGCATCGTTCCGGTTCTCCCCGAAGTCCGAACGGTGATTGTCTGTATCGTCGCTCCCGGAGAGACACGCGGGGCGACGTGCGAGGTCGACCACGCTCGCGAGGTGGACGAAGCCAACGCCCGCGAAGACGGCGACTGGGACCGCGAGGGCACCCGCGAACCGGACCTGAAGGGTTCCGAGGACCAGCAACAGGCCCACGAACGTCGACGCGGCCAGCCAGTCCGGACGGTCGCGCGATCCGGCGACCCACACGCCCCAGACCGCGTAAGGCAGCGCCAGAAAGAGCACGAGTCCGAAGTAGAAGATCGGCGCGAACGGCCCGCCGAGGTCGGCGTCGAACAGCGACGCCGTCTCTACGATCTCGCTCTGGCCGGCTTTCAGCGCGAGACGCTCCGTCTCCTCCCGGAACTCCGTTGCGAACTCCGGGAACTGCGTCCACGCGACTGCGAAGACGCCGACCGACGCGGCGGTTAGAGTACCGCTCGCGGCCTTCCACGAGAGGCCCGCTCTGTGACTCGCCTCGCCGACGAGCGCCGCCGCGAGCCCACCTCCGAACAGGAACACGGGCGTGAGTGCGACGTAACCCGCCTGCCACTGCCACCCCCCGTGGGCGGCCCAGACCAGTGCGGCGGCCAGGCCGGCAGCGGCGAGCGTCGGTGCGACGCCGCGAAGCGGCGACCGGCCGGCGCGCAGTTCCAGCAACGACCGGGCCAGCAGGTAGAGTCCGGCCGGCAGTATCAGGAGCGGTCCGGCGTTCCACGCCAGCACCTGCGCGGCGAGCGCTCCTCCGAGCAGAACAGTCCAGGGGGCGGCACGAGCGGTAAGCGACCGCGGCGACAGGTCCCTGTCGACGCTCGCGAGGCCGACGAGGGCGTACAGCGACACGGCGACGATCATGTAGTCGAACGCGTGGTGGTCGCCGAAGCCCACCGCAGACCGGTAGGCGTGAATCGGCATCACGGCGAGCAAGCCCGTCGCGGCGAGTCCGATCCGCGCGTCGTCCGTGAGGCGGACGGTTGCCCCGTACACGGCTAGCCCCGTGACCAGAGCGGCGACGACTGGATACCACGCGAGTACGAGGTCAACCGCGCGGGCATCACCGCCGACAGCGAGCGTCGCGGTCCAGAGGACGGCGACGAGCAGGGGCTCGCCGTTCAGGACTCCCTCGGGAACCGCGAACGGCCCCGCGCCGTCGGCGACGAGTTCGAGAAGCCAGTAGCGGTAGAAGTACGGATCGTTCGCGAGCAGAACGATGTCGCCGTCCCGGAACACGCTCGGATAGGCGACGAGACGGAAGGCGGCGACGAGAGCGAGTGCGGCGACGATCCCGACAACGGTGTTGCGCGACGGCGACGGAAGACGCTCGCGAAGCCTCGATAGCTCGTCCGCCACGCCGCGTCCGTTCGCGGCCGCGTTCGTCCCCGCAGTGGCGCGGTCTCCGGCCGACGCCGACTCCGAACGGTGTGAATCGCCGGGGGGCGACTCCCCGTCCAGCGCCGTCCGGACTGCCGGCGGGTCGGCCAGTCGATACTCGTCGCCGACGCGTTCGACCACGTCCCGCGAGACGAGTTCGCCGAAGGTCCCGGAGTCGGCAGAAACGTCGTCGAACGTCCACGTCTCCCGACGCTCGTCGACGTCCAATATCTCCCGGAGGGCGGACTCGAACTCGGGGCGGCCCGCGAGGAGGTCGGATATCTCCTCACGCGGAGCAGTCATGTTCTGCCGGAGAGTTCACACTCGCATAAATCCAACTACTCCGCGTCACGACCCGCGACGGTAGTCGGCGCTCCAGTTCGGACGGTGTTCCACCCCGTACTAGGCGACACAGGGAAACCCCGACATCGTAGCCAGTTCAGTCACTCAGAGCCGCCGAACACGCGTCGGTTTAGCGTTCCGACGACGAGGGCTACGAAGAGCACGACGCCGAGTACGGTCGAGTCCGATGAGACGTAGAGGTTCGGCGACGGCGGGTTCCACGGGACGGGGTACAGCCAGTCGCCCGCCCGTCCGTCGGCGTACTTCCGCATCCCGTCGAGGACGAGTGCAGAACAGCCACCGGCCACGAGAAGACAGTACGCGCGATATCGTCGCTCGCCGAACAGGAGCGCGATCGCGCCGGCGACGAGGAGGACACCGCCGAGCGTTCCGACGGCGCTTACGTCGAACGGGACGCCGAGTACCGTCTCGATCGTCCCGCTACCGACCACTATCTCGACTTTGATCAGGTCGGGGATCGCCGCTCCGCCGGTACCGACTGCGATCCACTCGTCAGTCAACCAGTCCGCCTGCCAGCTCGCGACGGTGAAGGCGGCGTACGCGACGAGGACGTGCGAGAGCAGATCAGCCATCAGCGGTCCCCCGATCAATCACGGTTTCTCACCTCGAACGCGACCGTCTCCAGGTTTATCCGCCAGTGTCGGAAGAAGAGGCCGAGAACGAGCGCCGCTCCGGCGACCGAGACGGCGTACTTGTACAGTTTCGAGCCGCCGCTCTCGTTGACGACGACGGTCCGCGAGACGCGGAGCGTCCGCTCGGCTTCGAGCGTGCCGTACGCCTGCACCGTGCCGCCCGGTTCGACGGTCGTGCGAAACTCAGCCAGCGTCATCGTGAACGCCCCGCCGTCGTGATCCACCCGGAGACGCGCCGTTCCGACGTCGCGGTCGACGCTCTCGACGGTGCCGATCAGCAACGCAGTATCCCCGACGTACCGGTCGTAGTCGGCATCGATATCCTCGGCCGCGGGGTAGGGGTCCCGCTGGTCCTCTGTGGCCTCGTAGTGGACGCAGAGCCCGCCGATCGCCCCGACAAGGAGCAGAAACATCACTCCGCGTCGGATCGGTGACATACCCGACGTGTCGTGAGAGTCGAAATGAGCCTGTCGGTTTCATAGGGCTGTTAGAACTGTGTCACGATATTCGCCGCCCCCGCGTCGGCGAAATACTGAACTGACGTACAACGGACCCTATCAGAGCAGGAGCACGACGCCGCCGAGCGTCGCCAGACCGCCGAGGCCGAGACAGACGGCCCAGAAGTCGACGCGTTCGACGACGCGCATGAGGGCGTCGATGGTCAGGTAGCCGACGACCGCGGCGGCCGTCAGGGCGACGAGCGCGGGGAGGGGGTCGACGCTCGGGATCCCGCCCTCGTCGAGAACCGTCAGCGCGCCAGCGCCGAGGGCGGCGGGCACGCTGAGCAGGAACGAGAGGCGGAACGACTCGGGACCGTCGTGGCCGCGCAAGAGTAACGCCCCGACGGTCGTCCCGGACCGGGAGACGCCAGGGAGGACGGCCAGTCCCTGCAGCGCGCCCACGAGTACCGCGTCAACGAGTGTGGGGGTCGTCCGCGTACTGATCGGTTGCTCGTCGGCGAGGCGCTGGAACACTCCGGTCGCAACGAGCAAGACGCCGACGCCCGCGACGAACAGGCCGCCGCTCAGTTCGCCGACCACGTGGTCGAGCGTGAGATACGCGAGAAGGCCCACGCAGAAGGAGGCGAACGTCGCGATCACGAGAAAGGAGAGGTCGGCAGTTTCGCCGTCGAACGCGTCGGATGCTCGCCAGTCAGGAGCGAGGCGTACCGCTTCCAGTATCTCTTCGCGGTAGTAGACGGACGCCGAGAGCGCGGTCCCGACGTGTAGGAACAGGGAAAACTGGACGGCAGCGCCCGGCGAGGAACCGACGGCGGTGAGAAAGACGGCGACGTTGCCCTCGCTCGAGATCGGCAACCACTCGAAGATCCCCTGTAGGATTCCGGCGACGAGCGCGACGAGCGTGGCGCGGTCCATGCGCTACTCCGCTCACCCGTCGGAGAAATGTCTTCGGATCCTCGGTGAAAGCGGGACATCACTTCCGACGTGGGCGCGATACCGCTTCCAATGTGTGGGGATATCCCCCGACCGCCGCGCGAGAACACCTCTGACTGCCGCGCGAGAACGCCCCTGGCCCCCGCGCGATATCACCTCCGGCGAAATCACGAACCGGCGATACATCTTTGCCGCCTGCCGTCCGAACACGAGTGTGGTGTACGTTACCCGCGGTCTCGTAACGGTCCTGCTCGATATCGCCCGCGACGCGGAGCCGGGGTCCGTCACAGCGAGACTGGCGGTCACGGACGCAAGCGAATTGACGGGGGCGGACGACCTGCCGCCGGAGGCACCGGTGTTTACCGATTTCTATCTCCCGGACAGCGGCCGGTCGGTCACGGCGGTGTTCGGCGTGGACCTCTCCACGCCGTCGGGCCAGACGCAGGGCCGGTTCGTCTCGCACCCCCAGGGTGATCTCGAAGTGTCCCGAACGGACGACCTGGCACAGGTCGTGTTCGTTGCAGTCCCGCCCTGGGAGGCGGAGACCCTCGCTGCGTTCGACCGCCGGGGCCGCCGCCAGGAACTGACGATCGTCGACGCAGAACCGCCGCAGGACACGATAGCGTGACCGTCCGAGCGGGCGCAGCGTGATGCGGCGGAAGTCGGATGTGCCTTACTCCGTATAGCTGGGACCCTGATTCTCTCCAGGCAGCCGAGAACCTCGTTCACTCCAGATAGCCGAGGTCCTGTAGCTGGTCCGTTATCTCGTCGAACTCGGCCTCCGTCAGTTCCCCCTGTTGCTGGTGCTGGATGACGATGCTCCGGAGGAGAAACCGGACGAGGTCGCTCGTGCTCTGGAAACTCGTCCCCTCGATGGTCTCGTCGACGCGGTCGGCGAGGTCTTTCGGGATCGAGACGGTCGTGTAGTCAGTCATACCAGAGATGCGGGTCGGCCGACCGAAAGGTTTTGCGTCCCGCAGAGGGCAGGTCCGACGTTTCAGCGAACTTTTTTGCCGCGGCGTTTGTATCCGCGAGCATGGGAGTACGACCGCCCGCGAACGACGACGGTGACGAACCCGACGCGGTCGAGTTCGGTATCGCAGCGGTCGACGCGAGACTCGACGGCGTGGACGTGACGTTCCCGGCGACCAGAGGCGACATCGTCGATGTGCTGAATCACCCCGACGTACCGTACGACGCGACCGGGCGCACCGTTTCGCTCGCAGACGCCATCGAGGAGACGGGCCAACGGGAGTTCGAGTCCGAACAGGACCTCCTGAACGCTCTGCATCCGGTCTTCGAGAAACACCGATCGTCACCCGCGGGCATCATCGACCAGGTGAAGGCGATGCTCCCCTTCTAGTCGTCTCCGGGTTCGGATTCGACGTGTTCGCCTTCGGGTTCGGATTCGACGTGTTCGCCTTCGGGTTCGGATTCGACGTGTTCGCCTTCGGGTTCGGACTCGACGTGTTCGCCCACCGCGTCCGTTCCCGTCTGTGCGGGTTCGTCACGCATCCCAGGCGAATCAGTCCGCTTTTGCTCGGTCTCGATCCGCTCTAACCGGTGCATCTGGTCGCGATGCAGCGTCACCATCACGTCCGATAGGACGCCGAAGATGAGCAACTGGACGCCGAACAGGACGAAAAACGCGGCGACGATGGCGATCACTTCGTGGCTCACGCCCCGAGCGAACCATTCGTAGCCGACGTACGCGGCGAGGCCGCCGCCGATCAGACCCCCCGATAGCCCCACGCTGCCGAAGTAAAACAGCGGGTTGTTGGTTTTCGCGAGGCGATACAGCGTCAGGATGATCGTGCCGCCGTCCCAGAGCGGGTGGAGGTTCGTCTCGGACGATTCGGGCCGAGCAAGATAGCTGATCGGGACCTCGGTAATCTCGACGCCGTTTTTCACGCATTCTACGGCGAGTTCCGTCTCGATGCCGAATCCCTCGGAGTTCAGACGAAGGCGGTCGACCGATTCGTGGGTGAACGCCCGGTAGCCGCTGAGGATGTCGTACTGTTCTTTCCCGTGGATGTAGTGGAACGCGCGGTCGATGATCCCGTTTCCGAACTGGTTGAGGTTAGTCATCGCTCCCTCCTCCATGTCGGCGAAGCGGTTGCCGATGACGTGTTCCGCGTCGCCCGCGAGCAACGGTTCCAGCATCGACGGCGCGTCCTCCGGGCGATAGGTGCCGTCACCGTCGAGCATCAGTACGTATTCGCTGTCGATGTACGAGAGCGCTTCCTGGATCGCCTGTCCCTTTCCTGACCCGGACTGCGTTACGACGCGAGCGCCGTGCTCTTCGGCGATCTCTCGGGTCCCGTCCGACGAATCGCCGTCGATGACGAGGATGGTGTCGAGTCCCTGGTCGCGAAACCCGTCGATGACCTCGCCGATAGTAGCCGCCTCGTTCAGTGTCGGGATCAGCACGCATACGTCCCGGTAGTCCGCCATTACCGTGACTCCGATCCACGGGCGCAAAAGGTTTGCTTTCACAGATATCGGTCGTCGGGCGAGTCCGTCCACTTCGATAGATCGCTCGACAGAGAAAGATCGCTCGGCAGTTCATCAGTAGCGCACTCGCCGTCACTATAGAACGTTCCTAGGCAGTTGCCCGGCGTACAGTCGAACCTCGCAGAGTCGTCAGTCGTAGAACCGTCAGTCGTCAGCCGTAGAACCGTCATCCAGACAGTTACCAGTCGTACATCCGTCTGTCCGTCGTGCGGTCACCGACCGAACGTCCGGTCAGTCGTCCGCCGCCTCGCGACGCTCGCTCAGGTGTTCCCAGATCTCGGTACACCCGCATCCGTCGTCGACGTCGTCGAGGTGGTCGTCGACCCTGCACGCTTCCGGTTCGTCTTCGGGTGTACCGTCGGACATAGTTACTCAGTTCGTGAGTAACAAATGTGGAGCGGGACATAAACCTTTGGGAGCAACGGCCGATTTACGTGGGATGGGTCTCAATCGGTGTCTAATGGCCGCACGTGACCCAACAGAACTTCTCGAACAACTCGATCTGAAAGAGTACGAGGCGACTGCGCTGTCGCATCTGCTCTCCGCCGGCCGGACGACTGCGCCGGACATCGCGGAGGCGACGGGGATTCCGAAGGCTCGCATCTACGGCGTGCTCGACTCGCTCGCGGAGATGGGATACATCAAGGTGTATCCCGGTCGGCCGAAGGAGTACCAGTCGAAACCGCCGGAAACGATCCTCGAACGGGTGAAGGAAAACCGTCGCCAGGAGTACGAACGGTACTGTAACGAGGTAGAGGACCTCCGCGACGAGTTCCTCGCGGAGTTCCGCCCGCGGTTCGAGCAAGCGGACCAGGACCGTTCGCCCACTGCCGAACTGTTCTACGTCGTCGACGTGGGAGAGCCAAGCGAATCGGAGACGCGACAGCTGTACAACTCGGCGACTGATGGCGTCCACGTCATCACGAACAGCTTCGAGTACTTCGACGGGATCGAATCCGCCTTCAGCGACGCGGTCGACCGCGTCGGCGTCGACGTTCTCTTCCTTCACCCGCGGCACCTCCCCGA
Organism: Halostella sp. PRR32; assembly: GCF_034808085.1. Taxonomy (NCBI): domain Archaea; kingdom Methanobacteriati; phylum Methanobacteriota; class Halobacteria; order Halobacteriales; family Natronoarchaeaceae; genus Halostella; species Halostella sp. PRR32. Next base: position 369,948 of record NZ_JAXHGL010000001.1, read on the forward strand.
GGAGAAACAGGAGATCCAGGCGGACATCGTCGACCGGATCGCCGAGGAGTACCCGCAGGTCGACATCCGTTTCTCCGAGGAACGGCTCCCGTGGCGCGGGACGTTCGTCGACCCTAGCATGGAGTACGACAGCGGGAAAGCCCTCTTCCTCGTCGAAGAGCGCGACGTACCGAACCACAGACGGCAGGCGGCGATCACCGAGAACGGATCGTTCGTGGCGGGAATGAAACGGTATTTCGACCTCATCTGGGAGTACGAGAGCGTCACCGAGTACCCAGAGTAACGGTCCGCACTGGTCGCATACGGAACGATTTCCCACGGACTGATTCTCGTATCGACCGCCGCAAGCGTTCGGCCGAGAGTGTCTCGACTGACGAGGTCGCATCGACTGTGGACCGTATTCCTACTGTCGAGTGTGCACCGTCTGTCGAATACGAATCGGTTGCCGAGCCCGTACCGATTGCTGGCCGTAGACCGGCTATCGAGGACGCACCGTCTGTCGTCCACTATCGGGTGATCTGCGGCCTCAGCCCTCGAAACATTGTATGGCAGACAAAAGGCTTATGAACCAAGTTACTCATATCCTGAGTAACTATGACGGTTCTCGTCACCGGTGCAGATGGCTACGTCGGTTGGCCGACCGCTCTCAGACTGGCGCGACGACTCGACGAGCGAGTTGTCGGCGTTGACAACCTCGCACGGCGCGATTGGGTAGAAGACGCGGGGAGCGTCTCTGCGGTCCCTGTCGACGACCCGGAACATCGTTTCGCAGCGGAACCGAACCTGAGTTTCGTCTACGCCGACCTGGCGGACCGCGACGAAGTGACGCAGTTGCTCGACGTTCACGAACCGCACACGGTCGTCCACGCGGCGGCCCAGCCGAGCGCGCCGTACTCCCAGATCAACGGCGAACGCGCGCTGTACACGCAGCGCAACAACCTCTCGATGAACGTCAACCTGCTCTACGGCCTGAAAGAGGCCGGTCTGGAGGACACGCACTTCATCGAGACGACCACGACCGGCGTTTACGGCGCGCCCGAGTTCCCCATCCCCGAAGGCGGCGCGACGATGGAGAACCAGGGCGAGCGAGACGACGTGCCGTTCCCGGCGATGGGCGGGTCCTGGTACCACGTCACCAAGTCCTTCGACAACGCGAACGCGCGCCTCGCCAATACGCAGTGGGGTCAACCCGTCAGTGACGTCCGTACCGCTATCGTCTTCGGGACCGAAACCGGGGAGACGGAGGAACTCGAACTGCCGACCCGGTTCGACTTCGACTACTACTTCGGGACCGTGGTCAACCGCTTCTGCGCTCAGGCCGTCGCGGGCTACCCGCTCACCGTCTACGGCAAGGGCGAACAGCGCAAGCCGATGGTCGGCCTCCGCGACACGGTCGAGAGCCTCGCGACGCTCGTCGAACGCGGTCACAGCGACAGCGGCGACGTCGACGTGTACAATCAGGTCGCACGCCCCGTCTCGATCATCGAACTCGCCGAGACCATCCAAGAGGTGGGCGAGGAGTTCGACCTGGACGTGGAGATAACCCACGTCGAGAACCCGCGCGACGAGGACGAGGAACACAAGATGGAGATGGAAAACGAGGAGTTCGGTGACCTCGTCGGCGAACCGCAGTCGCTCGAAGCGGGGATCCGCGACGTGTTGACCACGCTGACCCGCCACGACGGCCGGATCACCGCGCACGAGGACCGGTTCTTGCCGGAGGTGTTGCTCGATTAACGTCCTCGTCACGGGGGGCGCAGGCTACGTCGGCAGCGCCCTGTTGCCGGTGCTGGACGAGGAGGCCCACGAGATACGGGTCCTCGACGACTTCTCGCTGTCCTCGCCGCGAAACCTGCTCGACGCGCCCGCCGTGGAGTTCGTCCGCGGCGACGTCCGCGACGAGGAACGGGTGCGAGAGGCCATGGCGGGCATCGACGCGGTGATCCACCTCGCGGCGATCACCGGCGCGGCCCAGACTCACGACATCCGGGAAGAGACGTTCGACGTGAACCTCGGCGGCACCGAGACGGTCCTGCGGGCGGCGGAGGACGCCGGCGTCGACCGGGTCGTCCTCGCCAGTTCGTGCAACGTGTACGGCGAAACGTACGAGACGGACCTCGACGAGTCCTCCCCGACTGACCCCGGAAACCCCTACGCGGAGTCCAAACTCGCCGCGGAGGACGCCTGTTTCGACGCCGACGTCGAAACCGTGGCGCTCCGCCTGGCGACGAACTACGGGTGGAGTCCGGGCGTCAGGTTCAACCTCGTCGTCAACTCCTTCGTCTTCCGCGCCACGATGGGCGAACCGTTGACCGTCTACGGCGACGGTCGGAACTGGCGGCCGTTCCTCCACGTCCAGGACACCGCCCGCGCGTTCGCGGCTGCCCTCCACTGGCCGGAAGGCCGATACAACGTCGGCGAGGGCAACTACCGTATCGAGGACATCGCCGCGGCGGTGGCCGACGCGGTCGGTACCGAAGTGGAAACGGACTACCTCGAAGACGAGGACCCGGGACCGTCGTACAGCGTGACGTTCGACCGCATGGCGGACCGAGAGTTCGTCCCCGAGTACACCCTCCACGACGGCATTACGGACCTCTCGAACAGGTTCGACGGACCGGCGAACTGACGAACCGCACGACGAAAACCCACAGAAGGCCTTTCCGACACCACATTGAGAACCCATACATGACAGAAACGCACACCGTAGGCGTGACCGGGGCCGCGGGCTATATCGGCTCCCGCGTCACGAAGATACTGCTCGACGCCGGCCACGAGGTCGTCCCGATCGATGACTTCTCGACCGGCGACGTCGAGGAGATAGACGGGCTACCCGTCGAGAGCGTCGACATCCGCGACCGCGACGCGCTCCGTACCGCCTTCAGCGACACGGATGCGATCATGCATCTGGCCGGCATTAGCGGCGTTCCGGACTGCGAAGAGAACAAAGAGCGGGCGTTCGACGTCAACGTCGGCGGCACCGAAAACGTCGCGTGGCTCTGTCACGAGTGGGGGACGCCGCTCGTGTTCCCCTGCAGCATGGCGATCATCGGCGACCCCGTCGAGTTCCCCATCTCGTCCGACCATCCCCGGAACCCGCTCAACTTCTACGGGCGGAGCAAGGCGCTCTCCGAGGACGACATCCATCAGCTCGCCGACGGGCAGTTCCCCGCACACGTGTACGTCAAATCGAACCTCTACGGCCACCACGAACTCGGCGGCCGCGAGATCGGCAAGAACACCGTCATCAACATCTTCGTCGATAAGGCGCTCTCCGAGGAACCGCTGACCGTCCACGAACCCGGCACTCAGGCCCGCGACTTCATACACGTGAAAGACGTTGCCCGGGCGTACGCCCACTCGCTCGACGAACTCGTCGGGAGCGACGACGGCGCGACGACGTTCACGCTCGCGAGCGGCGACGACCGGAGCATCAAGGACATCGCGGAAGTCGTCCAGGCCACCGTCGCCGAGGAGCGCGGATACGAGGTCCCTATCGAGATGGTCGAGAACCCCCGAGAGAGCGAGACGGACGTGAGCGATTTCACCGTCGACACGAGCGAGGCCGAGACGGCTATCGGCTTCGAGGCCGAGTACGACGTGGAACGCGCGGTCCGGGAGATGATACGATGACCGTCAACCGCACAGTCCGAGAGGTGGCGCGATGAAAGCGGTCGTCGTCGCCGCCGGCGAGGGGACGCGGATGCGGCCGCTGACCGCGAACCGGCCGAAGCCGATGCTCCCCGTCGCGGGCAAACCCATGCTCGAACACGTCATGGACGCCTGCGAGAGCGTCGTCGACGGCTACGTCCTCGTCGTCGGCTATCACGCCGACGCTATCCGCGAGCACGTCGGCGACGAGTTTCGCAACCTCCCGGTCGACTACGTCGAACAGGATGAACAACTCGGAACGGCCCACGCCATCGGGGCAGCCGAACCGCACGTCGACGAGCGGTTCCTCGCGCTGAACGGCGACGTCGTCTTCGACCCCGGCCTCGTCCGACGCCTCGCAGAGACCGGGACGACGACCATCGCCACGATGCGCGTCGACGACCCCACCTCGTACGGCGTGGTCGGACTGGACGGCACCGGTGAGGACGGTCTCAGGCGCGCCGACAGCATCGTCGAGAAACCGGACGACCCGCCGTCTAACCTGGCGAACCTCGGCCTGTACGCGTTCGACCCGGCTATCTTCGACTACATCGAGCGGACCGGAATGAGCCAGCGCGGCGAGTACGAGATAACCGAATCGCTGGAGATGCTGCTGGATGATGACCATCAGGTCGCCGTCGTCGAACACGACGACCGCTGGCTAGATGTCGGCCGTCCGTGGGAGTTGCTTGACGCCACCGAGGCGAAACTCAACGATCTGGAGGGCCGGATCGACGGCGAGGTCGAGGAACGAGCGACGCTGAAAGGCCCCGTCGTCGTCGAGGAAGGAGCTCGCGTTCGCGACGGGGCGTACGTCGAAGGGCCGGTGATCATCCAGTCCGGAGCCGACGTCGGGCCGAACGCCTACGTTCGCGGCGCGAGCGTCATCGGGCCGGACGTCCGCGTCGGCAACGCCGTCGAGGTGAAAAACTCCATCCTGATGGCCGGCGCGTCCGCCGGCCACCTCTCGTACGTGGGCGATTCGGTGGTCGGCCGCGACGCGAACTTCGGGGCCGGGACGACCGTCGCCAACCTCCGGCACGACGACGACAACGTGAAGATGACGGTCAAGGGCGAACGCGTCGACACCGGCCGTCGCAAGCTCGGCGTCGTCTTCGGTGACGGGGTAAAAACCGGGATCAACACGAGTCTCAACCCCGGGACGAAACTCGGTGCCGGCGCGATGACGCGGCCGGGGGAGTCCGTCATGGAAGACAGAGGTGATTCGATATGAATCCGACCGGTGAATCACAATGAGAGGGACCGTGCTATGAAAGCAGTCATCCTCGCGGCCGGGGAGGGCCAACGGCTCGAACCGCTGACGAACCGCCGACCGAAGCCGATGGTTCCCATCGCCAACCAGCCGCTTCTGGAGTACGTCATCGAAGCCGTTTCAGACGCGGGGATCGACGAGATAGTCCTCGTCGTCGGGTACAAGCGCGAACGCATCCAGACGTACTTCGGCGACGGCCACCGCTGGGGCGTCGACATCGAGTACGCGACTCAGGGGAAACAGCTCGGGACCGGTCACGCCGTTTTGCAGGCCGAATCGGCCGTCGGCGACGATTTTCTGGTACTCAACGGCGACCGGATCATCACCGCCGGCCTGGTCGAACGGCTGGTCGAAAACCACGCCGAGACGGACGGGACGCTGATGGCCGTCACGCCCGCCGACGACCCGAGCGAGTACGGCGTCGTCACGCTGGACGGGGACGGCGTCTCGGGGATCACGGAGAAACCGCGCGCGGCCGCTGTCCCGTCCGATATCGTCAACGCCGGCGTGTACGCCTTCGACCAGTCCGTGTTCGAGTATATCCGCGCTATCGACCCTGGTCCCGACGGCGAGCGTGCGCTCACCGCCGCGATAGAGGCCATGATCGGCGACCGTCCGGTACGCGCAGTCCGATACCGTGGCCTCTGGGTCGACGTCTCCTATCTCTGGGACGTTACGGCCGTCACGGCGCAGGTTCTCGATGCGATGGACGACCCGGTACAGAACGGCACCGTCGAGGCGGGCGCCCACGTCGCCGATAACGTTCGGATCGGGTCGGGGACCCGCGTCGGTTCCAACGCGACCATCAGGCGGGGAACCGCGCTCGGAAACAACGTCACTGTCGGCGCGAACGCCGTTCTCTCGAACGTCGTCGCGTTCGACGACGCCACTATCCACGACGGCGCGGTCCTCCGCGACTGCGTCGTCGCGGAGAACGCGACTGTGGGGCCGAATTCCACGTCCCCCGGCGGTCCCGCGGACGTGATCGTCGACGGCACGTACTTCGAGGATGTCGACCTCGGGGCCGTCGTCGGGGACAACGCGAGCGTCGGGGCGGGCGTCGTCCTGGACGAGGGAACGGTCATTGGCGACGGCGCGCACGTCGGAGACGGGGTCACCGTCTCCGGGCGCGTTCCGCCCGACGCGGAGGTGCGGGGGGGATAGCATGTGTGGAATCATCGGTTACGTCGGCGATACGTCCCCCATCTCGGTCGTCGCGACCGGCCTGAAGAACCTGGAGTACCGCGGCTACGACTCCGCGGGGGTCGCCCTCAACGACGGTGCCATCGAGGTGTACAAGCAGCAAGGCGAGATCGACGACCTCCAACTGCCCGAGTCGACGGACGCGAAACTGGGTATCGGCCACACGCGCTGGTCGACTCACGGCGAACCGACCGACGAGAACGCCCACCCGCACACCGACTGCGAGGGGCGGATCGCCGTGGTCCACAACGGGATCATCGAGAACTACGACAGCCTGCAGGACGAACTCTCGGACCACGAGTTCACCAGCGAAACCGACACGGAAGTCATCCCGCACTTGCTGGAAGAGGTGTACGTCGGCGACGACCTGGTCGGCGCGGTACAGGCCGTTCTCGACCGGCTGGAAGGGAGCTACGCCTTCGCGGTTACGGCGGTCGGCCACGACGGCATGGTCGCCGCGCGGATGGACAGCCCGCTCGTCGTCGGCCACGGAGAGGACGGAAACTTCCTCGCCAGCGACGTCACCGCGTTCCTCGAACACACCAGAAAGGTGTCCTATGTCGAGGACGGCGACGTCGTCTCGGCCACGGCCGACGGCATCACGGTGTACGGCGACGAGGGTGTCGTCGACCGGGCCGTCCGGACGGTCGACTGGGAAGCCGAAGCGGCGGAGAAGGGCGGCTACGACCACTACATGCTGAAGGAGATCCACGAGCAGCCCCGCTCGCTCCGACAGACGCTCTCGGGTCGGGTCGACGCGGTCGGCGGAGATGTCGACCTCGAACTCGACATGCCCGAGCAGTATCTCCAGTCCGTCGAGGAGGTACAGGTCGTCGCCTGCGGCACGTCCTATCACGCCGGCCTGTACGCACAGCAGTTGATCGAGGAGTTGGCGGACGTTCGCGTCTCCGTGAAGGTTGCGAGCGAGTACGAGTTCACCGGCGGGCGCGACCCGTGGCGGACGCTCGTCGTCGCCGTCACCCAGAGCGGCGAGACGGCCGACACGCTCTCGGCGATGCGCGAGGCCGCCCGCGCCGGCGCTCGGACGATGGCGGTCACGAACACCGTCGGAAGCACGGCCGCCCGCGAGGCCGACGACGCTATCTACATCCGTGCCGGCCCGGAGATCGGCGTGGCGGCGACGAAGACGTTCGCCGCGCAGGTGACGACGCTGTCGCTTCTGTCCGTCTATCTCGGGCGCGAACGCGGCATGCTGTCGGCCGACGACGCGAGCGAACTGCTCGAAAACGCTCGCGGCCTCCCCGGGGCTATCCAGCAGATCCTGGACGTCGAAGACGAGATCCGCGAGGTGGCGGAGGAGTACGTAGACGGCGAGGCGTTTTTCTTCGTCGGCCGAAAACTCGGCTGTCCGGTCGCGCTGGAAGGCGCGCTGAAACTCAAGGAGATATCCTACGCCCACGCGGAGGGGTTCGCCGCGGGCGAACTGAAACACGGCACCCTCGCGCTGGTGACGCCGAACACGCCCGTGCTTGCGGTTCTCACGGAGGGGGCGAACCCGAAGGCGACGCTCAACAACGTAAAGGAGGTCGAATCCCGCGGCGCGCCCGTCGTCGGCATCTCCTCGTATGAGGGAGCCGAAAAGTTCCTCGATGCGACGTTCGACGTGCCCGAACTCGGGCGACTGGAACCGCTCCTGGCGAACGTCTACCTGCAATTGTTCGCCTACCACGTGGCGAAGATCATGGGGCGCTCTATCGACAAGCCGCGGAACCTCGCGAAAAGCGTCACAGTCGAGTAGCCAGTAGTCCCAGCGGTCGGTGGGGACTGAGGCGGTTCGCGCCCCTTCCGACGCGGTCGGCCACTGATAGGGACTGCTGTGAGTCATTTCGGCATCGACCGCACGTTCTCGTGCGGTCGTAGCGGGAAACAGTTATAGTAGCGCTTGCAACTGTTTACAGATCCGATCGCACGCAGTCGTGCGATCGTGTGTGTGTGTGATGACTTGCAAGCGCTACTATACAGTAGTTCCTCTCAGACGGCGAGACAACCGAAAGGCGGACCCGAGCTGTCGGATTCGTCCGAAGCTAGCTACGTTGCACACCGGCGCTCGAACTGCCGACAAGATTTTTCACCCTTCCGCGTGAGGGTCCCTTTCATGGAGGAAGCGTTTGTCCAGTTGGTCTGTCCTGAATGTACCAAAGATTGGGAGTCGTCGCCGAGCGAACTGCCTCGCTACGACAGTATGTTCCACTGCCCGAACTGTCACGCCACCCGGCGTACGGCAGAGTTCGCGCGGACCAATCGCGACCTGGAGACGTTGAAATCGCTCCAGTAGTCACGAACTGGTCGCCGAGCGCGCGCCGCAAGCCTCACACCGGAGAACCGGGACGCCCTGTTCGCGTTCGATCCGCGTATCGGGTAGGCCGCACTCGTCGCAGAGAACGAACTCCTCAGTGTACTCGTCGACGGCATCTGCGATCCGGTCCTGGCCGAACTCGCCGGTCAGTCTGGCCCGGCCGCTCTCGTCGATGTGGCCGCTGGTTCCGAGTTCGTCCTGCAGATATTTCACGACGTGGTCGTCGTCCCTGCCGAGCGTGTCGACCGTGTCCTGGAAGTTCTCGTACACGGTCGATTTCCCCTCTTGGCGTACGTCGGGTTCCGGAACGTCGAACCGGTCGCTGCTCCCCTCTATCTCCGGTGTCTTTTCGATGGCACGGTTCAGTTGATCGTCGTAATCCATACGCGTACAATGCCGATTCCTGAACAAATTACTGTCGGCTTTCCTCAATTGAGGGTGCTGATGGCTCCTGCATGGGGGCAACGGCGTCACTCGGGGCGGAGAAGTTGCACCCTCTTGGAGTAATATCACCGTCCAATCACTTCGTCGTCCAGGGCTTTGAACTGCAACGTACGTCGAGTTACATCTACAATCCGATCCGAGCAGAATCATTGGTATTAAGCCTCATACTCCGGCTATAGAGAGATATGTGTTAACGGGACTCAAGATAATAATATAACCCTCCAGTCGTAAGCAGTGGATGTCTATGAAAAAGCAGGAGCTCATCCACCTTCACGGCCTGCTTGCAGAGGTTTCCAATCACCACGAAGAGCGACACGAGGTTACCGTCGATCTGAGTGAATACGAGGCTCTCGGTGTACGACCGACATCGATTCACAAATCAAAAACAGACCACAAGGCCGCAGTCTTTGCACTGGCAAACGGCATTACTTCTCAGATGGAAGGCGACGAAGAGTCGGAAACGGTCCACGCAACCGCCGACTGAACGGTAACTCGCGTGCGTTCTGTGGCTCACTACACCCCGTAGCTACTGCGTTCCAGTAGAACTCACGTTCTCTTTCGTTCTCACTGCTACTGCTCGACGTTCGGGAAAACTGCAGAAATGTCGTTTCGTCGACGAGCGGTTCGGAACGACCTGCGTTACTCGATGAGGTCCTCGAACTCGGGGAGAACCTCGTCGTCGTCGCTCTCGGACGCCGCCTCCTCGTCCGTGTCGGCGCTGTCGGTGGTCTGTTCCTCCGAATCCTCGTCGGCCGATTCGTCTTCGATGACTTCGACCTCGATCACCTCCAGCGGGATGTTCTCCAGTCGCTGCCCTATCTCCTTTCGGGCGATGCGAGAGGCGTGCTCTTCGCGCTCGACGTTGAACACCGTCATTTCGAGCTCCAGCGCGACGAGGCTCTCGTCGGCCGCGATGAACGCAGGGTCCTGTCCCTCACCGCAGTGGGGGCAGGTCCGTTCTCCCATATTTATTTCGACGTAGTTGAGATCCGGATTCAACATCTCGCCCGTTTTCGAGATGGCGATCCGGACGGCTTCGTCCGAACTCCCTACGTCGTACACCGGCACTGCCGCCTCAACGACAACTCTGCAGTTCATCTGTATATTGTTCTTCATTGGCCAACAGTAAGAAGCTTAGCCCTCCCCGAACTCGAAACCGACAAGCCCCGTCCCGCCCTGTACACGACCGATGGAATCGGGTGTTATCGACGTGGCGGCGCTCCCCGGCGGCTTCGATCTGCAATCGACTGTCGAGAGCGGTCAATCGTATCTCTGGCGGCGTGAAGACGGACGGATGTACGAGACCGACGACCCCTACGGCGGGTCGGATCAGTATTACACCGTGGTCGACGGCGAGGTGATCCGGGCGCGTCAGGAGGGGACCGAACTACGGTGGGAATCGACGACCGACGCCGAACCGTACCTGTTCGACCTCCTTCGACTCGACGACGACCTGGAGGCTATCGTCGCGGCGTCGCCCAACGACGACCTGATCCGCGAGGCGTACGACGCCTACTGCGGGCTGCGACTCGTCCGGGACCCGCCGTTCGGCTGTCTCGTCTCCTTTATCTGCTCGGCACAGATGCGCGTCTCTCGCATCCACTCGATGGTGACTGCACTCGCCGAGGCTTACGGCACTCCCGTCGAGTTCGACGGCGGGACGTATTACGCCTTCCCGACGCCGGAGCAACTCGCGGGCGCGACCGAGGCGGAACTCCGGGACCTCGGACTGGGCTACCGCGCACCCTACGTCCAGCGCACCGCCGAGATGGTCGCCGACGGCGAGGCACACCCCGCCGACGCGCGGGACCTGCCGTACGAGGAGGCCCGCGACTACCTCACGCAGTTCGTCGGCGTCGGAGACAAAGTGGCCGACTGCGTCTTGCTGTTCTCGCTCGACTTCCTCGAAGCCGTTCCGCTCGACACCTGGATCCGATCGACTATCGAGGAGTACTACCCCGAGGCCGACCGCGGGAACTACGCGGACACCTCGCGCGCGATCCGCCAACGCTTCGGCTCACCGGCAAGCGCCGCGGACGGCGGTTCGTCAGGGTCGGCCGGCGAGGGGACGTACGCCGGTTACGTCCAGACCTACGTATTTCATCATCTCCGGACGGCGTGAGCGACGAGGACAACGGACGCCTGTCTCGAACCCCGATCTGTACGCGATAGCTTCTTACTGTGTGCAGTCGATACGCCAGCCATGAGCGACCGCTCGCGCGCACACGTGTTCGTCTCGGGCCGGGTTCAGGGCGTCTACTTCCGCGCGACCACCCGGGACACCGCCCGGGAGAACGGCGTCGACGGCTGGGTTCGTAACCTGCAAGACGGCCGCGTCGAGGCCGTCTTTGAGGGTCCCGAGGACGCCGTCGAGGAGATGGTCGAGTTCTGTCACGAGGGCAGTTCGAGCGCCGACGTGGAAACAGTCGAGGTAGAGTACGAGGAACCGGAGAGCGAGGACGGGTTCCGGATACGGCGGTAGCGGGTCGTGACACCGGCTGTGACCGTTCACTGGTTTTTCCACTCTCCGGGCTCCTCACCGTGTATTTCGCCCTTTGCTTCGCGGTCGCTCGGCCACTTTGCGATCACGACGATACTGAGGTAAAACGCGCCGAGAACCACGGCCACGACGACTCCGCTAACGCCCGGTAATTCCGCCGCCTCGGTCCACCGCGACTCCGGTGTGAACATCGTAACTTTCGCGACCCACCCGATGCCGAGAATGCCGAACAAGAGCCCGTATACGCGGTGAACGCGCCGAGACAACGCTTCGGTCACCGTCACTTTGAACGTCGGGTTTCGGAGGTCGTCACTCAACTCTTCGCGCCAGTTCGAATGCTCGACGCCGGTCGGTTCTAACGCGTTCGCGTAAACGTTCTCTTCCACGAACCGGACGCGCGAACGGTACAGGTCGAAAAAGCGGTAGCGACGCACCTCGTACGAGAGGAAGACACACAGTATGACGATCCCCACTATTAGCAGATACGCCGGCATATCCGGGCTTGAAAACACGACCGATAGCAGTGCAGCGATGAGGGTTATCGCCCAGTTCGTCGTCTGGTCGATCCGGTTCTGATTGCTGGTCGCCTGGCTGATCCCGCCCCTGTAAAAATCGGAGAGGAGCGTGAGGAGCGTTTCAGTGTCGTCGGCGATTTCGGCGGCGATATCCTCGTCCTCTCGATGAAGCGGTCTATCCGTGTGCTCGTCGTCAGCAGCCATGCGACGACTGTCCACGGCCACAGCCATAGTTCCCGAACTCCCCGTAGCCGACGAGTCCGGCAGTTCCGTTCGGTACGGACCGGACGAGACGAACAGGTTGGGCCAGCCTCGGCTGCCTTTCGCAACTGCAAAGACCCGTCGCCGCCGTTATCGTGGCATGTACGAGGCGGTCCACGCCCACCCGGACGGCGACAGCACCGTCGCCAGGCTCGCCCGAACGGCCGGCGAGTACGGCTACGACGGCGTGGTCGTCCGCAACCGGAGCGACGCACGCCCCGACTACGACGCCGACCGCATCGACGACGAATACGGCGTCGACGTGGTCGACGGGCTGGAAATCCGCGCCGACGGCCCAGAGCAGGCGAGTGGGTACGTCGGAAACTACCGCCGCGACGTGACCGTTCTCCTCTTGGAGGGCGGAACGCCCGAACTGAACCGCTTCGCCGTCGAACAGCCACGCGTCGACGTACTGGCGCGGCCGATGGCCGGTGACGGCGATTTCAACCACGTGCTGGCGAAGGCCGCCCGCGAAAATGGCGTCCGCGTCGAGTTCGACTTCTCGCCGGTCCTGGGCCTCACCGGCGGCCCGCGCGTGCAGGCGCTCTCCGACATGCGGAAACTCCGGGAGGTTGTCGACCAGTACGACGCGCCGTACGTCGTCAGCGCGAACCCCTATTCGCACTTACAGCTCCGCGCGCCACGAGAACTGATCGCGGTCGGCGAACTGGTCGGGTTCTCTCGGGAGTGGATGGCGGACGGCCTCCGGGAGTGGCACCGTCTCGCGGAGCGCAATCGGGAGCGCCAGTCCGAGTCATTCATTGAACCCGGAGTCAAACGAGGTACGTATGAAAAAGAGCCTTGAGGAACACGCAGCGCGGTTCAGCGAGATAGCCGACGAGTACGACGACGATAACTCGCCGGAGTACCGCGCCTGTGCGGACCTTGTGGTCGAACACGCCGCTCCCGAGGCTGACGACACCGTTCTCGACCTCGGTTGTGGAACCGGCGCTATCGCACTGGCGCTTGCCTCCGACGAAAGTGACTCCGGGGCACCGAACGGTCAGTCGGGAACCGCCCCGGCCGGCCGCGTGATCGGTCGCGACATTAGCGAGGGGATGCTCGAACAGGCCGAGTCCAAGGCCGAGGAACGCGGCCTCGGCAACGTCGAGTTCGGGGAGGGACGCTTTCGAGACCCTAGCGCCCCCGCCGACGCGGACGTGGATGTCGTGACAACCAACTTCGCCATGCACCATCTGAGCGACGACGAGAAGCGAGAGGGGATCGCCGCGATCGCCGACCTGGAGCCGCGACGCGTCGTCATCGGCGACGTGATGTTCTTCGGGGAACCGAACCCGGACGTGCCGTTTTACAGCCCCGAGGTCGACGACCCCGCGACGGTCGGCGTCCTCGCTGACGCACTGACCGACTCCGGGTTCGCGCTGACGGCCGTCGAGATGGTCCACGACCAGGTCGGCGTCCTCGCCGCGGAACGCGTCCCGGGCGTGGCGGCCGACACTGACGGCGTCCCGTCTATCGACGAGCCTGACCGGGGCGCATGAAGCACCTCCCGAAACATCTCAGACCGAAATGGCGCTACCTCGCAGTCGGCATCGAGACCTGGCCCGACGGCGAGGTAGAGCGCGGCCCGTTCCAGCGCGAACTGTGGTACGCCGCCCAGAACCTCGTCGGCGATGCCGGGAGCGCGGACGCGGATCTGACGCTGCTCGACTTCGAGTTCGAGGACGGGTACGGCGAGACCATCGTCCGCGTCCGCCACGGTCACACGGACGAGGCGCGGGCGGCGATCGCCTGTATCGACGAGGTCGACGGTCACCCCGTCGGCGTCGTCGTTCGGGGGATGAGTGGGACCATTCGCGCCTGTGAAGAAAAGTATTTAGGACGGCGTGGGGAATTTTCAGCCCAGAGAACGGTCGCGTTCGAGAACCAGGAACGGACTGCCGTCGTTCGAAACGGCACCTACGACGTTCGAACCGACGGATCGTTTTCGGGCGCGACGGAACTCGATTTCGAGTGATACTATGCAGGGACAAGCTAAACAGCAGGCCTACGACCGCGGAATCACTATCTTCTCACCGGACGGCCGTCTGTATCAGGTCGAGTACGCTCGCGAGGCTGTCAAGCGAGGGACGGCGAGTATCGGCGTTCGGACGGCTGACGGCGTCGTTCTCGCCGTCGACAAGCGCATCCGCTCGCCGCTCATCGAGGGAACGAGCGTCGAGAAACTGCACAAGGTCGACGATCACGTCGGCATCGCGAGCGCCGGCCACGTCGCCGACGCGCGTCAGCTCATCGACTTCGCCCGACGCCGCGCACAGGTCAATCAGTTGCGCTACGGCGAACCGATCGGCGTCGAGATGCTGACGAAAGACGTTACCGACCACATACAGCAGTACACGCAGGTCGGCGGCGCTCGCCCGTTCGGCGTCGCCCTCATCGTCGGCGGTATCGAGAACGGCGAACCGCGCCTGTTCGAGACGGACCCGTCGGGAACTCCCTACGAGTGGAAGGCGCTCGCCGTCGGCGCTGACCGCGGCGAGATCCAGGAGTACCTCGAAGAGAACTACGAAGAGGACGGTGATCTCGACGGCGGCATCACGCTGGCGCTCGAAGCGCTCGCTACCGCCAACGACGGCGAACTCTCGCCGCAGCGGCTCGGTCTCGCGACGGTCGACGCTGAATCGGAGTCGTACATCGAACTCACCGACGACGAGATAGCCGAGTACCTTTCGGAGCACGACCTGCTTGCCGACGAGACCGGCGACGAACCCGCCGACGACGAGGAGTCCGACGACGACGGCAGCGAGGAGTAATCTCGCTCGCTTTCGTCAGAGAGTTCTCTCGCGGGAAACACCTTTTAACCGGGCCGCGTTACTGACGGATATGATTTCGCTAGAGGACGCGGTGACGGCGCGGCTCGAGTCCCACGGGGCGCGCTTCGAGGTACTCGTCGACCCCGACGCTGCCCTCGAGATCAAACGAGACGAGTTCGAGGGTGAACTGGAGGACGTTATCGCCGCGGAGGACGTCTTCGAAAACGCGAGCAGGGGAGACCGTCCCGCGGAAGCCGACCTCGAAGAGGTGTTCGGAACGACAGACCCACTGGAGATCATCCCCGAGGTAATACAGCGCGGAGAGATCCAGATCACCGCCGACCAGCGTCGGGAGATGCAAGAGCAAAAGCACAAACAACTCGTTCAGCGCATCGCGCGCAACGCGGTCAACCCCCAGATGGACGACGCTCCCCATCCTCCCGACCGCATCGAGAACGCGCTGGAGGAAGCCGGTTTCACCGTCGACCCGATGGAACCCGTCGAGAACCAGGTCGACGAGGCGCTTGATGACCTCCGCCCGATCATTCCGATCCGGTTCGACGAGGTGACTGTCGCGGTCAGCGTTCCGGCGGACCACGCGGGGAGCGCGCAGGCGAAGATCCGCGAGTACGGCGACTTAGAGCGCGAAGAGTGGCAACCTGACGGGTCGTGGATAGGCGTGCTGACGTTCCCGGCCGGACTCCAGAACGACTTCTACGACACTGTGAACGAACTGACGAGCGGCGAGGCGGAAACTCAGATCGTCCGTGACGAAGACGAGATCAGCACGCGCTGAGAGGGACTATCGTACTTCAGTTCGGGTTTTTCGACGACGCGGTGACGGCGAATACCGGTACACAGTTGCGACGGTCCTTACGAGACGCCGACAGCGTACCGCGAGACGGCGGGAACCGCACGTAGACGCAGAAAAGGCCGGGGTCCGTTCGAACGACTCCTCTCGGTTTCGAATTCCTTCTGAGCGGACTACCCCTTCTTGAACCCGACCAGGAAGCCGCCGGTGAATCCGACGCCGAGAGAGAGCGTGGAGATGATCGGCTGAATCCAGTCGTTTGTGTTCTCGACCGTGTCGCCTGTTTTCAGCAGACCCGCGGAGAGGCGGTTCCAGTCGACGAACAGGATACCTTTCGCTTCGAGGAACTTGAAAAGCGCCAGTTGGACGCCGACGATGACCGCGAGGATCTTGGCTATCTTCTTGGCCGCGAAGCCGATGACCGCGCCGATAAAGGCCCCGCTTCCAAACTCCAGACCCAGCTGTTGTGGGTCGAGTTCTATCATGTTCGATACGACGAGCGCTAGTAGTTATGAGCTTTGTGCCATGAATCGACAGGAACGGAACCCTGCCGGCAGGTATCCGTCACTGCAGATACATCAGCACCAGTATCTCTTGGTCTCTGAACGCATTGCCGCGGGGCGGACCGGGTTTAAATGGGTCGAGCGCGTACTCCCGACAAAGGGTGACAGCGATATCGCACGCACCAGCGGACACACGATGAAGGCCATAATCGCCAAGCGCGTCGACTCAGGGACCGCAGACACCGAGGAGATCGCGGACCTGGCACGCGCTGCAGGATACACCGTCGTCGACGAAGTAACCCAGACCCGCGAGGAGGATTCCGCGCTGGAACTCGGGGAGGGGAAAGTCGAGGAACTCGCGGCGAAGGCGAGACGGACCGGAGCAGAGACCGTTATCTTCGACAACCGACTCGGCCCCTACCAGACGTTCAACCTCGGGAAGAAACTCCCCGGTGGGGTCGAAGTCGTCGACCGCTTCACGCTCATTCTGGACATCTTCGGCCAGCGAGCGCAAACGCGAAAGGCCCAACTTCAGGTCGAACTGGCCGAACTGCGGTACGAACTCCCGCGGGCCGAGGCGAAAGCCAGCCTCGCAAAGCGGGAGGAACGGCCCGGGTTCATGGGTCTCGGCGAGTACGACGAGAGCCGCGAACAGGACCTCAAAGCCCAGATAAGCCGTATCAAGGACGAGCTAGCGAAGATAGAACAGACCGAGAAACACCGGCGTGACCAGCGACGCGAGTCCGGGTTCGACCTCGTCGCTCTCGCCGGCTACACGAACGCCGGCAAGTCGACGCTGATGCGCCGCCTGGCGGAAGACCTAGACGTCGATGAGAACGAGGACCTCCACCCCGACCTCGACGAGACCGCGGAGTCGGAGGACCAGTTGTTTACCACTCTCGGCACGACGACACGCCGAATGGACATGAAACGGCGCGACGTGTTGCTCACGGACACCGTCGGATTCATCAGCGACCTCCCGCACTGGCTCGTCGAATCGTTCAAATCCACGCTCGACGAGGTGTATCAGGCCGACCTCGTTCTGCTCGTCGTCGACGTGAGCGAACCGGTCGCGGACATTCGCGAGAAACTCGTCACCAGTCACGACACCCTCTACGAGCGCAACCAGGCGCCGATCGTCACGGTGTTGAACAAGGTCGACATCGTCGACGACGAGGAACTCGACGAGAAGCGCGAAGCGCTGTCGGCACTGGCTCCGAACCCGATCCCCGTAAGCGGCAAGGAGGGTATCGACATCGACCGCCTCCGCGAGCGAATCGACAGCGAACTCCCGGACTGGGAACACGAGACGCTCGTCATGCCGATGACAGACGACACGATGAGTGTCGTCTCGTGGCTCCACGACCACGCCCGCGTTCAGGACGTGACCTACGGCGATGGCGACGTGGTTATCGAGTTCGAGGCCCGTCCCGCCGTCGTCGAACAGTCCCGCGCGAAGGCGTCCGACCTCTCGGTCGTCGAGTCGGCGTAATTACTCGTTCTCGCCCGCTTTAGCGGCCCGTAGCAGACGTTCGCCGCGGTCGCTTTCGACGGTGAGGTCCGGGACCGTCGTCGGGGTTCCGTTCTCGTCGACGGCGACGAAGACGAACTGCGATTCCGTGGTCTGTTCGCGTTCCCCAGTCCGGGGGTTCTCACGGAACGCCCGGACCCGCGTCCGGACGCTCGTTCGCCCTGACCCGTGAACGTACGCCTCGATGGCGACGGTGTCGCCGGTCGGTACAGGGTTGCGAAAGTCCATGTTGTCGATGCTCGCGGTGACACAGGACTCTCCCGCGAAACGCATCGCCGACATCGCGCCGATCTCGTCCATCCACTTCATGACGTTTCCCCCGTGGACCGTCCCGTAATTGTTGGCGTGGTTCGGCTGCACCCGACTCCGATTCTCGATATACGTGTCTATCAGCGTCGGCATGGGACCGCGTTCGGTCGGGGGGTCAAAGAGCCTTCGTCTCCCGTCTTCAACGGCGCAAGCCAGCGGCTCGGTCTATCGCCGACTCCGTCTCGGCCACCAGTTGCTCGACGACATCGTCAGCCGACAACACGTCGTCAGTCAGACCTGCACTCTGCCCGGCAAACAGCGCCATCTCGTCGATATCGCCGGAGACATCTGGAGTCGCTAGCGCTTCCGAGTACCGCTCTATCGACGTACCGTCCGCGGACTCGGCGACGACAGCGTCCTCGCCTGGGCGGTCCCCCGGTTCAGGTTCGTCTGCTGCTCGCCATTGTCGGACGGTGTCGTTTTCGACGACACGGTGGGACATTCCCGGCCACCCCTTGTCGAACAGACCCGTGTAGACGGTTTCAGTTTCGTCGACCGCAGTTACCCGTTCGCGGTACCCGCGGTGCACGTTCGCCTCCTCCGTGGCCAGGAAACGGGTGCCGAGCCATGCCGCGTCCGCCCCGAGCGACAGGACGGCGGCGACCCCTCGGCCGTCGGCGATGCCGCCGGCCGCAACGACCGGAACGTCGACGGCATCGACCACCCGCGGTACCAGCGGAAGCGTCGCCACCTCGCTCTGTACGTGGCCGCCGGCTTCCCAGCCCTGCGTCACGACTGCGTCGACGCCCGCCGCCTGAGCCGTTCGCGCTTCCGCAGCGCTCCCGACCGTCTGGAGGACCAGACCGTCCGTGTCGTGGACCTGATCGACGTACGGTTCGGCGTCACCGAACGATAGCGAGACGATCCGCGCACCCGCGTCGAGACAGACCGACAGATGTTCGTCGGTCGGTCGCTCCCTCGTCGCATCGTCGAGGACGAGATTAACGGCGAACGGACGGTCCGTCAAGGCACTCGTTCGCTCGATCGCCCGCTGTGTTTCCTCCCGGTCGCGCCAGGTGACTGCGAGGTGGCCGAGACCGCCGGCGTTCGACACTGCAGCGGCGAGTTCGGGACACGTCGCGCTCCCGATTGGTGCCTGTACGATGGGGTGTTCGACCCCTGCCAGTCCCGTGAACGCTGTTTCCATGCGTTTTCCCACAGGGTTCCGAGACGAGTATTTTCCGGCATTCCGTCCATCAGTTTATACACCAGTACGGGGATACCGCCCACTGTGATCTGAGAACTGCCGCGGGACGAAACGCGGTTGCGCGACACGGCGTCCCGCGAACACGAGTGTCGCCTGTTCGCCCAGAACGGAGACCGAGGACGGCCCTACTCCAGCGGTCGCTTTGCCTTCTCGACGACGCTAACGTCATCGATTCCCGTATCCGGATACCCCCCGTCGTCGTCCTTCTCGGCGGCTTTCACCATGTCCCAGACGACGTTCAGGCCCGTCGTCACCCCTTCCAGCGCCTCCATCTCGCATCCGGTCTTCCCCGTCGTCTCCACCGCGACCGTCAGTTCGATACTCTCATCGCTCACGTCGAACTCGGTGTCGACGTTCGTGATCGGGATCTGGTGACACATCGGGATCGTCTCCCAGGTGTGCTTGACGGCCTGAACCGCGCCCACGCGGGCCGTCGCTAACACGTCGCCCTTCCCGATCTCGTCTTCGTGGACAGCGTCGACGGTCGACGCCTGAAGGCGAATCCGGCCACGTGCGACGGCCCGCCGCGCGGTGTCCGGTTTGTCGCCAACGTCGACCATCTGTACGTCACCCTCGTCGTCGGTGTGGGTCAGTTCGTCAGTCATTTGTCGTCACCCCACATCGCCGGAGGGATGCGATCTAACAGGTCCGTCGGGAGTATCCCGTACTCCCGGTCCCCGACCGCGAGATCGCCAGCCCGTCCGTTGACAAAGGCCGCGATGCCTGCTGCTGTCAGGGTGTCGTGTCCGCTCGCCAGCGCACCGGTGATACCGGCGAGAACGTCACCGGTGCCGCCGACTGTCATCCCCGGATTGCCCGTTCTCCCTACGCGAGTCTCTTCGCCGTCCGAAATGATATCGTGAGCGCCTTTCACCAGCAGAGTCACGTCCAGTTCGTCGGCGTAGTTCTCGACGAGACTCATCCGTTCGCGCCAGTCGTCAGCGGTTTCGCCGCCCATCGATTCGAGTTCGCCCTGGTGCGGCGTGCAGATCAGGTCGGCGTCAGTATCGACCTTCGGAACTTCGCGAAGCGGGTCGGCGTCGACGACGCACGTCCCGTCGTAGGCGGAGAGGAACTCCCGGGCGGCCGCGTTCGTCTCTTCGGCGTGGCCGAGGCCGGGACCGAACACGACGGCGTCGTGGTCGTCCGCCAGTTCGAGCAGTCGGTCGACGTGGCCCGGCTGTACTCTGTCGCCCGGTAACTCGCGGACGATGAGGCTCTCTTCGTACCCCTGGATCTCTCGGACGACGGTTTCGGGCGCCGCGACCCGGACGAGGTCCGCACCCGCTCGAAGCGCCGCCTGTGCCGAAAGCGCCGGCGCGCCAGTGTACGGTCCACCCCCGACGACGAGCACCTCTCCGTGGTCGCCCTTGTGACTCTGTGGGTCTCGCGAAAGCGCCAGGAGGTCGCCGCGTTCGACGAACAGTTCGGCGGCGTCGGGGATACCGATGTCAGCGATGCGTACCGCCGCGTCGAGACCGGCCAATCCCGGCTTCCGGTCGTGGAACGTGACGACGCGGTCGGCGTCGACGGCGACGCCGTCGGTTTCGCCGGTGTCCGCGTCAACTCCCGAGGGAACGTCGACGGCGACGACCGTCGCGTCGCTTTCGTTTATCGCCCGGGCCGCCGTCGCTTCGGGTTCGCGGAGGGCCCCCGTCGCACCGGTGCCGAGCATCCCGTCGACGATAACGTCACAGTCGGGGATATCGACTGCCGCCGAGTCGGTGAACTGGCGGGTGTCGCACTCGACCCGTTGTAACGCCTCCCAGTTCTCGCGGGCGATCTCGGTGCCGATGGTGTCGGCGCGGCCGAGGAGAACGGTCGTCACGTCGTACTCGTCGAGAAACCGGGCCGCGACGAACGCGTCGCCGCCGTTGTTCCCACGTCCCGCGACGAGAACGACACTGTCGCCTCGTTCCGCGATATCACGAACTTCGCGGGCGACAGCGTTGCCGCTCGACTCCATGAGTTGCTTTCGCGGTACGCCCAGCGCCTCTGCGTTCGCGTCGATGGCGGCCATCCTGTCGCTCTGTATCATACGCTGCAGTTCGACAGCCGCGGGCGTTAACGTTGCGGGACCGGTCCCGTCTCCCGCGAATCGCTACTCACAGGGCATGTCTTCGTCTTCGGAGACGTCCCCGACGAGCACGAGGCCGCACATCGTTCCCCGTCCGTGGTTCGAACAGTAGTACTCGTATATCCCCTCGAAGTCGAAACTGTGGGCGGCGTTCCCGTCGGGCGCTAACTGGAGCGTCGCGTCCCACGACTCGGCATCGTCGTGAAACTCGGCGCTCGTCACCGTGTGTTCCTCGTCGGTTTCGTTGACCCACTCGACGGTCGCACCTTCGGCGGCGGAGAGCCGGACCGGGTCGAACGATTCGTCGGTTATCGTGACCGTCTCGTCGGCAACGTCCTCTTCGCCGTCGCTTCCGTCGCTGTTGCCGTCACCACAGCCAGCGACCAGGGGAGTCGATAGCGCGGCCGTGGCCGAAAGGAATCTTCGTCGGTTCATTGTAGCGTCGCCGTATTCGCGGCCTAGAAAGGTCCCACGCGACGCTCCTTAGTGGTGTGTGGGCGACAGGACGAAAGCGATCCGGTCAGTCCCCGTTGGTCAGCGCCTCCCGCACGTTCTCGACGGCGGCCTCCTTCTTGGCCGGGTAGGCCTCAACTTTCGCCCGGAACGTGATCCCCTCGCCGAGTGCGGCGTCACCGCCGAACGCCGCCTGTTTATCGAGATGCATGAACAGTTCGGTGTTCTCGGTGACGCGTTCGTCGAGTTCGTCGACGACTGTCTCTATCTCGCTGAGTTCCATGATCCGGTCGAGGGCGTGGCGGATGTCGTCAGCGTTCTCGATGCGGGCCGACAACACGATGATTCGGTCGCCGTGGTGGCCTTCGCTCTCCGCTCGCTCGACTGGGAACTCCTCGGGCAGGAACGTCCGCAACGCTTCCTCGACGCGCTTCTCGTCCTCGGTCGCGTAGCAGAACGTACGGAGGTCGACGTAGTGAAACGGGACGTTCGACATCGAACTGCTGCTTACTCCTCTACGGATTCGAGCGAATCCTCAGGGACACCCGTCTCCTGACCGTCCTCGAAGCTGACGGTGTACGTGCTATCGCCGAACATCGTGTCCATCACCTGGGTGACTGTCCCCTCCTCGCCGTCGTGTTCGCTGTGCTCGTCGTGCAGGACCACGCGGTCGTCCTCTTCGAAGCTCATACGAGTCCGTTCCCTCGGCGTCGACAAAAAGGGATTGATCCGTCCGCCGATTCCGTCGCGGTTCAGTCGCCCGGGACCCCGTTCGAGTCCTCTCGGGGTACGTCGAGCGTCCACACCCTGTAGCTGACGCAGACACTGACCACGATCAGAAGACCGTACAGGGTGACGGTGGCGGTCGTCAACACTGGCGTGACGACGCTCATGACGCCTGCCCTGACGGGGTCGAGCGTATCAGCCATCGCGAGCACCCGGTCGATCTGGGCGGGGAGTACCGGAAACAGCATTGCCAGAGTGCCGATACAGAGGGTGCGCCGGATCGCGGGCCGTTTGATGCCGTACAACAGCGGAAGAAGCGGAACCAGAAGGTAGACAGCGTGATGGATCATCGTCGCCGGCGTGACGAGCAGACTCGCTGTCAGCGTCACGAGGAACGCTACCAGCCGGTCGATGACTGTGACGGTACGCATGAAACAGACCACTATCACGGGAATGAACGCGATAACGGCGATCGCGACGTAGGCGTTCGGTGATAGCTCGGGGAATAGAACTGACAGCGGCCGGTGGAGCGTCAGCGACGAGTAGTTGGGATCGATCCCCGACGCGGCAGTTTCCAGACGGCTCCGCTCGTACAGCACGAAGTGGAGATACCTGCGGTGTGTCTCGACCCCGAAAACGGCGAAACTCGCGATGATCGCTCCGACACCAGTTGCTACGGCGGCGGCGACCGCGCGGTACGCGCGTCGGTAGAGCAACCACGCGCCCACCACTACGGGGAATAGCTTGATCACAGCCGCGACGGCGAACAGGACGCCAGCCCGTGTCTCACGCCCGCTCTCGAGGGCGAGAAAGCCCCCGGCGAGCGTCACACAGACGAGCGGATCGATCTGCCCCTGACCGATGACGACCGCGGAAAACGTGTTCGTGACGATGAACAACGTCAGGAGGAGGCGGTCGACGCGGGTGAGAGGCTCCCGCCGGACCCGTTCGACGATCCGGATCACCAGACGAGCCGTGAGTACGAGGAGGCCGATGTTTACGATGGTGGCGGCCGCATACGCGCCTGTCAAGGTCGGGAAGGCGGCGAATGGAACGAACAGCAGTACGACTATCGGTGGGTACACCCACCTCCCTCCGCCGACGGAGGGGCTCGCTCCGATGAACGGTTCGCCGGAAACGAACAGTTCGGCGGCGTGTCGGTACGCCCGGAAGTCCCATGCGAGCGGTGTCGTGTCCGCAAGGAGGAGGTAATACAGGGGGACGAGCGTTCCGCCGACGATGCCGGCGAGCAACACGGCACGTACGAGCGTGTAGTCGGCGAGGCGGTCACGGATCGGCCGGGAGTCCACATCGAGGTCAGTTATCGTCGTCATCTTGGAGGCGGCTACGTGTCGTGGAGTTGGGGGACGTTTTCTCGGACACGATTTACCGTATAATAAACCCTACCAAGACACGTCTTTTCAACTTTTCGCAATGTTCCCGGAGTAGTACGGTCTCACGATCTGACTCCGAGGCGTCAGGATTTCTCACAGGGACAGAACACGTCGCCTGTCCGATGACGGTCAATAGGCCGATCGAACAGTCGTCTCATGCTCTGACCGACGGGTAGACGGTCGTCTACGGTGGCGGAACGGAGCGCTACCCTGTCGTATCAGCGGTTCACACGCCGTAGCTGGATCACACGGCGATCTGATGGGTATCGGGTTTCACTGGTTACCTTCAGTGCCGTAACTGACGCCGTCCTTGGCGTCCGCCCGCATTCGGCGAAGGGTCGCCTGCGCGTTGCTGGCGTCGTAGCCGAAGAGGACGGATTCGCCGTACTCGTCGGCGACTTTGGCGGCGTGGACCAAGTTGTCGATGTCGACGTCGACGGCGTACAGTTCGACGCTGAACGGACGATCCAGCGCGTCCTCGAACCCGCTGGCTATCGTTTCGAGCCAGTAGGTCGTCTCGTAGGCCATGTCGTACAGGGGGACGACGAACTCGTCGACGTGTTCCGCGAGCGCGTCGAGGTCCAGTCCCGCCCGCTCGTAGAGATGGCCCGGATACGGGTCCGGGTAGAGCGTGAAGTAGGTCGTTCCCGGGATCCGGTCTGCGGCCTCGGCGACGAAGTCCGTGATGACCTCGGCCCGCCAGGCGAACCGGTCGTCGTGGTCGCTTTCCGCGAACCGCTCGTTACACACCTCGCAGTAGCAGTATTCGGGCCGGGGGAAGCCAACGTCGTCCAGACGCACGTCGGGATTGACCGCGGCGCAGTCCTCGACCATCTCCAGTAACCCCTCGCGGTACTTCTCGCGGGAGGGGCAGACGTACCCCCAGTCGAAGTACGTCCGCTCGCGAGTCGCGAGGTCTCCATCCTCGCTGACTGGAACGAGATCAGAGTCGGCCTCGCCCGCCGCGGTGTCGCCGAAGCAGGAGATCATGTTCACACCTTCGGCGACGGGTTCCGCCGCCCGGCCAG
The DNA here is from genome assembly GCF_034808085.1 of Halostella sp. PRR32. Classification (NCBI taxonomy): domain Archaea; kingdom Methanobacteriati; phylum Methanobacteriota; class Halobacteria; order Halobacteriales; family Natronoarchaeaceae; genus Halostella; species Halostella sp. PRR32. The sequence goes on from NZ_JAXHGL010000001.1 coordinate 394,925, forward strand.
TAACGTCTTTGACCTCGTAGAATCCGCGGTCGAACTCCGACCACGCGAGTTCTTCTTCGTTGCGCGTGACGACGCCGTACATACTCACCTGTACTGACCGAACTGGGTAAGGCGTTCCGCTCCGCTTCGAGAAGCGCTAGTCTTCTTCGTACTCTATCTCTGTCGGTGTGCTGTCGGTTGACAGCATCTTGAACGCGATCATAACCAGTGCCACGGCCAACAGGACCTTTACTTTCCTGGACATACCCTTTGTTACGTTCCGAAAGTATATAGAATTTCTGGGGCGTATCCGCTAGGCTGATCCGATGTGATCCGGAATCTTCTCGCGGATGATCGTCTCGCAGTACTCACAACGTACGCCGTCGGGAAGTACTTCGAACTTCGAGTCGACGGGTTCCTCGTCCGTAGTGATGCAGTTCCGGTTCGGACACGAGAGGACGCCGCGGACGTGATCGGGACGTTCTAACCGGTGTTTGTCGATCACTTCGTAATCCCGGACGATGTTGATAGTCGCATCCGGGGCGATGAGCGACAGTACGTCGACCTCGTCCTGACTGAGTTCTCGCCCTTCGACCTTGACGATGTCCTTGCGTCCGAGGCGGTCGCTGGGGACGTTCATTCCGATACTGACCTGTTCGCCGCCCGTCCCGTCGATGTCGAGGATGACGAGCACGTTCAACGCCTGACCGCCGGGGACGTGGTCGATGACGGTACCGTCGCGGATCTTGCTGACGCGGAGTTCGTGGTCGCTCATTCGGAATCACCGAGGAGGAGATCGAGCAGTGCCATGCGTACCGGCACGCCGTTGTGCGCCTGCTCGAAGTATTTCGCGTGGTCGGTGTCGTCGACGTCGGCCGCGATCTCGTCGACGCGCGGCAGGGGGTGCATCACGGTCAGGTCGTCGCTCGCCGCCTCCAGCGTCTCGGCGTCGATCTGATACTCGCCGGCCACGGCGTGGTACTCGTTCTCGTCGGGGAACCGCTCGCGCTGGATACGGGTGACGTACAGCACGTCTAGTTCCGGCAGGATATCCGTCAGGTCGGTGTGCTCGCGGACCATCGCTCCCGACTCGTGCAGGTCGTATCGGACGCTCCGGGGGATCTGGAGGCTCTCGGGGCTGATGAAGTGCTGGTGCGCGTCGAAGTTCGTCAGTGCGTGAGCAAGCGAGTGGACCGTCCGACCGTACTTCAGGTCGCCCATGATACCGATCGTCAGGTCGTCGAGTCCGGCGTTTTCGCGGATGGTGTACAGGTCGAGCAGCGTCTGTGTGGGGTGGTGGCCAGCCCCGTCGCCGGCGTTCAGCAGCGGGACGTCGACGTACTCGCCGGTCAGTTTGGCCGCGCCCTGTCGGGGGTGCCGGAGGACGAGCGCGTCGGCGTACCCTTCGATCACCCGCACGGTGTCGGCGAGACTCTCGCCTTTCTTGACGCTCGAAGACTCGACCGATCCCATGTCGACGACGTCACCGCCGAGCCGTTTCATCGCCGTCTCGAAGCTCATCTTCGTCCGGGTACTCGGTTCGAAAAAGAGCAGGCCTAACAGCGCTCCGGGGTGGCGGTCGCCGTACGCCGCCGGGTCAGCGTCGAACTCCGCGGCCCGGTCGAGGACGGTTTCGATGTCCGCCCGCGACAGTTGTCGTGCCGTGATGAGATGGTCGTGCCGCATCGTGTAGGCTGGGACGCCCCGGCCTATTCAATTCTCCCCATCGGCTCCGGAGGTTGATAGGGGATGACGCGGCGAGGTGCCGTATGCTCGCTATCGCCGGGGGGAAAGGTGGCTGTGGGAAGACGACGACGGCGCTCGGCCTGGCACGGGCGCTGGGGCGGGCGGGTCGAACGGCTCTCGCCGTCGACGCGGACCGTGAAATGCCGAACCTGCACGCACTTGCCGGCGTTCCTGACGAGCCGTCAGTCACGGACGTTTCGGCGACGGCCGACCCCGCAGCCATCGCGCACCAGGACCCCGCCACCGCGGGCGTCAGGATCCTCCCTGCGGCCGGCCGAGACGACCCGGACGCGGCGCAGTCGCTTCGTCACCTCTCTCGGTGCGAACGCCGCGTCTTGCTCGACTGTCCCGCCGGTGCAGGTCCCGACGCCGCCGACCCGCTACGCGTCGCCGACCGCGCTATCGTCGTTTCGTTGCCGACTGAGGAGAGCCTGCGGGACGCCGCGAAAACCGCCGCGATGGCTCGCGCACTTGACACCGCCGTCGTCGCGGGGGCTGTCGTCCGTACCGACGAAATCCCGGAGAGCGTCAACCGACTGCTCGGGACGGATGCGGTCGTCGCGGTTCCCGATGGCGGCGACGACCCGCTCCGGTCCTCGGCGACCGCGAGGGCGTACCGGCAGTTGAACGTAAAAGCCGGCCTCGCAGGCGACTGACCGGTCCGGGGGCGGTCGGCGTTCTCCGCTGGAACACGCTGCCTAGCCAAAGTATTATTTATACCCTGTCCAATTACTTCCCAGTTGAATGGCTGGCCGACTAGAGACCGGAATCGACGTCCTCGACCGGAAACTGAACGGCGGCGTCCCGCCCGGATCTATCGTTGCCCTCACGGCGTCACCGGCTAGCCAGGCGGAACTTCTGTTGTACGAACTCACTGCCGCGCGGGGAACGCTGTATCTCACGACGCAACGCTCCGATCAGGCCGTCAGAGACGCGGTGGAGGGGACGAACACCCAGGTCGGAAGCCCGACAGTCAGAGACGTGGGGGGAAGCGAACCGCTCGACGAGGCCAACCGACTGATCCGCGCGCTCCCGGAAGGCGCGAACCTCATCATCGACCCGGTGGACACGCTGGAACGCCGCGAACCCGCACGTTACCGGAACTTCCTCAACGAACTCCAGACCCACATGGTAAACACCGGCTCTATCGCCGTGTTGCACTGTCTGGACGGCCAAAACCCCCCAGAAAACAGGGATTCGACCCAGCATATGGCCGATCTGGTTTTCGACCTCGACACGCGCGTCGAGGGGACCGATATGGTGAACCGCCTCGCCGTTCCGAAGTTCCGGGGCGGCCGCGCGCTCACGGAGACGATCAAACTCGAACTGACCGAGGAAGTCGCCATCGACACCAGCCGCGACATCGCGTGAGTTATACTGTCGGCTATACTCCCTTGAAGAATATCGGACTCCCCGGAATCCCGAGTATCGTTCCGAAGGTACAGCCGACAGTATTAGTCCGACCGCGGGCCGCGGGTCCGCTGGTGGACGAATCGCATCACGCCAGTCGAGAAGGCCAGGCCGACTCGTGCAGTTACCGCCGCCGCGACCAGAATGCCGACAGGCCCGGCGTTCACCGCCATCAGCGTCGTCGGGATCGATAGCACGAGGACAGCGGCGAGATACTGGAGCGCGAACTTGAAGTAGGGACCGCCGTCGACCGCCCGGGCGTAACTTTCCCTCAGCGCGGCGACCACGGAGGTGTCGCGCGCGACGATCAGGTACGGCGTCGCGAAAAACAGGTAGTTCAACAGGAGAAAGAGAGGGAACAGGAGGAGGACGAGCGGTCCGGTGAGGACGCCGAGAACGACTGCCGCGAACACGACGGTCCACACCAGCGCGTTGTAGGCGACCAACCGGACGAAGTACCGTTCGACGGCGGCCGCGAAGTCGTACCGGCCGTCGTCGAGTCCGTCGCTGATACTGCCGAGGTACCCCGCCGCCAGCACGCTGTGGACGACGAAGATGACCGGAAGCAGCCACAGGGGCGACGTGACGCGGACGCCCGGTCCCGCGGACGGCAAACTCACGAACGACCAGAGGTCGACGACGACAGCAGGAAACCGGATCGCGACGCCGGCATGGAATCTGCCGGGGCCGGCCACGCTCAACGCCTGTTGGACCTTTTCGAACGCCAGCAACGCCGTGACCAGCGGGACGACCGCCAGGTGGATGAGGCGCTCGGACCGCCGCCACGCGTCGGCGAACCAGGTCGGGATGCTACCCACGGTTCAAACCTACGGCGGTCGGACAGCGCGGTTCGATGGCTATCGGCCGGTTGGAGCGAGTGGCTGACATAGGTTTTACCCGTGTGTCTGGTGAGAAAAACCTGCTGGTAGGAGCGGAGAAAACAGAAAAGCGCCGCGGCGTTACTCTTCAGCGTCTTCGAGTTCGTCGACTATCTCGTCGGCGTCGACGTCGGCGTCTTCGAGGGCGTCCTCGATGTCGCCGCCGCCCATGCCTCCGCCCATCATGCCGCCCAGGCCGCCCATCATGCCGGCACCCTCGCCGAGGGTCTCCTGCACGATGATGCGGTCGAGGTCGAGACGGTCGACCACGTCCTGTGCGACCTGCTGTTTCGACATCATCCACTGCTGGTTCATCGCCAGCTGGGGCGTGGACTCGATGTAGAGCGTCTCTTTCTCGACGGTCTGCGTCTCGAACTCGGGTTCGGAGTCATCGTCGTCGTCCTCGTCGTCGACCTGGACCTCCTCTTCCACTTCGTCGGTCTCGATCCACATGTCGAGGTCGAGGTCGACGTACATGCCGATCAGGCCTTTCGCCTGCTCGACGCGGTCCTCGACGAGGTCGAGAATCTCGTACTCGTAGTCGACGGCTTCGCCGGCGAGCGGGTGGTTGAAGTCGACGCGGGCGCGGCCACCGATGATCGTCTCGACGTGGCCGTGTTCGCCGTCGATGTTGACGTGCGCGCCGGGGTAGCGCTCGTCCTCGGGGAGCTTCTCGGCGCTGACGGTGCGGACTTCCTCGTCGTCGCGCTCGCCGAACGCCTCCTCAGCGGGGACGGTCACGCTACCGGAATCGCCGACTTCCTTGCCGTAGATGTCCTCCTCCACCGCGGCGAAGATGTGGCCCTCGCCCAGCACCACGACGCGCGGTTCGAACGTCTGGTCCTGGTCGTCGACGCCCTCTTCCTCGGCGACTTCGGGGTCGGTCGTGTCGACGAGCTGGCCGTCTTCGGTGCGAGCGGTGTAATCGAGACGGACGAAATCACCTTGCTGCAGTCCCTCCTCCTGTTCTACTTCCTCTTCGCTCTCGGTGGCGTCCGCTTCATCGGCCTGTTCGGCCTCTGGTTCTTCGCTCATACATTGTACGTCTCTCGGTCGGCATTTAAGAACCACGTTTTCACCGCGTCAGCGGTCCCGTCGGTCGCGCGAGACGTGGTGGAACTTCGAAACGACGCTCGATCAGGGTCTATCGCCGTCTCCGTAAGCAACCCTTTTTAGCGGCCTCGCCCTCTCCGAGGGTATGTTCGAGGTCGAAGTGAAGGTCCGGGCCGACCACGATGCCGTCCGCGACCGACTGGAGGCGGTCGGCGCGGAATCGGTCGGAGCCGTCGTTCAGGAGGACACGTATTACGACGCCCCGCACCGAAGTTTCGCCGAGACGGACGAGGCGCTTCGTATCCGCCGCGAACGGTCGCCCGAGGCCGAGGCCGAGACCGCGCGCGTCACCTACAAGGGACCGCTCGTCGACAGAGCGTCCAAGACGCGCGAGGAGTTCGAGACCGGAGTCGACGACGGCGAGACGATGGCTGCTATCCTCGACGGCCTCGGTTTCGACCCGGCCGCGACGGTCAGCAAGGGCCGAGACCGATACACCGTCGACGGCTACGCCGTTACGCTCGACGCGGTCGACGGTCTCGGCGAGTTCGTGGAGGTCGAGACCGAAACGGACGAGGCGGGCGTCGAGACGGCCAGGGAGGGCGCGTACGACGTACTTCGGCGACTCGGACTCGACCCCGAGACGCAGATACGAACGTCGTATCTGGGACTGCTGCTCGAAGAGCCGAACGCGGGGGATAACTGATGAACATTACCGGTGAGTCGTAGGTTTCCGCAAGTTATAGAACAGCCGACAGTGAAATTTGGTGCAATGACCGAGCGGAACATCACCGTCGAGTCCATCGAGCGACTCGCAATCGAGGACCAGGAGGTTGAAATCGTCGAGCGGAAAGGTATCGGCCACCCCGATTCGATCTGTGACGGCGTCGCGGAGAGCGTCTCTAGCGCCCTCGCCCAGGCGTATCTCGACCGCGTTGGGAAGGTGTTACACTACAACACGGACGAGACACAGCTAGTCGCCGGCAACGCCGCGCCGGCGTTCGGCGGCGGCGAAGTGATCGAGCCTATCTACCTGCTCATCGTCGGTCGTGCGACGAAAGAGTACGGTGATGTGCGGATCCCGGCCGAAACCATCGCGCTAGAGGCCGCACGCGACTACCTGAACGAGAACATCCCCGAACTCGACGTCGGAACGGACATCGTCGTCGACGTGAAACTCGGCGAGGGGAGCGGCGACCTCCAGGAAGTGTTCGGCGAGGAGGGACAGACGGTCCCGATGGCCAACGACACCTCCTTCGGCGTCGGCCACGCGCCCCTGACCGAGACGGAGCAGATCGTCCGCGAGGCCGAACGCAGCCTCACCGGCGAGTACGCCGACGAGAACCCCGAGGTCGGCCCGGACGTGAAGATCATGGGCAAACGCGAGGGCGACCACATCGACGTGACCGTCGCCGCGGCCATCGTCGACGAGTACGTTGCTGATCTCGACGAGTACGACGCTACCGTCAACGCCATCCGCGAGCACGTTCAGCGTCTCGCGGCGGACTACACCGACCGCGACGTGACGGTCCACGTAAACACCGCCGACGACTACGAGGACGGCTCTATCTACCTCACCGTCACCGGCACCTCGGCCGAACAGGGCGACGACGGCTCCGTCGGCCGCGGGAACCGCGCGAACGGGCTCATCACGCCGAACCGCTCGATGAGCATGGAGGCGACGAGCGGCAAGAACCCCGTCAACCACATCGGAAAGATATACAACCTGCTGTCGACGGACATCGCCGAGAGCGTCGTCGCAGAAGTGGACGGCATCCGCGACCTGCGAGTGCGACTGCTCAGCCAGATCGGCCGTCCCATCGACCGCCCCCACGTCGCCGACGCCCAGGTCGTCACTGAGGAGGGCATCTCCGTCGAGGACATCGAGGACGACGTCGCCGCTATCGTCGAGGAGAAACTCGCGAACGTCACCGACATCACCGAACGAGTGATCGACGGCGAACTCTCTACCTTCTGAGAGGGACTGTTGTAACTGTGTCCCGGTATTCGCCGATCCCGTGTCGGCGAACTACCGAAATGAGGGACAATAGCCCTTATGACCGTAGATGGCGGGTGCGCCCGTCGCCCGAAGGCTGTTTATCTCCCCGCGGTCAACTGGTCGATATGAAACCTCCGGGAGCGGACACCGTCGTCGTGCGGTACGGCGACATCAACCAGAAGAGCGGTAGCGTCCAGCGCGACATGGCGGGACGCCTCGTGGAGAACGTCGAGGCGTTGCTGTCAGACCGCGACATCGCCGCCGAGGTCGAACACCGATGGACGCGTCCGCTCGTTCACACCACCGAATCCCAGGTCGAGGCGGCGACCGACGCCGTCAGCGACGCGTTCGGCGTCGTCTCCGCCAGCCCCGCGCTCGTCGTGTCGGCCGAGCGGGCGGCCATCGAGGACGCGCTGGCTCGCGCCGCACGGGAGCACTACGACGGGGGAACGTTCGCCGTCGACGCACGCAGGGCGGGCGATTCACTTCCGTTCACCAGCAAGGACGTCGAGGAGTTCGGCGGCCAGGCGGTCTGGGAGTCGGTCGAGGACGAGTTCGCGCCCGAGGTCGACCTCGACGACCCTGACCTCACCTTCTTCGTCGAGTGCCGCAAGGAGGGCGACGCGTTCGTCTTTCTGGAAAAGCGGGCGGGGCCGGGCGGACTGCCGCTCGGCAGTCAGGCCCCGGTCGTCGCACTCGTCAGCGGCGGCATCGACTCGCCGGTGGCCGCCTACGAGGTGATGAAACGCGGCGCGCCGATAGTTCCCGTCTACGTCGACCTGGGCGACTACGGCGGCCCGGACCACGAGGCGCGGGCGATGGAGACAGTCAGAACGCTCGCGGAGCGCGCGCCGAACTTCGATTTCCGCGTCCGGCGCGTTCCCGCGGGCGACACCGTCTCCCTGCTGGTCGACGAACTCGAACAGGGCCGGATGCTCGCGTTCCGACGGTTCATCTACCGCGTCGCCGAACGCGTCGCGGAGCGCGAGGGTGCCCACGGCATCGTCACGGGCGAGGCGCTCGGACAGAAGTCGAGCCAGACCGCCCGAAACTTCGGCGTGACGAGTCGGGCGACGGACCTCCCGGTTCACCGCCCGCTCCTCTCGCTCGACAAAAACGAGATCACGGAACGGGCGAGGCGGATCGGCACGTTCAGCGACTCGACGATACCCGCGGGCTGTAACCGCTTCGCGCCGGACCAGGCGGAGACGAACGCCCGGATCGAACCCCTCCGCGAGGCGGAGCCAGACGACCTGTTCGAGCGCGCGGAACGTGCCGCCGAGGCGTCGGAGTACGTCGACCCCTAACGGCCGCCGCAGCGGTCGCGTTCCTCGCGTCCGCCCGCTCTCACGCCTGCTGACTGATCGCGTACGGATGATCGACCTTCAGGTCGACGTATGCGAGCGCCAGATGCACCAGTACCGCCAGCATCAGCAGACCTTCGTTCCACCACGGCGAGTCGTACCAGACCAGGTCGATGAAGTACGGCCTGTCGAAGAACGGCCAGAACGGTTCGAGCGGTTTCGCGATGTCCGGCGCGGACAACGTGTCGGCGAAGAGGTGGCTCATCCCGCCGAGAAACAGGCCGCCTGCGACGAACAGAAACAGCGCACCCGGCGAAGCGCTGTACCCTCGCTCTTTCAGGAACAGTCGGTCGAGACGCTCTTTCAGCGCGTACTCGGTGATCGCGCCGACAATCACTGCGACACCGGTTACGAACACGATAGTGTGTGTCACGCCGTGGTGCGGAACCGGTAGGTACAGGTCGAGGTCGGGTAGATTTGCCGTCGCGACTGTGAATCCGATGAACGCGAGACTCACTCTCCCGTCCCAGAGCAACCAAGCCGGAACGGCAAACAGCAATGCCATTCCGAGGTGTCCAAGCGGAGCAACCATCGATCTGAACGCTGTACAACGCCGAAGCTTAATAACCGTCGCCGAAACGCTGCGGCCGAGGCGAAATTCACATTACTGCGCGAGGCGGATCAACGGACAGTGACCCGCGTCTGTCTCGTCGGTTCCGACGGCGTCGACCTCCGCTTCGAACTCCTCTCCAGGGAGACCGCTCGCGAGGCGCTGGCGACGTACGACCTCTCCCGACCGTACGAGAACACGCTCGCGCTTGAAACCGTCTCGGTCGGCGCGGCCGTCTCTCTGCTCAACGACCTCAACTGGTATCTCGTCCGCTTCGCCGACGCGGCCCTCGTCAGGGACCCGAGCGTCAGCGAGTCGGAGTGGCTCTCTCGCGACCTGGCGGAGGCGCTCCGCAACGACAGAGTATCGCCCGACGCGACCGACGAGTATCTCCGCCTGTACGGCGTCGACGACGGCGAACTCGTCGAACCGCTGTTCGTCACGCGGACGGACGGCGAGACCCCCGAGTACGACCTGCGCGACGTGACCGAGACGGTCACAGTGCGCGTAACGGAGACAGAGTTCGGCCGATGATCACCAACGAACACGTCCCCGCTGCCGATTCGCTGTACGTCACCGTCGACGACCGCCGTCTCCACTACCTGCGGGCCGGCGACTCGGGGCCGCCGCTGGTTTTCCTCCACGGCGGCGGCGTCGACGACGCGACGGTGTCGTGGAAACACGCCGTGCCGTATTTCGCCGAGAGGTATCAGGTGTACGCTCTGGACTGGCCCGGGTACGGAGAGAGCGACGACGCCGGGGTGACTCCGACGACGGAGTTCTACACCGAGACGCTCGCCGGGTTCCTCGACGCCGTCGGTCTGGACTCGGCGACCCTGGTGGGGATCTCGATGGGCGGCGCGGCGGCGCTCACGCTTGCCGTCCGCGATCCGGCCCGGGTCGACCGCCTCGCACTGGTCGACAGTTACGGCCTCAGTGACGCCGTCCCAGGCGGTATCGGGTCGTACTTCCTCGCGAACGCGCCGTTTGCAAACACGTTCGGTCGGTTCGCCTTCGGTGCTAACCGCGCCGCGGCGCGGACGGCGCTGCGAAACATCGTCTATGACGCCGACGCCGTCGACGGGGAGTTCGTCGACGACGTCCGCGACCGCATCCGCCGGCCCGACTCCGGCGAAGATTTCGTCGCTTACCTCCGCCACGAGTTCTCTCCGAGCGGCGTCCGAACCAGTCACGAGACGAACTTCGCGTCGGTTCGGATCCCGACGCTCGTGGCCCACGGCCGCGAGGATCCGTTGCTTCCGGTCGAGTGGTCCGAAGCGGCCGCTCGGTCGCTCCCGAACGGGGAACTCGCCGTCTTCGAGGAGTGTGGTCACTGGCCGCCGCGGGAGCGTCCGGTACAGTTCAACGAGACGCTCGCGGACTTTCTCGCGCGGACTTCCCCGCAACCGTAGCGATACCCGCAGGCGTCGTCCGAGTCCGCTCCCAACCGACAACGTCTCCAGAATACGGGTACGAGCGCCGATACGGCCCTTCTCACCGATAGATCGAATCCACCGACCAAACCTTTTACCGATCACCCTTACGTCCCCGAGGCGGTAAGACAGAACTGAGTGAACACTCACAGTGATCGAAATCCTAGCTCTCCGGTAGACATCCTACTCGTCGAGGACAACCCCGGCGACGTTCGGCTCACGCGAGAGGCGTTCGACACGGCTGACTTCGAGGTGACGATTGACGCAGTCAGCGACGGAGCCGACGCACTGGAGTATCTGAACGACCGCGAGGGAACGGATTCGTCGCCGTATCCGGACCTGATCCTTCTGGACCTGAACCTGCGCCGTATGGACGGGTTCGAAGTTCTTGAAAACATCAGAGACGACCCAGTTCTCTCGCGGCTTCCGGTACTCGTCTTGACTAGTTCTGAAGCCCAAGAAGATATCATACGGAGCTACGAGCTTTCGGCGAACGCGTATCTCACGAAACCGAGCGGCCCGGACGAGTTCGTCTCGCTGGTGCGGGCGGTCAGAGATTTCTGGGTCGAGGCGGTGCATCTTCCGCGCGTCGATCCGTAGCCTTTGCTCGACGACCGACGCGGCGGTCCGTCGCCGTCTCCTTCGGACAGCCTCAGTCGAACAGACCCGTCGTGAGATACCGCTCGCCGCTGTCCCAAAACACCGTGACGACGAGCGGGCAGTCGTCGTAGTCCGCGGACCCCCCGCTTCCCGCCCGCCCGGTCGACGAACGCGGTTCGCCCCCGTCGGACTGGACGGAGGGACCCGTCGCACCGGTCGGGGCGGGCGGGCAGTTCCGCTCCGGTTCAGCGATACGTTCCGCGACCCGCTTTGCGGCGATGCTCGTCGCGCCGCTCGACTGGCCGACGAGGATCCCCTCCTCGCGGGCGAGGCGGCGACACTCCGCCTCGGCGTCTTCGAGCGGCACCGTCTCGACGTCGTCGACGAGACTCAGATTCAGGTTCTCGCTGACGAAGCCGGGACCCATCCCCTGGTAGTCGTCGTTTCCGGATTCGCCGGTCGATAGAACGGCGTTTTTCTCGGGTTCGACGGCGACTATCTCCACGTCCGGGAACTCTTCGCGGAGGCGTTTCCCGGTACCCGACAGCGTTCCGCCCGTACCGACGCCTGCGACGAACGCGTCGATATCTCGGTCCTCGACCTGTTCCAGTATCTCCGCGCCGGTCGTCTCGTAATGGGACTGGGGGTTCGCCGGGTTCTCGAACTGTCCCAACTGAACCGCGCCGGTTTCGGCGACTAACTCGTCGGCACGCTCTCGGGCCGTTTCCATCTCGCCGTCGACGAGTTCGAGTTCAGCGCCGTACGCCTGCATGATCCGACGACGCTCCGGCGATTTCGAGGCAGGCAGCACGATAGTGATGTCGTAGCCCCGCGCGGCGGCGACCAGGGAGAGGCCGATACCGGTGTTGCCGCTCGTCGGTTCGACGAGGTGGTCGCCGGGTTCGATCAACCCCTCGCGTTCGGCGGCCCGCACCATCGCCAGCGCCGGCCGGTCCTTGGCGGACCCCCCCGGGTTGAACGATTCGACCTTCGCCGCGACGGTCGCCCCCTCGGGGGATCCGACCTGGACGAGGGGGGAGCCGATAGCGTCCAGAATGCTCTCTTTCATTGCACAGTCCTAGGGGACTCCACGGTAAACTACTGCCGGACTCCGGCAGGACGTGCCGCCGCCGGTCCCCGGGACCCGGGCACGTTTCGACGCTGCCGCTACAGTTCGACAGCCCCGATCCATCGCTCGTTCCCCTCCACGTCACACCAGTCCGTGTGCGCATCGGCACAGCGGTCGTGGAGCAGTCGACCGCAGTGACACAGGACGCGCTCTTCCCCCGACCCTATCACCTTTCGACAGAGCGTACATCGCTGTTGCATCGTTTGTGGTGTACAGTTTGCACCGCAATAAATCGTGTAACGATTCTCTCGACAGGTGGATCTGCGCAAGAAATAGGATGATATTGCCGGATTCCGGGGTTCGCAGGGAGCGCGGCGGTTAAATCGCTGGAACGCCAACTGCGGTGTATGGAACTCGACACGATGCAGCCGACTCCGACGTTCGACGAAACGGCGTACGAGGACACCGTCGACACACTGGCGGCTCACGACGACCTGACGTACAAAGTGTGGGGCGGCGACTGGTGCAAGGACTGTCGCGCCGCACTTCCCGACTTCGCCGCCGCGCTGGACGCCGCCGGGATACCTGACGACCAGATCGAACACTACCCCGTCGAGCGCGAAGACGGCGAGAAGGTCGGTCCACTGGTCGACGAGTACGGGATCGAACTCATCCCCACGATCATCGTCGAGCGAAACTCGACGGACAGTCAGAACTCTTCGGCCACCGATGACGCCGTCGAACGCGATGGCGACGAGGTCGCCCGTTTCGTCGAAGAAGAGGACCGCCCCGCCGCCGCGTTCATCGCCGAACAGTTAGAGGAACTCGAAACGTCGCCGTAACTACAGTAGCCAGTGAAAGTCATTGCACACTCGATCGCCTGCTATCGGGCGATCACTGTGTGAACCGTTTCACCGGCTACTACACCGCCCGGCACTGTCGGCCGGATCCAACCCCTTCTCTCTGGCCCGCGTGCCTACTTCTCTTCCGTGATAGTGAGGATGCCGTCGTTGACGGTCACGTCGGAAGCGTCGTCCGGTACGTCGAACTCGAACTGGCTCCCGTCCACGACGACGATGGCCGTGCCGTCGACGATGTCGACTACCGGTTTGTCACCCGTCGGTCCAAAATCAACGACGACGACGCTCTCGTCGTCGTACTCACGTTTGCCGATCTCGACGGCGTCCCGTTCCCCGGCTACTTCTTCGAGTGCTGCTGGTGTCTCCATACCGAACGGAAGGGGATTGACGCCCGTAAGCGACATCCCAAAACAGTTGCCTCCCACCCGCCTTCGGGGCCCGAACCGACCTACCGTTCGCTCTACACTCCGTCTCCGTCGCCTGTATCCGCCGTTCCCGGCGCGAGATCCTCCGCCCACTCCATCGCCGCGTCCACGTCGGTCTGGGGCGGCGAACAGGTGAACGAGCGGCAGACGTACAGCGTCGCCTGTCCGCCGTCCTCAGTGCGGTTCGCCCAGATCGGCGGCGCGTCGTCGAGGTCTAACTCGTCCAACCACTCTGCGAGGCCGTCCTCGGTCGGCGGGCGGCGAGACAGGATCCGGTTCGGGAGGTACTCGCCGGCGAACCGGGCGCGCCAGGACTCGGGCACGTCGTCGGCGACGACCGTGAGTTCGAGGCCGCCCGCCTCCACGCGGTCGGCGGCCATCGCCAGCGAGGAGTACTCGACCGGACTCGACCGTATCCGGTCGCCGTGCGTGCCGACGACCGCCTCGGCTATCTCCGCGAAGTCGCCGTGCGGGACGAAGTGGTCGAGCGAGAGCAGGAGGTCGAGCGCCACGCCGACGCTCGAAGGCGTCGACTGGTCGCGGAGTTCCTGCGGGCGCGTGACCAGTTCCTCGCCGCTCTCCGGCGTGTAGTACAGCGTCTCCGCGTCCCCGTCCCAGAACTCCGCCTCGATCGCTCGGGCAAGGTCGAGCGCGAACCGGAGATACTGCACGTCGCCGGTCGCCTCGTACAGGACGAACGCGCCGCGGCCGAGGAAAGCGTAATCCTCCAGGTAGCCGTCGCCTTTGACGTCCCCACCGGGAGACTCCGTCTCCCGAGCCTCCGAGTCCGCGGACTCGGAGACGTCCTTGTACCGACGGCTCAGCCGCCCCGTCTCCTCGTCCCAGAGATGCTGGCGGACGAACGACAGCGCGTCCTCGGCGAGCGTCGCGTACGCCTCGTCCAGCACGATGCCGCCTTCGGCGAGCGCGGCGATCATCAGGCCGTTCCACCCCGCCAGCACCTTCTCGTCACGGCGGGGGCGCGGCCGGTCGGCGCGGGCCCGAAACAGTTCGTCGGTTCCCGCGTCGAGTTGCTTCTCCACGGCGTCTGGGTCGAGGTCGTACTCGTCGGCGAGGCTCTCGACGCTCTCGCTGATCGTCAGCACCGTTGTTCCCCCCTCGAAATTGCCCGACGGCGTGATCCCGTAGCGGTCGCAGATCAGGTCCGCCATCTGCTCGTCGAGGACGGCCCGGACTTCCGCCGGCGTCCAGACGTAGAACGCGCCCTCCTCGTCGCCCGGTTCGTCGTCGCGTTCGTCGGCGTCCGGAACCCGACTCTGGGGGACGGCACTCTGGGCGTCGAGCGTGCTGAAGAACCCACCTTCCGGGTGGGTGAGCTCCCGTTCCACGAACGCGAACGTCTCGCGGGCTACCTCGGCGTACCGCTCCTCTCCGGTCACCTGGTAGCCGGCGAGATACGCCCGCGGGAGCTCCGCGTTGTCGTACAGCATCTTCTCGAAGTGAGGCACTGTCCAGTCGGCGTCCGTCGCGTAGCGGTGAAACCCGCCGCCGACGTGGTCGTACACGCCCCCGTCCGCCATCGCGTCGAGCGTCTCCTCGACGACCTCTCGATACGTGTCTCGACCGGTCCGGGCGTGCGCCCGCAGGAGGAGGTCGATGCGCTGTGGCTGCGGGAACTTCGGTCCTCCGGAGCCGAATCCACCGTGTTCGCGGTCGGCGTTGCGGAGCACGGCGTCGGCGGCCGTCTCTAGTATCTCGCTCCCCGGCGCAGCCCCGCCCGCACCCGGCGTCTCCTCCAGTCGGTCCGTCGCCGCATCGGTCCACTGCTGTGCCCGGTTTTCCATCTCCTCGCGGTCCGTCTCCCAGGAGTTCGCGATGTTATCCAGCAGGTCGCCGAACCCGGGCATCCCGCGCTTTTCCTCTCTCGGGAAGTACGTCCCGACGTAGAACGGCTTTCCCTCCGGCGTCAGCCAGACGGAGAGCGGCCACCCGCCGCGCCCGCTGACGAGTTGGCAGACAGTCTGGTAGATGCTGTCCAGGTCGGGCCGCTCCTCGCGGTCGACCTTTATCGGGACGAAGTCCTCGTTGAGCATGTCGGCTATCTCTCCGTCCTCGAAGCTCTCCTCCTCCATCACGTGACACCAGTGGCAGGCGGAGTAGCCGACCGAGAGGAAGATCGGAACGTCTCGCTCTTTCGCCGCTTCCAGAGCCTGTTCGTCCCAGGGCTGCCAGTTCACGGGGTTGTCCGCGTGCTGGCGCAAGTACGGGCTCTCCTCCTCGTCGAGGCGGTTGCGGTCCGTCGGTGCGCTCATGGCCGGACGTAGTGTCCGGAGACTCGTAAACCCCAAGTCGTCGGTACGACTGCCGCGTATCGGCGGCGTCGGCAAATCCCGCGTTATATCCACGGACATGCATTATACCCCCTGCGCGAAAAGAAAACTTTACACCTCCGTGCTCACCACCAACGTCTATGACGGAGACTGTCCTGCTGGTCGGCGGCGGCGGCCGCGAACACGCTATTGCTCGCTCGCTGTCGGAGTCGGATTGCGACCTGTACGCCTGCGCGGGCAACCGCAACCCCGGCATCACGCGCATCGCCGACGGGTTCGAGAGCCTGGACACGACGAACGTCGACGCGGTGGCCGACTACGCGGAGTCGGTCGACGCGACGCTCGCGGTTATCGGCCCGGAGACGCCGCTCGCCGCGGGCGTCGTCGACGCCCTCGAAGACGTCGGCGTGTACGCGTTCGGCCCGAAACGGGCCGAGGCACGCATCGAGACGGACAAGCAGTTCCAGCGGGAGTTCATGGCCGAACACGATATCCCCGGCTGTCCGGATTTCGCCACGTTCGACGACCCCGAGGACGCGGCGGCGTACATCGACGAGTACGACGGCCACCTCGCGGTCAAGCCCACCGGACTGACGGGCGGGAAGGGCGTCCGCGTCACGGGCGACCAGATCACGAAGGCCGAAGCGATGGAGTACGTCCGCGAGAGCGAGTACGAGGAGTTCGTCCTCGAAGAGCGTCTCGTCGGCGAGGAGTTCACCCTGCAGGCGTTCGTCGCGAACGGCGAGGTACGTACCACGCCCGCCGTGCAGGACCACAAGCGCGCCTACGAGGGCGACGAGGGGCCGAACACCGGCGGTATGGGGAGTTACAGCGACTCGATCCCGCAACTCCCGTTCATGAACGAGGCCGATTACCGCGAGGCAGTTCGGATCATCGAGGCGACCGTCGACGCGCTGGACGGCTACCGCGGCGTCCTCTACGGCCAGTTCATGCTCGGCGCGGACGGGCCGCGCGTCGTCGAGTTCAACGCCCGATTCGGCGACCCCGAGGCGATGAACACGCTACCGGTCCTCGAAACCGACTTCCTCGACGTGCTGACCGCCGCGCGCGACGACGAGTCCCTGCCAGACCTCGATTTCGCCGAAAAGGCGACGGTCTGCAAGTACGCCGTCCCCGAGGGGTACCCGACGGACCCGAAATCCGGTGCGAAAGTCCGGGTCGACGAAGAGAGCGCGGGGGAGGCGTTGCTGTACTACGCTTCAGTGGATGCACGTGATGACGGGATCTACACCACGACGTCCCGGTCGTTCGCCGTCGTCGGCGTCGGCGACACCATCGCCGACGCGGAGGAGATAGCGGAGGACGCGCTCGCCGTCGCCGGCGAGGAGGGCCTGCGGATCCGCCACGACATCGGCACGGCCGACCTCGTTCAGAAGCGCATCGACCACGTGAACGACCTCCGCGGGGCGTAAGCCGCCCTGCGGACCGCCCCAGGTGCGTTTATATCCCGCCGGGACGAACGCCGAGCCGTGACCGACGACGACACCGAGACGCCGGCGGAGTCTCAGGGGACCGCGACCCGCCACGACCGCGTCACCGCACACGCGACACCCGGCCCCTTGAACTCCCTCCAGCACTGGCCCGAGGCGAAACCGTTCCTGCGGGTCGCGCTGAACTACGTCGTGATCTGGATCTGCCGGGTGTCGCCGAGTCTCCGGCTGAAGAACTGGCTGCTCCGTCGGATCGGCGTCACCGTCGGCGAAGGCGTCTCGTGGGGACTGGAGTCGACTCCGGACGTGTTCTGGCCCGAACTGATCACCGTCCGCGACCACGCTATCGTCGGCTACGACGTCACCGTCCTCTGTCACGAGTTCCTGCAAGACGAGTACCGCACGGGCGAGGTCGTCGTCGGCGAACGGGCGATGATCGGGGCCGGCGCGATCCTCCTCCCGGGCGTCCGGGTCGGCGAGGGTGCAAGCGTCGCAGCTAACTCGCTTGTCACCGAAGACGTACCGCCGGGCGAGACGGTGGCTGGGGTGCCGGCGCGGCCGATGAACGGCGACCAGTTGGGCGACGATTAGTTCCGCATCCGGACGATACCTTCCTCCAGCACGCGACTGTTCGGGACGATGAACTCCTCCTCGTCGTTCTCGATATGGGTGACGAACACGTCGACCTCTTGGACGATTCCCTCGTGCTTGCCGATCCGAACGTTGTCGCCGATGCCGTACGGTTCGTTCAGTAGCAGATAGACGCCCGCCGCCCCGGAAGCGAGGAAGTCCTTGAACGCGAGACCGCCGAGAAAGACCAGGCCGAACACGTACACTGCGAGCAGGACGATGAGCGCGTCGGTGTTGACCCCGATCTGGCCGAGCGCGACCAGCGAGGCGA
This sequence comes from Halostella sp. PRR32, assembly GCF_034808085.1. Lineage (NCBI taxonomy): Archaea > Methanobacteriati > Methanobacteriota > Halobacteria > Halobacteriales > Natronoarchaeaceae > Halostella > Halostella sp. PRR32. The sequence goes on from NZ_JAXHGL010000001.1 coordinate 412,934, forward strand.
TGTAGAGGACGCTGTACTTGACAACTTTCGGCAGGATCGACACTTCGGGGAGCTTGACGCCCCGGAGCCGCTCGCTGATGATCAGTTCCGCCTTGTCGGCGACGACGAACCCGACGATCAACACGAGCGCCGCGATGAACAACTGCGGGACGAAGGAGGTAACGCGTAGCCAGAACGTCTGTGCGTTGACAAGCCGCGCGATGTGGATGGCCGTCAGGACGGCGACGCCGTAAACGAACCAGGAACTCAGTCGCGCGACGATAGTGACCGTCGACGTTCCGAGACTCTGGGCGGTCCGCTCGAACGGCGTTCCCTCGATCGCACCCGGGACGCCCGCGGCGGTGAGCAGGCGCTTGTTGAGTTTCCCGACCAGATACCCGAGTAGGATACCGACAGCGAGTACCGCGGCCGCCAGCGCCGCCGGCTGGTCGGCGACCATTCGCCACTCGACCATCAGTAGTCCTCCGGATCGAGTTCGAGCACTAGTTCGCCTCCTTTGAACGCGCGAACGAGCCCGTCGCTCTCGCTCAGGACGATAGCGGTCGCGTTCGTGTCACGGGTGACGGCACCGCCGGCCATGTGGCGCGCGCCGAGGCCTTTCGGGATGTCGACCCCCTCCGCGGAGGGTTCGAGATAGCGATACGCCGACACTATCTTCCCGGAGTCGCTGATGACGAACGCCCCGTCGAGCCGCGAGAACTCCTTGAGCATCACGTTCACGATGGGGTCGCCGACGTGGACGTGAGACTTCTCGAACGGGTTGTACGACAGGGGGCGGGATTTGTTCATCACCTTCCCCGCGTCGCCGACGACAAACAGCGCGCCGACCGGTTTGCCTTTCTGGCCTTTCTTCCCCAGTTCGATAGCCAGTTCCAGCACGGCGCGAATGACGCTCGCCTCGGCCCGGGAGTCCGAAAACAGGTTGTAAATCCCCGACTCCATGGTCTCGTCGACGCGGACGCGTGTGACCGTATCTATCTCGTCGCTGAACATGGTTACCGCGCAGGCGACCACGTCGCCGTCCTCGACCAACCCCTGTTCGAGCGCTCCCTCGATGCCGAACCGTATCCGGTCTGCCACGTCGTCGAACTCAAGCGGGAGTTCGACGAACTCCTCGGCACCGACGGCGTTCTCGTCGGACACGACAAGCACCGGCACTTGCGCGTCGGCAATCACGTCTTCGTAGTACGAGCCGCTGGGCGAGAACAGCACGACGGCGTCGACGTCCGGCAACAACTCCGCGAACAACTCGCTTGCCTCCGGCATTGCTTGATTCAACTCACCCTCCACGAAAAAGGTTTGCGTCGCGTCATCCGCCCGTCAGACGCCGTTCTCCCGACATCTGTCAGGCCATATCGGCGGTGACAGTCTTATCAGCGAGCTGTCGTAACGGCGCTTCCACGACGTATCCCGGTGTTTCGACGACGATGGGGTCGCTCAGGTCGACATCGATAAACCGGAGCGTGACGCTAAAGCGGCCGTCGGAATCGATGCTCGTCGCCTCGCGCTGTCCGGACGGCTCGTGGCGGGCCCAGATGTCCTCGCCGCCGTACCGGGCGTCGGTTCGCCCCCGCACGGCATATCCGAACGGCGTCTCGGAGAGGTCGTTCCCCGCCATCGCGTAGTCGCGTTCGTGCCACTCCCAGAACCCTTCGTCGATGACGTACACCTCCTCGTAGCCAGCGTCGATGAGCGACGCGGCGCGGACGGAAGACAGGTGATGCGGACACCCGCAGTAACAGACGATCCGGTCGCTTTCGGGCCAGTCACGCACCGGGTCGGAATCGTCCTGGTTCCACGCCGGTGACAGCGCCGCACCGTACACGTGGGAGGTGTCGAACTGCTGTTCGCCGCGGGCGTCGGCGATCCGCGCTTCGCCGCGCCGGTACCAGTAGTTGACGACATCGATGGGCGCGAGCGGTACGTCCACGCCGTTTTGCGTGTTCGTCTCGAAGGCATCGGTGTCGATGGACCGTTCGTTCGGTACGTCGTCGAACTCCGGCGGATAGCCATCTGCAGGGTCCTCATCGGGCGGGAAGTCACCGTTCGTTTCGTACTCGCCGTTTCTCTCTGTCGATGCGGTCGTCTCGGTGTTCGTATCGTCGGTCGACGTATCGCCGGTTGACGTATCGTCGTCCGTCCCGAGACAACCCGCGAGGCTGGCGGTAAACGCCGCGCTCGCGAGAAACGTTCGTCGTCTCATACGGTTTCTTGTCGGATCATATCTGTTTAATCTTCTGCTCGTAGTTCGGTCGAAACTGACCCGCGAAGGCAGTCTCGCCGGTTACTCCGGTCGAGGCCTCGGGAGCGCGCGGTGTCGGCGCGGCGGAACCAGGAAGTTCCCGCGATGTTTCACGAAGATGTACTCTAGGATCCCGTTGTTCACTCGCTGACGAACCGAGGGGCTGTCGACGTCGGTTCCGTTCATGGCCTGACGGACCCGTTCGAACTGGGCGATATCTTGCTGAAGCGACGGGAAGTGAAGGCTCACTTCGTCGTTGTCAGTCGATTCGACGTGGCGGCGGAGCAACAGGGGATTTCCGTCGTCGTCACGGTTCGCACGGGCCATCTTCTGTGCGTGCCCGACCCGGCCGAACTCGCGGGCGTGGTCCGGCATCGCCTCGGTCGTCTCGGGCGTGACTCCGCTGTGGTCTCCCAGTTCGTGTCCGGTCGACTCGACCAACCCTTCCTCCGAGTGGAGCGGACTGAACATCTTCTGAGTGCGTTCCTCGAAATCGTTCTCGACGTACCAGTCGCTGAGCCGCTGGCGGATCGTGGCCAGGTGTTTCGTCGTCCCCTCGGCAAAGGGTCCCTCGTCGATGCTCACGTACTCCTCGGTCGCCTGGTTGCCGACGAAGCCGGCTTTGAACCCCATAAACAGCGGCGACTCCTCGGGGACCGGCTTACTGTCCGGAATTCCCTTGACGTCCTGGCGCTCGGCCGGCATGCCGTCGCCGATGAACCCCGTCCGGCGGTCAGCGTCCGTGACGACATCGAACAGGGGCGTTTCCATCTCGACGCCGTTGGCCTCGACGTTCCCGCGAAGCGCCTCCTCCGCTTCGAGAACCACGTCCGCGCGGTCGCTCGACATGTGTAACAGGGCGTCCTGCGTATCGAGTTCCGGTTCCTCGAACGACGAGAGCCGTCTCGGCTCGGGCAGGTTCACGCTGTCCGGGAGCGACTCGTCGAACCGGTCGAAGTACGACGGCGAGTACGCCACGGAGTAAATGAGCCCCTCGTTCGAGCGCTCGTACGCCCGGTCGAGCGTAGCGAGAGCGGACGCGACCGTCTCGCGGGCCTCCTCGCTCGGTTCGCCCGACTCGTCGAGGTTCAGGTAGAGGAAGACGTGGTGTCGGGGTAACACGGCGTTGCCGTGTTCGTCTTCGGGCAACTGGTCGTTCCAGCCGTGCTGGCTGGCTGGGAGGTCGGCGGGGTCGTCGACCCCGGAGGGGACCGGTCCGGCCGTCGTCTCCGACTCGCCCGACTCGTCATCGCGGTCGAGACACGCGGACAGGGCCGACGCCCCTCCCATCGCGACGGCCGCTTTCATGAACTCGCGGCGCGACTGGTCCGGGGACAGCGTCATCGTCGCCCCCTTGCGTCCCCGAGCAAATGGGGGTTCTGGTGCGATTCTCGAAGGGGGATCCCGCGCTCTCCAACGGTCATCGCCGTCTCACCGCCAGTAGCAGTCCCAGCAGTACGGCGACGACCGTTCCAACGACGCCGACTGCGGGCGTATCCGTTTCCTCGCCGCCCGACGTGCCGTCGTTCGCGTCATCGGACGCTCCCGTCGTATCGTGGCTCGTGGCCGCCCCGGTTGTCGTCGGTTCCGGCGTGTTGACGCCGACGGACATGTCCGATTCGGTCGCGTTCAGTTGCGCGACGATCCGCGACTGTACCGGCGACCCGGCGACGGTGACGGGGTCGTCGCGTTCGGCATCGAATGCCCCGTCGCCGTCGTCGTTGTACACCGACACCCAGAGATACACTGTCGAATCATTGCCGGTGAGCATCTCCCGGTCGACCGGAACGGTTGTGTTCTCGTGCGTCCCGCCTTCGAGTCGCTCCCGGCCGATTACCTCACCCGGTTCGCCCTCCTCGTTCGCCCTGACGACGAGATATCCGTCGTCGGCGAGTTGGACGCGCGGGACCGTCACCGAGTCCTCGACGGCGTGTCCTTCGAACGAGGTTGCGACGACACTGACCGGCTTATCACCCTCCCGAACGTCGAACTCCGCCCCGGCGAGGCTTCCGAACGCGGACACCGGCGTGTCGGCGTCCGGGTCGAACTCGTCGCCGCCTTCTGCATCCCGGTGGAGTACGGCTACGAGAGATTCGTTGTCCGCGGCGGTGTCCCACCACGACTCGTCTAGCGAAACGGAGACGCCCCGGTGGTAGCCTGATTCGATCGCCACGTGTCCGAGTATCTTTCCGGGGTCGCCGTCGTCGCTCTCGTGGATGACGAGGTAGCCGTTTTCGAGGATGAACAGTTCCTCGACGACGACTGTTCCGTCCGCGGCCACCTGCGACCCCGCTGTGACGTGGTTTCCGTGCGCGTCGGCCGGCGCGGAACCGATCCCAAGAAGCGGCGCGACGACCAGCATGAGTGCGACCACGACAACTGCTGACCGTCGGCCGTTCATAATGTCATGTCCACTGTCGGCGTGTCCAGAAACGCCGTTTCGTACCCCTGGTGGCGGGCAACCTGCGGCGGCACGTCGACGGACAGCGAGAGTTCGTCGCCCGTTTCGACGCCGTCGACGAGCGCTCCGTAGTGGTAATCCAGTTCGGGGTCGAGCGTCCGTTCGAACGCCCCGTTGTACACCGTTTCGCCGTCCCGAGTGATCGTTCCGGACAGCCCCATCGCCGGCACCAGAAGGGCGTTGTACCGCGTCCGGGCGGAGACTGCGACGTACGTTCCGTCGCCGAACCGCTCGTCGCCGATACTCGTGACGACGTACGTGATCCCGTCGGCTGTGGTCGATCCGAGTACCGTCCCCGGCAGGTCGGCCGGGTCCTTCGCCCGACCGATCGGAAGCATCCCCATGTCCATCGGTTCGACCGCGCCGGGATCACCGCCGGCATCGATGTCCTGCGTGGTCAACTTATCCCGCTGTTCCTTCGTGAAATCGAAATCGACTGTCGCGCTCGCAGGGTCCTCGAACCGGCCCTCGAACGACCCCGTTCGGCGGAGATCAGTTCCGCCGATACTCACTGTCACCGAGTACGTTCCGTTGTCGCCCAGCTTGAAGTTCGCGCCGTAGTGAAAGCCCATCCGCTGGGAGAACATCGGATAGATGACCTCCTCGGAGACGAGGTCGCCGTCCCGAGTGATCTCGACCGAGAGGCCGGTGTTGGGCAGGACTGTCTCCGTCTCTGAGTCCCAGACGCTCGCCATCAGGTGGAGCGAATGGTCGTCGCTACGCGGTTGCTCGGACCGCTCCGTCCCGGTCACCGTCCAGAACTGGTGCGGGAAGGTGTAAAACACACCGAACTCGTACTCCCCGCTCGCCGTCGTCCCGGCCGTGAGCATGTTCTCGACGAACGGTTGCACGTAGATGCCGTCGGAGTCGGGCGACCCGGGTTCGGTCGACGTGGTACTGTCCGTCGGTTCCGCGTTCGTCGTGTCGCCGTCGTCGGTCTGACCGTCTAAACAACCGGCGAGGAGGGGGACCGACAGGCCGGCGGCGAGATACTGTCGACGCTTCATTCGGCTGCAATTGGGGTCGAAACAAGAAAAGTCTCCGGTTCGTTTTCCCTGCCGACAATGATCCGCTGCTCTCGGACCTTCCGACGGGATGCATTGAGCGGTCTACCGCCGGTCGACCTCTCTTCTCACCGTCTCTGTTCTGGTTGCATACATTTATACTACTCCGAAGTAAAATGACATCTATGGTTCACTCACGACGCACGTTCCTACGCGCAAGCGGAGTGTCCGCCCTCTTGGGTCTCGCCGGTTGCACCGGTATCCTGGAGGACGACGATAGTCTCACGCAGGCTGGCGGTCAGCCCGAATACGCGTCCTGGCTGTACGACCCCAAGGACCTGCTCGGGATCGACACGCGGGGGTTCGCGTCCTACGACGTGGAAAGCGTCATGGAACAGCGCGACGAACTCCCGCAGGACCCGTTCGAGGGTCTGGAACAGGCAAACGAGCAGATAGAGGGCGTCGACCTAACCGAGATCGCAGAGTTGACCGCCGTCGGCGGTAGCACGCTCAACGTCGAGCGCGACGACGCATCCGCCGGGGCGTCGTTCGTCGTCGAAGGGTCGTTCGATGTCGACTCGATCCAGACCCAGATAGAGGAGGAAAGTGACAGCGACGCGGAATATCAGACCGGCTCCTACGAGGGGTACGAGCTGTACTACGGCGACGATGGCAACCAGTACAGCGACATGACCGTCGCTTTCGCCCTCGACAGCGAGCACGTCGTCGTCGGGATGATAGAGGACGCCGACGTGACCGGCCGCGACGCTGTCGAGAAGATGATAGATGCCAATAAGGGCAACGCGGACCGGTACTACGACCAGAGCGAGTACGCCGAACTCCTCATCGACAAGCTAGGCGAAGCGACAGTCGTGATGGGCGGCCAATTCGACCTCGGATCGCCCGTCCGCGACCAAATCTCGGACCCGCGCGCCCGGACACTGGTTGAGGGACTCTACGGCGCCGGTATGTCGGGTACCCTCGACGGCGAAACGACCGACAACGAGATCATTCTCGCCTACGACGAGGAGACGGAGGTTCCCGTAGACACCGCACAGGACCTCGTGGACGAGGCCCGCAATCAATCGCCGCGAGCCTTCGAGAACATAGAGGACGTATCCGTCACCGGCGGTGAACGGACGCTTACTATCTCGATGACTCTGGACGCCGCGGCGTTCTGGGAGAACTATTCGGGGATGACGGGGGCCACCAGCATGTCCGGTTCGGCCAGCAGTAGCAGACAGTCGGAAACCCCGATGGTGTCGTGGGAGGCCGATTGGGAGGAGACATCGAACGGCGGACTGGTCACTATCACGCACCATGGAGGAGACCACGTCGACGCTGACAACCTGTCGATCGAAGGCGACATCCGCAGCACGTCGGAGTGGCAAGGATCCAGTGACGGCCGGATCACCGCGGGGAGTTCCATCGAGGTCGAGGTCGAATCCGGCGGTTACGTCGAACTCGTCTGGGAGGGCGATTCCGGATCCGAAATGGTGCTTGCCTCGTTCGTGAATCCGAACTAGCGGCGGTTTCTACCCTGTTTGTGTGTGACGAGGCCGCTCTCTGCGGCGTCGGAACGCTCGTGACGTTTTCCCGGTCGTGTCTTGGACCCGTTTCGTCGAGTCGAGTTCTCGTGGCTGGACTGTGTCCCGCGGATCGTTCGCACCGGATACTCCCCGTGAACAACGAGTTGCGAAACGATTTTGGGACAGGAATTTAACATAATATCCACGGAGAGTACAAAATATTGTCATTCCAGCGCGGTCCCTCTCGGTGAGAAATAGAACTGAACCACCACTAACAGTTACACCAAATTATGTATAAGAAGTCGAAACTCCTCGCGTTGGCTCTCGGTATCGTAGTGGTCACAAGCGTTGTCGTTGCCGGCACCGCTCTCGGTTCGATGCCCGTACGTGCGACTGACGGTGGCCACGAGTCCATCGACGCCGCGGTCGGATCGTCCGGCTCTCCGGGGTATATCTCGGGACAGGTAGTCGACGAGGAGAACAACGCGATCTCGGGGGCCTCGGTAACTGTCGAAGACGACTCCGGATCGGTCGTCGCGTCTGAGTCGACGTCTGCTTCGGGCGAGTACACCATCGAGGTCGCTCCGGGCGAGTACACGGTCGTCGCCCAGAACGACGGAACCGAGGGACGAACCTCGGTCACCGTCGAGTCAGGGTCGACGATTTCGGCGGACATTGTCCTCGTGACCGCGTCACCGGGATACGCAACGGGGACTGTAACGAACGAGGACAACGACCCGGTTTCGGGGGCCTCGGTAACTGTCGAAGACGACTCCGGATCGGTCGTCGCGTCTGAGTCGACGTCTGCTTCAGGCGAGTACACCGTCGAGGTCGCTCCGGGCGAGTACACTGTGTACGCTGAAGGCGACGGAACGGAGGGGCGAACATCGGTCACCGTCGAGTCAGACCAGACGACGGGAGCAGATATCGTCGTTCGTCCTGTGACCGAATCCGGGTCTATCACGGGCGCGGTGGTCGACGAGGAGAACAACGCGATTTCGGGGGCGTCGGTGACTGTCGAAAACGACTCCGGATCGGTCGTCGCGTCTGCGTCGACGTCTGCTTCAGGCGAGTACACCGTCGAGGTCGCTCCGGGCGAGTACACTGTATACGCCGAGAGCGATGGAACCGAGGAACGAAATTCGGTCACTGTGTACTCTGCGAAGACGACCACTGCGGACTTTGTTCTCGACGTTCCTGACCGTCCCGGTACCATCACCGGCACCGTATTCGACGGCGAGAACGACTCGATTTCGGGAGCGGTGGTGTCTGTCAAAGACACGTCCGGACTGGTCGTCGCAGAGACGACGACAGACGCAGAGGGAGACTACACAGTCCTGATCGCTCCGGGCGAGTACACGGTTGTCGCCGAGAGCGACGGAAACACAGACCAGACGGCGGCAGTCAGTGTCGAGTCCGAACGGACGACTGAGGCGAACTTCGTCGTTTCCTCTGGGTCAGACCCCGGAGAGAACGAGCCGCCAGCAGCGTCGATCACGTGGTCGACAGCGGACCCTGTCCCCGGTCAAGAGGTGACGTTCGACGCCTCGGCGTCCGCCGATTCCGACGGCGAGATCGCGAGTTACACCTGGGACTTCGATGGCGACGGGCAGGCAGATGTACAGACGTCCAGCCCGACAGCTACCCATACGTACTCCGAGGCGGGGACCTACACCGCAGTAGTGACAGTCACTGATGACGACGGCGCGACGGACACCGCATCAGAAACGGCGACGGTCGAGGGTGGTGACTCGTCTGCCGAACGCCATCTCGAATCCACGCAGATAGCACCCGGGGGTGAGACGACGGTCACCGTGGAAGCCACCGCACAGAGTGACGATCTGACCGTCAGCGAATCGTTCTCTCCGGAGGTCGCGGCCGCGTCGATCGAATCCGTTACTGTTGACGGGGAGTCGCGGTCCCCGGTCGTCGAGGTTGCCGATCCCACGGGTGCGCTCGTCGCCGTTGGCGGAGTAAACCCGGGCCAGACAGTTGTAACTGAGTACACGGTCGAAGCGGGCGAGAACGTCGATCCGGGAACGACCTACTCGGTCTCGGGATCGGTGACAAGCGACAGTGAGGTCTCTCTGGGGAGTGACGATATCGTCGTCGTGGAAGGAAGCCCCTTGGACGGCGTATCGGGTGAATACGACGCGGATAACGACGGGGAAATCGATCTCGGTGAACTCTCGCAGGCGGCTACCCAGTACGCGAGTGGCGCGCTCACTCTCGCCGAGTTAAGCGAAGTTGCAACCGCCTACGCTAGCTGACTGTCTCGGCCGCTCGCGAGTCCCCCTCGTTCACGACTGGACTGCCGCGACGCGGTGTTTTGACCCGGTATTGACTGAGGGCGATTCAGGTCTGCTTGGCGAGATTCGAGAGGGAACTGAATGGAAAACGATGAATCCTCGTCAAGTGCAGGAAGACTCAATTGATTAGTTCCGTTCTTTCTCTGCGTTCTCAATCGCTTCCTTGGCTTCTTTTGGCGCCCCCGGTCCTGCTCCCCCTAACTTGCCACAGAAGGGACAGTAAGGAACCGGATCATCTTCCCATTCCCAAGCCCACCCGCATTCACAATGAAGCATTGTTTCTCACAGACGTAGTTGGAGTGCCACGTTCAATACTGTTCGGACGTCTGAGAGGAAATCACCAGACGGTGATCGGGGGTTTCGCCCATCGGGGAGGGACAAGTTTGATTGGGCGTCCGGTACCCGAATCCGCCTCTAATTCATCGTCACAGCCTTTCGTTGGGTTGCCTGACATAGTTGCTTTGACAGGCAGAAAACCGCAAGGAAGCTCCGGATTATTGTATGCGCGGGACCGGATTTGAACCGGCGGACCCCTACGGGACAGCGTCCTAAGCGCTGCGCCGTTTCCTGGCTTGGCTACCCGCGCTCGTCCCCACGTACCCGTGTCTGCAAAAAATACCTGTCGTTCCGACCGCGCGCTTAAGTTCGCCGGACCACAACCACCGCTCATGTATCGGGCCCGTGACAGAGTCGATAACGAGGAGTGGATTGAAGTGCTCCACGCCGCGGCTGACCGCCTCGATCTCGGATCCGAGGCGCGGTCGACGGCGACAGACCTGTTTCTCACGGCCATCCAGACCGAAGACGGGTCCAAACGAACGTCTCTCGCGGCGAGTCTCTACGCCGGATCGTTGATCGCAGGCGAGGAGCGGTCCCAGGGGGCAGTCGCGGATGCGGCCGACGTTTCGCGGCTGAGTATCCAGCAGCGGTGGAAAGACGTACTGGAAAACGCCGGACTCGAACCCCCGGGCTGGTAGATACCGGGCGGATACTGTCGGACAGAATCCCGAACGCTATCGGCCCGGGACTATTCGGGGTCTAAGCGACGGCTGCCGAAAGCGGCGTCGTACGCAGCCTCGTCGATTCGACGAGTTCGGACGGAACGCTGACGCCGTCCCGTACACGACCGCGTCGACATCGGGATCGGTTCAATCATCACCGAGGGTGCGAAGTCGATAGAGTCAGCTATCCTGTCGTTCGCGGCCCTCACGGTCCGGCGTGAGGGTCCCGTGTTCGTCTATCTCGCCGCGGACGATGCGGGTACTCGAGATGATGTCGCCGTCCTCGGCGCGGGCGTACTCGACGACTTCGATGGTAAGCGGAGCGTTGCCAGATTCTTCCCGTATCTCGTTTATCCGCTCGGCGACGTCGACCGTCTCCGGCGAGACGATCAGGTAGTCGAACTGCGGTTCCGTGGCAATGCCTGTCGGTTGCGTCAACGTCCGTATCTCGTACTCGCGGTCGTACTCCTCGGCGAACGAGGCGAGTTCTTCGTCGAGGTCCGCTTCTCGTTCGGAGAAGGGTCTGACGTAGCGGTCCTCCTTGCGGGTCTTCGGCGCGAGTTCGTCACTGGTGAGACCGACGGTAACGTCGCCGAGTTCGAACGCCCGTTCGAACAGCGATCGATGCCCGTCGTGCACCGGGTCGAACGTCCCACCCAGCGCTACCTTCATATCGTCGTAAATCGGGTCCCGGTGCTTAAAAGAGTCGGGTTACGTCTCGGCGTCGTCGTCCCGAGACTCCTCAGTGTCGCTGTCCCTGTCGTCCTTGACGGTGATAGTTACCGGGTCTTCCGCCTCTTCGTCGAGGACTGACTCGGTCTCCGAGAGGTAATCGTCTAGATTGAACACGGTGTTCAGTTCGCTCTGAACCTGTCCGACGATGCCGCCGACCAGGTCGCTCGGGGCGATAGCGGTGTACTCGTACGGGTTGTTGCCCGCGCCGTCGCTCTCGCGTTTGCGCCGGTTCACTATCTCTTCCTCGTGGAGTTCCGCAAGCGCCTCGCGGACCGTACTCGGATACAGACCGGTCCCGCCGGCGATCTCTTCGCTCGTGCTGCCCGGATTCTTTCGCAGGTGGACGTATATTCTCGCGCGAGTCTCCGTGTCGAGTATCCACGAGAGGAGATCGACGACGCCCTGGTCGAACCCGTCGACTGCACGTTGCTTGGTGCTCTCGGTCTCCACGTCAGTGTCTTCGTCCACGACGGTGGTCTCGTCGTCGCCCTCCGAGACGGCCACTTCCTCGTGGACGTCTCCCTCCTCGTCGACTTCCAGTCGTTCCTCGACCTCCACGTCCTCGTCGACGTCGACCGCCGCTTCCTCGACTTCGTCGCCTTCGACCGTCACGTCGTCGTTGTCGTTTTCAGTATCGTCGTCCATTGTCCTTTCTGTAAGGACGGAATAGCCCAACGGTGAAAAACCTTGCTTAGAGGAGGAGCGCTTCGCAGAGCGCGTCGAGACCTTCCGATTCGCGAAGTCGGCGCTGCCGACTGGCCCCGCTTTCGGACCCGTAGATGTCGCGGATGCCCGTCACGCCGAGGCGCTCCGATTCCCTGTCGACGAGTTCGCCGAGGTCTATCGTCTCCGCGCCGCCGCGGGTGACGAACGCGGCGTCGTGACCGCGCCGGAGTGCGCGCCACTTGTTCTCGTCGAGCAGTTCGCGTCGCAGGCCCTCGGTCCCCACGTCTCCGCCCGCGATATCCGGCGGCTCGGGGTTCGCGCTGTCCTCGTACCGTTCGGCCAGGTCAAACACCAGCGCACGCGTGTACTCCACGAACGCCATCACGCGCTCGGGGTCAGCCTGTCCGTCCGGCGTCCGCACCTCGACGGTCCCGTGTTCCGTGTGGGGCCTGACCTCGTGCCAGAGCTCCCCGCGGTCGTGTATCGACTCGGTCGCTAACATCCGTTGCTCGAACTCGTGGTAGGCGTCGAAGTCCTCGAACGCGGTCGGCATCCCCGTGTTCGGCAACCCCTCGAATATCTTGGCACGGGCGGACTGCAGGCCGGTGTCGAATCCGTTCCAGTACGGCGAGTTCGCCGATAGCGCGAGCATTACGGGCAGGAACCAGCGCAACTCGTTGGCTATCCACGTCGCCTTGTCGGCATCGTCGATGCCGACGTGAACGTGCAGGCCGGCCGTGGTGTTGCGGTGTTGCGGGTACTGGATTCGGTCGAGCTGAGACCGGTACCGCGGCTTTTCGGCGTGTTCCAGTTCGCGCCACTTCGCCGTAGGGTGGAGGCCCGCCGCGGCGATTCGGTACCCGTGTCGCTCCGCGTGGTCGACGAGCGCCTCCCGAACCGCGCCCAGCGACTCTTCGGCGTCACCGAGCGACTCGACGGCAGGCGTCTGCGTCTCGATAACGCACTTGAACAGCTCGTGGTCCAGTCGACCGTCGAGTATCTCTGGTGGGTCGTGCCGGTAGACGAGGTCGTCCGTACCGGAGACGGGACGGCCCTCCTCGTCGACGACGTAGAACTCCTCCTCTATCCCAAGCGTCCCGAACTCGTCGAACCTCTCGGCGGCGGCCCGGTCCATCGCCCGAGAGTTTGCAACCCGCGAATAAATAGGGTTTGGAGTCGGCAGGCCTGCCACCGGATCGTCTCAACGCCGGCGAGACGGGCCAGACGTTTGTCGGACGGAGCGGCCGTTTAAGTGCTTCTCGCGACAAGGGGTCATAGTAGAGGATTCTGCCTGAGCTCACTCCGGGAAGCGATGCGCTCGTCGGTCGTACGGACGGCGTTTCTTTAAGTGCTTCTCGCGACAAGGTTTCGTAGTGAAGGATTCTCGGGAGACTATCTGTCTTCGAGCGTAGCGTCTCTCGACCGGCACCGCTGGCCGCGACTACGGATCTCACGTGGGGCCACTGCCCCTTTAAGTGCTTCTCGCGATAAGGGTTCATTGTGAGGAAGTGCGTCGGGTTCTGCGGTCCAGTTTTCTCCCGACAGAGTCGGCTGTACGCCGGTGAAGAACACTGACACCCCAGGTATCGAACATCGTTCCGACGAGACAGCCGACAGTACGAAGCCATGCCTTTCTATACCCTCGGGAGCGTAAACCGCACGAGATGAGTGGCGGCCCGCCGCAGACGTCGACCGGACCACCCACGAGCATCGAACGGGCGTGGCTACGTAGGGACATTAGCACCGGCCCAGGCGACGGATCGCTGTCGCGGTTAGATGCCGTCAAGGACGAACGCATCAGGCGATGGGACGTGGTGACGCCGAGCGCGACGCTCATCGGCCGTGCCGACCGTCCGGACGCGGACGTGGGTGAGAACCTCCGACGACTCCACGACGAGCAACACCCGGCGATGGACGGTCACAGCGCGCGGATGCATCGACTGGAGAAGGCTCGAATCACCCACGCCTTCTGCAGTACGCTCTCGCTCACCGCCTGGGAACGCGACCGCGCGCTCGGGATCATGGTCGACCTCGACCTGACGGCGTTCGGAAGCCAGCGCGCTATCGAGAAGGTCGCGCTGGTCGTCGTCCAGTACGTCGTCGACGACGAGCGACGACGGCAACTCGGCCTCCACGACCAGGGGTGGGTGAGCGACCAGTCGCCGGAGAGGCTCGAATCGCTGTACGAGCGCTTCGAATCCATCAAAGAAAACCCCGAGTATCGAGAGTTGCTGGCGGCCCACGGTCTGGACACGACCAGTGTGAACCGACTGAACCGGACGCTACGGGAGCAACTCGACGAACAGGACCTCGAAGGGAACGTCCTCGGCCGCTCCCCGTATCGGGACCCGAGCATGCCGGCTATCAGGGACCGCTCGAACGGTGACGGGGACGCCCCCGACGGCACTGACTGAGGACGCTCGCCCGACAGAGGGTCTACCGCGGCCGCGCGACGACGGCGAGATGGTCGTCGTGGAACGGTTCCAGCCGCTCCGTTTCGAGCAGTTCGTACGTCTCTTCCAGTTCGGAGAGGACACTGTCGAAGACGCTGTCCGGGTCCCTGGTGACGTCCTCGCTGCGCGCCTTGACTGCGGCGATCAGTCGGCCGTCGTCGGCGAGGAACCGTCGGTTTTCGGCTGCGACGCGGGCCTGCCCGCGCGTCGCAACGTCTTGCACGATAGCGTCCAGTTCGTTCTCGACGACGTGCGCGTAGGTCTCCGGCTTCCGGGCGTCCTTAAGCAGCGGAAACAGGCGGTCGCGGTCGCGCGCGACATCTAACAGGTCCCGCACCGGCCGCGCAGCGAACTCCACGGCGTACGTCGGCCCGGCGAAGTCGGCGACGTGGCTGACGGTCGTCCCGCTCGCTGCGCCCAGATAGAGGACTGCATCGCCGTCCGACAGTCCCGTTTCCATACCGTTCTCGAACATCGCACCGAGTTTCGACCGGCGGGCGTCCCACAGCCGCCACTCCCCGTCGGTTGGCTCGCCGTAGACGGGCGCGCCGCGGGTCGCGAGCCGTTCGGCCCCGTCGATAGTCCGCCGGGCGACGCCGTCGGGACGGCTCATTCGCCGTCACCCCGCGAGCGGATGGACGCGATTCTGTCGTCCAGTTCGTCGTCCAGTTCCGGTTTGCGCTCGCCCGAGTAGTGGTCGACGCGGGCGGCGATAGTCAGTTTCCCGGCGAGCGCACGCGATGCGGACCCGCGCTGGTCGGGAGCGGTGTTGCGGACGTACTCGTGCGTGTAGATGATCCCGTGTTTCGGCGAACTCGCCTGCCCGCGGAGGTGCGCGAACAGCGCGTCCTCGGCACCGAGAACCTGAACGGTGCCACTCGGCATCTTAGCGAGCGACCCCAGGCCGCCCGCGAGTGCGATGAGACGCGCGGAAAGCACCGGGCCGGCCATCGCAGCCAGGTTCGGCGCGACGATGCTCGCCTGTTGCTGGACGAACGTCCGGAGTTCGTCGCGCTCGTCGGCCAGCGACGCCACCCGTCGAGCGAGGTCGACGACCCGTCGCTCGGTGGGGCCGTCAGGGTCACTCTCCGCGAGCGTCCGTGCGTACTCGACGCCGGTCCCAGCATCGTCGAACAGCGTGCCCGCCCACTCCGCGACGCGCTCCGCCAGTTCGTTTGCCGTCCGCTCGCAGTCGTCCATGGCTCGAACCGCGTGTGCGAGCTGGCGGTCGTCGGCCCGCTCGGCCTCCTCGACGGCCGCTGCCGTCGCCGCGAGCGTCGCCTCGCGGAGCCGGTCGTAGTAGTCGTCTTCGCCGTCGGCGAAGCCGGCCTCGACCGCTTGCACCGGCCAATTCCGGGGCGCGGCCGCGCTACCATCGCGTATTCCAGTGGCGGCTCCCTCCACGTCGCCGGGATCTACGCTCTCGAACCATCCCGCCCCGGAGGGGGTCCTATCGTTCATACTCACCCGTTAGACGCCGGCCTTGTATATGCGTTCTCGATACGGCGGTTCGGTAATCGGACTAGAATCTCTAAATCACTGTACACCGAGCCCCCTATATTGCATGCCGAAATCAACGTTACAAACACTGACCGGGAATTCACCAGCTACCACTACTACGCGGCGTCGTCTACTCAAAGGAACGCTGGGCGTTGGGGCTACCGTCGCCGCTCTCCCGGCCCTGAGCGGCGTCGCGGCAGCGCACTTTCCACACGAACTCAGTATCGATATCCAACCGCAGAACGCGGATAACTTCATAGACCTACACACCCACGAGTCCGTCTCCGTTGCCGTCCACCCCGTCGAGTTCCTGAATGAGGACGGCGAACGGAAAACGTTCGACCCGACAGACGAACCCGTACGCTATCGCTTCGGGTCGCGGTTCACGGTGAAAGACGGCGACGGAGCGCGCCCGATGGACGGCGGGACGGTCACTCAGGTCGAGAGCGGACACGGTGACGGTCACGACGCGCTCGTACTGGAGTTCCCGGTCGACGAAACCGGACTCGACGGCGAGGAAGAAACTGCGTGGCTGTACTGGGAGCGCGACGAGTCCGGAGAACACGGCTACTCGGGCGTCGACTCCGTGAGAGTCTACGGATCGGAGTCATCCGAACAGAACCTCCGTGGCCTTCTCGGACGGTTGTTGAACGCACGGGCGACCGGCGAGTGACTGTCGACTAACTGGTTTCTCGTCGCGATTTGTACGACTGCCGGGTCTGTCACCGCTCGGCGTAACGTGACGGAAGCGGTCGACCCAGTTCGGTCGGCTGATAAGATCATACCCACCAGACACATCACGGACGCGACGAGTTTTATGTTCCCACAGGCGAACCGTGAGATACAGTGGGAGTTCCAAGTGACCGTGGCGCGCTAAAAATCGCCTCAGTGTATGCGCTACTCGGCGTACTGTGGGTGACGATGTCCGACATCGTCGTCGTTCAGTTAGTCCCTCAGCCGGAGTCGGCGGTCCGCTTTCAGATCCTCAAGGGGGGCGTTTTCGTCGCCGTTTCCGCGGCGTCGATCTACTTCCTGACGGCCAGAAGTTTCGAATCGCTACACGAGTCAAAGGCGGACCTCGAACGCTCCACGAAGCAGGCACAGATCCTGCGGCGGGTACTCCGACACAACGTCTGCAACGCGACCAACGTGATCCACGGCCGCGCGGAGATGATCGTCGACGAAGTCGACGACACGCAGGCGCAAGTGCACGCGGAGGCGATGCTCGAAACCGCGGAGGACCTCCTGCAATTGACCGAGGAAACCCGTCTCCTCCGGCGAGTGATGAACGATCCGGACCGCCCGAACACGCCTGTCGACGTGGACGAACTGGTATGCAACTGCGTCGAAGAACTGGCTTCCGACTACCCGACGGCAACGATCGCCACGGAACTCGCCGGCGACTCCCGGGCGTTAGCTGACGAGTACGTCGATGTCGCCATAGAGAACGTGGTCGAATTACCGCTGCGGTACACGACGGCGTCGTCTCCGTCGGTACGGGTCGTGACCGAGCACGATGGAAACGACGTGGTCATCCGCGTGACGAGCGACCAGATGTCCGTGCCCGAAACCGAACGCACAGCGCTGGAGGACACGCCTGAGACCCCGATCTCTCACGCCGAAGGTCTGGGACTCCGCGTCGCGCAGGCGGTCGTCGCCCGTTCGGACGGCGATCTATCTATCGTCGACGAGGGCGAGAAGACTGTCGTTCAGGTGACGTTGCCCCAGGTCTGACGGGCCGACAGGTCAGTCTGTCGCCGAGACACGCTTTTATACCCGGCGGCACGGACAATCAGGTAGCGAATGGAAGCGAACAACGACCCCCCTGCAAACCAGGAGGAAGACAGATACTGCGCGTACGAGACTGAGGACGACCGCTTCGTGGTGTACGACGCGGACAACGACGAGGCGTGGATTCACTCGTCGGAAACGGTTGCGGTCGAACGATAGATCCGACCGCTTCGTACGGAACTATTCGTATTTCTCGAACGGCTTTCCGAAGACGGTACACGTGTGGAAACGGACGGAGCGTCGGCTACTTCGGAAGCTTGTGCACTTCGTCGCGGTAGTGTGTCCGGCCAGTCCCGTTAGATGTCGTCCGGGTCCTCGACGATGCGATTGGCTTCCACTCGTTCCCGTTCCCGGTACGCCCGGCGCATCTCGTCGTGGAGGCCGTCCCAGTCGTCAGTGTGATTCTGGGCCCGCCCGCCGACGTCTGACAGGCCGTTCGCGGGAGCAGTTCCCGCTTCGATAGGGAGCCGGAGGCCGTTCGATTCGAGGAACGGTTCGACCGTCGCGAGCCACTCCATGTGAACATCGTCGAGTCCCCTCCGGCGTACGCCCAGGTCGACGATGTCGGTTTCGACGTTCTCGTCGACCGGTTCGAACAGCGTCAGCGCGTGCGGGAACAGGCGGTCGACGGCGTTTTGCAGACGCTCGCGGCCGCGCTCGCCCTCGGCGAGTCGTTCGAGGCAACTGCGGGCACGCTTGCGGTGGTACTCTTCCTCGCCGCGAACCTTCTCCAGGCGGTCGGCGATCGGCGGATAGGTCGAACTCTCCAGCGATGCCAACCGCAGGTCCTCGGCGACGTCGTAGAAGTAGCTCCGCACTACCGCGCCGGCCCAGTTCCCGTCGGCGAGCCGTAGCTCCGGGAGCGTTGAGTGACGGAACTCGCCGGGGTCGCGTTCGTAAATGAGAGACAGTTCCGAGTGTCCGAAGTCCTGTAACAGGTCGTACCAGAGGCGTGCGTGGCTGAATTCGTCTTGAGCGATAGTGGCAAGCGCCAGGCCTGACCTGAGAGAGGGCGCGCGGGCCTCCCACTGGAAGTATCGCTCCGCGAGGACGAGTTCGTCGTCAGCCAGGCGGAACAGCAGGTGTTCGACTGCGGTTCGTTCCCGGTCGGAAAGGTCGTCTGGGTCGAGTGTGGATGTCATGGGCCATCAAATAGCTGTCATACCGTCTCCGCGGCCACCGGTCGACGAGCGATAGGTGTTCGGTTCGGGGGTTGGCAGGTGAGCGGTCGCACCGGAGGCACGCCCACGACCAGACCGATAGAGGGGGATCTGTCTCGTCCGCGGGGTCGCCTCGGACCGAACCCGAGTTCGGGTACTGTACAGGCCGGATCTCCGGAGGGCGACCCGTTCTCCGATCGCGTCTTCGTCCATGTTCGTCCGTTATAGTTACTCGCCCATACTAATTACCTTGTCCATGTCTGTTTTTAAATACAGATACCGGATGAATCATCTCGGCAACGAGTGGTCCGAGGGCGAATCGTCGCCTCGTTCATCTCTCTCGTCCCGCGATGGGCGTCGCTACTCATTCGGTCGGCGTTTCTCGAACGCTCTCAGCGAGAGCAAAGGAACTCTTCGAACAGTGGGTCGTCTCAGCCCGTTTTGTACACGCCGCGAGCGTCAGCGACGACAGTACCGTCCTCCGCGATCACGTCAACGTCGACGACGCCAACGTCGCTCCCGCAACGCACTACGTCGGCCTCCGCCCGCAGGTCCCCGGTCCCGGCTTTGAGATAGTCGATCCGCATGTCGATTGTCGGCACAGGTTGGTCCACGACTGAGACGAGCGCCGCGCCCCCGACGGTGTCAGCGAGCGTGAACGTGACGCCGCCGTGGGCCATCTCGCGGTCGGCGTTCCACGAGAGGTCTTCACGCATTTCGACGCGCCCCTCGGCGTGGCCGTCGTCGACCTCGGTCACTTCGACGCCGAGCAGTTCTGCAAACGGCATCTCCTCGAAGAAAGACTCTACGTCCATGCGGCGGGCTACACAAAGTAACTAATTAAACCCTCAGGATATAGGTCAGGTATGCACGTATCTGACGAGGACGGCGTCCGGACCGTGACGTTCGACCGCCCCGATTCGCGCAACGCGATGACGAGAGAGATAGCGAGCGACCTGGCAGACCGGATCGAGGACGTGTCACACGAGACGTTCGACGCCCTCGTGTTGACCGGTGAGGGCGAGGCGTTCTGCGCCGGCGGCGACATCGAGTCGATGGCGGAACGCGAGATGTCGACCCGCGAGGCGTACGAAGAGGTCCGAGCGACGTTCGGTCGAGTCGTCGAAGCGGCGCTGACGGCGGACGTACCGATCGTCGCGAAGGTAAACGGCGACGCCGTCGGCGCGGGCCTCGCTCTCGCCGCCGTCTCTGATTTCGCGTACGGCGTGGAGTCAGCGTCGTTCGGATGCGCGTTCGTCCATGTCGGACTTATTCCGGACACGGGCGGGACGTTTCTCCTCCCGCAGTTGATCGGACTTCGCGCGGCGAAGCAACTCGCGTTCACCGGCGAGACGTTCTCCGCGGACGCCGCCGCCGAACTCGGCCTGATAAACGAGTCGGTGGCCGACGACGCCATCGACGGGGTAGTCGAGGAACTGCTGTCGACGCTCGCGAACCGGCCAACGCAAACGATCGGCCTGACGAAGCAGGCGCTCCACGAGAACGCGGGGCGACACTGGCGGGAGGCGCTCGACTACGAGAACCATCTTCAGGCGCAGGCGTACGACACGCCGGCCCACGAGGAGGGCGTCGACGCGTTCCTGGAGGGGCGTCCGCCCGAATTCGACTGAAGGGAAGTCGGCCCGGGGTCACGCGACGCGGTTGGTCGCGTCCCAAACACGTCGGCAAAGGGTTCATGTCCGTGGGGGAAATAGCCACCCTACGATGCCTCGCATAGAAGTGACGCTACCGGACGACGTGGAAGTCCAGCTCGATCAGATGGTCGACCAGGGGAAGTTCGTCAACCGCGAGGAGGCGATAGAGGAACTGCTGTCGCTCGGGATCAAGGAACACCAGACGGTCGCGGAAACCGAAGAGCGTGGCGAAGTCGGCTTCGAGGAGGAGATGATGGCGACGGACGAACGGTCGATCGGCGATGACGACGACGGGTACGCCTTCTAACCGGCCAGGAATACTACAGGCCGAGGAACCGCTCCGCGTTCTCCCAGAGGATCTTTCGTTGAACGTCTTCGGGGAGGTCCAGTTCCGCGAACTGCTCCAGCCACGGCCCGGGATCGATCATCGGGTAGTCAGTTCCGAACATCACCTTGTCCGATAGGAGCGTCTTCGCGTAGTGGATCACCTGGTCGTCGATGTACCGCGGCATCCACCCGGAAAGGTCCATATAGACGTTGCCCTTCTGCTGGCAGATGGCCAGTTGTTCTTTCTCCCACGGGAACGCCGGATGCGCGATGAGTATCTGCAGGTCCGGGTGTTCGGCGGCGAGGTCGTCTATCAACATCGGATTGCCGTACTTGATCTTGAGGCCGCGTCCGCCCGGGCTACACGCGCCGAGCGTCGAGTTGCCGCCGTGGAACACGACGGGGACTCCCAGATCCTCGATGGTGGAGAACAGTTCCTCGTGGGCCGGGTCGCTCGGGTCGAACCCCTGTGCGATCTGCTGGAACTTGAACCCGGAGAGGTCGAGGTCTTCGACCGCGCGGCGGGCCTCTTCGGCGCAGTCGTCTTTCAGCGGGTCCACGCCCGCGAACCCGACGAAGAAGTCGTCGTACTCGTCGCGGACCTCGGCGACGTAGTCGTTCGGTACTGGCGGGTTACCCGTATTGGTCTCGGCGTCCCATCCCAGGAGAACCGCGTTGCCGACGCCCGCCTCCTCGTACTCCGCGACCATCTCGTCGTAACCGTGAGTCTCTAGATCCGTTCCGAAACGGTCGGCGGCGTCGCGCATCATCTGTCCGCCCGCGTCGTGGAGGAACTCGGACGTCGGCTGATGGGTGTGCGTATCGATAGCACGAGCGTCGTCCGCGAGTAGGTCCGGCAGCGTCATAGGTGTCTCAACGGCGGTCCCCCCGAAAAATCCCCCCGGTTAGCACTGACCCCGAACTGACGAGACGACCTGTCGCAACTCCGACCGGGGGTGGGCGATGAAACCGCGGACCGTCGATGAAGATGCCGTTTTCGGACGCGTATCCGCCGCTCGGGAGCCACGAGAGGTCGAACACCGGCATAAATTCGGGCTGAGGGGTGACAGAGATACAAGGGGAAGTTTATTTACATATAACAGCGTATCATTCGAAGAATGAAACATCCACACAGAGGAATGAAACGCTCTCCGGAGCGAATGGAACTGCTCCGAGGAGGGGTGTGTCGTGTTCGACCGCGATAACCGGCGCGGACAGTCCGCCGTGATCGCGGTCGTGTTGCTGTTCGGCCTCGCGGCAACCGTCACCGTCGGGATTCTCTTCGTCACGACCGGAGCGGTTAGCGATTCGAAACAGACCGCCGAAACCGAACGCGTCGAACAGGCGTTTCTTCACCTCGACAGCGAAGTCGACGCCGTCTCGCGGAGCGAGACCAACGTGTCCCGCTCCGTCGATATGGACCTCTCTGGGTCCGAAGGTGCCGTTCGACAGTCCGGGACCGGCCGCATCGTCGTCAATACGTCCGGTAGTTCAGACCCCGTAGTCGACCAGCCACTCGGCGCTATCGTCTACGAACAGGACGGGACGACGTTTGCGTATCAGGCCGGTGCGGTCTGGCGTAACGAGGGCAACGAGACACAGGTCATCTCCCGACCCGACCTCAACTATCGGACAAACGGCTCGAACGTCGACCACACGCTGTCGCTCCCTATCACGAGTTTCGAGGGTGACCAACACCTCACTGGCGGGGAAGTCACCGTCACCAAGCAGGAGACCGTGTCACCGCTTTCGGACATCTCGCTGGTCGAGGGAGAGGTAGTTACCGTCAACATCACCAGCCCGTACTACACCGGCTGGGCCGAATATTTCCGCGAGAACGTCGACGATTCGGCCATCCGAGAGCTAGACCACGACGAGAACCGCGTCATCGTCGTACTCGGACAGCGTGAGATCGACGGTAACTTCGATACGGGACTGGTGGCCTCAGGCGATGTCACCGTCGGTAATCGGGGTAATCCGGACGTGACGACCGAGATATCCGCCGGAGGTACCGTCGTCGGAAAAGGCAACGTCGACTGCGACGCTGGAACGGGTACCGACTGCGTTACGGAAGGCGATTCGATGGAAATGATGGCGCTCGACGGCGTCATCAAACAACGGATGCGGTCAGTCCAGAACAACAGCACTGTCGTAACGTCGCTCCCGCCGAACAACGAACTCGACGAGGGGACGTACTATCTCGACGACGATCTCCATCTGAGTAGTCAGGACCTCGAAGTCGACGTGGGGACCGGAAACGTCACCTTGTTCGTCAACGGGAGCGTCGCTCTCGACGGCCAGGCCATCCGCGTGGTCAACGATACGGGGACCGACACGGCCCTGAGAGTGTACATGACCGGCGATATGGCCGTCTCCAACGGCGGAGGTGGAGCGTACGTCGACAGCGGTAATCCGGGTCGGTTGCAGATCTACGGCACCTCCCAGATGCACTTCGCGCTCGGCCAGGGTGATTTCACCGGAAGCGTCTATGCGCCGCGGAACACGCCGGCGACCGGGACGAACGAGGCAGCGGACAGATACGCGTCTTCGGCCACATCGTCCTGTCAGACCGGTATCGACGTCTGCCTGGCGACAGGCGGTGGAAGCGTCACGGGATCGATCATCGCGGGACCGATGGAGGTCGCGAACATCGGCGAGTTCGAATACGACGACCGCCTGGAAAACGTCGAACCGACTCTCCCGACCGCCGGAGTCGTTCCGCCGCCGATCACGTACCTCCACGCATCGGTCCACAAAGTCGAGATAGAGAACTCAGCCTGACCGTCCGCGGGTTTTTGCCGGCCGCATCCGAGAACAGGGTATGGACGGGGAACCGAGCCCAGATATCGACGATTTACTCGACGAACTCGAAGACCTCGAGGAGTCCGTCGACTCGACATCGGAACGGGAACAGGTCCGCGAGACGATGCGAATGGCCAGGCGGGTCGACACCGGTTCCGGGGTCTTCGGCAACGTTATCAAGGGGTTCGACCGCGGCGACGCCGCGGAGGCGCTCGTCGGAAGCGTCGTGTTCGGCATCCCCATGCTGGTCGAGGGCGGAACGCTGGAAGTGGGCGAGTTCATCGCCACCCATCCGGCCTACCTCGCGGGAACGCTTACCTTCGGAGTCGCGATAGTCATCGGGATACTGTACGTCGCAGATATTCAGGACGTCCGGGTGCACGAACCGCTGTTCGGGCTGATACCGCGCCGGCTGGTCGGCGTTGTCGGGATCGCTTCGGTCACGGCGGTAGTGGCAATGACCGCGTGGGGCCGCGTCGATTGGTCGGACCCGCACGTCGCAGCTTCGCAAGTGACTGTCTGTTTCGTGGCGATGGCTATCGGTGGTGCCCTCGGGGATATCCTGCCCGGGAGCTAGTGTTCGATTCCGGTTATGTTCGTGTACGTCTCCGGCTCTTCGTCGACCATCTGCGGGTAGACGGCGATGGGAATGACGATGTCTCCGTCGTGGTCTGTCTGCCCGACGTGAATATACACGGGGACTTCGGTACCGTCGAGGTCGGCGCTGCCTTCGAATTTCGTTATGTCGACGGTGGAGCCGAGGAGTTCGGTTTCGCGGGTTCCGACCTCGTCGCCGACAGTGAGACCTTCGTACTTCCCCTGTGCCTGTTCGATGAGTTCCTTGTTGTCCATTTCGCCGACCGGATTGAGCGTTTTGCCCAGTATCTCGACTTCCGGCGTGGAAAAGGCGATGAACACCGCGGCGCGTTTCTCCTGGCCGAGGAATTCGACGGTTTTCTCGTACTGGCTGATGTAGTTGACCGCGACGATGTCGCGCTCCTGTCCCCCACCCTCCACAGTTCGTTCGATCCGCATCTCCTCGGACTCCGATTCGCTTGCCTGTTCGTAGCCCGTCTCGCCGCTCGCCTCGGCACTGATGGTTGCGGGCGACGCTTCGAACTTCTGGGCTTCGTCACCCAAGATGAATCCGAGACAGCCCGTTCCGGCGACGATAGCACCGCTCACCAACCCACCGAATGCTCGTCGTGTAAGAGTCATGGACTGGTGTTCCGGGTCAGAACATATAAGGTTCGTGGCCTGTTCTCAACGCCGGAACGTCGGTCCGTCGTCGCTGTCTTCGACAGTAACGCCGAGGCGTTCTAGTTCGTTCCGCAGATCGTCGGCGCGCTCGTAGTTGCCGGCCGCGCGTTCGCGTTCGCGCAGGTCCAACACGAGTTCGATGGCTTCGTCGGCGAGGCGGGCGTCACCGTCGGCCGCCTCAGCGCCGAACGCGAGACCGAGTACGTCTCGCCCGAACTCGTCAAACGTCTCGATCGCCGCGTTGAGACTCCCGTAGTCGTATCGGTCGTGTTCGTCGACGTGGCGGTGGACTGCCGAGGCCAGTTCGAGGAGTGCGGACAGCGCCTCGCGGGTGTTGAAATCGTCGTTCATCGCCGCGGGGAACGCGTCTCGGGTCTCGGCGACGGCGTCGCGGAGGTCGTCGTCGACTACCTTGGTCCGAGCGTCTGCGCTGTCGGCGGCGGCGGCGGCCCTGTCGTACGCCCGGTCGAGGCGCTCCCAGCGCTCGCGGGCCTCGTTCAGAGTCGCTTCGGAGAATGTGGCGCGGTTGTGGTACGCCGTCGAGAGCAGGAACGTTCGGACCACGTTCGCACCCTCCTCGGAAACGAGGGTCTCGACGGTTGCGAAGTTCCCCAGCGATGACGACATCTTCTCTCCGCTGGTCTCTAACAGTCGGACGTGGACCCAGTAGCGGGAGAACTGCTCGCCCGTGGCGGCCTCGCTCTGCGCTATCTCGTTTTCGTTGTGCGGGAACACGAGGTCCTGCCCGGCGACGTGGATGTCGATAGTGTCGTCAAGATGCGTCGTCGACATGGCCGAGCACTCGATGTGCCAGCCTGGACGGCCCTCGCCCCACGGCGACTCCCACGTCTCGGCAGTCTCGACGGCTTCGTCGGCCGGTCCGGCATCGTCGTGTCGATGCTCCGCGATGTCGCTCTCGGCGACGCCGTTGGCCTTCCAGAGTGCGAAGTCGGCCGGGTTTCGCTTCTCGGTCCGGTCGCCTTCGTCGCCTTGGGACTCCATCTCCGAGATGTCCTGATTCGAGAGCTTTCCGTAGTCGGGGTACTCGCTCACGTCGAAGTAGACCGAGCCGTTCGACTCGTAGGCGTAGCCCTTCTCGACGAGCGTCTCCACCATATCGATAATTTCCGGGACGTGCTCGGAGACTCGCGGGTAGACAGTCGCCCGTTTCAGGTTCAGCGAGCGCATGTCCTGCAGAGTCTCGTCGACGTAGTTCTCGGCGACATCGGCCTCGCTGTCGCCGTCTTCGCCGACGCGAGCCACTATCTTCTCGTTGATGTCGGTGAAGTTCTCCACGTGGCGAACCTCGTACCCCTCGTGTTCGAGCCATCGGTGGATAACGTCAGTGTGCGTCCACGCCCGGGCGTGGCCGAGATGGGCCGGGTCGGAAACCGTCAGGCCACAGAGATAGAGGAGAACGGAGTCCGGGTCCTGTGGCTCGAACGGTTCCTTCTCGCCGGTGAGCGTGTTCGTCACGTGTACCGTCATTGCCCGCCACTACTTCCCCGCTCCCTTTGAAATCGTCGGAACCGCTTTGCGGCGTCGAAACCGGCGGTAATCCCGCGTTGTGTCTCGGAACACACCCATTGAGAGAGAGAACTGTAAACAACTGTCTCTCGGATTTATTCTCGTAACGGTAGCAGTCCCGGTGGCAATGACTCGAAGCGACTGGAACGGTGCGTCGCGGCGTGACGTACTCAAGTATGCGGCAAGCACCGGCGCTGTCGCCGGGATCGGTGGCGTGACAGCAGCACAGAGTAACGCGTACCGTCAGCAGGGGTCGTACGAACTGCTCGGGGTCGTCGACGGCTGGGAAGGCCAGTCGCCGGAAGAGATAGCCGGCGAGACGAACCCGACGCTCCAGTTCGTCGTCGGACAGACCTACACGCTCACCTGGGAGAACGGCGACGGAGCCCAACACAGTCTGGTCATCGAGGACGCGGACGGGAACGAACTCGAATCGACCGATACGGTGAGCGAGGAGGGCGAAACGGCGTCTCTCGAATTCACCGCGAGCGAGGAGATGGCCGAGTACTACTGTAGCTTCCACCCGACCTCAATGCGCGGAAGCATCGAAAGTTCGTCGGACGGGGGCGACGCCAGTCAAGCTACCGGACAGATACGTCCCGCGTTCGGTTTCCCGGCGCTCTCCGACGACGTCGAACCGCCGGTCGAACCCGACAGAGAGGTCGAACTCTACACAGAAATGCGGGAGGACCGCCCGAACCCCGAGTTCTTTTTCGACCCGACCGGCGTGTACGTGGAACCCGGCGACACGGTGCGGTTCTCGTTAGTTTCGCCGTTCCACAACGTAATGGCCTATCATCCCGGGTTCGGACAGACTCGGCGCGTGCCGGAGGACGTTCCGCCCATCTCCTCGCCGCTGTTCGCCGAGGGCGCGTACTGGCTCTACACGTTCGACGAACCGGGCGTGTACGACCTCTACTGCGGTCCGCACGAGTTCCTCGGCATGGTCGTCCGCGTCGTTGCGGGCGAAGCGTCGGGCCCCGGTGCCGAGGAAGTTCCGGAGCCGGCGTTCTCCGCCAGTCAGGACGCCGGAGAGGGCGTTCCCGCAAACGTAACGGCCGAGAACGCGACAGTCGGCGCGAACGAAACCGCTGGCGGCCAGGCGGACAACGCGTCGGCCGGGAACGAAACGGCGGGCAACGCAACTGCGGACAACGAGACAGCGGGTGACGGCCAACCGTCGGAGGACCAGGAACTGTCGCCGCCGTCGGGCCTTGCAGCGACTGTCCTTCGCGACGACGCTCTCGACCCGGAGAACATCATCGAACAGGAGACGGTCAGTTGGGACGACATCGCCGACGAGAGCAAGGAGATCCCGGGGGGAAGTTCGTAACGTTCCAGTTTTCGTCCGCTAAGCCTCGCTTACTCGTTTCTCCCGTGCCGAAGCCGTCGATTATGGCCCCGCTATTGCCGCTATTTCGAAGTTTCGCCTTCTCACCGGTACTCATTCAAACGCGGCTCGTAGCGATCTATTACCGGACTAAGAACGCGTTTCCGAAGCAGAGACCCCAGTAACCCATGTGAAACGGTTCTAAAGCGTGTTCTACGTTTATCTCCATACCATGACGACGCTGATAGACACTGAGTACAGACGCTCACAGCTACCGAGCCGGCTGACGACGCTCTTCGCGGGCCACGCCCGCAAATCGGGTGTAGCCGCGCTGGCTGTCCTCTTGGTTCTCATCTTCGCTGGACTGCCGGCCGCGGCCACCGGTAGCGATGTGACGAACGAAACGACGGCGGAACGTCAGGATGACGGTCTCACTGAGACGACCGACGACCAACTCGACGATCAGCGATCCCGGTTCGGGACGGCCTCCAGCGTGCCTTCCACCGTTCTGACGGCGTCTGCACCCGAACGACGGTCCACGACGACCAGTAGCACGTCGCCCGCGGTCCCCGCCGCTTCGACGGTGACGCCTGCCGTCGACAGTTGCCGAAGCACCGCTGCGAGCGCCGCGGCGTCGACATCACCTGTCGCTAACACGCCCTGAAGTGATCCCCCTGTCGGCGCGAGGGCGGTGTCGCCGACGACGAACAACGCGTCGCCGTGGTCGGCGACCTCGCCGAGACCGCCCTCCATCGTCACGCGAGCCTCGCGCTCGGCCGTTTCGTACGGCGGTAACTCGTCTGCGAACCGACGGAGCGCGGTCGCCACGGCATCGACATCGCCCTCCACGTCGAGAAACCGGGCGACTGCCGTGTAGTTCGCCACGCCGGCCCTGAGTGCGTCGACGAGAAACGGTCGGTCGGCGACGGCCTCGCGCGTTCGAGCAGCGAGTGACATGAGCCTGTCACGCCGCTCCGAAGGGATAAAACCGACCCCTGTTTGGGTTCGAGGTACGGTACCGTCACCCTGGGATCCGCTGTATGCTGACGGCCCTGGCGAAGTCCCTAAGTTGCTTTGCCCCTTCGATAGACGTATGCAAGCGCTGGTTATCGTGGCACACGGCTCTCACCTGAATCCGGACTCCAGCACGCCGACCTACCGTCACGCGGACACCGTCTGCGAGACGGACGCCTTCGACGAGGTCGTCACCGGGTTCTGGAAGGAACAGCCCCACTTCAGGGAAGTGCTGCGGACGGTCGAGAGCGACGAAGTGTACGTCGTACCGCTGTTCGTCAGTGAAGGGTACTTCACGGAGGAAGTCATCCCGCGGGAACTCCGCGTCGACGACGACGTCGGCCTGGACGACCCCAACCCCGGATGGGAACCGCGAAGCGGCACGCCGGACGACGTCGACAAGACCGTCCACTACTGCGGGCCGGTCGGAACTCACGACGCCATGAGCGATGTCATCGTCCAGCGAGCGGAGAGCGTCACCGGCGACGCGGACCTCAGTGACGGCGTCGGACTGGCCGTGGTCGGCCACGGCACGGAACGCAACGAGAACAGCGCCAAGGCCATCGAGTACCACGCCGACCGCATCAGCGAGCGCGGCGAGTTCGACGAAGTCGAGGCCCTGTTCATGGACGAAGAGCCCGAAGTCGACGACGTGACCGACTTCTTCTCCTCGCCCGACATCGTCGTGGTACCGCTGTTTATCGCGGACGGCTACCACACGCAGGAGGACATTCCCGAGGACATGGGGCTTACTGACGACTACAGAACCGGATGGGAGACGCCTGCTACAGTCGACGGGCACCGCATCTGGTACTCCGGTGCGGTCGGGACGGAGGACCTCATGGCGGACGTGATTCTGGAGCGGGCAGCCGAGGCCGGCGCTGACATCGGCGATGCCGTCGAAACCGTCCGCGACCTGACGGGCGGCACAAAACCGTTAGCAGACGACTGACTGGACATTCGAGCGCTGTGCGGCCCGGTTGCTCCGGTTTTTCTCGCTCGGAAAGTACTCGGGGAATTTAAAACGGAACTGGCCGTTGCTCGACACGTGAGTGAGGATCGGGAACTCGATGACGTGCTCGATCTCATCAGTGACGAGTACGCTCGTTCGATCCTCGCGGAGACCAGTGTGGAACCAATGTCAGCCAAAAGGCTCAGTGACCGCTGCGACGCGTCTCTCCCGACGATATACCGACGTATCGAACGGTTAAAGCAGCACGAACTCATCGAGGAACAGACCAGAGTTGATCCGGACGGCGGCCACCACAAGGTGTTCTCCGCCACGCTGTCGTCTGTGTCGATAGAACTCGAAGACGGAGCGTACGAGGCGCGGATAGAACGCACGGAACGCGCTCCGGCGCTCGACGCCGACGACACGGCTGACCGACTGACGTACATGTGGGAGAACCTCTGACTATGTCACTCGCAACGTCCCCAATCCAGTGGGCCATCCTGGCCGCTTCGTTCGCCTCGACAGTCGTCGGACTGTACGTCGCCTATCAGGCGTACCGCGGCTACCGCCGCCACCAGAGTCGGCCGATGCAGTATCTCTCGCTCGGCCTCGTCATTCTGATGGGTGTCACCTTCGCTTCGGCGTTCGTTGGCTCCTTGTTGCTCCGCGGCGGGGTCGTTCCGAACGACTACCGGCCGGGCTTTACCCTGCTCGTCAGACTGCTTCAACTTCTCGGCGTTGCGTTCATCGCGTACTCGTTGTCGCTGCGTGCCTGATCGGTCGCCCGCTCACAGTCGACCGAGGCGGTGACACCGAGAACGGCCGACCGGCTGGCGTTTCGTCCGGTGACGCTGTACCGCCGTCCCCCACACTCCCAGACCGCTATCCGGACCGACCCGAACTCGGTGTACTGTACCGTCCGTCCGTCGACCGACACGCGTTCGGCGTCGCTGACTCCGCTCGACGTAGTCCGATTCATCTTCGTGACGGTGAGTTCAGACGGCCCGTTAGTGTAGCTGATCGAAACCGAGCGATAGGCTCCGCTCAACCGACGGAACGTTTCGGGTTCGAATCCGGACGGCGGGTCAGGGTCGGGAACAGTCATTTCAGCCGCCTCCGCGAGTGCCTCTCTGGAGTCGTACGTCGTCGTTTCCGGGAACGACTGCTCGGTGACAGTCACGTTCTCCGGCGGATCGAACTCGAACGTTGACTCGTCGAACCCCGGATCGAACGTGACGTTCGAGTACGTCACCCGGGTTTCGTAGCGGTCGCCGTTCATCCACCAGCGCTGGTGGTACTTCAGCGGGAAATACCGCTCCGCGTCGATCCACAGCGTCTGTGTCATGTTCGTCATTCCGAGGCTTGACCCGTTACCCGCCGCCAGCGTACCGTTAATCCGGACGACGTGTGTTTTCCGCTCGTCGACCGTTCCGGTCCCGAGGTAGGTCACCTCGTAATCCGTTTCGTCCGCTGCGGGAGTTTCGATCGACGCCGTCGTCGACTGGGGCGACGATACGACTGGCAACGGTGAGACGCCCCGATCCGTATCGTCCGTGTCGTCTGCCTCCGCCGCTCCGCGTTGTTCGTTGATCCGCGCGAAGATATCGTTTAGTTGGTCCTGCGTTCTCGAGGACCGTTCCATCTGCTCCGGGAGTTCCTGCCGGATCGCTTCGCCCGCGTCACGGTCGTACAGCCACATGACCGAACCGTTGGTGTATATCTCGGTCTCGTTCCTGCTATCGTCGACGGTTCGCTGGTAGAGTTGCTGAGTCCCGGGCCGCTCCTTCGTGACCATCACCGACTGCTCGGAGGTGTTCGGACCCTCGAACTCGGAGGTGACGGTTGCGGCGACGCCGTCTATCTGTGCGTACTTCTCCGAGGCGTTCTCTCCTATCGGCTTCGTCTCCGACGCGCCGGTGTCGCCGCCGAACGCGACGAACACGCCCGCAGAGATCAGGAAAACGGCGAAGATACCCACGATGGCCCGCTGGAGGGGGGACTCTATGAACGGCATATAGTTCGGATGAACAGGGAGACGAAGCAAAAATCCTTGCATCTCGGCGAGAGAACAAGTTCGAAACGAGAGAAAGAAGGGCGTGGCGGAGGGGAAAGCGTCAGCGAGAGTGCCGGCCCGGGTGGCGGCGGCAGGGAGCTATCGGTTCGGCGGTCTCAGTGACAGCCGATGGACTCGGCTATATCGACCAGTCCCGCCTCGTCGAACGGGCCGTGCACGGAGTAGGTTTTGCCGTCGCAGGACCACGTGACGAGCCCTCTGTCGTCGAAGTCAGTGTACCGAGCTTCGTTGCCGTCGATGGTGACGTTCTCGGCGCTACCGTCCGCCGTTTCGTAGGTGGTGTTTATCGCCGTAACGGAGAGTTGTCGGTCCCCGTTGGTGTAGGTGATAGACACCGATTCGGTAGTCCCCTCGACGATCCGTCCGGATTCGAACTCGTACCCTGTGGGAACGTCCGGTGCCGGAACCGACAGGTTCGACTCTCCCGTCATGGCCTCGCGGGAGTCGTAGGTCGAGGTGTCGGGCGTGCTGTACTCTTCCCACTCAACGTCTTCCGGGAGGTCATCGAACGTAAACGTCGTGTCCGGGATCGTCGGGTTCAGGCTGACGTTCTCGTACTCGATGGTGGTCGTCGTGTTGAGTGCGGAGGTCGAACTGGTGGTC
This sequence comes from Halostella sp. PRR32, assembly GCF_034808085.1. Classification (NCBI taxonomy): domain Archaea; kingdom Methanobacteriati; phylum Methanobacteriota; class Halobacteria; order Halobacteriales; family Natronoarchaeaceae; genus Halostella; species Halostella sp. PRR32. The sequence goes on from NZ_JAXHGL010000001.1 coordinate 445,329, forward strand.
TCGACCCGTTTGGGGAAGTACGTCTCGGCGTCGAGCCATGCGGTCATCTCAGCCTCTGCGTTCATCGTACCGTTCGGAACGAGGGTAACGCGGTACGTCCGCTCGCCGTCGATTTGCTCGGTCGCCTCGTACTCGACGGACGCCTCCCGGAGACTGCCGACGATAGTCAATCCGGCCGCGGATCCGCCGTTAAATTCGCGGTCGTACACCGTCACCTTCTGCTCGTCGGCGTCGTACATCGCCATCCTGCTCTCGTTGAGAAGGGACACGTCGCCGGCACGGGACTCCGGAGCGAGCGTTTGACTCCGCATCTCGCCCGACTCCGGGCGGAGCCACACCTTCGTCGCGGCCTTAGTCTCGTCGCCGTCGAAGACGACCGTCATCCGCTGGGTCATCGTCAGGCTCTCTATCTCCGACATCCGCTCGTTGAGCGTGTCGGTCAGTTCCTCGTCGCTCGGGGGTGCGTTGTCGTCGCTGTCGTCAGTATCGTCGTCGGACTGTTCTTCCGGAAGATCTGTGGGCTCAGCAGTCGTCTGGTCCGCGTCCCCGCTGCCGGGAGCGACGGTGCCCAAACAACCGCTGAGCACTAACATGCCGACCAGCATTAGGGCCGGGACGGAGGACCGAAGTGAGTCGGAAACCATTGCATTTCTTCCGTGTCTCCGTATCTACATAAATGGGTCAGCGCTCTCTCCCTATCGGAAAGGCGGGGAAAAATTTATATACTTCATCTGTTCAAAACGGTGAGACGGCGCTTCCGTGGTCGAATAGCCGGGCTTATGCCGTCCCTGTCCTACGACGTACGTATGCAAGCCGAGCAGATCGAGGCGCTCCGCGAAGCGGCGTCCGACGGGATCGCCCTGGACGGCCTCGAAGCCGAGTACGACGGCGACGTGTACCGGTTTGCGGTCCCGGACGACGAGCGGACCGGCCTCTCGGAGTCGGCGTTCGTTCAGGCGGCCGAAGACGCCCCCGCCTACGTCACGAACTGGTACTTCTGGGCGCAGATCGCTCCGACCCACAGCGCCCGACGCGCGTTTCTTCGGTGGCTCGAATGGTCCGACGCCGGTGACGTTCCGACGCGGTACGACGAACTCGCTGCCGGCGTCAGTCGGACCTGGGGCGAACTCGAACTTACGGTGACACTCGGCGACGACGGCCGCCGAGCGTACGACGTTCGCCACGAGAACGACGCCGGCGCGCCGGTCACGGACCTTCGGACGTACGAAGACCCGACCGATGCGCGCGAACTCGTCAAGTACGACCGAAAAGAGCGATACCGACCCCTGAAGACCGCCCCGTCGCTCCGCGACGGGTGGGTGTTCCCCGATCTCACTGCGCCGGAACTGGTCGAAACCGTTGGCGTCGTCTATCCGGCGACGATACCGAACTGGCACCGAGAGCGTGAAGGCGAACTCGACATCTCCCACTGGCGCGAGACGGCGGAGCGACAGACCGGCATCTACGACATCGTCGACGAACTCGACCCCGAGGCGGTCGACCGGATCGCCGCAACCTGTTGTGTCGACTCGCAGTGTCTCAAACGCCGAGAGTGGGAGTTCGACGAGGACCGCGAACTCGATGCCGACGGCGGAGACGGGCAGTTCCCCTGTCGCGAGCCGTGTTCGCTCGTCGTCGCCGCCGCGCGCAAGTGGACCACGCTGGAACGCGAGGAATCGCGCACCTACGAGTTCGACCTCACCCCGAGCGAGAAAGAGCAGATAGAGGACGTGATCGACGCCGTCGCCGACGGCAGGACCGACGATATCCGCGAGGCGGACGTGTACGAGGGAGCGAACCGCTATCGCACCCGCTACCTGCGGGAGAAGCTATTCGACGAGGAGGGACGACTCTGCGGCGTGCCGACCGAGGAAGAGTAGCTCCATCCCTGATCTCGTTCTGGACCGTCCGTAACCGTCTCGCCGTCGCACTGCTTTACGACGAACGTTCAGCCGCGAACCAGAATCGCACCCGCTGCGAAGACACCGACGAGTACGACAGCAAGTCCGAACAGGGCGAACATGGCGTCGACGACAGTCGCGGCGAGCAACGCCACGAACAGGGCGACGCCCGCCAGCGCGACGACTGGCGCACTCTTCGCAAGCGGTGTCGGCAGGAGCGAACGAGCGTCCGTCTGTCGGTCCACATCCGTGTCGGCGGTTCCGCCCGGCTCGGCGAGCGTTTCGTCGATGTCGACGGCATCGACGCTGTTCTCGGCTTCCCTGGCGGTCACGTCGACGTACGCGGTCTCCGCGCCGTAGCCCGTGACGATCTTCAGCTTGCCGCTGGCCGGGAGCGCGCCGTCCACGACGTCGAGAGCGACTCTCCTGACCGTCTCCGTTTCGACGAAGTGATTGGTCGCCTCGAGCGTCGCTCCGCGTTCCAGCCCCTCCATGAGATTGAGGTGAACGTGGACCGCGCGGCCGTGGTTCACCAGTTCGATGTCGAACGCCCCCGCCGTCTCGAACGACCGCGTTTCCACTGTGATGGCGTGGAGAGTCTCGTCATTCACGTGGACCGACAGCGTCCGGGGCACGGCTACTTCGTCGGACCCCGGGAGCAAAAACCTTCAGGCTGGGGCCTCGTCTCGCATGTCCGGCGGAAGGAGGTTGGGGATCCCGTCCTCGATGGGGTAACTCTCCCCGCATTCCGTACAGACGAGTTTCCCAGACATGATCTCGCCGTCATCTCGCTCCTCGTCTTGCAGTTCGAGGTCGTGTTTGTCCATCGGGCAACAGAGTATGTCCATGAGTGATTCTTTCACGACGAACTCACCTGATAGTCGACACCACGGCTCCCCCGGCAAAAAACGTGCCGGGTCGTCCCCGTGCTGACACAAGCTATTTACTTTGCTCACTGCGTGTGAAACTATATGCCCGGAGACGAGTCACTGTACCACGAAATCGGCGGTGAGGAAGCGATCGGAGCAGTCGTCGACGAGTTTTACGACCGCGTCCTCGCCGACGAGAAACTGGCTGGGTACTTCTCGGAGGCGAATCTCGACGAACTCAGGTCGCACCAGACCGCGTTCATCTCCGCGGTGACTGGCGGACCGGTCGAGTACGACGGTGACGACATGCGCGACGCGCACGCTCACCTCGACCTGACGAACGACGATTTCCGGCGGGTCGCCGGTCACCTGCGGGAGAGCCTGGAATCGTTCGACGTTCAACCGGAACACGTCGACGCGATACTCTCCGAAGTGGCGGCTCTCGAATCCGATATCGTCGCGAAGTAGGCGGCCGTCGGAGAGAGCGACGACGGTCCGCGGTTCGCTCCGTGGTCGCTGTCGGTTTCTGGCGTTAGAACGGCTCTTCGACTACGACTGTCTCGTCGCGGTCCGCACCGACTCCGACGGCGTACACCGGCGTGTCGAGTTCGTCGCTTACGTACTCCAGATACGTCTGGGCACCGTCCGGAATGGCGTCGTAGCCGTCCGCGGCGACGGAGGACCAGTCGACGTCCGGCCAGCCGTCGAACGACCGGAAGTTCGGTTCACAGCGCCGCCAGTGTTCGGTCGTCGCCGGCATGCTGAACGTTTCTTCGCCTTCCAGGTCGTAGGAGTGGCCGACTTTCACCTCGTCTAGCCCGGAGAGGACGTCGATGTGATTGACCGCGAGCCCGGTGAAGCCGCTCGTGCGGGCGGCGTGGCGAAGCATCGGCATGTCAAGCCACCCGACGCGGCGGGGGCGACCGGTAACCGTACCGTATTCGCCGCCCTCTTCGCGGATGTACGTCGCGAGTTCCTCGTTCTCGCCCTCGCCCTGCTCGTCGTAGCCGGGCGTGTCGCCGACGACGCCGCCGAGTTCGGTCGGCATCGGTCCGCTCCCGACCCGCGTGAGGTACGCTTTGACGATGCCGATGACCTCGCCGCCACCGACGACGCCGGGGCTGAGGCCGGTGCCGGTCGCCGCCCCGCCGGCAGTCGGGTTGGACGACGTGACGTACGGGTAGTTTCCGTGGTCGATATCGATGATGGTCCCCTGTGCGCCTTCGAGCATGACGCTCTCCTCCTCCTCTATGGCGTCAGTGAGGAAGGAGCCAGCGTTGACGGTCATGTCCTGGTCGTCGAGACGGCGACCGAACTCCCGGTACTGCTCGAACACGGCGTCGATATCGAACGCCTCGGGAGCGTCGAGGTCCGCAACGTCGAGGCCGTACACGTCCTCGACGAGCGCGCGCTTCTGCGGGACGGCGTATTTGAGACGCTCGCGGAGGACATCGGGTTCGAGAAGGTCGCCGACGCGGACTCCGCGACGGCCCGCCTTGTCCTCGTACGTCGGTCCGATACCGCGGCCCGTGGTGCCTACCTCCTGGTCCGACTCGCTCTTTATCTCCTCCTCGATGCCGTCTAACACGCGGTGGTAGGGAAGGATGACGTGGGCGCGGCGTGCTACCCGAACGTCCGGGTCGAGGCCGCGCTCTCGGAGGTCGTCTATCTCGTCGAACAGCGTCGCGGGGTTGACGACACACCCGTTGCCGAGCACCCCCACTTTGCCGCGAACAGCCCCGCTGGGAACCAGCGAAAGCTTGTACTCGGTGCCGTCTTCGACGACGGTGTGGCCGGCGTTGTCGCCGCCCTGGTACCGGGCGACAACGTCGGCCTCGTCGCAGTAGAGGTCGACAATGCCGCCTTTCCCCTCGTCGCCCAGTTGGGCACCGACGATGGTAACGGTCATAACAGGGTTCGATTCTCTCTACCCCGGTAAACCGATTACGATAGTGACGCTCGTCACCGGAGAAGTACCCCACGTTCGTGCATCGCCCGGACTGCGAACGCCGTCAAGCAAGCACTTCCGTGATTACGGCGGGTGCTACCGCGTGACGTGTACGCTAACCCGAGTATCGGCGGCGCTCCGCGGGCCGAATTCTACTGAGAGGCCGATCTTACTGAGAGGCCGATCCGCCGGATCCGAGCAGTCGGGGACCGATGTTCGGACAAGCCGGCCTGCGGTCGCACGTTCCCGTTCGGGTTCTATCGCGCACGTTCCCGGTAGCAGCCGCGATCACCGACCGTGGCTCCGATCCAAAGTGTTAACCTTCATCACGGGAAACGTCTGAGACGTATTCGACGCACCGCTCTGAAGACAACTTTTAAAACCCCGAAAGACAAGTTAACAAATGCCATGATAGACCGACTTGAGAAAGAGGTCGATATGCTTGAACGTCACCTCCAGGTTCTGAAGATGGTCATCGAGAGCGAGCCCATCGGGATCGTCAAGATGTCCAACGAAACTGGGTACCCACATCACAAGGTTCGATACTCCCTTCGCGTTCTCGAAGAAGAGAACCTCATCGAACCCTCCAGCCAGGGTGCCATCAAGACGGAGCGTACCGACGAGTTTGTCGACGAACTCGACGCGAAGTTAGACGAGATAGTCGACAAACTCGACAGCATGAAGATAGACGAGAGCGCCGAAGTCGAAAGTTAGAGTTCCGGCACGTTGAGGTGGAAGTCTCTGCCGCGTGATTCGACGAGACAGAGGTGATAGCCTTTCTTACGGGCCAGTTTCACGAAGCTCTCCTTCGAGTCCCGACTCAGGAAACTCCCACTCGTCGCTTCGGCCGCGGTCTCCAGCGCGCCCGGTTCGAAGAAACTCGACGTGACGACGAACGCCGAACACAGGCGGTCGTTGGTCTCTTTGACCTTCGAAGCGCTGTTTTGAAGCCCGGCCATCCCGTCCTGCGTGACGGGTTGGCGCGAGTCGTTCAGGTCCGCGACGACGAGCGGGTTCCCCATCCGGTCGCGCAAGACGATGTCGAACTGCTGTTGCTCGCGTACTTCGTCCCCGTTTTCGGTGTAGACGAGGCTGACGTTGCCCTTTATCTCGGCGCGGTCGATCTCGGGGATCGCGTTGTAGAGGTCTTCGAGCGCCGTCGCGTGACCGGTGTCGCGGATCTCGTACAACAGACCGCCGACTATCCAGTCAACGAAGTTGAACTCTAAGGTGTTCGTGAGGAACTCGTCGAACGCCTGGCCGTCGACTGCCACGTCGTCGGTTTCGAACTGGGTGTGATGTTCGAGGCGAAGGTTCGCGTTCACCGCTTCGGCGTCGGCTTCGCCGGCCCTCGCGTCGTCCAGCGTCGCGTCTCCTTTCGAGCCGTAGCGGACGAACAAGTTGGTCCCCTGAAGCGCCTCCGCCGGACTGATCCGCTGACTGGCGTTCGGCGTGTCCCCTGCGGCTTGGCGTGCGTCCTCGACTTCCGTTTTCAGGCGGCTGACCGTCTGTTCGAGGCGCTCTATCTCGGATTCGAGCTCCTCGACTTCCCCGCGGAGCGACTCGTTTTTCCCGGCGAGGTCGTCGCGCTCGGACCTGAGCCGGTCCCGTTCGCCCTGGAGGTCCGAAACGCGCTGTTGCAGTTGGTCGATCTTGTCCTCGCGTTCCAGCACTTCCTGTTTCAACGCCTCGCTGTTCTCGGTCGATCGCTGCGTGCTGGACCCGTTATCTCCGGTTCCACGGGCTTTCGCCCGGTCTCGGTCGGCTGTTTGCCCTTGGGACCCTGCACGGTCGCGATTGGTCGGACCACCTCGATTCCCGGCCTGGCGACCCGAAGCGCCGCGTGTTCCGGTTCCCCGGGCGCTGCTTTGTGCCTGTGAGTCGCTCCGTCCTCCGTCGTCACCGGTCGACGTGCGGTCGGGGTCGAGCGCGGGGATCGTCTGGGTCTCGCGCCACTCCGCCTCGTCTTCGTTGCCCGGCTTGGTTCGTTCGGCCTCGGCCGACGGCGCGTCGTCTGACCCGAGGTCGGTGTCCCAACTCTCCTGTTTCGGACCGTCGTCGGCTCTCTGGCCGGGTCCGGCCGTGTCCGTTCGGTCCGCGCCGCTATCGTCCGCGTTTGCCGGCGTTTCAGGCGGTTCCGTGGAAGCCGACGCGGTGTCACTGTCGGGCTCGGGTTCTGTTTCGACCGCGGGGTCAGCGTCCGTCGGATCCGTCGCGTCACCGGCGGCGGTGCCGAACGACTCCCGTTCGGTAGGGTGTGTCGGATCGAGGTCTGGCTCCGAACCGGACGGCGATTCTCTAGTGGTCTCCTCGCTCGGCATCGGATCCGGGGCGTCCTCGTGCGATACCGAGTCCGTGACGCTCTCGGTCGGGGCCTGATCTGCAGTGCTCCCGTCGGTTCGCGCCGCATCGTCACGTTCCGGGGAAGTCGTTACGTCGTCTTCCGGGGAAGGCGTCACGTCGCCTACCTCGGTCGCCCCGCTCTCGCCGGTCGAGGTCTCTGTTCTCTCCGTGGCCGTCGTGTCGGGGGACACGTCCGACTGCCGGTCGGTGGCTGCGTCAGTCGGCGGGGTTTCCCCACCGCTGGATCGCTCTGAACCGGACTGTCGCGCGTCGCTCGTCCCCGTCGTCGCGGCGTCGTCGACGGTCGGTGACCCACCCGTTCCGCTCCCGGCATCGATGTCGTCCGTCACCCCGACACCGCCTGCCTCGTCCGTCACGCCGGTTCCGGCAGTCGAATTCTCAGCCGTCGTGCCCGTGCCGACGCCGGTTCCCGTCTCCGGTTCGGCGTTCGAATCACTGTCGGTCGACCCCACGCCGTCCGCATCGCCGTGTGCGTCGCCGGTTGTACCCGACGCGGACGGGACGTCGGTCACCTCGATATCGACGTTCCGAACCTCGTAGATGCCGACCTCGTCGTTCGCGCGCTCGAACGCCTCGTCGCCGGTCAGGAGGTCCTCGCTGTTGCCGACGAACGCGCATTTCATCGAGCGTCCGCCGTAGTAAACGACGTAGTAGTCGCCGCTCAGAACGTTCTCGCTGAGTTCGATGTAGCCGGTGAACGACCCGGAAGAGAGCGTTCCGTCGGCCTCGGCCACGGGCGTGTCCTCCGTGTAGTATTTGGCCTGCTGTTCGCCGCCCTTTTCGAGCATGGTAAACAGAAGCGGGAGAGAGGGATCCGGTGCCTTGTACGGTGTCGCAGATGCAGACTCGAAGTCCTCTATCTCCCCCTCGAACACCCCCACGATGCGGCCGTTTAGCATGAATAACCACGTGCCGCGCGCGCGCACCGCACCCGAGAATCCGTCGTCCGCGAGGTCTCGTAACCCGTCGTACCCCGTCGTTGTCGGACGGGTACTCCAGTCATCCACCCGCTCCTCCGTGCGCGTTTTCATGCATGGCAAAAGCCACATGCGAAACATATACTTTCCGCCGCTAGCAGAGAATGTGTCCCGCCGTGACAGGTCAGAGGTGGACCTGCGGGCGGCTAGAAGCTACCGCCGACCGAACTACTCGCCTCAGATCTTCTGTTCGGCGTCGTCGGCGAGTTCCTCCATGCGCTTGCCGATACGGCCTGCGGAGGAGAACTCGTCTTCGCTCATCGCGTTTGCGAGTGCGTTTCCGAGCACGAACACGGCGTGTTTGTGCTCGCTTTTCGATTTGTGAACGTGAGACGGATCGACGTCTAGCTGATAGTACGGGTCGAACAGTTCCGGATCGACTTCCTCACGCTCGGCGACGTTCTCCATGATCGTCACCATCTGCTCGTGTAATTCGAGTAGCTCGTCCTTATGCATGGATCCCTCTATGGGGGGTCCGAATTTCAACCTTTTGACCGTGCCACCCCCCGTTCGGTGGAAAATCGGTGACCTGACCCTCCATCGGCGAGTTCTTCGACGGAACCCTTTTTGTCCTCTGTGTGGGAAAGAGTGTGCGAATGAGTACCTGGCGACGACGAACGATACTCTATCTCCTCGGACTGGCGGGTATCATCCTCCTGTACACGCTCGCGTACCACTTCGGGATGGGGATCTTCGAGAATCGGCCGTCGACGTTCCCACACTCGCTTCAGGTCGTCGTCGAGACGTTCACTACGACCGGGTTCGGGTCGGACGCCCCCTGGTCCTCGCCGTGGATGAACGTCCTGGTCATTCTGATGGACCTGACCGGCGTGTTTCTCATTTTCATGACGCTCCCGGCGTTCGTGTTCCCGCTGTTCGAGGAGACGCTGGCAACCGCCGCACCGACCGCAGTCGAGGACCTCTCAGACCACGTCGTCGTCTGCGAGTACACGCCTCACGGAGAGGCGCTCGTCGACGAACTCGAAACGCGCGGACAGGAGTACGTCGTCGTCGAATCGGACGAACCGACGGCGACGGAACTCCACGAGACGGGACTGTCAGTGATTCATGGTGACCCGGAATCGACCGCGACGCTCCGGAACGCGAACGTCTCGGGGGCGACTGCGGTCGTCGCGGACGCCGACGACGAACGTAACGCCAGCATCGTCCTCTCCGTCCGGGAAGTCGACGGCGAGGTACAGACGGTGACGCTCGTCGAGGATACCGCAAACTCGGGGTATCACCGGTACGCCGGTGCGGACCACGTGCTCTCTCCCGAGCGGATCCTCGGCGAGAGCCTCGCCGACAAGATAACGCGGACGGTCGACTCCCGGGTCGGTGAGGCCGTAACGGAGGATTACGAGATAGCGGAACTCATCGTCCAGCGAAACAGCGCTCTCGACGGCACGCGACTGGTCGACAGCGGTATCCGGGAGGGGACTGGGGCGAACGTCGTCGGTATCTGGGAGCACGGTGAGTTCCAAAGTCCGCCGTCCCCCGAAACCGAACTCTCGGAGGGGACGGTCCTCCTTGCCGCGGGACGCGTGTCCAACCTGAAGGCGCTCCGAAGACTGACGCGGTCGAAGCGCCGCCGGCCGTCGCGCTCGGACGTCGTCCTTCTCGGTACCGGTGAGGTCGGGTCGACCGTTGTCGACGTGCTGGCATCAGCCGACATCGATGCGACGGTCGTCGACCACCGGGACACGTCTCTCACGGACGTGGTCGGCGACGCGACGAACGAACGGACGCTTCGGGAGGCAGGCGTTCCCGACGCGACGACAGTGGTTATCACGCTGGGAAGCGACACGGCAACGACGTTCGCGACTCTCGTCGTCGACCAACTCAATCCGGACGCCGAGATCGTCTGCCGGGCCGAGGAGAACGAGAGCGTCCCGAAACTCTACCGGGCCGGCGCGGACTACGTGCTAGCGCTGTCGACGGTCAGCGGTCGCATGCTCGCATCGACAGTGCTCGACAGGGATGTCATCTCGCTCGACACGCAGGTCGAGGTCGTGCGCACCGAGGCACCCGCGCTCTCAGGACAGACGATCCGTGCCGCGGACATCCGCAACCGGACGGGGTGTACCGTCATCGCGGTCGAACGCGACGGAGAGACGATAACTGACCTCGCCCCGAGCTTCCGATTCGAGGTCGGCGACGAGGTCATCGTCGCCGGGATAGACGCCGACGTCAACGAGTTCACGGCGCTTGTCACGGAATCCGAGTAACAGTGTCGCCCAGACCCGTCGCGTTCGGACGTACCAGCCGTGCGGTCTGCTGGTCGGACGTACTGCCCCGCTGTCCGGCGACAGGGCGGGCGGTGACTTCGATGGCTACTGTCGGAGCAGGCGGCGAGCGGTGGCGACCGTCCACACGCCGAAGACGGCCGCGCCGGCGAACTCCGCGCCAGCGAACCAGTCGGGCGCGAGCAGTCCGGCCCAACCGATCCACAGCAGGACGTGACCGATGCCGAGCCAGACTGTCGCCAGTCCCCGTCGAACGTCGCCCGCGAGCGCCTCGCCGCTGCCCCACACCCACAGCGTTACCGTGGCGAAGAGATAGTGGGCGATAGCGGTGATCCCGTGGCCCGCTCTCGGGAGGTGGAAGACGCCGACGAGCCCCATCGAGGCGGTCGCGAGGACGAACGCGACCGCACCCGCGGTCTGTACGGCGTTTTCCGCCCGGCCGTAGAGCGCGTACGCGAACGGCAGTCCGACGACGCCGGCCGCGACGAGTCCGCCGTTGAACAGTCGAAACGTGGGTTCGTTCGGCCGCCCCATATCAGACAGCGCCGCCCCGCTCCAGGTGAACGACGGCGAAAGAAGCGTCGCCACGAGGATGGAACCCAGCGCCAGCGTGGGCGCGGCGAGTCCGGCCGCGGCAGTGACCCGGCGAGTTGATGGCATGGTTTCGTCCATCGAGCCGGGAGTGAAATACGTTCTCACACATCGCGGCTGTTTCTCCGCGTTTCACGCCGTCGCCCGCGAAGTCTCGGACCGCCGACTCCCGACATCAACTGGGCGACGGTCGATCCCCGTTGTTTTTGGCAAACCTAAAAACTCAAGTGCTCCCGAGCGAAACCGCCAGTAATGAGTATACGGGCAGATCGGGACCGCGACGACGGAGACGGGAGCGAGGACCAGTTCACCTTCGACGACCTGAGCGTCGTGATGGGGACGTACAACGAGGCCGAGGCCATCGGAACAGTGCTCGACGACGTCGCCGATGTGACGGACGGACGCGCCGAGGTGGTCTGTGTCGACAGTTCCGACGACGAGACGCCGGAGGTAGCGCGTGAACACGGCGCTCGCGTGGTCAGACAACCCCCGCAAGGGTACGGCGTCGCGGTCCGCGAAGCCATCCTGACGCCGGACCGGCCTATCGTCGTCACCACTGACTGCGACGACACCTATCCGATGGAGCAGTTGCCGGAGTTCCTCGCCGCGATAAACGACGGGTACGACGTGGTCAGCGGGGACCGACTCTACCACGGTGCCGACGCGATGCCGGACCTCAACCGCCGCGGCAATCAGGCGTTTGCCCTGCTCGCGAGCGGTCTGATGGGCCAGCGCGTCCACGACACGACGACGGGGATGCGCGCGTACCGCCGGGACGTGGTCGAGTCAATCGAGTGGACCGAAAACACGGGGCTCTCGGCGGAACTGCTGATCCGGCCGCTGATGCGAGGATACGACGTGAAGGAAGTGCCCATCGCGTACCGCGAACGGAAAGGCGAGACGAAACTCGACCCGTTCTCGGGCGGCGTCGCCATCGCGAAGTCCATCGTCAAAGTCTGCCTCGAAGAGCAGTTCCGGTGAGCCTCTCGGCGTGATTCTATCGGGGGAACACCGTCGAACGGTTCCACCTCACGGGTCGATATGCACCGGACAATAGTGATACAGACCGTCCAGTACCCCGCTGTACGGCTAATATAAACCTATTCCTGTACTATTCGGGAATCCCGAGATGTCGATGTCCAGAGACCTACAACTCGGCCGGCGGGAGGTACTGAAGGTTCTCGGCGTCCTCGGTACACCATGGGGCGTGACGAGCGCGCGGAGTGACAGCACTGCAGGGGTCGACACTGACCCCACGCTGAACCGGTTCGCAACCACGGCAAGCGGTGCTGAGATCACTGGCCTCTTTCTCACCGACGACGGAACGCTGTTTTTCAACGTGCAACACCCGGACGACGACAACATGTGGTGGGGCTACCGACACGGGGGCGTCGGCGTCGTTCAGGACACCTCTCTCCACGACCTGCCGCGTGATTTCGGCAGCGTGCAGACGCCGACGTCCGACTCCTCGGCGGAGATGGTCAGAACCGCGGCCGGCACTCACTCCGTGCTCCGCAACGGCGGCGACGACATCGGCGACGGCGAACGCCTCGGCGTTCCCACGACACCCGATGGTGAACCGCTGACCGACGCCGACACGCCGGATTTCAACGGGTTCATCCCCGCGAACGACGCCGGTGACGAAGGGTATCTGTTCACCAACTGGGAGACTCGTCCGGGGGCCGTCAGCAGGATGCACGTTCGGCGCGAGGGTGGCCGCTGGACCGTCGTCGACGCCATGAACGTCGATTTCCGCGACGTGGAGGGGACGTGGGTGAACTGCTTCGGGACCGTTTCGCCGTGGGAAACGCCGCTCACCTCCGAGGAGAACTACGCCCACACGAGCACAGCACACTGGAACGACCCCGAATGGGACTACGTCGACGGCGTCGAGAACCTGGAACGGTATCTCGGCCACTATCCGAACCCGTACAGATACGGGTATATCGTCGAGATAACGGAGCCTGAGTCCGAGGACCCGACGCCCGAAAAGCGGTTCGCCATCGGCCGATCCGCCCACGAAAACGCCGTCGTCATGCCCGACGAACGAACCGTGTACACAAGCTCCGACGGCACCGGGAAACACCTCTACAAGTTCGTCGCCGACGAGGCGCAGGACCTCTCGTCGGGAACGCTGTACGCCGCCAGTGCGTCTCAGGACGGTCGTGGCGACCCGGCTGATGTCGGCTTCGACCTGGAGTGGGTCGAACTCGGCCACGCGTCGGACGACGAGATAGCGGAGTGGGTGGCCGAATACGACGGCATCTCGCAGGCCGACTACGCGGACGGCGAGACGAGCTACATCACCGACGCCGAGGTAACGGCCTGGGCGAACGGAAACGCCGACGACGACCGCGTCGCGTTCCTCGAATCGCGGAAAGCGGCCGAGGTGGCCGGTGCCACGAGCGAGTTCCGGAAGATGGAGGGGATCAACATCCGTCCCGACGCCGAACCGGGCGACTACATGTACGTCGCGATGTCCGCCGTCAGCGAGACGATGGCGGACGACGAGGGAGATATCCAGCTCCGCGGCAACGAGTACGGAGCCGTCTATCGGATGCAGCTACGACAGAACTACGATGTCGACCGAATGGAACCAGTTGTCACCGGCGGTCCGGACGCCAACATCTGCGGCGGCTGTCCGTACGACGCCGACCCGAATTCGAACGAGTCCGTCTGCCAGGACTGCGGGTACAACCCTCAACAGGACGAAGAGGGCGCGTTCGGCTTCGGCGAGCTATCGCTCTCGCCCGACCAGGACCCCGAGAACACTATCGCGAATCCGGATAACGTCGTCGTGATGCCCGACGGTCGCGTCATCATCGGGGAGGACACCGGATTCCACGACAACAACATGATCTGGGTGTACGACCCCGCGGACGGGTGAGCGGTTCGAACTGATACTGTCGGCTGTAATCCCTTGAAGAATATCGGACTCCCGGGGGTCCGATTATCTTTCCGAAGTTACAGCCGACAGTATGAGCCGTCGGACGGGTTGCCGGCGCGGTCGGCAGGCCAGTTCACCGACCGCCGACAGCCTCCGCCTCCTTCGTCCGGAGCGTACTGTTGATACTCGCGCCGTCGACGCGCGTCTCCGGCCGGTCCGGGAGGTAGGTGCCCTCCGATCCGCAGTCCATGACCAGATTGCACACAGACCGTTCGGGCGGCCAGATCACCTCGACCGTTTCGTCGCCCGTCCGGACTGAAACGTCCTCGCGGTAGGTGATGGACGCCCCGCCCCGCTGGATCATCGTCACTGTCACCGCGACGTTCTCGCTGCCGTCGACCGGGACGAACTCGCCGTCGCCGACGACCCGGGTCAGATTGTCACCGGTCGCGCGAACGCCGCGGGGCGTCAGCTCCCACTCGACCGCGAGTTCGTCGCCGAGTCGTTCCCGGTCGACGGCGTACTCGTGTACCGTTCCATCGGATTCGACTCGGACCGTCACCGATTCGACCGCGCGGATGACGCCGACCCGCGTCACCCCGTCGAACGCCGCCGCTTCGCGGACTCGAAGGCGTTCGAGTTTCGGATCGACCTGCTCAGACGGGTCCGGAGTCCACTCGCCCTGATACGCGTAGCGGTAGAGCGTGCGGTTCGAGTAGGCGTCGACTACCGCGAAGTCCCCGCTTGCGGACCTGTCGAGGGCGTACACGGCCTCCCCGCCGAAATCGGGGTCGTTTCGGATCGACTGGAATGGATGGTTGAGCCAGTCCCCGTACGGTGTGGGGACGAACACCAGCGCGTTCTCGAACTCGGCGTTCTCGACCGGCGCGTACGCCCGCTCGTACTTCTCGGTGTGGGCCGCGTTTCGCTCGACGGGGCCGTCGATGACGGAGCGCTCCGCGACGCCGACGGCGGGAAGGGTGACGACGAGGACCAGCAGGAGCGATAGTTTCGCGTATCGCGTCGGAAAGCGGTTCGCGGCCGCGGAGCGGAGTCGTCGCCACCCGCCTACGGCAGCGCTGGCGGCGAACGCGGACAGTGGGAGGAGCAGGTCGAAGTGATAGAACGGTCCGAAATGAGAGATCAGGCCGTCAGTCGGGTCGTCGAACGTCGCGAGGACGTTGTAGTTGCCCCAGAAGAGCACGTTGCCCGCGACGACGGTGACGAACAGCCCCGCGAGAACGGTCCGAAGTTCGAGGTCAGACAGCGGGGTGTCGGGAGTGCCGCCGCTGGTCTCCCGTCGGGACCGCCGACTGTGCCGGAGCGAAGTGAGGAGGCGCGCGACGCCAGCCGCCGCCAGGAGCGTTCCTATCGGTCCGGCGACCGCCCACCGCGTCGCGAAGTACCACAGCACCCAGGCGTTCGCACGGAGCGCAACCGCCGGCGTGTACCGGAGATCGTGGCTCAGTATCTTCCGGTGGCCGAAGCCGAGACCGTCGAGCGGGGCAAACGCCTCGTACGGGAACAGGAGCGCTGACCCCGTCATCGCGGCGTTGTAGGAAAGCGACAGTCCGACAAACGCGAGTCCACCGGCCGCGATCACTGCGTCGAGCCGAACCCACTCGCGGATATCCCACTCGTCGCGGGTCCCGGCCCGGTACAGCGTCAGGAACGCGTGGGCGATAAACGGCGCGGCGAAAAGCACCGCGGTGTACGGCCGGGCGAAAAACGCCAGGCCGACCGCGACGCCCGCCAACGCGGCGTATCTAGCGCTCCGTTCCCGCACCGCGCGGACGTACGCCAGCGCGAACGTCCAGTTTAGGAGCGCCGTCGGGGCGTACGGGAGGAACACGGACGAAGTCAGCAGAAACAGCGGGGCTCCGAGGAGGGCGAGGACCGCGACGACGCCAGTCCGTCGGTCGTACGCCTCGGCGGTGAGACTGTAGGCAAGTACGGCGTTTCCGGCGGCGACGACGGCGAGGGCGACGCGGAACTCGCCGGTCAGCGCCTTCGCCGTCGCGAACATGGCGGCGGGGACGGGGGTGTACTTGGGATAGAGCCGTCCGCCGTCGTCCACGAAAAACCACGGGCGAACCGCGTCCGGGACTGCCGGAGAGAGAGACAACTGCCCGTTCAGTAGCATCTCGGCCTGCTGAAGATAGACACCCTCGTCGTGGTTGTTTGAGTGATACGGGAACAGATCGTTCGCGACGAGGAACACGACAGCACCGGTTAGCACCGCGAGCAGCGCCGCGACCCGCGCCGGGGTGACGTGGTCACGGAAGCCGCTCGCGGGCGACATCAGCGTTGTGAGGCCGGGAACCAGGCCAGGTCGTGGTTTGCATCGAGTTCGACCGCCACCCGCGTACCGACGGCGACCTGGTCGGTGTGGTCGTGCATGCACTCTAACACGTCGCCGTTGTCCAGTTCGACGCGGTACAGTACCGTCGGTCCCAGATATCTGCGGTGGACAACCTCGCCGTCGGACTGGTCGTCGGGCGCGGGTGACGCCGTGAGGTCGTCGGGTCGGGCGAGAACGTCTAGCTTCGTCCCGTCGTACTCCTCGGCGAGGCCGTGGATGCGGTCGCGAGAGAGCGTCCCGAGTCCCGTCTCTACCTCGTCGCCGGTGACGAATCCGGAGAGGAAACTCGCGTGACCGAGGAACCCGGCGACGAAGCGGGATTCGGGGTGTTGGAACACCTGTTCGGGGCGGTCGATCTGCTCGATCCGCCCGTCGTTCATCACCGCGACGCGGTCGCTTATCGAGAGCGCCTCCTCCTGGTCGTGCGTGACGGAGATGGCCGTGACGCCGGCGTCTTTCAGGATCCGCCGGACCTCCTCGCGCATCTCGACGCGGAGGTCGACGTCGAGGTTCGAGAACGGTTCGTCGAGCAGGAGCATCTCGGGTTCGGGGGCGAGCGACCGGGCGAGCGCGACGCGCTGTTGCTGGCCGCCGGAGAGTTCGTCGGGGTGGCTGTCGCGGTGGGCGTCGAGGCCGACGAGGTCGAGCATCTCGTCGACGCGGTCCTCGCGTTCGCTCTCCGGGGCGTCCTTCAGGCCGAAGGCGATGTTCTCTTCGGCGGTCATGTGGGGAAACAGCGCGAACTCCTGGAACACGACGCCGACGCCTCGCTGTTCGGGCGCGACGAAGTCGCCGTTGCCTGCCACTGGTGCACCGTCGAGGAGAACTTCGCCGCTGCCCGGCCGTTCGAGCCCGGCGATGAGGCGGAGAGTCGTCGTCTTGCCACATCCCGACGGACCCAGGAGCGTCAGTATCTCACCGTCGGTGACCGACAGCGACAGGTCGTCTATCACCCGTTCGTCGCCGTAAGTCTTGCAGACGCCGTCGAGTTCGAGAACCGTCTCCGCCGTCGAATCCGGTTGACTCGTCCCCTCAGTTTCGGACGACCCCTGCGTGAACGTGCTATTTGACATCGTACCCCTCCTGTGAGATTATCACGAAGATAGAGAGCGCCGAGATGGCGACGAGCACGAGCGCGGGGACCGCGGCGTCGCCGTAGTAGCCGTCTTCTTGCATCTGCCAGATGTAGGTGACGAGGGTTTTGTAACCGTGTGGTTGCAGCATCAGTGTTGCCGGTAACTCCTTCATCGTCGTGAGAAAGACCAGCGCCGCGCCGCCGAGCAGTCCGGGCGCGGCGAGCGGGAGCGTCACCGCGCGGAACGCGCCGACGGAACTCCGTCCGAGCGTCCGGGCCGCCTCCGGAAGTGCGGGATTGACCTGCAGGAACGAGGCCCGGGTCGATCCGACGGACTGGGGCAGGAAGCGAACGACGTACGCGAAGATGAGAAGCGGGAGCGTGAGATACAGGTCCGGAAAGAGGTTGATACCGAGGAAGACGAGTGCGAGCCCCATCACGACGCCCGGCACCGCGTAACCGACGTAGGTCACGCGTTCGAACAGGTCGCCGAGTCGGGTGTCGTATCGCGCCGACAGGTACGCGACTGGAATGCCGGCGAGCGTCGCGATCAGCGCGGCGGCGAGCGACACGTCGATGGAGTTAGCGACGTACTCCAATTCGAAGGGAACGCCGCTCCCCGTGGCACTGCCGCGGAGCAGCCACATGCCGAGCGTCCCGATAGGAACAACCAGTGCGAGTCCGACGACGGCAAGCGGAAAGGCGAGGACGGGCCACCGCCACCGGCCGAGTCTCACTCGGCTGGCGGCCTGCCCGCCCCGACTGCTGTGAAGCGTATCGTCGCCGCGAACTCTGGATTCGACGGCGAGGATGAGTACAGTCACTGCGAGCAACTGGAGCGACAGCACGGACACGAACTCGGCGCTGTCCGCCCAGCGGGTGTAGATGATACGTGTGAACACGTGGTACCGCATGATCTGCGGCGTGCCGAAATCGGACAGCGTGTACAGCGCGGTGAGTAGCGACCCGGCGGCGACAGCGGGCCGGATCTGGGGGACGACGACGCGCTTGAACGCCTCCCACCGACTGTGTCGGAGGGTCCGTGCGGCGTCGACGAGACTCGTGTCGAGCGTCTTCAGCGCCGCGCGGGACGTGATGTACACGTATGGGTAGGTGTACAGCGTCAGCACGAGCACCGTACCCTCCAGACCGTAGATCCCGGGAAGCTCCTCCACACCGAGGGGGGCGAGAAGCGACTGCACTTGTCCCTTCGGCGAAAACACCGAGACGAAGGCGAACGCGCCGATGTAACTCGGAATGACCAGCGGCAACATGACGGCGATAGTGAAAAACCGTCGGAACGGGAGGTCCGTCCGAACGGTAAGATACGCTAAGGGGACGGAGATGAGGATGGACGCGGCCGTCACACAGACCACGAGGACGACGCTATTTCTCAGAACCCGTATCGACGCTGGTTCGAGCAACAGCGAGAGCGGGTCCAGAACCCCGAGCCAGGTCGTGGGGTCAGCCAACTGGACCGGCTTCGAGGCCCGGAACGCGGTGTCGAACAACCAGTACAGCGGGAGCACGGTGGCCGCGGCGATCGCACCGGAAAGCAGTGTCAGTCCGACCGGTCGCGAGGACGCCGAACGCCCGGAGTCGGTCGGATCGTCGGTCGTGGTCGTGCCGTTGTCCGTTTCCATGATGACGTTACACGTCGATCCCGGCCTCGCGCATCAGGTCGAGGGTGGGACCGATCTCTGATAGTCGTGTCAGGTCTAACTCCGGCGGGTTCAACTTGTCGATAGTCGGGAGTTCCCCGACGGGTTCAACCTCGGCGATCAGCGGGTATTCGAACGTCCGAACGGCGAAGTACTCCTGGGCTTCGGCCGACAGGAGGTGTCGGATGAAGTTCGCAGCGAGATCTGACTGGTCGGTGGCGCTGACGACCGCCGCGCCCGCAACGTTGAAGATGGTGCCGGCATCGCCCTCGGTGAAGGCCGTCGCTATCGGCGGATCGTCGCGGTTGTCGACCACGCGCTGGATGTAGTAGTGGTTCGTGAACCCCGCGCCGAGTTCGCCGTCGGCGATGCGGCGCGCGACGGTGAACTCGTCGGAGTACGGTTCGACACCCTGGTCGATCATCCCCTCTAGCCAGGACCTCGCTTCGTCCTCGCCGTTGAGGATCCGCATTGCCGTGACGAACGCCTGAAACGACCCGTAAGAGGGGGCCCAACCCATCGAGTCCTGGAACTGGTCGGCGTCCGGAAACGCGAAGATGTCGTCCGGGATGTCGCTCTCTGAGAACTGGTTCGTATTGTACGGGATCGTCCGTGCGCGACCGGATGTACCGACCCACTGGTCGTCGTCGTCGCGGTACACGCTGTCGACTTTCCCGGCCACGTCGTCGGGGAGCGTCGCGGCAAGGTTCTCGTCGGCGAGAAGTCCCAGAGCACCGGCGTTGACCGAGAAGAAGACGTCGGCGGGGCTCGCCTCACCCTCTTGGCGGATCTGGTTCACCAGGTCCGTCGAACTGTTGTAACGAGGTTCGATCTCGAAGTCGTCGTACGTATCGACGATGTAGGAGATGAGTTCTCCGACGAGCGGCTCTCCGCGGCCGGAGTATAGCGTCAGCGTCCCGCTCAGGTCGGGCATCTCGCTCATCGGCGTACCGCCCGGCGCGTCCCGTCCCTCGCGCCCGGATCCGATCAGTCCAGGTTCGTCGTCGCCGCCACTGTCCTCGTCACCCGAGAGAAGATCGAGAGCGGCGCTACACCCGGCGAGAGACGCCATCCCTGCGGCCCCGGTGCCGGCGAGGAACCGGCGTCGGTTCGCCGTTCGACCGTCGGCTCCGTCGTGTCCGTTCATACATAGATTTAGGCCGGCCTAAATCATATATACCTACCGATCCTCAGTCGTCGGCGGTGGCCGGAGCCGGGGCCTGTGCGTCCAGCGGATCGAGGGCGTTCAGGCAGTCAAGCCAATCGCGCATGTACTCGCCGACGTGGGTGAAGAACTCGCCGTTCTCGTACTCGTCCCAGTCGCCCTCGGCGAGCGCGGTCGCCATCGCGTCGAAGGCGTCGGCGTACGACTCGGCGTCGTCGCCAACCTCGTCGACGACCGTCCAGAGGTGTTCGTTCAGTTCGAGGCCGGGCACCTCGTTGTTCAGGTCGTCGAACGTACTGCGCGGTGCCTTGTTGTGTTCGCAAAGCGGTGCGCCGTTGTAGATCCGCTTGCCGAGAGCGTCGCAGGCGCGCTTGAGGAAGACGCCGCTCCAGATGTCGTCGAAGCGTCCAACGTTCCAGGGATTCTCGTCCATCGGACACTGGTAGAACGCGGGGACGACTTCCCGGCGGAAGGCGAGGTTCATCGAGCAGACCGTGAGGTAGTTCCCTCGTGCCGCGACGAAATCGCTTCCGTAGTCCTCCGCGCTCGTGCGCGTCTGGGCCTGTCCCCGAAGGTCGCCGTCCATCAGAATGCGGACCGCGTCGAGGTCGGGAACGTTCGTCCAGAGGCCCTGCGAGGCGACGACCTCGCCGCGGGCTATCTCGGCGGTGTCAGTTTCGACCGTCTCGTCCATCGCGGAGTAGGGGTAGCCGCGGGGGTAGAGACCGTGTTCGTCGAAGTTCTGATAGAGGACGTTTACCCACCGCTCGTCGGAGGCGACCGACTCTATCTCGCCTTCGTACGCCAGGTTCGTCAGGTGGCGGCCGAAGAAATCGTCGTCCTCGTGGGGGAGCGTGTCGTCGTCGATGAAAAAGCCGTAGTCGAAATCGTGGGCCCACATGTAAAGCAGTCCGAAACTCGTCTCCGCGTGACTCGCCGCGGGGACGAGATGCGAATACTCCGCGATGCCCCGGGACTCGTACCACTGGTCGCGACGGGTCCCGTCGAACACTTCGCCGGAAACGCCTTCGTCGTCGAGCATCGCCTCCATCGCCGCCGTGTCACAGAAGTCCTCCGTGACGAGCAACACGTGAAGCCGGTCGAGATCGAACCCGTGGTCCCGGGCGTTCTCGAAGTACGCCCGCATACACTCGTACTCGCGGATAGTCGGGACGATAACGCAGATGTCGCCGTTCATCAGTTACGACGAACTCTTTAGGCCAGCCTAAAATAACTGATCATCTCGGTTCGACGCTTCCCGCGACGGACCGGCCGCGGAGAATCGGCCTTATCGGTCTTCGGGCAAGTCGTCGATGAGGACGACGGCTTCGCCCTCGATGACCTTTTTCTCCTGGTTCTCGTCGGTGATGATCGTCGACAGTCGGAACTGGTTGTCTCCCAGGTCCTCGATGATTTCGACGGTCGCGGTTATCCGGTCGCCGATGTTCACCGGCCCCGTAAACTCGAGGTCCTGGGATAGATAGATCGTCAGGCCGGGGAGACGTGCCAGTGCAGCGCTGATGAGTCCGGACACGAGGGTCCCGTGTGCGATGCGTCCGCCGAACCGCGTCGTCTCGGCGAACTCGTCGTCGAGGTGGAGTCGGTTCGTATCTCCGCTCGCACGCGCGAAATCGTGAACGTCGTCGTCGTCGACTTCCTTCGAGAAGCGTACCGTGTCGCCGACCGTGATGTCCGCGGCGTTCTCTACGGAGCGCTCGGACTCCCAATCGGCCTCGTCATATTCGACGGACGAAACGGACGCTGGCCGCCGGTTCGTCTCGTCGGCGTCGACCTTTCTGTCAGCGTCGAACGCTGTGAGGGCTGCAGTGTTAGCCGCCGCAGCACTCTTGAAAAACGAACCCGTCATCTGGGCCCACGCGTTCGTCATCGTCGACAGCGGGGTTGTCAATTCCTGCGAATGATCGCTCATGGACAAATCCCCCTTTGCGGTTGACTGTTAAGACTTCTTTGGCTGTTCAGCACGATAATCAAACCGAAATCTGACTCGAAGGATCCTACACGCGCCTTAACGCCCTCTCCGACGTAAGTCCACGTTCTATGGCGCCCATTGGTATTGGATGGTATCAGATGGTATTCAGCGGAACTCTTATGTGGAATGGCGTAGTACGTACTGTCGATGACGGAGGACGACGACGACCGCAACGGAATGCCCTGGTCGCCCGCCGCGTTCGCACGGCAGATGCAACAAGCGAGTGAACACGCCGCCGAATCCCAACAGGAACTGTTCGAGCAGTTCCTCTCGGCAAACGCCGGTGGAGTCACCGGAGCGGCCGATCTCGGTCCGATGAGCATGGGAACGGCGACGTTCAAGACACGTGTTCAGAGCGGCGGCCGGATCAGCATTCCCGATGCAGAGCGCGAAGCCCTCGACATCCAGGAGGGCGACATCGTGCAGACAGTCGTCGTCCCCGTTAAACGCAACCGAAGTGATACCAATGAGTAACAACAACCCCATCCAGACCGCGTTCGAATTCCAGCGCACCGCCGTCGAACAGACCCAGCAGGCCGCCCACGACGCCGTCGAGGCACAGCGGACCGCGTTCCAGACGCTCGCCGAGAACCTCGACACCGTTCAGGCGCTCCAGAGCCAGACCAACCAGATGAGCCAGGAAGCCGCCCACGCGTACCTCGACGCCGTCGAGGCCGCCGTCCCCGAGGACGCTGCGCCCGAAGACGCCGCGCAGTTCGACGACCTGCGTCAGATGATCGACGACGGTTTCGAATCCGCCGACGAGGTTCAGGCTGACGCCTGGGACTCCTTCGACGACATCGTCGACGAAAGCGTCGCCGCGTTCGACGAGTACGCCGACAACTACACCGAAGCCGTCGACACCACCTTCGACACCTTCCTTGACGCTCACGAAGAGGTCGAGAACAACGTCGAGGGCGTCGCCGACGACTTCGACGTCGCGGCGAACTAGAAGCGACCCTTTTCACCGACGACCCCGTTCTTTCCAACATGACAGACTCATACACCCCCGATGCGGCCGCACAGAACTGGAACAGCTTCGTCGAGCAGATGAACGAGCAGTTCATGGACGCCTTCGAGCAGAACGTCGAAGCGCAGGCCGAGTTCGTCGAATCCTGGACCGAGACGCTCGAAACGAGCATCGACGACGACGAGATGACGGAGGGCGTCAAAGGCTATGCCCGCGCCTACGAAGCCTGGATGGACGCCGCCCAGCAGATGGTCGACCGCGTCAACGACTCCGCACAGGGCGAGGACGTCGAGGTCGAAGAGTTCCGAGACATCTGGCTCAACACCGCCAACGAGGCGTTCAAGGAAGCGATGAGTACGACGGCCTTCGCCGCCGCGACCGGCGAATCAGTGCAACAGGCGCTCGACATCCGCCAGCAGGCCGACGAGGCCGCCGAGTCCACGCTCCACGACCTCGGCTTCGCCACCGAGGGCGATATCGTCGAGATAGGCGAGCGACTGGTCGAACTCGAACGCCGCCAGCACGCAGTCGAGCAGAAACTCGACCGCATCATCGAGGAACTCGAATGATGAACCCCTACGCCGACGCGATCGATCTCCAGCGCAAAGCCTGGGAGAACGCCACCGAGGTCGTCGAGAAGGCGAGGTCTGCGCCCGAAGCGGGCGAAACGCTCTCCGACGTCGACGTCGGCCAGACGCCGAAGGAGATCGTCTACGAGGAGAACAAGCTCAAACTGTACCACTACGAGTCGAGGACCGAGGAGCAACACGACGTTCCGATCCTCATCGTGTACGCGCTGATCAACCGGCCGTACATCCTCGACCTCCAGCCCGACAGGTCGGTCGTCCAGACGCTTTTGGACAACGGGTACGACGTCTACCTAATCGACTGGGGCGAGCCGTCGAAGATGGACGCCTCGCTCACGCTCGACGATTACGTGGACCGCTACATCGACAACTGCGTCGACGAGGTTCGCGACCGCTCCGGCCAAGACAGCATCAACATCCTCGGCTACTGCATGGGCGGTACGATGAGCGTCATGTACTCCGCGCTCCACCCCGAGAAGGTCCGTAACCTCGGGCTGATGGCCGCCGGTCTCTGTTTCGCAGGCGACGGCGGCGTCCTCGAACTGTGGGGTGCCGAGGACTACTACGACCCGGAGAAGGTGACTGAAACGTTCGATAACGTCCCCGCGGAGTTCCTAGACGTCGGATTCGCGCTGATGGACCCGATAGCGAACGGTATCACGAAGTACGTCCGCCTCTACGAGAACATCGAGGACGAGGACTTCGTCGAGAACTTCGCCCGGATGGAGGAGTGGCTCGGCGACGGTATCGACGTCGCGGGCGAGACGTACAACCAGTTCCTGAGCGACGTGTACCAGCAGAACAAGCTGTACGAAAACGAACTCTATCTGGACGGGAAACACGTCGACATCGACAACATCGAGATGCCCGTGTTGCAGATAGTCGCCGAGTACGACCACCTTATCCCGCCGCAGGCCTCCAAACCGTTCAACGACGTCATCCCGAGCGACGACGTCACGACGATGGAGTTCCCGACGGGTCACATCGGGATGTCCGTCTCTTCGAGTTCGCACGCCGAACTCTGGCCCGACGTCTGCGAGTGGTTCGAGGAGCGCTCGCAGGTCGAGGAGGACCTCCCCGGCGAGGAGCGCTCAGACGAAGAGATAACGGAACTCGGCGAGGAAGACATTCAGGACGAACCCGCGGAACCGGGTGAGATGCACGTCGACGAGGAGGCCGTCGAGGAAGTCGTCGACGGCGAAGAGACAAGCGCCGAAGCGACGACCGACCCCGAGGAACCGGACGCCGCCCTCACGGAGGACGTCGACAAAGACGAAACCGAGGCTGAGGACATCGCATCGGACGGTACACACGTCGAGTCGTCGTCGACTCTCGAAGACATCGAGGGCGTCGGCCCGTCCTACGCCGACGAACTCCGTGGGGCCGGCGTCGAGAGCGTCGCCGACCTCGCTGCGGCGGCTGTCGAGGACGTCGCTGCCGACGCGGCCGTGCCAGTTAGCAATCTCGAAGACTGGATCGATCAGGCGCAGTCCCTGACCGACGGGCAGTAGTTTCGCCTCATTTTTCGTCCCAGTTGGGGGAATCCTTATACGTAGACTGGTTGACTGTGCAACTAGAGTCGGGCGTGGCCAGCGGTTTCGGACCGATTCGACCGACCTGGCCACCCCTACCGTTTCCAACCATGTCAATGGACGACCGCACGTGTTTGATCACTGGATCGGGGCGAGGAATCGGCCGCGGTATCGCTGAACATTTCGGCAAGGAGGGTGCGAACGTCGTCGTCAACTACCGCTCGTCCGAGGCGTCCGCGGTAGAGGCTGTCGACGCGATCAAGGAGTCAGGCGGCGACGCTATCGCCGTACAGGCGGACGTCACGGACCGCGACGAAGTCGACGCGATGCGCGAGACCGTCCACGAGGCGTTCGGCCCCCTAGACGTGCTCGTAAACAACGCCGGCATCACCAAAGACACTCGCTTCACCAAGATGTCTCGCGACGAGTGGGACCAGGTGATGAACGTCAATCTCGGCGGGACGTTCAACTGCACGCAGGCGTTCTACGACGACATCTGGAACGCCGACGAGGGCAGACTAATCAATATTTCTAGCATCGTCGGCAAGCAGGGCAACTTCGGACAGGCGAACTACGCCACCGCGAAAAGCGGCCTGTTCGGCTTTACGCGCACCATGGCGCTGGAACTCGCCAACGGCGGTTCCACCGCGAACTGCATCGCTCCCGGGTTCACGCGCACCGATATGTTAGAAACCGTTCCGGACGACGTGCAGGAGAAGATCATCGCCGAGATCCCGCTTGGCCGCTTCGCCGAGATAGAGGACATCGCCGCCACGGTCTGTTTCCTCGCCGACGAGGATTCCTCGTATATCACCGGCGAGGTACTCGACGTCAACGGCGGGATGGATCTGTGACCACGAGCTTTTTCCCACTCGGGTGTCCTCGCGCGCCTCCGGCGCGCTGTGGGCACCCTCGCGGCAAAAAGCTCGGCCAAAAAGGCCGCTCTCACTACGTTCGCGCGGCGAAACGGCGGCGAAGCCGCCGTACATTCGTTGCCCGCAAGCCTGCCCTTCCCCGAGTTGCGCGGCGCTCGCCGGAGTGGCTCGCGCCGCGCTCCCGGCCGTCTTTGTTTTAGTTCCCATGTGATCTATCCTCGTCTGCCCCATCACCGACATATAAATCATTGCCCCGTGAGCGTTCGTGTATGGAACGCGTAGCGATAATCGGCGCGTCGATGACCCAGTTCGGGCAACGCGACGCCTGGATCCGCGAGTTGCTCGCGCAGGCGGGGGAAGCGTGTCTGGACGACGCGGGGGTCGAGGGCGACGACCTCGACCATCTGTACGTGTCGAACATGGCGAGCGGGGAGTTCGAGGGGATGACTGGCGTCCCGAACGCCCTCGCTCACGACCTCGGTGCGATGCCCGCCTACACCCAGCGTGTCGACCAGACGAGTTCCAGCGGCGGCGCGGGAACATACGCCGCCTGGCAGTCGGTCGCAAGCGGCGCGAGCGACCTCACCATGCTCGTCGGCGGGGAGAAGATGACCCACAAGACAACGGCGGAGGCGACCGACGTCATCGCGTCGCTGACCCACCCGGTCGAGTACAAACACGGCGTCACGCTCCCGAGTTTCGCCGGGATGACCGCGCGACACTACCTGGAGAAGTACGACGCGCCGCGCGAATCTCTGGCCAAGGTCGCCGTCAAGAACCACGAGAACGGCCTCGACAATCCGCACGCGCAGTTCCGGAAGGAGGTCGACCTGGAGACGGTTCTGGAGTCGCCGATCATCGCCGACCCGCTCCGGCTCTACGACTTCTGTCCGATCACGGACGGCAGCGCCGCTCTCTTGCTCTGTCCCGAGTCCGTCGCGGCGGAGTACACCGACGACTACTCCGTCATTACCGGCGTCGCGGGCGCGACTGACACCCACGTCGTCCACGAACGCGACGACCCGACGACGATGGGCGGCGTCGTCGAGAGCGGGCGAGAGGCTTACGAGATGGCCGGCCGCGACCCGGAGGATATCGACGTTGCGGAACTCCACGACATGTTCACTATCCTGGAGTTCCTCCAGATGGAGGGGCTCGGCTTCGCCGAACCGGGCGAGGCGTGGACAGCGGTCGAGGCGGGGAAAACGGAGAAAAACGGCGAACTCCCGATCAACACCTCGGGTGGGCTGAAGTCGAAGGGCCATCCGCTCGGTGCCAGCGGCGTCGCACAGATATACGAGATACACAAGCAGATGACCGGCAACGCCGGACCGCGGCAGGTCGAGGCCGACGTGGGTCTCGCCTGCAACGTCGGCGGGTTCGGCAACTGCGTCACCACGACTATTCTGGAGGAAGCATGAGCCTGAACGCACACCGCTGTCCGAACGGCCACGTAACGTATCCGGGCCACACTCGCTGCCCGGAGTGCGGCGAGAAACAGGTCGAGACGGTCGACCTCAGCGACCGAACTGCGGAGGTCGTCACGTGGACGAAAAGCACCGCGACGCCGCCGGGCGTCCGCGAACCCAACACGCTCGCTATCGTCGAGTTCGAACTGGACGACGATTCCGTCCGCGCGCTCGGCGGGGCGACGACGGACGAGATAGAGACCGGCGATACGGTCGAACCCGTCTACGTCGACGAGGTCCGCGACCCCGATGCAGGCATCCGGGAGCCGGAGAGCCAGGAGTGGGACGGGTATCGCTTTGAACCGGTCTGAGGACCGTTTTATCGGTCCTTTCCCGGTTCAAAGCGAGTCAGGTTCGAACCGGTCTAAGGCGGTTTATCGGTTCTCTCTTCACCGGTCGGTGGTGTGACGCTGCACGTTTCGAACCGTCGCGTCCGGCGCGATTTCGGCGGTGATGGTTTCGCCCTCGTGCGCGAAGATGATCTCCACCCTCGGCGGGTCGTTCGCGACGATCTGGGAGTCGAAGCGGTCGAGGCGACTCCACGCTCGGGACGGGTGCCCGGAGAGCAGGTCGAGGCCGTGGTCCAAGAAGAACCCCTCCACCTCAGGATGATGGGTCACCAGGGTCGAACCGGAGAACCGCATTCCCCCGCCGCACTGCCGGCATTCGAAGGTGATCTGTGTGGGCTTCGGGTCGGACTCAGTACCGCCGGGAAGCCGTTCGAGCCTCCCGTCCACGCGGCCCGCACAGACGTGACAGAACCCGGCGGTGGTCTGTTGGACGAGGTGACGTAGCCACCGCGCGAACGCCGCCGGGAGTTCGTCGCGGTCGAACTGGTCGAGACTCCCTGGCGGAAACGGGAACACGGCACCCTTCTCGCACGCTCGACAGTGAATGCGAGCGTGCTCTCTGAAGTACTCGGCGACCATCGCGCCGCCGCACAGAAGGCAGTCCCAGTCCAGCGGGATCGCGTCGACAGTCGCGTCAGCGGTGTAGGTTCCCGCGAGCATCGCACCGACTATCTGCTCGCCGGCGTGCGTGAGTTCGTAGTCGCCGTCTTTCCGGACGAAAGAGCCGAGTAGCTTCTCCAGGTGGTAGTTGAAGTTCCCGCTATCGTCGATGTCCGCCCGCTCCCGGAGTTCCGAGAACGACAGCGGTTTCTCGGGCGTTTCGCCGAGCACGCGGAGTATTTCGATGCGCACGCCGTTCCCGAGCAGGCCGAACACGTCCTCCGGCGACCGCCGTTCGACGGTCACAGAGTCGTCTTCGGCCGGCGGTTCGTCGAACATGTTCCAGTTCTCAGCCCTGCCGATAATCAATCTGTGGTGAGGGGGCCGAAGGTCGGTCGCGGAGAACGCAACGCCAGTGCAGACGGCCATAGTTGTATTATACTTTACAGTAACGCTCTACAGATTACGTTTATCTCGATGCAGTCGCTGTATCGGAACCACCCCTCGCAGATATGACTCAGTCGCAGTCTCCAGTCGGCTACGTCCTCGACAGGTTCGCGAAACCGCGATGGCGGCGGTTTGCGCTCGGTATCGGCCTGCTCGTCGCGGCAGTGTTCCTCCAGCGCGTCCCGGCGCTCGTCGTCGGTGTCGCTCTCGACGCGCTCCTCCTGGGAAGCCAGTCGTACACGCTTCCATTCGTTCCTTCGGCGTGGATCCCGGCCGCTCCGGCCGGGCAAGCCGTACTCACTGTGAGCGTTCTCGGTACTGCCGTCGCCGCGGAGAGCGCCGCCAAGTGGTACGGAAGCCTCGTGTACGAAACGGCCTCACTGCGGACGCTGCACGAGATCCGGGTCGTTGTCTACGACACGGCTGCGTCGCTACCGATGCCGTTCCACGACGACCGGGACCGCGGCGACGTCCTGAGCGTCGTCAACGACGACGTCGATAACCTCGGGGACCTGTTCGCGGGCGGCCGCGACGGTCTGCTGTACGGCGGTAGCCTCGTTAGCGCGTTCGCGTTCATGGTCGCCTTGAACTGGCAGCTCGCGGCGCTCCTCTTGGTGGTGCCGGTCGCGCTCGTGGCCACCGCCCGCGTCTACGCCGCGCTACTGGAACCGCGGTACGACGCCGTCCGCGAGAGCGTGGGGGCCGTCAATGCCCGAATCCGAGACGCGATCCAGGGGTTGAGCACGGTGAAAGCGTTCACGGGCGAATCCACTGAACGCGCCCGGGTCGCCGACGCCTCGAACGACTTCAGGGAGTCGAAGTGGGCGGCGATCCGACTCCGCGTCGCGTACAACGGCATCTCGTGGTTCTCGGGGACCGTCGGCATCTGGGGGCTGTTCCTCCTCGGCGGCTACTGGGTACTCGCCGGTCCGCCCGCGTTCTTCACGGCGGAGCTGTCTGCGGGCAGCCTGCTCACGTTTCTCATCTACGCCGAGTCGTTTCTCGATCCGACCCGCAGGCTTGCTGTCCAGGTCGTCGACAAGGTCGAGAGCGCGCAGGCGTCCGCCCGGCGCGTCGCCGAAGTACTCCGACATGACACCGAAACCGAGGACGTCGACGCGTCGGAGATAGACGTGACTGCGGGGCGCGTGGAGTACGACGATGTTAGCTTCGCGTACGAGAACGCTGACCGCCAGGGCGGGCAGGACGGCGGGACGCTCGCCGATGTCTCGTTCACCGCCGAACCGGGGGAGTTCGTCGGCGTCGTCGGGCCGACTGGGGCCGGTAAGTCTACCCTTCTACAGTTGTTGTTCCGGTTCTACGAGCCGGATGCGGGGACCGTGCGTGTCGACGGCCAGGACGTCACGACCGCTGACCCCGCGAGTCTCCGGGAACACGTCGGGTACGTCAGTCAGACGCCGTATCTGTTCCCCTGCACCGTCGCGGAGAACGTCGCGTACGGTGACCGCGACCCCGACCGCCGAGAAGTCGTCGCGGCGGCGGAGGCGGCCGACGCCCACGAGTTCGTCACGGACCTCCCGGACGGCTACGACACCGAGGTCGGGGAGCGCGGGGCGAGCCTCTCGGGCGGGCAGCGACAGCGCATCGCTATCGCCCGCGCGCTTTACCACGACCCCGAGATACTCGTCTTCGACGAGGCGACCAGCCACGTCGACAACGAGACCGAAGCCGCGATCAAGCGACGCCTCTCGGCGTCGTCCGGCGACCGAACCGTGTTTGCGATCGCTCACCGCCTCTCGACGGTTCGGGATGCTGATCGCATACTCGTCCTCGACGACGGGGAGGTCGCGGAGTGCGGTACCCACGACGACCTCGTCGCTGCCGGCGGCGTCTACGCGACGCTCTGGCGCATCCAGACCGGCGCTATCGCCGCCGCCAGGGCCGACGATACTCGCGGGCAAGCCGAACCGGAGGCGGTCAAATGACGGACGACACGACCGCCGACATCGCTGACGATGCGTCCGCCAACTACCCGCTACTGAGACTGATACGCCGGTACGGCCGAGCGGATAGCCACTATCTCGCGGCCGGCGTCGGGTTCGACGCCGCGAAATCGTTCATCGGATTCGCGGACGTCTTCATCGTCGGACTCGCCATCGACGCGCTGTTCAACGGCCAGCCGCTCGCGCTGCCGTTACTCCCCGACGCCTGGACGCCCTCGGACCCGCTCCCGATGCTCGTGTTCGTCGGTGCGTTGCTGTTCGCCGTAAACGCCGTGACCGTCCTCGGCAGCTCCCTCGCGGAGTTCAGTTCCGGCGTGTTCGCCCAGCGGCTCCTCCACCGGATCCGCGTCGACACCTTCGACGCTTCCCTGGACCGCGGACTCGACTACTTCGACACTCACCGCACTGGTGACGTGATGAGCGCGCTAAACGACGACGTCAACCAGCTTGAGACGTTTTTTACGGTGTTGCTCGGTGCAGCAGTCTGGATCGCCGTCACGCTCGTCGCCGCGCTCGTCTACATGTCCGTGCTGAACTGGCAGCTCGCGGTCTTCGTGCTTGCGTCCGGCCCGCTGGTCGCGGCAATCAACTACCGGTTCGCGCGGAGGCTCGAACCGCTACAGGACGCCGTCAGAAGAGAGCGCGGCGGGTTGAACGCGCACCTCGAAACCAGCCTCGACGGCGTCGGCGTCGTGAAGGCGTTCACCGCGGAGGACCACGAGCGCGACCGCGTCGAAGACGCCTCGCTGAACCACTTCCGTGCGCGCTTCCGGGCCAAGCGACTGGCGGTCCGGCAAGCGCCCCTGAACCGTCTCGTCGCGGGCGCGTGGTTGCTCGCGACGCTCTCTATCGGGATCTACTGGATACTCGTGGAGCCGCCGTTCGTGTTCTCGGGGCCGTTGACCGCCGGCGAACTCGTCCCGTTTCTGTTCTACATGGAGCGAGTCACGCTCCCGCTGAAGAACCTCAGCGGAGTCATCGACGGGTACAAATCCGCGAAAGCGGCCGCAAAACGTATCGACGGCCTCACGAGCGGCGGGGAGCGCGACGGCGACGAACGCCGAACGGACGCCCGAGAGAGTGAGGACGGCAGCCCCGGGGACGACTCCGTAGCGGTCGAGGACGGTCGCGTTCGCTTCGAGGGCGTGACGTTCCGCTACTCGGACGACGACCAGCCTGCGGTCGAGGACGTACGTTTCGGCGTCGATCCCGGGGAGACAGTCGGGATCGTCGGCGCGACTGGCGCGGGGAAATCTACGGTCGTGAAGCTCCTGCTCGGACTGTACGACCCCGACCGCGGAACCGTGTCCGTGGATCGCGAACCCGTCCGGAACGTTCCGGGGCGGCGTCTCCGGGACGCCGTCGGGTACGTAAACCAGGACTCGTTTCTGTTCAACGGTACCGTCCGGTACAACGTCGCGTACGGCGCTGATGACGACGTGTCCGACGAGCGGGTCCGCGAGGCGGCGCGTCTGGCAGGCGTTCACGACGACATCGAGGCGTTACCCGCTGGCTACGACACCGAGGTCGGCGATCGCGGCGTGAAGCTCTCGGGCGGTCAGCGACAGCGTATCGCCATCGCACGCGCCGTCGTTTCCGACCCAAAGATACTCGTCCTCGACGAGGCGACCAGCCACGTCGACACGGAGACCGAACGGATCGTCCAAGAACGGCTCAGAGAACTCGTCGAAGACCGCACGACGTTCGTAGTCGCACACCGGTTATCGACGGTGCGGACGGCCGACCGTATCCTCGTGCTCGACGACGGCGAGATCGTCGAGCGGGGCACGCACGAGGAACTGCTCGAACACGACGGTGCATACGCTACCCTCTGGAACATTCAGGTCGGGACTATCGATGCCCCTTCCGGCTGATCGCTCCGGTTACTCCTCGCCGTCCTCGCCGTCCTCGCCCTGATCGCCGTTCCCGTCTTCCCCGCCGTCGTCTCGATACTGGTCGCGCAAGGAGTCGAGTTCGGCGTCGACATCGACCTTGACTCCTCGGTCGAGTTCCTCGTCGTCCGCGTCCGTGTCCGCGTCCTCGTACTCGTCGAGTCTGTGGTCCTCCTCGGTCGCCTCGCGGAGGCGACGGTCTATCTCGGCGCGGAGGTTGCGGGCGTCTTCGAGGACGGGACGGGCGGGCGAATCCTCGGGGAGTTCCCCCGACTCGATTGCAGTCTGGAGGTCGGCGAGCGCGCTATCGACCCGTTCGAGCGTGGACTGACTGAGGTCAGCCGCGCGGTTGCGGGCCTCGGTACCGCGCTGGCGAGCGTTCTCGCCTGTTCGTGCCAGCCGGATCGCCTGCTGAAACGCCTCGAGGATCCGGATGTTCGCCTCCAGAACGGCGATGACGGCGGGGAGAGCCGCCTCGTCAGCGAACCGGAGTACTTCACCGGGACGGGGCGGACGGGGGAGCCCCAGCGGACCGCGGGGCGGCTCCACGTCAGTTCTGAGTTCGCGGAGGGCGTCAGCCAGATCTTCGGCTGCCCGGGCGATGTCGTCGTCGGGCGTCGCATCGCTCATACGCTTGCTTCGGTCGGCACTGCCAAAAACCGACTGGTCGGGGCGTGTCTACAGCCTCGGAAACGGCCGTTTCCCCGGGTCTCGGCCCCAATCCTTCGAAATCGCTTGACAGCGGCAGCCATTGCCTGTTTCCACGATTTGAACCGGATCCCGCTCGCCAACTAATACAGTCCAAGCAGATTTAAGTCGTATCTGAAGAATTCCAGAAAGCTATCCAGCATAGACATTCCGATAAAAAATTTGGCCGCAATATTTATTGTATCCTGTTCTCTATTTACTGAAAGAATGCACACCGAGCATGGTGGGGGTGTTCCGGAGAGTACGGCTTTCTCTCAGGAACTAGCGGCGCTGAAACGGGAGGGGAGCAACATTCTATTGGTGGGTAACGAGTGCCAGGATTCCCACGTCCTCGCCTGCCGCCGTCTGCTCGGTGACGCCAGCGACGACCCCCGCCATCGACTGCTCGTTTTCACGGATGGATACGACGCCCGCGAACGCTTCTCTGACGGTGCCAGCGACAACACGAGGGTCATCTTCAAGCAGGTTGAGGAACCAACTGCGGATCCCTGTTTCGAGGAGTCGGTCGTCGACAGCCGACTCCTGAGCGCGCTCGGCAAGGAAATAATCACATCGATAGACGAATTCGAAGAAGGAAACGACGGCCTCGACCCGGGGCAACTCCGGATCTGCGTCGACTCGCTCGTCTCGCTACTCGACAATCACTCCCCCGAAAACGTGTTCCGCCTGCTCCACATGGTGACATCGCGCGTCAGGCAGGCGTCGGGAATGGGGCATTTCCATCTCAGCGTCGACCGAGACTCGGACGCCGTCCACCTCCTCGAACCGCTGTTCGACGCTATCGTCGAGGTTCGGACCGAGGGCGAGGTGACCCAACACCGCTGGCATCTCCGCGACGGGGAAGTGTCCAGCGGGTGGATCAGACTCGAATAACGGTTAGTGCGATACTCGGAAGGAAACGGCCCTGTCGGACACGCGTCGCGACGCTGTTCCGCAGCCGAACTGCCGATACGGTAGGCTAACGGTCGTATGAAATACTGTGTTCTCTCGCCGATTCTCTCCGGGTTCGTCTACAGCCGTTCGAGGTTTTTGGCCCGCGGGCCTTTGTCCGCCTGCTCTATCTCGAACTCGACTTCCTGTCCCTCTTCGAGGTCAGGTCCGCCGATGTCCTCCATGTGGAAGAACACGTCTTCGTCTGCGTCCTCTGTATCGATGAAACCGTAACCGCCAGTGTCGTTGAAGAAATCGACCGTACCTTTCGCCATTGCACGAGAAAAGAGGGCGCGCTTACTAATAATACTTTCCTGCGGACCGGAGGTGTCCGGCCGTTGCGGAGACGCGAAGTTCTTTACGCTGGGAGGAGACAGGGGCAACGAGCGAATGACTGAGAGCCAACACGTCACCGTCGGTGAGCTTCAGGCGGCGGACGACGACCACGGGACGGACGTCACATTGCCGGTAGTGCAACTGCTGACCGGCCGCGGGTTCGTCACCGGGAAAAGCGGTAGCGGGAAGAGTAACACCGCGAGCGTTATCGGCGAAGAACTACTCGAAGCGGGCTATCCGCTCCTGATCGTCGATACCGACGGTGAGTACTACGGGCTGAAAGAGGAGTACGAACTCCTTCACGCGGGCGCGGATGAGGAGTGTGACATACAGATCGGCGCGGAACACGCCGAGAAGATAGCCACGCTCGCTCTGGAGGAGAACGTCCCCGTCATCCTCGACGTATCGGGCTACCTCGACGAGAGCGAGGCCGACGAACTCATCCGCGAGACCGCGCGGCACCTGTTCACGAAAGAGAAGAAACTGAAGAAGCCGTTTCTGCTCGTCGTCGAGGAGGTCCACGAGTACATTCCGGAGGGCGGCGGCCTGGGCGAAACCGGCCAGATGCTCATCAAGATCGGTAAACGCGGACGCAAGCACGGGCTAGGGATCGTCGGCATCAGTCAGCGCCCGGCGGACGTCAAGAAGGATTTCATCACGCAGGCTAACTGGCTAGTTTGGCACCGCCTGACCTGGGAGAACGACACCAAGGTCGTCGGTCGGATCGTCGACAGGGAGTACGGCGAGATGGTTTCGGATCTGGGCGACGGCGAGGCGTTCCTCCAGACGGACTGGACCGAGGCTGACGTGCGTCGGATCCAGTTTCGACGGAAGCGCACGTTCGACGCCGGAGCGACGCCCGGACTAGACGATTTCGAACGGCCGGAGCTCAAATCCGTCAGCGAGACGCTGGTCGGGGACTTACAGGACATCACAGAGCAACAGGAAAAACAGCGTAACCGCGTGGCCGAGTTGGAGTCGAAACTCGAACGGAAGGACGAACGGATCGCCGAACTGAAAAGCGAACTGGAGTCCGCCCGCGACGTCTCCGCCGCCGCCAGGAAGATGGCCAACGCCTTCCGACACGGCGACGTCGAACCGGAGGACACACAGCAGACGGAGTTGCCCACGGGCGATGCGGCCGAGCAGCAGCGCGAGCGGATGGAGACGCTCGAATCCGACCTCGGCGACGCCCGCGACCGAATCGCGGAACTGGAGGCGGAGAACGAGCGGCTACGGTCGGAGAACGAACGGCTCGCAAAGCAGGCGGACAGACCTGAAGTCGACGCGCTGGAGGACCGCGTCGACGAGCTAGAAACCGCGCTCGCGCGAAAGGAGATTAAACTAGAACAGTACCGCGAGTTCGCTGACCGTCAGCGACAGTCGAACGAGGCCCCGTCGCCCGGTACGTCGACCGACCTGTCATCCGCCGGGTCGGCTGGTTCCTCGACTACCGCGTCGGCCGACCCCGCAACGAACGAGAAACGGGCCAACCAGGCCGCCCGGCACTCCGATGACGGCGGGAGCACGACGGACGACGATATGGCGTTGCTTCGCTCCGACCCGGTTAGCCGACGAATCGCGTTCGCCCGCCGGGAGTCGCTGTGTAACGAGGACTACGCCTGGGACGTTCTGACGCTGCTCGCGAGCAACGGCCCGCTTGGGTCCCGGGAGATAGAACCCCGCGTGGACGCGCAGATGGAGTCGGTACGTAGCCTCCTCACCGAACTCCGAACGGATTCGCTCGTGACGCGCGACGGCGACGGACGCTACGATTTCGACCGTTCCCGGCTGCGTCGCATACGGCGAGAAGAATCCTGATGACCGCTGCGCGACGGACGATCCTGGGCCCGTCTGACTCGAAAGCTTTGTGAGACGACCCCGACTCGGTGTACGGTATGTCGCTGCTTTCGGCGCTGACCACGTCGATACTGCCAGTTCTCTCGGTCGCCGGCGTCGGCTATCTCCTGGGGGTCTTCCGGGAGGTGGACGTGGACCCGCTGGCGACTATCACGCTGTACGTGCTGACGCCGGCGCTCGTCTTTCACAGTCTCGTCACGACGCCCATCGCGCGCGGGACGGCCGCGACCCTGTTCACCGGCGTTACCGTCTTCACCGTAGTAATGGCCGGGATTGCGGAGGGGTACGGCCGTATCACCGGTGAAGGGCCACCGACGCTCGGGTCGCTCGTCTTGACGAGCGCGTTCCCGAACGCGGGCAATTACGGCATCCCGCTGTCGGCGTTCGCGTTCGGCGCTATCGGCCGTAGCACCGCGGTGCTTTTCATCGCGGCGCAGTCCGTCCTGATGTACACCGTGGGCGTGTACGTCGCCTCACGAGGACAGGCCGGATCGACTCGCGACGCCGTGACGAAGGTGTTCGAACTCCCGCTCGTCTACGCCGTCGCGGCCGCCGCGACGGTGCGGGCGGCCGGTCTGGTTCCGCCGGCTGACGCGACGGTGATGCAGACGCTCAAACTCACGGGTGACTCCGCTATCCCAGTGATGCTGTTACTCCTCGGTATCCAACTCGCAAACACGACGTACGGGACCGCACTTTCCCGAGTGACTCCCGCCGTAGTGCTGAAGCTACTCGTCGCGCCCGTTCTCGCCGTCGCCGTCGCCGCCGGGATCGGTCTCGGCGGGGATGTCGGCCGGGTGTTTGTTCTGGAGTGTGCGATGCCTGCCGCGGTCACGCCGCTGATGCTCACGGTCGAGTTCGGCGAGAGCGGCGGGGCGGTCTCTGCCGCCGAGTACGTGAGCACGACCATCATGGTCACGACGCTCGCGAGCGTGTTGACGCTCACCGCGCTCATCGCGGTGCTGACGTCGGGAGCGCTGCTCTGACCGCAGTCGGTCCTCGGAGACGACGGGTCGGGCACGACTCGGTCGTGACTTTTTTCGGGCGCGACCGCGGCGAGCGGGGACCCACCCGGTCCCGGTTATACCCTGCTACCGGACATCACTGGTGACGCGGCCGCGGATTCCAGCACGTCGCCGACGACCGATCGGATCTCCTCGGCGAACCGCTCGCGACCGAACCGACGACGGATCGCTTCCGGGTCGCTTCGCAGTTCCTGCTTCCGAACGGGAGAGTCGGACAGGACCCAGTCTATCTTCTCGACGGCGTCGCCGGGGGACTCGTACTGCAGTTCGTCCCGGCCGTCGACGATCACTTCCTGACCGCCGTTGGAGGGGACGAACGGGACCGTCCCGCCGGCGGCAAGTTCCGCGACTGCCATGCCGAAGTGTTCGTACTCCTTCCCGTGGATACCGTACCGGTGGGAGCAGATCAGGTCGACGAGTTCGGCCCGGTCGGTCTCTCCTTCGAGGCTGACGTAGCCTCGCTCGTCGGCCATCCGTTCGACTTCCTCGAAGTACTCCTCGTCGACTGTCGGGCCGACAACGTGGAAGTGGACGTCGTGCCCCCTGTCGCGGACGCCGTCGACGATCCGAATCATCTCGCGTATCCGCTTGCTTCGCTCGATGCGACCAACCGTGACGAAGCCGCGTTCGCGGTCGCCCCATGGTTCCGGATCGAACTCCGTCGTGTCGACCGGCGGGTAGACGACCCGCGGTTCAGTCCCGTAGGCGTCCTCGACCACGTCCGCCGTCCACTCCGAGTTCGCCAGTAGCACGTTCGCCTGGATGTCCTCGCGCGTGACGCCCGCGATTCGCGTACAGAACTGCTCGTACCACGACTCTTCCTCCACCGTCGGATGGAAGATCTGTTCGCGGTTATCGAGACTCACCGTCCAGTCGAACGGAAAGTGAATGTACTGGACGGCGTCGGTCTTCAGTCCGAGTTCGTTGATCGTACTCACGAGGAGGTCAAACTCGTCCGCGTGTTGGCGGGCGTACCGCCCCAGTAACGCGTTCTGCAGGACGTAGTACTTCAGTCCGAACGTCTCGTGGAGTCGCGACGCTATCTGCCCCGCCCGACTGACGGTGACGTTGCGGACGTCGGTGTTGAAATAGTCGTTGAGTTCGTCGAGGTCGGGGTCGGTCAGCGTGAGGAGTGTCACTTCGTAGTCGTCTTGCAATGCTTCCAACACGTTCATCGCCACTGCCTCGCCGCCACCCTTAGCCATCAGATCCATGTGAATAACTGCGATCTCTCTCATGACGGTCCCCCCTGTGAATCGTAGCCACGATGCCGTATAGGGGTTCTGGACGCTCGAAAACAGGTCGCTAGGCCGCCAATACCTCAAGAGGGAAACGTATCCTTTATCGCTGAGAGGTACTGACTCGTAACGACTTCCACCCCTCGTGGACTACTCGGATCGGAGGGCGTTTATCACGAAGCGGAACATTTCCGACCACCGATATATTTTTAAACGGTAAGCGGCGGTAAGGGAGTAGATGAAACTCGCTGCGATCGGTCTCGGCGGTCTCGGTCACTACGAACTGGAAGTGTACGACGAGATAGACGGTGTGGAGATAATCGCCGGCGCGGACGTCGCCTCACCCTCCCGCGAGGACTTCGAGGCGGCGTTCGACGCCCCCGCCTACGAGGACTACGAGCGCCTCCTTGACGACCACGGCGAGGACCTCGATGCGGTCTCCATCGTCACGCCGCACACCCTCCACTACGATCAGGCGATGGCGGCCTTCGAGCGCGGCCTCCACGTCTTCCTGGAGAAGCCAATGGTCACGAGTGTCGACGACGCCGTCGACCTCGTCGAGACGGCGGCCAAGCGGGACCTCGTCTTGGCGGTCGGCTACCAGCGTCACTTCCACCCTGCCTACCGGGAACTTCGGAACGTGGTCCAGAGCGGCCGCATCGGCGACGTTCACATGATCAACTGCTACCTCGGGCAGGAGTGGATCGACGTTCAGAAGGACGCCTGGCGCGCCGATCCGACGCTCTCGGGCGGCGGCCAGTTATACGACTCCGGGGCGCACCTGCTCGACGCGCTCCTCTGGACCACGGGGACGAGGCCCCGCAGCGTCGCCGCGACGATGGACTACCGCGAGCACGACGTTGACGTCAACAGCGCGCTCGCCGCGACGCTGGAGCGGGACGGCGACGTCGTCACCGCGAGCATCGCCGTCAGCGCCGACGGGACGACTGCAACCCCCCACGAGTCCCTCACCGTCATCGGCACGGACGGCCACGCCACGTACCGCGACGGCGAGTTGACCGTCGTCGAGTCGGAGTCAGTGACCTACGAGGCATCGTTCGAACACGAGGACTTCGAGGCGCTCACACGCGCGAAACTGGACGATTTCGTGACTGCCGTCGAGACGGGAGCCGATCCCGCGGTCCCCGGTGAGGTCGGCCTGCAGGTGACCGCGCTCACCGAGGCCGCCTACAACGCGTACGAGTCCGGGCGGTCGGTGGACGTGACGGAACTCGTCGAGTCCGCGCGGAGCGCCGACGCACCGGCGGCGACGTCGGACTAGCCCGCCCGCCCGTCGTCCGGCGAGTGTCCGTCGGCGAGGGACTCCCACCGCGTTTCCAGGGCCGCCGCGGTGTCGTCCCAGTCGTACTTGTCCCGCGCGTACGACCGACAGGTACCCTCAGCGGCGGCGAGTTCCGCGTCTGACGCCTCGGCCCAATCCAGCATCCGGCGGGCGAGCGCTCGCTCGTCGTCAGCCGGGACGAGCACGTCGGCCGGTAGCCCGTCGCTCCGGTCCAGCGGCCCCAGGAGTTCCGGCGTCGCGCCGACCGTCGTGCCGACCACTGGCGTCCCGGACGCCAGGGCCTCGAGCGTCGCCAGCCCGAAGCCCTCCAGTTCCCGGGTCGGCAGGACGAACACGTCGGCGCTCGCGTAGGCAGCGGGGAGGTCGTCGTCGGGCACGTAGCCGAGGAACGTCGTCCGGTCTCCGATCCCGAGTTCGGCCGCCGTCGCCTCCAGCGCCTCGCGGTGTGGGCCGTCACCGGCGAGGTAGAGGCGCGCGTCCGGGCGTCGCTCGACGACCGTCGCGAACGCCGACAGGAGGGTTTCGTGTCCCATCCGCGGCGTCAGTCGGCGGACCGTGAGGAACGCGGTGCCGTCGCTGTCCGGCTCCATTGCGTCGAATTCCCCGGCGTCCGGCCGAAATCGGTCGGCGTCCACGCCACCCGGGATCACGGTCGCCAGCGGGGGATCGTACGTCTCCGTCAACCGGTCCCGCATGTACTCGCTCAGCGTGACGGCCCCGTCGGCGCGGTCCAGCACGTACTGCTCGACGGCCCGTCGCCATTCCACGTGGAACTCCCGAGGTTCGTCCGTCGGCGACTCCGTCGCCCCGGTCTTCACGGCGTACTCCGTCGGCCACGGGCTGTGAAAGGTACAATCTCGCGGCACGTCGTCGGGGACCAGCGCGTCGACGAGGGCAG
Source organism: Halostella sp. PRR32 (assembly GCF_034808085.1). Lineage (NCBI taxonomy): Archaea > Methanobacteriati > Methanobacteriota > Halobacteria > Halobacteriales > Natronoarchaeaceae > Halostella > Halostella sp. PRR32. The sequence goes on from NZ_JAXHGL010000001.1 coordinate 486,349, forward strand.
ACGTCACCGGCCCCTGAAAGCTCACTACGGAGGGCGTCCCAACCGCGCCGAGGTGGTCCGCGACAGTCGCCGCGGCGTCCGGGAGGCCGTCCAGTACCGCCGGAAGGTCACGACCGTACACGTCGACCTCGTATCGGTAGACGTCGATGCCGTCGATGGTGTTCCGAACCGGCGCGTCGCCGCGGCGGCGGGTCACGACGGAGACGGAGTGGCCGCGCTCGACCAGCGCGCGTCCGGTCTCGTACACGTATCGGCCCGTGCCGCCGGAACCGGGGTCCGGATAGAAGTCGTGTGCGCAGACCGCGATGTGCATCGTCCGTCTGTCCAACGGCCGGCGATAAATACGCCGGCGACGCCTAAGGTTCTGGCCGGCGTACCTCGTCCATGACGATTTACGACTTTGACGGCCGAGTAGCGTTCGTCACCGGCGCGGCACGCGGCCAGGGACGCTCGCACGTGCTCCGATTCGCGGAGAACGGGGCTGACATCGTCGCCGCGGACATCTGCGAGACGCCGGAGGAGTCGACGTACGAACTCTCCGGCGAAGAGGAACTGGCCGAGACGGTCACGATGGCAGAGGAACGCGGCGCGACGGCGCTCGGCGTGCAGATGGACGTATCGGACGCCGACGATGTCGAACGAGGGGTCGATCGGGCGCTAGACGAGTTCGGCCGGATCGACGTGCTGGTGAACAATGCCGGGGTCGCGCCGGTGTCGGGCCTGCTCGACCTCGACGAGGAGACGTGGGACGCGACGCTCGACGTGAACCTCAAGGGGATGTGGCTCTGCGCCAAGCACGTCGGTCAGCACATGGCCGACCGCGGCGAGGGCGGTAGCATCGTCAACACGTCCTCGACGGCAGGATACGTCTCGTCGCCGGGGCTCGGCCACTACACCGCCGCCAAACACGGCGTTCTCGGGCTGACGAAGACGCTCGCGATGGAACTCGCGCAGTACGACGTGACGGTCAACGCCGTGTGCCCGAGCGCGGTCGACACGCCGATGACCGGCGGTATCGTCGACTCCATCGGCGAGGAGATGGCCGAGATCGCGGAGCAGTCCGGCCCCGACAACGTCCTCGGCGAGATCGTCGAACCCGAGGACGTGAGCGCGGCGGTGCTCTGGCTCGCCAGCGACGACGCGCGCTTCGTCACGGGCATCGGCCTCCCCGTCGCGGCCGGGGCGACCGCGATCTGAGGGCCTCTCGGTCGTCGGGACCGTCGAGTCGGTCCCGCGTTCCGCTATCGCTATGATTCCGAAGAAGAGCCAGGGGTGGGCTTTCAGCCAAACCCTTACAATCCTACTCTTAAACGTATGTATCAGATGAACAACCCAGGGAACCAGATCAACACCCTCCGATCGAAGCTCGACGCCGGCGAACGCGATGTCGACGACAAAGCCGATCGGAAGATCTTGCTGGAGTTCAGCGACGAACTCCAATTGTTGAAGACGCAGTACACCGACCATCGACACTTGAAGCTCCTCCGCCACTGCACGCGCATGGCCGAACACGTCGGTGGTCTTGCCGACGCCCTTGAGGAGAAGGACGCTGCTGAGGATATCGTCCGCTGGATCCACGCGACCTACGACAACGAGGAAACGAACCAGGACTACCGTGTCGCTCTGAAGGTCTTCGGACGCCGCGTTTCCGATGCAAACGGTGATGATCCCCCCGAGAGTCTGGAGTGGGTCCCGTCGACGACGAGTCGGAGTTACAACCCGTCTCCCGACCCGGCCGAGATGCTCGTATGGGACGACGACGTCAAGCCGATGATCGACGCTGCGCGGAACTCTCGCGACAAGGCCCTCATCGCCGTCCAGTTCGACGCTGGTCTCCGCGGCGGAGAACTCTACGACCTGACGATCGGCGATGTGAGCGATAGTGAACACTCGGTGAAACTCCGCGTCGACGGCAAGACCGGGCAGCGCTCCGTCGACCTTATCCCGAGCGTCCCCTACCTCAACCGCTGGATCGCCGACCATCCCGCCGATGGGGACCCGGACGCCTTCCTCTGGTCGAAGCTCTCGACAGCGGAGCGCTACTCGTATCAGCGCTTCCTCCAGGGCTTCAAAGAGCCCGCCGAGCGCGCCGGCGTCACCAAGCCAGTCACGCCGACCAACTTCCGGAAGTCGAACGCGACCTGGCTTGCATCGCAAGGCGCGAACGCTGCCCTCATCGAAGACCGTCAGGGTCGAACGCGTGGAAGCGACGCGGTCGCCCGCTACGTCGCGACGTTCGGCGACGAGGCCGAGAAGCAGTACGCCGCAATGCACGGGCTGGATGTCGACCTCGACGAACCCGAGGAGATCGCGCCGCTCACCTGCCCTCGTTGCGACAAGGAGACACCCCGAGATAAGGATCTCTGCGTCTGGTGCGGACAGGCCCTCTCTCCCGAAGCCGCGGACGAGGTCACTGCGCAGGACCGGCGCTTTTTCGACAGCGCTGCCGGGGCCGAGGGTGACCTCTTGGACGATGTCGCCGAGGCGCGGGAGCTCCTCGATGAGCAGCCCGCGCTCCGCCGGTTGTTGCTGGACGATTGACTTAGTCATCGTCGTCCTCCATGCGGTCGAGGGCGTCGAGAGCCCGTTCGAAGTCCTCGGCGATCGGCAGGTCCGAATCGGCGAGGCGCTCGAACAGGTCGCGATTGTCTTCAGCAATCTCCTCTGGGTCCGTTACGTCGTCGGTGGTCATACTCATGCAGTGGCCTCCTCGAAAACTGGTGCAACATAGCGGTGCGCGTCCTGGTCGAGCTCGCGCTCAGTCAGGACGGTCACGATACGAGAGTTGCAGCGAAGGAGAACGGTCCGCGTCGAGTGATGGACACGGCACTCGTCGGTTCCCGTGGGACGCTCGGGCCCAGAGACGCGCTGGCCCTCTGACCAAGCTGTCTCCGGTGCGACCGAGTCGCTGGGCGAGCGCTTGTCCCAGCGCTGCGCCGCGTGCTGTGTCACGTGGGGGATCATCGACGACCACCCTCCACGATGGTCCCGCATAGGCCGCACCCCCCGCACTCGATGATGCCCTGGTGTGAGCCACTGTCGACCGCGTGTTCACCGTCCTTGGTCCAGTTGGCATGGGTTTCATCACACTCTGGACAGCGCATTCCCTCGCGGTTAGTATCTGTAGAGATGTCACGCTCTCGTGTTATTCCTGCTGTGGTGAACGAATACTTTTGATAGGGATACCCTAATTTGGTCAAGATGACACAGAGAGATGACCAACAACGCGTTATGGGTATTTGCGACGACTGTGGGTCTGTGTACGCCTCTATCGTCTGCTCAGATGGAACGATCCAACCGATTGGAAATCGGACTGGCTGTCTCTGTGGCTCAACCGAGTTCTCCAATATGAGCCAAGAAGACCCGCCTGATCTGTCTGATTCTGAGGAAATCCAAGAGGAGAGCTGAGCGCTACTGGGCCCCGACGGCACGTACCGCCTCCGTTTCGGTCGGGGTCCGGGGATATCTATCGTCTGTCGTGTTTTTCCTGCCTGCTTAAACGAACATTTTTGAAGCCGCTTTCTGAAACCAGAAGGGATGGGGGGAGAGAATGAACAACAGCGTATATTCTGTACTTGTGACCAGTGTGGAGCAGTATACACCTGCAAAGTTAGGACTGACGGGCCACTACAGCCAATGGGAACGCTGGATTGTCGCTGTGGAGGGGAAGAATTCACGAAGGTCACTCGGTCCGAGTTAGCTGAGTCTACCGAGAGTGGCAGGGCCCAGAGCGAGTGACTAATTTCGCTACTGCACTCATCACTTGACATCGGCGACACCCCCGTAGCGGGTCCCGGTCACGTCGCTGACGTGCTGGTAGCACCCGAGAGCGACCGTCACTGTGCGCGCACAGGCGGCCGGGATCTCCAGAACCTCCGCAACCGCGCCGAGAGCTTGGTGCTTCTTGCATGCATCCCGGACATCCTGCTCGGACACACCGTCTGGGAGTGCGATGTCAGCGTCGTCCTCATCGCCGGCGTCTTGGTCGTCGTCACCGTCACCGGGCGTCTCGATGTCGACGGCGCTCAGTTCATCCTCCTCGTCCTGTTCGCCGTCACTGCCCTCGTCAGCGCCCCCGTCTTCAGTTTCGCTATCATCGGGCTCGGTGTCGTCGACATCTTCCAGAACCTCGAAACGTTCGAGATATCCGCGCAGTTTGTCGCCACTGTGGAGCGCGATCTCGGTGTCGCCCTCGGAACAGGAGACGACAAACTCAGTCGAATAGCCGCCTTCAAGTTCGACGGTTCGGGTCGCCCAGGGCTCTCCGTCGGTCGGCGTCCACTCGACGTGCTCGATATCCTGAACATCCATCGGGGACGACCATTCGTATCGGTCAGTCGCGACGCGAACCTCGTCGCCTGGTTCGACGGCGAAAACGCCATCGGTGAGCTCAGACATCAGCGTCACCTCTCAGGCTACTGATCCGCGCCTCGATGTCGGCGATCAGCTCATCCTCGATGCTCTGCGGTCCGTTATCGATTTGTTCGGCCGCGACTTGGCCGCCGAACGGGTGGATGACGCCGGCGGGCCACCGGCCCAGCCAGACTGTCGCACTTCCGGCTTGGACGGTCGTCTCATCACCCTCGCTGGGGATGTCCTCGACGACGTGGTCCTCGTCGACGTCGGCGTTCATCGCGACCGACCAGTCCCGGTCGCGGTCTCGCGCTGGGATGGTTGTCGTCCAGGTACCGTCGATGCCAGATCCATCCTCGGGAACAGCACCCTCGGCATCGGCGAGTTCGGCGAGGCGAGTGAACAGCTTGCTGACCTGCTCAGGCATCGTCCACCTCCAGGCCGACTCGCGGAGCGGTGGCCTTGATGAACTCGCGTAGCTCGTCGGTGGGAAACTGGTGGATGGCGCTTGCCTCATAACCGGCCCAGTCGAAGTCCATCCGCGTCTCGACCATCGTGCCGAAGAACCGAGCGTCGAACTCAACCGGTGGGTCATGATCGTATTTGACGCGGTGTTCGTGTTCGACCTCGCCACCGGATCCGGCGACACGGACGTAGCCCCGTTCGAGTTCGAGCGGTTCATCCAACAGGTCAACGCCAGTCGCGACGTTTTCTTCGCTGTCACCCATCGGAACCACCTCCGAGCTCGTCGACGAGCGTCTCCTGCTCGCAGAAGTAGCACCCGCAGCGCTCGACGTGGCTCTCCGGGTCGTTCGCCGCGTGAAGCGCGTCGTTGACAGCGGCCTCGAAGTTGAGGGGGTCGGGGACACCGCCGTCCGTCGCGACGTCGGGCCCGTCCTCGGCGGCGGCTTTCAGCGAGTCGAGATGGCCCTCCCCGACGCCCGCTGGCTTGTCGATCTCGCCAGCGCAGTGGTCGCACTCCTTGTAGCTGTCGTTGAGCGTCTCACGGGGAACCGACCGAATACTCACTGCTTTCTCTAAGTGATGACAGTCGGGATCCGTGTGGAACGGCCTCTTCGCATCGTACTTCCGAGCCGTGACGTAGACCATCTCTCGGCCGCCGTCGGTAACGATGCGCTGGAAGTCGACATGGTGCTGTTCCTTGCGGGCGTGTGCTTCGAGCTTGTCGGCGACGGTGCCGTGGTCGTCGGCCTCGAATGCCCAAGCACAGTCCGAACAGTCGGCGCGGGGACTCATCGCCAACCACGCTCCTCGTGACCGCCTGCAGTTTCAGGGCGTCCGCCATCTCCCTCGCGCTGGACGGAGAACGTCGCACCACACACCGAACAGATGTAGCGGCCGGGCGTTGCGCCGCGCGTGCGGCCACAACCGGGACAGGAGACCGTTTCTGAGCCGTCAACCAGCCACGTCGAGAGCTCCCCGCGACGGTTGCCGGACCCGTCTGCGACCGCGCAGTCGTGATTCGCGAGTTCCTTCAGCGAGTCGAAGTTCGTGCTACAGATATCGCATCTGTGACACTCGCCGCTGAGGAACGCCTCGGACTGGCTCATCGGCAGTCACCTCCCTGCAGAGCCCAACGAACGTCATCATCGACGGCGTGCCATCCGATCGTCTCCCTGAACCAACCGAGGAACTGCCCGGTCCCCGACCGGTGGACGCGAATACGGTCTCCCTCGCTGAGCGTCCGGTCCACGCGCACGTACGCGACGTGGTCGTCTTCGTCGGGCTGTGTCTGCTCGTAAAGTCCCTGGCCGGTGATGTCGAGCGCGATGCGTCGGAACTCGCCGCCGAGGATCTTCGGCGGGAGATCGTCGAACTCGACGAACCGCTCTTCGCGAGTGGCGAAGTCTTCGGGGTCGGGGACGCCGGTATCGCGCAGTTGCCGCCAGATGTCCAGTCGCAGCGCTCGGTAGCGTGCGAGATGGTAGGCGCAGTAGGCAGTGTCGCCGCCGAAATACGGCCACGGGACGCGGTAGACCGCATCCTCGGGGCAGTTGGAACACGTTTCATCCTCGTCGTCGACGGGCCCGACGTCGGGGGTGAGTTCCGACTGGACGCGCCGGCGATGTTGGTCGCGCCGCTGCTCCTCGGTACTCATCGACTCACCACCTCGTCGTGGTCGCTGGCCAGGTGGATCTCCATGCCGAACTTGGTGAGCCGTTCTTCATCGCAGTCGTCGCGACGACAGGTTCGGGTCACCGAACCACCTCTTGGACGACATCGCTAGAGAGCCAGGCGTCAGACTCGCGCTCGTCCTGGAAGAGAACCCCGCCCGACGGGGTCTGGTGGACGTCGGCGAAGTGCTTGGGGTCGACGCTGTGTGTGTCGGAGTGTTTCTGCTGGGTCGAGTCGGCGGAGTTTTTATCCGTTGACGTACTATCGTTCATGTGTCCTCAGTCGGAGTGTTGCAGTTCGGTTGATGGACTGTTCTGCTGGGGACCGCGGTGGCCGGGCGCGCCGTGATTTGGTACGTTGGGGCGCGTCCGGGGGTGCCGCGAGTCAGTTCGTAGTTCGCTCCCTCGGTATTTAAACGACCATTGAACTTCCGGGAGAACTGGCACTGTCGGTAATCTGTACTTACTGGCGCGCGTCGGGCCGTAGCGCGTCTATTACTAAGCCACTGTGAGCATACGTGCATACGTTGTTATGTTATTCGCTGGTCCGCGTGGGGACGCGGGCCGGTATTCGTTAGTTCGTGAGCGATGCGTCTCGGCTACGCCTCAACAGGGATGTAGGAATCATCGGGATCTACCCACTCTCCCGCGTCTTCTGCGTTGAGTCGGGCAATAACTGCATCCCGGATCCACTCACTACGATCCGTAGTTGAGTGCCGCCGGTCGTCTACTTCGGCGACCAACTCATCTGGCATACTTACACTTGGCTTGGCCATGCTACAGTGCTACGTTATGATCCATAGCACATAGTTCTATCGCACCGTGCTACTGGATGCAAGATGCTCTTGGGGTCACTACTTTAATAGCAACGGGCTAACGTGCTAACATGGCAAGGCCGAGCATTAGCGTACCTGATGAGTTATTGGAAGACTTTGACGACGCTATCTGGGACCGGAAGGTTGAGGGCGAACTCGACCGGGATGCTGATCGGAGTCAAGTCATCCGACAGTTGATGCGCAAATACGTCGAGGAGACGGAGGAGATGAAGGGAAATCCGAAAGCGGAAGCGATGACAGCTGACTGACTACGGAGACGTCAGCTCGATTTTGATCGGCGGCGCGATAGTTTCGTCCTGGACCCAGTAATGTCGGTGTCGGGACTCACCGTCCCAGCTGATCAAGTCATAGCGTTTCAGCTTTTTGAGCTTGCTTCGCCGGGAGCGCCGTGAGATCGGCACCAGATCCCGGCCGTGGTAGTACTTCTCGGCAGTCTCATCGTACCGGCCGTGAAGTTCTCCTGCCCGGATTTCGCCGGCGGCGTGGATGATCGCGTACAGTAGGTGATGGTGAAAGGGCAATGAGAAGAGGTTCTCTTTCCGGATGCGTCCCCGGGCACGTTCGTACCCAGCCTCGACGTCGCCCTCGGTGAGCTCCGACCGGCCCTGCTCCTGGGCTCTCTGGATCGCGGCCTTGAGCGTCTGGATCCCGTCGCGAGCGACGCCCGCAACCGTGTCTGCGATGTGTTCGAGTCGCCGCCGTGGAACCGTCCCCGAGAGCCCCTCCCGCACTCGAATCTCCAGGATATCGGCCAGCTCGTCGACTGCATATCGATTGAGCCGAACGACATCGTCCGAGCGGTAACTGTTCGTGGAGTTCGTCAGCCGGCTCTGCCAGTCTTCGGCATCGTGGCAGATGATGACCGTCGAGATCTCGGGGACTCGATCGAGGTGGTCCAGTGCGCTTGTATCCGGGAGGCCGTCGGCCTCGTCGAGGACGAGGATATACGGCGCATCGACGGTGTCGCGCAGTTCGTGCCGGAGATCCTGGATGGTGTCGTTTTCGTGGAATACACTGGGGCCATCCGGATGCTTGCGCAATGCAGTCCGAAGGATATCTCGCGCTGTCAACCCGAGGCATCTGATATAGGTGCGGTCGACAGCAGTCTGGTCTCGAAGACGGTTAATCGTGTGTCGAGCAAGTACTGTTTTCCCGACCCCGCTCGGGCCAGTGAGAAGGACGTCGAGCGGCCGCTCCCCCATCAAAGCGGGTTGGAATGCCCGGGAGAGTTGTTCGACCTCCGCGTCGCGGTGGAGGATCCGTCGTGGGACAAACCCGTCCTGAAAGACCTCCGGTTTGATAATCATGTCAACCCCCGACGGATTGACGATATTTAAAAAGAGATGCTACTTCCGGGAGACCGCCGGGCCTTAACAGTAGCTAGTAGCGCGATTTCTTTATTCAGAAATACGACTGAATCGGGCAGTTCGGTAACTACGTATACGAGTACAATACTGGAACCTCTTCTATTCGAGTTGAACGAGTTGTTTGAATGGTTGACTGACAACATATCAGGAAATGGTCTAGTTGATGTCAGTTGTGGTAACAATTATCCCGATAGATGATAATTGAATTCAATATGGCACCCCGTGACGAACAGGTCCGGACCGCCCTTCAGATGATGCCTATCAACATTCTCAGAAAATTAATTGAGGAGCGAGAGCTTGGCGTTACATCGCGAAGCTCCGACACCCTCATTAGGCACCTCGTGGAGGATGGCTGGACCGATGATGAGTACGAAGTCCTCAAACGGCGTCTTGCTAAGATACAACGCGAAAAACAACCTTATAGTCGCTATATCGTCGACATCGATTCCCTCGACCAAGGTGTAGACCAAGACCTACCTGACCATGAGCGAATTGCTGATTTACTCACGACTAACACTGCTGAATTCGATGAAATGGGGCTAGCTGATCCCGGATTTGAAGTCGATGAGGTAAAGGAGAATTCCGTCACTGGCATTCACTGGACGAAATCTATCAACTATAAACTCACCCCTCTCTATGAGATCAAAGCTGACGAAACAGTCTACGAGACCGGGTTTAACTTTGACCTTGATAATAATATCCTCCTCATTGATTGTAGTCTACCTGCAAAAGCTAGTAATCTGACTAACGTCCTCAGACACCAAGGGATCGCCACTGACTCAGTGGGACACGATGACTTGGCAACCCAGACTGCAAACCAGTTTGTCCAAGACTTCGTCGATGAATTCAAAGAACGACTGCTTGATCGGAGTAACCAACTCGCCTTGGATCCGTCAGATACCAGTGCAGCCCTGGAGATCGATCTCGTCGAAATGCTCGTCGATGAAGCCGAACTTGAGGACATCCGCATCGGAGGGCGCACCAATATCATTGGAAACCCTACGGTTAAAGAGCTCCGTGAAGACCATGATGCACGAGTTGTTCGGCTAGAGGGCCAGTTCCGTCTGGATGAAACATACTACAATTTCATCACGGGATCTACCGATGGCATGGGGCAAGTTAGTGTCAAAAAACAGGGTCGCGTCGAAGAACGGCCTGAGATTGTAGAAGAAGCGTTTGACTTTATATACGACTCCTACGACCAGCAATTTGTCGATGTCTGAAGGCCGTCGAGACATCCAGTTCGAGATACAGTACCTCCTCTCCCTCACGCTCGTCGTCTTCGGGTTGCTCTCCCTCGCCCCGGTGAAAGAAGGGATGAATAACTGGATCGCCTACCTCGTCATTTTATCTCTCGCCGCTCATTTATCGATATTCAATATTGTCTATAGCCTTGGTCATGCAACGGGCTTAAGCGTCGACATGGTTGAATCGGTGAAGCACTGGAGTGTGCCAACATTGCTGTTCATTGGATGCACCTTCGTATACTTGATTCTACACGCCTCGATTGGCATCATTTACCTCCACTTAAACCAAGTGCTCGGCTCCACCTCCAGTGAGTGGGAAATCGTTATTAAGTACATCGTCCCATTGTTTCTAGTAGGCACAATGGGCTACTCTGTCAAACGGCGCGGGATTGACCCACTCTCGTCATTTGAGGGGATCAATATCAAGGTCGTGCCAGAGTTCGTCCGCGTCTTCCCGACGACGGAAGGCTCGAAAGCCCTCTTAGTGAAAGTCGAGAACAATGGGGATGAAACGTTCGACTACGATCTCGACATCGACATCCCCGAGATTGTTACCCTCCATAAGGATGGCGATACAATCACCGACCACTTTGCTGAGGATAGCGAGGTGGCGCCTGGCCGTGCAGACCGCTACTCGTTCGAACTATCTCACATTGCACAGGAACATAGCGCCGAGGAACTCCAGGTGACAATCAACGCTGACAGTGCCTCCTACACAACTCGTGTTGAGCTAGAACTCGCCTGATATCGTGCTGTTAGATGCTCTGCATTCAGCTGGCCTTTTCTGATAGACAGTAGTATATCGCTGACCAATGTGTTCTCTTGTTCACCTGTACTGAACGCAGGTTTCACGGGTTATCCGGGAAAGAAACTGAGCTACTAATAACCAACAGGCCAGCGTCGCCACTCGCCAGTGTTGGTTAACGAGAAAAAGAAGCCTCGCCGTCAACGGTCGTGGAACTGCTGCCAGTCTCGGGAGTGGACGTCGGCCTGCGGGCAGCCCGCGTCGTGGTCGATCTCGTCAATACAGAGCGCAACGGATCCGCACTCGTCGCACTTGACCTCGCCCGTGGGCTCGTTGAGGGCGAACCCGTCGACGGTGACCGGCGAGTCTGATCGGATGATCTCGAAGTGGGTATTGGCGTCAGTAAACGATCTGTACGTCATGGTCCGCGGAACACCTCCGCCGCGCGGCCGGACGCGTCGCCGGTGCCGCCCTCGACGACCAGGCCGGCGACGATCTCCGACCCGACGAATCGCCACTTCCCTGCCTCGCACCTCTCCTCGACGCGTTTCCATCCGCCGGCGCTCCGGCGCTACTCATCGGCATCCTCCGCGGGCTGGATCGCTCGCACGCCGGCGGCGTACTCGCGCAGGTACGGCTTCAGTTCGTCGAGGTCGGCTTTCGCCTCGTCGAGCGTTTTGGCCTTCACCTTCGCCTTGATCTTGTCCTGGTCGCGCGTACCGCTCCCGCGTTTCATCTCGATCTCGACCGAGACGCCGACGTCCGTGCGCTCGACCGTCTCGTCAGCGTCAGTCATCGCGACCCTCCGCGGGCCGCGCCCAGCCACGGCGGTCGGCGACAAACTTCGTCCAGGTGCGAACGTCGCGGCCGTCGAACTCGTCCTGGTCGACCTCGCGAACGACGTCGCCGTCAGCGTCGAGGACGCGCACGACGTTGTCGATGGGATACCAGACGTGCCGGTCGCCCGCTTGGTCGACGCCGAGTGAAACCTCGCCGGCGAGGACCTCGGCAACCATGCCGACCGGAACGATATCGCTGCGGTCGTAGCGGTCGAACGTGACCCGCACGCGACTGTGGTCGTCGACGAGCTTGCGGGGCGCGTCGATCGTCGCGGGGAGTCGCTGGCCGCGCCAGTACGGGGCGTCGGTGTTGCGCTCGCACACCAGGGCCCGAGCACCGTCCAGCGCTGCGACGGTTGCGTCAGTGTCTATTTCGGACGTTTCGATACCGTTGGTCTCGTTCGTGGCCCGGACGACGGGACCGTCGTCATCGGAACCGTTATTGGCGTTCTGTGGCAAACTCATTGTTGCGGTGTTGGAAACGCGGGCCGGTGGTTGTGACACCGGCCCGGGCTTTTGCCGAGTGTCCCGCGCTTCCTATCTCATAGTACGGGTCGGGGGTACTTAACCCTTAGGGTCTATGGGTTATGGGGCAATGGTTAAGTTCTATGCCAACATCCATTATGGTGTGAGCACGACAACTACCGATCGACGACCGATGTTAGATGAGGATGATGTCGGCCCGGCCGATGAGGCACTGCTCGATATGCTCCAAGAAGGGCGCGTGACAGCTCCCTTCGCCGCCGACGAAACGGGCTACAGTTTGCAGTACGTCCGCGATCGCCTCGGCCGATTGGTCGAGCATGGCAACGCGCGCAAAGTGTACGAGGGGCTCTACGAACTCGTCGAGGATCCGCGAGGAGGAGACGATGCCTAAAACCATGAGCAAACTCGACTGGCCAGAGGGGTTCGAGAGAACGCCACCCGAAGAGCGCGGCGAGTACGACGGCGACATCACGATCGGCCATCGCGCCGCCTTCGAATCGATCGTCGACGAGCTGGAACGCTGGGGAGCCACCGGCGTCGACGTCAAGACGGCAGGACAGCATTACGTGAACGATCCGCAAATCCCCCACAAAAGCGCTGACCCGGAGGATCCGGGGGTTGCCGTGTTTTTCCGGCGTGAGGACGAGCCTGCTGACGACGGGTACGCGATCGCTTGTGATCGCTATGAGTCGCAACGCGAGAACGGCCGGGCGATCGCGCTGTACGCGCGTCGAAAGCGTCTCGCCGAGAAGTGTGGCGTCACGACGGCCGACTCGGAGTTCGAAACGGCCCGCCTCCCGCCCGCTGACGACGACGCTGTTGCTGCGCCACCCGCGCCGAGCGAGGGAGACATCCTCGACGAGGAACCGCACGAGGTCCTGGACGTCTCCCCCGACGCACCCGACGAGATCGTGAGAGCTGCGTTCAAGGCACAGGTTCGGGACCTGGAGGGGCACCCAGACACTGGCGGATCGGCGGGTCGCTTCGAGAAGCTCAAGAAAGCACGCGAGGCGCTACTCGACAAGTAACACCGTTGTATAACAGGATTCAAATTATCACAGCCGATACTTTTACGACGGGGGAAGTGGTAGGCCGTTTCGGATATGAAAAGAAATCCCTATGTATCCATGATCGCGGTCGCAGTTGCTATCCTCGCACTGTTTGCAGTTGTCCCAGGACATGCCGCCGCCGCTCCGAACGACGCGGAAAGGGTGACGTGTCCCGAACTCAGAGATGCTGGACTAGAGGAAGAAGTCACCTTGGATGACTGGAAACAGTGCCAAGCCGAGCAATTCGAGCGGGAGCAAAAGGATCTGTTTCGTGGACATATCGAGCAGGCCCGTGGTATCTCCTCGTGGTTAGATAATCAAGGCCGGAATCTTCAGGAGAGTCGGTGGAGTGGAATACGGACCATCGGCGACGTGTTCAGGGATTTTGCAGATTCCATCGACAGTTTCCTTGACAAACAACTCGAACGTACACGATACTGATCGCTGTAGAATTCCCAGCAGAATATTTTCATATAATGTGATATCTTTATAACGGAGGGAGCACCTTCCGACCAGTCAACATGGTGGCGTCGTAGTCTCTCTGGAACCCGATGTTGCGAGATAATTCAATAGTTTCGTCAACGACTGTCTCCAGGAACTGCATACATTCCGTCGAGGGGAAGGTGGAGAAGAGGACCTCCCGTGACCAGTTCACAGCGTTAATTCCGTCGCACTGCAGTACTACGATCTTGGGACAAACCGGTAGCGATTAACCAGATAAACAGGCAGAGTGAGCAACCCAACCAGTAATCCGCCGAGGTACAACCACTTTCGTGGTTTCCAGTCCGTGCGATCTCGAATATGGTGCATATCGAGGTACACTGCTGCTACCGTTCCGAGTAGAAAAGCCCCGAATAGTGCATCACTCACCTGAACGGTGACGAACGTAAGGAGCCCAGTGCCGGTGGCCACCCAGTGCCAGCGGTCAAACTCGCTAATCTTCGTTCCATCAGCGCTGGTATACACTGTCTTCGACTCGGAGTCATCTCGGGGTTGAGTCTGCGTATTCAGTGAGGGTTTGGTATCCGTTGCGGTGGATTCAGCAACTGCAGACGTTGAATCGACATCCTGAGTCTCGGTTGACTCGCTACCCTGTTTGGTCGTCGTTTTGGTGATGTCGAGGTACTCGTCCACGATATCGTACGCGTCCAGATCCTCGACCATCCCAACGAGATCGTCACCATCGACGAGCTTCACGTTGAGGTCATCAGCGCGGGATTCAGCGCTATTGGTGAACGAGCTCGTCGTGACGATTACGACGGAGTCTGCGTTCTGGACTTGCTGCTTTAGGGACGCGTACTGTTGGATATCTGGACCGCCGACCGTGGTCGAGTCTGCGTACCGCTTTGCTTGAATGACCTTCTTTTGGTGGTACGGCGTGTCCTTTGTCGCGATGACGTCGATACCGGCATCGACTGACGCCTGAGAAACCTCTGTCTTCCAGCCCATTTCTCGCCACAGATCAGCGACGAAGTGTTCAAACTCGTACTCGTCCATCTCCTGGAGTCGTGATTTGAGTGCGTACGTGCCGAGCGTTTCAGCACTGACCGATTTCTCGGTCGTGATGGTCCCTCCCGTCGAGGCGCTCGAATCATCTCGATTCAGAGATTCAGAAAGATCGTGACCGCATTCCCGACAAAACGAGGCCGCTGGCTTCACTTGGTTCCTACAGTTGGGGCAGTAGGGCATATCATAGTCTTTTCACAAGGAAACTTAGTTTCCAACCTTGGACCCGGTACCGAGGATAAGGCAACTGGTCCGTGCCTATGGGCCCGTCCGCCGACGCCATGCCCCGAGACTTATCAGCCATGTGCCCAAAGCACGAGGATATGCGACGCCGCCGATACCTCGCGCTGTCGGCCCTAGTCCTCCCGACACTCCGACCCGGTGTCGGCCGGTGCGCTCGCTGCGGGACACCCATCCGGCTGGGCTCCTGACCCTGGCGATTCCCCAGCCATCGTCATATCCTCATTCTCTCCGGCTATTTGACCGACACGACCGACAACTTATCCCCAAAGCTGATTTGATAGCCTTCAATTGAGAGACACATGTTTGTAATCTCATTTTCGGTAGTGGAATGGGCCCAGATCTCAAATGGAATCTTCACACCACTCCTAACCGGAGCTCTA
Source organism: Halostella sp. PRR32 (assembly GCF_034808085.1). Taxonomy (NCBI): domain Archaea; kingdom Methanobacteriati; phylum Methanobacteriota; class Halobacteria; order Halobacteriales; family Natronoarchaeaceae; genus Halostella; species Halostella sp. PRR32. The sequence continues at coordinate 501,535 of NZ_JAXHGL010000001.1, forward strand.
ATTATCGTTTACGTGAGCATATACCGCGAACAGCAACAACAGACACAAGCCCAACTCCTCCCTTATTTACCACGATTAATAATCAGTGGACAAAAGATAAAATCTGATTCAAAAAGCTCCTCAGAGGCCGGTGGTATAGAATACATTGTATTTGAAAACACCGGCGATGTCCCGTTTAATGCAACGGTTAGTATGGCATTAGAAAGCATAGAGACCGTAGATGAAAACTCACCCCTCTTAAATCCAGATAGACCTTACAAGGAGGTACCCGACAGTATGAAAGTTTTCCATGGGGGTGTTGGTGATTGGCGAGATCATGTGATATTTCTCAACCCTGACCAACGGAAGGAATGGCCTTTAAACAATTTTGTTACTGAGTTAAGAACCCGCCATGCATCTTACCGGGATGAGCCATGGTGTTGGCTACGTCTCGATGTGAAATTAGAGTCAACACTTGATCATACAGAGCCCCACGATATGCGACGGTTGTTCCGAGTTGCGTTAGACGAAAACTCAGAAATGAATGCACTATCGTTCTCTGAGGCACGAAAGTACCATAGTGATAAATAGCAACTACATTTGACTTATTTCATTAGAAAATAGGCCAGAGGAGGTTTACTTATTATATGGCATGACTATGAAGGGGACCTGATTGTGGCCTTCTCTGCGAACCTCATCCTCTTGCTTGTCGCCTCATCAGTGATGTACTTCATTGAAAGCCGAGTACAACCAGAAGCATTCTCTTCGATCCCAGCGACACTTTGGTGGGGTGTCGTGATACTAACGACGGTAGGGTACGGCGACGTCTACCCAGTCACAGCGCTGGGCAAGTTGTCGGCGCGATCGTCGCGGTACTCGGGATCGGTCTCTTTGCGCTTCCGGCATCGCTACTCGCGAGTGGCTTCATCGAGGGAGCCGGCACAACATCGGGGGGGATTGCGACTGTCCGAACTGTGGCGAGGGGATCGACTGACGGTTACCTAAACCTACGGATTGCCCTCGACGTTGCTCTTCAATCTCGATCCGCTTCTCGACACTGGCGGTCTCAACTAGAAGCAAGCAGTCACTCCTCTGCGAGCGTGAGTTCGACTCGCCAGCGTCGCGTCTCGTCGAACGACTGCCGCGTGAGCGTCCAGTCACTGACCAGATACGACCCGTCCGGCAGCACTGCGTCACTGGGTGCCGACAGCGTGATCGTCTGGCGGTCGTCAGGCGTCGCATCCGTTACGGTGTCGTCGCCGCCAGCGACCGCCTGGTCGACGACAGCATCCGGGACACCGCACGCGTCCACGAGCGCGGCCGCCTGTGCATCCGACAGTGCCAGCGGCAGCGACCAGTCCCCGCCGGCCGTCGTGCCCGTCTGGCTTATCTGGCCGACTTGCTCGTTCGACAGCGCGAGATCGCCCCGCACCGTCGAGATCGTCCAGTCCCCGCCTGTTTGGTCGACCGCGCTGAAGACATCGCGGCGCTCGTGGAGCCGCTCGACGGAGATGTCGAGTTCCATCCTACCTGGCGCGGCCTGCTGCTCTTCGTAGCTCTGCACGTAACCGGTGAACGCGTCAAACGGTGGCTCGTGGTCCGGCGGCGGGGTGATGTCGACGGCCTCGGCTCGCCCCGCGTCATCGTCGAGTCGCCACCCGCCCCCAAACTGCGTCGTACGAGAATAGTCCCCGGACCGGTCGAACTGCCGCCAGTGACCGATGCCGGACCGGTCAGTCGGGAACGACAGCGAGAGTGCCGTTGGCGTGAGCGTGGCGTCGTTGGCGGCCATCGGCGTCCCGTTGAGCATCCAGGCAGGGGCAGTCAGCGTAGCCGGCTGCGATGCAGTCGTCTGGGCGACCGGGGCTGCATCCAACGTAACGGCATTAGGCAAAACGATCGCAGGGCCGACCGTAGCAGACGTGACGAGGCTAGTCGGCTGGAGGCCGACGCTACCGGGGCTGCACAGCGCCGCGCGGGCCGCACTCGTTGACGCGTGCCGGCCGCCGTCGAGTTGCGTCGCCGCCGGACGCAGCCTCGCCGAGCGCTCAGCGGAGGTTGTTGTGGCAGCTGACGCCGAGAGCACCTGCTCCTCAATATAGACGATCTCCACTGCCCCATCGCCAGCGTTCCCGCCCCCCGACGACGACGTGATCTTGGACCCCTGCCCGAGAACCGTCCCACCCGGCTGGCCAGGGTTGCCGTCTGTGAGCGTGCCATCTCCACCATCGCCGCCAGCTCCAGTCCCCCCGGCGTCCTCGCCGGCACCGTTCGTTCCATCCGAGCCCCCCGAGCCGCCGAGGCCACCACGAGCGCCGCCCCCACCACCGCCACCCTGGTACGAATCTCCGTCACCACCCCCGGCACCACCGCCACCAGCGCCGGCCGACGCGATGATGGCGTCCGACCCATCAAGCACGGCAGTCGCACCTCCCCCGCCGCCACCTTGCCCATCATTGGCAAAATCGGTCCCCCCGCCACTGCCGCCATCTCGATAGCCCCAACCGCCTGCACCCTCGTCGCCAGCTGAGCTGCCTGTTGCGTCGCCCCCGCCCTCACCGACATAGATATCAAGTGTCTCGTCATCAGCGACTGGTATCTCCAATTCGAGATAGCCACCCCTGCCGCCTGCACCGTTACTGCCGACGGTCCCGGGGGATCCAGCCCCACCGCCGGGGCCCCACAACTTGACCGTCACAGTCTGACCGAACGGGGCAGTCCACGATTGAACCCCTCCGGTCGCCCCGAACGTGTCTGTCGTCGTCATTTTTAGAGTGGGGGTTAGCTCACCGTGACGATGCCCTCAGCGTCGAACTGGAGCGTGATGTCCGAGCCGTTCGTCGTGACAAGGTTGCCGTTCGAGTTGGTTACCTCGTCTTCGAGTGCGATGATCGGGTCGTCAGCGGGCGTCGTGTCGTCGCCGCCGATCTGGGCGTAGGCAACCCATCCCTGAATCGTTTCTCCGCCGTCGAGCGATGTCCATGTCACGTCGTCGGCATCGACGACGACCTCGCCGTCAGTTGCGTCGACCGTGACAGAGACGTTGGCGAGATCCCGCCGACTGTAGCTCGCGTCGGCCAGCTCTTGGGCGGTCGTGCCGCCATCGAGCACATCGCTGACGTACTCGTGGTTGACCTGGTCTGGCGAATACGCGACACTGTCGTTAAAGAGCGCGACGCGAAGCGTCGCAGTCTCGACGTCGAGGTTTCCGCGTCGGTACTTCTGGATCGTGGGGTAGGGTTCGATTGCTGTCATTGTTAGTTCGATTGTCCGCGTCGGAACAGCTCGGTCTGGACGATAGCGGTCACGAACCCGAGACTGTCCGATGCAATTTCGATGTCGTTCGTCCCCGGCGAGAACTCACCCGAGATGTCGACCGTCGTTCGGAACTCTCCGGATCCGATGTTCGAGGCGACTGTCGAGCCGCCGATGAGAACGTCGACATTGCTTGCTGTCTCGTTTCCGTACTCGTTGAGCCCAGGGTCAAACGCTGCCTCGCTGCCGGTGGTCGTCGACTCGGTCGCTCCGAGCGAAGCATCGGATGTCTCGGTCGACGTCGTTCCGAGTTCGGCGCTGCTCGTCGTCGCGACGTCGTGATCGTGACGCCCCATCTCCAGGTAATGCGTCTCGTAGTCGACCGAGGCGTCGGATCCCGAGATGTTGTACACGTTCCATGCGAGGTCGTCGCCGTTGACGTTCCCCGGCACGATGCCCGCAACGACGACCGCTTCGTCGGCGACCATTTCGATCGCGTTCGTGTCGACGATACTCGACTCGCCCGTGGTCCGGTTGTTCAGCGAGATTTCAAGCGAGCGTTTCCCGCTGCTGGCGTTTCGGACGTTGATGAGCGACGAGACGAGAAAGGTCGGGTTCCCGACCGTGTACGTGTCGACATCGGAGCCGGACGTCGCAGAGACAGTCACGACGCCACCATCGTTATTCGGGAAGTCTGTCGTCGATGGCGACGTCGACGAACCACTCGTCGTGCTCACGCTGTGGTCGTGCTTCGGATGTGTCACCGAGACACTGTGGCTGTGCTGCGGGTGGGTCACGCTAACCGAATGGTCGTGTCCAGCGGGCGAGACGTATGCTCGGTACGGTAACGAGACGACTGTGATCTCGGCGCGCTCCTCGCGAACGACATCGTCGGGGTAGTCGTACTCGCCGACCGCGTTGTACGATGACGAGACGGGCTGGCGGCCGACTGCTCGGAAGTTGTCTCGGTCGACAAAGCCCTGAAACCCGCGATTAAACCGCTGCAGGTCGGTCTGCGTGCCCGCCGGGTCGCCCCGGGTCGCCAGGCGATTCGACAGTAACGCGACGTACTCTCTCCCCCGTTTCGTCAGTCGTTCGGCGAGTTCGATGATCCTGAGCATCCTATCGATTCCTTCGTCCGGGAGCCGGACGGTGACGCGATCGCCGAGCGACAGCTGCTCGTCGACGACAGTCGCGCGAATGTCCAACCGGGTTGGTTCGCCGTCGTATTCGGTGACCTGCCGATCGATAATCGACTGCAACCGGCTCTGTTCGATGACGTCTTTGTTCTCGTACTTCCGCCAGATCTTTCGGCCGCCGGCGTAACTGTCGGCGACGGCGGTCGCCGTGACCTGGTTGCTTCCCTGCTGCGCACCGTAGCCTTTGATGTGCGTGACGTTATCTCGGGATTCTTCGGTGATCTCGGGGCGACCGATCACGGTCTGGTTCGACGGCGACAGCGTCAGGTTCCGGTCGGCCCCGATCCGCCCAACGTAGTCGAGCGTCGCGTCGGGATGCCAGCGGAACTCCCCGCCCGAGGCTTCGGCAATGTCCTGCAGTTGCTTCGCTCTGTCCGCGTTGCTAAACGTCATCGACAGCGCTGATGCAATCGTCTCGACCGTCCCCGTCGAGACCGCCGGGATCGCGTCGACGACATCCTGGACGATCGTGCTGTCGGCGGCGTTCTGATACACGGTCTCTGCGGGAGACGGTTCGGCGTCGACGAAGTCCAGCGCGACCGAGGCGATGCGGATCGTGCGCGTCCCTGCGCCGCCCTGGACGGTGGCCCCGCGGATCTGTCCGCCGCCCCCGCCGGCCCCCGCGCCGCCCTGGACGCCGTCGAAGCGGCCGCCGAACCAGTCGCTCCCGTCCGATGGATCCTCGATGATGAGGTGGTCGTTGCGGCGGTCGAGGGCGTCGTCGAGCGTCGCCCATTCGTCCCGGGACAGCGCGATCGACGCGTGGGGGAACGACCCCGTCAGCGTCGACCCTTTCGCCGCAGTGTCAGCGCCGACCGTCGTTTTGACTGTGCCGTCCGGAGCCTCCGCTCGGAGTGTGATCGGTCCTGTCATCGGTATGCGTAGCGTCCCGGCTCTTGCTCGACCGTGATGTCGACATCAAGCGCGTCAGCTAACTCGCTGATGACGCGACGGGTCTGTTGCTGTTCGCGGATGAGGTCGTCCGTGCGGTCTGCTTTCGACATCCCACGGGCGACATCGTCGCTGACATCCATCTCACCGGACACCCCACCGCGCTCCTCGCGGTCCCGGTCGACCTCGGCTTTCGGAACGACCTCCTCGCCGGCGTGGAGCATCGCCATCCCCGCTTCCTCGATCATCCCGCCAGTGTTGAGTCGGGGAGCGTCCAACTGTGGCAGGTTGACTGACTCGTCCATCCCGATACTGCCGCCACCGACCGTCACCTCCGGGAGCTCTCTATCGGTCCCGGGGACGTTCTGGCCCCCGATCTCTTCCGACGGGATGTCGATCGAGAATTCGAACTCAAGCTCGTCGGGGAGTTGGTCGTTGACCCACCCGATCGCGTCGGCGATCGTCTGCTTCATATCGCCGACCAACGTGTCTCGTCCCGTCCCGGTGAGGTATCGGAACGCCTCTTTTGCCGCCTCGGCGAGCGCGCCGAACGCCGCCGAGAATAACGATGTGGCGCTGTCGGTTATCCAACTCGCGAGAGAGTCGAGCACCCCTGCGACGTCGTCGTACAGCGTCCCTTCCTCGGTCCCTATGAGGTAGTCGAGAACATCCAACGCACCTTCGACCAGTATCGTTAGGGCGGCCAACAGTGCCGGGACCGCGTCATTCGACAGGAACGACGTTATCCGGTCCCAGGTCCGCTCGAAGAATCCTGCGATAAGGTCCCATGCTTCGCCCCAGTCACCGCGTAATAACGCGAGGGCGACCCGGATAGTTGTCACTATATGGTCAATGTTCTGTGTAATGATGAGATCGACGTAGCCGAACACGGCCTCGACGACAGTCATAATCTCGTCGCCCCACTTGCTCCACGCCGTCTGGATCACCGCCAGGATCGGTTTGATGATGTTATTCCAGAGGAACCCGAGGACAGTTTTGATGTGCCCCATGATTGAGTTGAATGTCTGCTTCGTCTCGCCCATCAGCGCCTTCCCGTGCTGTTTCCAGAACTGTTGAATCGACGTGAGGATCGGCTTGACCAGTTGTTTCCAGACGAACATCAGAACGCCTTTGATCGTGTTCTTGACCGTGTTGAACGCGGACTTAGCTGTCTGGACGATCTGCTTTCCGTTCTGAGACCACCAGGTTCGTATTCGCGTTAGTGTCGTTCGTATCAGGTTTTGGACGAACGACAGGACACGTTTAGTGTGGCTCTGGATGTTGCCCATATCCGCCTTCCACGCGCCGGTGAGGAGCGCGATCGCCGCGATTGCGATCCCGACCGGGCCAGTGAGCACGGTGAGCGCGCTTCCGACAGCGCCGAGGACGGCTGTCATTCCACCGGCTGCTGCGACAGCCGACGACGCGGCGACGGCGAATCCACCAAGCGCGGTCGCCACGAGACCGACGGTCCCGATCATCCCGTCGCTTTCGCTATTCAGTGAGCTGAATGCGGAGATGGCGCGGTTCACGTACTGGAGAACGCCCGAGACAGCAGGAAGCAGGTTCTGACCGATCTGGATGGCAACGTTCCGGAGCCGGTTCTTCGTGATTTGCAGCTCCGAGTTGAACGTCGAACTCGCCGACTCGTATTCCTCTTGGAGGGACGTGCCGTCCTCGACCTGTTCGTTGGCAGTTTCTTGGGCCTCTGCCAGCCCCTCCATGTTCTGCGACAGGCCGGTGAGGGCCTGCTGACTTGTCGTCGACAGTGTTTCACGGAGGGCGTCGGCCTGCTCGTCGCCTTCGCCCATCGTTTCAGCCATCTCTTCGAACAGCGCCGTGGGGTCTTCCTCGCGCATCCGCTCGAACTCGTCGACGCTCATCCCGAGCGCTGCCGCGAGATCTTCGACCTTCGCTGGGTCCTGGATCTCCTGAGCCATCCGGCGGAGTCGAGTACCGGCGCGTTCCGACGACTCGCTCGCCTCGTTCATTGCAGCGTTGAGTGCGAGGATGTCCTCACTCGACGCCCCCATCTGCGAGAGAACGCCGCTCGACCGCAACGCGGAGTCGGTGATCTCCGAACTGGATGTCGCCATCGTGTTCGAGAGCTCGTTGATGACGTTGCCCATGTCGTCGACTTTCTCGATCGGTTCGTCCATCTGCGTCGACAAACGCGCGAAGGATTCACCTGCCTGCTCGGTCGAGAGGTCGGTCGCGACGGACATCTGCGCGACTGTCTCGGTGAACTGGCGGATGTTTTCGGATCCCTCGATCCCGAACCGGCCGGCCTGAGCGGTGATCCCGGCAAGTTCGGATTGGGCGACGGGCATTTCGGCCGCCATGTCGCGGATCGCAGTGCCCATCTCCTCGGCCGTCTCAGGATTGGTGACCTTCTCCACCTCGACCATCTGCTCCTCGAACGCGGCAGCTGACTGCGTCGCCTTCGCGAGCCCGCCGACAGCGAGCGCGCCCAGTGCCGCCCCGGCAAGCCCAGCAGCTGCTTGGACGTTGGTGAGCGACTCGACTGCGGTGTCGGTCGCTTCTTGCAGACTCGACGCATCGCCACCGATGACGACCTGTACCTCTTCTGAAGCTCCTGTTTTTGCCATGATTGTGCTGGTGAAGTTTAGTCGCGAGTCGCAGGCCGCCAGAGAAGTGCGCCGACGGCAGTGAAGGCTGACAGGCAGTGATCTTATCACACTACTCGTCAAATCGGAATGATATGAACCGACGAGAGATGCTCCTCGGGAGCGGTATTGTCCTGTCGACAGTCCTCGCCGGCTGTTCAAGCGGTGGCTCAGACGACGATGACAGTGCAGACGATAACGAAACAGATGATACCGAAACGGACGACGCCGGCGGTGCGGACGAAGACACCACCAATAGCACGGACACCTACGAGAGCGAGAATGCAGAGTTCTCTGCCGTCTACAACTACCGGCGGTACGACAGACTCTCGACGCCCGATAGCGAGGGCGTCTACTACGAGTCCGACGATGAGAATCAGTACGTCGGTGCCCAGATCAAGGTGACGAACGAGACTGATGGCGACCTTTCGATGCAGCAACACGCGCTCTACGTGCTCGCCGATGGGGGCGTTGACGGCGTTTCGATCCACGGCCAGAGTAAGACCGACCCGCTTGAGTCGATCGGTGCTGGGGAGACTATCGAAACGTGGCTGATCTTTGTGACGCCGCCGGGTTCCGAGCTTGATTTCGGGACCACCCAGTGGGCACAACACACGTTCGACCTCACCCACGACGAGAATCTTGAGATCGCCCTCGAAGAGTACGACGAGTAGTTAGTCTTCGCTGAAGTCATCGTTAACCTCGTCGAGGAGCCGGTTCCGTTCGGCCTGTTGCCCTGCCTTGAGCTCCTGCTTTTGCGACGCGACGCCCGGCGACGTCGACGAGGACTGTGTCTGGCGCTGGTCCTGGGCGTGTTGTTTGTCGAGGACGAGCTGCCGGCGTCCTTCGAGATAGCGGCGGACTTCTGCAGCATGCAATTTCGGGATGTCAAAATAGTCGTAGCCACCCTCTTCGTGAAGGACGCCCTCAATGCGCGCTTGTCGCGCGTAGTAGCCTACGTCTCGGCCTTGTCCTCGTCGTCCATCGCCTGGTCCATCGCCTGACTCAGCAGATTGTCGACTGCTTCGTCCCCGATTCCGTCCAGGGCTTCCATCGCCGCGAGATTCTCCTTTGTCTGCTGTTCCTGCACGGCCCGAAAAACTTCGTGACCACTGCCGTTCTTGACGGCCTGAATGAGCCCCGGAGTGACGTATTCGGGCACCTCGTCGTAGCCGTTTGCTCCGATCCCGTCGAGAATGAACGTCTGGAAGAACTCGTCGACGCGATCGTCGTCAGCCTCGTCATCTTCGAGGACATCCTTCCAGTCCTCGTACTCCCCGCCAGCCATCGGCTTGACGAGGACGGCTTTGTCGGTCCCGGGGATGCGCTGTTTAACGCCCTGCAGGTCACCGTCTGCGTTTCGTGCGACGCCGAAATCCTCGGCGTGTGCGATTTCGAGGTCGTTGCCGTCGTTGAGTCGGGTTTCTCGGTCAGTCATTAGTTAGCCACCAGAACGATCGCCGGGTCGCCCGACGCCGCGAACGTCTCACTGATCGCGGCGGTCGCCTGTCCAGACGCCTCGCGTTCACGCGACCCGGGTGATTCGACGACAGTATTCTTGAACCGCACGATGCCACCAGAGAGTTCGTGCTCGATGTCGTTCTGACTCTTCTGCAGTGACTCCATCATGGAGTCGTGCGAGACGGTCGGGCCGGCGACGTCGGCGTCGACGGTGACCGTCCGGTCGGAGACGTCCGCGGTCGGCGCTCGGGTAGTGTGGAGCGCATCCGTCGAGAGGTCGTTCTCGACAGTCCACGATCCCGAGTTGAGGCGCGGTCGAATCGGGGAGCCGACGGGCCGCTCGACGCGGTCGCCGACGAAATGCTCGTAGGAGGTGCCGATCTCAGTCGCGTGCGACCCAGCGCCGAGGGACGGGACGCCACGGTCGCCGTCGACGGGCTGGTCGTCGTCGCTGTAGGTCAGCCCGCCGGCGAGTTCCATCAGCGTGGTTCCGCCGCCGTCGGTGATCGTGATATCGCCCTCGGGTTCATCCGAGAGCCAAACAGAGTCGATGTCGTTGAACGACTCGGTGGTCGTTACGGCAGTCGTGCCGTTGGCCGCGATCGTCTCGGTCGTCCCCGCATCCTCACTCTCGATCGTCACGTCCATCGTGTCGCTGTCCGAGTCCGAGACGATCTCCAGCGTCGTGCCGGCACTGGGCTGATGGATCGCGTACGAGCGTACGCGCCTCGGCTGGAACCCGAGCTCCATGAGAATTGGCTGTTCGCCAGAGGGGTCGAGCGTCGGTTCGACGCTCTCGACTTCCGCGCCACGGACGACGCTGAACATCCGGATCCCGGCACCGTCGTTGCCACCAGGGATTTCAGTACGCTCGACCATCAGCAGCGACCCGACGAGCTGGTTATACTCGTCGCGGACGATCCCGTAGCCGCTGGGATCGATCGGGTCGCCGTTCGTGTCGACCGGGAAGCGTTGCAGGTCGTAGCCCAAATCACAGGAGGGCTCTTCCATTCCTCGGTTGTGGTCGACGGCGTCGGCAGTGCCGACAGCGTCCTGACGGGCGTAGCTGACGCCTGGCTCGGCAGTGAACGACCGAATTACGTCTGAAAATCTGTTCCACTCGGGGTCTGTCGGGACGCTCATCGGGCCGTTGGGTTCGACAACCCATTCGTAGCGGCCAGGGAGCGTCCCGGATTCGGGAGTGTCGTGTGCGTTTGCAGTTTGGCTCATGTGTTAGTCCTCGTCGTCTTTTCGTCGGATGCTATCGTACTCGGAGACGAGCGCCTTGCCGAGCTCCTGGTCTACCTGCGCCGTGCCGGTCGTCTCGGCGAACTCGACAGGCTCGTCCATGATCTCGTCGTTGTAGAGGCGTCTCGTCGCGCTGTTCTCGTTGATAACGAACATCGTCAGGGTGTCTCCGTGTGTTTCGTCTTCGCCACGACGAACCGCCGGTAGTGCGTCGGCGACCGCTTTGTGTCGTTGCTCTCGACTGGTTGCTCGGCGTTGACCCACTCGTAGCCGTCCGGGACCGGCGGGCCCGAGCTGGACTCGTCGGCCTTGAACAGCACACGGTGTGTCTCGCGACCGAGCGCGTTCGCGACGACATCGGGATGGGACCCCTCCGACTGGTAGATGTCGGCGTCGTGGGGACCGCCCCAGCAGTCGATCTGGACCGACGTTACGGCGTCTTGGATGCCGCCACCGCCGCCAGCGTCGATGCCAGAGTAGCCCGTCTGCCCGCCGCCTGGAGTCGTCGGGTCCTCGGAGACGACCGCGACCTGCGGATAGTCGTTCGCGCCGTCGTAGTCGGCAAAGCGGACGCCTTCGACGGTCGTGGGATCAGTGGGATCGCCGGCCTCGAAGGTGACCGGAATCGCCCCACTATCGAAGTGTTGCCGGAGGAACGCGACGAGGTCCGATTTGATGTCTCGAGCCATCGGTCAGTCCTCCACGACGGTCAGAACTGTGACGCCGCCGTCCTCCGGTAGCGTGTCCAGCAACCGGTACGTCTTACCGCTCGGATGCTCGAGGAGCGTCGGATACCCGTCAGCGCTACCCGCCTCGCGGAGCGTCGTCGTGTCGTCCGGGACGGCTCGGATCTCGAGGTCGGTCTCGATCTCTTGCCCGTCCGAGTTGGTCACGGTCTGAGGCATCCCGCGGGACTCGAGGACGCCGACGATCGTGCCATCGTCAGCGTAGGACGGGGTATCCCGTCCGCCGCCTCCGCTGGCGTTCTGGAGTTGGTACTCCGAGCCTCGGGACTGGATCATCCGAGCAACTGGGCCGTGCATCACCGAACCCTCCGTGCCTCGATCGATCCGTGCAGGTTGCCCTGATCCCAAATGTCCTTTCGTTTGACAATCTTCTTCGCCTCACGCTCAATCGCGAGGGCGACAGCGCCAACAAGTTGTTCTTCGCTTTGGATCGGGCCGTTGGCGTACTGTTTGGCGTACTTCATGGGGTCTGCTTTCACCCGTTCAGCAGCCGGGCGCATGAACGGCCGTGCCTCCATCTTGCTAGTTCCGTATTCGTGATGGATTGCGTACTCAACCGACGGGCCGGTGAGGTAGAGGGTGTCACCACTCCAGTTCGTCTCGAGTTGGTCGAACAGGCTGAGGACGTTCGCGACCCCAGTGACTGATACTCCCCAGCCCATCGTCAGAACACCTCGAAGGAGGCTTGCGGTTTGTTCTCCGGCGGCAGTTCCCCGCTTGGGTCAAGATTCCGGATTGTGGCTTCGAGTTGCTCGACGACCGACGATTCATAGTCGACCGACGTGCGGCCGCTTTGCGTGCTCGACTCAGCACGATCGGCGCTCCGAGTCGCGATCCAGTACGCCGCCAGCGCCGCCTCGAGGTCGGTCCGATCGGCATCGGACATCGCCGAAGGGTCGTTGTGCCGGGCGTTCTCGCGAGCCGCCCGCTCGAGGTAGTTGTTGATCGTCGAGTCGTCAAGCGTAGTCGCGTATTCGACTTTGACGTCAGACGGCGAAGCAACTGGATCGACCATGAGTTAGTCTTCCTCCTCGTCTTCGTCGTCTTCTTCCTCGTCTTCGCTGTAGGCGACGCCGAACGGCATGGTCAGGCCTCCTCGAGTTCTTCGCGGCGTTCTTCGACTGCGTCGATCACGGTCTCGCTCGTTTCGACCTCTTCGATCTCATCGAGATAGTCGTCGAGGCCGCCCTCGAGGACTGCGTCGGCGCGATCGCCGTAGTCGTTCTCGAGCCATCCGTTCGTCGAGAAGTCGTCGTTGTCCTCCTCGACAGGTACCATGAGATCGTCGAACGCAGCGAGTTCGGCCTCGGTTGGCTCGAAGACCTCACCGGGTTCGATCGGGTCGGAGTCGTCGCCACGAGCGTGTGGGCGGATACCCGACCACCGGTAGCGATCAACCATGAAGACTCACCTCAGAGTCCCGTGGCGTGGACGATGCCGGACTGTCGGCTCCCGTCGTCGCCCATGTCGCTCTTGATACGGGGAGCGAAGCCGCCGAAGGACTTGACCTTCGTGACGAACGGCGTGTTCTCCCACTCGGCAGCGTCGACCGGGCCACCCTCGATCATCTTGCCATCGACGACTTCCGGCGAGAGATCGACGAGGAACGCCTCGCCGTCCGGGATCTTGTCCGAGACGACGATGTCCGAGATTGCGTTCATCTGTGCGATCTGCTGGCGCAGACGCATGTTGTCGAAGTCCGCCGATGGGGCGAGCAGTTTGTCGTCGACGTCGCCAGCGATGTACAGCCGGTAGGGGCCGTAGTAGTTGTCGTCCTTCGCCTTGCCGATCATGTCCCGGATGTCCTGATCGACGACCGTCTCGTCGCTCCAGCCCGAGCCGGTGTGCGTGTTCCGGTCGGGGTGGTTCGCCAACCCGTAGATGCGGGCCTCGCGACCGTCGGCGTCCGTGATCTTCTGATCCCAGCCCGAGACCGCGAACTCCTCCATCTTCTCGAGGACAGTTCGGACCGCCTTCGGGGCGTTCGTTCCGCGGACGTCATGCTGGTCGCCCTCGCGCCGGTTGAACTTGAAGTCCTTGTGGATGATCGGGACCGGCGCGTACTTGGTCTGGTGGATCGACGCGTCCTCGGAGCCGATCGACTCGGGCGCCATGTCGACGTCGGCGTCGTCGAACGCGTTGGTCTCCTGCCAGCTAGTGACGGTCGTCCCGATGTCGACCATCTCGATCAGGCCAGCAGCCTGCCAGTCAGCGACGATGTTGAGACGCTCCTGAGCGACGCCGACCATCAGGTCGTCGAGTTCGTACCACGTGTCCTCAGGAAGTGCTGAGGCATTCGCCTTGTACGCCGATCGCGCCGACTGACCGGCGAGTACCGGCTCGGCTGCGCCCTGCGCGCCGAAGTTCTGTCCAGTCGAGACCTGTGCGCCACTGCCCATGTTTCCGTTCATGCACTGATCACCTCATGCCGCGACGGGTCAGCATCTCCCGTCGTGTCGATTGCTTCGTTCGCGTAGGCGACGACGAGGTCGTCCGCGATCGTGTCGGTACCGTCGCCGGCGGGATCGAGCCCGGAGTGTGGCTGGAGGGTGCCGTCGCCAGCGCTCTCGAGCGGCGTTCCGGGGTCGATACTGTGACCGGTGGCGATGTACGCTTGTACTGGCGTTCCTCGGGCGGGGTAGCCGAAGTGGCCGTTCTCGCCTTCGTCCGCGGAGCCGTCGTAGCTGTACGTGTCGTCGATCGTCTTGCCGACCTCACGCGCCTCGACCGCGAAGCGCGGAGTAGCCGATCCGTTTCCGTTCAGGTCCGGTGCGGACGAGTGCGGCTGGAGCCGCCCGTCCGCAGCGAACTCGACGAGCTCGCCAGGGTTGACGTCAGCACCGACTTCGCGTTCGTCCGTCTGGTAGTCGCCGGGGCCGATGATGATCTGGTTCGACATGTTCACTCAGCCTCCTCGAGGTAGCGGTCGCCGACGCCGACCGGGATGTCCGAGTCGGCGTCGTTGTTCTGCGTGTTGCTCGCGCCACCCGCACGGCCAGCGTAAACGCCGCCCTGCGGGCCGATCTCGTCGGCCAGCTTCTCGAGGCTCTCGAGGCTGTGTTCCTTGAGGTCCTCTTCGTCGAAGCTGGACTGGCCCGTGATCTGGCCGACCAGCTCTTCGCGCTGGTCTTCCTGGACAGACTGGGTGACGATGTCGTCGACGTCGTCCTCCGTGACCATGTCTTCGCGAAGGCTCTGGATCTCCGCGATGACCGCGTCGTCCGCGTCGTTTTTCTGTGCCTGTCCGTCGCCGCCGTCGTCCGAGATGTCGAGACTCTCCTCGAGGGCGTCGAGCTCGTCGTCGCTCATGCCTTCGAGCGTCTCGGCGTCGAACGCGCTGTTCTCTGCGAGTTGCGTGATTCGTTCGTTCATGGTGGTCGTTGGGTCGTTGTTCGAAGTCGATCCGCCGTCGCTGTCGTGTGCGCCGCAGGTGCCGCCGCATCCGTCGCAGTTGGCACCGAAGTCGATCCCCAGACTCTGGAGCCGTTTGGCCCCGCGCTGGATGATCGACGATGCCTGGGTCTGGTTCATCGCCGCTCCGGCCGCATCGCCGCGACCGGCGCCGCAACCGTCCTCGACCGAGCACTCGCCCGTCCCGTTGGGGAGCAGTGCGAGGTGATCGGGCTGGATGCCGACCTGCACAGCGTCGAACTCGTTGCCGTCGTGTTCGCCGTCCGCCTCGAAGCGCTCGTACCAGTAGCCGACCGAGACCTCGACGGTCTCCCCATCGAGAAGCATCTCAGCCGGATCGTCTCGGTCGAGATCGTCGGCGACCTCACTCGAGCGCTCGCGGTTGATCCAGACCTCACCCTGAAGGGTGCGGCTCTGGGACGACGTCTCGACGCCGAAGACCTGGGCGGTGACGTGAGACTCATACCGGTCCGGGTGCGACGCCGGGACGAAGTCGCCCGACTGGTTCGTCGGGTGTGTGATCGTCGCCGGCTTCGCGTTCCAGGCCAGTTGCGTCGCCTCGATCTCCTCGAGGGGCAGGAACTCGCCTTTGAGGACCATCTCGCGCACCATGTTGACCGGTGCGACGACATGCTCCTGGCCGCGGAGTTCCTCGACGCGGACATCGTCGGCGTTGACACCGAGCGTGGCGCTCTGCGTCGCGTAGTTTGCTTGCATATCTATCCAGAAGTTGCATGCCGGCGCGGCGCCGGCGGACGGGCGTGGGCGGAATCGAACCGCCCTCGAGGACCACCACGCCTTACGACGATCCAGGTGCTGGCATCCAACTACAACGGCACTGAGGGTGGACTGGGATGATGCCCCGTGCCTCCTGCACGGTGTAGACACGCCCCTCGAGCGCGGCGCACCGTTCGCAGACGCGAGAGTCGCCGGCGGTCTGGAGTTCGGCCTTGACAGTGAGGTCGAGGTCGCCGGCGATCGATCCGTAGCGGTCGAGCGAGCCTTCCGAATGTGCCCGAATCACTTCCGTTCTGGCGAGGACCGTCGACCGGGTCTTCCCGACCTTCTCGACGCGGTCGTTGATGTTTCGGGCGATGTCCCGCGGGTGCTTGCCCTGCGAGAGCCCCTCGGTGAGTTCTCGGCGGATCTCCTGAGACGCCGCATCGGTAACTCCCTCAAGTTCCTCGAACGTTCGCGTGTAGAGCAGCTCGAGTTTGTCCTCGTGAACTGGGAGTTGCAGTGTCGTCGCGATATCCTGGTCTGGGGCATCGACGTCGATATCTTGGAGCTGAGAGTCTGCGTGTTTGACGCCTTGACCATACCCCTTCCGCACGAAGCGATCACCGTTGTAGTCCTCAAGGATCTCGTCATCGGTCGCCTCGTTGAGCCAGTCCTCAAATGCCTCCGCCTTGTCGGCGTCGCGGGGGAAGTCGAACTGGCCAGCGCCGGGCGTGAGGTCGTCGTTGGTATCGACGTGCGCCTCGAACTCTCGGTCGAGATCTCCCGACTGAGCCTCGAGTGTGCCTCCGACGTCCGGGCCGCGGAGACCGAGTGCGTCGTTGTCGACGATGCCGCGGTTGACGTGGTACTTGATCGCGTTCCATCGGGATCGGAGGTGCTGGGCGAAACGCCGGCGTGCTGTCTTCGTTCGTGTTGGATCCGCGCGGCGCTGGCCGGCGATCATGATCAGTCGTCACCCTCCGCAGGTTGCCGCCCCATCTGTTCGTTGAACTGGTCCTGGACCTGCTCGTCGTCTTCGTCGATCTCGTCGTCGACGTCGTCGACGTCCTCCGGTGGTGTGACCTCCTCCGGTTCCTCGATCGGGGAGAACTCCCGCAGCGCCTCGAGCGTATGGAGTTGCTCGATATCGCCCATCGGTGCGAGGTTGACCAGCGCCTGCGAGAGTTCCTTCTTGAGCGTGGCTTCCTCGAGTTCGGTCAGCTGGAAGAGGTTTGGCCACTCGAGACTATATGAGCCCCCCTGCGGAGATTCGATGATGCCGTACTCGACGAGGCGATCGATGAACGGCCGAAGCAGGACGGGGCCCGCGAACGACTCCTGCCGGGCGCTGATCATCTCGAGGTAGTTCGCCTCGTCCTGAGAGCTGGCAAGATCTCCCCGTTCGCTCCCCTCGAGTTTCCGTTTCGGGATCTCGATCGTCCCAGCGATCAGCTTCATGATCGAGTCGATTACGCCGCTCGGGTCGACATCCTGGGACTCGAGTTGTTCGACGTCGGTCCCGTACATCTTCAGCACCCGCCGGAAGTTGTTCTCCCACTCGTCGATCTGCTCGTCCATCTGGTCGGTGTCGACATCGGCGAACTCGGGATCGACGGAAAGGGCGAGTCCGGGGTTGCTGACCATCCAGTAGGCCTCGGCGCTGGCGCCGGCGACCTTTTCGATGTCGAACAGCCGGTTCATGATCGGCCGCAGCGCCGGCTCGCCGTTGACGTCGTCGTCGAGTACGCCCTCGGCGATGTGGATGACTCGAGTGTGATGAACGACCTGCGTGTTCGTCTGGTCGCCGTTCGCGAGGTCGAGCTTGTACGTCTTCGGGAGGCCGTTCCGCGAGGCCGTGACGTCCTTGACCCAGGAGTTGATCGATGCGTCCCCCTGCCCGAGTGGCGTCACGTACAGCAGGTCCTTGAGGCCGTCCAGTTCGGACGGGTCGACTGGGTCGGATAGGTCGGACGGTTTGTCGGCGTCGGCGAAGCCGAGGTACAGCACCGAGTACTCGCCGATCCGACCCAGCTTGTCCGCCCGCTCGAAGTAGTGCGAGAGGCCGCGGTCGAGCGTGGTCTTGTCGCTGGCGTCGAACAGCGCCTCAAGGTCCCCTTCGAACGAGGTCTGCTCTTCGTCCCCGACCTCGGCGTCGTCGACGATCTCCGGGCGTTCGCTCCAGGTCGTCGCTGCCGGCTTCTCGATGATCGGCTTCGCGATCCCACCTCGGTCGTACCAGTCGCGGTAATCGGCATAGGTGAACCGCTGCTGATAGCCCAGCGCTTCCCAGAGATCGCGCTCGCCGCCGTGTTGGAGGCCGGACCGGTTCGCGAACTGCTGACGGCCGACCATGTTCGATGCGGTCGCCGCCATCATCACGGCCTGTTCTGCGGACATGCCGCCGAAGGAGCCGGCGGTCTCGGTAGTGTTCTCGTCAGTCATGGCTATCTATGACCCCCAGCCGAGGTCATCGAGTTGGTCCGCTGGGTCGTCCGTCTGGATATCTTTCGCAGCGAGGACGGCCTGGATCGCTGCGTCGAGATGGTCCGGCGAGTGTCCGAGCCGGTCCTTGATCTTCGACTTCGGATCCGCGACGTAGACCTCGTCCTCGCGGCTCGAGTAGTACTTCTCCTCGAGCGTGATCGTCCGGGCGGCGATCTGCAGTTCGCGCCGGAGTCGGGAATCGCAGAACGTACCGCCTTCCTCAAGCCAATTCCCGAGCTCGCACAGCCCCTCCGTCCACCGGTTCTTGTACTCGTCGTCCTGGACGGCGTCCTGCCCGGACTTGAAGCGCTCGACGTTGGGAAACCGGGCGGCCGTGTCGTCAGCCTTCCCCGATCCCTCGCCGATCGCGTCGACCGATATCGGGGCGTTCGGTTCCTCCTCGAGGTTATCCCAGATCGCTTCGAACTGGATCGTGTGATCAGTCCCCGGCTCGGAGTACTCGACTGTGAGGACGCCCATGCACTCGTCGATCTGGACGGTCCGGTCACCGGAGCGGGCAACGTCGATCCCCGACCCTTGTCTCGAGCCAGAGTCGTCGATGCCGTCCTCGACGTAGCCGGCGTCGACGAGGTCAGGCTCGATGGGACGGTTCTTCGTCGCTCCCGCCGGTGGCATGATCCCGGCGAAACGCCGGTACCACAGCGTGTTGAGGTCCTTCCGGAACTCTGAGTTTCCAGGCAGCGACATCGCTCGAGCCTCGTCGTAGCCCGGCCAGACCTCGCCATTGTGCGCCTCCCACTTCTTCTTGAGCTTGTGGGGGCCGGTCAGACCGGGGATCCGCTCGCCGTCGCGATGCCCGAGTTCGACATGGACGTTGTGAGAGTCGAAAGTCGAGAATCGGAGTTTCTCTGGCTTGAGGCCGATCTCGCTCATGTTCGCAACCGCGTTGGTCTCGTCTTCGGGCGGGTTCGAGATGACGACCATGCGGTCGTTCTGGTCGGAGATCAGCGAGTCCATCGAGTCCAGCGTCTCGAGGTCGACGTCCTTCTTGTCGGCTTCGTCGACGATCACCAGGACGTGGTCGTTGTGAACGCCCTCGAGCTCACCGGGATCCTCTGGACTGATGACCTCGAACTGCCACGTCGGCTCACCGTCGACGTCGATATGCGGGTTCGGCGACCACTTCCACTCGCCGAACAGCGGGCTCGAGCCGTGGAGACCCTCGGCGTCGGCACAGAAAGTACGCTTCAGCTTGCCGTAGGTCCCAGAGGTGACCACGACCGAACTCGGGTAGTGGCGCTTGTGGAACGCCAGCGCGAGGGCAACGATCCCGAAGGTCTTCCCGAAGCCGTTGCCACCCTCAAGGTGCGTGTACTGGTGGTCGGCGACGTGCTCGAGGATCTCCCGCTGCTCGGGAGAGAGTGTGACGCCGAACCAGTCCTCCGCAGCCTGCCAGTACTTCTCCGACCCGGTGTAGTGCTCCGGAAGGCGCTGTTCGACGCTATCGGGGAGCTGCTGCGTGCTCATGTGCCATCACCTTGTGCGGACGTCTTCCACGCGTCTTTCAGGCTGCCGAGCGCGTCGGCCTTCTGCGACTCGGGATCCTCGAGGAGGCCGAGGTCCTTGAGCCACTGCCGGCGATCGGTGGAGAGTTTCTTCTGGGCCTGTGTCACGACTGATTCGCGGTACTTTCGTTCCTCGACGATCTCATCGCCGACGGACTTCTGCCGCGTCTCCTTGTCGACCAGCGGGTGGCCACTCTCGAGTTCCTCGGGTTTCTCGTCAGCCCACCGATCGAGGCCAATGTCCTTCGCATGGGTGACCGATATCCGGAAGAGTTCAGACTCGATCCCGAGCGGTGGCTCGCCGTGAAGATCGCAGTACTGCTCGAGGTAGTCTTCGAAGACGTCGTCGACGAACACCCGGAGCGGGTCATCGAGGACATCCTGGTAGTAGGAGTTGTGGTCAGCGTACGCGCCGTGTGTGACGGCGTTCGTGTTGTCCTCGGGAGCGCCGCCGCCGGCGTTGCCCTCAGCATTCGAGTTGCCTTCGGGAGCTCCGGAGTCCTCGTCGCCACCGTGGGTGTTGCACTTTCCGTGCGGACCCTGAGCGTAGCCGCCACACCGGCCACCGTGAGACTTCGCCGTCGCGATGCACTGTCCCCACTCGCCGTACCGGCGCTCGCCAGTGATTTCTCTGGCCTTCTCGTGGGCCTCGTCGTGGAATTCGTCTGGGGCTCCCATGAGGTTGAGTTCGTTTTAGTATTCGAGGTCCAGCGCGTCGAGGACGCGCTGCGCCCGGTTGCTGGTTCATAGCCGGGTTATTCTGCAACAATGAACGTCCATACGAACGCTCCGAGAGCGCCAGCGAGTGTGCCAATTAGGAACGAAACAGCGAACAACGTAGCGACAGCAATAGATGCTGGATCGTATTTCCCTCTGTTTGACGATACAGACCTGTCCTGAAGTGATTCCACAGTCATGGTTGTTGCACTAAGGGTTTTATTTGCGAGTGGTTCAATGCCGTTCCTAGTATGGGATCATTCTCAAAGCCGAAGCGGTGGGTAATCGGGCAAGTTGGTACGAAAGGGTACCAGATTCTGTATGCAGACAAGCAGCGAACGAGTGAGGAGATGGGCCCCAAAGCCGACCACCTCGAAGAGTGGCGACGCGGAATTCTTCCGAATCTCCATTTAGTATTCAAGAAGTTCGATGGATATGCCAGGTACCCACTCGGAGAGAACGAATACGCAGGGACGATCCCCGACAAGCCAGAAACGGTTGAGGAATTGCTCTGGGAGAATGACCTGAGGCGGAACCCGTTGTCAGCACTAAAAACTGACCCATTTGGGAATACAGAAGTTGGGTCCTGGATGTACCGAGACCAACCAACTGCTGAACGACAAGTCCATGTCATGCTATTCGAGGGTGAAGGGGATGGACAGACGACGGACTTGTACGCTCATGAGGAGTGTTCGGCCGGCCATCCCGACCCCGAGATCGCGGTAAAGCACTATAACGCGGTTGATTATAATCCTGAGCAGGGCTGTACGTGGGTGCAGTCGAATTTGCCAGTTGAGAACCGTCGTTCATTCTAAACCCTCAATTTCGAAGCTTCTCCACCGCTGAATGCCCAGACCGAGGAGTGTTCCGCCGCTGGTGTACCACGGCTCAGCCTTAATCTCTCGCTCAGCCACCGTCTCTGCCTCCCGATCACCCAGCGCTACAGCGAGGACGGTATCGCCCTCGCCGGCGACTCCAGCGTGGACGCCGATGATGAACGCGTGCCACTCGGGGAGCGTCGAGAACGGCCCGTCGTAGTCAAGGGCATCCTCCGTGCTGGTGGGGAACGGGATCACGGGTCGGTAGCCTCCTCGACCGTCTCAGAGACCGCTTCGCCGAACACCCACACGACGGTCACGAGGACACTGTACGCAAGCCACCGACCAGTGGGCCCGCCAGCAACAACCGTCTCCGCAGTCTTGGTCAGCCCGAGCACCGGCCACATGGGACTGGACAGGAGCTTGCGCGTGAGTCGTCGAAACCGCTGGCGGGCGGAGTCAAGCATGGCTATTACTCGTTGATGAGATACTCCAGGACCTCGGGCCCGGAGACCATGACTGTGATTAGGGTGAGCGAGGCCAGCGGAGGCGCGCCGAGCTCCATCGCGTAGACACCAGCTGCCGCACCTGCCAGTTGCGTCAGGGCCTTGATCGTCTTGAACGCCTTGAGTGTCATCCCATACCGTCTCCTCAACCGGCAGTCCAGATCGTGGTTGTACGATGCAAGTTCGTCTTTAAGTGATATTTCGTGCGCCGCCATGGTAGCATAACTGCGATGAGCAAGGGTCGGATTCGAACCGACGATGACTCCGTCTTCAGCGGAGCGCCGTCCCAGACTTGGCTACCTCCTCAAACTCGGGTGTGATTGAAACGTGCGCCGGGTCGGGATGAGTACCAGGCCGCGCGTCCCTAACGCCCGCTCCCAGGTTGTCCCCGGGGCCACGGGCACGCGGCGGATCCCGGCGCGGTCAGGACGGGGCGAGTTGTGGGTGCTGAAGCTCGACGATATCGTGATACTGTGTAGCCCCGTCCCGAAACGATACAGTCCCCTCGCCGCGGTCGACCAGTCTGTTCGACTGGCCCGGACGTCATCGGGGCGTGATATCTGCCGGCGCTGCGACCACAGTCGTCGCGCCGACGTCGACAGCAATAGCGGTCGTCTCCTCCGGTGTCGCATTGATCCGGGGCGACCAGCGGATATCGTCGACGACGCCATCGACCATTCGACCGGCGAACTCAACGGCCACCGGTCGATCCTCTTCGAACATCATCAGAGCACCTCGAGAGAGTACGGACCGTCGAGTGCCTCCGATGAGTAGGCCGCATTGAAGGCCCTTTGAACGTGAACTCGGATCGGCCAGTTCACGTAATTGCCGGTGAAGCAGAAGGTCCCGCAACGGGCGGATGCTCCGCGCGGTGACGACTCCCATTTTAGTTTCCCCCCGCATCCCGGACAGACGGGTTCGAGGTTCGATCGAAGCCAGTCGACATCGTGTCCTTGACGTGCTAGCCGTTCGGCGAGCGCGTAGAGAATCCACTCATCGCGAACGTCATCGTTCGCCGACTTGAGTCGGCGGAGTTCGAGCGCGGCCCGTCGGTAGAGCTGGTCATCCTCCTCGCAGTGTTGCGTATGGACACGGCGAACGAAGTTCATCAGCGCCATTTTCGACGAACAGCGTTGGCCCGTAGTCAGTTCGTAGGACGCCTCGCCGTAGTCGTGGTCGTCGTCCGGCACACGCAGCGGACGTGCTTTCTCGCCGACGAAGTGGCGGTCCTCAGAGAGAGACGACCCACTCGACGGGCAGATAGCATTTGCTCCTTTCATAGTTTGGAAGGATAGAGATCGCTGTTGGCCCCCACGTCATCCGACGGCACGACGCCGACGTCGGCAGTTCGGGCGGTCGTTCGCTCTCACGTTGTTGCCAGTTGGTAATAACGCGAATGGTACCCGACATTACGGCGAGTAGTTGATCTGATAGAGCCGTTGCCGAGCATCAGACAGAGATGGTTCCGACTCAACGATACCTGCATCTTCCAGTTTGGTGAGCGCTCGGTACACCGTGCGATCGGGGAGTTGCGTGTGTTCCCGGATCGTGGCCTGTGTGAGGCACTCGTCTGCCTCCTCTAGGACGAGATAGACGAGCTTACAGCTTGGCGTGAGGTCCGCGACCTCGGCGTCGACCTGTACTGAGGTCACGTCGACGGGGGTGACCCCTCCGTTTGAGAGGCCGATTTCCAGTTCCACGTGGACGTCGACGACGGACCACCCCCTGCGTTACCACGTGATGACCCGTTACCCAGCACTGCAGGGTCTCGGATCGCGACGCCCCACGTATAGGGATCCTGTACGTCACCCGTCGCGATGTCGACATCAACCATCCCCTCAACGGGTAGTCCATCGTCAGCGTACAGCGTTGCGCCGTGATCACCCTGCCCCTCGGCAGCATGAACGACACCGTGATCGACGAGCCGCTTCAAGGTCCGCTGGACGTGTCGCTGGGAAACGCCACGCTCCTCGGCAATCTCCCGGGCAGTCCGCGTCCCAGTCGCTTCACGGAGGTCCTCGGCGATCGCCCGCTGCTGCTCGCCGTAGACCCACTCGACGCCAGGCACCTGGACGTCGGCGAAGTCGACCGGCATCGCATCGGTCCGCACGAACACGGTCGCCGTGCTGTCGGGATCGTCGGGGTTTCGGGCGTACCGGCCGGCAGCCTGCGCCGTGTGGTTCTCACGAACGCTGGCGAGGATGGCTTGAGCCTCACCGGCATCGGTGCCCTCAAACCCTCGACCACGAGCTCGGTGTTCGTCGCCAGCGTCGTCGACGGTAGTTTCTGGTTCAGCGTCGAGGTCGAGTTCGGCGAGGAGGTCCAGGACGTAGTCGTCGCCAGGGTCGATGCAGCCCTCGACGATGCCGACAGGCTCGTCGGCGAAGTCGTTCCGAGACTTCTCCTCGCCGTAATGCATGGTCTCGGGGTCGTGAACGCCTGCCTCGTCGAGGATGCGGTCGAACTGGGGTTCGACGGCCGACGTCGTAATCCCGGTTCGGAAGTCCTCGCCGAACTCCCTCCGAAGATGCTCGGCGAGCGCACCCACCTGCTCGGGTTGAAAGTATTCGCCGCTGGCGAGCGGGCGAGTCGCATCACCGACCTGAACGACGCGGAGGCCGCGCTCGTAACGTCGCCATAGCTGACGCTCCTGGGGGTCGAGCACGCTCGACCGCTCGATCCAGGGAACGGAGTTGGCCTGCCAGACGGGGAGCGCGGGATGGGCGTCGAGCCCGACGACGCTGCGGGCCAACTGCAGATCAGGCTTGACCCGGATCTGCCGGATGGTGTTGTCCTCGTCGAGGACGACCGAACACCACTCCCGGTTCCATCCATCTTCTTCGCGCGCC
This sequence comes from Halostella sp. PRR32, assembly GCF_034808085.1. Taxonomy (NCBI): domain Archaea; kingdom Methanobacteriati; phylum Methanobacteriota; class Halobacteria; order Halobacteriales; family Natronoarchaeaceae; genus Halostella; species Halostella sp. PRR32. Next base: position 525,972 of record NZ_JAXHGL010000001.1, read on the forward strand.
TGCGCGTCCAGGCGCGGCGGCTCGAACGAGACTGTCGCTGCGCGACGTCCGTTCCCACGGTCCTCGGCCTGGAGGATCGCCCTCGCGATGGCGGGAGCCAGCGTGTGAGCGTCGGGGTTCTCTAGGAACCACTCCCGACCGGCACCGTTCGCGAGCGCGTTATGGAGGTCGGTCCAACGCTGATCGAGGTCGCGCTGGTCGTGCTCGTTAAGCGAAAGGCCGTCGCGGGAGACGCGTAGAAGCTCCTCCCAAGTTCGAACCTCGGCGTCGATCTCCTGTAGGTAGGCTGTTACCGCGCGGCGGATCCGGTCCTGCCCCAGATCGTCTTGAACGAAGTCAGGTTGCTCGTCGATCACGACGTTGGTCTGGAGCCGGAGATTCGGGACATGGGCGAACTCGTGGGTCCCGAAGACGAGCGAGTAGTTACCTTCGCGGAGTTCTCGCCACTGGTCGATCGCCGGACACTCGCCACCCTCGCAGCACGGGAGTTCGGCGCGACCCTGGTCGTTGTGCTCGGAGAGGAAGGAGTGTGCGACCGAGAATGGGATACCCTTCCCGTCGCACATCGACGCAAGCCACTCGCTGGCGGGTTCGCCGTTGAGCGTGACGATCGGTCTGTCGTTGCTCTCGTCCTCGTCGGGGTCATGGTCGCCAGCTGCGACTGGGCAGGCCTCGTGACGGGCTTTTAGAACGAACCAGTCGTCCTCGTCAAGTTGGTCGCGAGCAGTCTCGACGTTCTCGTCCCGAGCGTCGCGTGTCTTCGAGAGATGGACGACCTGCCGATTGCCGGTGACATCGTCGAGTGAGGGTTTGCTCCAGTCCGTCGACGCGATGGTGTAGCTCTTCCCGAGGCTGGTCGGAGCGTCGACGACGCGATCGTCCTCGTGGCGCATCACCTCGGCGATACTCGCGAACAGTTCGTCACGGGCCTCCGACGTCGTCGGCCAGTCGAGGCCGCGCTTCTTCGCGAAGCGTCGGCGCTCGGCGGGGTCCAAGGCTTCCAGCTGACCGAGCGGAAGGACCGACGTAGCTTCGCCGTCGTGATGGCCGGCGCTGTCGGTGCCGGGCTCATACTCAGGGATGTCGAACCCGAGCTCTCGAAGGTGCTCGACGCCACGCCACCAGGTCTCACCACGGACTTTGTCGGGAGCGTCCTGCGGGCGGATCTCTCCAGCATCGATGGCGGCCATGGAAACGGGGCCACCGTAGCCGCCGAGTTCGCCGGTGTCCTGCCAGCGCTCAGCGTTGACGATGTTGGCCGTCCCGCCGTCGTTCAGACTCCCCCAGCTAGGCCAGAATGCCCGCTCCCCGCTACTCGTCGAAGCGCTGCCGTTCCACCGCTGAACGATGGTCTGCTCGGCGACTCGCTGGGCGTCGAGTCGGTCGATCGCCGCGAAGAGGTCGCGGATATCGGTCGCCGTCTCGTCGCTCGACGAAGCCGACGGCTCGTACTCGTCAGAGTCATAGTCGTACTCCTCGCGCTCGACATCGATCTCCCCCCGGTCGCGCTCGACGGGGAGCTGGCCGTTCGCATTGAGGATCCCCTCAAGGGCGTCATCGTCCCACTCGCAGATCTCTTTGGGCGTACCGGAGACATGCTCTCCGGTCGCGACGTACACTCGCTTACCGTCGTAGATCTCGATGCTGGGGAGGTCCTCGTTCGCACCCCACGGTTCCTCGCCGATCCGCCAGCTGGCTTCCTTGACGTCCTCGGGGAGGTCACCGCGGAAGACAGCGTGCACACCGGCGCTGGACTGGGAAACATCGCAGTAGGTGGCTCCGAGGAGCTCCAAGAAGGCAATGAACACGGGGTGGACCTCGCCTGTCTCGGGGTCGCGGACATCGTCGCCGTCGATGTACGCGTAGGGGTCGTCCTCCTGCTGCAGGAACGCTCGGCCGTCGAGACGGGGGTCGTCCTCGGCCATCGCGACGGTCGCACCGTCGACGTAGTTCTCCTCGAGGCCCCACTTCCAGCGGGCGTCCTCGTCGGGGGCGGCTTCGGGATGGTCGCGATCAGCCCAGGGGGCGAACGGCATCTTCTCGACGTGGCCCATCCACTGCTCGCGACCCAGCCATTCGTCGGGCCAAACCTTGAGAGTCGGATCCGTGAAGTCGGCCTCCTCGTAGGTGGAGAACCGCGGCTCCACCGGTTCAGAGTCGTCACCATCCTCGTGCTTGGGGTTGCACGAGGTACAGAGGAGCATCCCGCCGAACTGCTCCAACTCCTCGATATCAGTTGCCGACCCGCAGCGGCTGCAGTTGCGGGTCACCGGAACCCACCCCCTTCACCGCTGACGAGAGTGTTCACGCCAAACACCCCTGTGTTTCTGCTGGATATGCAGCAGTCGCTATCGCAAAGTTCTGTTTATGTTGGTCCTCGGAAGTATCGAAAGTCTCTGATCCGAGGGGCTTAGACTCGGGTTTCCAACCCTTAGTTGGGTTGGATTGTAAGCAATTTGATGTAAGCCAGGGGTGGGATTTGAACCCACGAATTCTCGATTACAAGTCGAGTGCTTGAACCGCCCAAGCTCCCCTGGCGCTACGCGTTGCTTACCCGTCTTCCTTTGAGTGATTGTCGTTTTCGGTCGAGAGCGGTTTCTCCAGTTCTACCCGATGCGTATCGTAGCCGTGCCGGCGGTAGAACCGTCGGCCGGCGTCGTTGTCGTCGAGGGCTTCTAGCGCAACGACGTCCGCGCCGGCGTCTTCGAGACCCCTCTCGGCGGCTTCGAGCAGGGCCGTCCCGATTCCGCCGTTGCGGGCCGACGGTCGGACGAACAGGTTGCTGATGACGCCTCGCGTAACGGTTTGGTCGTAGGTGCCGGTTTCTAGCTGATACGTGACGAACCCGATGATCTCGCTGTTCTCTCTCGCGACTATCGCTCGACCAGTCACGACGTTGCGCGCGAGTTGTTCACGGACTGATTTCTTGTTATCTTCGGCTAATATGTGCGATCCGTGCCCTTGTTGTTCGGTAGCTAGTGTCAACCACAGGTCGACGAGCGCGTCGACGTCATCAGTCGTAGGTCGTTCGATAACCATGCTGTGAGCGTACCGACAGATCGGGCGAAGACGGTACGATCACGATCGAACGGTAACATCATAGGTGTTACTACTCGTCGTTGGAGTTGGGTTTTGACGGTTCTTTTCGTAAAAGATCGTTGGTCCGATCATCTAGTCGCTCTAGGAAAAGTTATTATGAGTCCGGAATTCCAGAGAGAAGTAAGGAGTGTTGTAACATGGGTGTGTCAGAAAGATATTCGCGCGGACGGCAGTTCGTCGTCGAGCAACCGCTCGCGCTGGTCGTCGGGTTAGTTGTGATATGGATGGCATGGTTCCTCGTCGAGGGACTGGTAACCGGACGGTTACAGGTCAACAACGTCCTGGGATACCTCTGGGACGGTCTGTTACGTGGACTGATCATCGGCCTCGCCGGGATCGGTCTCTCGATGACGTACAGTATACTCAATTTCGCTAACTTCTCGCACGGCGATTACATCACGTCAGGTGCGTTTGCCGGGATGGCCGTTTCGTACCTCGTCGCCGGTTTTGGCGAGGCTGACATCGGATCGTTACTTCTTGTCGGTGCCGGTGGGTCGGTGTTCGGTGGTGCGCTGGGCGTCGGCATCGCCACGTCGCCGATAGGGATCATCGCAGGAATGGTCGTCGCGGCTATTGCGACGATAGCGCTCTCGCTTGTGATAGACAGGTTCGTCTACAAGCCGATCCGCGACGAGAGCGGTATCGCCCTGCTCATCACTAGTGTCGGCGTGGCGTTCGCTCTGCGCTATCTCATCGTGTTCGTCTTCGGGTCGCGCGTTCGCGGCACCACCGCGGCGGGCAGTCAACCGCAACTCCGCCTGGTGGCTGTCGACGGCTATCTCACGATAAACGCTCACGACGTCACGCTGCTGGTCGTGGCTGTCGGGCTGATGCTCGGCGTCCACTTCCTGCTTCAGCGGACGAAACTCGGCAAGGCGATGCGCGCCATGTCGGACAACGAGGACCTGGCTCGCATTACCGGTATCCCGACCGAACAGGTCGTTCGATCGACCTGGATCGTCGGCGGGGGCCTCACCGGTGTCGCCGGGTACATGTTCGTCCTCTGGAAGGGGACGATCGGGTTCAACGACGGATGGCTGCTGTTGTTACTCATCTTCGCCGCCGTCATTCTCGGTGGGATCGGATCGATCTACGGCGCTATCGCCGGTGGCATCGTCATCGGACTGACGGCGTCGATGTCGGTCATCTGGATCCCGTCCGAGTTCGGCCGCGCTGCAGCGTTCCTCGTGATGATACTGATTCTCCTGTTTAAACCACAGGGGCTCTTCAGTGGGAGGACGACAGCATGAGCGAAAGCAGCCTCCGGAGCCGGTTCGAAAGCCTACTCACCGGAGATCCGGGTCTCGTGATCGCTGTTCTCGGTGCGATCTACCTTGCGTACATCCTCGCGGGGATCGTCTTCGGCTTCACCGTTCGGGGACACATGAACTCCCTGGCGAATCTCACGTTCTACATCGCCGTGTTCGGGATGCTCGCACTGGCGCTAAACCTCCACTGGGGGTACACCGGCATGTTCAACATTGGCGTCGTCGGGTTCATGGGGATCGGCGTCTACGTCACCGCGATCTTCTCCAAGCCGCCGGCGGCTCAGGGGGGCGCGGCCCAGGTCGGTGGTCTCGGACTTCCGCTTGGCGTCGGCGTCGTCGCCGGCGTTCTGGCGGCCGCGGTGTTCGGTGCGATCGTCGCCTTACCCGCGTTGCGTTTGCGCGCTGACTACCTTGCTATCGTGACTATCGCGTTCTCGGAGATCATGCGATTCACGTTCATGTCGTCGACGTTCGAGACGTTCACCGTTCCGGACACTTTCGACCTGACTATACTCGGAACGACGCTGATTAGCTTCGACCCCGTGGCCGACACGGTCGGCTTCGGCGGCGGTAGCGGGCTGATCCTGAACTACGCGTCTCCGCTGGAGGCGCTTTTGAAGTTCCTGTTCCTCTGGGACCCGTATCTCGGCCTCGTCGATTTCGTCGGCGAGTACGCTATCCAGACCAATCCGAAACCGGTCGTTGATAGCCTGGTGTACGGGCTCTTGTTGCTGGTGGTCGTCGGCATCTACTACTGGCTGCTCACCTGGACCGGCGAGTCGCCGTTCGGTCGCGTCCTGAAGGCGATCCGCGAGGACGAAGACGTTGCGAACGCGCTCGGGAAAAACACGGACGTGTTCAAACTGAAAGCGTTCGTTCTCGGATGCGCGCTGATGGGCTTTGCGGGCGTCCTCTGGTACGCCGGCCGCGGGTCCATCACGCCGCCCTCGTTCCGACCGAACATCACGTTCTTCGTCTGGATCGCGCTCATCATCGGCGGAGCAGGGTCGAACACCGGAAGCGTCCTCGGCGGTGCCGTCTTCGCGGCACTGCTCTACGAGGGCCCGCGATACATCAAGAACCTCATCGAGGCGGCTATCGACGTCGGCGATGGGCCGGGAAGCTTCGGACAGGCGATGGCAGCATTCGGGTCGTTCGATCCCGTCCCGTTCCTGGTGTACACGCTGAACAGTATCAGCCAACTCCGGCTCGTCATCATGGGCGTCGTGTTGATCTACCTGATGCACAATCGGCCGGAAGGGATGTTGGGTCACCGGAAGGAAGTCGCATCGAGCATCGACCTGTCGCGGCCCGAAGGTAGCGTCCACGAGGAACCAGCCGCGACCGACGGAGGTGAGAAAGAATGAGCGAAACGACAGAGACTGGAGAGCGGACGACCGCCCCGGACGATGAGGCACAGGGACGCACGCGCTACCCGCTACAAGTCGAGGGACTTCGGAAGACCTTCGGCGGTATCGTCGCCGTCGACGACATCGCGTTCGAGGTCGAAGAGGGGTCGCTGACCGGCCTCATCGGCCCGAACGGGGCCGGGAAGTCGACGACGTTCAACCTCATCACGGGGATGAACGACCCTGACGCCGGTACGGTCCGGTTCAACGGGGAGGACATCACGGGCCGTGCCCCCCACGAGATAGCCAACCGCGGGTTGGCTCGCACCTTCCAGATCGCCCGCGAACTGGAGGAAATGACCGTACTGGAAAACATGATGCTCGCTCCGAAGAACCAGCAGGGCGAGAAGCTCTGGCGCTCGATCACGCCCGGCGTCCGCGACAACGTGCGTCGACAAGAGGAAGAGGTGCTGGAGCGCGTCTGGGAGGTGCTCGACTTCTTCGAGATAGAACACCTCGCCGAGGAGTACGCGGGGAATCTCTCGGGCGGCCAGCGGAAACTGCTCGAAATGGCCCGCGCGCTGCTGACCGACCCCGACATGTTGCTACTCGACGAACCGTTCGCGGGCGTCAACCCGACGCTCGAAAAGCGGTTGCTCGACCACATTCACGAGCTCCGTCAGGACGGCTACACGTTCCTCATCGTCGAGCACGACATGGATCTCATCATGAACAACTGCGAGCGAGTGGTCGTCATGCACCAAGGGAAGATACTAATGAAGGGTACGCCGGCGGAAGTGAAAGAGAGCGAAGACGTCATCGAAGCGTATCTGGGGGGTGAAGTATGAGCCTACTGGACGTTCAGGGTCTCGACGCCGGATACGGGGACCTGCAGATCCTCACCGATGTCGACCTGCACGTCGACGAGGAGGAGTACGTCACTATCGTCGGCCCGAACGGTGCCGGGAAGTCGACGATGATGAAATCCGTGTTCGGCCTGACGACGCATATGGACGGAACGGTAACGTTCGCGGGAGAAGACATCACTGCCGCCCAACCGGAAGACATCATCCACAAGGGGATGGGGTACGTCCCGCAGAGCGACAACGTGTTCGCGGGACTGTCCGTACAAGAGAACCTGGAGATGGGCGCGTACATACTAGACGACGTCCCGCAGGACGCACTTCAGGACGTGTACAACCGCTTCCCGATCCTGGAAGAACGGAACGACCAGAAGGCCGGGACCATGAGCGGTGGTCAACAACAGATGCTCGCGATGGGTCGCGCGCTGATGTTAGACCCCGACTTGCTGTTGCTCGACGAACCGAGCGCCGGTCTCGCTCCCGACCTGGTCGACGAGATGTTCGACAAGATAGACGAGATCAACGAATCGGGAACGGCTATCCTGATGGTCGAACAGAACGCCAAAGAGGCGCTCCGGCGATGTGACCGCGGTTACGTGCTCGCAAACGGCGAAAACCGCTTCGTCGACAGCGGTACGACGCTGCTGAACGACGAGGAAGTGCGGCGGGAGTTCCTCGGCGGATAGGTCCGCCCGCGTTCAGACACGCTTTCTTCCGGCGATACGTCCCGTTCGACGCCCTCTCGAACGCGCTGTACGTCCCAATCCGATGACGGACAGGGGACTGACGAGGGAGAGTATCAGCGAAAAAAACAGCCGTGTCGGAAGCCGCAGGAGTTAGCTCGACAGAGCGTCCTGAATGACCGAGGAGTAGGAGGATTCGCCCTTGTTGAAGCTGACCTGGTTCGTTATCTCGCCGTCGAACTCGTTCTCGAAGACATCGCTGAACCGCTCGGATAGCTGCTGGCCGTAGTCGTTGTTGACGTACAGCGTGGCCGCCGATTCGGCCTCCAGCCGCTCCGAGGCGACCTGGGCCATGACGCGCCCCTGAAGCAGGTCGCTCGGTGCCGTTCGGTAGATGTAGTCGTTGTCGTCGAGATTCGTCACGGACAGCGCCGTACTGGACGGCGAGCAGCCGACGACTTCGTTGGGGATGAACACCTCCTGCGACACCGGGACGTTGACGCCGGACGACGCGGACCCGCAGATCGCGGGAACGCCCGCGCTAACGAGCGACTCTGCGCCGCTGACACCCTGGTCCGGGGAGGTGTTCGTGTCCTCGTAATGCTCGTTGACCGTCAGGTCGAGCCCCGACTCGTTCACCTGCTTGATCGGCAGTTCGGCGGCCTGAATCATCGGAACACCGACCGACGCCAGGTCACCGGTCTCGGGCAGGAGGATGCCGACGTCGACCTCTCGGCCGAGACCGCCGGGCGAATCGTCCGCCGAGGGGCCCGCACCGTCGGGGTTGTCGCCCTCGAAGTTCTGGGTCTCTAACGTGTTGATGCCGTCCATCCCATCGTACTCCCAGATGGAGTAGGCCGCGGAGGCCGGGTCTCCGGCCTCGTTGAAGTTCGTCGCGGACGACGCGCCCTGGAAGTTGATGTTCTCGCCGTTGGCGACCGCCTCGACGGCGTCGAGGTACTCGCCGGGGCCGTATTCGGTTCCGTCGGGGTTGGCGATGCGACGCATCTGGTCGCGGATCGCCGTCCCGTTGTTCTCGCCGGCCGCGACGTTGGCCAGGACAAGGAGAGCGACCGAATCGTACGACTGGGACGTGAACACGCCCGGGCTCTCGTCGTACTCGTCCTCGTAGATACTGTTGAACGCATCCTGGTTCGGACCGCCGGCGGCCGGTGCCGTACCGGTGAGGTTGCTCATTTCGTTGCCGACTTCGTTGGGCAGGTCCTGCTGTCGGAGACCGTCCGGAACGATGATGTCTTCCTCGCCGTCGGACTCGTCGTAGTAGTCCCGGAACAACTGGATCCCGCTCTCCGGGTAGCCGATAACGTTGAGCACGTCCGGGCCGCCGCCGCTGCCGTCGCCGCTCAGGTCGCCAATGCAACCTGCGACTCCAGCGATGCCAGTAACACCTATTCCCTTCAAAACGTCACGCCGCCTCGTACTCCGTGGCATGTCTCTTCATATCGGACCATATGTTATAAGTGTGACTCCTATTCTGGAATTATTCATATATATGGAACTGTAACAAACTATAATTCACGACACTCGGCACATACTAACTGGCCGTTGGCTTCGCGAAGCGTGTCGGCGAGGGACCCACACGTCTCACAGACGCTCTGGTCCGAGTACGCCCGCTCACCGTTCGCCACCGTGTTCGCTCTGCGGTCGTGGGAGTTTTCCACGGCCGAACGGGCTTGGTTCGCCGTTTCAGGTCGGCGGAACGACGCGGCGGCAGCGATAACGTCACGGGCGGTCAACACTCCCTGTATCTCGTCGGCGTCCGTCACGACCAACCGTCTGACGTTCTCGCTCGACATCTTTCCCGCGGCGTTGCGAAGACGTTCGTCGGGAGCGACGGTGAGAACGGGCTCAGACATCACTGACGCGACCGTCGTCTCCCCGGGAGCGGCCTCGTCTGCGACCACACCGAGTACGTCCCACTCCGTGAAGATACCCACGGGGTCGCTTCCTCGGAGGACGACGACGCTCCCGGCTTCCTCCTCGCGCATGAGTTCTACTGCTCCCTGAACCGTATCGGATTCGCTCACGCCGACGTACTCTCTGGTCATCACGTCTCGGATCGTCACGTCGGTCTCCATATGCGGATTGTTACCACGGCATGTCTAAAATCTACCCCCGCTACCTTTATGCGATTCAGCGACGAAGATCCGTGATCGGAAGCGAACGCGGAGGCTGCTATTGTCCCTAGCCCGCGGACGTAGCTAGTCCCTTCCGTCTGCCGTGATCTATCGCGGCCCTACCCGTCCGTCGTCACAGATCCCGGACCAACCCGACGCGACAGATCCCGGACCAACCCGACGCGACAGATCCCGACGCGCTCGCCTAGCGTGGCTGTTACTGTTGAACCTGCGTTCGGTTCGGTCGAAACGCCGGGAAAATTGAACTGCCGATCTACGCCGGATTCGTTCCGGGATCGTCGCCTTTCGGGTGGTACTCCCAGAAGTTGCCGGCGCGCATCGCGCGGCCGACGCCCTTGTGGAACGAGACGATGTCCTCGAACTCGTCTTCCTCGACGTATTCGAACACGTCCGCGACGCTGACGACGCGGCGGTGGTTGAGACGGAGCGGTTCGTCTCCGTGTTCGTCGACGAAGGCCGCGACGTCGAGCGGGAAGTCCTCCTCGTCGTCGAGTTTCTTCGCCAGTATCGCCATCCCGTACTTGCGCTTCCCTTCGCTGCCCTTGTCGTCGTCCGGGTCGTGGGGCCAGTCCATACGCGGGTGTTGGACGGGCGTCGCAAAAGGATTACTCTTACGCGGTGTCGATGCCGCGGCAGTTCTCGATGCGCCGCCGGAGTCGCTACCTCCTGGGAAACCCCGCTTCGGCGGAGACGGTCAGTCGTCGCCGGCTTCCGGAGATCGCCCCGAGATATCGCCGTCCGGCCCCGAACTCTCGCCGAGTATCTCTCTCCGGTGTTCGTCGAGCAGTGGAGCGCGGCCGCCGGGTTCCGGCGGCGTTTCGGTCATCTTGATCGGCGATCCGGCGATGGTAACTTCACGGTCCGCGCCCGGCTGCTCGACCGGGACGAGCATCTCGCGGTCGCGGACGTGGGCGTCCTCGAACACGTCGGCGGTGGTCTGGACAGGCGCGACCGGAATGCCGTCGAGCGCGTCGAGGACGCCGTCCGTCGGGCGTGAGGCGGTCCAGTCCGCGATGGTGTCCCGGAGCGATTCGCGGTGCCGGAGGCGGCTCTCGGGATCCGGGTACTCGGCCGCGAGGTCCGGGCGGTCCATCGCTTCACAGAGCGTCTGCCAGTGCGCGTTTCCGAATGCCGCGACGACGACGTGGCCGTCCGCAGTTTCGAAGGCGTTGTAGGGAAACAGCGTCGGGTGGGAGTTCCCCTGACGAGTCGGCGCGTCGCCGGTGTAGGAGTACTGGTACACTGTCCGCTCGCACAGCGACACCATCGCATCGTACATGCCGGTGTCGACGTACTGCCCCTCTCCGGTTCGGTCGCGGTGGTGGACCGCTCCCAGGATCCCCACGGCGTTCAACACGGCGGTGAAGAGGTCGCCGATTCCAGGGCCGACTTTCGTGGGCGGGCCGTCCTCCGGGCCCGTGATCTCCATCACGCCGCCGAGCGCCTGGGCGACCAGGTCGAACGAGGGTAGCCCCTGTCGATGGGTTTCGCCCGTTCGTGGGTCGCCGAACCCGCGGATAGAACTGTAGATAAGCTCCGAATTACGCTCGGTGAGCGTTTCGTATCCGAGATCGAACTGTTCCATCGTGCCCGCGCTGTAGTTCTCGACGACGATATCCGCGTGTTCGACCAAGTCGAGGAAGGCCGCACGGTCCGTTTCGTCCCCGAAATCGAGTTCGAGACTCCGCTTGCCGCGGTTGACGCTCTGGAAGTACCCTCCGTACGCTTCCGATTCGGGGTCGTCCACGAACGGCGGATTCGACCGGATCAGGTCACCTCCTGGACGTTCGACCTTTACCACGTCCGCGCCCATGTCCGCGAGCAACATCGTACAGTACGGTCCGGCGAGCACTTGCGTCAGATCGAGCACGCGCAAGTCGTCGAGCGCTCCCATGGCCAGGGGTCCGAGGGGAGCGGTGAAAAAAGCACGTTATAGATCATTATGAATGTGGTTGTGTGTCACACCGGTGTCCAAACGTGTTTAATGAGTATTATCATTATAGACCATTAAGTTTATCCGGAACTCTCTCGTCCGCACTGATACCGATGGCCCAGACAGTCATCCTCGGCGTGATCGGTTCCGACGCCCACGTCGTCGGGATCACGATCTTGGAACAGACGATGGAAGCGGCCGGGTTCGACGTCGTCAATCTCGGCGTGCAGTCATCACAGCAGGAGTTCGCCAGCGCGGCGGCTGAACACGACGCCGAGGCTGTACTGGTCTCTTCGCTCTACGGCCACGCCGAACAGGACTGCCAGGGCTTCCACGAAACTCTCCGTGACGCGGGCACCGATGCAGTGACCTACATCGGCGGGAACCTCGCGGTCGGACAGAACGACTTCGAGGCGACGCGCGAACGGTTCCGCCGCCTCGGGTTCGACCGCGTCTTCGACTCCGAAACCGACCCACAGGAAGCTATCGCTGCTCTGCGACAGGACCTCGGACACAGAAACGCGGAGACGGAGGAGCGGGTCAGCGCGTAGATGATACGCGACGAACGCCTCCCCTCCGGCGAGTTGCAACGAATCGACGAGGCGGTCCGCGGGAACTGGCACACGGGCGACGACGTGGACTTCGAGGAAGCGGTCGCGTACCACGAGTCGCTCCCGCGGGAGAAGCAGTTCGCCCGCGTGCTGGAAACGGCGGACCGTCCGCTCCTTCAACCGCGTGCCGGCGTTCCGTGCCTCGACGACCAGATAGACCTCCTCCGACATCTGGAGCAGGACGGCCTCGCTGACCTGCTCCCGACTACCATCGACTCGTACACGCGGGACAACGAGTACGGAAAGGCAAAGCAGGGGCTCGAAGACGCCCGAGAGTCGGGCGACGACACGCTCAACGGCTTCCCGGCGGTCAATCACGGCGTCTCCGGTTGTCGCGAACTGATCGAGGCGCTCGACCGACCGATCGAGGTCCGACACGGCACCCCCGACGCCCGCCTGCTGGCGGCGGTGACGTTCGCGGGCGGGTTCCAGAGTTTCGAGGGCGGTCCCGTCTCCTACAACATTCCCTACACGAAGGAAGGGAGCCTGGAACAGACCATCGAACACTGGCAGTACGTCGACCGCCTCGCCGGCGCGTACACCGAACGCGGCGTGCGGATCAACCGCGAACCGTTCGGGCCGCTGACCGGAACGCTCGTCCCGCCCTGCATCGCCATCGCGGTGATGCTCGTCGAGGGACTGCTCGCGGCCACGCAGGGCGTCCGGTCGCTCACGCTCGGCTACGGCCAGGTCGGCAACGTCGTGCAGGACGTAGCCGCGCTCCGCGCTCTGCGGGAACTGGGCGAGGAGTTTCTCCCCGACGAAGTCACGGTTACAACCGTCTTCCACGAGTGGATGGGCGGGTTCCCGCCCGACGAGGCGCGCGCGAACGGCGTCATCGGCCTCGGCGCTGCTACCGCTGCCATCGCGCGACCGGACAAAGTCATCACGAAGTCACCGCAGGAGTTCCAGGGCGTTCCAACCAAGGAGGCGAACGCCGCGGGGCTCCGTACCACGCGACAGCTGATCGACATGCTAATCGAGCAGGACATCACCATCGACGGTATCGGCGAGGAACAGGAACTCATCGAACGGGCGACCCGCTCGCTGATGGACGCCGTGTACGAACACGGGGACGGCGATGTCGCCCGCGGCGTCGTTCGCGCGTTCGAGTCAGGCGCGCTTGACGTCCCGTTCGCCCCCAGCGACAGCGCGGCGGGGGACGTTCTCCCGGCGAGAGACGACGACGGCCGGGTCCGTATCTTCGCGTTCTCGGATCTCGCCGTCTCCGACGAAACGAAAGAGATCCACGAGGCACGACTCGACGACCGCGCCCGGAGCGAGGACCGGGACCGCTCGTTCGCGATGGTCGCAGACGACGTGGACGCCATCAGCGACGGGAAACTCATCGGCCGTCCCACGGGGGGAGAGACCGATGCGGATTGAAGCGGTCAGCGCGGTCCCCGCCGTCTCGGGCTTTTTCTTCGACGACCAGCGAGCGATCACGTCCGGGGCCGAGCAGAACGGGTTCTCGTACGAAGGCGAGCCCGTGACGCCCGGGTTCGACAGCGTCCGCGAGGCGGGCGAGGCGCTCACCGTGGACCTCGAACTCTCCGACGGCACGGTCGTCTCGGGCGACTGCGCGGCCGTCCAGTACTCCGGTGCGGGCGGTCGGGATCCGCTGTTTCGCGCCGAGCGCTACGCCGATGTCGTCGAGGGACGCGTCGCCGACGCGTTGACCGGCCGTGACCCGGTGACGTTCGCCGAGAACGCGGCGGCCGTCGAAGGCCTCACGTCCCCGGACGGCGACTCGCTCCACACCGCAGTCCGGTACGGCGTCTCGCAGGCGCTGCTCGCCGCCGCGGCCCACGCCCGCAAGGTGACGAGGACGGACGTGCTGGCAACAGCGCTGAACGCGACGCCCGCCGACCGTCCAGTTCCGGTGTTCGGCCAGTCCGGAGACGCTCGCCGCGACAACGCCGAGAAGATGCTGATAAAGGGCGTTCCGGTCCTCCCGCACGGCCTGTTCAACAGCGTCGAGAAGGTCGGCCGGGACGGCGAGAAACTCGCCGACTACCTCGACTGGCTCTCGACCCGCGCCCGGGAACTCGGCCCCGACGAGTACGCGCCCCGGTTCCACGTCGACGTGTACGGCACGTTCGGCGACGTGTTCGGGCCACCGTACGACCGGCCCGAGATATCGGACTACTTCGCCGACCTCCGCGCCGCCGCCGCGCCGTATCCGGTCCAGGTCGAAGGGCCGATGGACGCCGGCGGCCGCGCGGAGCAGATCCACGCAATGGCGGAACTCCGGGACGCTCTGGCCGACGCGGGCGTCGACGTCGACATCGTCGCCGACGAGTGGTGCAACACCTTCGACGACGTGCGGGCGTTCGTCGACGAGGGCGCGGCGGACGTCGTCCAGGTGAAGACGCCGGACCTGGGCGGCATCCACCGAAGCGGCGAGGCCGTCCGCTACTGCGAGGGAACCGACACCCGGGCGTACCTCGGCGGCACGTGCAACGAAACGGTGACCTCTGCCCGCGCCTGCGCTCACGTAGCACTGGCGACCGACGCCGCGCAGGTGCTCGCGAAACCCGGCATGGGGTTCGACGAGGGGTTCATGGTCGTCACCAACGAGATGCGGCGGGCGCTCGCTCGCCGCGACGGCGCGACGCGGGAGGTGACAGCCGATGACTAGAGAGGATAGAGAGGACGAAGCGTTAGCGGAGTCCTCGGTAAAGCGAGCGGGGAGCAAAGCGACCCGCGAGCAAGGGAATCGCGCCACCGGAGGTGTCCGCCAATGACGGAATGGACCGACCCCGACACCTTCGCCGCCGCCCTCGACCGCGCCGAGACGCTGGAGAAGGGCAACTACTTCGAGGCGTTCGGTGAGGGCGATGAGATCGCCCACGACGCCGGGATCCGGCTGTCCCGCCACGGCAACGACCAGTGGATGAGCCAGACGCTCAACCACGACCCGACGTACTGGCGAACCGACGCCGCCAGAGAGCGCGGGTTCGACGAACCGCCGATCCACCCGGACTACCTGCTTGCCTGTACGATGGGGCCAAGCGTCGAGGACCTGAGCGAGAAGGGCGGCTACTTTCTCGGTCGTGACGGCGTCCAGTTGCACGACCCTGAGGTTTATCCGGGGACTGAACTCCGCGTGGAGTCGACGGTCGAGGCGACGCGCTCGTCGAGTTCGCGCCCCGAGTACGGCATCGTCACCTGGGAGACCCGGGGGAGAGACGCCGACACCGGCGAAATACTGCTCTCCTACGAGCGGACGAACATGGTCCCGCGGCGGGAACCGCTCGAAACGGACGGCGGCGAACCGGCGTCCGACACCGTCTCTGACGAGGACGACCCGCCGTCGCTCCCGGGCGAACTGGTCGTGCCCGACGGCCCGTCGTTCGCGGACTTCCGGGCGGTGCTCGACCGCGCCGAGGACCGCGACGCCGCCGTCGCGTACCGCCACGAACGAGGGAGGACGATGGACGACACGCTCGTCTCCGGGCTCCCCCTGTCGACGCTGAACACCGCGAAGCAACATCACGACGCCGACTACATGGCCGACTCGCCGTCTGGCGACATCGTCACCTACGGCGACGTGACGCGCTCCATCGCACTGGGCCACGCCCGCTCCGACGAACGGACCTACCGCGAACTGGCGTACGGCGACGAGCGGTTTCACACGTTCGTCACGCCGGGCGACACCGTGTACGGGTTCACGCGCGTCCTCGGCGCTGATCCGGACCGCGGCCCGGCCGACTGCGGGCTCGTCCGATTCCGTCACGTCGCGTTCAACCAGAACCGGACGCCGGTCTACTCCGGCACCAGAGAGGCGATCATCCGATGACACGACTCTGTCGAACGTTCCAGACCGCACCGGCCGCCGTTCCGAAAGAGAACTCGGCGAAATACCTCGACTCCGGGCTCGACGCGGAAGGGTTTCAGGCCCCCGACTGGCTCGTGCCGGACCTCGAAGACGGTACCGCTCCGAACCGGAAAGACGAGGCGCTGGAAAACACCGTCGAGCGGCTCCGCGGCGGGGTTGACTTCGGCGGCGAGATATGGCCTCGCGTGCAGTGGGGGTACGACAGCGATCGAGACAGGAGCCGGGGCCGCGAGGAGATCGAGACGCTCGTTCGAGAGGCCGGCGACGCTATCGACGGCGTGGTCGTGCCGAAAGTCGGCCGCGCCGAGGACGTCGAACGCGCCGCCAGCGCCGTCGCTGAGGCCGAACGCGAGTACAGCCTGTCCGACGGGAGCGTGGAACTCTCGGTCATCGTAGAGACGGCTCGCGCGAAGTCGGACCTCCGCGAGATAGCGCGGTTCGGCGGCGATTCGCGGCTCGCGGGTCTCGTTTTCGGACCCGTCGACTACACCGCGGAACTCGGCGGACGGGCCATCGACGGCGACCGTCCGATGTGGGACGGTCTCCTCGCCGACCTCTCGAACGAGGCCAGCGCGAACGACCTCGTCGCGGTCGGCGGGCCGTTCGATGACCTGTTCCGCGAGCGTGCCGGCGTCAGGTTTTACAACGGCGACGCCTACGCCGACCAGGTCGAGCGCGAGGCGACGGTCGGCCTGGACGGTAGCTGGTCGCTCTACCCGAAACAGACGGTACAGGCGAACCGGATCCACATGCCCACGAGCGAGGAACTCCGGCGCGACGTGAGCAAGATAGAGCGGTTCGAAGACGCGAAGACCGAGGGGACCGGAGCCGTCACGCTCGACGGCCAGATGGTGGACGAGGCGACGTTCAAGAACTTCGCAAACACGGTGCGGACGGTCCACCACATCGACGCCGTCCGGCCGGAACAGACGGCGACAGCGTACGACGAGAGCCTGTTACGGCGGGCGCTCGACCTCGATCCGGCGTGGTAGAACAGTCGGCCCTCGTCCCGTCAGTCAGGGTTCGACGAGTTCTTCGGGACCCGCGTCATCGTCGAGCGAGTCGTGCTCCTCGATCATCTCCCTGAGGTCGTCGTACAGCGACTCCGCGAGGACGGTCAGCATCTCGAAGCGGTCGCTCTCCACCAGTTCCTCGGAGTCCATCTCCTCTCTGAGAACGTCGATCTTCGATTTCAGCCGTAGATATTCCCGGAAGCGGGTGTCGTAGGTCGCCCGCACGACCTGGGCCTCCACGACCGCTATCAGATCGTCCTTCTGGGCCGGTTTGACGACGTAGTCGTCGAACGGCATGTCGACCACGTCCATCGTCGGTTCCAGCGCCGTCACCATGACGACCTGACAGTTATTCCCGCTGTCCCTGAGTTCGTTCAGCACGTCGTCGCCCGATTTGTCGGGCATCTGCCGGTCGAGCAGTACCACGTCCACGCCGTCGGCGAGTTCTAACGCCTCCGAGCCGTTGTATGCCGTCCGTACGTCGAACTCGGAGTCGAGATACTGGGCGTACAGGTCCGCTACCTTCGGCTCGTCGTCTGCCACGAGAACCGTCGTCCTCTCGCCCGTCCGCTCGCCACTCTCCGCCATTCGGTGTTTACTATCTCACCGGCGTGTAAATATGTTTCTGGTCCGTGAAATCGTCGGCACAGCGATCGGTCTGGAGTTTGGGAAACAACCGGCGTACCGGTAAGAGACGGGATTCGAACTATGCGAAGACGGTTCGCTCGTCACGTCCGTTCCTCGCAAAACGGTGGGGATGGGATTCGAACCCATGAGGCCTTGGGGCCACCTGCTCTCAAGGCAGGCGCAATAGTCCGCTCTGCCACCCCACCTCGTGACCAGCTATGCAGCGGCCGGTTTAAGAAGTATCGGATTTGACCGTTCGCGTCGAGCCCGTGGACGAGCGGAGAGGAGGTGCGCTCGCCGGGACGTTCGGATGACTTCAACCGGGATTGTAGTTTACACAAGGCCCTTTGACGATAGGACGGTATCTTCGGGTATGCCTCCCCTGAACCGAAGAGAAGCCCTCCAGATCGGCGGAATTGCGCTCGGAACGGCGGTCGCCGGCTGTCTCGGCTCGGCTGACGACGAATCCGATCCGACTGACACGACTAACCGGAGTAACCAGGACCGGAAACTGCTTGACTACGAGGTCGTCCAGTTCTCCGGATCTGATGGGACCCCGAACTGGTACGACGACAGCACGACGGCGCGATCGCTCGTGATAGACAGCGAGAAACGCGCACGGGCGGCTTTCGGCTACGATGCGTCCGACAAAGTTCAGAACGCTGTCGAGGGGACCGACTTCGATTCGTCGGTGTTACTCTCAGTCACGGTCGCAGCGCCGACTGCCTGCTATCACGTCGAACTCGACGACCTCTCGCTGGATGACGACCGCCTCGTCGGCTCGGTTTCGGCGGTAGACGACGACGGCCACGAGGACGATATGTGCGTCCAGACCGTCTCGTTCCCCGCAGTGCTCGTCCGGGCGCAGTTCGACGGGACTCCCGTCTCCCGCGCGACGCTCTCCGTCACTGACGGGTGGGACGACGAGACAGAACTGGAGGTGTCGGCGAGCGATTCGCTCTCCCCCGCACCCTCCGAACTCCCCGGACACGTGCGCCCCGACGGCGACCCCGCGAACATCCCACCGGAACTCTCCTGCGAGGACGACGCGTTCGAGCGTCACCCGTCGTGGTTCGACGATAGCGACGTTTCCTGGGGGGAAGCGACGGGCAACGACGGCGAACCCAGCTTCGCCCTGCGCGTGGACGAAACGACGGTCGAACGCGGCGACACAATCGACGTGACGCTGACAAACGTTACCGACGAGGAACAGACCACCGGAAACCGACACAAGTACAGTCTGCAGGTCCGGACGGAAGCGGGGTGGGAAGACGTCCGCGGAAGCACCAGCGCCGAACACTTCGGCTACACTGACGAAGCGATTCTCCACCCGCCCGGCGAGGGGTTCAACTGGACCATCGAGATGACCGAAAACGGCCTCGTCGAGGACCATCCGTTCGATCTGGAGGTCTGCCCGGACCTCCCTGCTGGCCGCTACCGGTTCGTCCACTGGGGGCCGACGGTCGCCGTCGCGTTCGACGTGGAGTGATCAGTCCCGACGGAGCCTCGGCGTCCCGTCGTCCGCGACGTCGACTGTGAGGCCGTAATCGGCGATGACCGTCGCGGTGTACTCCGGGATGATGCGTCCCGCACGGGTCCGCGAGCGGACCAGCGAGACGACGGAAGCCAGGTCTCGCCCGGTTTCGACGACCGGCAGCATCGGGAGATAGTCGACTTCGTGCCCCGCGTCCACGCCGCGGTCCGTCAGCGTCTCCAGAACCGGTGGGGTGTCAGCGCTCTCGAAATCGATCGTCTCGGTGAATCCCGCGTAGTACGTGCGGCCGTCGTCCGCTGGACCGAGGACGACCTCGTTCCTGCGGAGCTTCATCGCCGCGTTGTCGATCTCTTTTCGGTCGACGAGCGGTGCGGCCGGGGAGACGACCGCGGCGGACTGGACGCTCTCAGACTCCAGCAAGTGGGTCATCGTGTTGCCCATTCGGGCGGCGTACGACGACCCGACCTGTACCTCGAAGCGCGCCCCGTCGGCGTCTCCCAGCGCGTCTGCGACGACGGCGCGGAGCTGCGCCTCGGAACGACCGTCACCCTCGGGTAGGTCCTCGTCGTCGCGGTAGTTGACCAACAGCTCCGCCCCGCTTCCCGCCACGGCGGTGACCACGTCCTTCAGCATCGCCTCGTAGAGGTCTACCGCCTCCGCCGCCGAGAGCGGCGACGTGTCGGGCAGGCGTGGCAAGACGACGTCCTCTCGCGGCGGATCGGCCAGTACTGCAACGACTGTCATACCTGTCTATCCGGGTCCCGGAGACTTAGGCGCGCCGTTTTATCCGAGTGGGGGCCGTATCACTGGTCATGCACTGGTCGAAGCCGTCAGCGGGCCTCGCGGTGTTGCTCGTCGGACTGCTCGCGGTCAGCACACTCGGTTTCGTTCTCGCTGACGTCGAAACCGCGGCACTGGCGACGGCCGCTCTTATCGCCGCCACGGTGGCGGCGTTCGTCGCTCTCGGGTGGACGGAGCGGCGGTCCACGCCGTACTGGTGAGGCCGCCCCGGAGGGGGTCTGTCCTATCGGGCCTATCGACTCCGCCGGCCCTTCGTCTGGCGGTAATCGCTCGCCATCAGTTCCGAGAAGCGCTCGACGAACGTCTGCGTCTGTTCTTCGGTCTGGTCCGCGGGGTCGACCATCGGCACCAGTTCGAACCCGCGACCGCGAACCGTCGTTGCGTGGTCGTCTACGACGTCGAACTCGTCCGCCGGGGTCGTCGTGTATTCCGTCGCTAGCTCGCGTAACGCCCGTTCGCCGACCGGGACGAGGATCTCGGGATTTATCATTCGGATCTCGGCGTTGAGATACGGTTCACACGTGATGACTTCCTCGTCAGTCGGCGGGCGTTCCGGGTCGCGACAGCGCGTCAGTAGCGTGAGAAAGGCGTTCGCTAGCTCGGGTTCGTCGCTGTCCGCCGGCGACCCACAGAGGCCGAGACGGCGGAGGATAGAGAGGAACGCCTCGGCCCGTTCGTCGCCGGTGAACGGAACGCCGGTCTCGTCCGCACCCGGGCCGGGACGCTCGCCGACGAAAACGAAGTCCGCGCCGACGTCCCCGTACCCGTGTACTATCTGCGCGCGCGTCTCGCAGAGGGCGGGACAGTTCTCGCAGTCCTCGTCCATGCCGAACGGGTTCGAGGTGTCCTGTTGGTGTGCGTCCACACGTGGGCAAAGCGCATCCAGCGTAAAAACGACCGCGGTGGCTGTTCTCCGCCGTCGTCGCGCTAACCGTTCGCGCGGTCGGGTCGCTACCGTTCGAGGCCGCCGCTCTCTTTCACGTTCAGGATGTTCCGGACGTTCAGGTAGATGTCTTTCGGGGTCGTCTCCTCGTCCGCGTCGTAGAGATCGCTGACGCGGTAGAGGATAGCGGCGATCTGTTCGCTCTCTGAACTGCCGCCGCGGACGTCGTCAGCGATCTCCCGGAGACACTCCACGCGCTCTTCGTCGCTCTCGAACTCTGTCATACGGTCCACTATCGCCGGAAGAACTTGTAACAACTGCGGACCTGACTGCGGCCGGTGCGCCGGGATTTCACTTCCGGAGGTTGGATACGTGTCCAGTAGGTCTGAAGCCGCGTGACGTGGGCCGAACAGATTCACGTCCGTCGGTATTACAGCCGACAGTTAATACCGTCGCCGTCGGAAATCCGGATATGCGAATGGAACTGCGGATCTGCAAGCAGTGTTACGAGGGGACGCACGGCAACCCGGAGAAAACCGCGATCACGCGGGACATGGTGAACTGCGCGGAGCAGATCCGGGAGTACAAGGACCTCATCGGTCTCGACTCGCTGTACATCACCAGAGTCGCGGAGGGTGACCCCGGCGGCGAGGAGACCCTGCCGGCCGTCGTAGCCAGCATCGAAAACGACCAGATCGCCCTGTCCGACACCCAGTTGACGATGGAGGACGACGACCAGAACATGCTGGTGTACCCCGAACCCGAAGATATTCTGGACGTTCTTACGCGAAACCTCGACCAGATCAGCGAGCAGACGCGTCAGGACGTCACTGTCGAACTCTCGGAGGAAGGCGCGCAACTGATCTCCTGACGGCTGCCGCGACGCCGTACTCACCCGGACGAAAGGCAACGAAACGGAACTGCTGCCGTTACCGTTCGACGACGGCCGCCCCGGGCGCGGTTCGTTGCACCGCGGCGATCCCCTTCTTCGCGTTCTGTTTCGACGTGTACCCCTCGCCGCCGTCGGCGACGATGTTTCCGTTGCGGTGGCGAAGCCGCCAGCGGTAGCGGCCGGCGGCGTCCTCGTACACCTCGAAGCCGAGGGGGTCGAACTGTAGCGCGTCCGCCTCGGGCGCGTATCGGCGGACGCGCCCGAAGCCGTCCTGGGCTCCCGACTCTGAAGCGTACCCCTGGCTACTGTCGGCGATGATCTCGCCGTTGTCCGCGACCAGACGCCAGCGGTAGCGGCCGGCGGCGTCCTCGTACATCTCGGGTCCGTCCTCGACGCGGTCGCGGACGCGGTCGACGGCCTCGACGGCGTTGCGTCGGGAGGCGTACCCCTCGCCGCCGTCCGCGATGATGCGGCCGTTACGATGCCGGAGCCGCCAGCGCCATTCGTCCGCGTTGTCGCGGTAGATCTCGAACGCCGCGGGGTCGTGTTCCAGCGTGTCCGCGTCGGCGACCCGGTTCGTCAGTCGGTCGACCGCGTCCTCCAGAGCGCGCCGCGAGGAGTACCCCTCGCCGCCGTCGGCGATGACGTTTCCGTTGTCGTGTCGGAGCCGCCAGCGCCAGTTACCGCCGCGATCCTCGTACACTTCTACGGTTGCGCCGTCCGAGGGTTCATCGTCCGGTTCGGGCAGCGACTCGGCGGGGTCCTCGACCGGTTCGGCGGCGGTCGAGGGGTCGTCTTCACCGTCTACCGCCGGTGCGGCGTCCGCCGGCGGCGTCTCGCGGCGGTCGACAGCCGCACCGGGGGCGTTCTTTCGCACGCTCTCGATGCCTTTCTTCGCGTTACGTTCGTCCGTGTACCCTTCACCGCCGTCGGCGACGACGTTCCCGTTGTCGTGTCGGAGCCGCCAGCGCCACTCGCTCTTCCGGTCCTGATAGAGTTCAAACGTCGCCTTACTCGCGTCGGCGGAACTCTCTCCGGAACCGGTGTCGTCGGTCGCCGCTTCGACGACGCCGGGTCCCGTCGCAGGTTCTACCGGCGCTTCGTTGGAGACCGCGGGGAACAGGAAGGCGGCGACCACTTCGATGCCGATTCCCAGCGCGTACACCGAAAGGATGATCGGGCTGAGATCGCCCGTGTTCACGTTCCAACTATCGGGGTACGCCCAGAGGAAGGCGACCACCGATAAGAGGCTGACCGCCAAGCCCAGATACGCGACCTTCGTAGCCCGTTCGCGCAACGGCAACACGACGACGAACCCGTACATCAGTACCGGCAGCGCCAGCGCGCCGACCGAGAACGACAGCGACCGGTACGTCCAGAAGATAGAGGTCCCCTTCGTCGCCGTTGTACTCAGGAGAAAGAGGACGAAACCGAGGACGCCGAGCACTGACCCGACGACGAACGCCCAGTAGCCGTACGCCTCGTCGGACGTGTGCGGTCTGGCGACGTTGTCGCTGTACCAGTCGACGAGTGCGTTGCCTGTTGCATCGTTGCTCATATTTAACTTTTCAGAGGGTATCGCCGTAATACTTGTGGTAGTTTACCGAGTCACACACTTCTGTCTATGGTCGGTCATCGACCGGGAAAATTACAACTCGCCTCCCGGTGAAAACCCTTTCATGGGGGAACCTCGCTGCGAACGGCCTCGACGGCACCGTCTCAACGCATCCTGTCGGACTCTCTGACGAGGAGAGCACCGCGACGTTCCACCGCTCGGTCTTCCCGGTGCTCTCTTCGTTCAACCGCTACAACGCCGCGCGATGGGAGGCGGAACGCGGGACGCGGTCCGTCGTATCCGTTTGCCGCCTCGACGGGATGGTCGTCGACGGTGAGGTGCCGCCCCCGGCCACCTGAAGGTCGACGTTGACGGACACGCACTCGAACTTCTCCGCGGCGCTCGCCAGACCCTTCCCCGACGCTGTCAGTTAGCTACCGCCACGACGCCGTCAGTCGGTCACCGCAACAGCTACCTCCCGCGACCGCGGGCCGTCGCACTCGACGAGGAGTATCGACTGCCAGGTTCCCAGTTCGAGGTCGCCGTCCGTGACTGGGACGCTGACGTCCGGGCCGAGCACCGTCGCCCGCAGGTGCGAATCCGCATTGTCGTCTATGCGGTCGTGTGCGTGTCCCTCGTCGGGCACGAGGTCGGCGAGGAACCCTTCGATATCGCCCCGGAGGCCGGACTCGTTCTCCTGAACGACCAGCGCGGCAGTCGTGTGGCGGACGAACGCGGTACAGACGCCGTTCGCGCCGTCGGGGACGGCCGCGGCGACGCGGTCGGTCACGTCGACGGTGGTCAGTCGTTCGCCGGTGTCGACGGACAGTCGCTCGGTCATAATCGATGCGACGGCGACGACCGGGAAAAAACGTCGTTACTGGGCGCGAAGCCGCGTCAGCCAGCCGTACACGACCATTGCGACGGTCGGAACGACGACGACGCCGTACGGTTCCGTCCGGGCCGCCATCGACGACGGGCCCTCGACGTACAGGCGCGCGAGGGCGACCGTCCCCACGACGGCAACCGCCGTCGAGAACAGTAACGCGTCGTCTAAGTCCGCGTGAGACCCCGGTGACAGGGACCTGTACGACCGATACCCGCTGACGTACACCGCGAGGACAGCCGCGAACGCTCCGAACACGAGTCCGAGCGTGAAGTCGGGGGTGAGATGGAGCGTCCCAGTCGTGACGTAGACGACGAGTTCGGGCGCGACGGCGATGAGAAAGGCGATGACGGGACCGCCGTTGAACAGCGCGTACACGATAGGCACCACGAACGTCGACAGTACGACGAGGATTATGAGCGCCCAGAAGAGGGTGTCGAATGCCGGCGACAGCGTGGCGATGGGAGCACCGGCCACCGTCGTTCGGGTGGAAACGGTACTCGCGACCACAACTGCGGTGAGAACAACCAGATAGCCGATCCCGACGAGCGTTCGCAGTCGGGTGTCCCCGAGAAGGTGCGTACCGAGCGGTTGCGCCGGGAGCGAGAACCGGCGGTAGTTCACGGCCGGATCACGGTCACGTGACCGTCGTGGTCGGGCGATTTCTCGTTTGCGAACCGTTGAGATTCGTCGACGGTCCATCCCGCCTCGTCGAACAACTGTTCGATACGGCGCTGGGCCTGTCGGTACGATTCGATGCCGTGGTTCGGCGTCGCCGCCGTATCTTCGTGTGCTTGCATCGATACGGCCCCTTCCAGTTCCCAGCACCGCACGTGTCGCCGTCCGACGGTCCCGTAAAACGTCTCGGCGGCGGTGGCCTGCTGGTGTTCGTACGCCTCCCGTTTGCGGTTCCACGCGTATCGGACGTATTCGACCGGAAGCGAGTACCAACCGGCGTCGAACAGGACGTCCATCACGTCGTCTAATCCCCGCTCCGTCTCTGAGAGGGGGAACACGACGTTTATCGGACTCGTCGGCGCGTAGCCGCCGTCCCGTTTCTTGTACTGCCACAGCGCGTACGGCGATGTGTCTTCGGCCGTTACCGAGAGCGACTGATCAGTCGCGTTCGCGGAGGGGGACCGCTCATCCGACATCAGGGCGTCGCTGGCTTCCGGCGTTGACGGGAGGGCAAACACGCCCGCCGCCGTCCCGACGCCGGCGATAGCGGCTTTCCGGAGGAAATCGCGACGACCGGTCACGACGGGACACCTCCGTCGGGAGGCCGCCGCTCGGTGATCTCTATCCTGTTAGATGACGCGGTCATCAACGAATACCGAGACGGACCCGTCGTATAAGTATAACTATATTCTACCCGAAAATTACGGCGGGAACGGATCCGTACAGACGCCTCAGGCGAGCCATTCGTCGGGTTTGGTGTCGTAATCCACGTCGGATGCGGCGATATCTTCGACTTCCTCCCACGAGAGGTCCTCGATAGTGTGTTCTTCCCCGTCGTAGCGGATCAGTTTCCCTCGTTCTTCGGGGTCCGGTTCCTTGTCGCGGCGCTTCGCGACCTCGATGTCGTGTTCGTCGACCTCCTTGACGATGGTCATGAGGTTGACGGGGCGGCCCCACAGTTCGAAGACGCGTTCTAGCGTCCGCTTGGCCTGCTGGATGTCCAGCATGACGCCGTTGTAGTGATGACCTAACAGCAGTTCGTTCCGGTTGTTGTAGTTGCCGTCGTAGACGCCGATAGTCGGCTTGCCGAAGTTAGTGAACTGGAGCAGCAGTTTCTTTTTCACGTCCTCGTACTCCGTGCTGGCGACGCGGTTCTGTCCGGCGGCCTGCGAGTACTCGTACGTGAAGTACTCGTTCTCGTCGACGAACTCCTGGGTGAGGAACTCGTCGAGGAACGTCACGTCGTTGTGGGATTCGCGGATCTCGCGCATCCGGTCCCAGCCGCGGGTGAAGTCGATGTCGTCGAGCGCGGCCTCCACGTCGTCGTACACCGCGTCGTCGAACATATATCGGCCGATGCGTTCGAGGTCGCTCTGGCCGACACTGGCCAGGAATCCGCGGTACTGTGGCTTGACGAGCGAGTAATGCCGACGCGCCAGTCCCTCGTAGGTCAGGACCTTCCAGGGGTAGCGGTCGACATCTATCTCGCCGTCGCGAGCGTTCTCCAGGGCCTCGCGGTCGACGAACTCGTCCGGCAGTTCGGCCACTTCGTCCAGCGTGTCCGAGGAGAGACGGTCCAGCGCTTCCGGCGGTTCCAACGCCGAGAGCACTCGCTCGAAGTCGACGGTGTCGGTGAAGTTACGCCAGGTGATTCCGTCGACTCGCAGGAGCTTCTCGACGACTTCCCGCCGGTTCGTCGTGTTCTCGATGTACTCCCACAGCTCCTTGCCGAGCTTGTACGGGTTGAGCCCCGGCGACCCGAGAACTCTGGCCTGGTGGTCGGCGTAGCTGATGAACTCGTCGGCGGTCGCGAACGCCTCCTCGCCCATCATCATCGACTCCCAGTACGCGGCCCACCCCTCGTTCATCACCTTCGTCATCTTCTGTGCGGCGAAGTAGTACGCCTCCGCCCGGAGCATGTCGAGTACGTCGCGCTGCCACGGCTCCATCTCGGCGGCTTTCTCCGCCTCGCCGTCGTACTGCTTGCCGTGCTTTCGGAGGAACGCGAGCACGTCTTTCTCCGGCACGTCGGGGAACGAGACGCCGTCCTCGTCCTCGTTCTGGCGTTCGAGCCACTCGTCGCTGAACACCTCCTCGCGCACTTCGTCGGAGACGTCGAGTTCGTCGAGCTGTTCGCTCAGTTTGTCGTCCGTATCGCCCTCGATGTCGTCCCCGAGCGTCCCCCGCGGGTCGAACACCTGATGCTGGTCGATGTTGTCCTCTAGCGAGAGCAGGTTGTCGATCCAGCGCTCGACCTCCGCGCGGTCGATGTCGGGGTCTTGCATGTACTCGCTGATGTTCCGGGCGTGGCGTTCGAGCATCGCCGCCGCGTCCAGGTCGTCGGCGAACATGCCGAACCACTCGTTGTTGGCGAAGAAGTCGGCGTGAGCTTCGACGTGGGTGATGACCGCCTTCTGGTCGGCCAGATCATTCGACTCCTGCAGGAAGGCGTGCGATGGGTTGTCGTTGTTGACGATCTCGAACGCCTTGCCGCCGCCGTAGCGGCCCTGCTTTTGCTGCTTGTCGTATTTCATCCCCCACCGCCAGTGCGGATACCGCCGCTGGAAGCCGTCGTAGGCGATGAGCTCGTTCATCTCGTCGTAGTCGACGATCCAGTAGTTCACCGGGTAGGGCTCCAGACCGAGTCGCTCGGCCAGTTCGTTGGCGTCGTCGACCGGGCCCTGTAACTCGGCGGCGATCCGCCGAGCCTCGTAGCGGTCGAAGCTCATCGTTCCTCCGTAGCGGTGGTCGGTTCGTTGGTCATGATTCGTCCTCCGTGCTCAGGATGTCGTAGATCGCGTCGGTCACGTCCTCGGGACCGGTGACATACGTCACGGCGACATCGTCGCTGTCCTCGCCGAAGTGGCGTTCGACCTCCTCGGCGTGGGTGGCGTTAATGGCGTTGCCGCTCGGTTGCGTCTCCACGTAGGCGTGGAGGTTCGCCGGGATCTGCTCCATCAACGGGATGACCCCCTCCTCGGTGTCGTTCGACGAGTTCTCGCTGTCGCCCGCGGCGAACACGTAGCGGTTCCAGTCGCTCCAGGGGAACTCCTGCAGCAACTCGTCGGCCAGTTCGTACGCCGACGAGATCTTCGTGCCGCCGCCAGAGCGAATGCCGAAGAACTCGTCGCGTTCGACCTCCCAGGCCTCCGCGTCGTGGGCGATGTAGACGAACTCGGCGTTGTCGTACTTGCCCTGGAGATACCAGTCGAGCGGCGTGAACGTCCGCTCGACCAGTTCGCGCTTTTTCTCCCGCATCGAACCGCTCACGTCGCGGATGTTGACGACGACGACGTTTTTCTCCTTTTCCTCGATGATCTCGGGGTGACGATAGCGCTCGTCCTCCCGCCGGAACGGAACGTGGCCGATCCCCTCGCGGCGGATCTGCTGTTGGACGGTCTCTCGCTCGACGTTCTCCTCGACCTGCTCGATGCTCTCCCACTCGCCGCGTTCGTTCTCGGGGATGTCGGAGTAGGTCTCGGTCAGCCACGCCTTTGAAACGGGAATGGACTCGCCGCGTGCCCACTCGAACGCCCGGTCCGGGGAGACGCCGTCGACTTTCAGCACTTCGGTGAGGAACTCCTCGTCGAAGTCCATCGCGAGCTTCCGCTTGAGCCCCTTCTTGAACATCCGCTCGAAGTCGAGCGTGCTGTCGGGGCCGGACTTCGTGAGGTCCTTGAACGGCCCCTCCTTTTCCTCGACGACGCTCTTTCCTTTCGGGTCCAGTTCGAGCCCGAGTTCCTCGTCGAGTTCCTCCGCGAACTTCTCGGGGTCCATCTCGTAGTACTCGTGCTCGCCGCTCTCGTCGCCCGGATCGCCCTCCTCGTCTCCGTCGCCGGGTTGAGGTTGGGGCTCGCCGACCGGGTCACCCACGTCGGCGTCGCCCTGCCCGACCCCGCCCTGGTCCCGCTGGTCGTACTGGAACTCGGGGAGGTCGACTATCTTGATCGGGACGCGAACCTCGTTCGGCAGGCTCTGTCCCAGATCGCCGTACTGGATGAAGTCGGAGAGGTCCTCGCGGCGCTGTTCGCCCACCTCGTAGAACCGTTCGAGGTCGTCTTTCAGTCCCATTTGTAACTCACCTGTCCCATGACGTGCCGACTCGTCAGTTCGGCCGACGCCTCGCTGTAGTCGAACATCTCGACCATGTTCTGGATAGTCTCCGCTTTGACCGCGGCCGTCTCGGTGCCGCTCGGCGGGTCGTCCCACTGCCGCGGGTCGAAGTCCTCGAATATCCGGGCGACATCGTCCCAGTCGTGGGATTCGAGGACGCTCTTGATCACCGGGATCTCCGTCAGGTCGACGTTGTGCGACGGCGTCTCGGCGGTCGAGGAGTCCGAACCGTCGCCGTCTCCGACCGAGAAATCCTCGTCGCGGCGCTCCCAGGCGTGGCGGTTCAACGCGGTGATCACCTTCTCGGTCCGGAACTGCCTGACCGCAGGCGACGGCTCGTTGCCGTCGTAGCTCTCCGGAGAGAACCGGCCTAGATGCTCGGTCTCGAACACCTTCATCTTCAGCGGGTCCGGGTCGACGCGTTCGCCGCGTTCGTTCTCCAGCGTCTCGTCGGTCGCCCAGGCGTACACGTGGTCGACGTACTCGGCGACGGTCTCCTCGTCGACCCGCCGGTCGCGCATCATCGCGTCGATGACGTCGTCTTCCTGTCTCTGAAACACGTGGTTTTTCACGGGGACGACGCGGTTCTCGAACTCCGTGCGCTCGCCAGGCGAGAACACCGGCGCGTCAGTCAGCCGTTCGGCCATCGCGTTCAGCACGTCCCGCGGCATGATCACGTCCTCGACGTTCAGTTCGGGATGGTGGCGGTCCGGCCGTTCGTGGAGGAGGTCCGCGATGGTGTCGCGGGTGTACGTCACCGGGATGCCGTGTTCGCCGTTCGCCCCGCCGTCGTCGGCGAACTCGAAGTCGTCTTTTTCGAGGCGCTCGTCGCCGTCCTGAAGGTAGCCCCGGTCGAACAGCAGCGCCTTGTCCACGAGGTCGAGACCGGCGGGCAGGTCCTCGTCGTCGAGGCGCGTGACGACGCTGTACAGCGACGCCGCTTCGACCGTGTGCGGGGCGAGTTCCCGTTCGCGGACGGTTCCGTCGGACCCCTTGATCTCGATGGTCAGCGGTTCCGCGACCTTCTCCTCGACCGCGTCGTCGTCGCCGTCCCACACCGCCGTCTCGTTGGTCAACTCGCGCCGGATGAGTTCTGTCTCTAGGCTCCGGTTCGTGAGATACGTGAACTCGTGTTTGTCGAGGCGGCGCTTGAGCGCTTTCAGCGGGTCCATCCCGTTTTTCTCGGCGTGCTGGTTGAGTTTCGCTTCGAGGTCGGGGTTAGAGATGATGACTAGCTGCGTGTCGATGTCCATCCCGATCCCCTTGTCGAGTTTGACCGTCCCCTCGTCCGGCACGTTCAGCAGCTTCTGGAGGAGGTCGGCGTGCTGAGCCGCGTCCTCGACGACCGTCAGCAGGCCGTTACCCTGCGAGAGGACGCCGTCGTAGGAGAACGCCTGCGGGTTCTTCCGACCGCGCGAGTCGAGCTCCTGGAGCATGCCCCGCATCCAGGTGCCGACTAGTCGCTCCTTCGGTTGTCCCTCGTCCTCGGAGTGGAGGACGCCGATACCCTGCCCCACGTCCACGACGTAGTTTTTCACGCGCAGGTGGGCGTCGTCGGTCACCGTCGAGAACAGGTCTGACGCGCCGCGTCGGCGGTACTGCTTTTCGAGATACTCGTACGCCTCGCGGGAGAACGGGTCAAGGCGTTCGTCGACCTGCAGGTCGATGTGGTCGTCGTTGTCCGCGTTCAACTCGGCGAGGAGCCCCTCGCGAACCTCGGCCGGAAACACGGAGAATGGGTGGGCCTGAACGGGGCTCTCGTACCACTGGTCCTCGTCGACGGGCGACTCCTCGCCGTACGAGAGGCCACGGGTGTCGTCCGCCGTGGCGACGTTCCATTCGACGGTGTAGCGCCGTCCTTCGGGCGTCTTCGAGTACTCGCGCAGCCCGTTTATCAGGCAGCGCTTGAGTTCGGATTTGCCCGTCGCCGTCGGCCCGTCAAACCAGACTATCTTCTCGTCTTTGCCCCGACCGGCCGCGATGGAGCGGAGGTCGTCGACGAACGCGTTCAACACCTCCGTGTTCCCGAGGACGGCGTGTTCGCCGTCGTTGTGCGGATCGTCGAAAAAGCGGTACCGCTCTTTCTCCTCGCCCTCCTCGACGACGGTTCGCGTACCCGCCGCCTCGATAGCTTCGAGGAGGTACTTGCTCGCGTGCGAGGCTATCCGCGGCGTTTCGAACACTTCGTCGACGTACTCCGCCAGGCTCTTCGGCTCCTCGTAGGTCTCTTCGAGCGCGCGGTCGGCCTCGCTGACGAACTCGTCGCCGTGGTTCATCAGTCCTCCATCTCGGCTTTTGCCACCTCGGCGCCGGCGAACTCCAGCACTTCGCGAGCGCCCGCTTCGGAGTAACCCTGCTCGATCAGGGCGTCGATCCACTGGTTGCGCTCGTCGTCGTCGAACTCGTTGCTGGAGACCAGCGCCGAGAAGTTGATGTTGTGTTTCTTGTCCTCCCACAGCTTTCGCTCGAGCGCGCGGCGCAGGCGCTCGTTGTCCTGCGGGTTGAACGCTTCGCCCTCGCGGGCGCGGCGGGAGACCCAGTTCGATACCTCCTGGCGGAAGTCGTCCTTGCGGTCCTCCGGAACGTCGAGTTTCTCCTCGACCGACCGCAGGAACGTCTCGTCGGGCTCTTGCTCGCGGCCCGTGAGTTCGTCCTCGACGGTCTTGTCGTCGATGTACGCCATCACGTGGTCCATGTACTTCTCGCCCTGCCGCTGGATCTCGTCGATGTCGTACGCCAGCGCGTGGCGGACGTCCTCTATCGCCCGCTCCTTGTACTCCTCGCGGACGGTTTCGAGGTAGCGGTAGTACGTCTCGAAGTTGTCCTCCGGGATCGACCCGTGGTGTTCGAGGTTCTCCTCGAAGAAGTTAAACACCGTCAACGGGGAGAGGAACCCCCTGTCGCGGTGTTTCGAGTCCATGATCGCCTCGGATATCTCGTCTCCGATGAACCGGGGCGAGACGCCCTCCATCCCTTCGCCGATGTCGGCCTTGGCTTCGCCTTCCTCCTGTAACTTCTTCACGTCGATGTCGTCGCCCTCGTCGACCTCGCCGTTGTACGCCTTGGTCTTCTGGAGCAGGTCGACGGTTTCGGTGTCGGGCTCCTCGATGCGCGTGAGGACGCCGAACAGACCGGCCATCTCCAGGGTGTGAGGCTCGACGTTGATGTCGGGAACGTCGGCGTTCGACAGCATCTTCCGGTAGATGTCGGCCTCCTGTTCGTAGGAGAGGACGTACGGGAAGTCGATCCGCTTCGTCCTGTCGTTGAACGCCTCCATCTTCTCGTCGCCTTTCTTGTCCTTGTACTCGGGCATGTTCGTGCGGCCGACGATCACCTGGTCGATGTCGATCCGCGGGTTGTTCTTCGGCTTGATCGTCTGTTCCTGCGTCGCGTGCAGGAAGTCATAGAG
The DNA here is from genome assembly GCF_034808085.1 of Halostella sp. PRR32. NCBI lineage: Archaea > Methanobacteriati > Methanobacteriota > Halobacteria > Halobacteriales > Natronoarchaeaceae > Halostella > Halostella sp. PRR32. The sequence continues at coordinate 558,130 of NZ_JAXHGL010000001.1, forward strand.
GAACTCCCGCTGGAGTTTGAGCAGTTCCTCGCCGGAGAAGATACCGCGGTTCGCGTTACAGAACGCGCCCGAATAGTCGAACGCTCGCGGGTCGGACTCGCCGTAGACGGCGATCTTCGAGTAGTTAACGTCGCCCGTAAGTTCGGTCTCGTCCTGGTTTTTCTTGTCTTTCGGTTCGAACGTCTCTAACCCCTGGCGCTTGTTCTCGTCGGCGACGAACCGGACGATCTCGATGTGGTTCGAAAGCACCTGCTGGAGGTCGTCGTCGTAGTACGCGAGCAGTCTGTCCATGTAGAACTCCGACTCCGGATCGAGCGATTGCTCGTTGCGGATGGAGTAGGGGGCGTCCAGACGCTCGTTCAGATCGTCGATGATCGACTCGCGTTGCTCTTGCGGGATCAACACGATCGGGTCCTGGTTCATCGGCGACCGGACCGTGTCGTCGGACGGGTCCTGGTCGTCGACGACGTCACAGAGGTTCGTCCAGCGGAACGTGTACATCCGACCCTCGTCCCGCATGGTGTATTCCTCGTAATACTGCCGGATCTGCTGGTCGAAGGCGGACTTACCGGAGCCGACCGGACCGAGCAGGAGTTTGATCCGTCGTTCCGGCCCCAATCCGCGGGCCGACGACTTCACTTTGTTGACGAATTCGTGGATCGCCTGATGGATGACTCGGCCGTAAAAGGTGTTCTCGCCGTCGTTGACCGGGTCCTCCGACACCATCTTGTATTCGACGACTCCGGCCTCCTCGTCGTACTCCGTGCCGTAGTAGTCGAACATGTCCGCGACGCGCTGATGCGCGTTGCGGGCTATCTTCGGGTCGTCGTACAACTCTTCGAGGTACCAGTCGAACGACTTCGTCGCTCGCAGGTCCTCCGGGACCGATGCCTGGTATTCCTCGCTCAACGCCTCGAGTGTGTCGATGTCTCCTGTCATTGTATCACGGACGGTTAGTTGCCCACCCCGTTTCGATCGGGGGCGACCCCCGTAGATCCACAGTACGACAGGTCGTCGTCACCAACGAGGGGAGAGCGCGGGGCCGAACCCGCGATGTCGGGGCGTGCCCACCGAACCGACCACTCGACGTCTCCGCGGTCACACTACCGACTCCGCCGACCGGACGACGCGACGGACCGACCGTACTTCCGTTGTGGCGTGACATGTGTGGTCGATTACCACGCTCGCGCGCGCGACGACGGGAATCTTCCATGGGAGCGTTCGAAAACGCTTGCGTCTGAAACCGGGTCGGAGCGCGAGAGCGGGACCGGCGGCAGGCGGCCACCGATAGTGTTTAATCTAAAAGTATCCAAGATACTTAAGTGTATACCCAAAACATATTTACAGGTATAATTCTACATATTAAGGTTCCGGAACACGGCGGAGTGATGCGGACCGTTCATCGTTTCCGGCCCTCATAACGAGCGGATTTTATATATCCCACGGTGATACCCGGCGGTCTCAGTAACCCTGTCGACTGTCTGTGTGCGAGTCGGTGGTGCGTGCATCGGCTTTCAGTGGCTACTATAGCTGACGGATACGTCCGTTAGTGTCGTATAGGTCCGAGAAGGCCTTAGGCACCGGGGGTGTACTGTCCACTATGACCGATATCGATACACCCGAGGGATGGGTCGTCTGGAACGAAGAACCGGATGGCCGGGTAATCCTCGCCTATCGCCCCGACGTGTTCGATTCGGACGCGTTTCCCGCGGCCTGTCTCCCGACGCTGTATCTGACGAAGGGCCGCCGGGAGTCCCGCCGGCCCGGGGCCTCGCCCGCACCGGGGGCGGACTGGTACGTCACGCTGTATCTCGAACCCGATGTCGACGACGGCGGCACGTCGTACGGGACGAGAGACGCCGCTGTATCGGGTGTACTCGACACCGCACGGTCGTTCGCAAACGGCGAGATAAACTACCGCGAGATGTATCAGGTCCCCCGCGAGGACTACTTTGAACGTCTCGACGAGCTAATACTGTCGGACGGACCGTCGTGACGACATTCGACACCCCAGTGTGTCCAAATTCGTCATGGGCCTCCGTCCGGCAGTATAACCGGACGAGAGACTTAACCTTCGCGGACAACAACGGGAATCCATGTCCCAGGTCACGCTCATCGGCGCGCGCCTCGCGAACGAAGGCGAGGAGTTCGTCTACCATGGGGAAGCCTCCGGGTGCGAGGGATGTCCGTACCGCGACCAGTGTCTCAACCTCTCCGAGGGCGTCAAATACCGCGTCGACGGCGTCCGCGAGAACGCACAGACGCTCGACTGCGCACTCCACGACGGCGGCGTCCGCGCCGTCGAAGTCGAACCCGCGTCCGTCCGGGCGAACGTCCCCTCCAGAAACGCGTACGCGGGGAGCAAGGCCAGCCTCGCAGGCCCCTGTCCGCACGTCGAATGCCCGAGTCACGAGTTCTGCGTCGCCGACGGCGCGGATGAAAAAGAGGAACGCCAGATCCAGGAGGTCGTCGGCGACCCGCCGCACGATACGTGCGCGCTGGACCGGGATCTGACGCTCGTCGAGTTTGAGTCCGAGGAATAAGCATACACGAACCAACCGACGGGCCGCGCTCGGCGTTCATGTCGAGCGCACGGGGGAGCAGGTACTCGAAGCGTGTCGCGGCGATCGCCGCGACTCGCGCAAACTGGCGGGCCTGGACTGACGCCTGAGGCGGAGCCGAAGGCGTCGTGGAGGACATTGAAAGGGCGAGCGAACACCTGCCAAGGTGTTCGCGAGGGCTTTCTTTTATAAGGTGTCTATTTTCTCTGCCGCGTAGCCGAAGACGTTCGCGTAGCCGTACGGCGACAGCAACACGGGGTAGAAGTCGTCCTCGGCGGTGAGTTCCTCCCCGTCGGCCGCGGCGAACGGTTCGCCGGCGTCGACGCGTTTGAAGTTCTCGGCGAACACCTCGTACGACTCCGCCTGTTCCTTGTCTATCGGCCGGAGCAGTTTGTACGCCGGTACGTCACGCCGCATCGTGTCGCCCGGGAGCACGCCGGTCGCCGTGAGGAACTCCCTGATTATCCGGAGCGCGTTCTCCTCGGCCTGGTCCGACCCCTGGAGGCCGGCCTCTATCTCGATAGCCCGACCCGCGGCGAAGATACGCCCCTCGATATACTCGCTCGTCTCGACGACGGCGGCGACCGACAGTTGCGGGCAGATATCGCGGGCGGTGTCGTCGATCCCGTTGACGACGGCGAACGGCTCGGCGTAGGACTGCGTCGAATGCAGCGCCAGAGTCAGACAGTCCGCTATCTCCGCCGTGATCGCCGCCGCTAGCCGACGCTCGTGTTCGTCGGCGGCGGACTCCCCCGGAAACGCGCGGTTGAGGTCAGTGTCGACGAACCGCTCCCCGCGGTCGAGCGCCTCCTCGTTCGCCACGATGAACTTCACCGGGCGGTCGACGGTGAGCGGTTCGTCGAGCAACCGCTCGACGGCACGCACGCCGCACGGTTCGTCACCGTGAATCCCGGCGACGACCGCTATCTCCGGCGTCCCGTCGCCAACCTGTTCGACTCGCATTAGCGTGTCCCAGGGCCTCCTCGGTGAAGTGGCTTGAGATTCACTCGTCCAGAGAGTCGGCGTAGGCGAAATCCTCCTCGCGGGCGGACGGCCGCTCCCCGTCGAGCGCTATCTGCCAGCCGTGCAACACCGTCGGATCGTCCAGCGCGTTCGAAAGCGTCGTGCGCACGTCCAGTAGGTCGACGCCGTAGAAGTCGTTCGGAACGTCGTAGAAGTACTGGAGTGCGGTGTCGAACAGCGAACGCATCCCGTCGTCGTCCTCGAAGTCGAAGTGTTTGTAGGCACCTGCAGCTACCTGGACCATCCCGTGGAGGAACTTGCTCTCGGTTGAGCCGCGGCCGTAGTTGTACCACTCGTCCTCGAAGCAGTCGTGCGACTCGTGGAATTCGCCCGCGTTGTAGAGGCGGACGCCGTGAACCGTCGCCCGGCGGAGCGTGGCGTGCTCCCAGAGGTCGTCGTCCGGCCGCCATCCGGTCGGCGTTCCGGTCGGCGGGGCGACGGACGAGTCCCGCGTGTGTTCGTCCATGGTCGAGCGATCGCTCCGAAGGCTGGTAACTCCGTCGCCCGCCCGTCAACTCCGGGTTCCGTCAGGACAGTTCGTCCGGAAAAGAGTCTATGAGTCCTCGTCGCTACGTGGAAACATGGCGCATCCGGAACTCGACTCCGTCGACGAGGGGATCCTCTTCTTGCTACAGGAGGACGCTCGCAACGTGACGACGAAGTCGATCGGGGAGAGGTTGAATATCGCTTCGAGTACCGTTGCAAACCGCATCCGAAAACTCGAACAGCGGGGGATAATCCGAAGCTATCAGCCGGACATCGACTACGCGCGAACGGAGTACGACCATCACCTACTCGTGATCGGGTCTGTCCAGCCGGAAGCGGACGTGAACCCGGTCGAAGACACCCTCGATGTCCGAGGTGTTATCGAGGCTCGGGAGCTACTGACTGACGAGCAGAACCTCTCGCTAGAACTGCTCGGATCCAACCAGGAAGACATCGTCCGAACGATAGAGCGACTGCGAGAGGTCGGCGTCTCCGTCGTCCGAACAGAGATACTGAAACGCGAACTCACCCAGCCGTTCGACGAGTTCGGCGAGCATGTCACGGACGAGTGAGGAATTATGTTCGTGGAAAGATGACGAAAAACAACCATTCATCTGGTTAGACGCGGAGAACGCCCGGACGTTGCTGGAAAATGTTTCATCCCCGACAGACTTTAACCGGCGTATCGGGTACGATGTACTAATGGATGCACCTCCGACACCCCGCGATAGCGGAGGCGTAAGTGAGAAAGTAATCGACGCCGTCGCCGAAGCAGAAGGTATCGAACCAGTAGACGTGGCGCCGCCGTTGTACGAGGTGGTCGACCCTGAGGCGCTGGACCGGGTGTTCGCTCCGTCGACGGGGGATCAACTGAGCGGAGAAGTGACGTTCTCGTACAGCGGACACGAGATCACCGTCGGTGCAGACGGCGAAGTGCTCGTTTACTCGGACGCCGCTCGTTCCTCGTAAGACCGAGGACCGTCGCCGCAACTAGGGACTGCAATTCGTGGTAGCTGGTACTGCAGTACATTGGCCGAGAGTCGGGTATCGATCAGTAACCTGAAGGTGTTCGGAAGCAGACCAGCAGTAACCCGTAGATGTATTACGACGCTATCATCTTCGACCACGACGGCGTGATCACGACGCCGCCCGAGATCGACCTCCTCCAGTCGGCCGCCCGCGACGCGTTCGTCGAGGCTGGCGTCGAATCGCCGCCGGACCGCCACGTCGACGGTCTCGCCATCAACGTCACCGTCGATTGGTACGAGGACGTCTGTACGGAACACGGTCTCGACCCGGACGAGTTCTGGGCTGTTCGGGACCGGGTCGCCTCCGCCGCTCAGCAGGCGGCAGTCCGAGACGGAGAGAAGACGCTGTACGACGACGTCTCCGCGCTCGCCGACCTCGACCACGATTTCGGCATCGTCAGTTCGAACCAGCACGAGACCATCGAGTTCGTCCTGGACCACTTCGATCTCACGGACCACTTCGAGACGTACTACGGTCGCGACCCGACCGTCGAGAGCATCCGCCGCAAGAAACCGAACCCGTACTACGTCGAGCAGGCCATGGCTGATCTGGGCGCGGACACCGCTCTGTTCGTCGGGGACAGCGAAAGCGACGTCGAAGCCGCGAGAAACGCCGGCATCGATTCCGCCTACCTCCACCGCCCGCATCGCGACGGCGCGGTGTCGAGCGCGCCGACGTACGAGATCGATTCGCTCGCCGGCCTACACGACATCGTTTCGGACGACTGACCGGGGGTGTTCGGAACTCGCCGAAAGAAACGCGTTTCGTGCAAACTATAAACCGACGAGTACTGACCCTACAGTACGGTTCCGCGAAACCGCAAACAGACACACAGCAGTCGCGTGCGAGGGTAGCCAAGCCTGGAAACGGCGGCGGACTCAAGATCCGCTCCCGTAGGGGTCCATGCGTTCAAATCGCATCCCTCGCATCGCAAGATGCGGAAGACCGTCCCTTCGGGGCGATCTTCCCTCGCAACTTCTCAGGAAAGCACGCAACGTCGAGTCTGTACTCGGTCGAACGACGAACGCCGACTCACTCCGGACACTCGCAGGCGAACACGTCCTCGTGGAGGCGGTCAGTTACCGTCTCCATCAGCGTCGCGAGATTCGCCGTGTCTTCGCGGTTGTACGAGATGAGGGTGTCGAGCGCGTCGTCGTCGCCCGCCTCGTACTCGCGCCAGAGGCGGACCGCGTCCTCGCCTGAGATGTCCGGTCGGTCACGTTCCAGCCCGATGTCCCGTTCGATGGCTTTCAGCCCCCCGGTCAGGCCGAGTTGCTTGCAGGGGTACATGAGGTCGACGTGCGGACAGTCGACGGACACGTCGAACGACGATTCGAGAAACGGGACGTCGAAACGCTTCCCGTTGAACGTCGCCACGAGCGACGCGTCGGCGAACTGTTCCGCGATGCGGTCCGCGGTGAGGTCCTCGCCGCGGACGAGCGTCGTGGTCTCGCCGTCCTGATGGAAACTCACCGTCGTTACCTCGTTGTGGTCGGGGCTCAGCCCCGTCGTCTCGATGTCGAAGTAACAGGTTTCGGACCGGAAGTTCTCGTGGAGTCGCCAGTGCGATCCCTGCGGGAACTGTTCTGCGAAGAACTCCGCGTTACCGTCGTCGAGATGCTCCCAGGCAGTAGCGACGAACGACTCGACGCGGTCGCCGGTTTTGGGACCGACTGCCGACGGGTCGAACTCCTCCCAGCGGGTGATGCCGTCGCGCCAGAGTCGCCGCTCCGTCGTTTCGCCGACGCCGCGGACCGGGATGAAACTGTTCTCGATTCGCACGTGACGGTGGGCGCACCGCGTCGACTAAACGCTTTCTACCGCCGGTCGGTGGACAGTATCGTTTTAACGATGGATCGTCATGTGTCGGACCATGGAAAACGACCTCCTCGCACCGGAGTCAGCCGATCAGATCGCCACGCTCTGTCGCACCGCTATCGGAGACAGCCTCCGTTCTGTCACGTACTTCACCCGCGACGACTTCGAGCAACTGTACCTCCGCGGCGACCTAGAACAGGACGCCGACCTGATGGACTTTATCGGCCACGAGTGGCAGGACTTCAAAAACACGCAGAACGCCTACTCCGGTTCCGAACTCGGCGAATACAAGTTCACGGTCCGCGCGTTCGAAAACGGCTATCTCGTCCGCGTGGCCACGGACCGGGAGGGCGTGTTCGCGACCACAGATAGCCTCACGCTGCAACAGTACGAGGAAGTCGCGACGGCTATCTCGGAGATCCTCGAAGAGCGCTGATACTGTCGGACGGAACGTCGTGAAGTCATTCGACACCTGATCTGTCGAAGTGCTTCATGGGCCACCATCCGACAGTATGATCGCCGGGAGTATTTTCCCTGCCGGCGTCTATGGCGAGGGTATGGCCGCTGGATCACGTGCTGAACTCGTCGAACGGGCCGCTGCCGCCGGCGCGACAGTCGCTCTCGACGCGTTCCGCACCGATGTCGACGTCGAAACCAAAGCCGACGCCGAACCCGTCACCCGGATAGACAGAGACGCACAACGACGGGTGATAGCGGTGATCCGGGAGGAGTATCCCGACGAACCGGTCGTCGGCGAGGAGGGCGACACGCCGAAATCGCTCCCGGAGGGCGAACCGGCGTGGGTCGTCGACCCGATAGACGGGACCAAGAACTTCGTCCGCGGCACGCGGGCCTGGGGAACGAGCGTCGCGACGGCGACAGCGTCGGGGACCGCGGCGAGCGCAAACGCGTTTCCAGCGCTCGGAGACACGTACGTCGGCGGCCCGAACGGGACCCGCAGAAACGGAGAGGCCGTCACGGTAAGCGACGTGACCGACCCGGAGCGCGCACTGGTCGCGCCGCTGATGCTCTGGACCCGAAAGCGCCGCGACGAGTTCGCCGCGGCGACGCGGGCGATAGTCACCGAGTTCGACGACCTGCGGCGGGTCGGGTCGGCGCAGTTGACACTGTCGATGATCGCCGCAGGGGAACTCGACGGTACGATCACCAACCTGTCCCCGCCGCCGTGGGACACCGTCGCCGGCGCTCACATGGTCCGCAAGGCAGGGGGCACTGTAACGAACGTGGCTGGCGACCGCTGGTCGCCGGGTGACGAGGGCCTCGTCGCCTCCAACGGACGGATACACGACGCACTGCTTTCGGCCGCTCGAACCCTCCCGGACGGCGGGTAACTCCCACTGGCAGCGAAAGACCGGAAACGTGATACCGTGTGAGTCGCGTTTTTCCCGCTATGGACGAGGTTCTAGACAAGGTCGACCCCGAGCGAGCGTGGGCGGCGCTTGTCGCAAGCATCGTCGCCGTCTTCGGTCTCGGGTCGGTCCTCTTTCACCGGACCGTTTACGTCGAGTTCATCTGGCACTACTTCTGGGGGCCGGTGTACGCGGACTCCGAGGGTGCGAGTTGCGTCGCCTGGGCGGACGGCGAGCAGCGGTTGCTCGATAGCAGCGAGTGCGCGTCCCTCCAAAACAACCCGGACCGCCTGGCGGATATCGGGCCGGTCGCGGAACCCGGATACACCCTCGTGTCCGAGGTCGGATACGTCGTCGTCCTGCTGGTCGCTCTCGTGGGGGTCATGTTCCTGCTCCGGAGACTCGACATCCAGCGGTACCGAACGGGCTTCTACGCGCTGTTCCCGTTCATGCTGTTCGGCGGGGCGCTCCGCGTCGTCGAGGACGCGAACGTTGCGGCGATCCGCGCCGGCGTGGACCAACCGATCAGTTACCCGCTCAACACGCTGCTCATCAGCCCCCTGATCTACTTCACGATGTTTTTCTTCACGCTGGCTGCGGTCGTAGTCGCGGTCCAGCTCGACAGCCGGGGGTACGTCGATGGGTTCGAGTATCCGCTCGCCGGCATCGGAACGGCCGCGTTGCTCTCCTGTGTCGGCTATCTCGGCTATCTCGCCGGCACGGCGGAGTACGTCTACTTCCATCCACAGGTGCTCGCTGTCGTTCTCGTCGGAGCAACGCTCGCCGCGGGGTTGACCTGGGTCGCCATCGACCGGTTCGCACCCGAGGTCAACCGCGGGACGGGGCTCATCGGACTCGTCCTCATCTGGGGGCACGCGATCGACGGCGTGGCCAACGTCGTCGGTCTCGACTGGGCAGCGGAACTCGGCGTCCACTACGGCGACCTCGGGCCGAAACATCCGGTCAACGAGGCTATCGTCAACGTGACGGGCGCAGTCTTGCCGGCGAGCATCACACACTACACCGGCACGGCGTGGCCGTTCCTGCTCGTCAAACTCGTGGCTATCGTCCTCGTCGTCTGGATATTCGACGAGAACGTGTTCGAGGACAGTCCGCGCTACACGGTCATGCTACTGATCACGGTGCTCGCGGTCGGCCTGGGTCCCGGAACCCGGGACATGCTCCGGGCGACGTTCGGAATTTAGCGCTTCGAGGGCACCTTCGGGAAAGTGCCGACTCCCGCAGTCCGCGCACACGGCGATCTGGACCGACCCGGAAACGTTCGCGTCGAGCGCGTCGGTTTCGACAGTCCGTTCCTGTAGCATCCCCCCACACGTCGCACAGTCCAGATCGAACTCGGTAGTCATACTCCCCCCGTTCTGAAACTGCGTTCGCTCATGATAACAAATAGCACACCGCCAGAAACTACGGCGGTTGTCTTGATAAAGCTACTGTACAGCCGCACAGAGGCGTAATATCGGCAGTCAGGGGTACGGATGGTGGTCGCGCCCGAGTCGGGGGTCGTGCCCGAAGTCCGCGGGGACGGTTCGGGCGCGGTCGCCGAAGACGGGTTCACCCGTGAACAGGGGTTGTGCGCCCGGTACGACGACGCGAACCGCCGCGAGGTCGATCGCGGATACGTCTCGTGGCGTGAGTTCGGCCGCGTACGGCGTCAATCCGGCCTCAGTCACGCGCTCGATCACGGCTTCGAGTTCGGCCGGTCCCGAAGGGAGTTCGTCCGGGCCGACGTCGGCGCTCGGAACGACCCCGTCCGCATCGAGGAACTGCTCGGCCGCGGGCGGACAGTCGGCGTACTCCGCGATTGCGCTCGGGTCCTCGGCCGACTCCTCCGGTCCCATCGACCTGAGTTCCATCCAGTTCTGGAGCGCCTCGGCCAGAGCGGCCGTCGCCGCGGCGTCCGGATCGAGGTCTGCGTCGGACCCGACCGCGAACCGGGGCCACCCGCTCTCGCGGTGAACAGCGACGCTGACCACCGGCACGTCCACGTCCTGTGTCACGAGCAGCGGCGTCACCGACAGGTCCTCGGCGCGGGCCCGCCGGGCGAGCGTGCCGAACCGGTCGTCGTCCACGCGGAGTTCAAGCGGGTCGAACGTCGAGTACCAGGCGATCATCGTCGCGTCGCGCTCTATCACCTCGTACAGGCCGGATAGGAGGGCACCGACGCCGGAACTCCCTAACCCGAGACCGGTAGTGATCGTCTGTAGATACCGCTCCTCCGGCGGCGGGAAGTGGACCGCTTCGGCGGGGAGAAACGCCTCTTCGTCGGTGACGAGATTCGCGCCGGGAACCCATCGGATCCGGTCATCGACCGCCTCGCCGGGTCCCCGAACGAGACTCGCCGGCGAGACGGCATTCGGCAGATCGTCGGATGCGCCGACCGTGAACTCGGAATCGCGGTAGACGCCGGCGCTGTACCGTTCTATCGCCTCGCCCAGCGCCTTCATGAACGCGCCGTCCCAGTCGCCGGCGACGCCGGCCGCCTTCCGTGCGGCCGAAGCGTCGCTGAACCCCTCTGTCTCGGCGTTTTGCGCCAGGTAGTACGGTGCCGGGAAGGACTCGATCTCGCCGACTGAGTTGACGATACCGACTCGCTCGTCCAGCGCTCGCTCCGCGCGCGACAGCGCAGCCTGCAGTTCGACCGACTCGTACTCGCGGTCGAGTGACCAGTCGCGGCCCTCAGCGCACTCGCACCCCGGAACGGGCAAGAATTCGCGACGAGCGTGGGGGAACTCGACGACCCCACCGAGCACCGAGGAGTCCTCGCCGGAGAGCAGCGCTACCGCCTCGTGTCCGGCCACGGCACCGGCGACTCGGACGGCGCTGCGGTCGGCCGAGGGTTCGGCGGCGAGTACGTCCTCCGCGGCGTTCGCCGCGACGCGCTGGCGAAGACATTGGTAGCACCCGGATGACGGGCTGAACCCGGACACCGCCGCGTCGACATCCGACAACGGAACGCCGCCGACGCCGCTGATTTCGACGGCCAGCCACGGCGTCCCGCCGTCGCGCGCCGCGCGGTTTACTGCATCGAACGAGTCGTCGCCGGCGACACCGGTGACGACCGCGAAGTCCGCCGCGGCGACATCCTTCGGGTCGCCCGACTCGGTCCCAACGCCGACGTCCGAAAGCGCGTCCCCGACGGCGTCGAGCGCGGGCCCGCTTCCGACGAATGTGACATCCATGCGCGAGTAGTCTCTAGGAGAGAGCAAAAGCGCGGCGACTCTACGGGACGGACGAAAGTGACCGAGCGGCGCTCGCCAGGTAGCCGTAGAGTAGCCGTACAGCCCGTTTTCAGCGTTCGTGCGGTTCGTTCGATGGCTCTAAAAGCGCACGTACGCAGTGTGGGTCGGGGAGGAGTGCCGCAGGTATCGAGGGAGTGGGCTGCGATCGGAGCGGTCGCAGAGACCGAAGAGTGCGGTAGCTGAGGAGAGCGACGCGGAAACGGAGTGTAGCGGAAGCGGAGTGGAGCGAAAGCAGAGTGGAAGCGGAGTGGAGCGGAAGCGGAGCGGAGTGAAATCAGAGTAGAGCGGTGGCCGCGTTCGGATGCGCGAGCGGAGCGAGCGCGCCGAGCGGACGGGGGAAGGCAGGTACTCGGAGCGTGTCGCGGCGACCGCCGCGACCGCGCAAACTGGCGGCCTTAGCGAGAATCGCGGAGCGATTCTGGCGGTGGACATAAAAAGGGCGACGTGAGCGCCGCCAGGCGCTCACGAGGGCTTTTTAGTGGAGAATCGACTGGGCGACGCTCGCGACCTGGTCGTTGTCGGCGTCGCGGAGACGGTCGTCGCCGAGTTTCAGACGGAGGCGCGGGCGGCCGACGTCGATGGGGACCTTCTCCGTGTCGATGAGGCCCATGTCTTCGAGTTTGGTCTTGGTGCGGGAGAACGTCGCTTTCGAGGCGATGCCCACGTCCTCGCCCCACTTGCTGATGTCGTACAGCAGCGCTTCGTTCTTTGCCGCCACGAGGAGGCTGATCGTCACTTCGTCGAGACCGTCGCCGTCGCCGCGAGCGGTCTCCAGCGTGTCGAGAATTCGCGAGAAGTCCTCTTCTGCCTGCGGGCTGATGTCCTCGGACAGGCTTTCGCGGACGCGGGTGATCGGGGGAGTGCGGAGGTGGTACTCGTCGGCCTCTTCCCACTGAGTGCGGTACGTGTCGTATGCGGCGTCGACGAACTCCTCGTCTTCGGTCGTGAGGCCGCCGACGCGACTGCCGGCGTCGACCAGTGCGATGACGGTGTCGTCGGTGACGAGCAGAGAGTTCTCGCCGCCGTCGTCCATCGTGCGAAGCGAGAGGATCCCCTCGTCGAGGAGGTCTGCCGCGTTACTGGCGACGATGAAGTCGTCCATCACGCCCTTGAGCGTCCGTTCGTCGGCCAGCATTCGGATCTCGGGAACGTCGCCGCCGACGCCCGTCGCAACGCGGATCACGTCTTCGATCGTATCGGCTGCCGGATTGACGACGACGACCTCGTCGTCCGCATCCGCCAGTACTGTGGTCAAGATATCGTCTAACTGCCTGTCGAGTAAATTCGAGGTCATGCCTGTACGGGAGAAAGGGGTCCGTCATACTTAATTTTACTGGCCGGTGATGTGGCAAATCTCGCCTGAGGAACTCTATCAAGCCTATTTACGACAGGTACAACGAGATACATAACAGAATTAGTATGGGATTTATCAGCTGCGGAGACGGATCCACGGTTCGACAGGGTTCTGTCAGCTGTCGGTTCCTGTTCGAGTGTGCCTTGCACGGTGAACGGAGGTTTCGTACTGATACGGACTGTTGTAACTGTGTACCGGTATGCGCCGACCTCGTGTCGGCGCTATCCGGAAATGACTTACAGCAGTCCGTATGAGTCGTTCGGGGGCGTACGCGACCGAAAACACATCCGGTTCGGACCGCGGCTGCAAGGCGGCTGTGGTGGCAAAAGAAAGCTACAGGTTTCCGTACAGTTCGTCCGTCCAGTACACGTCACCGTCGTAAATGACAGGCATCTCTGTCCGGTTGAGAAACGAACGCGTCGAATCGTAGTCGAGGACGTACTCGGATTCGTTCCCGCAGAGATACGCGTACTCGTTCTCGTCGACGGACGGCCGGTAGAACGCGCCCAGTTCGTTCGCAGAGAACTGGTCGTAAGTCAGGAGGAAGTTACCCTCTTCGAGTTTCTGTAGCCGTACCGTCGCCGGAAGGTGGTTGCTACTCTGGGTCAGGACGTGGGTCCCGTCCCCGACGACGGCGTAATCCTTACCCATCATAATGCGGCGTCTCGCGAGTCGCATCGCGCGCTCGATACCGAACCCGTGAACGAGCAGCCGAGCGAACGTCGACCCGACCTTGACCGCGTGATCGTTGAGGACCTCGCAGAACGTGACCGCACCGGCAACGCTCCCCTTCTCGACGAGTTCCTTCCCCTCGTGATACGAGCCACAGGCGTTGAGAAAGAACGTCTCGGCGTTGCACTCGGTCAAACTGCTGGCGGGAAGATATCCGTCGGCGCAGCACAGCCCCTGGTCTTCGCAGTGGCCGATGTAGTGGACGAAATCCGTCTGTGACTCGAAGACGGCTGCGAGGTCGTTTTTCGAGAGACGGTGTTCGACGGTCAGATCGAGCGGGATGTCTTCGCCTCGTTTCCGGTAGATCCGTTCGACATCAGCGTGTTCGGCCGCCATGTCGTCGTCGTTGAGAACGACCGTTACGGAGGTAGTCTCGCTCTCCCGTTGGAGATACGAGAGCCGGTTCTCGTACGCGGTCTTGGTCGATTTGAACACGTCTATCGGCACGCCGTCGGCCAGCCAGCCGTGGATCCGGCCGCCTCGGAGTTCGGGTTTGACGACGTTGACGGACGCGACCGTTCCTGCACTGCCCGGTGTGGCCCGATAGAAGTCGTCGAGCGACCGTTCGATGAGTTCGGGTCCTTCGAGCTCCGAGGTCCGCGGCCTGTACACGAGACTCATGTCGTCCAGCAGGAAGGGGAGGCAGTCGACCCGTTTCGGGCCCGGTTCGACGTACGCCGAGAGGTGCCAGTCGGGGAGGCGCTGTTCGATAGCGCCGTACGGAACGTCGGCGTACTCCGCGAGACGCTCGGCGGGGGATAGCTCGTACAGGGCATCTACGTCGAGACGCAAGGCGTCGAGCAGATTGTTCTCGGCGAGGTTCGTCCCGTACGGTCCCGCGTTGCGCACGAGACAGTCCATGAAAAACACCTTCCTGAGGAGACGCGTCACGTCGCGTTCGAGGTCCGGGAAGGCGTCCAGTTCGTAGCAAAAGCCCGTCGACGGCGCTCGCAGGACGGGCGCGTCGCGGTCCTCGGTAACGACCGACGCCTGCAGGTAGTACGCGAGCGGGGCGAGCACGAACAGTTCCGGAAACGACGGTTCGACGGCGAGTTCGATCCCCGTCTTCGGCGTTTCCGCGGCGATAGCGTCAGGTATCGACGCCTCGGTTTCGTTGGTTTCGACGAGCGGAGGGTGACCGCGAAGGGCCGGATACGACCGTTCGGGTCCGGTAGTTTTGTGAGACGACGAGAGATGCGTGAGGGCCGTGGCTACCCCTTCCGGCGTCGGTGGAACCCGGATAACGCCGGACGGCTGTTCGTGATGGCTTCGGAATCCGACGGTACAGCGACTGTGTTCGGGAAACGTGACGATAACCTCGCCGCCGGATTCGGCCGTCCGCACGGTCACGGGACCGTCGAACTGCGCGTACACCTTGATCTCGGCGTCTGCATCAGCGACGTACTCGTCCGCTGGAAGTTCAAGCGGGGTCGTCCGGCCGTTCAGTTCGTAGCGTTCAGCCGTCGAGACGGACGTGAGAGAGAGGACGTCGACCGGGAACCGTAACTCGTTGGCCGCACAGTCGACGGCCGCGTCGATAGGCCGCGGGAGGTCGGCGTTTCCGGCTCGGAGTTCGAATCCGGGCGCAGCCACCGAAAGTTCGGCGTCGTCGTTGTCGACAACCCGGAGGCCCGATTTCGTCACCTCCCACTCGATCATTCGAGTGGGAAGATGACGTTACAACAGGTTATTCTTTCGGAATGTTAGTTGTTATCATGGCACATACAAACCGCGGGAAAACCCGTCACCGGAAAGATACACTTATGGAGGGCGCTGTCCCGCGTTGAAACATGAACGACGACCACGTTAGCGAGGTCGATCCGGCGGTCGCCGACGCCCTCGCCGACGAGGTGGAGCGCCAGCAGGACACGCTGGCGATGATCGCGAGCGAGAACCACGCCAGCGAGGCCGTCCTCGAAGCCCAGGGGAGTACCCTCACGAACAAGTACGCTGAGGGGTACCCGGGCTCCCGTTACTACGGCGGCTGCGAGAACGCGGACGTCGTCGAGGAACTCGCACGAGAGCGCGCTACCGAACTATGGGGCGCGGAACACGTCAACGTCCAGCCTCACAGCGGTACCCAGGCCAACATGGGCGTCTACCTCGCCATGCTCGACCCAGGCGACAAGATCCTTTCGCTGGACCTGACTCATGGCGGTCACCTCTCGCACGGTCACCAGGCCAACTTCACCGGCCAACTGTACGAGGTCGAACAGTACGAAGTCGACGCGGAAACGGGGTACATCGACTACGATGACCTCCGTCAGCAGGCCGAAGAGTTCGAGCCGGACATCATCGTCTCGGGATACTCCGCCTACCCGCGCGAGGTCGAGTGGGATCGCATTCAGGCGGCCGCCGACGCCGCCGACGCGCTGCATCTCGCCGACATCGCCCACATCACGGGTCTGGTCGCGGCGGGCGTCCACGACTCGCCCGTCGGCGTGGCGGACTTCGTCACCGGCAGCACCCACAAGACGATCCGGTCGGGCCGCGGCGGGATCATCATGTGCGACGAGGAGTACGCAGACGCCGTCGACAGCGCCGTCTTCCCCGGCAGTCAGGGTGGCCCGCTCATGCACAACATCGCCGGCAAAGCCGTCGGCTTCAAGGAAGCGCTCGAACCGGAGTTCGAGGCGTACGCAGAGCAGGTCGTCGAGAACGCGAAAGTCCTCGGCGAAACGCTACAGGACCGCGGATTCAGCCTCGTCTCCGGCGGGACGGACACCCATCTCGTGCTCGCCGACCTCCGCGACTCTCATCCGGACGTAACCGGGAGCGACGCCGAAGAGGCCCTCGAATCGGTCGGCATCGTCCTCAACGCGAACACGGTTCCCGGCGAGACGCGGTCGCCGTTCGTCGCGAGCGGTATCCGGGCCGGCACGCCCGCGCTGACGACGCGCGGATTCGGTGTCGAGGAGATGGAACAGGTCGGTTCCTGCATCGCCGACGTGATCGACAACATCGGCGACGAGGACGTGATGGCTGAAGTTTCCGAGCGCGTGCAGGACCTCTGCGACGAACACCCGCTGTACGAGTAAGCCGCGCCGCTCGGCGCGATGCGCGCGTCGCACGACAGACCCTTTTTCGCCGTCGCGCCTATGGCAATCAGATCCACGAACATGCATAGAATCCGATCCTTCACTCGGAATATAGGCACGAATCCGAGAGTTGAAGGGCACTGCGGCCCCTCGTTCACGCAATGACGCACGTCATCGACGGCAACGCCGTGGCCGACGATATCCGAGACGACCTCTCCGTCGCCATCGACTCGCTCGCCGACGCGGGCGTGACGCCCGGTCTCGCCACCGTCCTCATGAGCGACGACGGCTCCAGCGAGACGTACGTGAAGATGAAACAGCGCGCCTGCGAGGAGGTCGGGATCGACGGCATCCACGTCGAGATAGACGCCGACGCCCCCGCGGAAGAGTTGTACGAGACGATCGACGACCTGAACGACGACCCCGAAGTCCACGGCATCCTCGTTCAGATGCCCGTCCCCGACCACGTCGACACGCGCGAGGTACTGCGCCGGGTCGACCCGATGAAGGACGTAGACGGATTCCACCCCGAAAACGTCGGCCGCCTCGTCGCGGGCGACGCCCGGTTCAAGCCCTGCACACCGCACGGCATCCAGCGACTCCTCGCCGCCGCCGGCGTCGACCCCGAGGGTAAAGACGCCGTCGTCGTCGGCCGCTCCGAGATCGTCGGCAAGCCGATGGCCAACCTCCTCATCCAGAAGGCCGACGGCGGCAACGCGACGGTCACGGTGTGTCACTCCCGCACTGACGACCTCGCAGAGAAGACCCGCAACGCCGACATCGTGATCGCCGCGGCCGGCGTGCCGGAGATGATCGACGGTTCGATGATCGGCGAGGGCGCGACCGTCATCGACGTGGGCGTCAACCGCGTGGACGCTGACACCGACAAGGGATACGAACTCGTCGGCGACGTCGAGTTCGAGACCGCGAAGGAGAAAGCGAGCGCCATCACGCCCGTTCCCGGCGGCGTCGGCCCGATGACCATCGCGATGCTGCTCTACAACACGGCGAAGGCGGCAGGGTTGCAGGAAGGGGTTACCGTGGACCTGCCCTGAAAGCGGTTAATCCGACTCTCCATTTAAGTGTCTCTCGCGACAACGGGTCATAGTGAACGATTCTTCGGAAACGACGCCGCCGAGCGGTGCCGCTCGGTGTCATCCAGTGCCCGCTCAGTCAGCGAGGCGGTCTACCCTGTCCTGCGCGTTCGCCAGCGCGAGTTCGTCGCCGTCCCGCACGTACGCCGCAATACCGCGCATCGCTTCGACCAGCATGTCCGCCGTTCTGGGGTCGACACTCCCCGAGAGCGCCCTGATGCGCTTTTCGTGTTCGCCGACCATCTCCAGCGTGTTCTCGACGGCAGGATCGTCGCCGTCGTGCCACTGGCGGAGGTCCCGGCGGTACTCCCGGACCGCGTTCGCGGCGGCGAGACCGCGAGCCTCGGAGAGCGATTCGGGAACAGTGCTCGCGTCCGGTCGCTCGCCGGCGTCTGCGCCCCGGAGTAGTTCGAGGAAGTAAAGCTCCTCGCGCTCGGTCGGCTGAAACGACCGACCGAACACGTCCGCCGCGTGCTGCAGTTCCGACGCGGCTAGGTACGTGTCGTCGAGGTCCGTCAGTTCGCCGCCGCGGACGAACCCCCGCTTGCGAACGTACTCGCGACACGCTTTTTTTGCGGCCTCCGCCACCCGGTGTAGCGGATCCGTGTCAACCCGTTCGCGCACGTCCGTCAGGTCGAAATCGACGGGGCTGGTCGTGTGGAGTTTGCGCTCGCCGTCGACGCCGACGCTGTGCATGCTCCCGCACTCGGGACAGGAAACGGTTCCAGTCTCGTAGTACGACCACCGCGACCCGCAGTCCTGACACTCGCGTTCGCCGCGGATCTCCATGGCCGGCAGTTCGGGCCGGGCCGTCAAAACTCCGGCGACGTTCGTCCGGGACTCCGAACCCGCTCCGGCGGTCCTGCAGACCGACCTGCACGACCATCGGGGTTTATGATTTGTCCGGGCGTACAGTCGAATACCATGTCGTCTCAGGCTCCGACGACCGACGGTGCGGAGGATAGAGTAAGTCGCCACACGGCGACTGGTCGAGAAATTCTCGACCGAACGTAACGGGGATTTCTCGCACGAATACGCCGACGACCGGCGAGGCAGATCGGACAGTACTGACAGTGATCGACCCGTGGCTGTGCGAAATGACGGGGGGACGCTCGTTCTGGACACTGGAACCGAAACCCGAGAGCTGACGCGTTCGGAGGCCCGGCAACTCCGGACTGCGCTCAGTGACGCGCTAACCGAGCGCCGAGAGTTCGTCAGGACCGCCGGCACCTACCGCGAAGACGGTGCGTACGTCGTCGAACGTCGCGGTGTGGAATCAGCGGGGCACAGGAAGGTGTTCGAGTCGATCGACGAGTGCCGTTGTCTGTACGACCGCCTCCCCGAGGAGTTTACCGCCGACGACGTTCGCCACGCCGGCGTCACCGGCGGGCGTCGGCACATGCTCGTCTGGCACTTCGTCGAACACGACGCGTTCGACTGCGAACTGGTTTCGCGACAACCGCTAACGGCGAGAAAGGAGGGACCAACCAACGGATAAGACTGGGGTTCTTACCGGCGGCGACCGAACCCTCGTCCATGCGCTCAGAAGAAGAAGTCCGCGAACAGTACGAGTTTCTGAAGGAGGAGTTAGAGAGCGAAGATATGAACCACGAGGGCGTCAGACAGATGTTCAGCTATTACCGCCGGGCGCTGGGATGGGTGCTGGAAGAGGAACACATGTGACTCCCCTCGGAAACTATCAGCCGCTCGTCCCGTGTCGTTACATTTAAGGTATCAGCGCGACTTCGTTCAGTTGACGCTTCGCTTGGAGGGCCGAAGCGTCAGCGGGGACCAATTCAGGGCGGCAAGCGAACCACGCGCGCTTTTCACTCGCATGGTTCGCTTTCCATTTCCTATTCGATACGTAAATCACCGTCAGCGTCCGCTCCGTCGCCTTCGTCCCACTCGACTTCGAGTTCGAAACTCATCTCGTCCGGACCGGACCCGGTCTCCCGTTCGACCTTGATCTCGAACGTCGGCGACGCCGGCGGGTCGACGGTGACGTTCTCGTCGCCCGCCGCGAACGTCACGGGGTCGCCGCCGTCAAGTTTGTCAGCGACGTTGCGAAGCGCGGCGGCGATCTCGGAACGACTTCTCGCGCTCTCGGATTCGAAAAGAACGGTTTCTGCCATGGGCTATCGTACGTCTCCCCCGGATATATACTGTTGGTTGTCCCGTCTGTCCACTCGTTGCCGCGGTTTCGTCGGCGGAGTTCGACCGGCGAGCCACGATCGTTTACCGCCGACAGAACTCCCGTATCCGTTGATAACCAGTTCGACATATCGATGAGAATTACCACTTAGGTCAGATTAGTTAAATTTAGGTTGTACCCCAGAAACATCGGATTAGTCGCCCGTTTTCGCCGATACTCGACTGTGAGTCGTTATACTTATTTTATTCCGATAGTAACGTTCTTGCGTACTTAACCAATGTACGACCTGACAGGATTTCAGCGAGATCTGCTGTATGTGATCGCGGGCGAGGAGGAGCCACACGGTCTCGCTATCAAGGAAGAACTCGAAGCGTACTACGAAAAAGAGATCCACCACGGCCGGCTGTATCCGAACCTCGACACGCTGGTGGACAAAGGGCTCGTCGAGAAGGGCCAACGCGACAGGCGGACGAACTTCTACACCCTCACCCGCCGCGGCCGCCGCGAGATAGAGGCCCGGAACGAGTGGGAACAGCAGTACGTCGAAGCATAAGTAGGAATTCGGTCGTTCGGCAGGTCGGTCCGACCGCGTTTCAGGTGGCCCGTCACCGGTTTCCCGGTCCCCAGTCACGCCGCTACTGCAGTCAACTATTAACTATCCGAACGGCGTACCGTCGAAGGTGTTGGGACCAGTCGCGCAGATATCGTCGGTGCCGCTCGAAAGTACCGTCGTCCGGATAGCGCTCGCGGGAGCGCTCGGCCTGTTTCTCGGCCTCGAACGGGAGTGGTCCCACAAGTCCGCCGGTATTCGGACGTTTTCGCTCATCGGACTCCTCGGTGCGGTGTTTGCCGTATTGGACCGCCCCGAACTGCTGGTTATCGGCGGCATACTCGTCATCGTTCAGGGCGTCCTCCTCGCCAGTCAGGGTCTCCTGACTGACCCCGAGGATGCCGGCCTCTCGCTCACCACTTCGGTTTCGATGTTAGTGGCCTACGGCGTCGGGGTACTCGTCGCCACTGGGTTCATCCTGGAGGGCGTTATCGTCGCCGTCCTCTCCTCGCAGTTACTCGTACTGAAGCGGGAACTCCACCGCTTTGCGGGGAACCTCTCGCGGGAGGAGATGCAGTCCGCGACGGAGTTTGCGATCCTCGCGTTCGTCGTTTTCCCACTGCTCCCGACGGGGTCGGTGACGGTGGGGTACGAACCGATTACGGTGTCGTTCGAACCGCGCGTCGTCTGGTTGATGGTCGTCACCGTCGCCGCCATCGGCATCGTCAACTACGTCGTGGTACAGACGTACGGCGGCCGCGGCATCGCCGTTACCGGGTTCTTCGGTGGACTGGCCTCTTCGACCGCCGTCGTCGGGACGATGTTAGACCACGTGCGGCAGACGCCCACCGCCGCCTCGTACGCGGTGGCCGCGATCCTGCTCGCCGACGCGGCGATGGCACTGCGGAACCTGGCTATCGCCATCGCGTTCACCTTTCCGAACGTTCTCGTGGACGCGGTGTTGCCGCTGGGGACCGTGATCGTCGGGAGTTTCGCTATCGCGGCGTACACCGCCGACTGGGGTGAATCTGTCGAGATGGAACTGGACGACCCGTTCTCCCTGAAGAACGCGCTCGCGTTCGGCGCTATCTTCGCGTTCGTCATCGTCGGCGGCGCTGTCGGACAACAGCAGTTCGGTTCGGCGGGGTTCTACGTCGCGACGTTTCTCTCCGGACTCGTTTCTAGCGCTGGCGGCACCACTTCAGCCGTCGTTCTCTACCGGAACGGGACGGTCGACCAGACGACGGCGGTGTTCGGTATTCTGCTCGCCACGGCGTCGTCGATCATGGTCAAAGCGGTCCTCACCCTGATGGGACCGAGCCGCGAGTTCGCCTACCGAGTTGCCCTCTGGAGCGCTGTCCTCCTTCTTACGGCCGGAACCGCGTCGCTTGCGGCCGGCTTGTAAGTATTGCCCGAACCGTAACGAATTATTTATGGGATACGTCGCCATAATGGTGATATGGACCGCCACACTGCGGAGCCCCGGGTGACGGAACTGCCCGGCAAACGGGCACAGGAGTGGGTCGACTACCACCACGACGCGGCCGCCAAGACGACGTACGTCTACGAATTCGTCTGGGACATCACTGAGGACGCCGAAGGACCGTTCTGTACGGACGTCGACGGGAACGTCCTCCTCGACTTCACCAGTCACGTCGCCGCTGCTCCACTGGGGTACAACAACCCCAAGATACTGGAGAAACTCCGCGAGTTCGACATCGTCGACCCGCTGAAGATCGCCGGACAGGACTTCTACGCCAGCGGCGGTTGGCCGCCGGAAGACCCCGAATTCCCCGGACCGACGCAGTTGATGCACGAACTGACAGACCGGACGGACCACTACGACTTGGACACCGTTTTTCTCTCTAACTCCGGCGCGGAAGCGGTCGAAAACGGGATCAAGGCCTGCTACGACCACAGCGACGGCGCGAACTACGCCATCACCTTCGACGGAGCCTTCCACGGACGAACGCTCGGTGCGCTCTCGCTCAATCGCTCGAAATCCGTCCACCGACGGGAGTACCCCGAAGTCGCCGGCGTCCACGACGTACCGTTCTGTGATAGTTCGGGTTGTACGCAGTCGTCTTGCGACTGCGGATTCTTCCCCGGCGACGCCGACGACCCCTCCGTCTTGCGGCGGAAACTCGACCCGCAGCAGGGGCATATCGACCCCGACGAAGTGGCATTCCTGATCATGGAACCGATCCAGGGCGAGGGCGGTTATCGCTTCCCGAGCGACGCGTTTGCCGAAGAGATTCAGGACGTCTGTGCGACCCACGACATCCCGCTGATCGCCGACGAGATCCAGGCCGGCGTCGGCCGAACCGGCGAGATGTGGGGGGCAGACCACTACGCGATCGAACCTGACGTGATCACGAGCGCGAAAGGGCTCCGCGTCGGCGCGACTATCGCCAACGAGGACGTCTTCCCGGATGAGAAGTCCCGCCTCTCATCGACGTGGGGTGCCGGCGACGTGATCGCCGCGATGCAGGGCGTCCTGACGCTGGAAGCTATCGACGAATACGACCTGATGGACAACGCCGTCACGCGCGGCGAACAGCTAATGGACCGTCTCCGCGAGACCGACGACGAGATCGTCACGGACGTCCGCGGGAAGGGGTTGATGGTCGCCGCCGAATTCGACAGCAAGGAACGCCGGGACGACGTGATGGAGGCAGCACTGAATCGCGGTCTGTTGACGCTCGGTTGCGGTCACCGGACGCTCCGTCTGTTGCCTCCGCTCGACGTCACCGAACGGGAGATCGACCTCGCCGCGGACCTGCTGGGCGACGCGATTCAGGACGCCACGCCGACGGCGAGCGTTGGCAGCGAGTGAACCGTCGACTGCGCGCTACAGGCTGACGTGTGGAAACGCGTCGATAGTCGGCGTCCGGTGCGGTCTGCGAGGTGCCCGCAGTTCCTTGTCGGACACCTCTACTGCTCTCTGCCCGGACTATCGTAACCATCGCACGATACAGCAGGTCGCCGGATTGGGTGGAGAACAGTGTGTGAATCGTTTCGATAGTTTTTGCGAGCCGTTCCTCGCGGAGGGCGAGTACGACTTGCGCCGCGCTCCACGCTCGAAACCCTTGGCCAGTTTATATTAGTTTCAATTATCTTATCACGGTGTTCATTGTGGTCCGGGTCGTGAGTTCGCATAGCACAGCGATGGAGAGAGATGAATCGGTTGCCCTCGAAATCATACGAGAGGTCGCAGAGAGAGAGAGATGCGAGTACACCGACCTCCCACCGCTCTACGAAGCAGTGGATCTAGAAGCCGCAACGGATCTTCTCGAATCAAACGACGTGCGGATCGAGTTCGATTACTGTGGCTACGGCATCGTTCTGGAGAATCGAGAATTCACCCTCAAAGGCTGAGATCAGTCACACCTGAGCAACTATCGGTGGATCGGACTGGGATTTCCGTTACAAAGACCGATCTCTGATCGGAGACTCTCCGGAGATTTCATCGGTCTCTATCCACGTACGGCCACGGATCTGTACGTCTACACTATTTCACACGGGGTCAATGTACAACCCTGTGTTCTGTGCCACACAATTAAACAATCCTCGGCAGATCTACGGCTCTAGTTAACTTCCCACACATTTTTGCAAGTTGACCATGACATCACGATCAGATGATGCTGCCTGTCGATAGTCCCTCTGAAGAGGAAACGAATGGTAACGACCGCGGACGTTATTGTCTCATTTCTGACGGAGGGCAGTCCCCGTTAGACAGGATGTTCGATTCTCTCCGGGGGCAGCGCCGTCGGTATCTACTCTATTATCTGGAAGAACGGGACAGCACTCGCATCGAAGATGCGGCCCGTTTCATTGCGGCGCGCGAACGCGATTGCGATCCCGCAGACGTGCCTGCCGATGTCGCTGAGCGGGTGAAAGTCACACTCTATCACGTTCACCTCCCGAAACTAGCCGAGAAGAATATCGTCGAGTACGACCCGCGGAGTGGTGCGATGCAGTTTCAGGACCCTCCGGACGGGATGTCCGATCTGATCGATCTGTGTTATTCTATCGAACAGGGGGAATGAACAGGGGAGCGCATGACTCTTCCCCCGCGGCAACAGAGAGACTCGCTCGCTGAAGGCGGTCAGAGGTCGCGAAGCGGTGAATCACCGGGTATGAGCCGCGAGGCCGGACGGAGTCGAAACACAGTACGCGTCCAGTTGGCGTACTCTGATCGCCGGCTACAACCGCCGGGATCCGAAAAGCGGTCGACCGACCCGCTAGGGAATGAACCAACAGACCGGGTCACTTTTCCGAACTGCACCGGAACTGTGTAAAAATGAGCGGCGTGCAGGAAGTCCGAACACCGGCTGAAACTGTCGGACGTAACTGTTTCAGATATTTCGCGGGGACGTCCCCGCGAAATTCATCACTGACTTCCGTCCGTCAGTATGAGAAACCAGCGGGAGACCGGGAGCCACTACCGGGCGGGCGTAATCGGTGCCGGATGTCTCCGAACGGGAGACGACAGGCGGTCTCTTCTCGGACCGTCCCTGTTCTTACCGTGCGCAGCCGTCGGACCTGGTTCCAGATATGAACAGACTGCAGCGCCTTCTTCCCGGCCTCGGGGTTCTTCTCTCACTCGGCTTTCTCGCACGGGCGATTACGGTGTTCGCTCCGATCGGGAGCCACCTCATCGTCGTCATCGGCCTCGGTGTCATCATCACTAACTCGGTCGGCGTTCCAGACTGGGCGAAACCCGGAGTCGAGACGCATAGCCTCTTGCTCGCGGCCGGCATCGTCTTGATGGGTGCGACCGTCGGGCTCGATCAGATCGTCGATGCGGGCGGTACCGTGCTGCTCGTCGTCGGAACCACCGTCTGTGTAACCGTCGTGACGGTCGAAACCCTCTCTCGGGAGATATTCGATATTCCCGAGAAGATCGGGTCGCTTCTCGCAGTCGGTTCGAGCATCTGCGGCGTCTCGGCAGTCGCAGCAGTCGCGGGGAGCATCAAGCCGGATCAGCAAGACATCGCGTACGCCGTCGCGACCGTGCTGCTATTCGATGCGGTTACGCTCGCGGCCTATCCGATGATCGGGCGTGTCCTCGGCCTCTCTGATGTCGTCTTCGGGATCTGGGCGGGGGCGACGATGTTCAGTACCGGTCCGGTCACGGCGGCCGGGTTCGCCCACTCGGAGGTGGCCGGTGAATGGGCGGTCCTCGTCAAACTCACCCGAAACGCGCTCATCGGGGTGATAGCGATCGGGTATGCGCTCTACTACGCGCGCCGCGGCGGAGCCGAGGCGACGATCGAAAGTAAACCGGTCTATCTCTGGCGAACGTTTCCGAAATTCATCCTCGGGTTCGTCCTCATGATGGTTCTCGGCAGCGTCGGCGTGTTTTCGAACGCACAGACGACCGCCTTCGACACTGCGTCGACCTGGTTGTTCCTCGTCGCGTTCGCCGGACTGGGACTCAGCATCGACGTCCGCGAGTTCCGAGACATGGGTATCAAACCCGTCGGCGTCGTGCTGACGAGCCTACTTCTCGTTAGCACGGTGGTTCTCCTCGTGCTTCTCACTGTTTTCTAATCGCACTCATCCCCGGAATAGACAGGCCTCGCAATAGACGGATATCACCCGTGAGGCGTCCGCGTTACGACGATCAGATTCGCCACCATTCCGCCGATGGTCAGCGTGACGACGCCCGAACCGAGGACGAGCAGCGCGAACGCGACCGTTGCGAACGTTCCGCCGACGTACTGGTTTCCGAGGACTCCGACGAGGCCGACCGCGACCGCCGGCCCACCGACGGCCAGACCGCCGCGAAAGGCGGCGTCGACTCGGCTGTCGAGTCGGTTGACCCCGTTCTCGTCGAACGCGTACAGGCGGTACGTCAGAACTGCCGCGATCAGGACGGCGACGACCAGCAGCGCGAACAGCGATAGACCGCGGTAGAGCGTACTCATCATGTTCGAAACCGGGGGGAGAACACTGAAACCGCTTGCGGAAGATCCCGCACACTCGCGTTAGAACTGGTAGCGACGGTCGTCTTTCTGCTGGTCCTGCGGGAAGGCGTTGCCAGTCATCTCGTCGAACGTCATCCCGGAGAGGTACTCGTCGTACGTGACGTCGTACGCGCTCCGCAGGTGGAAGTCGAGTTTCCCGGATTCGACCGTCGACTGGAAGAGGAGGTGAACGGCCCGCCGGACCAGGTCCTCCGGTTCCTCCGGGTCCAACGCGGCGTCGAGCATCGTCAACTCCCGCTTTGTCTCCTCGTCGAGTGCTCCGTCGAGACCCTCGTCGATGTCGGCGTAGGCGGTTTCCACGTCGGCTTCGAGGTCGTCTAAGCTCATATCGCGATCCAGTAGAGGGGGCCAGATACGGTTTTCGTGTCGAACCGGGACCGCGGGGCGACAGGACGAGCTACAACGGCGAATCGCAGTGCGAACACGCCGCGGCGTCGGGGTCGTTCGGGCTTCCGCAGTTCGGGCAGTTCCGGGGCCGGACGTGCTCCTCGGCGTCCTCGGGCGAAAGTACCGTCACGAGTATTCCGGCGACGACGAGCGCCAGACCGAGTCCGAACCAGAGGAGCGGACCGCCGGCGAGGAATATCAGGGCGACAAGCGGAGCGACGATGACCCCGAGTCCGAGCAGCATCAGGTCGGTTCCGTCCATGCGCGGAGATACCAGCAGACGGAAAATAAGCGTGACGCTCAGGTTGCCAGACGCCGTCCCGCGGACCCGACGCACTGCGACCGGCAGGCGTATGTCGCTCGCGTCGTAAGCGGGGGCCGATGAGCGAGGCCGACGCCCCGACGGTGCCCGCGGACACGGACGCGGTCCGGGACGCCCTTATCGAGTGGTACGAGGACGACCACCGCGACTTCCCCTGGCGGCGGACCGACGACCCCTACGAGATACTCGTCTCGGAGGTGATGAGTCAGCAGACCCAACTGAGCCGCGTCGAGACGGCCTGGGCCGAGTTCCTGAAGCGCTGGCCGACGGCGGCAGACCTCGCCGCGGCGGACCGCGCCGACGTGGTCGGGTTCTGGACCGACCACAGCCTCGGCTACAACAACCGAGCGCGGTACCTCCACGAGGCCGCCGAGCAGGTCGGTTCCGAGTACGACGGAGAGTTCCCGAGCGACCCCGAGGAACTACAGGAACTCATGGGCGTCGGCCCGTACACTGCGAACGCCGTCGCCAGTTTCGCCTTCAACAACGGCGACGCGGTGGTCGATACGAACGTCAAGCGCGTCCTGTACCGCGCGTTCGATATTCCGGACGACGATGCGGCGTTCGAACGGGCAGCGTCGGAGTTGATGCCCGAGGGAGAATCGAGGGTGTGGAACAACGCCGTCATGGAACTCGGCGGCGTCGCCTGCGAGAAGACACCCAAGTGCGACGGGGCCGGTTGCCCATGGCGCGAGTGGTGTCACGCCTACGAGACCGGAGATTTCACGGCTCCGGACGTACCGACGCAACCGAGTTTCGAGGGCAGTCGGCGACAGTTCCGCGGTCGCACGATATCGACGCTGAAAGAGTACGACGAACTCGGGCTGGACGAACTCGGTCCGCGCATCCGCGTCGATTACGCTCCGGACGGCGAGTACGGCCGGGAGTGGTTAGAAGGGATACTCTCTGACCTGGCCGACGATGGACTGGTCGAGGTTGAGAACCGGAACGGCGACACCGTCGCTCGACTCCGTTCCTGAGCGGTCGCCCATCGCACGCCAGTAGGACCACCATAGCGGCGATGAGGCGGCGGATCTCGTTCGCTGGAAAGGTGTTCAGAACGATAGTATTCCATCACATTTCAGTATGTATTATAAATATAGATGTTATTTAATTACTAATGTTTAAATAAAATAGACTGGTTAGAACTGCAACACGATGCAGTACTCGATCGAAAAACGGCCGAGTTACGCGATGCTGGAAGTAACGCTGGCAGAGAGTGAACAGATCCAGACCAAACCCGGGGCGATGATGACTCGGACGGCGGGCATCGGAAACGAGTCGAACGTCGGGGGCGATGAGGGCGTTACGGGCATGGTCAAGCGGGCGGTCAGCGACGAGCGAGGGCTGGTCGATAACACGTACTACGCGGAGGCGGACGACGAGCAGGTGACGCTCGTTCCCGAGCATCCGGGCGACATCAGCGCGATCAACGTCTCCGAATCCGGACCCATCCGGTCGCAGTCCGGATCGCTGCTGGCGTGGGAACCGCTGGTCGAGCGGTCGACGGAGTTTAACAACCGGTCGAACCTCTTTTCGTCGGGCGAACTGACTGTTCTGGGACTCTCCGGCCAGGGACACGCGTTTCTCTCGTCCTACGGTTCCATGCACGAACAGGACGTGACGCCGGAGAATCCGCTGATAGTAGACGAGGACCACATCGTCGCCTGGACCGCCGATCTGAACCTGAACCGGCAGAAAGACGGGAGCATCAAGTCGACCGTGTTCGGTGGCGAGGGATTCGTGACCGAGTTCACCGGCGAGGGCCACGTCTGGCTGCAAACGCGGAATCCGATGACGTTCGCGGTGGGCGGGGCCGAACACGATGACGACGATTCGGCGGGCGGCCCGAGCGTCGGCGACTTCATCTGACGGTGTCGCCCCGGCTTTCCCGTTTCGCGGGGGTGCGGTCGAGCGTTGGCCCTTTGTGACTCCCCCTCTCAGAGTGTTGTATGCCAGATGGACCGCACGTCGTCGCGATAGCCGGGAGTCTCAGGGAGGAGAGCAAATCGCGGCTCGCCCTCGAACACGCTCTCGACGCCGCCGAATCGTCCGGCGCATCGGCCGAACTGATCGACCTCCGGGAGTACGACCTGCCGATGATCGACCCGGACGAGGACGAACCGGAAGACGCGGAGGAACTGATGGCGACGGTCCGTGCGGCCGACTCGATCCTGCTCGGCACGCCCATGTATCACGGGTCCTTTTCGTCGCCGCTGAAGACGGCGCTCGACTACTGCGGGTTCGACGAGTTCGAGAACAAGACCGTCGGCCTCCTCGCCGTCGCCGGCGGGAGCTTCCCCATTTCCGCGCTGGAGCATCTCCGGTCGGTCTGTCGAGCGTTAGACGCCTGGGTCATTCCGCACCAAGCCGCCGTTCCGAAAGCCCACAGCGCGTTCAGCGACGGCGCGTTCGTCGACGACGGACTCGAAGAGCGCGTCCGGACGCTCGGCCGGCGCGCGGTCCAGTACGCCAACATCGAACCCGACCCCGAGTCCTTCGAGAGCGAGGAGAACGTCGGAGCGGTGAACAAGTAACCGTCGGCGACGGGTGAGTGTCATCGAACGGCTCTCTCCCGACTTCTCGGGGTCGGCAAGGGCGAGGTCGTATGGCCGAGCCAGCAGATCGATCCGGCCGCTTCCGTGGTAATGAGCGTCCCCCTCGCGAGCATGTCGTGTTCCCTGACAGCTCTCCTCGTCCACATCTGCACCCAGTCAGAGTGAAAGGGAACGGCTTTACTCCTCGCCCGAACCTGTGGGACCATGGACGCGTTCGACGCTGCCAGTCGCGGAGGGATGTGGCAGTGACCCAGTGGATAGAGAACCCGACCGGCGGGCGCGACCGCGGTCCGCGAGCCGTCGCCCGGGCGTGGTTCGAAGTCCTGACCAGGCCGCACAGGTTCTTCCGGTCAGCGGTCGCAGAGGGGGACCAGGCACCCGGACTGGCGTTCGCGATGAGCGTCGTCATGGTCGAGGAACTGACGCGCTATCTCCTGGTTGCGGACCCGTACCCGGTCGTGGGCGGGCAGGAGATACTGTCGGCCGCTCTGTGGCTCGGTATCGCCGTGTTACTGGTCGCGCCCGCGGCGCTCCACCTGACTGCGGCGCTGCAGACGGTGCTTCTGATGCCGTTCGTTCCCGACCGCGGCGGCATCAGCCAGACGGTCCAGATCATCGCCTACAGCACCGCTCCCTGCGTCTTCGCCGGTATTCCGATCCCGGAGGTTCGGGCGATAACCGGCATCTACGGCGCGTTCCTCCTCGGCCTCGGTATCGCTACCGTCCACGACACCTCCAGCGGGCGTGCGGCCCTGGCGAGCGCCCTGCCGGCGGCCATCGTGTTCGGCTACGGGTTCCGGACGTTCGCCGCGGTGGAGACGCTGCTCCGGCAGTGGTACATCATCTAAACGGTGGGACAGCGCTCGGCTGTCGGTCCGCCCGCGCCGATCAGTACGGTTCGTGGGTGGCCGCATACCCCGTTTCTGTCCGCCGAATCCCGGACATCGAGTACAACTGGAGCGACCGCTCCTGTTTCGTCCGCACGGGAACGTCGTAGTTCTCGGCGTCGTATCCGAACGACCCGCCGTCAGCCCGCTCCTCGGCGACGAACTCGCGGTGGTCGGTCAGTCGGCGCTCGGTGACGCTCCGGGAGAGTTCGGGTAACTCGTCTACGTACTCGTCGAACGCCTCGACGAAGGCCTCGGAGAGTTCGTACCCCACGGAGTTGCGTGCGCTCGCCATCGCCGCGGCCGTCGTCGTGCCGGTCCCCCAAAACGGGTCGAGGACGGTGTCGCCGTAGACCGAATACATGTTGATCAGGCGGTACGGGATGGTCAGCGGGAACGCCCCCGACCGCTCTCGGCGGTCCGGATCCCCGGCGGCGTCGAGCGACTGGTCGCGTCCGCGAACGTCGGTCCACACGTCCGAGAACCACTCGTTTCGCTCCTCCCAGAAGTAGGCGCTCTCGTAGCGCCGGTCGGCCTTCGGTTCGAACGACCGGGAGTCGCCGTTGCGGAACACGAGGACGTACTCGTGTTCCAGTGTCACGTAGGCGTTCGGCGGGAGCATCCCGGACCCCATGAACTTGCTCGCCTTGTTCGTCGGCTTGCGCCAGAGCACGTCGGGAAGCGGGTGAAACCCCAGGTCGCGAAACGTCTCGGTCACCCGGACGTTGTTCGGGAAACACTGGAACCGGCCGCCGATAGAGCGCGTCGCGTCGCCCACGTTGACGCAGGCGATACCGCCCGGGGCCAGCACGCGAGCGACCTCCGCCCACACGTCTTCGAGGACGCCGTGCATTAGATCGAACGCTCGGTCTCCGTCACCTTCGGCGAGCGCTGACTCTACGTCGGGGTCGAGAGCCGCGAACGACTCGTCCCACATCTCGATCATCGGATACGGCGGCGAGGTCACCACGAGTTCGACGGAGTCGTCCGCCAGGCCGTCCATCGAGCGGGCGTCGCCGACAGTCACTTCGTGTGTCGTTTCCACGTCGTCCGGTCCGTCGTCTCCGGTGGTGGTAAAACGGTCGGTTCGATAGGCACGTCCGACCGGAGGAACACAACCGTTAACCTGCTGAATGAACGTTCATTCAACAGTGCCTCCGTCGGATCCGTTCGACGACGACCCTGCTGATACCTGCACGGCGATCATGCAGGCGACCTACCGCGCCCTGAGCGAACACGGTTACACCGGTCTGACGATCCAGCGGATCGGCGACGAGTTCGACAGGAGCAAATCGCTCCTCTATCACCACTACGACGGCAAGGACGACCTGATGCTGGATTTCCTCGCGTTCATGCTCGACTACCACCGGGAGACGGTTTCGGAGTGGGAAACCGACGACCCGGAGACGGAACTCCGCTCGCTGGTGGACCACTTTTTCACCCGCGACAGGGAGGACGACGAGTTCGGAGCCGCGATGGTCGAACTCCGCGCGCAGGCGGCCCACGACGAGGCGTACTGTGACCACTTCACCCGTAGCGACGCGCTGTTTCGGGACCGGATCGCCGAAACCGTCGCGCAGGGCGTTGAGCAAGGCGACTTTCGCGCCGTCGACCCTGAAGCCGTCGCGGAGCATCTGCTGACAGCCATCGTCGGCAGAACGACCAGACGTACGACCGCGGACGCCGCCGCCGCTCTCGAATCACTCCGGGCCGAACTGCACCGGTACATCGACGACAGTCTGCTCGCGGAGGGCAGTACATGAGTTCTCCCGGTGACGACCGCGCGGTCGATGTCGTCAGCGGAGCGCTCGTCAAGCCGCTGATACTCCTCTCTCTTCCCATCGTCGTCACGAACCTCCTCCAGGTCGGCTACAACCTGGCCGACACTTTCTGGGTCGGCCGCCTCGGGCAGGCGGCGGTCAGCGCCATCTCGTACTCGTGGGCGATCGTCTTTCTCGTCATCGCACTCGCCGCCGGGTTCACCGTCGCGGGGACGGTTCTCGTCGCGCAGAACAAGGGTGCGGGGAACACGGAGCGCATCGCGGGCGTGGCGGGCCAGACCATCTCGTTCGTGATCCTCGTCTCGGCCGTGCTGTCGGTCGTCGGCTATCTACTCACGCCCGACTTGCTCCGCCTCGTCGGCGCGACCCCCGGTACGGACGAGTTCGCTCTGTCGCTCGCGTACACCCGGACGATGTTTCTCGGGCTTCCCTTTGTCTTCGGGTTCTTCATCTTCCAGGCGCTCCTCCAGGGGTGGGGCGACACCAGAACGCCGCTGTACCTGATGGCGTTCGGGGTCGTACTGAACGTGATCGCCGACCCGTTTTTCATCCTCGGCTTCGAGGAGAACGTATTGTTCGCCTGGTTGGACATGGAATCGCTCGAATCGTCGCTGTACGCGGCGACGGGATTCTCCGGGTTCGGAGTTAAGGGGGCAGCGCTGGCGACGATCATCACCCGCGGTATCGGGGCCGTCATCGGCATCGCTCTGTTGCTCTCCGGCCGGGTCGGGATTAGCCTGTCCCCGTCGGACTTCGTACTCAGGGCAGACACCGTTCGGAAGATAGTCCGCATCGGCGCGCCGGCGAGCGTCGAACGCAGTATGGTCGCCGTCAGCACGACGGTCGTGACCGCGCTCGTCGCCATCGTGGGCGCGAACGCGGTCGCCGGCTACGGAATCGGCACGCGGATCACCTCGATGGTCGTTCTCCCGGCGCTCGGCCTGGCCCGTGGCGTCGAGACGGTCGTCGGACAGAACCTCGGTGCGAACCAGCCGGACCGGGCCGAACGCGGCGTGTTCGCAGCGGCGGCGCTCATCGTCGTCAGCCTCGTCGCGCTGTCCGCCGCGGTGTACGTCTTCGCCGAACCGGTGGTCGACGTGTTCATCAGCGGCGACAGCGCCGCCGCCGTGATCGGCTACGGTGCCGACTACCTCCGGATCGTCGGCGCGTCGTTCGTCTTTCTCGGCGTCTTCTACGTCGTCCAGGGCGGTTTCCGCGGGAGCGGGAGCACGCGCATCGCGATGGTGTTTGCCTTCCTCGGATTCATCGTCTTCCGGGCGACGCTCGCGTACGCGCTCGTCGGCCCTCTCGACCTCGGCGCGACCGGCGTCTGGTACGGCGTTGCCGCCGCGAACGCGCTGATGGCCGCTATCGCTGCCCTCTATTTCCTCAGGGGAACCTGGGCGGAGGGCGTGGTCGACCCGACGGAGTCGGACGTCGCGCCCACAGACGACTGACCGGGCCGAACATGTTCTCGGACGAGGTTACCGGGCGGGGCCGCGTAGCCCGCGGACGATGACCGCGAACCAGTCCCAGAACGCTCGTGTCTGCATCCGCCGATGAATCGGAGCATCGACCGCTGGACACGACGCTACGTGGCCGCGAGCGCCGTCGGGTTCGCCTGTTGGCGGATCGGTGTGCTCCTCGGCGCGGACCATGGGGTAGAGGTGGCCGCCGCGCTACTGGGGTTCGTCTTGCCCGTCGTCTTCGGGAAGGCGTACCTGTTGATCCCGTCGTTCGCCGGGCGAACGCTGGCGTCCGCGTCCGTCCCGGCAGTCCACTTGCCGCTCGCCGCTGGCGGCGCGATAGCGCTGGTCGGCGCGCGGGCCGGCTTGACTCCACGCGTCGTCGGCGTCGCGGGAAGCGCAGCATGGACGCTCGGCGTCGTCCTCTTTCTCGGCGGCCTGCTGTGGACGGTCGGCCCGGAACTGACACGTTTCGAGCGGTGGGGGTCGGGGGAGGACCGCTGGAGCGCCCGGTTCGCGCTCCCGTTCGTCGGGGTCGCCCTTACCTACCTGCTCGTCGGGACCGCAGGGCTACTCGCGGCGACGACTGACGGAGCGGTCGGCACCGACCCGCGGACCACCCACCTGTTTGCCGCAGGCACCGCCGGCCTGCTGATCGTCGCGCTCGGGACGCGCCTGCTTCCGGGGTTTTGCAGCGCCGATCCGCCGACGGCAGTCGTCGCCGTGACACTCCCCGCCGCTGCCGTCGGGCCGGGGATGCTCGCGGTCCACCTCTGGGGCGGGGCCGACTTTCGCCTCGCGGCCGCGGCCCAGGCCGTCGGACTGCTCGGCTGGGCCGTCATCGTCGGGACCCTCTTCGTCAGGACCTCGCGGTCGTTCGTCGGCTTCTACGGCATCGGTGCGGGGGCGGCGTTCGGCGCTGTCGGAGCCGGCCTCGGCGTCGGGATGGCGACCCGCGCCGGACCGCTCGCCGCGCTCCGCACGGCCCACGTCGATGCGATGCTGGCGGGGTTTCTCAGCCTGACTGTCGTCGGATTCGTCCTCCTGTTCTACCCGCACACCGACGGTAAGTTCCCCGGGAGCGATGCTGCGGCGGCGGCAGTCGTCGCCGCTCTTGCCGCGGGCGTCGCCCTACAGGTTCTCGGACCGCTTCTCGGAGGTGACCCCGTCACAGGGGTCCTATCGGGCATGGGCGACGGACTCGCGGCACTCGGGGCCACGGGGTTCGCCGCGGTCGTCGCCGTCCGACTGTTCTGACGGCTAGCCTGCCGAAGCACGTAAAAAACCAAACCGAACATGTGACGGATAACTCCTTTTCCGGATCGAACTAAACCCCCGGCATGGCTAACGGAACGGCTCAGTTGGTGTTGACGGGGGTGATGGCTCTGGTCCTTCTCACCGTCGGCCGGTGGGTTTCTACGCTCGAAGGGCGTCGTTCGTACGTACCGGCGGGGTCGGGCCAGACAGGAACCGAAGGAGACTACGGTCACGCGGAGAAACCCGGCGGCCTCGTCCGGTGGCTGACGACGGTCGACCACAAGGACATCGGGATCCTCTACGGGGTCTTTGCGATCCTCTCGTTCGCGTGGGGCGGCCTCGCAGTCCTCCTGATGCGGACGGAACTGATGACGCCGACCTCCGACATCGTCACCACGTCCACGTACAACGTCTTGCTGACGAGTCACGGCATCACGATGCTGTTCCTGTTCGGGACGCCGATCCTCGCGGCGTTCTCGAACTACCTGATCCCGCTTCTCATCGGCGCGGACGACATGGCGTTCCCCCGGATCAACGCCATCGCCTTCTGGCTGTTGCCGCCGGGAGCGCTGTTGATCTGGGGCGGTATCCTGCTGGAACCGTTCGGGGCTGTCGAGGGCGCTCAGACCGCCTGGACTATCTACCCGCCGCTGTCGGTCGAGCAGACGAACCCCGGGGTCGACCTGATGATCCTCGGCTTGCATCTTACCGGCGTCTCCGCGACGATGGGTGCGATCAACTTCGTCGCGACCATCTTCACCGAGCGAGGCGAGGAGGTCGGCTGGAGCAACCTCGACATGGTCTCGTGGACCGTGCTGGTCCAGTCCGGGCAGATCATCTTCGCGTTCCCGCTCCTCGGGAGCGCGCTCGTCATGCTCCTGCTGGACCGGAACTTCGGGACGACGTTCTTCGCCGTGGACGGCGGCGGCACTATCCTCTGGCAACACCTGTTCTGGTTCTTCGGACATCCCGAAGTGTACATCCTCGTCCTCCCGCCGATGGGGATCATCAGCTACGTCCTCCCGCGGTTCGCGGGACGGAAGCTGTTCGGGTTCAAATACGTCGTCTACTCGACGCTGGCGCTCGGCGTCCTCTCGTTCGGCGTCTGGGCTCACCACATGTTCGCGACGGGTATCGACCCCCGGCTCCGGGCTAGCTTCATGGCGGTTTCCATCGCCATCGCCATCCCGAGCGCGGTCAAGACGTTCAACTGGATCGCGACGATGTGGAACGGTGCGTTGCGACTGCGAGCGCCGATGCTGTTCTGTATCGGCTTCGTGGCGAACTTCATCATCGGCGGCGTCACCGGCGTGTTCGAGGCGGCGATCCCGGTCGACCTCGTGCTCCACGACACGTACCACGTCGTCGCGCACTTCCACTACGTCATCATGGGTGCCATCGCCTTCGCCGTGTTCGCCGGCATCTACTACTGGTTCCCCCTCGTAACGGGCAGGTGGTACCAGCGCACGCTTGCGAAGTGGCACTTCTGGCTCACGATGGTCGGGACCAACCTCACGTTTTTCCCCATGGTCCTCCTCGGCTACGGCGGAATGCCGCGCCGGTACGCCACCTACAACCTGTCCGTCGGCCCGCAGACCTACTTCATCGACCTGCACCAGGCGGCGACCCTCGGCGCGTTCATCCTGGCGGTCGGCCAACTGATCTTCGTCTGGAACATCGTCGTGTCGTGGCTCGAAGGCGCTCGCATCGACAGCGGCGACCCGTGGAACTTGGCCGAGCGCGGCCTCAAGACGCGCGAGTGGGAGTGGCTCGAAGAACAGCGGGAGACGATGCTCGCGGACGGCGGCGAGTCGTCGGACTGACTCCCCCGGTGCGGTCGAGCGACCGTTTGGGAGCAGGAAACGGAAGCATCTGCGGGGAAGAGAGTGTCTCGTAGGAGAACGCGATCAGTCGGAGGTCGCCGTCTGCGTCGCGGATGCCGTCGGTGCCGGCGTCGGGGAGACGACGACGCGCCGGTCGGCGTACACTGACACGTCACAGCCGGCGTAGGTGAACTCGATACGACCGCTAGGCCGGTCACTCCCGTCGTCGCTCGACTCGAAGAGTCGGTTTAGCGCGTCCGGGTCGATGGTGTCGAAGAGGGGGTCAAGTTCCAGCGGGTCGGCGTCTGTCGCTTCGGCAGTGGCGATGACGACGGCTTCGGTTGCGGACTCGGTCTCGGCGACGCGTTCGACGGGGGTGGTTTGGTCAGCGTTCATTGTCTATTACGACGAACGGTCCCTTTCGGTATGGGGTCCATGGCTACAATCATATCTCCGCCCGTTCGGCGGGGGCTATATGTATTCAGCGGGTCGCACGTTCAGTCGAACTGGTCGAGTACCGCGTCGACGATCCGAACCGTCGCCGGCGCGTGCAGCGGTTCGTTGCCGTTGCCGCACTGCACGTCCATGAGACACGCCGGGCAGCCGTTGACGCCGCCGCAGTCGCAGTCGGCGACACGTTCGCGCGTCCGCTCTAGCACCGACTCGACGTTCTCGTAGATCCCCTTCGCGAATCCGATGCCCCCCTCGACCGTGTCGTGGATGAACCACGTCGGCGCGTCGGTCTCGGGGTGGCGATTGATGCTCAGACCGCCCATGTCCCCCTTGTCCATCCGCAGTTCCAGCGGTGCGAGCTTGATCATCGCGTGTTCGGCCCCGTGGAGGCCGCCGAGGAACGTCCACTCTTTCGTCCCGAGCGACGCGGACGCTGACGGTTCGGCGAGCAGTTCGTCGGGAACGTCCTCGACGACCGTCTCGAACAGCGAGCGCGGCGTCTCGACCCACATCAGTTGCGTCCGCAATTCGATCGGGGGCAGGCCGGTCGGTTCGGGCGCACCCTTCGTCCGACCTGTCTCGATTTCGATCCGCTTGTAGTGGCTGTAGTGGATCGAGACGGTGCCCGTCCCGAAACAGAGCGTGAACCCGCCGCCGAGGTCGCGCTCCCGCCGGCGGTCGAGGTCCGAAACGGACTTCTCGGAGAGCGTCCGCGTGTACTCGTTGGTCCGGGCCTCCCGGACGGTGACGTACGGGCGGGGAACGTCCTCTTCGAGTTCCACCACCTCGTACTCGGTGCCGTCGTGGAGCGTCAGCGCGCCCGGATGGAAGTCGCGGTAGGCCCGTTCGCGGTCTATCGGCTCCATCTCTATCTCGCCGTCCTCGCAGCGGACGTCGAACTGCTCGCCGGAGGTGGCGTACATCGAGATGTCGGCTTGTGGGCGCGGCGGGCCGTCGTACTGGACGCCGTGGTCGAGGTGACCGACGAACCGGCCGGCGTCTTTCCACATCTCGACGCCGCGTTCCAGTCGGTCCTCGCCGTCGAACCACCGGGAATCATTGCGGGTGAGCGGCAGTTCGTCGGCCGCACAGAGCAGGTGTCTCGCGTACACCGCGTTGTTCTCCAGGTCGACTACC
Source organism: Halostella sp. PRR32 (assembly GCF_034808085.1). Lineage (NCBI taxonomy): Archaea > Methanobacteriati > Methanobacteriota > Halobacteria > Halobacteriales > Natronoarchaeaceae > Halostella > Halostella sp. PRR32. Next base: position 596,661 of record NZ_JAXHGL010000001.1, read on the forward strand.
GCGTCCTCCATCGCGTCGCCGAGCAGGTAGTCGGGGTTGTCCAGCACGTACTGGTCGATGGCGTCGGCGCGGGCGACAAGCACCGCGAGCGCGTCCGCCGTTCCGCGCCCCGCCCGCCCGACCTGCTGCCAGAAGGACTGTCGCGTGCCGGGGTAGCCCGCGACGACCGCGGCATCGACGGAGCCGACGTCGATGCCGAGTTCCAGCGCGTTCGTCGAGACGACGCCGTCGAGGTCGCCCGACTTGAGGCGGTACTCGGTGCTTCGCCTGCTCTCTTTCCCGTGGCCCGCGTGGTACGGTTCGACCGAGAGGTAGCCGCCCGCCGGGTGGTCGCCCGCGGCGCGCTCCGCCGCCTTCGCTGCGAGTTCCGTCCCTTGCCGGGAGCGAGCGAACAGCAGGGTCTGTACCCCGTTCAGGCCGAGATGGGCAAGCACGTCGCTCGCCTCGCTGTTGGCGCTGCGTTTCGCGCCGAGGAACTCCTCGATGTCGTACTCCTCGGCCGGGTCCTCGTCGAACGGCGGGTCCCAGAACACTATCTCCCGGCGCCCGTGCGGACTGCCGTCCTCGTCGACGACCGAGAACGGTTCGCCGGTGAGCGCCTCGGCGTGGTCGGCCGGGTTGCCGATGGTCGCCGTCGTACAGACGAGACTCGGGTCGCTCCCGTAGTAGTCGAGAACGCGCCGGAGGCGACGGAGCGTCCACGCCACGTGCATCCCGTGAACCCCCGTGTAGGAGTGCGACTCGTCGACGGCGAGGAGTTCGCAGTTCGCCAAGCAGTCGCGCCACTTCCGGTGGTGGCCGAGGTAGACGTTGATCCCGGCGAAGTTAGAGACGATCACGTCCGCGCTCTCGCGGATCGCTCGGCGGCGGTCCCGCGGGGTGTCGCCGTCGTACACCGCGACGGTGACGTCCAGCCCGAGATCGCCGTAGAGGTCGTTCAGCGCCCCCTCCTGGTCGCGGGAGAGCGCCTTCGTCGGGAAGCAGAACAGCGCCCGCGCGTCCGGGTTCTCCCGCTTCAGGAGCGCGAAGTACAGCGCGTAGACGAACGTCTTCCCGGACGACGTGGCCGTCGCGACGGCGACGTTCTCGCCGTCGAGTAACCGCTCTATCGCCTCGGCCTGGTGCTCGTACAGGTCGTGGCCGAGTTCCGCCGCCAGCGCGTCGCCGAGGACGGACGCGGCGTCCACGTAGTCGGCGTCTTCGGCGGTCTGGGCCGCCGTGTGGGCGATCTGGCCCTCGTACTCGGGGAATCGGTCGCGGAGCCGCTCCGGGGAGAGCACGTCGACCCGCTCGCTCCATCCCGCTGTCTCGTCCTCCGCGGTCGCGTTGTCATCTGTCATATCAGAAGTCCGTGAGTGTTCCTTGCGAGGTGTCGTCACCGGTCGCCGACCCGGAGTGGCTCGACGAAGTCCTCTGCTGAGAGCTCCCGCCAGCGGCCGTGAGGGCGTCGTATACGAACGCGAGAGAGCGGACGTCGTCCTCGCAGTACCGTTCGTGACGCTCCCAGTCCGGTTCGGCCTCGGCCGTGCGCTCTCGCATCCACTGTCGGTACGCGCGGCCGACCGCCGCGCCGGTGAGTCCGGTGTCGTCGGTCTCCCAGCCGAGCGCCGCCGCGACGTCGCCGAGTTTGTTCGTGCGCCCCGGAAACACGGCGTTATCCTGGCGGACCGCCCAGTAGTACGGGTCGAACGTGTAGGTACTCTCCCAGTCGTCGAGGTGCTCGGGACAGTGTCGTTCGACGTGGTCGGCGACCGTCGGGAAGTCGAAGGAGAGGCCGTTGTAGGCGACGACCGGACGCCCGCGAGCGTTGGCCGCGTACCACGAGACGAACGCTTCCACGGCCCGGCCCGGGTCGTCGGGGTCGCGGTTCAGGAAGGACATGTACGTCTCCTCGCCCTCGCGGTCGAGAACGCCGATCAGCCAGACGACCGTCGGCGTCAGTCCGTCCGTTTCGATGTCGATAAACACCGGTTCGCGGTCCGGGACGTACTCGTCGCCGTAGCGGACGACCTCGCCGGCCTCTAGCGCCCGGGCGTGGTCACAGATCGTCTCCGCGGACTCCCGTCCGACCCCTGAAACGTCGAGCAGGTCGGCGGGCTGAGCCTCCGCGACCGCCTCGGGGTCGGCGTACCCCGCCTCGCGGAGCCGCCCCGCGGTCGTCTCGCCGACACCGGAGAGCGCCCGAAGGCCGAGCCGCGTCGTTGCGATGGCGGTCGAACAGACCGTCCCGTCCGAGTGAAACTGCAGCGTCGGTATCTCCGTGCCTCCGCGTCCCGTCCCGGTCGCTACGCTGTCGGCGTCCGGCCCAGCGCCGGCGACAGTGAGGCCGTCCCACTCGCGGTAGTAGTCGACCGGTGCGGCCGTCGAAACGTGGGTGTACGACCCGCCGAGCGCGTCAGGTGCGAGCGATTCGCGGTACGTCGTAACGCCGGAAAGCGTGGCCTCGAGGCTCGTCGGGCGAACGGAGACGTCGAGACGGTCGCTAATGACGTACGTCTCCGTCGACGGGTCGACCGTCCCGGCAGATTCGAGCGCTTCGACCTCGGCTAGCCCCTCGTCCGTCGTCGGCACGACGAGGTCGACGCCGCGGATCCGGTGGTGTGCCGGGTCGCCGCGATTCGCGTCGCCGGGGACGAGAAGCGGCCCGAACTCCTCGACCAGATCCGGTGTCGCCGCTCGGAGGCGAACCAGCGCGCCGGGGTCTGAAAGCAAGAGCGCGTCGGGGTTGGCGTAGCTCAGGGCGTCACGGACCTGGGCGGCGCGACAGCGCGTGACGAGGTCGCTCGACAGGACGGTCACGCGAGGCGGGGGCGAAGCCATAGGGTGCGGTACGATGGAAGGAGTCAGACCGGTAAAAAACGTCCGTCGGAGGTGGCAGAAAAGGTATGGTTTCTCGGATAGATATCCGACCGTGACGCTCGGTCTGACCTACCCCGGCGGCCACGCTGTCTTCCTCGCCGTCGCCATCGCCACGCACGCGGTCATCGGGTACACCCTCGGCGCGCGACTGTTCGATGCGCCGAAGGCGGGCCTCGTCGGCGGGCTGCTGGCGGACGCCGACTTCCTCTTCCCCGCGGCCTTTGACTTCCCGCTCGTCCACCGAGGTCTCACTCACACGGGGCTTGCGCTTGCGGTCACGGCGACGCTGACGTGGATCGTCGCCGACCGCCGGGCCGGCGGGGCCACGGCCATCGGCTACGCCTCCCACCTCGCCGTCGACGCGACGACGCCTACGGGTATCCCCGTGCTGTACCCCGTCAGCGATGCGTTCCACGGCGTGGTGCTGTCCGGACACTCGCCGACCGCCACGGCGATACTGTGGTCGTGCTGTCTGAGCGTGCTGTGGGCTGACCGCATCGCGGAGCGGTTGACAGCGATCGGAGACGTTTTCGGCTCATCTAGCGGCTGAGAACGGCCGTTTTACCAGTCCGCCTCACAGTTTCAATCTCTGCAACCGTGACGCCCGTTTTTTTAAGTAGCCGGGGGACTGCTATGCTGTGAGCCGAAACCGTACGTCTCCGCGGAGATATTCTCCGAGGGAACGAACGTATCGACGGAACGAGAACGATCGGCGTCGATGCCGGCCCGGGAACGGGTACCGGAGGCACAGATCGCTGACCGCCTCGCAAGAGACCGATGGAGGGCGATAATGGGGGGTGCATTCGACAAGATCGTCGACTTCGTCACGACGCACAACCGGATCGTCATCCTGTTGATGCTGGCTCTCACGGGCGTGATGGCCGTGGGAATGACCGACCTCCAGACTCAGAGCGAGGCGGGAGACGCCGACGCGTTCAACGACACCGAGATCATGCAGAAGGGGGAGTACATTCAGGATAACTACGATCAACCCGGAAACGAGAACGTCACCGTTTCGTCGGTCTACGTCAGGGACGAGAACGGAAACGCCCTGTCGAAGGAGTCGCTGATCGGGTCGCTCCGGTACCAGCAGTCGGTGCAGGAGAACGATTCGGTGAGTACCGCGCTCGCGACCGACGAGGGAAGTGTCAGTGTTGCGACTATCGTCGCCAAGCGGGCCGCAGAGGACCCCAACGCGAGCCTCGCGACGCAGAGAGAAACCCTCGAATCGATGGACGAAGACGAAGTTCGTCGGGTCGTCTCGGCGACGCTCTCCGAGGATTCGTCCGCGCTTCGCCTGCTGCCGAACGACTACGAACCGGGAACCCCGAGCGCCGAGAGCACGCGCATCCTGTTCCGGTTCGACCAGACGGTCGGCGGTGAGGACGACGATTCCACCGTCGCGGCGGCGCAGAAAGCCCTCTACGACGAGGCGGAATCGCGCGATTCCCCCGAGTACTTCACCCTCGGACAGAACGCTTTCGCCGACTACAGCGAACACCAGTTTACGAACACCGCTGAGCTGATACTCCCGGTCGCGCTGGCGCTCATCCTGGCCGTTCTCGCGTTCTCCTACCGCGACCTGGTCGACGTGATCATCGGATTTACCGGCGTGATCCTCTCGCTGGTCTGGATGTTCGGAATCCTCGGCTGGCTGAAGGTGTCGGCCGGCATGACGCTGGTCATCGGCCCGGTTCTCATCGTGGGGCTGAGCATCGACTTCGGCCTCCACGTGTTCCAGCGCTACCGCGAGGAACGCGGCGAGGACGAAGGCATCAGACGTCCGATGGCCCGGTCGCTACGGGCCGTCGCCGTTGCGCTCGCGCTCGTTACCGTCACGGCCGCTATCGGGTTCCTCTCGAACGTGACGGCCGCGTGGCCGAGCATCCGGAACCTGAGCATCGGAATCACGATGGGCGTCGTCTCGGCGTTCGTCATCTTCGTGACGATCGTTCCCGCGCTCAAGGTGAGCGCGGACGGTCTGCTCGAACGGTTCGGTATCGACCGGCACAAGCGCGCGCTGGGCCGCGGCAGCATAGTCGGGCCGTTCCTCGCTAGCGGCGCGACGCTAGCGCGGAAGGCGGCTCCCGTCGTCATCGTGCTGGCGCTGGTCGCCGGGACCGCCGGGGCCGCCACCTGGACGTCGCTCGACAGGCAGAGCTTCCAGCAACAGACCGACGAAGTGGCCGAGTGGAAACAGGACCTCCCCGGCCCGCTCGGCTGGGACCAGGCAGCGTACGAAAAGCGATCGAGCTACGTGGACGACCAGTACCGCGAGGCCGACGAGAGCCAGCGCAGACAGTCACAGATACTCATCGAAGGCGACGTAACCGCGCCGAAGGCGTTAGAACGCGTACACGAGAGTCAACAGGCGGCACGAGACACCGACGTCGTCTTCGAGCAGGGAGGGACCGCCCCGTTCGTCTCGCCCCTCTCCGTCATGCAGGAGGCCGCCGCCCGGGACGACGAGTTCGCCGAACTCTACCACGAGAGCGATACCGACGGCGACGGCGTCCCCGACAGGAACGTCGAGGCCGTGTACGACGCGCTGTACGAGACCGCCCCGGACCGGGCCGGACTGGTGATCGAGCGGACGGACGGCGAGTACCGTTCGCTGCGCGTTATCGTCCCCATCGATTCGGCGGCCACGTTCGACGACCAGGCCGACGCGATGTACGACGTCGCAGACGTCGCCGACGAGAGCGATGGCGTCAGCGCGACCGCGGTCGGATCGGCGACTATCAACGACACCATCTCGTTCCAGATAGCCGAGAACATTCTGGAGACGATCGTCCTCGCGCTCGGCGCGGTGTTTGTCGTACTGACGATCATCTACCGGCTCGCGACCGGCAGCGCATCGCTCGGCGCGCTCACCGTCGTCCCCATCGTCCTAGTCACCGCGCTTGTCATCGGGGGGATGTACGTTCTCGACGTTCCGCTGACCCTGCTCACCGCGTTGCTGATAAGTCTCGTCATCGGGCTCGGCATCGACTACAGCATCCACATCAGCGACCGATTCGCACACGAACTGGAGCGAGGCCGCGACGCTTACGACGCCATCCGGACCGCTGTCACCGGTACCGGGGGCGCGCTCCTCGGTAGCACGCTCACTTCCGTCGGGGCGTTCGCGACGCTGATACTGCATCCGAGCCCGCAGTTCCAGAGCTTCGGGACGCTCGTCGTCCTCGCACTGCTCACGTCGTTCGTCGTGAGCGTGTTCGTTCTCCCCAGCATGCTGTACGTCTGGGCGGAACGCATCCACACCGGCCCGGTTCGCTCCGAGGCGACGGAGGGGCCGCCCGCGACGCAGGACTGACGACGACGGGCCGGCCGCCGCGCTTTTGATACTGACGGACGGAAGTCAGTGAAGAATTTCGCGGAGACGTTCCCGCGAAATATCTGAAACAGTTACGTCCGACAGTATGAGGCCACCGGCTGGACCCCCGAGCCGTTCTCACTCGTCCGGTTTGACGAGGCTCCCGTCCGGACGTAACGCCCACCAGACATCGTTTGCGCCGTGTCCGTTCGCGTCACCCGGCTCCTCGTCCGGTGCGAAGTAGTACAGCGGCCAGCCGTTGGCGGACACCTGCGTCGACCCGTCGTCACGCTCGAACGTCGTGAGAGCGGCCGACACGCCGTTGCCCGGGCTCGGGTCGCTCTCGACCGTAAGCGGCGGCCAACTCTCCGCACAGCCGTCGTAGCAGGTGCTTTCCCCCGCCCCTTGCGTGTCCTGTTCGAAGTTGTACAGCGTCATGCCGTCCGGCCCGACGAGGATGTCCCCCAACTCCTCGTGTGCGCGAACCGCAACAGTCGCGTTCGAGGAGCCGGTCGTCTCGTCTTCGGCCGACTCCGGGCCAGTCGTCTCGTCGTCCGTTCCCCGCGCGTACGGTCCTCTCTCCGTCGTTTCGTCGCCGCCGTCCGTTTCGTCGTCGTCGCCGAGGCATCCGGCGACTACGACGGTCGTTGCTGCCGTTCCGAGCAGAGCGCGTCGTGTCCAGCGCATACGTCAGAGGTCGCCTGTCCGCTAAATGAGGATTTTCCGAACTGCGTCCAAAATTCGTCCAGGGTTCGGCGGCGGTCGGCCGTCAGCGTACCGTGACGATCGCGTCTCTCGAACGCCGGCGGTCAGGCCCAGGTAATGCGGGTAAGAACGAGCAGAGCAAGCAGTTCCAGTCCGCAGAGGAGGGTGATTCCGATCTGGACATCCGTCCCCACGGAACCGAACCAGCCGACGAACGAGGAGTGAAAGACGTAGAAGTACAGCCACAGGACGTTTTCGACCAGGAGGAAGCCGGCGAACACCAGGAGGCCGAGCGTGTGCCGCGCCCCGTGCTGTCGGTACCCCCGGAGCCAGACGGACCCGAGCGCGACGAGCAGGAGTAAATTCGCCGCTGCGGCGCCCCTAACCGCGTGTATCCAGATCTCCATCGTGCCTCCATTGGTAGTTCGCCGGTTTATGTTCTGTCCAAAGTTCGTCCATGATCAGCTGTCCTCCCCGTCGACCGTATCGAATATCTCCTCGACCGTTTCCCAGTTGGCTCTGACCTGGTCGGTCGGCATGTACACCGCCGCGTACTCGTCACCAGCCTTATCGACGACGTTGTTCTCCATCAGGACGTCGAGGTGGTGGCGGATAGTCGTGTAATCCATGTCCAACTGCTCGGCCAACTGGTTCGCGTTGCTCGGTTGTTCGTCGAGTCGCCGGAGGACGCGAACTCTCGTGGGGCCGCCGCGGGAACTCGCGAGCAGATACCAGAGGACGCCCTCCATTCGGATCCGTGTTCTCCGGGCGGGGTTGTAAACGCTCGGCCAGAAGACAGCTCAGTGCGCGTCTCAGGTACGCGAGTGAGAGAGTCGAGACGACGACAGCGGACGAACGAGGCCCCGTCCTTTCCCGATGGTTTTTCACCTCTCCTCTAACAGTACGTCACAAATGAGTACCACGGCGGGGTTGACAGCCGTCTTCATGCTCGCCGCGGTGACCGGTGTCGCGGTCGCTCGTGTCTCACACCGGCGGGACGCGCCGATGGCCGACGGGCTGACGGTCTCGGCGCTCGGCATCGCCGGCACCTCTATCGACGCCGTTTTCGAACTTCTCGTGCCGACTGTCGCCTTCCATCTCGCCGCCGAAGCGCTGTCGGTGGTCACGTCGGGGCTGATCATCGTCGGGTGGGTCTACTTCATCGCGCACTTCACCAACTACGAACGGGTCGTCGATGGTCGCCGCATCTATCTGCTCGCCGCGCCGTTTCTCGTGATCGGTGCGGCGTTTGGGGTCGAAGGTACGTACTCTCTGTTAGCCGGCGCTCAGTCGGCGTCGCCGTTGATCGTCGACGACCCGGAACCGTGGTACAGCGCGTTCGACGTGTACGGCTACGGTCTCAGTCTGCTCTCGCTCGCCGCTCTCATCGTTCGCGCCGCCGAGCGAAACCGGCTCTACCGACGGCAGGCGGGGATGCTCGTCGCTGCGCTGCTCCCGCCGCTTCTCGTCAATCAGGCTGGCAACGCCGGGATCGTTGAGTCCGCGGCCGAACTGACGCCTATCGGGTTCGCCCTGACCGGACTGATAACTCTGTACGCGCTCTACTACCACGACCTGCTGGAGATCGTCCCGATTGCTCGCGAGACAACGATAAACACCATCGAGGACGGGGTGATCGCGCTCAACAACGACGAGGTCGTCGCGACGGTTAACGACGCTGCCAAAGAGATGTTCGACGTGACCGACGACGTGCTCGGCAAGACGGTCTCGAACGGCTTCTCCGAGTGGCCCGACCTCGTCGAAGCGGTGGAACGGAGCGAGGAGACGACCGCGGAACTGAACGACGGTCGATTCGTGACGGTGTCTCTCCCGCCCATACGGAAGCGGGGGATCAGAATCGGGACTCTGGTCCACCTTCGGGACGTCACGGAGGAAGTCGAGAAACAGCGGGAGATAGCCGAAAAGACGGAACGGCTCGAACGCCAGAACGAATATCTGGACGAGTTCGCCGGCGTTGTCAGCCACGACATCAGAAACCCCCTTTCTATCGCCCAGGGATACACCGAGGAGGTCGCACGACAGGTCGACGACGACGAGGCGATCCGGAAGATACGCCGCTCGCACGAGCGGATCGAGACCATCGTCGACGACCTGCTCACGCTCGCTCGACGGGGCCGACAGGTCGACGACGCGGAATCGGTCGCCGTGAAACCTGTCGCCGAGGCCGCGGCACGGACCGCCGGTGTTCCGGACGGGTCGCTAGCGGTGGAGGACATCGAGACGCTGTGGGCTGACCCCACACGACTGCAGGAACTGTTCGAGAACCTGTTCCAGAACAGCGTCGAGCACGGTTCGACTACCAGCAAGACACTGACCGGCGACTCCGTGGAACGCGGTTCCACGAGCAACTGGACGGAAACCGGCGATAGCGTCGAGGACAAGGTCGGCGACGGGCACGACCGCGACGCCGAGACGACCGAAGTCGGGAGAGACGACCGCGACCGGGGACGCGGTCCCGACCGAAAAGGATACCCCAACGCCGCAGACGGCGGAAAATACGGCGGGTACACCCCGAGACACGGCAACCGTTCGGACCGAGCGTCCCGCCGAACTAGAGGGTGTGATGTCACCGCAGACGACCTGACCGTTCGCGTCGGCCGACTCGACGGACAGGAGGGGTTCTACGTGGAAGACGACGGTCCCGGAATCCCCGAGTCAGAACGCTCACAGGTGCTCGAACGCGGATACACGAACGCTCGGGGCGGTACGGGTCTGGGACTGAGTATCGTCAAGTCCATCGCCGAAGCCCACGACTGGAAGTTACGGATCGCAGAGAGCGAGGCCGGCGGCGCGCGGTTCGAGTTCCTAGCGGGGGGTGATTCCGACGGTATCTCGTCCGCGGAGTTCACGGAGGAGTCTGGTTAGGGGGACAGACCGATAGGTGTGTCCGACACGAGTGCATCGAACCGGGACTGCTGACCGTTTCTGAACGATGGTACCGCAGAGAACGACGAGTTTCGGCAGCCGTTCGTGACTTCAAACTCCCGCCCGAGCGAATAATATTTAAGATCAAACAAAACATAACGAAGCAGACTAACCGACTATGGAGCCACACTCAGACTACAGTGACAGCGACGGGGGTTATCTGTCTCAGTTCGAGAAGAACCGCTTTTTCAAGGGCAAACTGATGACTCCTCGCGACATGGAAGCCGAGCAGGAGTATCACGCGGAACGTCTTCAGACTATCACGCGACTCGTTACCGGAAGCGGGATCCTACAGGGGTTAGGCGTCCAGTCGATCACGGAAACCGACGACGGCCTCGACGTGACGATCGAACCGGGCCTCGCGCTGGACGGGAACGGTCGACCGATCGTCGTCGAACAGGTAGCGACGAAATCTCTTCCGTCTCCCTCCGGCAACGAGGTTCACCTGTATCTACGATACAACGAGGTCGCGATGGAGACGGTTCCGGTTCCCGATACCACCGAAGCCGCGGACGAAAGTGCCACACCGAACCGCGTCGTCGAAGTGTTCGAGTTGACGTACCAGGAGTCACCGCCGGAAAACACCATCGACGTCCCGGACGTCGAGCTACCGCGTATCGGGGACGACGGGGTTGACCGAGAGGCGTTGGCTCGACGCGCCATCGAGCGGTTCCACGAACGACATCGTTCCGCTTCGACCGACGACGAGGACCCGGCGGTGTTTCTCGGGTCGTTCGAACGGAATCCCGACGGCACCTGGGGAGTCGGGGAGGATGCGACGGCACGCCCGTTCGTGTACGACGCGGAACTACTGTTCGGGTTACTCGTCGAGCACGTCACTGACACTGAAAACCCCCATCAAACACCGGTCGACCAGGCGTCCGACGACATTCCGGAAGACATCGTCGGCATCAGCGACAGGCTCACGTTCCTGGAAGAAGAGATGAAAGAGATCAAACGGGACCGAGCGGCCCTAACGCGGTACGTAATGCGCAAAACGATAAAGGACCGCATCCGGTTTTTCGAAGCGCTGGCCGAGCGGTTAGAAGATCACACTGGAGACGGCAGCCGTCTCGCTCGCGAGATCGTCGAACTCTCCCACGAAGAACTACAGTCGTTCGACGCTCGCGAGGAGTCGTATCGTCGCCACGTCCGGACGGTACTCGATCAACTGATCGACCTCGGCGAGTGTCTCGACGAGAACACGACCGAGGACAGTCTCGAACAGTATCTCAAAGCAGTGTCCGAACTACAGACCGTCGTCGAGGACGGCGAACCCGTACTCGAACTAGCGGACGCACACGACCAGGTTTGCGAGGCCGCGGACTCGCTGGAGATCCTGGTCGGCGTCATTCCCGACGAGTAACGCGGCAGTGCTCTCTCAGACCGAACTTTGATCCGATCCAACTTCTGTTCAATACTCTCACATTTACCCTCATGTATTTGTCTTTGATAGATAAGTTTTATATTATAACACCTAAAATTTGGTTCACGTAGATCAGATATTGGAGGCAAGCAGATCAATGCCAGAATACCAATCCCCAGGCGTTTATGTTGAAGAGGTAGACAGCGGATCCAAATCCGTCGAAGGCGTGAGCACGAGTACGGCCGGATTCCTCGGTGAGACTGAACGCGGTCCCGTTGAACCGCGGCTCGTAACGAGCTTCGCGGAGTTCGAACGGATGTACGGTTCGAGCCCGTCGTCGTCGGATCTAGACGCCGCCGTCGACGGGTTCTTCAAGAACGGTGGAAGCCGATGTTACATCGGTCGCGTTACTGCTGCCGAACCGACCGACACCGCGACGGCGACGCTGGTCGACGAGGACCTAAACGACGTGATCGAAGTCGAAGCGAACGGACCCGGTGAGTGGGGCAACTCCATCGCGACGATCGTCGAAGCGGAGGAGAGCGGACACTTCCGACTGACGGTTCGGTACTGGTCGTGCGACTTAGAGGAGGTTAGTAAGCCCAGTTCGAACAAACCCGACCCCGCACCATACGCCGAAGAGATATACGACGACCTCTCGACGGAACCGGAGTCCAGCCAGTTCTACGAGAAGCAACTCGCGAGTTCCGTTCTCGTCGATCTGAACAAGGTCGACGACGGCGTCCCCGTCGAGGGGCTCACGTGGCTAAACCGGGACACCGTCGAGGAAGTCTCGGACGGCGGCGTGCTCGAAGTGCAAGAGGAGGACGACTCAGTCGTCTACATCCCCGAGGACGTCGACGAGTTGGCGTACAACGAGCTACAGTCGATCGCCGGGTCGTTCGATATCGACGGAAGCCAATCCAAAGACGACCTGGTGGAGAGCCTCGAGGAGATCCGGTCTGGAGAAGAAGAGGTCGACGTCGAGGTGATCTCGGACCCCGCGGAAGCGAAACAGTCCGAACCTGACGAGGATGTCACTCTGAGCGACTACGAGGGGACTGAGAAACCCGGGATGCGCACCGGACTTGCCGGATTCAAGAAACTCGACGGCATTTCGATCGTCTGTGTCCCGGACGAAAACGATATCAAGGGCCTGACTGAATCGCTGGTCGCTCACTGTGAGAACATGGGCGAACGGTTCGCGGTCCTGCAGGCACCCCAGACCGCTGGCCCCATCTCGGAGATCGAAACCCCGGTCGACTCGTCGTATGCCGCCTACTACTACCCGTGGGTGTCGGTGAAGGATCCGTTCACGAACCAGGAGAAACTCGTCCCGCCTGGCGGTCACATCGCGGGTCTGTTCGCTCGGAGCGACGCCGAGTACGGCGTTCACAAGGCCCCCGCGAACGAGGTCGTCCGCGGCGTGCTCGGAGTGCAACACGACCTCACGAAGGGTGAACAGGACGTGCTCAATCCGAAAGGCGTCAACTGCATCCGTAGCTTCCAGGGACGAGGGATTCGCCTGTGGGGCGCACGGACCACGTCGAGTGACCCCGAATGGAAATACGTGAACGTTCGACGACTGTTCCTGTTCATCGAGCAGTCCATCGACGAGGGCACCCAATGGGCAGTGTTCGAACCCAACGACGTAGATCTCTGGGCCCGCGTTACGCAGTCGGTCGAGAACTTCCTGACGACGGTATGGCGAGACGGCGGCCTTCAGGGGTCCACTGCCGACGAGGCCTTCTACGTCAGGTGCGGGGAAGAGACAATGACACAGGACGACATCGACAACGGTCGTCTCATCGTCGAAATCGGCGTTGCGCCTGTCAAGCCGGCGGAGTTCGTCATCTTCCGCATCAGCCAGGACACCGGCGATTCGTAGACACCCCTACCTGGGACAGTAGCAACCAACGACGGGAACTAACAAACAAAACATACGATCAACGATGGCAGATACACACGGACCACTCAAGCAAACCGAATTCAAGGTCGAACTCGACGGCGTTAACGTCCCTGGATTCATCGAGGTAGAGCTCCCAGCGAAGCGAACCAAAGAGATAGAGTACCGTGAAGGGAACGACCCCGGACACAACCGGAAGCTCTGGGGCGATACGCAGTACGACGATCTGATCCTCGTTCGAGGGGCGAACAAGGAAAACGAGGCCCTGTACGATTGGCGCAAAACCGTCGAACAGGGAAAAATGGAGGACGCTCGAAAGAACATCGCCGTCATCATCACGAACGAAGTCGGCGATTCCGTCCTCCGTTTCGAGTTCTCGAAAGCGTGGATCAAGGAGTATCAACCGCCTACCCTCAACTCCCACGCCGGGGGCGGACAGGCTAACCTCGCCACCGAACAGTACGTCATCACGTTCGACGAGATGGACCGCAAGAACGTATGACCGGCACGCAGAAGGGTTCGACCCCTGAATTCACTGTACCGCGACACCGACACGGCGACGGGTGGCGGATCGACGACGAGGGGTATCTCCACACCTCTACGTCGGCAGGCCTCACAGAACGCGTCGTACTCACCTGCGTCGGACGGGAGGACCGACGATGACCGACGCGGCATTACAGACCGAGTTCGAGTTCACGCTCCCGCGTGGGTACGTCGACGACGACGGGACACTCCACAAGGAGGGCCGGATCCGACTCGCAACCGCGGCGGACGAGATCAAGCCGCTGAAGGACCCGCGCGTTCAGTCCAACTCCTCCTATCTGACTGTCCTCCTACTCGGCCGGGTCGTCACGGAACTCGGTGATCTGGAGACCGTGGACGAGGGCGTCATCGAAAACCTGTTCGTCACCGATCTGGAGTATCTCCAGGCGATGTACGAGCGGATAAACAACCAGGGAACGAACGCGGTCGAGACGGCCTGTCCGGACTGCGGCGAAGTGTTCGAGATCGACGCAGAGAGCGGCTCTCACGCCACACCCTCGGACACCGGTAGTGGAATGGAGCCAACAGGGATGGACGCTACCGGCGCATCGACTGACGAGATCCGTGCGGAGTTCGGCGGCGGTTCCGCCGCCGGAGGGTCGCCGGAAAGCAAATTCACCGAAGCCACACCCACAGAGGAAGCCGTAGAGACCGACTCGGGAAATCCGACGGAGTGACGCCACTGTACGACCCTGACCGCCTCTACGAGGAGGTCGCGTTCGTAGCGTATCACTTCGGATGGGACCGCGACGACGTACTGACCATGCCACACCGGGAGCGCCAACGCTGGTGCGAAGAGATAAGCCAGATCAACGACCGGATGAACGACGACCCATCGTCCGAAGGCGGTCACCGACTGGGTCGCTCCCGGGGAGACAGTGGCGGCATCGTCCTCCGGAACCCACCCGAGTCCCTCTGAGCATCTTTCGAACTGAACACCATGACGGAATACACCGCCAAAGACGACCCCTACTCGAAATATAACTTCGAGGTCGAGATAGACGGCGAGACCGTCGCCGGTTTCGCCGAAGTGTCGGGACTCACGATGGAGTTGGACACGGTCCAGTACCGTGAAGGCGGGGTCAACGACCACGTCCACCAGTTACCCGGCCAGTTCGCGCACGCGAATCTGGTGTTACAACGAGGGCTGACGAAGGACACGTCGTTCTGGCACTGGATCCAGGAAGTGATGAGCGGCGAGGTCACGCGGAAAAACCTCGTCATCAAGATCAAAGACAGCTTCAAGGGCGACAGCACCTGGGGCTGGGAGTTCAAAAACGCGTATCCCACGAAGTGGCGCGGCCCGGACCTCGCGAGCCACCAACGCGGGATGGCCATCGAGTCGATCGAGTTGGCGTACGAGCGGTTCACCCGGATGTCGGGGATGCCCGAGTAACGGCTTCATCGCCGTCTCGTCCGACCGCCTCCCGTTTTCGACAAAACGCGTTTCGGTAGGGGCGCTGCCGTATCTCCCTCCCGATGGGAAATCCAGAGGTGGGCTGAGCTATCCGTACGCGAAGGCTCGTTCCTCTTCAGGGTCGATGTAGTTAGGGTACATCTCCAGATGCCGGTACTGTTCGGCGGCTTCGAACCGGCCGTATCCGAGTATCCGAAACGGCTCGGGTGGTTCGAGGCCCATCCGGACGAAACAATCCCGGATCTGGCATGAGAGGTTGTGATTGAGGTAGTCGCGAAACGCTTCGAGCGATCCGGGGTCCATCATCGGCAGTTCCAGCAACGCGTCAGGCTCGCGCTCGAACGGTTCGTCGGCGTCAGTAACGTGTTCTTCGCCGCGGTCGTCGAGGTACGCCGTGTACAACGAGGAGACGGAGTCGATCTGGAGTCCTTCGGAGAGGTCAGCATCCGTCTCAACTGCTAACTCGCCCAGGTCTTGCGAGAACGCCGTCCAGCTATCAAGCTCTTCGTCAGAGACGGTATCGAGCGATCTCTCCGAGATCGACCGATCGGAGAAATCGAACCCATGTCGTGCGGCCAGTTCCTGAGCGCCTTCACGGAGTTCCGTCTCCACCGGATCGATGCCAAGGTAGACGTTCTTGCGGTACAGCACCGAGTCGGCATCGGTCGCGTCGGCCGGAACGTCGATCACGCGGTCGGTGTCATGGTGATGACTTCGGAGTTGCCGGTAGAAATCGCCGAAGTAATCGTCAAGTCTGTCCTCGGAAAGCGTCGCAATAGAGACGCGGACGGCGTTGAGCCGTTCCGGGTGGATCGTCGGCGGAACCGTGTCGTAACCTCGTTCAGTGAAGACACAGTACTGAGCAAACTTGCGGGCTTGGTGTACGCGTTCACTTTCCGCTAACGTTCGCTCGGTAGGATCGTCCGGATACCCGTCTTGCGTATGGTATGCGATTTCGCCGGACTCTTTATCGACCGTTAGATCGTGTTCCGTCTCTGTGTTATCAGTAACGTAAATCTTCACGTACTCTTCATCTTCCCCGTCGATATCCCCGTTCATTACGTGTCACCATCAGTAAACGGATCGCTACCCTTTCCAGTTCGAGCCTGGTCGTTGAACCGCATCTTTTCGTCGAGCAGTTCGTCTATCAGGCCTTTGATTCCGCGTAGCGTGTCGCTGTTGATATCCGGCACTTCTGCGTCGGCGACTGCCTGATTTCCCTTGTCGTAGATAGGGTCGTAAACGGTCTTAGTCACGTCGCCGGCGATGCCTTTGGCGACTTCGGAGACGGCCTGTTGACCGGCGACTGCCCCGGCGGCCGTGCCCGCCCCGGGTGCGATCATCGTACCGAGTGCCGCGCCGGCTACTCCGCCGACAGCACCGATCGCACCCTTACCGGTCGCCTTGCCGAGCTTGTCGGCCCAGCCCTCGTTACCGCCGCTGACTGTCTCCTCGATCGAGGATACCCGTTGTTGGAGGTTCGACACCGTCTGTTTGAGCCTCATCCCGTCGCTCTCCGACTCGGCCTGGGCACGAGCGTTTTCAAGCTTCTCCGCTTCGGGCATCCGCTGGATATGCATCTCTACGCCCATGCGATTTATCGTCACCGGCCCGTCCTGCATGGCGTCTTCGGCAGCGTCCTCGGCTTCGCGTTCTAACGCCGGGTCCGGGTCGATTTCGAGGGCGGCGTCCTCCCGAGGCATCATGCTGAGTTGCGCACCGCCGGTTTGTTGTCTGACGTGGGCGAGTTCGTGGGCCAGCAGATGTTGCCCTTCGGGGGACTCCGGTCTGTACTCGCCGTCGTTGAACACGATATCCGACCCGGCTGTGAACGCCCTGGCGTCGATAGCGTCGCAGGCTTCGGCGGCGTCCGCACCCGTGTGAATGCGAACGTCCCAGAAGTCCGCGTCCATGCGCTCGCCCAGAGATTTCGAGATATCCGGGTCGAGCGGGCGGCCCGGCTTGTCGAGGACGCGCTTAACCGTCTCCTGTGCCCCCGCAGACGCGTCGGCGGCGACACTGTCAGTGCTACACTGGACGAAACTCTCGGGCGTGGGGTCGCGGTCGCTGCTGCCGGTGCGCTCGCGGAACTCCCGCATCTTCTCGGGGTCGCCCATCACGTCCGGCGGCATCCCCTCGTCGGCCCACCGATACACTCGCGGGCCATAGGTCTGTTCGAGGCGCTGGAGTGTGCCCGTACGGTCGATTTCGTCGGCCTGGTTGCTGTCGGGTTCTGAGGTGACCGTGGACTCAGCGGTAGAGGTCGTCCCGCCGGCTGAGTCGGCCGAAGTACTCTCCTCTCTGCCCGTCCGACTCGATCGATGTCCCATCTTACTTGGAATAACGTCATATATCAATTCATATAAGTCTTTGTATGGTTGGATAGTGTGTTAGTTGAACACGATGTCTGACGGAACGAACTGTCGAGGCCGGCAACGAGAGGGACGGAACCGATGAGCTACGAGACCACGCAGCAACACCTGTTAGACGAAGTCGATCGCATCGAGACGCTACTCCGAGCCTACGCCGACGAGGCGGACACCCCCGGACTGTCCGAAACCGGGTCCGACGGCGGAGCCGGGATGCACGAAGGCGCACCCGAACAGTTACCGATCGGCGTCTCGGAGTCGGGTCGTGGGGAACTCGAGACACACACCGCGGCCATCGAGCAGCGGTGTCGGGAGACGCCGGAAGAGATACCGCTGCGTCTTCGCGAACTTGCCCACCGGTTTTCCCTGTCGCGGCGGCATCTCGACGTTCTGGTACTCGCCCTCGCTCCGGATGTCGACGACAGCTTCGCGGATACGCTGAAAAGTATTCAGGGGAACGTTGCTCTCCCCCGGCCAACTGTCGGTCTCGTCGAAGACCTCTTCAGTCAAACTCGCCAGCAACGTGTCGCCGCCGGCGCGCTCGTCGGCAGCGACTCGCCGCTCCGTCAGCACGACCTCGTCTCGGTCGCACCCGCTCCTGACGGTACCGGAACCGCACGTGATCGAACGGTCCGTGTCGACGAGCGGATCGCCGAATATCTCAAAGGCTACGCGGGGATCGATACGGACCTACAGGCAGTTCTCGAACAGCAAAGCAGTGACGGAGCCAACGATTCGCTTTCAGTGCGCACAACCGAGGCTTCCCTCTCGGATCTCGCGATCAGCGACGACTGTCACGAGCGCCTGTCGTCGCTCCCCGAAGACGACGGCGGTCGGCGTTTCTACTGGTACGGTCCCGCTGGCACCGAGAAACACCGCGCGGTCGAGGCCGTCTGTGACGAGGGGGTTCTCCGGGCGGATCTCGACGCCGTCATCGAGGCCCGGGCGCTCGATCGGTTGCGCCGAGAGGCGACGATCCTGGACCGGCCGCTCCATCTGATGTCGGCCGCGCGGGCG
The DNA here is from genome assembly GCF_034808085.1 of Halostella sp. PRR32. Lineage (NCBI taxonomy): Archaea > Methanobacteriati > Methanobacteriota > Halobacteria > Halobacteriales > Natronoarchaeaceae > Halostella > Halostella sp. PRR32. The sequence continues at coordinate 615,105 of NZ_JAXHGL010000001.1, forward strand.
ACGTTCGACGCGCGGGAACGCGATACGACCCTAGAGTCCGTGTTCGACCGGTTCGCGGGCTTCGGGAACGACCTGATCGTGACCGGCGAGGGTGAGTGGACGCCCTCGGAGGCGATGCACACGCCTGTCGACGCGATCGTCGAGTTCCCCCGGCCGTCGATCGACCTCCGCCGGGAGTTCTGGGCAGGTCACGCCGACGAGTTGCCCGACGACATAGAGCCCGAAGTGCTGGCGGGGACGTTCAACCTCACGCCGGGACAACTCGCGGCGGCGTTGTCAACGGCCGAGTCGCTGTCCGGCGACGGCGAACTCACCGCCCAAGCCGTCTACGCTGGCTGTAGCGCCCAGTCCGCCGACGAACTCGACGAACTGGCCCAGAAGATCGAACCGGGCAAGGACTGGGACGACATCGTGTTACGCGAGGAGACGCGACGCAAACTGGAACTGGTTCGCAACCATGTCAGGCATCAGGCCCGGATATACGGGGACTGGGGATTCTCTGAACAGTTTAGCCGCGGCACCGGCGTCGTCGCGTTGTTCAAAGGAGAGTCGGGGACGGGCAAGACGATGGCCGCCGAGATCCTCGCGAACGACGTCGGAATGGACATCTACAAGATCGACCTCTCCAGCGTGGTCAGCAAATATATCGGCGAAACGGAGGAGAATCTCGAACAGATCTTCCAGGCGGCCGAGAACTCGAATGCGATCCTGCTGTTCGACGAGGCCGACGCCGTCTTCGGCGACCGCTCGAAGGTCTCGGATTCGACCGACCGCTACGCCAACGTCGAAGTTAACTACCTGCTCCAGCGGATCGAGGCCTACGACGGAGTGATCCTGCTGACGACGAACTACGCCTCGAACATCGACTCGGCGTTCAACCGCCGGATCGATCACGAGATCGAGTTCAAATCGCCGCGGGAATCGACCCGCGAAACCATCTGGAAGAATATCTTCCCCGACGACGCGCCGACGGGAGATGTCGACTACGAGTTCCTCTCGGAGTTCACTTTCACCGGCGGCCGGATAAAAACCGTCGGACAGACCGCCGCGATCCTGGCGGCGGGCGACGATAGCGAGGCGATAGAGATGTCCCACGCCGTTCGAGCGGTCCAGCTCGAACTCGAGAAGATCGGTCGGCTGTACCAGGTGACGGAGTTCGAGCCGTACGAAGACTATCTCGTCACCGATTGACGCTTGCAGTGAGCGAACGGCTGGCGTATTTTTTATCACGAGATGGGAAATATTAACGTACCCGGATAGAAATGTTCGCGTATGGCGTACTGTCGGCGTTGCTACCGTTCGAGTGTCCCGATATCCGGTCGGCGGGGTGAAACAACGTGACGTTCACCGCCGTGGCGGACGTCAGCCGAACGCTTCTGGAACTGTTTCGGGACGAGATCGACCGTCGCGGCAACGTCGTTTCCATCGACCGTGGCAGCGTCGACCTCGTATCGCCCGAGGAAGTCAGCCAGGACTCGAACGTCCGCCTCGGACTGTACCCGTACAGAGTCACGGAAGACGGAGCGGCGGGGTCGACTACCCATCAGATAGGGGAGTCGACGAAGCGCGACCCACCGCTTCCGTTAGCGTTGCGGTACCTCCTGACCGCCTACCCCGTCGGCGACGATACCGAGCAGTCGTCCGAGATGATCGCACAACAACGAACGCTCGGTCTGGCCCTGCAGATCCTGCACGATAACTCGCGGCTGAACCCCGACGACTGTGCGGGCGGCATCGATCAGGATACCAGCTTGACTCTGTCGCTGACATCGGAACCGCTCGACGAGTTCACGAGCCTTTGGTCGCGGTTCGGCGACGCCACGTACCGGCCTTCGACGACTCTCGAAGTCAGACCGGTGATGATCCAGTCGATGAACGAGGAGGACTTCACCCGCGTCGCCGACCGAGAAACCGGCGTCTCCCGTCGGCCGGACGAGCCGGACGTACTGAACGACGACCCACCGGACCGAGAGCAACCAGAAAAGTGGTGATCACTGTGAATCAAGACACCACTGTCGGCTGAACCGCTGTTCCGGTGTGGGGTTTCATCGCGGAACACTGCCGTTCCGCGACGGTTCCGGCAAGGGGCCCGGGCCGACCGGGATATATTAATACGATCGGTGATTTTATATTTTATCATTACAGGAAGTTACAATAACTAGCAGATATGAATCTCAGAGAGCCGACTGTTACTTTCGAATCATCACGAACCGGTAGCGTCCCGAGGAGCGGTGGGGTGGCAGGTATCGCAAGCCGGTTTCGGATCTATCGGGGGGAAACACGATGAGGCGGATGGCGAAACGGGTAACGAAGCCGCTCAAAAAGAAACTCACGCCGTTCCTGCCGATACTGCTCATCGCCGGGATCGTCGCCACTGTAACGACCCTACTGTTCATGTTCACCGGGTATATGAGTGCAGTCCCCACAGTCCGGGTCCCTCTCCTTGAGTGGCCGATATCGCCCCGATACTTCCTGTTTCTCTCCGTTTTCGTCGTCGTCGTGGTCGTCGGTGGCGCATACCGGTTCTATCGTCGGAACCAGGAGGCTATCCTCGGCCGATGGGAAGCACTGTCGACGTGGTCGCAAGGCACCTTGATCGGGTTCGTCTCTGCGCTGTTTTTTGCCATCGGACTGGCTATCGCGTCGCTGTTTTACACGTTCCCGTTGTATCTGATCCCCGTCGGATTCCTTGTCGCGTGGCCGCTCAGTGCCGCTGTCACGCTTCTCAAGGTCCGGGGCGGGACGAAAGAGGAGTCGCCGTCGACGCTCAGATCGGCGTTCGTGAGAACCGGGTACGCTCAGATGAAAAGCCAGGAGAGTCGGACGCTCGCGGTCCTCGTTGGGTTCCTCGTGGCGATACTCGGTGGTCTGGTGATCCGATACGCGACAGTCTGGTACTTCGGAACGTACTCTCTTCTCGCACCGATCCTCGGCGGACTGCTGGTGTGGCTTCTCGTGGCGATGATAGCGTACAACCGGTACGAATCGACGACCAGCGAACGGACGGACCTCGTCGTCGTGAAAGTGACGGCACCCGAGTCGCGGGCGGGCCGGGAGTTGACCGTTCGGAACGAGGCGAGTCACTCGATCGACCTCGCGAAATCGAAGATCCGCGACACCGAATACGACCTGTTCCGCCTCGGTATCGATGTCATGCTCGGCCCTGGCGAGGTCTGTACGTTCGAGATTCCGGACCAGTTCTCGCTCGCCCCGAACGACGATGCGACGGATCTTCCCCTCGGATACACGCTCAAACAGGGCGGTCAGACCCCGGTCATCTTCACGCAGTCCGGCGAGAAGTTCACGCTCCGACGAGCAGACGACAGTGGTGACCACCTCCCGTTCGCCACCGCCACTGAGGCAAGGCCGGGAGTCGACCCCGCGTCACAGGACTGAAGAGTCCGATCTGTCTCCGGCCGTATCCTCCCGACCGACGATCACCAGTCGGGGTGCTGTGCGGGGGCCTGCCGGGTCCAATCGATGATCGCGTCCGGGTCGTGATAGCGTTGATACCCGTCGTGATGCTCGTACTTATCGGTGAAAGCGTCGATCCCGGTTCCCCGAACTCGCACACCCTTCGGCGGGGAAAACCCCATGCCGACGTAGCAGTCCCGGACCTGACACCGAAGGTGATGAATCAGATGCCGCTGGAACGACTGGACCGTCTCGATACGGTCGTTTTGCACTGTCATCTGCAGTCGGGCATCCGGAGCGCTCTCAGCGCCGGGGTCGGACCCGCCGCCGTACGTGACGCGCTTTCCCTCCGCCGCTTGCCAGTGGACGCGTAACGGCGAGAGACCGCGGAGAAATCGGTTCTCACTGTCGTCTCCGGCAGCGTCTCCCTCATAGCCATCTGGTTCCCCGGGAAGCGCCGCTTCGAGGCGGTCGAACAGGTCGTCGTCGTTTCTGTTCGGTTCCCTGTCGAGCGCTGTCGCGAGCGCGGCGAGCCCATCAAGTTCGACGAGTACGTCGCCGAGCAGCCGCCATTGGTCGTCGTTCAGTGCGAGATACACGTCCTGTTGCACTCGGTGACAGTCCGCGTCCGGTTCCCTGTCGGGAGGACTGACGGGCGGTTCAACGTCCGCGTATGCGCTCGCTATCTGGCGATAACACGCGCCGAAATGGCTTTTGAGCGTCTCCGGTGACATCGCGCCGATGATCAGCGTCGCGGCGGCGAGTCGCTCCGGATGGGTGATGCGGTCCGTCTTACTGTACGGCCTCAGCGTGTTGAGTCCTCGCTTTCGGTCGACGTAGTACTTGGAATACCTGTTTACCTGATCGACGTGCTGGTTTTCTCGCGGTGAGCGGGCCCGTTCTTCCCCGGCGTATGCGCTGCACTGATGCGACGCTATTTCGCCGGTCCCGTCTATCTCGACTCTGTGCTCTATGTCGGCGTTGTCGACGACCCGTACGACGATCCCGTTGTCGGTTTGCGCTTGTATGTTCGCCTTCATTTCGTGTTGTGGTCGAATCTGCACGGACAGTTCTCGATGGGCGGAGCGGATCTCATGTGTATATTTATAGACATTCATTGTAAAATCACCGAGTTGAGGGACAGTTTGAACCCCGATCTACAGTCGAACTATCCGGGTCGGATGTGGCATCTTACCCTGAAAACACGACTTCATTACGGAAGCGGTTCTGTCCGTGCCACGCGGCGGAAGGAGTTCTCCCACCGCTATATATTCTCCCGGATGTTGGAAAATGTTAAGTGAAGCGAATTATATTTTCCCGATACTAACCGTGTATAGATGCGGCCCAGTATCGGCGATCCGGTTGGACCGGCGACCTGTTCGTCGTTCTCCGGGGAGTGACCTGTGATCGGTGACCGCGACCCCTCCGATGCGGCCTCACCGGTCCGAGATATCAGCGTCATCGCGTCGCCCAACGATGGCGAAGAGAGCACCCACTGCACCGGGGCGACGATAGTCGGTGGCCTAGACGCTAGCGTCTCGCCTATCGCGACGCTCGACATCGACGAGTTCGCGGCCGGACTCGGAGTCGGGATCGCGCGGAAACACAGCCCGGTCGATCTGACGTTTCTCTCACTGTCGGAAACGTATCCCGCTACGGACCGTCCGGATGGATCGCTACCGCCGGGCGAGGAGACGTACGTGAACGAGTCCGGGGAGCGCCACGGAGGGTATTCTGCCGGGCTTCAGTACGCGGACGTCCCCGCCCTCGACGGCGATTCTACGGCAACGGAAGGACCGTCCGACGGATCCTGGATCGGACCGTCGGACGCGACGAACGACGCCGTACCTCCTGAGCCGTCTCAGTTGAACGGACTGGGAGCGGCCGGCAGCGAGCGATTCCCTTCTGCGATCGGCCGAACGAGACGGGCCGAGACGGAAACAGTGGCGTCGCCACAGGCGAAACCCGGCACCGATACCTCGACAGAGCCCCGTCCGGACCGGTCCCGTCGAGGCGGACAGACCGGCCGAACCGGCCAGTCGGCGGTTGACCCCGTGAACGCGTCGACTCGATCCGGGACACGTCCGCGACGTACCGAGGCGACTCTCGTCAGTCCCCCGACCGTGTGTACGACCGTCGACAGTCAGCTATCGATCGGTTCGAGCGAGGTCGATGGAGAACGAACCACTGCAGTCAGTTCCCGAACTACACTGACGGACTCACGGCAACCGACAGTTCGAACGCGAACCGTGCCCGTGGCCTCGCGCGAGACGGTGCCGCCTCGCGACGGCGCAAGCGTGACCGACCTCGCGAAAGTGTCCCGCCTGCCGAGTTCCCGGCTATCGGCGAGAGATACTGCGAACACCTCGTTCCACACTGGTCGAGTCGTGGTCCCGGGATCGCCTCACGAGCGAAGTTCAGCTAACTCACGGTCTGACGGGCCGTCTCGCCGCCCGAAGTCGTCGGTCCACGACTGGTCCCGGGGCACTGCCGCCACCCCATCCGATCGGTGGAGCGAGAAACGCCGTTCGACGGACGACCGCCCCGAGTCGCCGAGTCGCGCCGTGTCGACGACGGCACGGCGTCAGACCCCCCGGAGTTCGGACAGTCCCGACCGTTCAAACCGGCGCGCAATCACGAACAGGTCCGGCGACCCGGAAACAGCATCCCGGAGCGCGACTCCTCGAGGTATCCCGGAAACAGTACCGCGAACGGGGGCTCCCAGCGGCGGCTCGCCCGCCGTCGTCGAACGTCGCGGGCCGTCGGCAACCCGCCGCATAGCAACGCTCGAAGCCGCCGTACATCGCGCACCTGTCGACCACAGTTCGGCCGTTACCCCCAGGAGCGCCTCCGACCCCAGTATCAGATACCGAGCGAGCGCGCCTCAAACCGACGACGTCGGACCGAGAGCCACTGGGGTTCCGCAGCTGACGCCGCACATCGACCATCCCCGTCCCGGTGGAACCCACAGTGAGCGAACGACCGACAGCCGTCCGGAACCGTCGCCGGGCACAGCAACCGGTACTGGAAGCGCCGTTCGCTCCCCATCACGAACGGCCGCAGATCGCGACACCGTCGCCGACCGACGAAGCGTACGCTATCGCAACCAGAAACGATCGTCCGGCGATGCCGCGGTCGATAGCGTCGACTACAGCGACGGCTGGCGGACACCGAACGCCGTACGACGGACTGAGCGCCCGAGTTCGCCGACCGAAACCGGCGTAGCCGGCACACGGTCGTCCGGGCGGCGCACACCGGACCAGTCGGCCGCTCCGGTGGCTGTCCAGCGCTCTCTGCCAGTTCGTGGGCCCCGCGTTGCAGGGGACGAAAACGGTCCCGACCCGCCGTCGAACGTCGTGTTCGGAGCGAGAGACTGGTCGTCACCGGAGACGATGCCCGCGGCCGCGGATCCGGATACTCGGGACGGGGCCGGGCGGATCCAGCGACTGGCCGCCCGAGTCTCGGCCGAGGACTCCCGAGTCGTGGTCAGGAATCACCAGACACCTTCCGATAGCCGCACACGGCCACGGCGGTTCGATACGCCAACTCAGCTACGGTTGTCCCCGAGACAGACGGCGATTCCCGGGAGTTGGTCCACCCGCTCGCGATCCCTCCGCACCGGAAGCGGTCAGCAGTCGACGAGCGCGTCTCTCGCCCGCCGACCCGGTACGGGGACGGCCGACCGCGCGACGGCGGAGACCGAACGGGAGCGAACCGCTCCGAAACCGTATCAGACAGCCCACTCTCCGATGCGTCCGAACCCTCGTCGGACCGCCAATTCGGACTCGGCAGCCAGACGAACCGCCCCGCGGTCGGGTACGGTCCTGCGATCACCCTCCGGCGAAGACGGGCGGCGGTCCGATAACAGCCGACGACTGCGCCTCTCGGGGCCTGGACCGGCCGAGACGCCGAACTCGACCCCAGCCCGTCCCACCGAGCGTAACACCGGAACGCCGATCCAGTCTCCGGACAACGCGTCCGGGTCCGAACGCGGTTCAACACCCGCCCCTGTCGCCAGTGATCCGCTGAGCGTCGCCGTATCGACGCCGTGGATGACCCCGTCGACGGAGGGTGATCGTTCCGACACGGGGACCGGACGTGCGGACCGTCCGTCGGCCGGGGAAGGGCAGACACTCGCCTCGGACGAGCGGGAACGACTGCCACGTGCATCCGGTCACGATACTCCCCTCGTTATCCGTAGAGGCCGGCCCAGTCCGTCGCGTGCGCGGTCTGGCAGTTCCGGACAGGACCCGTCTTTCACCGAAGAACTCGACCGCTCCGTCTGGTTCCCGCCCGCCGCGGAGGCCGCCCGCGCTACAGGGCCGACAGCGGAACCACAGCGTCCCGGCAGCGAGCATTCAGACCGTACGCGCGGCGCACGAACGGCTGTCAGAACTGGAACACCTCCACGGAGACGGTCGGCATGGGCAGAGATCCAGGTCATGCGCGATTCGTCTGCGAACCGCTCTCGCGTATCGTCGAACGGTACCCACGGACAGCAGCCGGAATCACGCGCTTCGCGGACTGACGCATCCGTTCGGGGCGGGCAAAGAAAGACAATACACAGGGATGAGACGACGCGCAGGGATGGGTCGACGTGGGGTAGTGACACAATGCAGGAAAGTGAGACGACGCGCGGCGGCGTCACAGACGAGGGCGACCCGGACAGGAACGGCCGCCGATGGGCGCTAAACCGAAGGACCGGGGCATCGGCGTCCCAGACGGGTAGCGCCCGCAGTCGGATCGGTCTCCTCGCGGACGAGGCAGCACGACCGCGCGAGGGGGGAGTCAGTCGGTTACGACGAGTTACCGTTCACCGACTGCCCGAGGCGACCACTGCGTCGAAGGTCGACCGCAGAGACGGGATGGGGGCCGCTGGCGAACGAGCGGGTTCGTCCCCGGGCGTCTCGCTTCGGTACGGAACGGGTGACACCGGGCGTCAGCCCGCGCCTCGTCCGTCCGAGTTCCGACACTCTTCCGGGCTCGCTTTCCAACCCGACGGGGCCTCCTCGACGGCTAGCCCGCAGTCTGCGCCTGCTGCTGGCACGGCGAAAGCGAGTACTCGGCCCGTGTCCCGGACCGATGAGACAAAGGCGAAACCGGGTACGGCCGAACCGGCGGACGAGACCGTCGGGGGCGCGGCGGATCGGTCTGTCGGACGACCGGTTCGATCCCGGCGGAGCGACGGCGAGACCGCACGGAGCCGCTTCGACGTGGGCGTGACGACGCCCGCTCTATCGCTGTCTCGCCCGGACGCTCGAAACCCGGCAGACGGTCTCGCATCCTCTCTGCACTTCGACCGAACGGACGGCCGGGCACCGTCCACCGAACCGATCCGCTCGGCGCGGATGTCGGTCAACGGCCCCGACCGACGCATCGAAGCAGTGTCGGATCCGACGGGCTCGCCCGACCCGCCGGTTTCGTCCGAACCGCGGGCATCGCCAGAACAGCGGACTTCGCCCGGTCCGAGAGTGGACCGGACCGCATCCGACCGGGGGGAACGCCTGCCTGACCACGCTACTGGTCTGATCGGAGCGTCCGGCTCGCCCGCTGAAACCGGTGATGCTCTGACGGCGTCCCGGGAGGGAAGTTCGCCAGTACTGGGGTCAGAGACACAGCCGGCAGTTCAGTCCGGGTCGCAGCCAGCAGTTCAGTCCAGACCATCGTCGGCCGTTCGGTTCGGGCTATCGTCTACTCGTGAGACAGACGGCTCACTGATCCGGGCGAACAGGGCCATAGGAACGAATAGGGAAAGTACTAAATCAAAACCTATCGGATCGAAACAAAGAAGCTCGGTGGAAGGTGGGATGCACACAACCGGACTGTCTGAACGACCGTCGCTGACGTACCGTGACACGGCGACGGCCAGTGAGACGCGGGACGGGAACGAACGGCCAGCGACTGCTGCCGGAGGATCGCAGTCCGTGCAAAGCACCGGAACCGACTCTCGACCGGAGTCCGGCCATGCCAGGCAGAAAACCGGACCCCAGCGTGGGACGGGTCGCCGGCCAGCCCACAGAGGCGGCCTCGACGAACGGTCGGTTGCAGACGAGTCGGACGCGACATCGGGTCCGTTTCGATCGTCGTTCGATCGGAGCGACCGCCGGTCGCCGACGGACAACCTCCCACCGAGTGAGGGGTCGTCCACGCCGGGCCGGCCGACTGAACCCCCGCGTTCCGACCAGCGCTCCGGCAGACGTGATCAACGCCCCGACGACCGTTCTCAACGGGACCGGCGACGGCGTATCGATATTCCGAGAGATACGGGCTCGATGGAGTTCGAATCGGACGTCGATCGGATAGTCGAACGGCTCTATCGGAAGCTCGAACGAAAACAGCGGATCGAACGAAAACGGCGGGGATTGTAGATGGCAAACAGTGGCAAACTCGAGAAAGCACAGATATCCGTCCTCAACGGCAAGAACGAGGGCGAAACGATCGACTGCAAGTTCAACCCGAGTTCGTACACCATCGAAAAGAGCGTCAACTACGGTGAACTGAACGCGACCGGCTCCGGAGCGTCGATCATGCAGTTCGTCGACGGCAACGCGGAGACGCTGTCGATGGAGCTGTTTTTCGACACGACCGACCGGGTCGAGGCAGATAGCTCGTCGAGTTCATCCGAAGTCGACGTCCGCGAGCAGTACACGAAACACATCGACACGCTCCTTTCGGTCGACGGGGAGCTTCACGCTCCGCCAGTCTGTCAGTTCGTCTGGGGCGACGGCATCGCCTTCACGGCGCTGGTCGAGAGCGCCAACAAGCAGTTCACGAAGTTCCTCCCGAGCGGCGTGCCCATCCGCGCCCGGGTGAACGTGGTGTTCAGGGAGTTCAAGACGGCGGACTATCACAAGTCCGAGGTATCTCCTGAGTCGACGGACAAGACCAAGGTCTGGACGGTGAACGACGGCGACACGCTCTGGCTGATCGCGTCCGAGGAGTACGGAGACCCGTCGCACTGGCGTACGATCGCTTTACAGAACGACATCGAAGACCCGCGGACGCTCGAAACGGGCGAGACGCTCGAACTCCCGCCATTGTAGCAATGAGCACCGAAATCAACAACCATCCGCGGTACTCCCCGCGGTTCAAGGTCACCGTCGGCGACGACAAGTTCCAGGAGCCGGGAGGCCGAATCACCGACCTCGTCGTCGAAACGACCCTCGACGGCGCTGACAGGTTCTCGTTCGGACTCAACTTCCCGTTCGACGAGGAACTGGGCGAGTTCGCCGGGTTGACCTGGGACGACTTCGGCATCGGGACGGACGTCGAGATAGCGATGGGGTACGGTGACGACGGCACGTTGACGCCGCTTTTGAGCGGAAGTATCCGCTCGATCGACACCGAGTTCACGACGGACAGGGGGCCGCTGGTCCAGGTCAACGGGTACGGACTGCTCTGGGAAACCATGCAGGGGACCGACTCTCGATCGTGGTCCGAAACCACCGTCGGAGCGGCGGTCGAAGACGTGCTGTCGTCGTACTCGTTTTCTACGATCGACGTCGAGAGCGCGAACGTCAAGCGGGCAAAACTGATCCAGGACAGACAGAGCGACTATCGGTTCATTCAGGACCTGGCCGCGACCTACGGCTTCGAGTTCTACGCCGAACGGGATTCGGTCAGGTTCGTCCCGCTGTCCTCGCACGCCGGAAGCGACGGACCCGTCGCCGAACTCTGGTACGGGGAAGCGCTTCACGAGTTCTTCGCCGAGATAACCCATCGGAAGCGGACGCACGCGGTCGAGGTTCGGTCCTGGGACGTCCAGAAAAAGGAGGAAATCGTCGTCTCCGCGGGGAGTTCGAACGCGAAACACAAGGAGGTCTTTCGAATACCAGCCATGTCACGCGACGAAGCAGACCACATAGCAGAAACGAAGCTGAACCGGTTCTCCGACGGCGTTGTTCAGGGCCACGGAGAGGTCGACGGTACCCCGGAGATCCGAGCGGGGACGACGGTCCGTCTCGAAGAACTCGGGGAGCGGTTCTCCGGCGAGTACCACGTGACGAAAGCGACGCACCGAATGGGCGGTTCCGGCTACCGCACGACGTTCGAGGCCACGGAGGTGGGAACGTGAGCCGTCCCGGGTTTTTCGAGGGGGACGCCGACGACGACGGCGACTCCCGCAACGTCGCCGTCGGTATCGTCACGGACAACGAGGACCCGAAAGACCTCGGCCGCGTGAAACTACGGTTCCCGTGGCGCGACGCCGACGACGAGAGCTACTGGGCCAGAGTCGCCACCGAGATGGCGGGCGATGGGTACGGGACGTACTTCCTTCCGGAGGTCGACGACGAAGTGCTCGTCGCCTTCCAGAACGGCGACATCCACAGACCGTTCGTCATCGGGGCGCTCTGGAACGGCGAGCAGAAACCGCCACAGACGAACGGCGACGGCGGCAACGACGTTCGGGAGGTACGGTCGCGAAGTGATCATCAACTCAGGTTCGACGACGCCGATTCCGGGAGTATAACGATACGGACTGGGGAGGGTCACGAAATCGTCATCGACGATTCCGGCGGTTCGGAGACGATCGTGCTCCGCGACGAGAGCAACGACAACAGTGTCACTCTCGACGCTTCGAGCGGAAACGTTTCGATCGAGGCGAAAAACGAGATCGACATCTCGGCACCGACCGTCTCCATCAGCGGGGGAAAGAAGGTGAAGATATCGGGCAACAAGGGCGTCGCCGTTTCGAGCAAAGCCCAACTCGATCTGGCAAGCAAGGGGCAGTTGAACGTGTCGAGTCGCGGGATAATGGGGATCGACGCTACCGGTCCGTTAACTATTAAAGGTTCTATAATACAATTAAATTAATAGATAATATAGATGAAGCCTGCAGCCAGATTGGGCGATCAGACCGCTCACGGAACGCCACTCACCGGCAGTGCCAGTTCGAACGTCCTGATCGGCGGCAAGCCCGCCTGGCGCGCCATCGCCGACGTTCACAGCTGTCCGCTCACGAGCGGTATCGTTCCGCACGTCGGCGGTTCAGTCGCGATGGGAAGTACGACGGTGTTTGTCAACAAGATGCCGGCGGCTCGGATGGGAGACACCGTCGTCGAGAACGGCCCGCCGAACAAGATCGCGAGCGGGTGTCCCACGGTCTTCATAGGCTGAGCCACGATGTCAGAGGACTTCCTCGGAACCGGGTGGAAGTTCCCGGTCGAAACGGACCACCGCGGAGACGTCCGAACGTCGGACACGGACGAGGACATCCGCGAGGCGATCCGGATCATCCTCGGGACTGCGAAAGGCGAACGTATCATGCGGCCGGAGTTCGGCTGTGAAATACACGATCACGTCTTTTCGGCGGCCACGCCTGCCACGCTGAACCTGATCGAAAGCAGCGTTCGGAAGGCGCTCGTTCGATGGGAGCCCCGGATCGACGTCGAGGACATCGAGGCCCGGACCGCTAGCGAGAGCCCGAACAGGGTCCAGATAGAGATCGAGTACCGCGTTCGGACGACGAACAGTCTGTCAAACATGGTGTACCCCTTCTACATCACTGAGGGCGACGGATGAGTCACGAGCCCGTAATCGACGATAGGAGCCAGGAGGAGGTGTACGAAGAACTCCAGCGTATCGCCCAGATGTACACCGATTCGTGGGACCCGACGTCGGCGGACAACGGGCGGACGCTGTTGCGGATCTTCTCCCATCTCGGAGCTGATATCATCCGCAGGTTGAACGACGTCCCGGAGAAACACCGTATCGCCTTTCTCGACGCACTCGATTTCGAACGACGACCGCCACAGGCCGCCAGATTACCGCTGACCTTCTCTGTCTCGACAGATCTAGACCGGAACGTGGCGATCCCGGGTGGGACGCAGGCGATAGCCGACCCCGACAACGCGGGAACGCAGATATTCGAAGTGCCGCAGGAACGGGGCTTCGAAGCGACGGGGGCTACGCTGATCGACGTGACTGCGGTCGACCCGACCGACGACGCCATCGTCGACCACGACGACTTGCTGGACGACGACGACGGCGTTACGGAGGTGTTCGTCGGCGAGAACGAACAGGAACACGTCCTCTACATGGGTCACGAGACCCTGCTCAACCTCGAATCCGGGTCGTCGGTGACAGTCACGGCCGAAACGAACGTCGATAGCGACGTGTTCCTCGACTCGGTCGTCTGGGAGTACTACGGCGACGACGAGTCCGGCGAGGAAGGCTGGCATCGGCTCGAACAACCACAGGACGGAGACGGCCCCGGCGACGACGCCAGTCTCGAAGAGCTTCAAGAGTTGCTGCAGTCTCGCTCGGACACCGAGCACGAGAGGAGCGACGGCCACGCGATCGAATCGACGTTTCGGCTCCGGGGCGAAACCGTACAGACGACCGTCGACGGTGACGAGAGTCGGTGGCTTCGGTGCCGGCTGGTCGACGACGAGTCGGACCCCTTCTCGGTGAAAATGCAGTCGCTAGCGGTGAGCGTCGGAAGCGGGGCGAGAGAGGGCGGGCTTGCACCGGATTTCCTCCTCGCGAACGATGTCCCCTTGTCGCTCGAAGACGAGGGCGACATTCTACCGTTCGGACGGCTTCCGCAACCCCCGGCGACGTTTTACGTCGCCTCGGAAGAAGCGTTCACCAAAGGGGGTGGAGTCATCGACATCGAGTTCCACGTGCCCGAGGTGGCCGGCCCGTCCGACGCGGGCGACGGTGCGGACGGGTCCGCAGACGGTGGTCCAGGTGGTGTCGGACTCGTCGGCGGCCCTCCGCACATATCGTGGGAGTACTGGAACGGGGACGGCTGGACTCGGATCGACGGTATCACCGACGAGACGAACGCGCTGGCGGACCCGGGTCACGTCCGGTTTCCCGTTCCGGACGACATCGAGGCGACCGCAGTGTCCGGACACGATGACGTGTGGATCCGCGCCCGGCTTGTCAGCGGGAACTACGGGCAGCCGTCTTTCGACGTTACCGACGCCGGTACGCGAGGGGCGCTCACCGACTCTCCGGAGCCGCCGAAGTTCAGTAACGTGTCGATCCACTACGACAGGGGGCTGGAACCCTTCGAGACAGTCCGCAGATACGACAACGCGTCGTTCAGCGAAGATCTCGCGGACCGTTCCGATCCGTTTTCGCCGTTTACCGAACTCCCGGACCGGGAACAGACGATCTATCTCGGGTTCGACGACGTACTTCGGAACGGGCCGCTTTCCGTGTTCGTTCCGGTGAAAGACACGACGTATCCGCGCGCCTTCGACCCCGGAATTCAGTGGGAGTACTGCAACGACCCCGACGCATTCGAGTGGTCGGAGATAGACGTTCAGGACCGGACGGGCGGGCTGACGGAGCGCGGACTCGTACGGTTCACGTTTCCCGAACCGACCACCGCGTTCGATCTGTTCGGCCGACAGCGCCACTGGATACGGGCACGCATCACGCAGGACGAGTTCGAGCGCGAACCCCGACCGACCCGACCGTCGCGGAACAGCGGTGTCGTATCGGAGGTCGAGGGAACCGACCGCACATTAGAGCGGTCGACGACGCCACCGGTTCTGGACGGAATCTACCCGAACACGCAGTGGGCCTACAACACGAACACGGTGGAAAACGAGATACTCGGATCGAGCGACGGGTCACACGACCAGTCGTTCGAATTCGCGTTCGCTCCGGTCATCCAGACAGAGGTCTGGGTCGACGAGTACGCCAGTCTGTCTTCGGGCGAACGGCGAGAACTCGTCGAAACCCGCCCCGATGCCGTCGAACGCGTTACGTCGTCCCGGGGTGAGACCGAGGAGTTCTGGGTTCGCTGGGTGGAAGCGGCGGACTTCCTGGACTCGGGCCCGTCGGACCGGAACTACGTCGTCGACAGGAGCAACGGAACCGTCACGTTCGGCGATGGGAACAGCGGAGCGATCCCGCCGAACGGCCAGGACAACCTGAAGACGACGTACACGACCGGTGGCGGGAGAGACGGCAACGTAGACACCGGGACGATCACCGACCTCAAGAGTTCGATCTCGCTGGTCGAATCGGTTTCGAACCCGGCACCGGCGGACGGGGGTGCGGACATCGAGTCTATCGATGCGCTCGTTTCGCGGACGACGAACCAGATCAAACACCGGGGGAAAGCGGTCACTGCCGCCGACTACGAACAGGTTTCGAAAGCCGAGTTCCGCGAACTCGCGACGGTCAAATGCGATCCGAACCTGTCTAGCAGCGGCGAACGGGCGTCCGGTCAGGTGACATTGTTGATAGTTCCGCAGGCCGAACGAGAAAAGCCGGTCCCGTCAACGGAGCTCAAACAGCAGGTCCACACCGCACTGCGAAAACGGGCGCCGGCGTCGCTCGTCGAATCGGAGAGCGCACGGATCGTCGTCAGGGGACCAAGTTACGCCGAGATGGCCGTCGAGTTGACGCTCCGAGCGTCGGAGGTCAAGAGCGTTTCACAGCTCAAGGGAACGATCAGTCAACGACTCGACGAGTATCTGCATCCGCTGACCGGGAACGGGGGCGACGGGTGGGAGTTCGGAGCGATGCCCGGTATCGAGGAACTGGCCGCGGCTGTCGACGACATCGAGAACGTGTCGAACGTGGTAGATATCGGGGCAAGGATCGACGTGAGCGGCGACCGACAGTCGCTCAGTGGCCGCCAGCGCGATCCGACGCTCCCGAGAGACGCACTCGTCTGTAGCGGAGACCACGAGATAACAGTCACCATGGAGGGTGACCCGTGACCCGCCGAGTCGGAACGGGTCGGCGTCAGCCGAGGATCGCACCCGACGGAGGGCGGTGACCCGTGGGGCTCGACGTTCCGGAACTCGCCGACAGGGAGTACGAGGAGATACTGGAAGAGGCTCAGAAACTGATCCCCGCGTACTCTGACGAGTGGACCGACTTCAACCCGCACGACCCGGGGATAACGATCTTAGAGGTGTTAGCATGGTTGACAGAGACGTACGTCTACCAGCTCGATAGAGTTACAGACGACCATCGCGAGAAGTACCTCCGGCTAATGGGCGAAAATCCGCGTCCACCCGGACAGGCGACGACGCGGGTGGCGTTTACCCCGCAGGGCGATACCGCGGGCTGTCGCGTTCCGGCCGGAACCAAGCTTACGGTGACCGATACCACCGGGGAAACGTGCCGCTTCGAAACTGACCACGACACCGCTCTCACGGCAGCGGCTATCCGACGCGTCGTAACCGTCGGGGAAGCGGGACAGACCGACAACTCGCACGCGAACCGGACCGACGAGATGTACTACCGCGCGTTCGGCGACGACCCGTCGGTCCGCGATACGCTGTATCTGGGGTTTGACGCCGATCCGTTCGGGGCTTCGGACAGACTCACGCTGATGATCGATTACCACGACGAAGATATACCCGACCCGGCTCCGTCTCGAACTGGCGACCCGTCGTTCGACCCGTCTGTCGAACTTGCGTGGGAACACCGGCGGAAGCGCGACGGGGCGTGGGTGGGTCTCGACGTCCGTCGTGACGGTACGAACGCGTTTTACGAAGGCGGGCATATCGAACTGAGCCGTCCGGACGACAGGGAGCAGACGCGGGGAACCGAACTTCCGGTCGACGACGCGCCGTCGGAACACCACTGGATCCGCTGTCGACTAGTGAGGCCCGGCTACGAGATCCCGCCACAGATCGACGCTATCGAGACGAACGCCGCGTCCGCGAGCCACCGTGCGTCAGTCAGCGGCGAACGGTTAGAGCAGGTCGGGACGCTCGACGAACCGACGGCGTTGGACGGACAGACGTTCGCCTTCGAGCACTCTCCTATCCTTTCAGCGCGGGTGACAGTCGACGGCGAGCGGTGGACGGAGGTCCCCGACTTCGACGCATCGGGGCCCGACGACGAGCAGTACGTCCTCGACCGCGACGACGGCAGCGTTCTGTTCGGCGACGGGATCAACGGCAAGGTGCCGCCGTCTGATGCGACCGTCGTCGCCGATTACGTGTACGGCGGCGGCGACGAAGGCAACGTCCCGCAGTCCGCACAGTGGCGGTTTACAGATGGGACGACCTCGCTCGACGGAGCGGGGACGCTTGACGACATCACGGTGTCGCCGACCCGGCCCGCAACCGGGGGGACGGACGGCGAGTCAGTCGAGGCAGCGCTCAAGCGCGTCAGACGGGACCTTCGGACGCCACATCGTGCAGTCACCACGAACGACTATCGCGCCATCGCGTCGCGAACGCCGGGGGTTCGCGTCGATCGGACGAACGTCGTCGTGGCCGACGAGCAGATCACCGTGGTCGCCGTCCCGTACGCGCCTCCGGACGTGCCGAAACCCGAACCCAGTGAGGGGTTTTTGCGAGCAGTCAAACGGTATCTGGACGAACGAAAAGTACTGGCTGATCGCGTTCGCGTGATAGCACCCCGGTACGTCGGACTCGAAGTGACCGTCACGGGCCGAACTCGGTCACAGTACACCGACGAGGGACACGAGGCGGCGGTCCGCGCCGCCGTCGAGGAGTACGTCCATCCGCTCAACGGCTTCGACGGCAACGGGTGGCCGTTCGGCCGACCCCTTTTCGATGCCGAACTGCGCGACCAGATCGCCGGCCACGACGTGATCGACCGGGTGAGCGACATCGATATCTCCGCGCACGGCGGGGCGGTGATCGACGACGGCGTCGTTCGGATCGACGAGATGTCACTGTTTTACGTCGAGGAAGTGATCACGGACCTCGCTGAGAGGGCCACCCCGAGTGGTGGAGGTGTGTAATCGTGGATTTCTCGTACGCCACGACAGCGAGCGAGACGGACTGGGACGAGTGGAACGGTCGCAACGTCGACGTTCGAGACGGCGGAATAACCCTCGAAACGACGACCACGATCCGGCAGTCAGACCTGGAAACGCGGGCCATCGACCACGCCGTCGATCCGAGCGGGGTACTCTACACTGTCCGGCCGTCGGGCGGGCTCTATCGCTACGATCCGGATACAGAACTCGAACAGCAGTTGGTGGACCGGACTGAAGCGACGCTCACCGACCCGGTCGCGGTCTGTGCTACGGCGGACCGCGTCTTCGTCATCGATGCGACCGACGGCCGTATCGCCGTCCTTTCACCGCGATTACAGCGCCTTATCGGAACACTGGAGACGCCGGCGTCCGAGCCCGCGGGGTTAGCGCACTCTGACGGGACGATTTACGTTCTCGACGAGAGGGAAGGGATCGTGACGGTCGAACGCGGTAAGACGACCGACTCGACGACTGGGTGGGATCTCGGAACCCCGACTGACATCGCAGCCGATGACGGCCAACTATACCTCTTAGATCCCCTGAACGGTGTTTCTACCGTCCGAGCTTTCCGTGGGGGTGAGGAGGTCGAGAACGCGTCGGTGCCGGGGGCGACGTTCGAACCCGAAGACGGCCCCGTTTCGCCTGTTGCTCTCTCTGTCACCGCCGGCCGCCTCTTCGTTACTGGAGCAGTAGCCGGAGAAACGGAGAGCGCGCTGTACGAGTGGGATCCTGACTCTGAATCGTTTTCCGAACGCCACCGCTTCGACGACCCCTGTGTCGAACTCGACGGCCGGTTCGTCGAAAATACCGAGCAGTACGAGTTCTATGGACTGCTTGGCGACGACCAGAACTGTCACGCGCTTACTGAAACCTCGTTGAACAAGCGACATCCGAGACGGGACCGGTACGTCGGGACGGCGTTCCAGCGATTCGACTCCGGTGCGCAGGGGAACGAATGGCATCGGTTGTCGCTGGGGATCGGCCGGTCGTCAGCCAGTACTCAGGTCCGCGTTCGATATCTCGCGACGGACTCACCCGCGCTCGTCGAGTTAGACGCTGCCGAGATCACTCGGCTTGCGCCGAAGACGGTCGACATACTTCGAGACGACGGGATCACCAGCGTCTGGGAACTTATCAACTGCGACCCAGATCGGGTCGCTTCGCGTCACGAGGACGTCTTCCCGAGGAACGTCCGCTACTGGCAGGGTGTCGCGCTGAGCAACCTGTCGGAACACGCGGAAGGCAACTGGACGACTGTGGACTCACTCAACCCGACCGATGTCCTGTTCGAAGACGGAAACGGGCGATATCTGTTCGTCAATCTGGAGCTCGTTGGAACTCCGGAATCAGCTCCGCGGGTCGACTCCGTACGGGCATTCTGTCCCCGACAGACGTATCTTCGGTATCTCCCGGAGCTGTATCAGGAAGACGACCAGTCTACGGAGTTTCTCGAACGGTTCCTGTCCGTGTTCGAACGGATATTCGTTGACATCGAGGAGGAGATAGACGGGATCGGACAGTATTTCGATCCGCAGGGTGTTCCGAGCGAATCGCTGGCCTGGCTGGAACGGTGGTTAGCTGTCGACTCACGGGTCGACTGGCCGGAGTCCGCACGCCGAGAACTGCTCGCCAGGGCTCCCGAACTGTACAAGCAGCGAGGAACGAAACGAGGCCTCCGCGAGTTAGTCGAACTGTATCTCAGATACGCGACACCTGTGGGTGAGTCTACGGGCCTGGACCGAGCCGACGGAACTGACCCCGATTCTCCCGCTGCCGGCACTGCCGATACTGGGGATTCCGCGTCCATGACACATGATACGCCGTCTTGCGGGAGCGCCGACACGCCCTCCGGCCACCGATTGTACTTCCTCGACCACAGCAGCCTTGAGAGTATCGAGCGCGAGGCGGCGTGGTCTCAGTACGCTTCGGAACTCCCCGACCGACCCGGGTTTGCGCTCTTTTGCGGCCCGCTCCGAAACGACGACGAACGCGCCGCCGTGGAAGCGCTCGCGAGTTCTCAGAAGCCAGCCCACGTCGGATCAGCCGTCGTCTTTCTGGAAAACGAGTGCACACTCGGATCCGGCACGTTCCTCGGGATCAACAGCAAGTTAACGTCCCGCGAGTTCTCGCTCGGCGAGGCGGCGCTCGGCGGCGAAACGGTGTTAGAACCCAGGAACTGACGGCGTGGTCGCTTCGAGATCAGGTGTCGAACGCACGTAGGTTCGTGCGTGTCACGCGGAGCAGGCGTAAGACGGCGAACCATCAGTCCGCGTCAGTTACGGTGACCGAGTTCCGGTCCACGTGTAGGTACGTAACCCACGGTACGTCGTCCGCGAGGCCGGAGTCAGTCGTCGCTGCAAGCGCCTGGTCGTAATGGACGGCTCCCTTGGTTCCGAGCGTGGTCGTTCCGGAGACCACGGCCCCGTACACGTCCGCCTGTTTGACGTAACTGTACCCCGACCCGTTCCGCGTCGGCGCGTACATCACGCCGGTGAAGGTAGCGCGCGTCGTTGAACTGCCTCCGCCAGCGATAGTCGCGTTGAAGTCCTCGGTGCCGAACGTCCAGAACTGCGAGGACCGGTCACCCGGGACTGTGACGTGGGATTTCTTGCCGACGTGGACGTTGACCTGTCGCTGGCCGAGTCCCGTCGGGGAGACGGTGACATCGCGTTCGCTCGCAACGTACAACCGGACGCTGTTGTTCCCTCTGACGGTGATGTTCGACCCCTGCGCTCCGCCGAGGCGGACGTAGTCCCGGACGCCGACGACGATGTCCCCGTCTGTCGTGTCGAGAACCAGTTCCTCGTTGTCGAGATCGATCGCTTCGACGGAGTACTGACCGGCGGTGATCGTCGTCGTCGAACCGGAAGTGGACAGCGAACTTCCGGAGATAGCGGACGCGTCCGCGTTGTCGTTTTCGTCTGCGAGGCGCGCGACCTGTCGCTCGACGATAGAGCTGAACGGGGTCGCTGTCTCGATGCCGTCTATCCGCTCGGAGCCGTCGTAGTCCGCGCCGTTCCGTTCGAAGCTGTCGGTCCAGTGAACGGTCCCGTCGATCTCCGTCGAGCCGCTGAGTTCGACCGACTCACCGGAGTAGAGGTCTCCCCGTACCGTAGCGTCACCACCGGACGAGACGTTTCCAGCGACCCTGACGGACCCGTGTCCCGTCGCATCGTCCTCGGAGTACGCCGCCTCTG
Source organism: Halostella sp. PRR32 (assembly GCF_034808085.1). NCBI lineage: Archaea > Methanobacteriati > Methanobacteriota > Halobacteria > Halobacteriales > Natronoarchaeaceae > Halostella > Halostella sp. PRR32. The sequence continues at coordinate 636,432 of NZ_JAXHGL010000001.1, forward strand.
AGGAGTCGTAACTGTCCGTGTACGCGCCGGTGCCAGTCAGACGTAACTCTCCGGTCGGGGCCGTCCCCGTGAGACCGCTCCGGATATCCAGTTGCGGTGACCCGGTAACGAACTGGACCGTCACGGCCTGTGCGGAGTGGTTGACGGAGACCCTTCCCGGCGTTCTCGCCCGGAAGTACGCGGCCCACGCGGTGTAGTACTCGCTTTCGACCGTGACCGTGAGCGCCTGTGGGCTCTCGATCGGATTGGCGACGGCGTCTGTGCCGGTTTCAGCTGATCGGTTCGTCGCCCGAATCTGTAGTCGGTGGTCGAGCGAGGCGTCACCCTCGACGGTGAGGTACTCGACCAGAAGCGTGCCGTCCCGATACTCGATTTCCGGCGTCGACACCATCGTCGTCCCTCCGGACGAGTGTCTGAACACAGCGCCTCCCTGAGTCGCGATCCGCGTCTCTCCGGCGACGTACGCGACTTCTCCCAACGACTCGTTCGCAACCACGACCGACTGACCCGAAGCGAAGTCGACGCTCCGGACCGTGATCTGTCCCCTGTCATCGTTGACGGCGAGTTTCCCGTTCCCGTGGTCGAAGGTTAGACGCTCCGTCGCCGCGGACTGGCGGCCCACGCGCTCGGCCGTCGCGTCCAGTTCGACCATCCCCGTTTGTGCGGCGCGGATCTCCGCGTTTCGCCTGGAGTCATCGAGTACCGGGACGCCAACCGCAACGACGAGAGTTAGCCCGGCGACTACGAGTCCGACGAGCAACACGATCCCGATCACTTCTGATGCGCCCCGGTTCGACCGGTTGGCTGATCCGCTCTGCAGTCGTTTCCGCTCGCTCCCTCCCCCCATGAATTGTAGTTAGGTTACTGACCTGTAACCAAAGTTAGAAGCGCTGTAATCCTAGAATAGACCGACTAATTACGCCGTCTCGCGCAGGATATCAATAGAACTCCGTTATCCTCTCTTTCGCAATGGCTCGGTATCCGGGCTGGGGAACGGGGTGATCCCCCGTATCTTAATCGTTGAAAGAGCACCAGCAGATTCGGCAGATACAGCCGCAAGCTAAACAGAAGATTGCACTTAGTGCCTACAGGAAGAATACCCCAGCATGGATACGACCAGTTCCGCCGAGACCGAAACCGTCCTTGCAGATCTCCAGTTGTCCCGAAGCCTCACCGTCCAGTGGGCGGTCGTAGGGACGATGGGTTTCGGTGTCGCGATGGGCGTGTTCAGCGGACTCTATCAGTTGCTGACTGGACAGTCGGCAACGTACGATTTCTCACCGGCTGGCGTCGGCTGGTGGATCGAACCGCTGAACGTCTTGGTCGTTCTCGTTCTCGCGAGTCTTATTCTCGTTCCACACGAGTGGCTTCACGGACTGGCCATTCGGTATTATGGTGGGGAACCTCGATATGGAGTGGGAGTAGCGCACTTTATTCTCCCGTACGCGTATGCGACCACCGACCACCGATTCACCCGCGACCAATTCCTCGTTGTGCTCCTGACGCCGCTGGTCGTCCTGACGCTGATCGGTGTCCCGCTGATGATTCTCTTCGAGTGGGGCTGGCTTGTCCTCCCGCTTGCCGCGAATGCCGGGGGTGCTGTCGGCGATCTCTGGATGGCACTGACGTTACTGGGATATCCTTCCCACGTTCACGCCGAAGACCACAGAACCGGATTCCGCATCCTCGGTCGAGAAGCAGATCAGCCGCGTGAACTCTCGATGACGGCCGCAGTGTGGGATGCGCTCGTCGGTGCGGCTGTTATGGCGGTCGGGCTCTTGGTCGTTCTGAGCTTCGGCGGGCTATTCATCCTTGACGCTCTCAACGTTGGCTCAGTCACAGTCGGCAGACCCGGTACGATTACGTTTGTCTTCGAGTACATCAATAGGCCCGGGGAAATTTCGATAAGCGTCGGTCTCGGACTCCCAGTTCTCGGCGGGTTACTTGGCTTAGCCTACTCGTTCGTTCGGAGCTACCAGCGAGCGAGGAAGCCAGCCGACAAGCAGTGATCCTGAGTGCCGAATAATTCAGGATTGATAGGCAAATACACGGATGTAATTTTTCTATCCCCCTTATAGTCAAGTAACACAAAATATATTATGGAATTGGCAATTAGTTCGTGATTCACTCCGGCTAAATTCAGCGAAGTTATTCACCGGCCCCGACTATATAGCGGGGTTTAACCTGGTTGGATTGTATATCACGAATATTTGCTAGGAATATTTATCGTGTAGTACAGCGTTCTAGAACCTAGTGTTCACTATGACACAGAAGAGAGAAACCAGTACAAAGTACGTCAGGAACAGTCTCGGACGTCAACCACGTTCTCGACTGGCACGCCGGACGCGGACACGCAGTCCGGGAAACCGGTTCGTGACGGGGCGGTTAGATGAGTGAGCATCTCGACCGAGAAGCGAGGCGACAGGGCGACCTCTGGAATGCGGCGGGCGACGACTGGGCCGAACTTCTCGCGCCAACTGTCTCCCCGGTTTGGGGACCGCTCCTCGACCTAGCCCGAGTGACGAGGAGCAGTCGGGTGCTCGATGTAGGCTGTGGGTCCGGCGAAGTCCTTGCCCAGGCCCGATTCCGAGGCGCAACGGTGTCCGGTCTCGACTTGGCCAGCACTCTCCTTGAAATCGCGGGCGACAGACTTCCCGACGCGGACCTCCGTATCGGGGACATGAAGGACCTGCCGTTTGAGAACGACGCCTTCGACGCTGTCGTCTATCTCAACAGCCTCATGTTCGCCGATGACCCGGTCGAGGCGCTCGGCGAAGCGCACCGGGTACTGGCTCCCGATGGCCGTCTCGCAGTCGCCCTGTGGGCCGAGAAGGACATCAACGAGTTCCGTTACGTCATCCAGACGCTCGTGAGCGTTCTGCCTGAACCCCCGACAGGGGACGGCCCATTCGCACTCTCCGAGCCTGGTGTCTTGGAGACGGTGATCGAAGACAGCGGCTTCGAACCAGTAGAGACGCGACGCCTCCCGGCACCGTTCACGTTTGTCGACAGCGAACACTACCTCCGGGCCGTCCTCGGCATGGCGCCGGGTCAGAGTGTCCTCCGGCAGGTGGACGAGGAGGCGGTGACGGAGGCTCTGCTGGAGGCTGGCGAGAAGTTCCGGCGGGATGACGGTTCGTACCGCTTCGAGAACACGTTCCAGGCCGTAGGTGCGATCCCGCGAGACGAGCAGTAATCCACATACTCTCCTGGTGGCCGGACAGTCACCTCAGATTGTCCCACCAGACCATTTCGTGGAGCATCGACTGACGCTGGTGCGGGCACATCACAGGCGGATAGGACGGAGACGTCGACTGTGTAGGCTCTCGGCGTCATTCAGGTCGTCAGAAGCAGCAAGCGCGTTTACAGGAGAGTAACGTCGATCAGAACACAAAATTCATACCAAATGGTAGTGAGTATTCCCTGAATGAGTGTCGAACCGGTTGCAATTCTGCATATGGGGATCTTTCTTGCAATTGTCAGTGGACTCTGCGGATTACTCGTCGCACTCTTCTGGTCGCCTTTCCTCCTTACGGAACGCTTTCGTCACCTCTTCGGATCGCTTCCTCCCTTCGATTGGCCCATAAACTACTTTCTCTGGATACCGCTACCTGCGGTGTGCTGGGGGTTTCTCTGTGGGAGTGTCGTTTCGATGAGCCTCGACGTCCGACCGCCAACCGATGCGTCGCCGCTCTACGTATCCGGACTGGACGGTATCATCGTGGCGACTGCGGTCTCGCTCCTTTTGTGGCCAGCCCTGCTGCTGTACGTGCTGCCAGCCCGAGGGTTCAACTGGTACTCGAACGAAGATACGTCAACGACGGTTGCGCTCGTCATCGGGGGAACCATCTGGTATTTTCCGTGGCTCGTCATCCCGACATATGTCATCGTCCTTTTTGCTGGCTTCGGGGATGTCATGACCGGAACCTGAGTAACCGAACTACGCTGCCGAATAGCGGGTAAGCCGTCCCGCGAATCACTTCGTGTGATCCATAGCGCCGCGGATATGGGTTAGGGCGGATTCGAACCGCCGGCCTGCTCGCCGCCTCGCGTCGCTCGGCGGCTCCGCACCGCGAAGCGAAGACCCGGGCGCGTAACCACCACGGAAAATCACCGAGTCGGTCGTGGTAGTCTCCAGCGGGGAGCGGTTCGAGAGAACTATGACCCGCAGTATGTCACCCGAACACGCTGTCGAACGGCACCTCAAAGAACGCGAGCCCGAAGTCTTCGCCTCCACTCTCCAGAACAATCGCTATGAGCTGAAACGCTTCGTGGAGTGGACCGATGAGGCTGGCTTGGACGACATCTCGGAGTTAGACGGTTTCCATATCCACGACTTCAAGATCCACCGTTGCGAGGAAGGCGGCGTCAACGAGACGACCCTGCCGAACAATCTCTCCGCGCTCCGCGTCTTCGTGTCGTGGCTGGAGTCCATGGAGGTCATCGACGGCGACCTCTCGGACAAAATGCAGATTCCGAACCCCGATAGCGACGCCCGCGATACGATGATAGACGCCGAGACTGCAGAGGAGATTCTGGACGACCTGGAGAAGTTCGAATACGGAACTCTCCGACACGCGCTCTTTGCCCTGCTGTGGGACACTGGCTTCCGGCTCGGCACGGTTCGGGCGCTCGACCTCGGGGACTACCACCCAGACGAGCGATACGTCGAGGTCGTGCATCGACCCGATGAGGTGACGCCGCTGAAGAACCAAGGAGAGGCCGAACGGGAGGTCAACCTCCACGAGTGGGTCTGCGAGGTGCTGGATGACTACGTCGAGGTAAGCAGACACGACGTGACGGACGATTACGGCAGAGAACCCCTATTGACGACCCAGCACGGAAGGCCGGTGGGGACGCACCTACGCCAGAACATCAACGCCCTCACCCGGCCTTGTCATTACGCCGGGGAGTGCCCGCATGACCGCGACCAAAGCGAGTGCGAGGCCGCAGGTAACTATCGTGAGTTGAGACGGGAAGCGTTCGAGATGAACTAAGACTAACTCGATGAGGCCGCCTTATGGACTCTTACAGCGACCAAATGTTCACGGCAACTTCAGCAAGTTCAGACGTGCGCTGTTGGATTGAATCAAGGTTCCAGTCCTCGTAATCCTCTGCGAGCGCTGTGGTCATTGTTACGTTTGAGGTAGCGTATTCCCTCTTTTTCGATTCAAACGGATTGTTGCTCGCGCGGATGTTCTTGTCTGATTCGAGGAGCGTGAGATTCCCGAGTCGGTCACGATGCTGTTCGAAGGTCTCCTCGGTAGTGTCCAACGTTGTAACCCAAGCGCTGTGCTTCGTAGCGGTATAGGCAGACCGTGGCGCTATGTGTTCCAACTCGTAATCATCCATACGGTCAATAGTACCGCCGTAGTGGACCTCCTCGATACGTTTCAGCATATACTTGGTCCGGTTGTTCAGTTTAACCCGCTTGTTCTCGATGCCGGCCTTGAACTCCTCTTCGCTCGGGTATTTCTCGCGCAGATAATCCGCCATCTGCTCTATTGGGTCGCTCTCGTTGAACACCGTAGAACAGAGTTCAGAATAGATTCGGTCTAACTGACTGCCGGTCGCATAGTTGGCAACTTTCCACCGAATCAGGAAGCGTTCAAGCACACCGAGAGCCTCCATGGCCTTGTTTGGATTGTCGAACTCTCTGAAAATACGGAGCAACAGAGTTCGAGCCTGAACCGATTTGACATGGTGGAGATGGGTCAGTTTCTGGTTGATGGCTTCATTCCCGCTACGGTCAAACTGGTCGATATCCGAGTTCACAACCCGCATATACAATTCGGACTGCTCTGCGATGTCTGCCAGATAGGACTCCAGTGTGATGTCAGAGGACGACCGAACCTCCTCTATGATTTCTTGGAAGATGTCGTAGAGTTTGTAATCTGAAACCGCATCAGTAAAGTCCGGTTCTGGAGCCGACATGAGGTAGTGACGGAAGAATCGACTCGGCTTGTTGAGATTGGGTACGGTGTTATCCACGGCTCTCTGCCATGATTCACGAATGTCGTCGTAATCAACATCGTCGTCCTGAGCAGCGAGACTGAAGACGTGGTTCTTCATCAGGTCGACTGAAGAGAGTTCCAGTCCACGCTCGTTTAGCGTCTCGAAAAGGCGGAAGGCTGACTGTTCCTCCGTACACTCGATAGTGACGAGGGTAATAGAACTCAACAATTCCTTCCGGAGTGTATCCGTCTCTTCAACGCTCAGGCTGTGAATCCGTGAACCATAGAACTCCAGTGCCTCGCTCAGATTCTCCTTTTCTACCTGACCGAAGTTACAGTCCAAAATGGAGGCAAACGAATCGTTGTCGTACCGACTCAGAGAGAGATTCTGATATTCCCGCTGGTCAAGGTCCTGCTCAAAGAGATAGTCGTTTCGGATAGCGTCGGCCTGACTCTGCTCTCCCTCGTCAAGATACTTCTGCCGCATCACGGAGAGCATCGTCAGGATGGTGGCCAAGCGCTGTTGACCATCAACAACTTCGAGCCGGTCCAATTCGTTCAGCCCCTCCGACCGCTCGATTACGACGACTGACCCAAGGAAGTGAGTCTGGCCGTCCTCCAGTGCTTGAAGGTCTTCCCACAGGGCACGCCACTGTTCTTCACCCCACGAATATTGACGCTGATAGTCCGGAACTGTGTAGCGATAGTTGCGGGAAAGGACACTTTCGATGGTATCTTCGTTCGCGGAGATACCGAGACTACCACTCATGCGCAAGTCGAGACAGGAGACGTTATTAGGCATTTCTGTTCAATCATCCCACATACGGACAGATACGGGCGGCTCTGTTCTCTCGTGGTTGCGAACTCTGTCATCGAAGTTTCGGGCAGTCGGTCCACCTGGAGGGATATGGATGGTTTCCTGACTCGATGACCCGCTGGTAATCGCCAGCAGGTAGAAGATGACCTCGAAAATGCCGGTGACAAAGACCACGAGAAACCAGAGTAGGGCACTCCGCCCGTGCCCCTTCGCGTGAAATGCGACAGCGATTGCAAGGACGAATCATAAGAGCTTGATGAAGGCAAGGAGGCCACTCATGAGGACAAGCCGTTTTTCCTATAAGAAGAAACTTCGCACCGAGTCTTAGAAGGCGTTTCTTTGAGTTATTGCCCGGTAGACGTTCTCTCCGGTACTTTCAACTATCTTCCCGTCCTCCTTAATCACGAACCGCACCCCGTCGTGGAGTTTGGACACGAACGACAGGTGACGTGGTGATTGAAACCCGGCGCTGTGCGTAGAATCCCAAGAATGCGTTACGGTCCCGTCCTGAGGGTCCGTACACCGACAAAGTGGGTTAGGGCGGATTCGAACCGCCGGCCTGCTCCGTGTGAAGGAGCCGTCATAACCTGGCTAGACCACCAACCCGCAAGAAAGCGTACCCGCGGGCCGGTGAAAAACGTTCCGGAACCGATCAGTTCGGGCGTTGTCCGCGGATACGTCGCCGCGCCTTTGCGAGGGCGTCTTTCGCCTCTCCTTCAGCACGGTCCTCGATAGCTTCGAGTTCTTCGCGGACGTTGTCGAGGCGACTCGGTTCGGGTTCTTGCTCACTACCGGTCAACTCCCGGAAGCGCGCCTCCACGGGTTCGAGTTCCTCCGTAACGCCTTTCTTAGCGTGTTCACCGGCTCGCTTGATGTAGTACCGTGCGTCTTCGAAGTGCTTGTTCATACCTATCTGTTGTCTTCGAAAGGATATAACCTTTGTGGAGGGACAGAATCCACAGTCGACATTTCTTCGCAGAGTATGAGTTCGCTACTGACACTGACGCCAGCTTTTAGGCTAGCCGAAACCAGTGGTTTTATGTATTTCTTAGGCGTGCCTAAAACCGTGCGGGGCGGCGAACCGTCCGAGTATGTCACTGGTCATGCCGCCTTGACGATTAGCTACCGCCGCAGTCCGGGCACCGTCGCCGTCCCGCCGACTCTGTAAGGGAACGTAACCGTGGGCATCGGTACCGACCCAGCGGATCCGTCTTTTCGTATCGCCGGTTCACAAACAGTTTACCCGCGGACCGTCTTACCGAGCGTGTGATGTTCAAGCGGCTCTCGATCCCGACGCCGTTTCAGGTCGGTCCCGTCAACGCCTACATTTCGGGACGGACCATAGTCGACCCCGGCCCGGACAGCGAGGAGTCCTGGTCGACGATGCTCGACGAACTGGAGAAACGCGACCTCTCGCCCGCGGACATCGAACAGATACTCGTGACGCATCCGCACCCGGACCACTTCGGGTTAGCGAGACGGTTTCGCGACGACGGAGCGAGGGTGCTCGCGAGTCCCGCAACGTCCCGGATCATCGAGAACTTCGAGGGGCGTCTGGCGTACGAACAGTCGTTTTTCGTCGACTGCTTCGAGCGCCACGGAATGGCCCGTTCGACGGCCGAAACCGTGACCGAACTCCCAGAAGTGTATCTGGAGTACTCGCCGTCGTGTGAAACCGACCGACTACTGGAGGAGGGCGAGAAACTCACCGTCGCAGGCGAGACGGTTCGGGTACGCGACGCCGCGGGGCACGCGCCGGGCGAACTGGTGTTCGAGTACGAGCACGACGGCGACGAGGAGGCTATCGTCGGCGACCAGATACTCCCCGATATCACGCCGAACCCGCTCTTGCAACCCCCGGCAGAAGAGGGGGACCCGCGTCCGCGCGTCCTGCCGGCGTTCAACGACTCTCTCGACCGACTTCGCGGCCGGGATTACGACCGCGTTCTCCCCGGCCACCGGGAGGTGATCGACCGCCCATCGGAGCGCATCGGCGAGATACGCGAGTCCCACGATGAACGCACCGAGAACGTCCTCGAACTCGTCGACGGCAAGACAACGGCGATGGACGTGATGGAGGGTCTGTTCGGCGACCTGCCGCTGACCGAGTACTTCCCGGGGATGAGCGAGGCGGTCGGCCACCTCGACGTGCTTGAACGTCGCAGCGAAGTACAGCGATCCGAACGCGGCGGTGTCGTCGTGTACGAACGAACATGAACGGGAACAACCGAGACGAAGACCGGACGGAACCGACGAACAGACAACGTGAACAGGCAGTGGCACTCGGCGCAGACAGCGCGGACCTCGTCATCGAGAACGGCCGCGTTCTGCTCGCCGAACTCGGCGAGTTTCGCGACCGCGACGTGGCGGTCGTCGGCGACCGGATCGCCGCCGTCCCCGAGGACGCGGGCGGGGTCGTCAGCGACGACACGACGGTCGTAGACGCCGACGGGCGTGAGGTCGTTCCGGGATTCGTCGACGCGCACACGCACGCAGACATCTTTCAGACTGTCGAAACCTCGTATCACCGGATCCTCGAAGGCGGAACGACGACGCTCGTCACGGAGGCGACGGCGTTCGGCGGGGTCAGCGGTGCCGACGGCGTTCGGGAACTGCTTGCCGCCAGCGCGGACCTGCCGGTCGATCTCCGCGTGACCGTCCCGCCGCTTGCGTTTTTCGACGCGTTCGGCGCTCCCGCAGACGAAGCCACACGCGACGGCATCATCGACCTGCTCGAAGACGAGCGCGTCGTCGGCGTCGGCGAGTCCGACTGGGTGCAGGTCGTCGGCCGCAACTCCCTCGCCGGGGAACTCTACGAGCGAGCGCGGGAACTGGGGCTCCGTGTCGTCGGTCACGGTGCCGGTTGTTCCGGCGAGAAACTGACGGCTTACGCCAACATCGTCGACAACGACCACGAGGCCATCACGGCCGACGAGGTGACGGCGCGTTACGAACGCGGCATCCACCCCGTCGGTCGCAGCGGATCGATCCGCGACGACAGCGAGGCGATCGCCGAGGCGGTACGGGAAAACGACATCGACGCTTCCCTGTCGACTGACGGTGCCTGGCCGGACGTACTCGCTACGGGCGAAGCGATGGACGCTGCGGTTCGCCGCGTGATAGACCACGGCGTCGCCCCGGAAACGGCGATCGGGATGGCGACGTACGCGCCGGCCAACCACTTCGGCCTGACCGACCGTGGGAGTATCGCGCCGGGCAACGTCGCGGACCTGATCGTCCTAGACGACCTCGAATCGGTTACCGTCGGTTCCGTCGTCGGCGACGGCGAGGTCGTCGTCCGGAACGGCGAAGCGGCCGTCGGCCCGCGAGAACACGACTACTCCGCGGAGTTTTACGACTCGGTGGACATCGACCCGACCGCGGCGACGTTCCGGGTCCCGACGAGTGCGGCCCGCGACGGTTCGGTCCGAGCGCTGGAGTACAGCCACGGCCTCATCACGACCGAAACGACCGTTAGTCCCTCTGTCGACGGAGATGCGCTCGTCGCAGACCCGTCCGACGATATTGCCAAGGCCGCGCTGCTGGACCGCCGGAGCGGTGTCGACGACGCCTTTACCGGCTTTCTCACTGGGTACGGCATCGACGAGGGCGCTGTCGCGACGAGTCTCACCTGGGAGCAAGCGTCGGTCGCCGTCGCCGGCGTCGACGACGCGGCGATGGCCCGTGCCGCATCTCACGTCGCCGACGCCGGCGGCGGATTCGCCGTTGTCCGGGAGGGCGAGGTGCTCGCGGACCTGCCGTTGGCAGTCGCCGGCGTCGCCGCGGACACGCCTCTCGACGAAACAGCGGAACGCATGGACGACGTTCGGGCGGCGCTGAGGGCCGTAGGCGTCGATGTCGAACGGCCGCTGCTTCCGATTCAGACGCTCACCTTCTTCGGGGTGCCGTCGTTGAAACTCACGCCGCGGGGCTACGCGGATATCTTCGGCCGGCGCGTCGTGGGATTGACGCCGCCGGGAGACGGCGGGAACTGATCTCGTCCGCAGTCAGTACGTCGGGTTCTCCTCGGGGACGCCGTCACGCTCGTTTACCGCGCGGCCGAAGGTAAACAGCGCGTCCGAGAGGCGGTTTAGATACTCCACTGTGTGTTCGTTGACCTCCGATTCGCCGGCGAGCGCCACAACTCGGCGCTCCGCCCGCCGACAGACGGTGCGGGCGTGGTGGAGACGGGACCCCGTCTCCGACCCGCCAGGGAGGATAAACGACTCTAGCGGGGCGAGTTCGTCGTCGTAGGAATCGATCCAGTCTTCGACTTCGGCGACGTGAGCCTCGCGAACGACCGGGTCGCCGTCGTCGGGGTCCGGGTTCGCCAGATCCGCCTGCACGATGTGGAGGTGGTTCTGGACGCCGGAGAGCTGTTCGTCGATGTCGTCGTACCCCGTCGGAACGATGGTCCCGATCAGTGCGTTCAGTTCGTCTACCGTCCCGTACGACTCGATCCGGGGGCTCGTTTTCGAGACGCGCGACATGTCTCGCAGGTCCGTCATTCCCTCGTCGCCGCGGCCGGTGTAGATTTTCATACGATCACGGTCGCCTCGGACCCACTTAGTATCAATCACGAACGCCGAGTTTAGTCGCCGCGGCTTGGAGAGCCCGAGAAGTTTGATATATTCCTATAAGGTTTAACTGGGTGCGTAAGTCCGGGGGAAACCAGTATGTTAAACAACGCTCGTAGAAAATATCGGATATGGCCCTCGAACTCGACCACTACTGTCCGGACTGCGAGACAGACCGGACGTTCTGGCGTGCCGCGAGCACGACGCTCCATCTCGGAGAGAAAACGAAGTGGCGATGCCCCGAGTGCAACTACTCCTTCGTCACGATCGACGGCATCGATTCCAGCCAGTCCGACATCGAAGCGTAACACTGGGATCCGCCTGTTCTCCGCGACCGATCACCCTCGAATCAGTGTCGAAGCTATAGTAGCCTGTTCTGGACCGTACCCCCGGGGTAACGTGTCCAGTCCATCGATCTCTCCGGCCTGTTCTCATCGGCCCGGATGTAAGAGTAGAGAAATATCCTCCGGCACACCGATTTTGAAGACTGCTAGTAGCTGAAACGAGCGCCGCCCACAACAGGATCAGTCGGTGTCGTCCGACCGAGGGTCGATGTGGTGGACTGCATGCCGAGACGAGTCTGCCGGTGGGAAGTTCGACCCATCCGTACAAGCGGACCAAACACCCTCTCGCGGAGGGCGTTCTCCCGGTCGAGATCACCGTACGACTGGCGATTCGTACTCCCTGAGCAGCGGATCCTTGCCCTAATCTACTACCGGATCAGCCCTCGCAGAGGCCATACGGTGGATTCGACGGAGAAAATAACACGAGCATAGTCCATTGCGGTGAGGAATAGCCCCGCATCCGTGGCCGGATCCAGGACAGGCTGGCTTGATCTCGACAGGTCGTCCGCGTGCCAGGGCGGTACTCATGAGCTGCCTGAGGTTGAGGGCTCTGAGAGTCATCACCCGTCGACCCTGCACTCGGAGAAGACCATTTAGTTCAGTGAATTCCCCTGGTCTGGGCTGGACGCTTCTGTCACGCACTTTCGGACTGCGTTGGTAAGTGTGATAGCCACAGTTCTCTCGGCACCGACGTACCCCTAGCTTGAGCGCCTGAAGAGTCTCGCAACAACGTCCCGGGAAGTCGTCACCAGGGCGATCAAATAAACCATTAAGTGCGATATCAAATACACCCCTCACCGGTTGGCGGCGGTATACCGCCGTCCGTTCACCACAAACAGCGATCCAAGGACTTGTCCTGAGTCCGGTTCCCGTCCGAGCGGCTCTGGAAGAACTGAACACGAGTCGTGAAAGAAAGTGACTGCACAGGAAGGAACTGTTCGAGAGAACCCCGCCGACCGAGAGATCAGACGCCGCGGAGTGCGATCAGTCCCCGTCCAGGGAGTGCCAGGAGAGCCGCAGGTCTCGCGCGGCGGACGTCTGGTCGATCCGGCGTGCGGTCGTGCGCTCGGGGGCATCGGCGAGCGTCGAGTCGTCCTCGCCGGCGACGGCGTTGAACGCGGCCGCTAGCTGGTCTAACGTCTTGCGGTTCTCGATCTCCGTCGGTTCGGTCATCAGCGCCTCCGGGACGATCTCCGGCCACTTCGTCGTGGGCGGATGGACGCCGTAGTCGAGCATGCGCTTTGCCACGTCCGCGGCGTCTTGGTCGCCGGCACTGGCGACGAACTCGTGGTGGTACGGACCGTACGGCACGTCGTAGTCGGTCCGTTCGCCGAGGTAGTTGGCGTTCAGTACGGCCTTCGCGCTGGCGTCGCGGAGGCCGGGATCGCCCAATCTGGCGATGTAGGCGTAGGCTTTCACGAGGACGAGCCAGTTGCCCTGGAAGCCGTGGACTTTGCCGACCGTCTCTTCGGGTTCGAACAGTTCGTACGCTCCGCTCTCGGCCTGGCGGACTCGCGGCGTCGGCAGGTACGGTTCGAGGTCCGAGACGACGCCGACCGGTCCCGCACCGGGGCCGCCGCCGCCGTGGGGCGTGGCGAACGTCTTGTGGACGTTGTAATGCATGATGTCGAAGCCCATGTCGCCCGGGCGCGCCCGGCCGAGCAGGGCGTTGAGGTTCGCGCCGTCGTAGTACAGCAGGCCGCCCACGTCGTGTACCATCTCGGCTATCTCCTCGATGTCGCGTTCGAAGAGGCCGAGCGTGTTCGGATTGGTGAGCATCAGCGCGGCCGTATCCTCCGAGAGTGCCGCTTCGAGCGCGTCGAGGTCGACCCGGCCGTCGTCGCCGCCCGGGAGTTCGACCACGTCGTACCCGCCGAGAGCAGCGCTGGCGAAGTTGGTGCCGTGGGCACTCTCGGGAACGATCACCTCGTGGCGGTGGCCCTCGCCGTTAGCTTCGTGGTACGCCTCGGCGAGGAGGATACCGGTGAACTCGCCGGCCGCGCCGGCGGGGGGCTGGAGCGTCACGGAGTCCATGCCACCGATACGGGCGAGGTAGTCCTGCAGGTCGTACAGCAGTTCGAGCGTCCCCTGTACGGTGTCCTCGGAGCGGTCCGGGTGGACCGCAGCGTCCGGGATAGCGGCCACGTCCTCGGTGAACTTGGGATTGTACTTCATCGTACAGGAACCAAGCGGGTACGGCCCGTTGTCGATGCCGTAGTTCATCTCCGAGAGCCGCGTGTAGTGCCGGGCGAGTTCGGGTTCGGAAAGCTCCGGCAGGTCGAGGCTGTCCCGTGTCAGGTCGTCGGGGAGCGGCGAGTCGTCGATTTCGACCTCGGTCCCGTCTTTCTCGGAGAGGAGGGGTTCGTAGCGGTCGCCATCGTCGTCGGTCCACCGAGCCTGGTCGAATTTCATTCTGCCACCTCCGCGAGCGCGGCGACCAGATCGTCTGCCTTCCGGGCGTTGGCGTCGGTCACACAGATCTGGAGTTCGTGGTCGGAAAGCGCATGCACCGCGAAGCCCTTTGTTTCGAGATCCGAGGCGATCGCCGGCGCGGGCTGGTCGGTCCGTGCGACGAACTCCCGGAAGTGATGCCGGTCGTGAACGGGAGCGCCGACGCCGTTGATATCGTCGACGCGTTCGGCGAGGTCCTGGGCCTCGGTGACGCACGTTTCGGCCAGGTCGACGAGACCAGAGGGGCCGAGGTCCGCGGCGTGAATCGCCGTCCGGAGCGCGACCCACGCCTGGTTCGTACAGATGTTGCTCGTGGCGCGCTCCTTGCGGATGTGCTGTTCCCGGGTCTGGAGCGTCAGCGTGTACGTCCGGTTGCCGGCTTCGTCCTCGCTCGCGCCCACGAGACGGCCGGGAACCTGTCGGACGAACGAGTCCCGCGTGGCGAACAGGCCAAGCCCCATCCCGTAACTCGTCGGAAGGCCCAGCACGCTGGCGTCGCCGATAACAACGTCGGCACCGACCTCGGACGGTTTCTGGAGCAGTGAGAGCGCGACGATGTCGGAGCCGAGCACGAACAGCGCGTCGTTTTCGTGTGCGATGTCGGCGATGTCGGCGAGTCCTTCCTCGACGGTCCCGCGGACGGACGGGTTCTCGGCGTACACCATCACGGTGTCGCCGTCGACCAGGTCTGCGAGCGCTTCGACGTCGATATTACCGTCGTCACTCGGCACCGTCTCAACGACCATCTGGGTTCCAGCGACGTAGTTCTCCAGCACTTCGCGGCGCTCGTCACGGAGCAGTTCTGGCACGAGCACGCGGTGGCCGTCGGTGGCACGGACGCGGGAGGCGAGCGTCGCCGCCTCGCCGAGCGCAGTCGCGGCGTCGTACATCGAGCAGTTCGCGATCTCCAGTCCGGTCAGTTCGACCAGCAGCGACTGGTACTCGAACAGGACCTGCAGGAACCCCTGGGTGACCTCGGGCTGGTACTGCGTGTACGAGGTGAGAAACTCCGAGCGCAGGGAGAGGTGGTCGACGAGCGACGGCACGTAGTGGTCGTAGTGACCGCGTCCGAGAAACTCCGTCAGGTCGTCGTTGTCACCGAATGTTTCGCGCAGTTCGCGCTTGACTGCGCGTTCGCTTCGTTGTTCGATCCCGAACTCGCCGTCGAATCGAACGGCCTCCGGAATGTCGAACAGTTCGTCGACGTCGTCGGCACCGATCGCGTCGAGCATCGCCTCGGTTTCGTCCGGCGTGTGCGGCGCGAACGGACTGCCAGTGGTTGTGTCGTGTCCAGTCATGGTTGCGTGGGACTCTCGTGTTCGAGGGAAAAGCGTCGCGTAACCCGCGGCGACCCGCGGAGAGTGGTCGAAAGCACAGGTATTGCGTACTTACGACCCATCCCTTATCACATCCTCGGTTTCTCCGGTGTACGGTCCTGGGACCGACGGAACCGCCGTCTCAGTCTTCTCCCCAATGTATAAGTTCGGGTTCACCGTCGGTGAAAGTATGAGCCGGCAAACGGCGCCCGAATCAGACCCTAACCCGCTAGTTCGCGAGGTGTACGACGAACTCGGCGAACTACTTCAAGAGGGAGACGACGCGTTCATCGAGAAGGGGCCCGCCCGCTTAGCTGACGCCATCGAACAGGACGGCTTCTTCGAGAACGTTACCACGGACCCGGCCGCACCCGACGAGTACACGCGAGAGAAAGTCATCGGCGACCCCGGCGAACACGTAATCCGGTTCATGGAGTGGCCGCCCGAATACACGCTGATGCCTCACGAGCATCACGGCCGGCCCTGTTTCGAGGTGCTGGTAGACGGCCATCTCACGCTCTCGAATCTCGAACGCACGGAGGTCGGAGACGGCGAGTACGCCTTCGATGTCGTCGATTCGGAGGTCACGGAACCCGGAGAACCGGCGGTTGTCGACCCGCGGAAAAACGAGATCCACGCCGTGTACAGCCCCGTCCGTAGCAGGTCGCTACACGTGTACCCGAGCGACAACTGGCGGGCGTTCGGGTACGTTCCGAAAGACGACACCCCCGACAACGACGTGTACGAGCGTCGGGAGTTCACGTTGCGGGAACCCGGCGACTGACTCGTCTCGTGTGGTGACTGGGCATCCGCGCGTCGGACATCCCGCGAAGGCAGAGCGCGGTTCACCGCCGAAGCGGAGCTACGTTCCGTGAGGCGGCTTTCGGTCGTGCTTGCCGCTTCGAGCGGTCACACCGTGCGAAACCAGAGGAAAAGGTCGCTTCTACTCGATCTGAGCTCTGTACTCGTCCGCGGACATGAGGTCGTCGAGTTCGCTCTCGTCGGCGGCGTCGACTTCGAGCATCCAACCGTCACCGAACGCGTCCTCGTTGACGAGTTCCGGCGTGTCGAACAGGTTCTCGTTGACAGCCGTCACCTCGCCGGAGACTGGCGCGTACAGGTCCGAGACGGCTTTGATGCTCTCAATGACGCCGAACTCCTCGCCCTCGCTGATCGTGTCGCCGACGTCCGGCAGTTCGACGAAGACGACGTCGCCGAGTTCGTCCTGCGCGAAGTCGGAGATACCGATACGGACGGTTCCGCCGTCGTTGTGTGCCCATTCGTGCGATTCCAGGTAGCCGTGGTCGTCAGGTACGTCGAAGCTCATTGGTCGATGAAAGGTGTGTTCGTGATCTGCGCGTTTTTCGGTCGGTCCCGGACGACGACCCGTACGTCGGTACCGGGGTCGTCGTACTCGACGGGGACGTAGCCGAGTCCGATCGGCTTGTCCAGTGTTGGACTCATCGTACCGCTGGTGACGGTGCCGATGACGTCTCCGTCGGTATCCGTGATGTCGTACCCGTGACGCGGAACGCCGCGTTCTGTGAGTTCGAAGCCGACGAACGCTTCGTCGACGCCGTCGGTCTTCGCGCGTTCGAGCGCGTCCCGGCCGACGAACTCGGTGTCTAACTTGACGGTGAAGCCAGCGCCCGCTTCGTACGGGTTCCGCCGGTTCTCCTCCCGGTCGAAGTCCTGCCCCGAGAGGAGGAACCCGGCCTCGATGCGGAGCGTGTCGCGCGCGCCGAGGCCGCAGGGCTGACAGTCGAACGCCGCCCACACCGTCTCGGCGGACTCCTGCGGAACGACCAGTTCGAAGCCGTCCTCGCCGGTGTAGCCGGTGCGAGCGACCCAGCACTCGACGCCGGAGACGGCCGCCCAGCGGGCCTCGAACCGGGAGAGGTCAGTCACCTCGTCGTCGGCCGCCTCGGACACGAGGGATTCGGCGTCCGGTCCCTGAACGGCGAACATGCCGTACTCCTCGGTTCGGTTCTCGACGGTCGCGTCCAGGGACCACTCGTCGCGGTAGCCCGTCCACCGGTCGTACGCCTCCTCGTCGTGTCCGGCGTTGGGGACGAAGAGATACGACGCCTCGCCGGCCCGTGACTCCGTCCGGATCTCCCCGTCGTCGGGGAGGCGGTACACGACGGTGTCGTCGATGATGCTGCCGTCCTCGTCGGTGATCATCGCGTACTGCGAATCACCGGGCGAGAGCGCCGTCACGTCGTTCGTGACGAGCCGTTGCATCAGCGCCGTCGCGTCGGGACCGCTCACCGTTATCTCCCCCATATGCGAGACGTCGAAGATGCCGGCGGACTCTCGGACGGCGGCATGTTCCGTCTTGATCGAATCGAACTCGACGGGCATCTCCCACCCGCCGAACCCGGTGAATGACGCACCGCGATCGTCGTGGACCGCGTGCAATGGTGGCCTCCGTCGGGACATACCCCAACGGTCGACCGCCTGTAAGTAAGGTTTTGGTATTACGGTCGGAGTCGGGCGAGAACCACGCTGGACTGTAGTCCGGGACGCCAGTTACGCCGGTCGCGAAAAAAGAGACGGAATGACAGTGACACGGAGCGGTTCGGGTGACGGCTTATTGGCCGATCTCTTCGACAGAGAGGGTGTAGCTGCCGCTCCCGCTGTAGGAGTCGACGAGGATACCGAGTTCGGTGCTGCTGTCGACGTCTTCGGCGACGACTGTTTCCTGACTGTCGCGCGTGATCGAGCGCTTGTCGTAGTCGCTCGTCGACGGCGTACGGCCGTCGAGGGTCACGTACAGGTCGAAGTCGGCGTTAGAGGGGCCGTCGAGCGAGACGGTGACCTGGCAGGGGTTGGCCGTGTCTGTCCCGTAGGTGTAGCTGTCCGAATCGGAGTAGCCGGACAGACTCCCGTCGACGCTCCCGGTTTCAGTTTGGCTTCCGCACTCTCCGCCGCCGCCGCCGTCCCCGACGGTCACGGCGACGGAGTCGGTGGTGGACGCGCCCTCGTCGTCGGTAACTGTCAGCGACACGGTGTAATCGCCGGACGAGTCGTAGGTCTTCGTGACGACCTCGCCGGTGTCGGTGGTGCCGTCACCGAAGTCCCACTCATAGCTCGTGATGGTGCCGTCGGGGTCGGACGACGCGCTACCGTCGAACGTGACCTCCTCGCCGACGTTGACGGACGCGGAACTGGCGTCGATAGACACCGTCGGCGAGTCGTTGCCGCCGCCACCGCCGTTGCCGACGATGTTTCCGGCGTCGACTCGGCCGGACCCTTGCTGGTCGCTGGAGAGTCCCACGTCGACCGCGGTCTGTTTGAGGTGCTGGCGCAGTTCCGTTGCGGACAGCGACGAGTCCACCGCTTTGCCGAGCGCGGCGACGCCGGCGGCGGCCGGACAGGCCATCGAGGTACCGGAGATCCGGTTGTAGTCGCTGGTGGTCCAGGCGGAGAGGACGTCCACGCCCGGCGCGGCGACGTCGATCTTGTCGCCGTACTGCGAGAAGTCCGCGAGGTTCTCGTTCTGGTCCAGCGCGGAGACGGCGACGGTCTCGTCGTACCCCGCGGGGTAGGAGACGCCGCGGGAGCCGTTGTTACCGGCCGCACAGATGACGAGCGCACCGTTGTTCGTCGCGTAGGAGACGGCGTTTTTCATCGTGTCCGTGTAGCCGCCGCCACCCAGGGACATGTTGATCACGTCCGCCCCTTGGTCGGTGGCCCACTGCACCGCGTCGGCGATGTCCGCAGTGGATCCGCCGCCATCTCCGAGCGCTCGGGCCGAGAGGAGGCGCGAGTTGCTGATGCCCGCGACGCCCGTGCCGTTGTTCGTCGTCGCCGCGGCGATGCCGGCGACGTGAGTACCGTGATACTCGTTTTGTAGGTCCGTGGGGTACGGATCGCCGTCGTTGTCGACGAAGTCACGTCCCTTGTTGCTCCCGAACTGGTCGGCCAGGTCGGGGTGGTCGTATTTGACTCCCTGGTCGACCACGGCGACGGTGACGCTCTCGGAGCCGAGTGTGGTGTCCCAGGCCGCGGGCGCGTTGACCTGCTGGGGCGCGTACTGGTCGTTGAACCGGGGGTCGTTCGGTTCGGCCAGCGGGTGGTGGGTCGAGTTGTCCTCCGCGTATCGGACGCCGTTTCGGTTTTCCATCGCGGATTTTACCGAATCACGTGCCTGCGTGCTCGCGCGATCCGGCAGTCGTACCGCCATGTAACCGAGCGTCTCGTTCCGGTGAACGACCTCCGCGTCGTCCGGAATATCTCGCTCGACCTGTGTCTGAACGTCGTCCATCGTCGACGCGGCGGAGACGCCGACGAGGATCTCGTCCTCCCGTGGACCGGGAGATCTCCCCGGGGTCGCCGAGGAGACACCGCTGAGGGCGCCTATCGCCCCCATCGTACCGGTTGCTTTGATAAACGATCGTCGTGACCATGATGGGTTGCCATTATTTGACATGGCGGTGGCAATTTTTGCAGTACTTTAATTTAAACCTTTCCAAATAATATATAAAGTGATGATAGATATAAAAATTCAAGGATAATTCATCAGATGGACGACTCAGTCCCACGATCTGGGCCAGATAGAAACGTACTGATAATTTTTAAATCGGCCAACGTGTACCGAAGGCGACTCCGGGAGATGCGGACCCGCTGACGCGACACCGCTACGACTATCGTGGTAAGCAGTCAACGGCGATCCATGAACGGACTACTGCGCCGTCTGGTCGGCGGCGACGAGAGTCGGACGAGGGTCGGACTGTTCGTCGACGGCCCGAACGTCCTCAGAGACGAGTTCGACGTCGACCTGGACGACCTGCGCGACATCGCGGCCGACACCGGCGACCTCGCGGTGACGCGGTTGTACCTCGACGAACACGCGACGCCGGGACTCATCCAGGCCGCCGAGGCGCGCGGCTACGAGGTGATCGTCACGAGCGGCGACGTGGACGTAAAACTCGCCGTCGACGCGGCGGCGGCGGTCGTCGACGGGACGATGGACGTACTGGCTATCGCCTCGCGGGATACGGATTTCAAGCCGGTCGTCGAAACCGCCGGGAAACGCGGGGTCCGGACGCTCGCTATCGCTCCGGGCGAACACGGGAAGTCCGACGCGCTCGGGAACGCGGCCGACGAAGCGCTCGTCGTCGACGCCTGATAGGGGACTGCGACGGGCGTTCGTGACGCCGTGCGCTGGAGGCGAGCCGCCGCGAGCGAGGTCTCGAGCGCGCGGGACCGACCCCTTTTCGGTGCTGGAACGCCCACTGCGGACCGATGACCGATCTCGACATGCCGGTGCTCGACAATCACCTCCACATCGACCCCGACAACGGGCGCGGGATCGAGGCCGTACAGGACTTCGCGCGCCTCGGCGGCACGCACCTGCTCGTCGTGAACAAGCCGTCCTGGCATCTCGGCGTCGAACCCGAGGTCGGCGAGGACTTCCGGGCGGTGTTCGAGCGGACGATAGAGGTCGTCGACCGCGCGAGCGAAGTCGTCGACGGCACGGCATGGCCCGTTCTGGGCGTTCACCCGGGCCTCGTCACGCGTCTCGTCGACGACCGCGGGTTCGCGCCCGAAGACGCGCGTGACCTGATGCAGGCCGGCATCGATGTCGCCGCGGAGTACGTCGCGGACGGTGCCGCAGTCGCGCTGAAATCCGGTCGCCCGCACTACGACGTGAGCGAGGCGGTGTGGGACGCGTCGAACGATGTCATGCGCCACACCTTCGCGCGCGGCGCGGACGCGGACTGCGCCGTCCAGTTGCACACGGAAGCGAGCGAGGAGATGACCGCCGTTGCGGAGTGGGCCGAGGCCGCCGGCCTCCCCCGCCACCGCGTCGTCAAACACTACGCGGGCGGCCGCCTCGTCGGCCCGACGCCGAGCGTGATGAGCGAGAAAGAGCGGCTAACTGTCGCCGCCGAGTCGGGGGAACCGTTTCTCATGGAGACGGACTTCGTCGACGACCCCGACCGGCCCGGCGCGGTGCTGGGGCCGAAAACCGTGCCGCGCCGGGTGCGCTGGATGCTCGAAGAGGGGTACGACGACGCCGTCGAGCGGGCACACGTGACGACGCCTGGCCGCGTGTACGGCCTCGACACCGTCGCCACGCTCGACGGAGACTGATAGGTTTTTGCACCTGTATGCCGGTCCGCGCCGACCCCGCGTCGGCGCACGACCGAACTGAATTACAACTGTCCGTATGAGGAAGTGTCGGTTCGGCCCAACGCACCGGTGAGAGAGAAAGGCATTTCAGGCGGCCAATGTACCCTCATGTATGAGCGAACCGCCGCAGGAGTTCTACTCCGAGGAACGCTGGCAGAACTGGGTCGACCGCATCAAAGACGAGGAGATCGATCCCGAGGACGAGGACTCCGCCCGCCTGCTGTTGAATCTGCAGGACGACGCGGCTATCGCCGTGGCGAAAATCGTCTCCGCGTACGACGACGAGACTCTCGACCAGGAGACGGCCCTAGAGGAGATAGCGGACATCCGCGAGATCGTCCTGAGCGAAGTCGACTTCGAGGACGAGGAGAAACTCATGCTCATCGACGGCGTGCAGACCAGTCTCGTCTGCGTCTTCTACGCCGCCGAGGAGTTCATCGCCAACGGCCCCGCCGAGGAGGCGAGCGTCGAGGAGTACATCCGCGCGGCCGCTGACGCCGAGGCCGAGGAGGACTTAGACGCCGCACTGGGGTACGTCGCCCAGGCCGGCACGCGTATCATCGACGGCGACGAACTCGACATCTCGATCGCCGAGGAGGTCGAGTACGGTCTCGTCACGGAGTGGGTGAACGGTCTCGACAGCCTACAAAGCGCCATGAGCGACCCGGAAGTCGTCGAGGAGGACGAAGCGGAATAACCATCACGGAGGCGACCTGTCTCCGGCAACAAGTGTTTTACTCTCCCCGTCTCTAGGTGTGCCCATGCAGTTCGGGGACGACGAGCGCGCAGCAGCGATCCAGGTCGGAGCGACGCTGCTTTTCGGTATGCTCATCATTTCGATGGCGCTCTACCAGGCCACTGTCGTCCCCGACCAGAACAAGGGAATCGAGTTCAACCACAACCAGAAGGTGCAGGGCCAGATGCAGGACCTCCGCAACGCCGTCGTTTCCGTCCCCGGCGGCGGTAACGGGGGGTCAGTCACGCTCGACCTCGGGACGACGTACCCGTCGCGGACGCTGTTCTTGAATCCCGGCCCGCCGTCCGGATCGCTGCGGACGGTGGGGACGAACGAGGAGAACGTGAACGTCAGCGTTGCGCACGCGGTGGCGACCGACGGCGAGGTCGAGGACTTCTGGAGCGGCGACGCTCGGAACTACACGACGGGCGCGCTCGTCTACGAACCCCGCTACCACGAGTACCAGAACCCGCCGACGACAGTGTACGAACACTCGTTGCTGTACAACAAGTTCCGAGACGCCAACCTCACGGTGTCGGACCAGACCATCGTCAACGACCGACAGATAACGCTCGTCACCCTCGATGGCAACCTCTCGGAGAACGGAATGGGAAGCGCGTCGGTGACAGCCCGGTCCGTGAGCGCCTCGACCAACACCGTCGCCGTCGAAGCTGATAGCGATCCGATCAACATCACCGTGCCGACGCGCCTCGACAACGACACGTGGAGCGAGGCGCTCAGGGAGGAGTACGCGAGCAACGGGGGCCACATCGTGGGGCAGTATCACGAGGACGTAAGCGGCGCACCGTACGCGCTACTGACGATAGAACTCGAAGAGGGCCCGACATACGACCTGCAGATGGCGAGAGTCGGCGTCGGGACAGGCGCGTCGGCCGGGTCGGCGGAGAGATACATCACGGACATCGAGGGCGGCGGGTCCGTCCAGACCGGTAGCACGCAGGAAGTGACGGTCGAGGTTCGCGACACGTACAACAACCCGGTGAGCGGGAAAACGGTGAACCTGAGCGCGACCGACGGCGAGTTCGAAAACGCCTCGGGTCCGCCTGCGGCGGATATCACTCGGACGACGAACAGTGACGGCCGGGTGACGGTCACGTATAACGCGCCCGATAGCAAGGGGACCGACACCGTTACCGCGAACGTCAGCGCGTCGCCGAACGCGAGCGAAAAAGTCGAATTCGAGATGAACGTGGAGAGTTCGGGGGGTGAAGCGTCGTTAGGAGTCGGATCGGGCGGAACGTCCGTCTACTCCCCGAGTTCGAACACGGCACGGATGTCGGTCGCAAACGGAAAGTGGACGGCGATCACGAAGACCGACCAGTTGATCCTCAGTGACACAGACCCGGTGTACGTCAGCGGCGACGACTACGTGAAGCTCCGGTACTCGGTTGAGAACCGGACGACATCGTTCGATATCACTGTCGAGGCGTTCCGTGAACCGGACGGGTCGAACCCGGGCGGGAGTGTCGAGATCTACTCTAGCCGGACCGGCTCCTCGACAACAGCCAACCTCAACGACGGGGCCGTAGACGCGATATTAGACAGTGACAGGTCGTACGACGGGACCGATATCATCAATCGGGAGAGCTACCGGACCCCGTCGGCCGGGTTCGTCGACAACCTTCGTACGATAGCGGATCTCGACAACTCGTCGACGACGTACACCACCACGACGATCAACGGGCAGGTGAACGCGACCTACCGCGGCGAGGCGTTGCTCACTGCCGTCGAGCCGGATCCCAGCACGACGAACGACCGAACCGAGTTCGTTCAGATTCACTTCGAGAACTCGACGGAGACTTCGGGCTGGACCATCGCCGACAGCGACCAGTCTGAGACGCTTCCCGCCGAACGACTGCAGGGCGAGTACTTCCTGACTAAAAACGAGACGGCCTTTCTCAACGCCCACGGGTCCGTTTCAGCGAACCGCGTCTACGAGACCTCGCTAACCCTCGACAACGGAGGCGAGGCGCTGACGCTCACCGACGCGAACGGCGAACTCCGAGACGAAGCGGCGTACGGGTCCGAGAGCACGTCGAACGGCTGGAGCGTCTCGGTTGGTACCAGCGAGGTCGGGTATCGTACCGCTTACAGTGACGAGGGCTACCGGGACACGGACGAAAGGAGCGATTGGGGCACGCAGTCCGAGAGCGTGTTCTTCGGCGGCAGTAGCGGACAGGTACGGTACAACGGCGACGGCTACGCCTACGACGACGACGGGTCGGTCGGGATCCGCGAAGGAGTTACGTTCAGTGTCGAAAACACGGCAACGACTGACGTGACGGTCACCGATGTCACAGTCGATCCGGCAAACGCCAACATCGACGAACTGAGCGACCCCGTCGCAGGCAACGGGATAAACGAGAGCGAACTGTACATCGAAACGAGCAACACCGATGGGGTCGCTGATGCCGACAACGGTGTGACACTCCCGTCGACCCTTGACCTGAGCGGCGGGAGCGGTTACAACGGCGCACAGGAAGCTGTCATCGGAAGCGGTGACGGCGCACGGTTCTGGCTGTACCGGTTCCTCCAGAACGGCGGGGAACACGACATGGTCTGCGAGGAGGTCGAAATCACGGTCGAGTTCGAGAACGAGCCGAGTCAGACGTTCACCGTCACCCCCGAAGACGGTGTCGGCGGGGCTTGCGATGCGACCGGATCGCCGACGGAGGGCATCGCCTTCCGCGGAACGGATAACAGCCTCAAGACGATCGATTCGAACGGCCGTCTCAACGATTACAGCCCGGACAAACCACTGAGTACGGGGCCGATGACCGCCGACCTCGACGACGATAGCGCGACGGACCTCCCGTACATGGACCAGAACAACAACATCGAGATAACGGACCTCAACGGCGACGTGAGACGACTGGTCGACGGGGGTAGCGTGACCCAGACGCGTCTGGCGGTCGGCACCTGGGACGGAGATACCTCTGTCTTCTTCGTCAACGGACAGGGGGAACTGTCCAGAGTTACTGGTGGCAACTCCGCGCAAGCGATCGATAAAAAGCCGTCTAACAGCAACAATTTCAAACCGATAGCGGCGTCCTCCGCGGTCGGCGTCGCCGACATGAACGGCGACGGAGACGCTGATCTGGTGTTCGTCAACAGTAATCAGGACCTGGTGTTCGTCGAGGACAAGAAAAACGGCGGTAGGGAAGTCATCAACACGGGAATCAATCTCAACACCGCTGACGCCACCGGCGCTCCGGCGGAGTACGACGCCGACGGAGCGCCGGAAGTTCCGTACGTAGACGGGAACGGGGTCGTCAACCTGGCGGACGAGAACGGTAACGACGGGGCGCTTACGTCGGGCAGTATCGAATCCCCGGTCGGAACCTTCGACTGGACCGGTGACGGGACTCCCGAAGTGATTTACGTCGGCCTCGGCCCCAACGGTAACAACTACTACCTGAAATACGCGACCGATTCCGGCGATGTCGGATACGTCCGCGATACGAACGGCGACAAGGTAAGGGTCAACGACAACGGCGTCGGTGCCTCCTGACGCAGTTCGACGATCGTCGATCGCCCAGACGACAATAACTTATACCACTGTTTCGTTGGTCGGGGTATGACCGCAGTCGGTATCGACGCCATCGAGATCCGGACCGGGAATCTCAAGCTCGACCTCCCGAACACCTTCGCGCCTGCGAAAGGCGAGGAGCCGGGCAAGTACACGAAAGGGCTGGGTTTGAACGCGAGTTCGTTCCCGGACAGTTACGAGGACATCGTGACGATGGGCGCGAACGCCGCCCACCGCCTGATGGAGCGCAAGGGGCTGACGCCCGACGACATCGGCCGGATCGACGTCGCGACCGAAAGCGCGTTCGACAACTCCAAACCCGTCTCGACGTACATCGCCGGCTGTCTCGAAGACGTGTACGGCGAGAACTTCCACCACGCGAACAAGGGCGAGCGGAAGTTCGCCTGCATCGCGGGCACTCAGAGCTTAGACGACGCGTACAACTGGATCAAGGCGGGGCGTAACCGCGGACGCGCGGCCCTAGTCGTCGCTACTGACACCGCCCTGTACGCGCGCGGCGACGACGGCGAAGCCACGCAGGGTGCCGGTGCCGTCGCCATGCTCATAACCGAGGACCCGTCGGTCGTCGAGATGAGTACGGAGCAGGGGTACGGCAGCGCGGACGAGACCGACTTCCTCAAGCCGAACCAGCAGTTCCCGAGCGTCGACGGCAAGCGCTCGGTGCAGGTGTACCTCTCTCGCATGCGCGAGGCGCTGGAGGACTTCGAGAGCGTCGCGGGCGACACACATCCCGACGACTACGCGTACATCCCGTTCCACACGCCGTTCCCGGGTATGGTCCGAAAGGCCGGCCTCCTCGGATATCGGCACATGATCCGCGACACGTCCGTCGAGGACGAACTCGCCGAGGAGATCGGTCGCCAACCCCGCCGCGAAGCGTTCGACAACGACGAGGCCTACGAGGACGCCGTCCTCGAGTACATGGACGCGCTGAAAGAGACAGACGCCTACCGCGAGTGGTACGCGAACACGATCGACCCGACGCTCACCATCTCCCGCGAGGTCGGGAACTGGTACACCGGCTCGGTCCACGTCGCCCGCGCCAGCGCGCTTCGACACGCGCTGCAAAACGACGTCGACCTTGTCGGAAAGCGCCTGCTCATCGGGTCCTACGGCAGCGGCGCACAGGCCGAAATCCACGCCGAGACGGTCGTCGAGGGGTGGGAAGAGGAGGTTCGCGCGCTGAACGTCGAGGAGCAACTCGCGGACCGCCACGACCTCTCGTACGGCGAGTACGAGTCGATCCACGATTCCCACAACCACGAGAAGGACACGGACATGGACGCCCTGACCGTCCCCGAGGAGGAGTTCACCTTCGACGGGTGGGGTCGGATGGGCGAGCGGAAATACCGGTACGTGGAGTAAGCCGACGACCCTTTTTCTCGGTATCGTCGAAGTATTCGCGACCGAGCGGCCCTCTGTCGCGAGTGGTTTCCGAGCCGAGCGGGCCCAATGGTTCCGCTGTCCGTGCGTACGAGCGCGGCCTATGAACGGAGAGTGGTCGCCGGAGATGACCCGGCGAAAACGGCCGCTACGGCAGTTCCCGCATCGCGTCGAGCATCTCGTCTTTGTCGGCGTCCGTCACTGCCAGCGCGAAGTCGTCGATGGTAGCAAGGTCAGGAGCGTGTTCCCATAGCTCGTCTTCGGTGATCCCGTGGAGGACAACGGCGTTCGGGGTCGGGTTGACGACGCGCATGGCGACCAGCGGCGACTCGCCGCGGGTGATCCCGGTGAACACGAGCGCGCGGTTCGTGCTCTGCCCGTAGAGGCGATAGAACTCCTCGCTGGAGAGGCGGGTGATCGCCTCGATGGAATCGATGACCGTGTGGCCGCTTATCCGGTCTTGCGTGCCGCGAACGAGTTCGGTCGCGCCGACTGTTTCGTAGAACCGCCCCAGCGAGACGGTCGTCGAATATTCGCGGAGGTCCTGGACGATGTCGCTTTCGAACCCGGCCGAGAGGACGCGCGCGTACTGCCGGATCCGACCGCCGCCCCGGCGCTCGTCGATGTCGAGCAGACCAGTGACGACCCGTTCGATGACGCCGATTCCGGGGCTCTTGCGACGGCCGCTCTCGTAGTCGCTGATTACGGACGAGGAGACGTCGAGTTCGTCCGCGAGTTCCGTCTGCGAGACGTCGAAATCGGTACGCCACTTCCGGAGCGTCGCGCCCGGATCGTCGCTCAGGGTTATCTCGCCGGCGATCTTTTCGGCGAGGTCGCGCCGTGCCCCGTTCGTCCGTGCCATGGTACGGGGGTGAAGAGAGCGGGTAATAGCTCTACCGAAACCGCCGTTCGACAGACGACGAAGACGAGCGGCGGGAGACCCGACCGCTCCGGTCTAAGGGACGGGAACGCTGATAGGTTCGGCACACGTGATGTGTGGGTATGCCGTCGACCGTCGTCCACGTCGCGCTGGCCGGTCTCGTCGGGACAGCACTCCTCGGGGACGAGTTCGACGCTCGCGCGATAGCGGTCGTGATGGCCGCAACGGCCTGTATCGACCTCGACGTTTTCCTGGGCTGGTACTTCATCGGGACCCACAGGGCCGCCTTCCACACGTTGCTTTTGCCGCTGACGGCCGCCGCAGTCGTGTACTACGACACTCGGATGAGCGAACAATCGCGGATCCGGACGAGATGGGGTCCGTATGGGTCCCGCGTTGCCTGGTCGACTATCGCGGCCGTGACACTCGCGGGTATCGGCCCAGATCTGACGTTCAACGGCGTGAATCTGTTGTATCCCCTACACGACCAGTTCTACGCGTTCGACGGCGAACTGTACTACTCGACGGACGCCGGTATCGTCCAGACGTTCGTCGACCTCGAAGAATCGGCGCGCGGAACGACTCAGGAGACGCAGTTCTACACCGGCGTCGATCCTGAACCCGGTAGCACTGGCGCTGATGCCGGCGGCGACGGCGGGTCCCCGGAACGGATCTTCCCCGTCGTCGCGAACGGCGACCAGTTGATAGTCGTCGTGGCGGGAGTCGTCACGGTCGCGGCGCGCCTGTTTGAGCGGCGGGCGTGACCGACAGTCCCGGCGACAGACAGACGAGCGCGTTGGTCGGAACCGCACAGATAAACAGGATCGGGCGAGGAGATATGATATGGACGTTCGAGCATACGACTCCGACACCGACGAGAACGACCTCTGGAGACTCAAGCGCGCCTTCGAGCGCGGTCTCGGCGCGAACACCGGCGGCGAGGAGAAGGAAACAGCCTACGAGGACAAACTCACTGACGACTACCGCGAGCGGTATCTCGACTGGGTCGAGCGCTGTACCGAAGACGAACCGGACTGTGTGACCGTCGCAGCGCTGGACGGCGGTCTCGTCGGCTACGCGTTCGTCCTCCCCGAACGTCTGGCGATGATCTGGGACGCCGCCGTCCTCAACGAGATATACGTCGCCCCCGAGTATCGGGGGTCGGGCGTCGCCGACGACCTGATCGCGGCGGCGATTGGTACGGCCCGCGACCAGGACCTACCGCTTGATCGGATCGTGCTCGACGTGGACCCGAAAAACGACCGCGCGCAGGCGTTCTACGACAACTACGGTTTCGAGCCCTGGGGCGAGATGGTCGCCCGGCCGCTGTGATGACCGTCACGACCGGTACGGCCGGCCGTTCACATCGCCGGCCCGTCACGCCGTCGCCTCGCAGTACTCCTCTCTCCGGATCGTGTAGCGGTGCTGGTCGCGGGCCTCGCCGGACTTGACTTCCCAGTTGCGAACGGTCCCGTCGTAGGAGCCGCCGAACCGGTCAGCGTACTTCTCGATCGCACGCTGAGATTTCTCGTTCCCGGCCTGATGTTCGACGGCGACGACATCGAGGTCGAGTCGGTCGAACGCGAGGCGCATGAACGCCGCAGCGCGCTCACCGGAGTACCCGCGTCCCCAGAAGCGCTTGCGGAGCCACACCCCCAGCGTCCCGGTCTTTTGCTCCCAGTCGAACGTCATCCCGGCTCCGCCGGCGATGTCGCCTGAACCGTCTTCGTTCTCACGCGGCCTGAGCAGATAGGCGGCGCTGTCGCCGCGTTCCCACTGTCGCTCGACCATGTCGACGTACTCTCTGGTCTCGCGGATCGACTCGTGCGGGTCCCACGACAGGTACTCCGTCACCTCGTCGATGGCCTCGTCCGAGGAGCAGATCCGATAGTACTCCGGCAGGTCGACGGTCTCGTGGGAGAGGCGTTCGATGCGCAGGCGGTCGGTTTCGATGGTTTCCGGAAACGATTCGTTTCGCCGCCGTTCGAGGAGTTCACCCATCGCGGAACACCAGGTGGTCGTCCGGCCGGTTCGCCTCCCACTGCTCCTGAGTGACCGTGTAACGATACAGGTCGAGTACCTCGTCCCCGTCGGGCACCCAGTTCCGCAACAGGCCGTCGTAACCGCCGCCGACGCGGTCGACGTACTTCTCGATCGCCTGTTTCGATCGCTCGTTCCCCTCGAAATATCCGGTCGAGACGAGGTCGAGGTCGAGGCGGTCGAACGCGAGTCCCATGAACGCGATAGCTCGTTCGCCGGCGTACCCGCGGCCCCAGAACCGTTCCTTGAGGACGAGGCTGAACCGCGCGCTGCGACGGTCCCAGTCCGGCGTCAGCGCCGCCATCCCCGCGAACTCGCCGGCGTTCGGTTCGCCCTCCCGCGGGAAGACGGCGTACCGGGCCTTCTCGCCGTCGTCCCAGTTCCGCTCGGCGGCGACGAAGCGGTCCCGGGTCTCTTTCAGCGTGTCGTCCGGAGTCTTGGTGACGTGCTGTAACTCGCGCTCCGTCTGCTCGTCGCGCGACAGCGCCTCGTAGACCGGTTCGAGGTCGACGTGGTCGCGACTGAACTGGACGAGGCGCAATCGCTCCGTCTCGATTTCCTCCGGGAACATCAACTGATTCCGGAGGTTCCGGCCGTGGTGTGATAAGCGTTCTGGAGGCACGAGAGCGTTCGGCGAGGCGACATGGCCGGGTGATGACAGCCGGAAACGTGTCGTGAAGCGTATACCACGATATGAAATCGGATCAGTAGTCAGGACGCTGTTGCGTAGACACGTTTCGCGGGCTATTCGGATTCCCCAGACGACCCCGGCCCGTCCGTCACAGCCAGATTCGCACTGATCCACTCGACCGCCGCCGCGACCTCGTCGGCGTCCGTCCCAGACAGTTTCAACCGCCCCGGCGTCTCGCCTTTGCCCGGATAGCTTCCGACGGAGACGTCGAAGCGTTTGTCCACGGCGTCGATGATATCACCAAGTGCGCCTTCCGGCGTCGGCGTCCACACCGTCTCCGAGACGGCGTCGCCGACGAACTCCGCTTCGACCAGGTCGAACATCGCCCGCATCTCGTCCGGGAACCCAGGGAACACGTAGACGTTCTCGACGGCGCAACCCGGCGCCCACCCCGCGTCCGTCGCGAGGGCGCGAGCGTCCTCGGGGAGCGACGCCGCCGCGTCGAAATCGAGGTCCAGATCGTACTCCTCGGCCAGTCCGGGGTTCTCCTCACGGAACTCCCGGGCCTTCTCGACCAGTCGCCCGCGCTGATCTTCGTCGAGGAGCATGTCGCGCTCCAGTGCGTCGGCGACTGCCTCCATCGTCACGTCGTCAGGCGTCCCGCCGAGACCGCCCGTGACGACGACGGCGTCGAACCCACCCGACCACTCGCGGACGTGTGCTGCGATGACGTCGCGGTCGTCGGGGACCGTGAGGATCCGCCGTACTCGTCCGCCGCGGTCCGTGATCTCCTCGGCCAACCACGACGCGTTGGTGTTCGTCGTATCGCCGGCAAGTATCTCGTCGCCGACGGTGAGAATAGCGACGTCCATGCGCTAGATCGGTGGAGTACGACTGTCCGTCTTTCGCAACAGCGCGGAGGCTCGTTTACTTGCGGCTCGATGTCGTCGTACCAGACGATGGCCGAGAGCGACGGGACGGACGGGACCGGCGCTGCTACGGGAGGGTCGCGTACACGACCGAAGGAGGCTGTCCGGTGGGTTCTCCGTACCGGCAGCCGCCGACTGCTAGCGGTGCTACTGTTGATCACTATCCTCCTATCGCTCGTCACCGTCGGAACCGTGTGGGAACTGGAGATGCAGACGCTGGTCGACGAAACTCGAGCGGTCCAGACGCTGTTCAACACGCTCCTCGGCGGAATCATCCTCTTCGTCTCCGTCGTCCTCTCGATCAACACTGCCGTCATCTCGGACGAGTTCGGACCCCTCGAAACGAAACAGTCACACGTCGAGGAGTCGATCGAGTTCCAGACGGAACTCGAGGGGATGGGAACGGGAATCAGCCCCGCCGGGTTCGACGATTTCTACCTGTTCGTCCTCGAGACGCTCGACGAGGAGGCAGACACCTTGCGGCGAGAGGCGAAGGCGCTCCTCGACGAGGGTGACCGCGGGGACATCGTGGCGATCGCTGAGGACGTCCAGGAGGAAGTCGCGCTCATCGAAGAGCGGATCCAGTCGTCCGACCGCAGCCTGTCCGCCGTCGTCGTGGCCGGTCTGGACTACGACTACGCCCGACATATCAACGCCGTTCGTCGACTCAGAGCGACTCGCGGCGACAGATTTCCGGAGCCCGTACGCCAGACGCTCGACGACCTCATTTCCGTTCTCACCATCTTCGCCTCCGGTCGGGAGTACTTCACGACGCTCTACTACAAACGCGAAGTACGGGCGCTGTCGGGCGACCTCCTCGTGCTCTCGCTTCCCGTCATCGTGTTCACCTCGTTCGTGTTGCTTGCCATCGACGCGGGCCTGTTCCCCCCGTTCACGGTGTTCGACATCCAGCGACGCCTCCTCTACGTCAGTATCGCCTTCGTCGTCGCGCTCTCACCGTACGTCCTGCTCAGCGCGTACATGGTCCGGATCCTCACCGTCTCGAAGCACTCGCTCGATCCGGGCGGTTTCACCGCGGAGTAGTGAGCCGAGAAGCGCCGGGCGACTCCCGGTACCTAGAAGCTAGGAAGCGCTCCCGGAGAGATCCCCGACGGGTCCGCAACCACTAAACGCGGTTCGTCCGTACGACCGAGCAATGACTGACTGGACGGAGAAGTACCGCCCCTCGACGCTCTCCGAGGTCCGCGGGAACAACAAGGCCCGCGATAAGCTAAAAGAGTGGGCGGAGACGTGGGAGGACCACCGGAAGGCCGCCATCGTCCACGGCAGTCCCGGCGTCGGCAAGACATCCGCGGCGCACGCGCTAGCAAACGACATGGGGTGGCCGGTGATGGAACTCAACGCCAGCGACTCGCGCACAGGGGACGTGGTCGAACACATCGCGGGCGAGGCTGCGCAGTCGGGAACGCTGACCGCGGGCGAATCCGGCCGCCGACTTCTGATCTTGGACGAGGCCGACAACTTCCACGGCAACGCCGACTACGGTGGCTCGCGGGCCGTCACTGGAGTCGTCAAGGAGGCCGACCAGCCGATAGTCCTCGTCGCCAACGAGTTCTACGACATGAGCGACAGCCTCCGGAGCGCGTGCGAGGAAATCGAGTTTCGAGACGTCTCCTCGCGCTCTATCGTCCCCGTTCTCCGGGATATCTGCCGACAGGAGGGCGTCGAGTACGAGGACGACGCGCTCGACGCTATCGCCGACAGCACGAGCGGCGACCTCCGGTCCGCGATCAACGACCTCCAGGCGCTCGCCGAGGAGACCGAACGGCTCACCGAGGACGACGTGGTCACTGGCGCACGCGACGAGACCGAGGGCATCTTCGATTTCCTCGACGACCTGATCAAGAACCTGGACGCCCAGGACGCGCTGTACGCCTCGTACGACGTGGACGAGACGCCTGACGACATGATCAACTGGATCGAGGACAACATGCCGAAGGACTACCACGGGGCGGAACTCGCGGACGCGTACGGGTTCCTCGCGAATGCTGACCGCTGGCTCGGTCGCGTCCGCGCCACGCAGGACTACTCGTACTGGCGCTACGCCGGGGACAACATGACCGCCGGCGTCGCCGCCGCCCGGAAGGAGAGCAAGGGCGGGTGGACTCGATACGGGCCACCGAGTTACTGGTCGAAGTTGGGGCGCACGAGCGCGACGAGGAAACAGCGCGACCGCATCGCCCGCGAGATAGCCGAGCGGTCCGGCACCAGCATCGGCACGGCCCGGCGGGAGATCCTCCCGTTTCTCGCGACGATGACACATCACTGTAAGAACCGCGAACTCACCGTCGCGATGGCCGCAGCCTACGACTTAGACGAGAGCGACGTTTCATTCATCACGGGAAGCGGCGAGACGACGAACAAGGTCCAGAGCGTCGTCGAAGACGCGCGAGAGCGCCGCGACGAAGCGATCGAGCACAACGCGGGCGGCGCGTTCGAAGGAGCAGTACGTGATGCTATCGACGGGGCTACCGAGGGCGACTCCGACGAGGGAGACGTGGACGATACGGGCGGGCCGACCCCGACGAACGGAGACGAGGTCGACGACGCCGCCGACCCCGCCGCGTCGGAGGACCAGTCCGGCCTCGACGACTTCATGTGACCGTCGGCTGAGCGGGGGTACTCACTGCCGTCAGACCGGGTTCGTTCACCAGGGACGGACCGGGAGCAAATCCTCTGCGCGGACTTTCACTGCGTCTCCCTCCCGTGGAATTATCACGTCGATGTCCTCGCCGTAGTCGACTATCATCTCCCGACAGACGCCGCAAGGCGGGATCAACTGTATCTCTTCCGCATCGTGTTCCGGCATCGGATAGCTGACCGCCGCGATCGCATCGAACTCGTCCTCGCCGTCCGCGATAGCTGACCCGATAGCGACCGGCTCGCCGCAGCCGGACGCCCGACCGATGCTCGCCGGAACGCTCACCCCGTCGTACATGGCTCCTGACGCCGTTCTGAGCGTGGAAGCGACGATATGCGCGCCGCCGAACTTCTCGTGGTCGACGCAGTCGGCGACCGTCTCCGATGCCCGGTCGATCAGGTCCCGGTCGGCCGATGAGAGAGATCTCGTTTCCATAGCCATCTCGACCGAGGAGGGAGAATAAGTCTTCGGGTGACGCAAGGGTTTATACTCGAAGGGGCGGCCAGAACCGCCGTGATCTGACCGACCCGCCGCGAAGCGGTCCGCGGTCGTGCGGCCGCCCGCTTCGCGTACGCTACGGCCGCCTGTTCGCCATCGCAGTTATCGAGTTCGTCGCCTCTCGTACTGTCGGGCAGAGGTCTGAAGACTGTCGAGACACCAGGGTGTCGAATCCCGTCACGACGGGACGTTCGACAGTATCACCCGTTTAACGCACCCGCAGGTAGTACCGACGGCGGCAGGTGCTCCCGGAGTTCGTCGACCGCGTCCGCGGGTTCGGAAAAGACAAGCGGCGGTACGGTGTGTACCGGCACGCCAGTCATCCGCTCCAGTTCCGCCGGGTTCGTCCGTTCGGCGACGCTCGCGCCCTCGAACTCGTTCAGAACAACGGCGTGAACGTCGACGCCGCGGCGCTCCAGCGCGCTCACCGACAGCGCCGTGTGGTTCAGTGTCCCCAGCCCCGACCGCGCGACGAGAACCGCTGTACAGTCGAGGTCTGAGACGAGGTCGATCACCTCGCGTTCGCCCGCAAGCGGCACTCGAAGGCCACCGATTCCCTCGACGATCCCGACAGTTGTCGTATCTAGTTCGCGCTCGCACCCGTCGCGGATCACGTCGTAACCGATCGTGACGTCCTCGCGCTCGGCCGCGACCCGCGGTGCGAGCGGAGGCTCTAACCGCCGCAGACAGGTCGCAGCGTCAGCTGTACCGCAGGCCTCGGCGACGAACGCGGCGTCGTCGTCAGGCGGATAGCCGGTCTGGGCCGGCTTGACAGCACTCGCGTCGACCCCTTCCTCTCGAAGCCACCCCGTCAGTCCGGCGGTGACGACGGTCTTTCCGACTCCGGTGTCGGTGCCGACGACGGCGAGTCTCACAGTATCCCGACCTCCGTGCCGGCCTCTCGAAAGACGTCAACACAGTGTGCGATGTCCGATTCCGTGTGAGTCGCCATCGGTGCGACGCGGATACGACTCGTTCCGTCCGGCACCGTCGGCGGGCGGATCGCCGGTGCGGCGACGCAGCGTTCGCGGAGAGCGGCAGCTAGATCGAGTGCGTCGTCGCGGTCACCGACCATGACGGGTAGGATCTGCGTTTCGCCCCTCACGTCGTAGCCCGCGTCCGTCAACCTATCGCGGAGCGTGGCGGCGTTCACCCAGAGCGCGTCGCGGCGGTCGTCCGCACGGGCGATCTGGAGCGCCTTGCGAGCGGCCGCCGCGGCGGGCGGCGCGAGTCCCGTCGAGAAGACGAACGAGCGCGCCGCGTTGACGAGATGCTCGACCAGAGCCTCGTTACCGGCAACGTATCCGCCCTGACTGGCGAGCGCCTTCGAGAGCGTTCCCATCTGTACGTCGACGCGGTTTTCCAGTTCGTCTCGCTGGACGATGCCGCCGCCGTCCCGGTACAGGCCCGTCGCGTGAGCCTCGTCGACCATGAGCCACGCGCCGTATTCCTCGACGATGTCGCAGAGTTCGGACAGCGGCGCGACAGTACCGTCCATACTGAAGACGGAATCGGTGACGACCAGCCACGACTCGTCGCCCGCTGCGTCCGCGGAACGGCGGTCCATCCGCTGTGACAGGTCGTCCGGGTCACAGTGGTCGTACACAACCGTTTCGGCGTCGGCGAGTCGGCACGCGTCGACGATGCTAGCATGGTTGAGTTCGTCCGAGAACACTACGTCCGGGGCGAGCGCTGTGATCGTGCCGACGTTGGCGGCGTAGCCGGACGAGAACGCGAGCGCTCGCTCGGTCCCCTTGGTATCAGCGAGCGCACGTTCCAGTTCCCGATGAACCTCGGTGTCCCCGGTGAGAAGCCGACTCGCGCCGGCCCCGGTTCCGACCGCATCGATGGCCTGTGCCGCGGCATTCCGAACGCGTTCGTCGGTCGTCAGTCCGAGGTAGTTGTTCGCCGCGAAAACCAGCAGTTCGTCGCCGGTGAACGACGGAGGATGGCCGTTCGGGTCGGCGGCCATCCGCGATCGCTCGGCGACGCGGTCGACGGGTTGGAGGTCGCGGCGAAGACCGCGTCGGTCTCGTTCGTCGAGACGCTCCGCGAGGTCGAACCCGCGTTCGTCACCGGGAGTACGGTCGCAGTCGGCCATCAGAACTCCGGTAGCAGGTCTGCGGGGCCGAACACGCCGTATTCGCCAGCACGGTTACGCCGGACTCCGGCCTTTAGGTAGCCGAGTGCGGGGCCGTTGACGTTCGCGGCCATGCTTGTGTCGTCGTCCAACTGGAACGTGTTCGTCCCGCGTTCGCCGTCGAACGTTCGGCCTGTCACGCTGACGGTGGTCGTCGTCGGCTTCTCGTCGCTGCGCACGTCGAGGATGCCGCCGACGCTGACGTCGTCTGCGTCGCAGATGCCCGCCCGTTCGAGCAGTACGTCGTCGGCGTGTTCCATGTCTTCGAACTCGATGATGCCGTCGTGTTCGTCGACGATCGCTTCGATCTCCTCGTCGGAAAGGTCGCGCGCGGTCTCGATGTCGTAGCCGTCGAGGTGTGCGATGTCTTCGCGGACGGTGCCGCGGTTGTCCTCGTAGCCGGATTTGAGGCCGACTCCCCACCAGATCTCGACCTCCTCGACCTCGACGAACGACTGGGCGGCAAGCGCCGCCGCGCCGGTGAGGAACCCAGGGGTCGCGCCCGCGCCACAGACGAACGTGATGCCGCTTTCCTTGAACTCGTCGGCGCGGTCGTCGAGCATCCCGATAACCCGGGAGCGCTTGAGCACGTCCACGAGGACGCCCTCGTAACCCGCCTTTGCGAACTGTTCGCCCACGCGCGGGATGAAATCGTGTTCCAGGTTCGGCAGTGCGATCAGGACCGCATCGATAGCGTCGCTATCGGCGATTATGTCCTCGATCGGCGTCTCCGTAGGCTCTGCCTGTGCCGAGGCGGCGACGCCCGCGTCCTCGCCTCTCTGTTTGACGGCCGCCGTCCCCCCGTCGGTGACGGTCCCGTCGTCAGGACCGCTGGCGATGTTCCCCTCGGTCGCGTCCAGCAGTTCGTCCACGTCGAGGCCGCCGTGGTCGACGGCGATGCCGTTTCGGTCGCAGGCCGCGACGGGAACGAGCGCGTCCTTGTCCTTCGAGACTTCGAGCGTCCGTCTGCCGATACCGCCGGTGCCGAGTACCGCGAAAGTGATTTCGTCCATATCTAATCCTGTGTCGCGTTGCTGGTCGCAGACCCCGCAGCAGTCTCGGCGGCCGCGTCGTCGCCGTCCGTCGACCGCTCTTTCACCCGTTCGGGGTCGAATTCGTTCGCGTCGGTGTTCGGTTCCATCCCCGCGCGTTCCATCACTTCTATGTCGTCGCCGGGGGACTGGCCGCCAGTCGTGAGATAGTCGCCGGTGAGGATCCCGTCAGCGCCCGCTTCGAACGGGAGATGCTGTTCATCCGGCGAGAGGTTGACCTCGCGACCGCCGGTCAGGCGGACGCGGGCCTCCGGGTGGAGCAGTCGGTACACAGCGACTGTCTTGACGATTCCCTCGGTTGTGATGTCCGCCGCCGGAGTGCCGTCTTCGGCGGCGCTAGTTACGTCTCGGGGCTCCTCGCCCAGCGGGGTCCCCGCCACGGGATTGAGCACGTTCACCGGAAGCGATGAAATCCCGATGTCCTGTAGCGCGACGGCCGCCTCCACGCGGTCGGTCGGCGACTCGCCCATGCCGAGGATGACCCCCGCACAGAGGTCCATCCCGGCCTCTTTGGCGATTTCGAGTGTCTTCACGCGGTCCTCGAACTCGTGGGTGCCGACGATTTCGGGGAAGTAGCGCGGCGACGTTTCGATGTTGTGATTGTAATGGTTGATCCCCTCGTCGGCGAGGATAGCGGCCTCCTCCTCCGTGAGGATGCCGAGCGAGGCGTCTACTTCTACGTCCGTCTCGTCGCGGACGAGGCGGATCGCCTCCAGCACTTCGTCCCACTCATCCGGTCGGTGCTCTTTCGAGACGCCTT
Organism: Halostella sp. PRR32; assembly: GCF_034808085.1. NCBI lineage: Archaea > Methanobacteriati > Methanobacteriota > Halobacteria > Halobacteriales > Natronoarchaeaceae > Halostella > Halostella sp. PRR32. The sequence continues at coordinate 675,314 of NZ_JAXHGL010000001.1, forward strand.
TCTCGGCCACGACGATACCGAACCGCTGGGCGCCGTCTCGCTCGGCGCGTTTCGCCGCCTCCAGTATCTTCTCGGGCCCGAGAAAGCCGTAGGTGTCGATGCCGGTGTCGAAATGCACCGACTGCGCGCAGAACCCGCAGTCCTCGGCGCAGTCGCCCGCCTTCGCGTTCACGATGGAACAGGCGTCGACCGTGTCGTCGCCGAACTGCGAACGCACGTAGTCGGCGGCCGGCGCGAGGTCGTCGACCGGTTGCGCGTAGAGCGCCAACCCGTCTCGCCGGTCGAGTTGTTCGCCGGCGAGGACACGTTCGACCGCGTCGTCTACCGTCCGATTACCCGTTTCGTAAACCACGCTCTAGCGGTCAGTTGACGAGACTATAATAGTTCGGGATCCCAGGTCGTGGAAACTACCGACACAGTGCAGGACGGTTCGCCTAGTAGTTATATCAGGAACATGAACGAAAGTTTCGAGCTGAGGAGACTACTGTCGCGACGCAGGAGGACTGTCTACTGGCGTCCCTTGATTCGGCCGACACCGGGGATGGACGTCCGACGTTCGACTGTCTCCATCAGTTTCGCGGCCGATATCACCAGCGCGAGATACAGCACGCCGGCCAGGGTGAACACGGCGGTGTACCGGAAGTTGTTCGATGATATGTCCTGTGCCTGGTGGAACAGTTCGGGGACGGTGATGAACGCCGCCAGCGAGGAGTACTTGATGAGGTAGACGAGTTCGTTCGTCCACCCCGGAATGGCGTAGCGAAGGCCCTGCGGCAGAACCACGTACCGGATGCCGTCGAGTTTCGACAGTCCGATAGCTCGCGCGGCGGTCAACTGGCTCTCTTCGACGCTGATGAGCGCCGACCGGATGTACTCTGCCTGATAGGCGGCGCTGTTTATCGTGAAGCCCACGATGGCAACCCACACCGCCTCGTCGGGAACCCAACCCTGACCGACACCGGGTAGGCCGCCGAGGAACGAGGTCAGACCAATACCGTAGTAGAGGACGAACAACTGGACGAGCAGCGGCGTCCCACGGATCAGTTCGGTGAACGCGAGCGAGAGATACGACGAAGTGGTCCCGTACACGCGGGCGATCGAAAGCGGCACCGCGAGGACGAACCCGAACGTGATACCGGCGACGGTCAGCACGACGGTGAGATAGACGCCGCTTGCCATCTGCGGGAGGAACTCGACGGCGAAGGCGACCCACTCAGGGATCCACTCGGGAAGGCCGGCGGGGTCGACGAACGGTTCGTCGGGTGCCGCGCCGGCGTCGACGACTCCCCAGTCGTTCAGCAGGCGGACGGCGAGCCATCCCCAGAACAGGATCCCCGCCGCGGCGGTAATGACCTGGCCGGGCGAGAGCGACCGAAATATGCCCGTGCGGGAGCGCGTCGCCGTCTCGCTCATGGCTGCGCGTCACCGTGGCGGGCCGTGATCCGACTGAGGAACTCTCTCGTTCGTTTCCGCTCCGATCTGTCGAAAAGCTGTTCCGGCGGGCCGCGCTCTACTATTTCCCCCTGGTCGAGGAACGTCATGGTGGAGGCGGCCTCTCTGGCGAAGGTCATCTCGTGGGTAACGACGAGCATCGTCATCCCGCCCGACGCGAGATCGCGCATCACTTCAGTCACCTCGCCGATGAGTTCGGGGTCGAGCGCGCTCGTCGGTTCGTCGAACAGAATCAGTTTCGGGTCCATCGCGAGCGCGCGAGCGATGCCGACACGCTGTTTCTGCCCGCCGGAAAGCTCCGCCGGGTAGGAGTCGGCCTGGTCCCCCAGACCGACTTGGTCGAGATGCTCCATCGCCTTCTCGCGGGCCTCGGCCTTGCCCATGCCGCGGACGCGTCGTAGGCCGAGAGTCACGTTGCCCAGCGCCGTCTTGTGCGCGAAGAGGTTGAAGTCCTGAAACACCATCCCGACGTCGCGCCGGAGTTCGTTCACGTCGGTGTCCGGGGCGGTCACCCGGTCGCCGTCGAGATAGATGTCGCCGTCGTCGATTTCCGTGAGGCGGTTGACACAGCGCAGTAGCGTCGATTTGCCGCTCCCGCTGGGACCGACGACGACCTCCACGTCGCCGACCTCCATGTCGAGGGAGACGCCGCGCAGTACCTCCTCGTCGCCGTAGCTCTTGTACACCGAGTCGAGACGTAGCAGTGGATTCATACTGATTCCTCCGTGGGGATACCGTAGTACTGGCCGAGGTAGTCGAGTCCGCGGTTCGTCGTGAACGTCAGCACGAAGTAGATGGCGCTGGCGAACAGGAACACCTCCATCACGGCGGTCGTCTCCTGGATGAACAGTTCGCGACTCAGCGTCAGGAGTTCCGCGACGCCGATGGCGTACGCGATCGAGGTGTCCTTGAGGACGATAGTCATCTCGTTCTGGAACCCGGGGATCGAACGACGGAGCGCCTGCGGCACGACCACCCACCGGATCGCTTCCAGTTTCGACATGCCGACCGAGCGGGCCCCCTCCATCTGGCCCTCGCTCACGCTCTGGATGGACCCGCGGAATATCTGGGACTGATACGCGGCGCTTCGCAGGCCGAGACCGACGATCGCCGTCTCGAACGCGCCCCCGAAGCGAAACACGAAGTAGCCGAAGAAGAAGATCACCAGGATCGGGGTGCCGCGTAACACGACGCCGGCCGTCCCGACTATCGCCCGCAGTACGCGACCGCCGTACACCTCGACCACCCCGGCGGGAAAGCCGACCAGAAAGCCGAGCAGGACGCTCGCCACGGTGAGCAACACCGTCGTCAGCGTCCCCTCTAGCAGATAGTCGGCGTTTTCGAAGACGAAACCCCAGTCCCCGCTCTGGAGGACCACGGCCCCGAACGACGCGTCGGCGAGGGCCTGTAGCATCGAATTACTCCGAGGCGAACCACTTGTTCGTCAGTTCCTCGTACGTGCCGTTGTCCCGGACTGCCTGCAGACCCTCGTTGAGAGCGGTCCGAACGTCGTCGGCCCCTTTCTGAACGGCGAACCCGTACTCCTCGTCGGTCTCGAAGACGAAGGCGACCTCGACGTCGCGGTTGGATGCGAACGTGTTAGCAACAGGGTCGTCAAGCACGACGGCTTCGATGTTGCCGTTCTCCAGGTCTTCGACGGAGAAGACGTAGTTGTCGTAGGTGTTGTAGTTGGACTCCTCGTACGTGCCGTTCTCGATCCGGTCCTGGATCAGCCCTTCGCCGGTCGTTCCGCCCTGTGCACCGATGTCGTGGCCAGCCAGGTCGTCCATCGACTCCGGCGAGAAATCGCTCCCCTCCTGTACGAGGACAGCCTGATCCGCGCTGTAGTAGGGGTCCGTGAAATCGACCGTCTGTTTTCGCTCGTCGTTTATCGTCATCGCGGCGGCGACGACGTCCGCCCGGTCGTTGTCGAGTGCGGGGACGAGCGACGTGAAATCGAACTCCTGCCACTCGCCGAGTTCGTACTCGGTTTCGTCGATAACGGCGTTGAGCAGGTCCACGTCGAAGCCGACGAGTTCTCCGTTCTCTTTCATCTCGAACGGTGCGAACCCCGGATTGGTTGCGGGCGTGAGAGTCTGGTCGTCGTCACCGCCACCGGTGATCGAGTCGAGACAGCCGGCGATTCCTAGTCCTGCGACGGTACCTACCGATGTTTTAAGATACGTACGTCGATCCATACCGAAAAAGCAGTGGCTATACCTATGTAAATGCTTTAATTCGTGTTCGTCAGGGAAGTGCGTCGGATAACGGGGTTTACGACGACTTCCGGAACGACGAGGCCGATCCGACCTGTCCGGACGGGTCCGACGGCGTGGCGAGTTGCGCTACTCGACGGCGGCGGAGCGACCGCCGGGCGGGTCCGAGCCGTCCCGTCGTGAACTCAACCGGAACGCGGCGAGCGTGGCGACGAGGACGACGAGGTTGAGTCCGACGGCCACTGCCACCGTGTTACCCGTGAGCCAGACGCGGCTGATCAGCAACTGGACCGCGAGCGTCACCGCGGCGGCGAACGAGACAAGCCGGACGTGCGATTGTCCGGCGACGTCGACGTCCCCCAGCCACAGACCGGCGGCGAACAGGGCGGCTAACGCGGCCAGACTCGCGGCGTAGTAGCCGATAGTCGCGCCGAGAGACGTGAGTATCAGTCCGGGCGTGAGCACGACACCGAGCAGGAGCAACGGGAGCGACCCGCCGAGCGCTATCCGCGATCGCGAGCGGCGCGTCCCGCCGGCGAGGCGTCGAACCGTCGGGCCGGACGCGAGTGCGAAGGCGGCGAGGGGGACGGCGGTGGCCGCGACGAGACCGGCGCGGTCGACTGCCGGGCCGTCCGAAAACGACCAGGCGGCGACGGCCACCGGAACGCCGAGTATCACCGGCGGGAGAGCAGCGATCCGGGCCAGTCGGGCGGCGTCTCTGCGCTCGCCGTCGTCGCTTGCGTCGGCGTTTCGGTCGTCCCCGGCGCGGGTAGCGGCCCTCTCCTCACCGCGGGTCGTGTCACCGTCGGCGAGCGCCCAAGCCGCGACCGCGGTCACGGGCAGAAAGATCAGCAACGCCGTGGCGAAGTGCGCCGCGAGGATCAGGAGTTCGTACTCGGTGACGGTGAGCGCCCCGAGAACGATCTGCGTCGGCAGGACGAGCGTCGCCGTCGCCGCCGCGTACCGGACTCGACGGGAGCGACCGCCCCGCCAGGCGGCGGCGGTCAGGCCGAGGATCATGAACCCCGTTGCCATCGCCACCAGCCGGTGGAACCACTCGACGAAACTCCCCCAGTTGGCTGGGAACAGGCCGAACACCGCCCCGTCGCAGAACGGCCAGCGCGTTTCGCAGGTGAGACCGAACCCAGCCGTCGCCGTGTAGAGGCCGATCAGGATCAGGAGGAACGTCATGATCGCCGTGGCGACGGCGAGGCCCCGAAAGCGGTCCGTGCCGTTCGACCCGGAAGTCGAGGACATTGTTTAGAAATCAGTCGCTCGCGCACTTATGTCACGCGGTTTCGGCGAGTGATTTCCCGCGTTAGGGCCGCGGAACCCGACAACCGTCCGGTGGCTTCAAGAACGGGTACGGACTGGTAGCGAGCATGAGAGAGGAGCGACTCGACGCGTATCTGGCGGAGAACGACCTCGAATCCGTCTGGTTCGCGCAACCGAACAGTTTCGCGTGGCTCGCCGGCGGCGACAACGTCGTGGACCGCTCTGCGCCCGTCGGCGTGGCTGCCGCCGGATACGACGGCGAGAGCGTCACCGTCGTCACGGACAACATCGAAGCGCCGCGTCTCGCCGCCGAGGAACTCGATGACGACGTGACCGTCCACGAGACTGAGTGGTACGACTCCTCGCTGGCCGACGGCGTCCGGACCCACGCGACGGAGCCCGCGGCCGCGGACTTCGACGTTCCCGGGTTCGAGACGGTCGACGCTTCGTCGCTCCGGCAGCCGCTGACCGAGGCCGACATCGAACAGTACCGCGAACTCGGGCAGAAGGCGGCCGCCGCGCTGGAGGCGGTGTGCAAGGAGATCGAACCGGAAGACACGGAGCACGAAGTCGCCTCCGCGCTCCGGGTCGCGATGTCGGCGCGGGATCTCGAAGCGCCGGTGGTGCTGGTCGGCGGCGCGGAGCGCGCCCAGACGTACCGTCACTACACGCCGAAACGGGAGGAACTCGGGGCGTACGCACTCGTCTCGATCACCGCGGAGAGCGGCGGTTTACACGCGAGTCTCACCCGGACGGTCGCGTTCGACCCCCCGGAGTGGCTGGAGGAGCGCCACGACGCGGCGATGACCGTCGAGGCGACGGCGCTCGCCGCGACGCAGGAGGCGGCGGCGAACGGCGACGCCGCAGGGACCGTCTTCGACGCGGTTCGGGACGCCTACGAGGCCGTCGGCCACGAGGGAGAGTGGAAACGCCACCATCAGGGCGGTGCCGCCGGGTTCGCCGGACGCGAGTGGATCGCGACCCCGGGCCACGACGGCCCGGTGACGACGCCGATGGGCTACGCCTGGAACCCGACGGTTCAGGGGGCGAAAAGCGAGGACACCGTTCTCGTCACCGAGGACGGCTTCGAGGTCCTCACGCGGACCGGTCGGTGGCCGACCGAGGTCGTCGCGGCGGTCGACCGCGACGTGACTGTCGACCGCCACCGCCCGCTTTCGCCGTGATTTCGACGAATGACGAACTGTCGTTTCGTCAAAGTTTATAACGGCTGATGGCGACGTTCTCCGTACATGGGACTCGACGAGGACTCGCTAGAGTATCACCGCGAAGAACCACCCGGCAAGATAGAGATATCCACGACGAAACCGACGAACACGCAGCGCGACCTCTCGCTCGCGTACTCGCCGGGCGTCGCCGAACCGTGCCTGCGGATCAGTGAGAACCCGGAGGATGCCTACAAGTACACGGCGAAGGGGAATCTGGTCGGCGTCGTGTCGAACGGGTCGGCCGTGCTCGGACTCGGCGACATCGGAGCGCAGGCGTCGAAACCCGTCATGGAAGGGAAAGGCGTGCTGTTCAAGCGGTTCGCCGACATCGACGTGTTCGACATCGAACTCGCCGAGAACGACCCGCACGAGTTCGTCGACACCGTCGTACAGATGGAGCCAACGTTCGGCGGGATCAACCTGGAGGACATCAAGGCTCCGGAGTGTTTCACCATCGAGGAGGAACTCCGGGAGAAGCTGTCTATCCCCGTGTTCCACGACGACCAGCACGGCACGGCCATCATCAGCGGCGCGGCGCTACTGAACGCCGTCGAGATCGCCGAAAAGGACCTCTCCGACCTCGACATCGTCTTCTCCGGAGCGGGGGCGAGCGCGATCGCCACCGCCCGGTTCTACGTCTCGCTGGGCGCGAGCAAAGAGAACATAACGATGTGTGACTCCTCGGGGATCATCACTGAGGAGCGTGCCCGACACGGCGACGTCAACGAGTACAAACAGGAGTTCGCCCGGGACGTTCCCGAGGGTGACCTCGCGGACGCGATGGACAGTGCTGACGTGTTCGTCGGCCTCTCTATCGGCGGCATCGTCGACCAGGAGATGGTCCAGTCGATGAACGACGACCCGATCATCTTCGCCATGGCGAACCCTGACCCGGAGATCGGCTACGAGGAGGCGAAAGCGGCCCGCGACGACCACGTCATCATGGCGACCGGTCGCTCGGACTACCCGAACCAGGTCAACAACGTTCTCGGGTTCCCCTTCATCTTCCGCGGCGCGCTCGACGTGCGGGCGACGGAGATAAACGAGGCGATGAAAGTCGCCGCCGCCGAGGCGCTTGCGGACCTGGCCAAACAGGACGTACCGGACGCCGTGGTGAAGGCGTACGGCGACCAGCCGCTCCAGTTCGGCCCGGACTACATCATCCCGAAACCGCTCGACCCGCGCGTGCTGTTCGAAGTGGCACCCGCAGTCGCGAGGGCGGCGATAGAAAGCGACGCGGCCCGCGCGGAACTCGACGAGGAAGCGTACGTCGAGCGGTTAGAGGCCCGCCTGGGCAAATCCCGCGAGATGATGCGCGTCGTGCTCAACAAGGCCAAGTCCGACCCGAAACGCGTCGCGCTGGCCGAGGGCGACGACGAGAAGATGATCCGCGCGGCCTACCAGATCCAGGAACAGGGGATCGCCGAGCCGATACTCCTCGGCAACGCCGACAGCATCCGGACGACCGCCCGGCAACTCGGACTCGACTTCGAGCCCGAGATAGCCGACCCGCGCAGCGGCGATTACGACGACTACACCGACCACCTCTACGAGATCCGCCGTCGGAAAGGGATCACGGAGAACGAGGCCGAGGAACTGATCCGCGGCGACACGAACTACTTCGGCAGCGTCATGGTCGAACGCGGCGACGCCGACGCCTTGCTCACGGGGCTGACCCACAATTACCCGTCGGCGCTACGGCCGCCGCTACAGGTGATCGGAACCGCCGATGACGCCGATTACGCGGCCGGCGTCTACATGCTCACGTTCAAGAACCGCGTCGTCTTCTGCGCCGACACGACGGTCAACCAGAACCCCGACGAGGACGTTCTCGCCGAGGTCACCCGCCACACCGCCGAACTCGCGCGCCGGTTCAACATCGAGCCGAGAGCGGCGATGCTGTCGTATTCGAACTTCGGCAGCGTCGACAACCAGGGGACGCGCAAGCCCCGCGAGGCCGCTCGCCGCCTCCGCGAGGACAACAGCGTGGACTTCGCCGTCGACGGCGAGATGCAGGCCGATACGGCCGTCGTCGAAGACATTCTCGAAGGGACGTACGAGTTCTCTGACCTCGATGACCCTGCAAACGTGCTGATCTTCCCGAACCTTGAGGCAGGCAACATCGGTTACAAACTCCTCCAGCGCCTCGGCGGCGCGGAGGCCATCGGCCCGATGCTCGTCGGCATGGACAAACCCGTCCACGTCCTCCAGCGGGGCGACGAGGTCAAAGACATCGTGAACCTGGCGGGCGTCGCGGTGGTCGACGCACAACAAGAGGATTGACATCTTCCCCGCCCTGACGGGCGAAACTTTCTCCTTGATTCTCCGTAACGAACGCGAGCGGCCGGATCCCGGGGACGGCCCCGTCGAGGTGTGTCCCGACGGCGTGTTTTAGCCCGTAGAGATAGGTCTTCGCCGGCGTGCGGACAGTGGTGTTCGGCTTAGTCGCTCGCCTCGTTCGCGTGGCGGTCGGCACGCGACGGCGGCGGGAACCGCGGATCGGCCGCGGCGTCCGGTTCGTGCGTTTTCGGCAGGACGCAGCGGGCGGATTCGCGGTTGACGTGTTCGTAGTGGTCCGGCGTGTTGGCGAGCGGGTGGGCCGGGTTCTGCTCGCTCCGGATGCGCGCGGCACGGATCTCGCCGAACGTCGCGAGGCGCGCCCGAATACCGCGCCAGTGGTTGGCGCTCCCGTCCGGGACCGAGTACGGTCGGGGCGGGTCGTTGTCCGGGTGACGCGCGGCGAGTACCGCGGCGTTGACGTTCTCGGCGAGGTCGTCGTGGTCCAACAGGAGACCGACCCGCGCATCGGGCGGCGCGCGAGCGTCGAGCACGTCGAGTCCGAGATGGAGCGCACGGTACTCGGCGACGTTGTTATCAGGAGCGCTATCCGGGAGGGAAAGCCGCGTCACTTTCGTCCCGTCGCGAGTCTCGATGACGACGCCGAGTCCGCCCGGATCCGAGGCTCTGAACGAACCGTCGGTAGCGACGTAGAAGTCCCGATGATGAGTTTCGGGTGGATGGGCGATGTGTGGCGTCGGTGACTCGTCGAAGAGATCCCGCAACGCGGGCCGGCCATGAACGGCCATACTGTTACAAGGACCCGTTTCCGTATAAATACACCGGGCGAACCCGCTCCTTGCCGGCTACCGTGGATTTGCTTGGGGTACCGACTGAGTCGGGTCGTTGTAGTCCCGCGCTCGGACACAGGCGTTTGATATACTGGATATTCGGGTTCGATCCTCACGATATCTAAACTGAAAGGTGGGATAGTTCGGGACAGTACGGTGTTACGGATCGAAACATTCAGTCCGGTGTGTGTAAAACGGCCAGTGTGACCCGCTATCGAAACGTGTTGCTGTTCGTCGTACTGGCGGCCGTCTGGGGGACGGCGTTTATGGCGATCAAGGCCGGGTTGGCGTATTTCCCGCCCGTGCTGTTTGCGGCCATCCGATACGATATCGCCGGGGTGTTGATGCTCGGCTACGCCGCGTACGTCGTCGACGACCCGTTCCCACGCGGGCGCGGCCAGTGGGCTCTGGTCGCCGTCGGCGCGTCGCTGATGATCGCCGCCTACCACGCCTTGCTGTTTATCGGCGAACTGAACACGACGAGTGCGGCCGCCGCAGTGGTCGTCTCGCTCTCTCCCGTTCTAACGGCCGGATTCGCCCGGATGCTGTTACCGAGCGAACGCATGACGACCGCCGGCATCGCCGGCCTCGTCCTCGGCCTTCTCGGCGTTGCTATCCTGGCGCAACCCGACCCGTCGAACCTGCTGGCCGAGGACGTGGTCGCGAAACTACTCATCTTCGGCGCGGCGGCGGCGTTCGCCCTCGGAAGCGTCTTGACGCGTCGGATCGAGGCCGAACTCCCTATCGAGACGCTGGAGGCGTGGTCGATGGTTTTCGGCGCGTTACTGATGCACGTCCTGAGCGCCGCGTTGCCGAACGAGTCGTTCGCGGCGATAACCTGGACCGTCGAAGCGGTCGCGGCCGTCGTCTATCTCTCGGTCGTCGCGAGCGCTCTCGGCTTCCTCGTCTACTTCGATCTGCTCGAGCGTCTCGGCCCCATCGAGATCAATCTCGTGTCGTACGTCGCGCCGATATTCGCCGCAGTGTCGGGGTGGCTGTTCCTCGGTGAGATAATCGGCGTCCCGACGGTCGTCGGCTTCCTCGTTATCTTCGCCGGGTTCGTCCTGATAAAGCGACGGGCGCTGACCGAGGAGGTCGAAGGTATCAGGCGAGCCGTGGTCGACTGACCGCGAGACGAGGGACCACAGGGGACGATAGAAGATGGCGTCAGCAGGGGAGTTCGGGTCCGCGGCTGCCGTCAGGTCGTGTTGTAGGGATGGCCGATCAGAAGCGCCACCATATTGACGACGAGTAGCCCGAGGAAGGTGATCGTCTGTGACGGATCCGTCAGACCACGGAGGAGTAACGGCACGTGGAGGAACGGGAGGGCAACGGCCATCCAGAAGCTTATCATTCTGATCGGCGCGGTGAACAGGGACGAATCGAGCCGGTCGAGCACCGACTGTCGACCGTTGCGGTTGTCACTCGCGTCGGAGGGTGCTTGTTCGCTGTGGAAGGGGGAGGGACGTGACATTGTTGTCGCGCTTGAACAGTCCTACAGTACGTCAGACCATATAACCGTCAGAGCGTTCGCTTTATTTCGCTCCGTTTTACGGATCGTACCAACCTCCTACTACGTTTCACGACGCACTGAGAGGCGGTGAGATCCTTTACAACAGTCTATGAGTCAATATATCGAGTTTACAGTCAGAACGAGCGCTCGAGCGGCTATCGTCTCGAACGCGTCCTCTCGCTCCGCGACCGTTATCGTCGCCTCGATATCCGCGTCGTCCGACTCTACGCCATGAGAGTACTCGCCGGTCGACGCGTTCTCAGCGACCCGCGTCGTTAGATCGACCGTCCGCGACTCTCCGGCGTTTAGTCTGACGTACTCACGGTCGGCCACGGCGTCGTCGAACCGGTATTTCACCCACTGGCCTCCCGGTTCGTTGCCCGCGTTCGTCACCGTCGCCTCGACCGTGACGTTCTCACCGCGCGCCACTTCGTCGGGAGCGTCGAGCGACGAGAGGGTGAAGTCGGCCCCGCGGACGGAAACGGTGTAGCCGTCAGCCTCGAACGTCTCGGTCGCCGTGTCGGTTCGCAGGCCGCGGACGGGCACGGTCCCGGGATCGTCGAACGTCACGTTCACCGTCCCGTCCGCGCCGATTGCGTGGGTCGCGTTACCGACGGACAGTGAGCCGTCGACCGGTTCCCCGGTGTCTTCGCGGGTCAGATCGAACCGTATCACCGCACCCTTCTCGACGCGAGTCCGGTTCGCCGCGAGCGCCAGCGACACCGTCCGGCGGTCGACTGCGACCGTCAGTGCGGCGTCGTCGAACGTGACCGCGGGCGTGTCGGGCGCGCTGGCGGTGAACGCAACCTCGCCAGCGGCTTCGACGGTGACGTTGACGATGCCGTCGTCGTCCGTCTCGTACGTCTTCCCGTCGACGGTAACTGTCGCGTTGGCCGGGCCGCCGGTGTCGTCGCGGGTCACGCGAACCCGGACCGGTTCGTGGGCAACGGGGTCGTCCTCGACGGTGAGCGAGAGCGACGCTCGCCGGCGAGTGACCGATACGTCGACCGAACTCCGGTTGAATCGCGTCGTCGGAGTCCGGCCTTTGATCGCCGTCGCGGTGAACTCGCCCGCTCGCTCGAAGATGACGACGACGGTTCCGTCCGCGCCGGTTGTGTGTCCCTTCCCGGCGACTTCGACGGTTCCCTCGACCGGATCCGTCCCGTCCGTGACGGTAAATCGGACCGCATCGCCGGCCGTCGCACGAGACGCGTTCGCCCGGATGTTCAGGTCGGTGACGTACCGCTCCACCGTGACCGTTCGCCGCGCGTCGATGAAGTTGATCCCGTCAGCTGACGCCGTTGCCCTGACCGTGTACTCGCCGCCGCGGTCGAACCGTACTGTGACGGTCCCGTCGTCGCCGGTTCTGTACCGTTCCCCGCCGACGCGCAACGACGCGTTCGCGACCGGGTCATCCCCCGCGCGTTCGACGGTGAACGTAACGGCGTCGCCGGGTCTGATCGTCGACCTGTTCGCGTGGATCCGAAGTTCGACGGCCGTCGCCGAGTCGCCGTCGTCGAGGTCGGGGAACGGGAAGACCGGCCCGCTCTCGTTTCCAGCCACCGCACCCGGACCGCCCAGACCGATAACCATGGCGACAAGCGTGCCACAGACGATGCCGACGAGGATCACGATCGTCGGGTCCCGGAAGGCGCTGTACGGGTCCTCGCCGCCGGTGAGCGCGTCTTCGTCCGGTTCGCCGGGCGATCGTCCCTTCACGTGATGTTACAACTGGCGTACGTATCAGACGTTTAAAACGTTATCGTCGATCCGCCGCGAAAACGTGTAGCGCGCTGGAAAAAGCGGTTCGCCTGCGAGAGCCGACGGTCGGCCTACTGGAATCCGATGCGACCGCCGGCTTTGTCGTGTGCAGGGTCGCCGGTGCCGCCCTTGAACTGGTCTTCCATCCGCTCGTAGTAATCGAGGATGTCCTCAGTTATCGTCGGCCGGACGTTTTCGAGCGCCTTGCGGAAGTGGCGCATCTCGACGGTTTCGGCGTCGTCGTCCTCGCGAAGCGCCTCGATAGCGGCCTCGCGCGCGATGCTTTCCAGGTCGCTCCCGACGTAGCCGTCGGTTATCTCCGCGATTTCCGGCAGCGACACGTCCGCGGCCAGCGGCGTGTCCGCCGTGTGGATGTCGAGGATACGCTCGCGACCCTCGACGTCGGGCTGACCGATCATCACCATCCGGTCGAACCGCCCGGAGCGGATCAGCGCCGGGTCGATGATGTCCGGCCGGTTGGTCGCGCCGATGACCATGACGTCCTCCATGTCTTCGAGGCCGTCGAGTTCCGTCAGCAGTTGGTTGACGACGCGCTCGCTGACGTTGCTCCCCATCTCACCGCCGCGACCCGGAGCGAGGCTGTCGAGTTCGTCGAAGAAGATGACCGTCGGCGACACCTGCCGTGCCTTCCGGAAGGTCTGCCGGATCGCCTTCTCCGACTCGCCGACCCACTTCGACAGCAGTTGCGGGCCGCGCACCGAGATGAAGTTGGCGTTGGTCTCGTTGGCGACGGCTTTCGCCATCAGGGTCTTCCCGGTTCCGGGCGGGCCGTACAGCAAGACGCCGCTCGGCGGGTCGATGCCGAGGCGCTCGAACTTCTCCGGCGAGGTGAGCGGCCACTCGACGCTCTCTTGAACCTGCTCTTTCGCCTCGTTCAGGCCGCCGACGTCGTCCCAGGATATCTTCGGGAGTTCGACGAGGACCTCCCGTAGCGCGGACGGTTCGACCTCGTTCAGCGCGCCGCGGAAGTCCTGGCGCTTGACGATCATCCGGTCGATGAGACTCGGCGGGATGTCCTCCTCGTCCAAGTCGATCTCGGGGAGGTATCGCCGCAGCGCCTTCATCGCGGCCTCTTTCGTCAGGCTCTCGATGTCCGCGCCGACGAAGCCGTGGGTCTCATCCGCGAGGTGACCCAGGTTCACGTCGTCGGACAGCGGCATGCCGCGCGTGTGGATCTGGAGTATCTCCTCGCGACCCATCTCGTCGGGGACGCCGATCTCGATCTCGCGGTCGAAGCGACCCGGCCGGCGAAGCGCGGGGTCGACCGAGTCGACGCGGTTCGTCGCCGCGATGACGATGACCTGACCGCGCGATTCGAGGCCGTCCATCATCGTCAGCAACTGGGCGACGACGCGGCGCTCGACTTCGCCCGTCACGTCCTCGCGTTTCGGCGCGATGGAGTCGAGCTCGTCGATGAAGATGATAGAGGGAGCTTCCTCCGTCGCGTCCTCGAATATCTCCCGGAGTTGCTGTTCGGATTCGCCGTAGTACTTCGAGATGATCTCCGGACCGGCGATAGAGAAGAAACTCGCAGACGTCTCGTTAGCCACCGCCTTCGCGAGGAGGGTCTTCCCGGTGCCGGGCGGTCCGTGGAGCAACACCCCCTGGGGCGGTTCGATCCCGAGTTTCTTGAATATCTGCGGGTGTTTCATCGGGAGCTCCACCATCTCCCGGACCCGCTGGATCTCCGACTGGAGTCCGCCGATGTCTTCGTACGTGATCCCGCCGCCCGTCTTCTCGAACCCGCTGATCGGCTCCTCGCGGAGTTCGACGTCGGTGTCCTCGGTAATCAGGACGACGCCCTCGGGTTCCGTCTCGACGGCGATGAGCGGGATCGCCTGTCCCGGCGAGCGCATGAACGGGTGGTTCGTCGACGACATCACCGGAACGATGTCGCGCTCGACGACCGGCCGCTTCAGTATCTGCCGTTTCACCATGCCGGCAGCGTCGCTGCCGAACTGGACGCTCGCCTCCTCGGGCGGCGCGAGCACCAGCGAGTCGGCCTTCGTCGCCTCGGCCTTGCGGATCGTCACGCGCTCGCCGATCCCCACGTCCGAGTTCTGTCGCGTGAATCCGTCGATACGAACTGTGTCCGTGTTCCAGTCCTGCCGGTCGGCGCGCCACACCTTCGCCGCGGTCGTGTCAGCACCCTCGATTTCGATGATGTCGCCCGGACTCAGCTTCAGGTGGAGGAGCGTGTCCGGGTCGAGGCGAGCGATACCGCGCCCCGAGTCGTTCGGGTACGCTTTTGCGACCTCGAGTTGAACTTCGTTCATGATTTCACAGCGGTAGAGATGGTTTGCATTCAGACGCCGGTCCCGATATGTCTTTTGTTATGGGGGGGTCACCCCCGCTGTTTACCCTGTCTCGTGTCATATGGTACCACTTGATATTGAACCGGGGAACACAAAGGCGTGACGTTCCCGGACCCGAACTTTGACCAGCCGTCACTTCCGAACGTGTGATATGCGAACGCTCGCCTTCGACGGCCGGATGGGAGCCAGCGGCGATATGCTCCTCGGCGCTCTCGTCGCGGCAGGTGCCGACCCCGACGCGCTTGCTCCCGTAACGGCCGCTCTCGACGTTGAATACGCGGTCGACGACCGAACGGAACACGGGATCGGAGCGACCGACGTCCGCGTGCTCGTCAGCGACGGACGGGACGACGACGATCAAACCCGCGACAGCGATGAACACGACCACAGCCGCGATCACGAAGAGACTCACAGCCACGATCACGAACACTCCCACACTCACGAACACGACCACGAGCGATCCGCCGAGGGTCGCGGCCCCGCCCGAACCTACCCCGAGGTAATCGAGATCGTCGAGGGGATGAATCTCCCGGCCGGCGTCGCGGCGGACGCGAAAGCCGTCTTCGAGATCCTCGGCGAGGCCGAAGCGGCGGTCCACGGGACCGACCTCGCCGAGACGCACTTCCACGAGGTGGGCGCTGACGACGCCATCGCCGACGTGGTCGGGGCGGCGCTGCTGGTCGATGACGTAGGGGTCGACAGGGTTGTCACCACGCCGGTCCGGACCGGCGGCGGGACCGCCGAGATGAGTCACGGCGTGTATCCGGTTCCCGCGCCGGCGGTCGTCGAGATAGTCGAACGTGCGGACTGGGCGATTCAGGGCGGCCCGGTCGACGCTGAACTGCTCACGCCGACGGGTGCGGCGATACTCGCGCACTTCGCCGACGGCGTCGGCCAGTTGCCGCCGCTGGACGTGACGGCGTCGGGGTACGGGGTCGGCGGCTACGACTTCGACGAACGACCGAACGTGCTGCGCGCGTTCGTCGGAGCGGAGCGCGAGGCGGACGCGGCGGACGACGGCCACGGTCACGCACACGGCGCGGACGACGGGCGCTCTGTCTCGGACGCGACGGACGACCGACACGGCGTTGCGGATGCGACGGACGACGGACACCTCGTCCGCGACGATGTCGCGGTTCTGGAGACGAACGTCGACGACGTGACGCCGGAGGTGCTGGGGAGCCTACAGGAATCACTCTCGCAGGCAGGCGCGCGAGACGTGACGATACTCCCGACGACGATGAAGAAGTCCCGCCCGGGCCACCTCGTGAAGGTGATCGCGAAACCCGAGGACGCGCGGGCAGTAGCGCGCCGCCTCGCGGAGGAGACGGGGACGCTCGGCGTCCGACAGAGCGGGGCGACCCACCGCTGGGTCGCCGAACGCGCCTTTCTGACTGCGACTCTCTCGGTGGACGGCGACACCTACGAGGTGGACGTGAAAGTGGCGAGCGACGACGCGGGCGAGACGTACGACGTGAGCGCCGAGTACGACGACGCGCTCGGGGTCGCGCGGGAGACGGGGCTCGCGCTCCGCGAGGTGTTGCGGCGGGCGGAGAACGCGGTGAAAGAATAGGGAAACGGTGAACGCACTCGTGCGTTATTCGGATTCGGGCTCGTTGTTCGTCGTCGGGTCGGCCGGACCGACGCCGGGGGATCCGCCGCCGGGCTGTTCGGCCAGGAACGAGAACTCGCCTTTGCCGTCCGGAGCCTCGCCCTGGGTCCACGGCGTTGCAGGGTCCTCGTGCGGGTCTCTCGCCGTCGACATGAACGAGTAGTTGAACTCCTGGTTCTCCTTCTCCTGCGGGAAACTCGCGGGGATCGGCAGATGGTCCTCGAACGTGTCGAGAACCGTCAGCCACTGGTTCTGATGCATCGTGTCGCGCGCGATGAGATACGCGAGCATGTCTTTCATCCCCTCGTCGTTCGTGTATTCGTACAGCCGGGTCGCCAGCAGTCGCCCGGTCGACTCGGCCATCACGTTCGCGTACATGTCGGCCGCGAGGTTCCCAGACGCGACGACGTAGTTCCCGCTAAACGGCGTGCCGTTGCTGTCGACCGGCATCGCGGACAGCCCGGACGACAGGAAGTGACGGGGGTTCTGTCCCGTCATCGCCGCGGCGACTGCGGCGTCCTCCTGTGCCTCCTCGCGGAGTTCCTGGGGCGCGCCGCGCAAGTTCTTCGTCACCGCCGTCGCCAGCATCTCGATGTGTCCGAGTTCCTCGGCGGCCGTCTCCATCAGCATGTGCCGGAAGTCGCTGTGCTCCTCCGGAAGCGCCATCGCCTGGAACATGTACTGCATCGCCACGCGCATCTCCCCCTCGACGCCGCCGATAGCCTGCTGAAGCAGTTTCGCGAAGTGCGGATCCGGTTCCTCGACCTCGACCTCGTACTGTAGTTCGTCGTTTTGGAAAAACACTGTGTGACCTCCGGACGCTATAGCCACGAGCAGAGGGATAAATTCCACGAGAGTGAAATGGGATGTTATTGCACTTTCTCCGGATGTTTCCCGATGAAAGCCGAAAACAACCCGCTAGGTACTCCGCGCTAACCGGTCCGTACCTTTTTCGCACCGACAGTGGGGAGATGCCTGCGGTGATTCAGAATGGGTGATCATCACTCGGATACGACACTTGGGGCGTCACGATGAACGTTCCTGTACACCGCGCCCGACGCCCTCCCGGAAGGCCAGAAGTACGTGCTTCGGAGGCAGGACGACGGAGTCTCGGACCCCGGTCCGCTGGCGGATATCACGGTAGACCCAGTGAAATGAACGCTACCTGTCCCCGTGTTCGTCGAGCGCTTCGTCGATAGTGAGGTCGCCGCTCGCGACGCGCCGTGCCAGCGCCTCGTCGATAGCGCGGTTCCGGGCCGACTGCTCGCGCGAGCGGTTCTTGATCACCTTCAGTTCGCCCTCGGTCGGTTCGACCTCGCGTTCGTCGACGATGTCGCCCTCGATGCGGGCGATGTTGACCGCCGCGAGCACGTCGCCCATGCCGCGAGCGCCGGTGCCGAGATACGGCGTCGTCCCCGTTTCGTCGACGAGTTCGACCCGAACGTCGTCCAGGTCGTTGACGATAGTCGCCCCCTGAAGGCGCGCACCGTCGCCGACACGGACGACCGGGTCCGGCGCGTCTGCGACCTCCTCCCGGATGACCTCGACCGCGTCCTCTAACGGGACGTGGAACGCGGCGACCACCGTCTCGCCCGTCAAAACGGCGATTCCGGGGCGCGTGCCGGGGTCGACGCCGACGATAGTCCGACCCCCTTCGCCGCGGACGGCGGCAAGCGCCGACTCGACGGCACGGCGGGGGCTCTCCGGGTCGGCGGTGATGACTGCCACGTCGCTCGGGACCGACTCGTCGCCGCCGGCGATCCCTCCCTGAGCGTCCGTGACGAGAACTGTCGTCGACTCGGGGATCGGGTCCCCCGGTTCGATGGTCGTGAACGTCACGCCCCTGTCGCGGAGTTCGTTCACGACGCCGTGGTACAGTTCGAAGTTCTCGGTCGCGACGACTATCACTAGGCGATCGTTCGCAGTCGTCGGAGTTAAAGTCTTCCGCGGACCGGGGGCTTTTTCCCCGAAACCCGCCAAGCGACGGGTGTGAACGACGAGACGCCGATCCCGACCGGCTGTTCGCCCGTCGACGACCTGCTCGGCGGCGGGTTCGAGCGAGGCACCGTCACGCAGGTGTACGGTCAGCCTGCGGCCGGCAAGACGAACCTCGCGCTGTCGGCCGCCGTCGACGTGGCGGCGGACGGTGGTCTGGCGGTGTACATCGACACGGAGGGGCTTTCGCTCGACCGGTTCGAGCAGATAGCGCAGGGGCGTACCGACGGTGATGCCGAGTCAGTGACCTCTCGGATTGTCGTCGAATCGGCCCACAACTACGAGGAGCAGGCGGAGGCAGTTCAGGACGCCAGCGAGTTCGCCGAGGAGGCGGACCTGATCGTGCTTGACAGCGCAACCGGGTTCTACCGTCTCGAACGAACGAAAGAAAGCGATAACGGGGAGTCGCTTCGGGACGTCGCCAGGCAGGTGACGCATCTGCTGTCGCTCGCCCGCCGGCACGACCTCGCGGTCGTGATCACTAATCAGGTGTTCACCGACCCCGAGTCGGACCGAACGCGGGCGCTGGGCGGGCACACCCTAGAGCACTGGACGGGAACGGTTCTTCGAATCGACCGCTTCCGCGGCGGAAACCGCCGAGCGACGCTGGAAAAACACCGGTCGAAGGCCGCCGGAGAGACGGCCACGTTCCGGATCACCGACGAGGGCCTGGCGGCGGCCGACGAGCCCTAGATCTCGCCGAGTTTCCGGAGCAACTGGCCCCGGTACTCCTCGTCGCTCTGGATACCTTTCTGTTCGAGCACGTTCCGTTCGAGTTTGTCGAGGGCAACGTGGAAGCCCTGCTTGGCTCCGTACCCCTCGCCGCTACCCATCATCTGGCCTCTGTTCGTCCGCATCCGGATCTGACAGAGAATGAGCGGCGTGCCGCGGAGTTTCTCCTGGTGTTCCTGGAAGCGGACGTGAGCGTGTCGGACCTGCATCTTGCTGTACTTGTCCGAGACCTGCTCGATGCTCTGGCGGATGTCCTGCCGAGAGATGGTTTCGAGGAGTTCGATGTTGGTGATCTGAACGTCCATGTGTTCCTCCTCGGTGTACGTCAGCGCACGGAGAACGTCAGTTCTCGTGAGGACGCCGCCCACGATGCGGTCGTCGTCTTCGGGCGTGACGACCAGTCCGGAGTAATCGTTGTCGAGCATCCGTTCGACGGCGTCGCGGACGCTCTCGTCGATAGACGTCGTCGCGACGGGACTGGACATCACGTCGTACGCGGGGATGTCGAGCATCCGGTCCAGGTCGCCCGCGCGGTCACCTTTTCCGGTGATGCGTTGCTCGTTGCGGGTGGCGAAGTCGATGATGTCGTGGGTCGTGACGACGCCGGAGAGCATCCCGTCGTCGTCGACCACGGGGAGACGCGAGATGACGTTCTCGCGCATGAGGTTGATCGCCTTTCCGATACCGTCTTCCTCGGTGATCGTGATGACGTTTTCAGTGTATATCTGCCCGACATCGAGGGCGTCGAGGTTCTCCAGTACGGCGGTCAGGATCGCGTCTTCCGTGATGATACCCCACAGTTCGCCGCCCTCGAAGACCGGGGCGACCTTCGTCCCTCCCTCGACGAGCACTCGGGCGGTTTCGCGGATGTCTTCAGTTCGTTCGACCGTCGGTGCGGGTGCGTTCTGGCTCGGTTTGACCAGCGCCGCGACTTTCGTATCGTCCTCGACATGCGATTTGAGGAGTTGCCGTTCGCCGACGACCCCCTCGTACTCGCCGTTTTGCATGACAATGATCCCCTTCGGGTTCTTCTCCTCGAACAACGACCGGACTTTCCCGAGGCGCGTGTCAGCGTCGACTTCCACGTACTCTCGGGTAGCAATGTCAGCAATATCCATCGTACTCACACCGGAATCTTCTCGTCCGACTGCCTTCAAACTTCGTCCCTTGTCAAAGTGTACCACAGGTGTGCATTAGGACGAGGACGCCTAACGTGAGATCGTGTTTCCGGATATCAGCGTTTTCGGTCCGTACACCTATCTGGTGACGGAGATCGCTTTCGGTAGCGTCGCGTTCGCGTTACTCGTGTACGCCAACGCTCTGGGCCGCGCCGCCCGTACCATCGCCGCACTGTATCCCGTAGCGTACGTCTGGGACTGGTATACGCTCCGGGTCGGGGTGTTCGCTATCGAACTACGAACGGGCGTCGACCTCCTCGGGATTCCGGTCGAGGAGCACCTGTTTATCCTGGTTGTTCCGGGGCTCGTTATCGGAGTTCACGAGACGCTTCACGGGTCTACCGGCGAGCAGTAACCCCGTTTTTCATCTCAGTAACAACAGAAACGTCTCAGCATTCGGACTCACGAGAAGAATTTAAGACTGAACGTTGTACTGGGGGCATGAACCAACGAACCCAGAGACAGCGCGAGGCTGAGTGGGGGATCAGCTGAGATGTCAAACGGAAAATCGGATGTCGAGTTAACACCGGAAATCGCCTTCGAACTGCTCTCGAACCCCCGGCGACGCTACGCGCTCGCCTATCTGAGCAAGCGCGGCCTGCCGATGACCGACAGAGAACTCGCCGAGCAGATAGCCGCCTGGGAGGAAGACAAGGCCGTCAGTGAGATCGACGACGAGACAGCGGAGCGTATTCAGATGACGTTGCATCACAATCATCTCCCGAAACTCCACTCCGTTGGCCTCGTCAAACGGTCGGAACGCGGTGACGGGTACGTACTCGAGCCGACGGACAAGGTGAGTCAGGTCGAAGCAGAACTGAGCGTCGGTCTCGACGGCGGACCGACGAAACACTACACGACGTAGTCGTCTTCGGCCGGACCCTGCTCGTCGTTCCAGCCTTCGACGCACTCTGATTCGCAGAAGGGGAGAATTTCGACATCGTCTTCGTCGCTTCGGACGGCTCGAACCGGATGCCACTCGCTAGTCTCTATTTCGCCTTCGCAGTACGTGCACGTTGCAGTGGAAGGAGTATCCATTTTCTGTCCATTCACGGAGTCGCACCCGTCTTACGAGACGGGGACGTAACCGCCGCTGTTGCGGTTCCGTCGGCGTAAACGACGACGGAACAGTCCGCCATCGTGAACTCAACTTTCGCCGGGGCGACCGTCCGCTGGCGTTCCTCTCCGAACAGTTGGTCGAGCGCATCGGGGTCTATGACGTCGTTGAGTCGGGTTTCGAGTTCGGCCGCGTCGACGCCTCGTTCCTCTGCGACGGCCAGTACCGCCGCTGTACTGGGTTTATCGGCGTCGTGACGCGTGCTTCCGTCTGCGACCTCTCGTTGCATATCCGTTCTGAAGCACTACAGATGTATAGGCGACCCAGCTAGCCTCGTACCCTCGTGTAGAGAGAGGGGCTATTAATCTAGATGCTGCCGGAAGGCGGTACGAGTCAGTCCGAACCGTCGCCATCGGACAGCGACGACCCCACGTGTGTTCAGTAAAGATCTGCAGAGACGGCCCGTTCGTATCAGCACACCGTAGTCTGGCCCGCGGCGAGCGATGAAGCCACTTGTCTCGAATCCGTCCGAAGGAGAGTCCTGCTGTCACGCTCGGGGTCGAGCGTCGTGCCGTCGTGTCGGGTCCGGAACCTACTGTTCTTTCTGGGGCGCTTCGAGTTCTTCGAGGTCGACTTCCTCTTCGAGGAGAACGTCCGTCTGTCCGCTGACGTCTCGCTCCTCGCGAACCAGTTGTTTGAACGCGCTCTGGGGGGCGAGGTCGCCGATGAGGACGCCGCCGATTATCTTCCCGTCCTTGAGCGCGAGGCGTCGCCACTCGGTGTCGCTGTACTTGCGCTCGATGTGGTTGTCGCCGAGTGTCGGGTGGCCGAAGGAGAGAAACGGGAAGTCGAAGTGAGTGATAGAGTACGAGGATACCCAGCGGAACGCCTCCGATTCGCCGTCCGCAACCATGTTTTTCGCCGCAACCTGCCCCTGTTCCTTGGCGCTGCCCCAGGATCCGTTCTGACCGTGATCGTTGAGGATCGTGTCGTAAAAGCGTGTGAGGTCGCCGGCCGCGTAGATGTCGTCGACGTTTGTCTGCATGTACTCGTCGACGACGACGCCGTCGTCGGTCTCGACGCCGGTCCCTTGGAGCACCTCGACGTTGAAATCGAGACCGATGGCGACGCCGACGAAGTCGCTGTCGTGTTCCTCGCCGTCGGGCGTGACCGTCGCCGTGACCTTGCCGTCGTCGTCCGTGACGAACGCGTCGACGCCGCTATCGAACACGGGCGTGACGCCTTTCTCGCGCAGGCCGTCGTGGATGATCTCCGCGCCCTCCTCGCTCAGGGCGTAGCGCCACCAGCGATTACCGCGCATGAAGTAGTTCGCGTCGATGTCCTGGGCACCGCAGATGGCCGCGAGGTCGATGCCGAGCAGGCCCGCGCCGACGACGGCACCGGTGTCCGCTCTCTCGGCGTGTTCGGCGATATTTCTGGCGTCCTGAAAGGTCCAGAAGTGGTGGATACCGTCGGCGTCGCTGTTGTCGACGGGCAGTTGGGTCGGCGTGCCGCCCGTGGCGACGAGCAGTTTGTCGTACTCGTAGGTGTCGCTCTCGTGAGTGTAGATAGTGTGAGCGTCGGGGTCTATCTCGGTGACGTGCGTGTTCAGGGCGAGGTCGATCTCGCGTTCGGCGTACCAGTCTTCCTCGTGGATGGAGATGGGGGCTTCCGGAAGTTTCCCTTTCGCGAACTCCTTGATCAGGATACGATTGTACAGGGCTTCTCCTTCATCGGTGATGACTGTGATGTCGGACTCGGGGGCTTCCTCCCGGAGGGTCTCGGCCGCGGAACTCCCCGCGATACCGTCACCGATAATTACGTACGACTGGGTCATGTGCATGGAATTCGGAACGAGGGTTGAAGTGGATTGCTATCTCAGCTGTCGCGGGGTTCAATAGGGTCCTCTCCTAACGACAGCGTATGAAGATCCGCCAGAACGTCCGCCACTGGGCCGCGAAGAAATCGCTCACTACGCCGGTCGTCGGCGACGTCGTGCGGAGCAGACTCGTGGACATGCACACGGGCATCTTCCTCGACAAGGCCGACGAGACCCGCCGCGAGGAACGGCGAGACCACCTCGACGACTTCTTCGACGCCACGTTCGATACGTACGTCGCTGCGCTCGACGCCGGATTCACCGAGGCGCAGGCGCGTGAGATAACGCACATCCAGGCCAACTTCGACTTCTACAACCACGGCTGGACCGAGATGATGGAGTTCCCCGGCGACGAACTGTCCGACCACTACGACCGCTACGCGGCCTTTTTCGAGTGTCACGGCATCTCCATCGACGACCCGCTCGGCGAGTTCCACCCGCAAGAGGGCATCGCCGACGCGCCGTCGACGCCCGAGAAACTCGACGACCCCGACCACCCCCACGCCGAGGGCGGGTTCGCGGACGACGTGTACGTCGAAGACGCCGAAGGCAACCTTGTCGTCGGCGGCCAGGACGAACCCGAGGACGTCGATGTGAGCGAAGCGCCGGGCGTCGAGGACGAGGGCGAGGCCTGACGGTCGCTACTCGAACCGCGGTTTCGCTCCGGCGAGCGGGTTCGACACCTCGCTCGTGACGTACTCGTGACGCTTGCCGCGGAGTCGCATCGCCGTCAGCGCCTTGTGGACGGCCGGGTCCGCGAACAGCGCTCGCTCGTCGCGGCGGACTCGCTCGTCCGCGACGGCGGGGTCCGAGCGGGCGGCGTCGAACCCGTGCTCGCACGCCGCGCGGATCCGCGCCCAGCACGCGCCCTCGTCCACGTCGAGTTCGGTCGCGATCACCGCGACGAGTTCGGCGAGGTGGTTCTGAAACAGCGCGTAGTACAGTTTCCGGTAGAGGTCGGTCTCGCCGTCGGCGTCGAGGTCGGACTCGGGATACGGGTCTATCGAGCGGCCGCGGTCGGCGATGCGGCCGCGGTGGACCCGGATGCCGCCGAAGTCCCGAACGAGCGTTGCGACGGGACGGGGGCCGTCAAACGCGACGAGGCTGTTCTGGAGGTGACTCTCGAGCGCGATTCCGTACTTCGAGAGGAGAAACACCTGCTCGGGCACGACGACGGACGCGTAGTCGGCGACGAACGAGAGCGCGGCGTCGGCCGGGTCCGTCGTTTCGGTCGCTGACGCGTACTCGTCTAACAGGTCGCAGACGAGCGGCCGTCCCGTGGCGAGGGAGTCGGCCACGAGGCTCGACGCGACCACCGGATGCGCTCCGTCGCCGACGAGCGGGTGGTCGTACGGGTTCGCCCGGAGCAGTCCGGAGAGGTGGCGAGCGTCGTCGAACTGGTCGCCGTCGAGGTGGGGCCCGCCGGGCGCGAAGTAGCAGGTCGCCGATAGTTCGTCGAGGAAGCCGAGCGTCTCGAACGACTCCGCCCCCGCCACGTCCGAAAGCAGGTCCGTCACCTGCGGGCCGTTCGTCACCGCGTGCGGCGACAGGGTCCGCTCGACGTTCGTCGTCTGGACGGCGATGGCTAACTTGACGTGCGGCGGCGGACCGCCGTCGATCCGCTCGGTGTCGTACGGCACTACAGTCCGGAGATTGAGGCCCGGCGTCGCCGGATGTGAGAACTCGGATATCGGCACGACGCGACCGTCGCGACGCTGTTCGGCGTATCGATCCGGGATCGTCCGGGCGAACTGCCAGGGGTGGACCGGGACCACAGCGTACTCGCCGGGGTCTCGCCCGCTCGGGAGCTGATTCCCCAGCGCGTCTCGGAGCCCGCCGAATGCGGCAAGGATCCGGCTACTGAACCGCTCGGCGTCCGCCGCCCGGGTTTCGCGGGCGTACGCCCGGTCGACGGCGACGAAGCGGAGGTCGATCCTGTCCGTGAACTCCGGCGCGTAGGCGAGGCCGTCGGCGGCCGTCATCCCGCGCCGAATCTTGCCGCCGTAGTGAAACGGGTGGCCGTCGGTCGTGATCCGCTCGAACGCGGCGACGGGATCCGCGGCAGGAATCCCGTCTGCCACAGCGTCGAGTATCGACCGTCCGGCCGCGCCGGGTCTCGGTGCCGCGGCCGCATCGATCTCCTCCGCGTCGACTGTCTCCGCAGTAAGCCCTTCGGCGTCGACCGCCTCGGCGTGAATCCGCTCGGCGAGTCGAGCGAGCGCGAGGTTCGCGACGCTCTCGGCGAGTTCGCCGCGGACCCGCTCGGCCTGTCTCGCGTCGGCGAATGCGCCTGCACACTCGACGAGCGGGACCAGGTCGACCGGATGGCGAACCGTCGCTGCGTCGTCCTCGCCGCAGTTCCACCGCCGTACCGACCCGCAGAGTCGGGCGCGGTCGTAGCCGTGGACGTTCGCAACTTGCGCGACGACGACGCTCCCGGCGGCGGGAAACGGCAACAGCGCGAGGCGCTGACAGTCGTCCGCGAGGGGGCCGACGGCCGCGAGTAGCCTCGGGCCGTCCAGGTCCGAGAGCGGGGTGGGTTCGTCCGGCACCGACGGCGACGACGCCGAGACGAACTGCGGGTCACAGAGCCCGGCCGGCGACCCGCGCATGATCCCGCGGACGAATCGAAAGAGGATCTCTCGCCGAGCGACGGGAAGCGCCTCGGCGTACGACCGCTCGGGCGGCGAGCCACGGTCGCGGCTGCGGGTGTAGTGGACTGCCGCCCCGAACGCGTCGCGCTCGGCGGCGGTCCGCGGCGTCGCCGTTTCCGGCCGGCCTGAGTTGGCGTCTCCGGGCACGATAGTCACCGGAATAGTACTGTTTCGACGCGCGGCGTGATAATACTCGGTAGCGGTCGGCCAGAGAGGTCAGCCCCGCGTCGAGCGGTGACCGCCAGAACGGATCAGCGTTGCGGCGGCCGCTCCCGTCGCATCCCCTTCTCGGCTATTCGGTCCGCCGCCTCGAACCCGGCGACGATACCGCCGTTGAGGCTGCGTTCGGGATACTGTGCTTCCGACGCCATCCCGGCGTAGTAGAGACCGTCGGCCACCTCGTCAGCCAGATCGTACGGTATCACCATGTCAAGGTACCCCCGTTCGTACACGGGCGCAGTTCTCGGTTTTCGCGCGGTCCGGACCCAGTTCACGTCGTCCCGGCTGAAATCCGGAAAGAGGTCCGCGATGCCGTCCCGCCACGCGTCCTCGACCTCGGCGTTCGACAGTTGCCACAGTTCCTCCGCGGGGTCCTGTACGTAGCTCGCGGTGTAGTAGAGGTGTTCGCCGCCGTAGCGCTCGGGCGGGACGAAGTTCGTGTGTTCGATGAGCACGCCGAACGGCGCTTCGTCGGCGATATTAAGCCAGTAGGCGTCCGACAACGACCGGTCCATGCTCCACACCGAACAGACGGTCCCCTGGAAGTCGATGTCGCAGGCGTAGCCGGTCAGGTCCTCTAGCACGTTCGGCATCGCCGCCACGACTACCGAATCGACCTCGTAGGTCGCCGAGCCGTTCTCCGTCTCCGCGGTGAGCGCTCGGACGGTGCCGCCGGTCGTGTCTACCCCCGTCACACGCGTCCCCGTGGTGACGTTCTCCCGGCCCACCGCGTCGAGCAGCGCGTCGATCAACACCGCAAAACTCCCCCGGAAGTAGCCGAGTTGCTCCCCGCGCAGGAGGTCGCGCTCGCCGCGGAACTTCACGCGTCCGAGCAGCCACGCGGCGCTGACGTCCTCTTTCCTGCTCCCGAACTTGGCATCCAAGAGCGGGACCCAGAACCGCTCGTACACCTGGTCGGTGGTATGTTCGCGCAGGAACTGCTCGACGGGAACGTCCTCGTACGCTTCGATGTCGTCGTAACTGTCCGTCGACGGCGGGAATGTAGTGCAGTCCACCTCCATCGTGAGCATCCCCAGCCGGAACTTGTCGTAGAGGGAGAGATGAGGATAGGCGGCTATCTCCCATAGTTTCTCCAGCGGGTGGACCACGCCGTCGACGTAGTAGGCGTCGGTCTTGTACCGCCACTCCACTCGGTCGCTCAGGCCCAGTTCCTCCGCGAGGTCGACGATAGTCTCTTCGGCCCCCGAGAGGTGGTGATAGAACTTCTCGATGGGGTCGCCCGCCGTCTCGTACACGGCCGCGAGACCGCCCATCTCCTCGTTGGCCTCGAACACGTGAACGTCGTGGCCGCGTTCCTGCAGGCGGTACGCCGCCGCGAGTCCAGCGACGCCGCCGCCGACGATACCGATCATGTCCGTGCGTTGTGGGGGGGCCGAGATGGGTCTTTTGCATGTCACCGTCGGGATCCCTGTTTCGGTATACGTCGCGGGAACGTCACCGAACTCTCCGACGACGCGCGTCTGTCAGGGGATTCTCGGTCCGCTACCTTTTTGCGTTCACTACGGCAACTGACGCGCATGCTTACCGTCCGCGCTCCCGCAACCAGTGCGAACCTCGGGAGCGGGTTCGACGTGTTCGGGGCCGCACTCGACCGGCCCGCCGACATCGTCCGAGTCGAGCGCGCCCCGGAGACGACTATCGAAGTCACCGGCTCCGGGAGTCACTTCATCCCGGAAGACCCGGAGAAAAACACCGCCGGCGCGGTCGCCAAAGCGCTCGACGCTCCCGCCCGGATCGAGATAGACAAAGGGGTGCGGCCGGCCTCCGGTCTCGGGTCCTCCGCGGCGAGTGCGGCCGGTGCGGCGCTCGCGCTGAACGAACTGTACGACCGCGGCCTCTCGCGGGAGGAACTCGTACCGGTCGCCGCCAAAGGCGAGGCGCTCGTCTCCGGCGAGGCGCACGAGGACAACGTCGCGCCTTCGCTGCTGGGGGGCTTTACGGTCGCGACCGGCGACGGCGTCACGCAGGTCGACGCCGACATCCCGCTGGTGGTCTGTCTGCCCGACATCGTCGTCTCGACCCGCGACGCTCGCCGCGTCGTCCCCGAGACTACGTCCGTCGACAAGGTGGTCGACACCGTCGGCCGTGCCGCCACTCTCACTGTCGGCATGGCTCGGGACGACCCGGCGCTGGTCGGCAAAGGGATGGAAGACGAGATAGTCACGCCGGCCCGGGCGGAACTAATCGACGGGTACGACGCCGTCCGCGAGGCCGCCCTGAACGCGGGGGCGACGGGCGTCACGGTCAGCGGCGCAGGACCCGGCGTCATCGCCGCGTGCCGGGAGAACACGCGGCGGGACGTCGCCAGCGCTATGTTGGACGCGTTCGACGACGCGGGCATCGACAGCCGGGCGTACCAGAGCCGGATCGCCGACGGAGCGGAACTGTTCCACTGATAGGGGTAGGTGGGGGTTAGTTCATACTGTCGGCTGTAATTCGTCGAACAGTGATTCGACAGCAAACTGTGTGTAAGCAAGTAACACGGCCATACTTGCGTCGCAGTCTTCACGTACTTACAGCCGACAGTATCAGTCGTTGGCCGACGCCGGGTCGGCGAACACCGGTACGCGGTTACGGCAGTCCCGATGAGAACTGTCGGCGCTGCCCGGTCGGACTCCGATGTGTCCCGAACCGGTTCGGTTCCATGCTTTTATTCGTGTGTGTGAGTAACTACCAAGATATGGCTGGGCGCAGGCCGAACCGCCGGGAACCGGCCCGCGAGAACCCGTCGCTTGTCGCTGTCGGGCGGCGGGCCGTAGCCGTCGGCGTAGCGGCGGTCGCGCTGAGCGCTCCGATCGCGCTACTCGCCGGCGTTTCGCTGTTCGGCGGAACGGCACCGGCCGGAATCGTCCGCGGCGCGGACGCGCTCTTGCGCGCGGACGCCGCGTCGCTTTCCGGTGTCGAACTGGTTTTCCACGTCTCCTCGCTCGTCGCTCTCGTCGGAGCGTGGGTGCTCGGCGCTGGTCTCGTCGTCGAGGGGGTGTTCGAGTGACACGCGAGGCCGACCGACGGAAGGC
The DNA here is from genome assembly GCF_034808085.1 of Halostella sp. PRR32. NCBI lineage: Archaea > Methanobacteriati > Methanobacteriota > Halobacteria > Halobacteriales > Natronoarchaeaceae > Halostella > Halostella sp. PRR32. The sequence goes on from NZ_JAXHGL010000001.1 coordinate 704,585, forward strand.
CTCGGATGGAGCGAGCGGGGAGGAACGACCCGCGGGCCGCGAGGCCGACCGACGGAAGGCCTCGAATAGAGCGAGCGGGGAGGAACGACCCGCGAGCCGCGAGGTCGTCGCGGACGCCGCGAGCGCCCTCGCCGTCGGTTCCGTCGTGGCCGCCGTCGTCCGCTGGCGCGATATCCCGCTCTCGCCGCGAGCAGTCGCCGCCGGAGCAGTCGGTGCGCTCGCGCTTGAGGGCGCGCTTTTGCGACACCGCGACCGCGTGAGAGCCCTCTGGGAGCGACCGAGCGTTCGGTGGGGCGCGACGATAGGCGGCGCGGGAGCGGCGGCAGTCGCGGCCCCGCGAGCACCGGGACGAGTGCTGTGGGCACTCCTCGGCGGCGTCGTGTCGTATCTGACGCTGCTCGCGGTCGTGACAGCGAGAAAAACGACGAACGAATCCGGCTAACTGCCGCGACCCTGTACCGCTTTACTTCGCGGCCTCGAACCGCCTCAGACGCCGCGACCCTGAAGCTTCTCTTCCTCGGGGAGGTCGGCGTTGGCGTCGCCGCGCATGCCGCTGCCGACGTTTTTGCTGATGTCGGCGAGTTCGTCGGAGTCGTCCCAGTTGTTGGTCGCCTGAACGATGGCCTCGCCCATCTGTTCGGGGTCCTCCGCGCCGAAGATGCCGCTGCCGACGAAGATGCCGTCGCAGCCGTGATGCATCATCAGAGCGGCGTCGGCGGGCGTTGCGATGCCGCCGGCGGCGAAGTTAACGACCGGGAGACGGCCCTGTTCGGCCGTCTCGTGGACGAGTTCGGCGGGCGCTTCGTTCTCGCGGGCCCACTTTTCTCGCTCCTCGTGGGTCATCCCCTCCAACTTGCGGATGGACCCCTTGATGTTGCGCTGGTGGTGGACGGCCTGGTTCACGTCGCCTGTGCCGGCCTCGCCCTTGGTGCGGATCATCGCCGCACCCTCGTTGATGCGCCGGAGCGCTTCGCCGAGGTTGCGCGCGCCGCAGACGAACGGCGATGTGAACTCCCGCTTGTCGATGTGGTAGCGGTCGTCAGCGGGCGTCAGCACCTCGCTCTCGTCGATCATGTCGACGCCGACCGACTCCAGGATCTGCGCCTCTTTGGTGTGGCCGATGCGGGACTTGCCCATCACCGGGATCGATACTTCGTCGATGATCGCTTCGACGTCGACGGGGTCCGGCATCCGGGCGACGCCGCCGCGCTTGCGGATGTCCGCCGGAACGGCCTCCAGCGCCATCACCGCGACGGCACCGGCATCTTCGGCGATGCGGGCCTGCTCGCGGTTGACAACGTCCATGATCACGCCGCCTTTCTGCATGCGGGCGAACCCCCGCTTGACGAGTTCCGTCCCTCGCTTGAGTTCCTCCAGATCGGTCTCTTCCGCCATGCGGGTGGCTTGGAACCGCCAGCACTTACCGCTGTCCTTTCGCACACTCCCTTCCGGATCGACTGTCGGCCGTCCGCACCGAAACCGCTACCGTTTTGCTACCCCCATCCGTGGTCCGTCCCGATGCGTTCGCTCCCCGAACGGCCTGATCTCCCCCGGTACGTTGCTCCCGTTCCGCAACGACTGGAGGACCTTGGCCTCCGGTACGCGTGGGTGGTCGTCGCTGTCAACCTCCTCGGCACCGTCTTCGGCTTTTGGTACTACGGCTTCCATCCGCTGCCGCTGTCGGACCCGCTCATCACCGGGCAGTTCGCCATCGAACCGCTGTCGATGTGGCCGCTCGTCCCCGACAGCCCCGTTGCGACGCTGTTTATCGCCCTCGCAGTCGCGTCGTGGAAACTGGGCGAGTCCCGGGAGTGGCTCAACGCGCTGGCGTTTTTCGGCTGCCTCAAACTCGGTTTCTGGACGCCGTACGTCCTGCTCGTGTTCAAAGCCGACTTCTCCTATCTCCACTGGGCGATGTACAACTTCCTCTTCTGGAGCCACCTCGCGATGGTCGTCCAGGGGTTCGTCCTCTACCGCTTCGCCGACTTTCCGGTGCGGGCCGTCGCCGTTGCCCTGTTCTGGTACGGCCTCAACGACATCGTCGACTACTTCGTCCCCATCCTCGGAACGCCGCATCACACCCTCGTCCCCGCCGAAGAGATATCGGCAAGCGGCGTCATCCACACCTCTCCTGCCCACGAGTACGCCGCCGCGGGCGCGGTGGTACTGACACTACTTGCGACGTTCCTGTCGCTTGCGACGCGAGTGAAGAAAGGAGAGACCGGCGCTGTCGAATCTAACTGTGGGTAGAGATTCGACCGCAGGAACTCGACGGTTCGGTCGACGATATCGTCGTCCCAATCGTTGCGGAACGGGACCACGTGGTCGCCGCCGTCCGCGACGAACAGGGCCGTTTCGACGCCCAGGCCCGCCAACCGGTCGCGGTACCGTTCCGACTACGCCACCGGCACAGCCTCGTCGTCGGACCCGTGAACGAGAAGCGTCTGCGGCGCGTCCCCGGTGGCCACCTGACGCGGCGACGCGCGGCGGTACCGCTCCGGCAACTCCTCGCTCGCCCCGCCCAGAAACTGCCGGTAGATGTCCGGACCCCCGTTGGTGATCGTGAGGTCGTACACTCCGGAAATGCCGACGACCGCCCCGACTGCAGTAGACGCCTCGCGGCGCTTGCCGAACGCCGCCTCCCCGGTAGCTCGCGAGCGCCGCGAGATGCGCGCCCGAGGAATGCCCCATCGCCCGATGCGGTCCGGGCCCGCACTCAGTTCCGCACGATGACGATGGCCGATTCGGTCTCGATCATCTCGCCCTCACCGGAGTAGGTGCGTTCGCGCTCGATCTCGAACAGGTCGGAGCCGAGTTCCTCCCCGGCGACGTGCAGGGTGCCGTCCTCGATCTCGAACTCGCCGCTCTCGATGGCGGCGTCGATGTCGCCGACCGTCTCGCCGTACTGCGGGCCGACGGTCGAGTAGTCCAGGTCGACGCTCGTGATCTCGGTTGTCGTCTCGGGCTCTGCGTCTAGAACGTCCAGGTTCCGAACGTGCATGACCTCGGCGACGGCGTCCTCCATCCCGGCGACGTTGCCGTAGACGGAGACGGCGTCGAGCTCTTCGTTCAGCGCAAGCTGGTGGTCGGTCTTGTACTTGCGGAGCGCGGAGACGGTTTCCATCGCCGTCTCACCGGCCTCCAGGTCGGCCTCGTATCCGTGCGGCTCCGGCCAGTCGGTGCGGTGGACGCTCCCGCCGTCGTGCATCTCGCTCCACAACTCCTCCGTGACGTGCGGGAGCAGCGGTGCGAACAGCTGGCAGAACGTCCGGTGAGCCGTCCGAAGCGCGTACGCCGTCGACTCCGTCTCCCGGCTCTTCGCGATCTCGAGGTAGTCGTCGCAGAACGTGTTCCAGAAGAACGTCCGGAGGTTGTCCCGGGCCTTGGCGAACTCGTACTCCTGGAACTGCTCGGTCGTCTCCGCGACGACCGCGTCCAGTTTCGCCAGCAGCCACTCGTCGATCGGGTCGAGTTCGTCGGGTTCGGCGGCCTCGGCGGGCGTCAACTGGTCGACGAGCTTCGAGGCGTTCCAGAGCTTTCGCAGCAGTTTCTCGCCGGCGACGATGTCCTTGTCGTGATACGGGAAGTCGTCGCCGACCGCCGACGACGCCGCCCAGTAGCGGATGGCGTCGACGGGATACTCGTCGACGACCTCCTCGGGCGCGACGATGTTGCCCTTGGACTTGGACATCTTCTCGCGGTTCTCGTCGAGGACGTGGCCGTGGATCATGACGGTGTCGAACGGCACGTCTCCGGTGTGCTCGTAGCACTTGACGACCGTGTGGAACAGCCAGAAGCTGATGATGTCGTGGGCCTGCGGGCGCAGGTCGAAGGGGTACAGTTCGGGGTTGTCGAGGTCACCTGCGGCGAGTTCACCCTCGCCGATCGACTCGGGGTCCCAGCCGGCGTTGATAAGCGGCGTCAGGCTGGAGGTCGCCCACGTGTCGAACACGTCGTCCTCCGGTTCGAACGCCTCGCCGCCGCACTCGGGGCAAGCGTCGACCGGCGGATCGTCCGCGAGCGGGTCGACCGGCAGGGCCTCGCGGTCCGCCATGACCTCCTGACCGCAGTCCTCGCAGTACCACACCGGGAACGGGATGCCGGAGTCGCGCTGGCGGGAGATGAGCCAGTCCCACTCCAGCCCCTCGATCCAGTGTTCGTACCGCGTGAACATCTTCTCGGGGTACCAGTCCATCTCCCGGCCCGCTTCCAGATACTCCTCCTTGTGGTCCAGGATCTCGACGTACCACTGCTCGGAGACGCGGAACTCCACGTCCGTCTCGCAGCGCTCGTGGACCTGAACGGTGTGAGTGTGCTCCTCGCGGTCGACGAGGTGACCCGCCTCGTCCAGGTCCTCGGAGATGGCCTCGCGGGCCTCCGTCGTGCTCATGCCCTCGTAGTCGCCGGCGAGGTCGGTCATCGTCGCGGACTCGTCGATAGCGACCCGTAGCGGCAGGTCGTGTGCCTGGTACCACTCGATGTCGTTCTGGTCGCCGAAGGTACAGCACATGACGACGCCGGTCCCCGTCTCCAGGTCGACGCGGTCGTCCTCGATGATCGGGACGGTGTGACCGAACAGCGGCACCTCGGCCTCCTTCCCGATCAGTTCGCGGTTCTCGTCGTCCTCGGGGTGGACGAAGACGGCGACGCAGGCCGGAAGCAGTTCGGGACGCGTGGTGCCGATGACGAAGGAGTCGCGACCGCTCTCGGTCGGCTCGGCCAGGTCGAACCGCACGTCGTTGAAGTGGGTGTGGCGCTCGGCGTCCTCCTGTTCGACCTGCGAGATGGCCGTCTCGCAGTCGGGACACCAGATCGCGGGGGCCTGCTTGCGGTACTCGCGACCCTGCTCGTACAGGTCGAGGAAGGATAGCTGGGAGATCCGCTGGACCTCCGGACTGATCGTCTTGTACGTCCGGTTCCAGTCGATCGATATCCCGAGACCCTGCATCTTCTCCGTGAACTCGGCCTCGTACTCGCGGCAGACCTCGCGGCACTTCTCCTGAAACTCCCGGCGGGAGAAGTCCTGATGCCGGATGCCGAGTTCCTGTTCGGTGAGCCGTTCGGACGCGATGCCGTTGTCGTCGTAGCCGAAGGGAAACAGCACGTCTTCGTCGGCCATCCGGTGGAACCGGGCGGCGAAGTCCTGAAGCGCCTGACCGTACATGTGGCCCATGTGGAGGTTTCCGGAGACGGTCGGCGGGGGCGTGTCGATGCTGTACACCGTGTTCGGGTCCATTTCGGGGTCGCCGTCGTAGGCGTACGTGTCGTGTTCGACCCAGTGCTCTTGCCACTTCTTCTCGACCGCCTCGGCGTCGTAGTCGCCGTCGGGGCCGTCCTGTCGTTGGTTCGTTTCTGCGCTCATGTGTTGTGTTCCGTGTGTCTGACTGCGTCGCGTTCTGGTCGTCTGTTGGTCGATACTGCCTGGTCGGTTCTCCGCTTTTCCGCGTCTGGAACGACCGTAACCGGACGAAGAATGGGTGGTGGTGGGGCTAGGACGCCCCTACACGTACCAGTCTCACAGCGGCGGCCGACGCCGACCGCTCGACTGCGACGCTCCGGCTCATTACTGGTATCGTGTCGCGCGTTCGGATTTAACTCTTGCGAGACTCGGTTCTCGGCCGGGGAGAGCCCGACTACTCCGACTCCCCGTCGCTCGCCTCGCCCCGCCGTTCGGCCAGTCTGCGTTCGAACCACTGCCACTCCCGGGAGAACTGCCCAGTCTCCTTGAGGTCCCACACGTCGGCGTCCCGCACGGGACGCCCGATCCGGAACGACTGGATCATGTTCACTATCCAGAGGATCACCCCGATCCCGATGAGCAACGCCCCGACCGAGGAGACGAACTGGAGCGGGCGGAACATCTCGGGGTACTCGGCGTACCGCCGCGGCATCCCGGCGTTGCCCATGACCAGCATCGGCATGAACGTCAGGAACGCCCCGACGATCATCGCGAACGCCTGTGTCTGTGCGAGTCGGCGGTTGTACAGGCGACCCGTCAACAGAGGGAACCAGAAGTAACTCGCCGCGAACATCGAGAACGGGATGATCGCCATGATGATGAGATGGAAGTGGCCGACCACGTACAGCGTATCGTGGACCCGAACGTCGTAGGGGACCACGGCGACGAACACGCCAGTGACGCCGCCGATGATGAACAGCCCGACCCCGCCCGCGACGAAGAGAAACGGCGCGGAGAGGCGGATCCGACCCTGCCACATCGTTGTGAGCCAGTTGAACGTCTTGACCGCGCTCGGCACGGCGATAGTGAGCGACGTCATCATGAACGCCGCGCGGAGTTGCGGGGCCATCCCGACGACGAACATGTGGTGAGCCCAGACGCCGAACGAGAGCACGCCGATAGCGAGCGACGAGTAGACGACGAACCGAAAGCCGAACAGCCGCCGGCCCACCAGTTTCGGCAGCATGTAACTGATGAGTCCGAAGGCGGGCAGGACGAGGATGTACACCTCGGGATGGCCGAAAAACCAGAACAGGTGTTGCCACAGTTCCGGGCCGCCGCCCGCCACCGCGAAAAAGGAGGTGCCGAAGTTCCGGTCCAGCAGGAGCATGACGATAGCACTCCCGAGGACCGGAAACGCGAACAGGATGATGCCGCTGGTGGTGAGCATCGCCCACGAGAAGATGTCGAGGTTACTCCACCCGACCTCCTCGTCGCGTTCGACGAATATCGTCGCGATGAAGTTGATCGCCGACATCGTCGTGGCGACCCCGGACAGGTGCAGTCCGAGAAGCGCCATGTCGATCTGCGGGTTCGCCATCTCGATAGTCATCGGCGTGTACATCGTCCACCCCATCGCCACCGGTTCGAGTTCGAACAGGAGCGGGACGGTGTAGCCGACGAACTCCAGTCCCTTCGCGAACACCTCGGTTATCAGGCCGCCGCGGACGAGCGCCAGCCCCGGCGGCAGCAGCCAGAACGCCAGCGCGTTGATCCGCGGGAACGCCATGTCGTCAGCGCCGATCAGGATGGGGAGAAAGTAGTTAGCGATCCCGGTAAACACCGGCGTGACGAAGAAAAACAGCATCGTCAGCCCGTGAGTCGTAAACAGGGCGTTGTACGTTTCCAGGTCCCAGACCGTGGTTTCGGGTGTCAGCAGTTCCGTTCGGATCATCATTCCGTCGACGCCGCCCCACAGCGCCGCGACGGTGCCGAGAACAAGGTAGAGCACGCCGATGTCGCGATGGTCGACCGTGGTGAGCCACCGGAGAACGACGTTCGTCGGCTTCTCCGTTCCAACCTCTAACCCGGTGACGTACCCGCCGTCGCGCGCGCGCCGCCTCGGTCGGCCGTACGCGAGCGCGGCGACGGCGAGTGCGAGCAGTACTCCTCCCGCGATGACGATCCCCGGTATTTGCCCCATTCGTTCCACCCCGGTCCAATATCCAGTGGATCGACGCGCATCCGGAAATACAGGCGGGACACCTCTCGTCGGAGCGAGCGGTCGCGAGCGCGGCGGCACGTAGCGTAGATCCCTCCGCGCACACTGTGGTCGGGTCCCCGTCAGAACGGTCGTGGACCGTCCGCTATCCCGGCGTTTGGTCTCCCCGAGCGCGCGGCGTTTCCCCGGTCAGGTAGCCGTACACCGCACCCATCGTGAACCCGTACGCCCAGTGAGCGAGCAGGGTGAACACGAGATAGACGATCAGGATCGCCCCGTCGAGGTCGCCGCGCCCCGTGATCGCAAACACCACCCATAGCGCCGTGGCGAAGACTGCGCCCTGCGCGGCGGGGTCCGGTCCGCGCGGCAGATACGGCCGTAACACGAGAAAGATCAGCGGCCAGACGACCGCGCCGGCGAACGAGTAGATGACGAACCCGAGAAACGTCTGTCCTGGGAGACCGACGAACCGCGCGACCGCGTCGAACAGGTGGAGGACGTCCCGCATCTGCACCTCCAGCATGACGAGGATCCCGGATATGACGGCCGTCCCCGCCACGCCGCCGACGATGGCGCTTCCCGCTCGCTCGGTGTCCATACGCCGTCGTACCACCTCCGCGGGCAAAAAGGTCTCACAGCCTTGGACGGTGCCCGAGCGGCGCTCGGCGTTCAGCGCTCCAGTTCCCCGTCGGAGTGCGCGCGCACCCACAGTTCGCCGATGCGTGACAGCCGCGTCCGGTAGGACTTGCCGTGTGACTCCTGTTCGATGTACCCCTTCCCGCCCGGCCCGAGTCTGTCGACGTTGTAGATGACTTTCGACCGGAAGCTGTCGGTGTATTCCTCGTTGAGTTCGTCGGCGAGCGACTCCGCCAGTTCCGAGACGGATTCGAACTCGCCGCGCTCTCCGAGTTTGTAGAGGATGAGCTCCTCGAACGGTTTGACGTTCGAGAACGACGCCACGGGGAGTTCGACGATGTGGCCGCCGCCTATCTCCTTCGCTCCGATAGTCGTGCCGCGCTCGTCGAACTCCGAGAGGAGGTCCCGGGCGCTCTCTAAGCGTTCCGTGACGCGGTCGTCGTCGACGGCGTCACCGCCGTTTTCTTCGCGAAGGTCCGCAAGCAGGTCGATCTGGGTCCGCAGTTCCTCGGCGAGTTCCGTCTCCAGATACTTCTCCGGGACGGTGTAGTAGGTGTGGATCTGGTCGCGGTCGCCCTCGCGCTCGACCATGATCGAGTGGGCCGCCGTCGCGAACGCGAAACTGACGGTGCGGGGCATCGCGCTGATGTTCACCCACACCTCGTTCCCGTCGTCGAGTTCGGCGTTTATCAGGTCGAACGCCTGCTCGAACGCGTTGTCGTAATCGTACACGTCCTCGATGACGAACCGCTCGGTCGTCGCCCCCAGGAGGTTCTCGAAGTCCGTCTCCAACTTCTCCGAGAGGTTTCGGGAGTACTCGACGTTGGCCTCGCTCCCGACGGCCCCTTCCAGCAGGATCACGTGGTCGACGTCCAGTTGATCGCGCACCAGCGGCGCGATCAGCCGGTCGTAGTCGAACCCGACCGGGACGATGTGGGTCTGCATACGCTATACTCCGTGGGGACGTTTATTAATCCCCTCAAGTGGAATACCGTTCGACTTCGCATCGTTCGTCCTTACCGGTCACCCCCGGCAGAGGTTTCCCGTTCGATGCGCGCTATCGTCGCCGGGATCAGCGACAGGTCGCGGTCCACGCCGACGAACAACATCCGCCGGTCACCGATCCGACAGAGGAGGTTTATCCCCCGCTCGAACACTCTAATGGTGTATTCGAGTTCCCCGCGCTGAACGAGGTCTTCCTGCCGTTCGCACATCAGCGCCTCGAGGATCGCGCCGTCAAACAGTTCCCGGCGGTCAGGTGGAGAGTACTGCTCGGCGATGTCGTCTCGTATGTACTGTATCTCGAACTCGTCGGCAGCACCGTCTCCGACGCCGATTAATCGAAGCGCGTCTCCGAAGTCCGTGATGAGAGTGGACGTACACTGATCGATGGAACTGTTGAACGTCATCGTTTCTGTCATCAGCCGGCGCAGTAATAAAATCGCGGTCGCCGCTCCGACCCGCGTCCCCCCGAGATTTATAATGCAGTAATATGACCTAGTTATTATGACGCAGATCCGCCGAGCGCGCGATGGAGAAGTCACGCCCGCCATGAAACGAGTCGCCGAACGCGAGCAGGTCGACCCCGAGTTCGTCAGACAACAGGTCGCCGAAGGGCAGGCCGTGATTCCCGCCAACGTCAAGCACGGGAGCCTCGACCCGATGATCATCGGTCGCGAGTTCGGGACGAAAGTAAACGCGAACATCGGCAACAGCGAGACGACCAGCGACATCGAGGGCGAACTCCGAAAACTCCACACTGCCGTCCATCACGGCGCTGATACGGTGATGGACCTGAGCACGGGCGGCGACTTAGACAGCATCCGCGAGGCCAACATCGCCCGCTCGCCGGTCCCCGTCGGTACCGTACCTATCTACGAGGCGGTGAAACAGGTCGACGACGTCACCGACATCACTCACGAGATCCTGCTCGATATCATCGAGAAGCAGGCCGAGCAGGGCGTCGACTACATGACTATCCACGCCGGCGTACTGATGGAGCACTTGCCGCTGACCGACGGCCGGAAAACCGGTATCGTCTCCCGCGGCGGGTCGATCCTCGCGCAGTGGATGGAGGAAAACGGGATGCAGAACCCGCTGTACGCGAAGTTCGAGGAGATCTGCGAGATATTCGCGGAGTACGACGTCACGTTCAGCCTCGGCGACGGTCTCCGTCCCGGTTGTATCGCGGACGCCAGCGACGAGGCCCAGTTCGCCGAACTCGACACGCTCGGCGAACTGACTCGCACCGCGTGGGAACACGACGTGCAGGTGATGGTCGAGGGACCGGGCCACGTGCCGATGGACGAGGTCGCCGACAACGTCGAGCGCCAGCAGGAGGTGTGCGACGGCGCGCCGTTTTACGTTCTCGGCCCGCTCGTCACCGACATCGCGCCCGGCTACGACCACATCACCAGCGCTATCGGCGCGACGGAGGCGGCCCGCGCCGGTGCCGCGATGCTCTGTTACGTGACGCCGAAAGAGCATCTCGGCCTGCCCGAGGAACAGGACGTCCGCGACGGTCTCGCCGCGTACCGCATCGCCGCCCACTCCGCGGACGTCGCGAACGGCCGCGAGGGTGCCCGCGACTGGGACGACGCGCTCTCGGAGGCCCGCTACGAGTTCGACTGGTCGGAGCAGTTCGAACTCGCGCTGGACCCGGAGCGTGCCCGCGAGTTCCACGACCAGACGCTGCCGGGAGATAATTACAAGGAGGCACGCTTCTGTTCGATGTGCGGCGTCGAGTTCTGCTCGATGCGGATCGACCAGGACGCCCGCGACGCCGACGGCGAGATGGAGTCGATCGAGGACGACACCGACGTCGCCGACTCCCCCGCGGCGGAGGTGAACCGGCCGCCGGTCGGCCGCCACGACGCGAGCGACATCGCCGACGAGATAGAGGGCGTCGACCTCTCTCACGAGTATCCGAGCGCGGACGACTAACCGCGGTCGGCTCACCGAAGGAGGCTCGAACGAACAGCACTGACGTCCTCGCCCTTGCCGGGATACTTATTCCTCCGCCCGCCGAAACGACGGCCATGTCGCTGCGGCTTCCGAGCGAGATAGTCGTCGACCGGTTCCTGCCGACCGCGAGGGCGATGCTCGCGGCGGAACTCCACGAGCACGACCTGACCCAGCAGGAGATAGCCGACCAGCTCGGCGTGACGCAGGCTGCCGTCAGCAAGTACGTCGCCGGCGACAGTGCGCTGAACGAGCGGTTCAGCGATAACCGCCGGATGAGAGAGACGATGTCGGCCATCGCCGACGGGCTTGCGACGGGCGAACTCGACCAGTACGAGGCGCTCGCCGAACTGCTCGACCTGATCCGCGAGTTCGAGGACCGAGGGCCGATCTGCGAGGCCCACGAGGAGGCGATGCCCTCGTTGCAGGGGCTCGGCTGCGACCTCTGCGTCCGCGGGCGCGACGACGCCGTTCTCGCGGAGCGAGACGTGCTCTCGACGGTCCGCGAGGCGACCCGCACGCTCGAAAACGAACCCGCTATCGTCGGCCACGTTCCCAACGTCGGAACGAACGTCGGCACCGCACTGCCCGGCGCAACCGACGAAACCGACGTGGCGGCTATCCCGGGCCGGATCCACGCGATGCGGGGGCGGATCAACGTGCCGGCGAACCCCGAGTTCGGCGCGTCCCAGCACGTCGCGGAGACCGTTCTGGCCGCGAGCGCAGTCGACCCCGACGTCGGCGGCGCTCTCAATCTCGCAACGTCCGAGGCCCTGCTCGCCGCCGCCCACGAGGCAGAGATCGACCCGCTGGAGTTCGACGCGGAGTACGACACCCGGCGCGCACGCCTTCGCGAGCGGTTCGAGGAGCGGGGCGGCGTACCGCGGGTGATCTACCACCGCGGCGCGTTCGGCGTCGAACCGATCACCTACGTTCTCGGCGAGACGGCGGTCGAGGCCGCCGCACTCGCCACGTCTCTCACGGCCAGCGCGCAGACGGAGACGCGCGAGTAGACGCGCGGAAAAATACACCGACGACCGGTCGCTATGCTGTGTGTACGGCCGACCGTATATTTCGCTGGTCCGCGTACCCCCAGGTATGCGAACGGCAATCCAGCTGTACACGCTTCGCGACGTAGACGGATCGACGAGCGACCTCGTCTCGCTGGTCGCGGAGACCACGTTCGACGGCGTGGAGTTCGCCGGGACTCCCGACGAGGAGGTGTCCGCCGCCCTGACCGAGACGGGGCTAGATGCGGCCGCAGCCCACGTCGGCATCGAGCATCTGGAGGGACACCGCGGGAGCGTCCTCGAGGCCTGCGAGGCGGCGGGCGTCGACACCGTCGTCGTCCCGTGGCTCGACGAGTCCGAGTTCGAATCCCGCGCTGCCGTCGAGCGAACGGCGAACCGACTGGACGGTATCGGGGACGCCCTCGCGGACCGCGGGTTTCGCCTGGCCTATCACAACCACGACCAGGAGTTCACGGCTCTCGGCGAGACGACTGGGTACGAGCTGCTTCTTTCGGAACTCGGCGACAGCGTCTCCATCGAACTCGACACGGGGTGGGCCCTCGCAGCGGGCCGCGACCCCGTCGACCTGCTACGGCGCATCGACGACGCGCCGCTCGTTCACCTGAAAGACGTCGACGCCGAGACGAAGACGCCCGTCGAACTCGGCGAGGGTGACCTGGACGTGGAGGGATGCGCCGAAGCGGCACGGGACGCCGGGACGGAGTGGATCATATACGAACACGACGAGCCGTCGAACCCCCGTACGTCGCTGGCCCACGGCGGTGCGGTCCTCGACGCGCTCAGGTAGTTGATTCGCCGTTGTCAGCAGGCGTTGACAGGCCTCATCAGGACTCGATGCCCGCGTCAGGCTCCGGCGGCCTCCGGACGCCGTCCGTTTTCCCGTCTCCTTCCTTTCAACCCCAACAGGTATTTGAGGGATCCTCAACAATTACAATGTAGTCCATGGACGCGCATGGAGTCACGGTTCAGCCCGACAAACGGGCAGATCATCTATGGAGGACACATCGAAATATCTCATTCACGCCGAAATCTCCGCCGACGGGGTGGTAGAGCGGAGTGACGTCGTCGGTGCGATCTTCGGTCAGACCGAGGGGCTCCTCGGCGACGAACTCGACCTGCGAGACCTCCAGCAGTCCTCGAAGGTCGGTCGTATCGAAGTCGAGATAGAGAGCGCCAGCGGCCGGTCGGAAGGCACGGTAACCATCGCCACGAGCGTCGACAAAGTGGCGACGGCGACGCTCGCGGCCGCGCTGGAAGCGCTCGACCGGATCGGCCCCTGCCGAGCCGAACTCGAAGTTACCGACATCGAAGACGTCCGGGCGGCGAAACGCCGCCGGATCGTCGAGCGCGCGCAGGAACTCCTACACGACTCGTTCGACGACGGCGTGATGACGAGCGAGGAGATCCTCGACGAAGTGAGACAGAGCGCCCGCGTCGGTACCGTCACCGACCACGAGGGGCAACCGGCAGGCCCCCGCGTCGCGGACAGCGACGCCGTCGTCGTCGTCGAGGGGCGTTCGGACGTCCTCACGCTCCTGCGCTACGGGGTGAAAAACGCCGTCGCCGTCGAAGGGACGAACGTCCCCGACGCGGTCGCGGATCTTACAGCCGACCGGACGGTGACAGCGTTTCTCGACGGCGACCGCGGCGGACACCTCATCCTCCGAGAACTGGGGCAGGTCGCTCAGATCGACTACGTCGCGTTCGCGCCCGACGGCAAGTCCGTCGAAGACCTCTCTCGCGAGGAAGTGTTTGCGGCGCTCCGCGAGAAGGAACCGCACGAGACGGTGGCCGACCGCCCCAACTCTCAGGACACCGTCGCCACGGACGGGAGCCGGTCGCCGTCCCCGCCGGTCGACGAGAACGCCACGACGGCGGAAACCCCGGTTTCACCGGAGACGCTGGAGTCGCCAGGGCCGGACGACGCCGACACGACGGAACCGCTCCGACGCGGCGCCTCGGACGGGTCGGCAGCGACGGACGCGAACACGCCGGAATCGATGCCCGACGAGGCTGAAGCGGCGGAAACCGCCGAGGAAGCGGTTTCGACGGATGCGCTCCCCGAGACGCTCCGCGACCACGTCGCCGAGGTGATCGACGAGGGACGCGGGGTCGTCCGTCTGCTGGACGCCGACCACTCGCCGCTGTCGGAGGCGCCGGCCGACGAGGCGGTCGACGCTGTCGACGACGCTGACCCGGTGCCGACCGCCGTGATTCGCGACGGGGAAGTCACTCAGCGACTCGCAGACGTGGCGGCCGACCGCGGCGTCGACCGTGTCGTCGGGAGCGACCGCGGGGAGTTCACCAAGCGCCCGACGAGCGTCCGCGTCCACGCCGCCCCCGACATCGAACTGTAGCGAACGCGCGCTACAACGGCCGCCGCATGAGCACGGCGGGACCGCCGTCGTCGTAGTACGACTCTATTCGCGTTTTCTCCTCGAACCCGAACTCCTCGTACAGCCGTCTGGCCGCGTCGTTTCCCGGTTCGACGGCCAGTTCTACCGATGTCGCCTCCGTCTCGCGCAGGCGGGCGAGCGCCGCGGCGAGCAACCGCCGGCCGCGCCCCTCCCGTCGGTGCGACGGGGCCACGACGAGTTCAGCGACGTGGGCCGTTTCGGGGCCGTTCATCGCGAGGATGTACCCCACCGGAACGCCGGTATCGTCCGGCCCGTCGACTGACGCGAGCACCACGCCGGGCCCGCGGAGCGCGGTCGTCAGGAGCTGCGGACTCGACGCGGGGAGAAGCGACTGGAGCGCACGAAGCGCGGGCATGTCGGCGGGCGTCGCCGCTCGGATCACGCGACGGCGGCGATGCCCAGTCCGCTCGCCAGGACCGCCCCGACGGCGCCGCCGGACAGGGTGGCGAGGAAGTTCACGCTCTGGTTGCCGAGACGACCGCCCTCGACCGTCGCACCGAGGAGGCTATCGACGGTCATGCCGGCGACGCCGGCGACGAGGATGACGCCTGCGCCTGTCGGCCCGACCGAGTCGAGCAACGCGACGGCGACGAGCGCGATGAGCGTCGCCCCGGCGGTGCCGGCGAGTTCCCCCTGCCAGGTGACGGCACCGTCAGTTCCGGGGTCGACCGGTTTGAGCGTCGTGATCAGTCGCGGCCGGTCGAACACGCCGCCGATCTCGCTGGAGAGCGTGTCGCTCATCGCCGTAGAGATGGAGCCGGCAAACGCGTAGAGGAAGATCCCCCCGGCGATCCCCGTGCCGTCGCCGACCGGGAGATGGATCGGCGCGGCCGCGTACGCGAGGACGGCCGCCAGCGCGACCGCCGCGTTACTGAACACGTTTGAACTCCCGCGCGCGCCCTCGTTTTTCTCCGCGACGCCGCGTTGGGCCTTCTCCTCGTACCGGAACTTGGTCGAGAGGCCGCCGATGCCGAAAAAGACGATGATGACGGCGAACCACCCGATCCCGCCGAGAACGATCGTGAGCAGGCCGAGGAACACGCCCGATAGCATTCCGGAGACCGACGCGGTGTCGAGAGCGTAGGAGGCGTATCCGACGGCGACTGTCACCGCGAGGGCGATCCCGACATCGTGTACCGTCCCCGGGTCCGTCAGTTCCCAGAGGAACCAAAGCAGGAGTCCGACCGAGAGAACGACGACCGGGTCGTCGCGTTCGAACAGGACCGACCGAAGCAACGCGCCGAGTAACGCGCCGCTTGCCGAGAGGAACACGACGAATGCGGGGGCCACCCCCGAGTCACCGTTCAGCAGCGCCGTGGCGAGAATGCCGATCCAGCAGCCGACGGCGCCGCCGAGGACGAACCCGACAGCGCCGACGACGGGGTCGGTCGAGCGCCGGCGGACAACCTGTGCGGCCAGATTGCCGTACACGAGCGTCAGTACCGCACCGACGAACGCGAGTGTCGGCATCGCCTCGACGGTCGACAGGAGTCCGAGACCGGTCGCAGCGAGTGCGAATCCGATCAGTCCGTGCAGGCGGCCCTCTTCCCAGTCGCCGGGCCGCGCAAACAACTCGAACACCGGCCCGTCATCGACGAGCACGGCGATTCCCGCGACCACGGCGAACGGGACGGCGGCCGCCCATCCGAGCAGGGGTGCGACCAGTGCGAGGCTGCCGACCCCCGCAAACGCCCCCGCTCGCCGTACAGTCGATGTCACGCTAACGCGTCCGTTTGTAGGTAGGTCACTTAACCTTCCCGAAGCGAATCACCGCCGACGGCGACCCGTACCACTTATACCGTCGGCCGTATCCGGTTGTGGAGTGCACCGGATCGGTCCGGCGAACGTCCACAAGGACGGACAGCCGACAGTGTACTCTGGCGTCTGTTCTCTCGCGAGAATAGTCGAACCCGGAGCCTCGAAACCGGCCAGCGTCTCACAGCCGACAGTATTAGGCCATCCGCCTGACAAGCGATTCGTGTGGGTCTCTACGATAGATATCTCGCCGCCCGTCTACGCTTCGAGGACGACGTTCGCCCGGACCGCGTCGCGATCGTCATCACGGAACGCGACCTGCTGGAGCAGGGAGCGTACGACACGTTAGAGGACGCCTTCAACTGGGCGTTCGAATACGACGCGGAACGGGTTACCGTCTCCGTGAGCGTACTCGACGAAGCGGCCGTTCCGACGCTGAAACGACAGTTCGACGACATCGACGTTCCCCGTACCATCGACGTTCGCGGACCGGACGACGACGTTCGCGCGGACGCCCCTATCCAGGTGAGCATCGGCCTCGGCGGCAAACACGAGTTCACCACCGCCGTCCGCGGCCTGGCCGAGGAGGTACAGGAGGGCGAACTGGACCCCGACGAGATAGACGCCGACGACATCGAGGACCGACTCGTCTTCCCCGAAGAACCCGACCTGGTCATCAAGACCGGCGCGGAGCGCCTCTCGGATTTCATGATCTGGCAGTCCGTCTACTCCGAACTCTACTTCACCGACGTGAACTGGCGGGACTTCCGGAAGCGCGACTACCTGCGAGCGCTCCGGGAGTACGGGAAGCGAAACCGCCGATATGGGCGGTAGCCTCGACACGGCACGAGCGGAAAACGAACCGACGAGCGTTCATCCGACGGGAGCCGTCAGTCCGCCGGCTTCGGTTCCTCGTCCGCGGGCGGCAGGTCCTCGGGCGCGACCTCGTCGACGGTCGAGCGCTCGCTGCTCGGTAACGAGTCGCGGAACCGCCGGACGACCGACCGGGCCTCGTCGAGTTCGACGCCGCCGAGCGCGCGCAGGAGCGCGAGGCCGCGGCGGGCGCGGGTGCGCCGCCAAGACCGTTCGCGGTGCTCGTAAGTGCGGATTCCCCGCAGAAAGTCGACGCGGGAGAACTCCGGCCAGTACGGCGTACAGAAATAGACGGCCGCCTCGTTTCCGTTCGCGTGCCACGGGAGGAAGTTGCTCGTCCGCTCGTCGCCGCCGGTTCGGAGGATGAGGTCGACGTCGCGAACCGGGCGGTCGTACAGCCTCTTCTCGACGGTTTCGACGTCGACGTCGTCGGCGCGGAGGTCCCCGTCGTCGACCTCCCGGGCAACGCTCTGTGCGGCGGAGAGTAGCTGGGCCCGGCCGCCGTACGCGAGCGCGATGTTCAGAACGAACCGGTCGTAGCCGCGGGTCCGGTCCTCCGCGTACTCGACCGCGTCCCGGACGCGCTCCGGCAGGCGGTCCACGTCGCCAAGCACTCGAATACACACCTCACCGTCGTGGACGCGGTCGGCGTCAGCGAACTCGTGGAGTTTCTCCTCGAGGAGGTCGAACAGCGGTTCGCGCTCCTCCTCGGGACGGTCGAAGTTCTCCGTCGAGAAAGTGTAGAGCGTCAGTTCGTCG
This sequence comes from Halostella sp. PRR32, assembly GCF_034808085.1. NCBI lineage: Archaea > Methanobacteriati > Methanobacteriota > Halobacteria > Halobacteriales > Natronoarchaeaceae > Halostella > Halostella sp. PRR32. Next base: position 722,417 of record NZ_JAXHGL010000001.1, read on the forward strand.
ATGTTCATGTCCCGGCACCAGTTCAACACCTGTTCGGTCGTCTCCGCGCCGGATCGGTACCCGTCGTGTTTCTCTGTGCCCTGCTTTCGGGCGTATCGTCTGTTTCCGTCCTGAATCACGGCCACGTGCGACGGTGTTCCCGATATTTCGCGTTCGAGCAGTCGCTCGTAGGCATCCTCGGCGCGCTCGCGGAGACCAGACAGCATCTACGTACGGCGACAACGGCGGGGATAATGTGTCTTGTGTGTCGGTAAGTGTCGTATTCTGATGGACGTGCCTGTTTCAGATATTTCGCGGGAACGTCCCCGCGAAATTCTTCACTGACTTCCGTCCGTCAGTATCAGTACGCGTCTGCGGGCCGTGAAAGCATATCTCGGCCTCCACGACGACCGCGAGTCGCATAGCTTATATAGGCGGAGCCACTCTCCAGAGTTGCAATGGCGAAAGGTACGGTTGACTTCTTCAACGACACGGGCGGTTACGGTTTCATTGACAGCGACGACTCCGAGGAAGACGTGTTCTTCCACATGGAGGACGTCGGCGGTCCTGACCTGGAGGAAGGTCAGGAAGTCGAGTTCGATATCGAGCAGGCCGACAAGGGCCCGCGCGCGACGAACCTCGAGCGTCTGTAAACCGGTTTACAGCCCAATTCGCATCCGGGCGCTGTCAGGCGGCGCGGCGACGCGCATCTCTGGGGGTCCACCCCTCTGCAGTCCGCCCGTGCATCGTTTCTCCGTTTTTTCACACACGCCAGCGACGGCTCCGTCCGCGCGCGACGACTGAAACCGCTGGCTCGCGCGGAAACGGGTACCATAAGGGGACGCGACACGTTCGTCCCGCTAATGAGCGACGCTCTCGACGACGACCTGTACCGGCGGACCAAGCAGTTGCTCGAACCCGGCGAGATAGAACTCAACGGTGCCGTCGTCCACACGGACATCGAGTCCCAGGACGACATCGCGATGACGCAGGCGACCATCGACATCGGCGAGGTCATCGCCGACCACGCTACGGACGAGGAGGCGTACGTCTACTCCGGCTCCGACGACCCCGAGTTCGCGTCGAATCAGCATCAGGGGCTTACGCTCGACGACGACGAGTTCGTCTGGGAGTGCCAGCAGCTTCTCCGCAACGGCACGTTCGACGTCGTCTTCTACTACGAGGCCACCGCCGACCACGAGGCCATTCTGGAGGACATTCGCGAGGCGGGCTTCGACGTGACGGGCGTCCGCGGCGACTGACAGTCGCCGGGTGGACGACGGCTGTCCGGCTACCCCCAAACGACTTCCATCGCTCCGTGGTCGGAACGGACGATGGACGCTCGCACCGCGTTTGCGTGGGTACTGGTCGCCGCGCTGACGGCGGTCATCTGGCTGCTCGTCCAGCCGTTCCTCTCGTGGCTCCTCGCGACGGGACTGCTCGCTTTCGTGCTCTACCCCGTCCACCGACGCCTCGAAGACCGGGTCGGACCGCGTCTCTCTGCGGGGCTGCTGGCTCTCCTCGTCACGCTGCTCGTGGTCGTCCCCCTGGCGGCCGGGGTGACCGTCGCAGTCACACGGGGGAGCGCGCTGCTCGAAGGGCTCTCACGGTCCGAACTGGTCGATCAGGTGCGAAGCGTCATCCGCCAGAACACCGGGATCACCCTCCCCGTCCGCTCGCTTGCGGAGCGCGCGTCCGACCGATTGACCAGCCGTGCCAGCGATCAGGCGTCGGACGTGCTGAGCACCGGGATCCACGCCTTCCTCGGGTTTCTGCTGCTGACGTTCGTGCTCTACTACCTCCTCAAGGACGGCCGGGGACTCGTCGCGTGGCTTCGGCGGATGACGCCGCTGGAGGCCCCGGTGCGGGACGAACTGTTCGAGTCAGTGCACGACATGACGTGGGCCGTGCTCAAGGGACACGTCCTCGTCGCGATCGTACAGGGGCTCGTCGCGGGCGTGAGCCTCTTTCTCACGGGCGTTCCGGAGGCGACCCTGCTCACGGTCGCGATGATGGCGCTGGCCATCGTTCCGGTCGTCGGCGTCGCCCCGGTGCTGGGCGGGGCTGTCGTCTACCTCTTCTGGATCGGCCAGCCGCTGTCAGCGGCGTTCGTCGTCCTCTGGGGGATGACCTCCGTCGCCGTCACGGACGACTACCTGCGGGCGATGCTGATCGACCGAGAGTCGGAGATGCACTCAGCCACTATCTTCGTCGGCGTCCTCGGCGGGACGTACCTCCTCGGGGTGATGGGGCTGTTCGTCGGACCGATCCTCGTCGGCACCTTCAAGCGGACCGTGGAGGTCGTCGGGAGTTACTACGGGGTAATCCACGCGCCGGACTCCTGAGCGGCGACCCACCTCGCATCGCTTATACGCCCCCGGTCCTCAGTTTCGACTATGAGCGAGACGGACGTCGACCTGGACGAGCGGGACCGCGCGGTCGTCAACGCCTTTCAGGGCGGGTTCCCGGTCGTCCGCGACCCCTTCGAACCGGCGGCCGCGGCGCTGCGGGACCGGGGGGTCGATGTGGATGCCGACGAACTGTTGGAGCGGGTCCGGCGACTGGACGACGACGGCGTGCTGACGCGGTTCGGCCCGCTGATCAACGCACAGGAGATCGGCGGCACGGCGACGCTGGTCGCCATGCACGCGCCGGAGGACCGGTTCGACGAGGTGGCCGAACAGGTCAACGCCCACCGCGAGGTGGCGCACAACTACGAGCGCGAGCACCCGCACCTGAACATGTGGTTCGTCGTCTCGGTCGCGGACGGCGGGACTCAGGAGGGGTCCCGGTCGAGCGGTGAAACCGCGAGCGACCGCGTCGAAGAGGTTCTGTCTGCTATCGAGGACGAGACCGGCCAGGAGACGTACAACCTCCCCAAGCAGCGGGAGTTCCGCGTCGAAGCGAAGTTCTACGTCGACGGACCGATCCCGGAGGGCGACGTGGACCTCTCGCATCTCGGTCCGGACGTGGCCCCGACCGACGCCGACACGCTGACGCCCGCCGAGCGGGACCTGGTAGTCGAGATACAGGACGGGCTCCCGGTCTCCGCGACGCCGTACCGGGACGTCGCGGACGCGCTGGACGCCGACGTCGACTGGGTGCTGGAGACGATCAAGCGGTTCGACGCGGAGGGGAAGATCCGACGGGTCGGCGTCATCCCGACCCACTACGCGCTCGGCTACACGGAAAACGGGATGACCGTCTGGAACGTTCCGGACGACATCGTCGACGAGGTCGGCCCCGAGATAGCCGCCCTCCCCTTCGTCACGCACTGCTACCGGCGGCCGCGCCACGAGGGCGTCTGGCCGTACAACTTCTTCGCGATGACCCACGGCCGGAGCGAGGAAGAGAGCGAGCGGCGCATCGAGCAGGTGCGCGAGCGCATGGCGGAGTTCTGGGACGTCGACGAAGAACCGTCGTCGGCCCGCCGGACGGAGCCTGACGGCGTCGACGAGGGCGACTGGGACACGCTGTTCTCGACGCGCATCCTGAAGAAGACCGGCATCCGTATCGAGGAGCGCGCGAGCGCAAACACCGTAGAGTGAACCCCGTATGATCCCGCTACTCCACGACTTCTCGGGCGCGACGGTGCTCGTGTTCGGCGGCGGCCCCGTCGGCGCGCGGAAGGCCAGACGGTTCGCACGCGAAGCAAGCGTCGTCGTCGTCAGCCCCGATTTCGCCGACGCGGAGTTCGGCGGGAGCGAGCGAGTGCGGGCGGCCCCCGCCGAAGGGGACGTTCCGAACTGGCTCGACAGGTTCGACCCGGCGCTGGTCGTCGCGGCGACCGACGACGCTACCGTCAACGAGGCGATAGCCGAGGCGGCCCGGGACCGCGGCGTTCTCGTCAATCGGGCGGACAGCCACGGCGACCGCGACCCCGGGAGCGTGGTCGTCCCCGCGACGGTCCGCGACGATCCAGTGGTGGCCGCCGTGGCGACGGGCGGCGCGAGCCCCGCGTTGAGCAAGCATCTCCGCGAAACTATCGAAGCGGAGATAGCGGGAGCGGGAGCGATGGCGACGGTGACGGCCGACCTCCGCGACGAACTGCGCGACGAGGGCGTGCCCGAGGGGGACCGACACGACGCGATCCGAGCCGTCGTCAGGTCTTCCCGGGTTTGGAAGGGTTTACGTAGGGGGGAGTCCAAGGGTCGGCAAGTGGCTCGCGACGTGATCAGCGACAAACTACACTCGTCCGGTGATACTCGATGATCGCAAGCACCGGCGTCATTTCCGGCGTAAGCGTCTCGCACGAACGGGCGTCCGTCGACGTGCTCGCCGAGGCGAGCGGCCCCGACCAGCGGACCGTCGTCTCGGGTCTGCTCGGCGGTGCCGAGGAGGCGTTCGCCCTCCAGACGTGCAACCGCGTCGAAGCGTACGTGGTCACCGAATCCCCTGTGACCGGACGGGCCGTTCTCGACGAGTTGGTCGCGGACGTTCCCGACGATAGCGTCGTCGAGATGGACCACGAGGAGAGCCTTCGCCATCTGCTCCGGGTCGCCTCCGGACTCGAATCGCTCGTCCTCGGCGAGGACCAGATCCTGGGCCAGGTCCGGACTGCCTACGAGGAGGCCCGCGGCGCGGGCGGTATCGGCCCCGTGCTGGAAGACGCCGTCACAAAGGCGATCCACGTCGGCGAGCGGGTTCGCACCGAGACGGCCATCAACGAGGGGGCCGTCTCGCTCGGCACCGCGGCGGCGCGGCTGGCCGAGACGGAGACCGACCTCGGTAACTCGACGGCGCTCGTCGTCGGAGCCGGGGAGATGGGTACGCTGTCGGCCCGGGCGCTCGCCGCCCACGGTTCGGACGAGATGATCGTCGCCAACCGGACCGTCCCCCACGCCGAACACGTCGCTACGGAAGTCGACGCGGACGCGCGGGCTATCGCCTTGCCCGCCGTCCCCGCCGCGGCGGAGCGCGCCGATGTCATCGTCACGGCGACGAGTACGGAGGGGTTCATCCTCGATGCGGACACTCTCACCGACACCGGCGGGACCGTGGTGATCGACCTCGCCCAGCCGCGAGACGTCGCGCCGGCGGCCGACGACCTCGACGCGGTGGCCGTGTACGACCTCGACGAACTGGAGTCGGTGACCGACCGGACCCGAGAGCGCAGACGGGAGGCGGCCGAACGCGTCGAAAGCACGATAGACGAGGAGTTCGAGCGCTTGCTGGACCAGTACAAACGTAAGCGGGCCGACGAAGTCATCGCCGCGATGTACGAGAGCGCGGAACGGGTCAAATCCCGCGAGATCGAAACCGCGGTCTCGAAACTGGAGGCGGAGGGCGACGTTTCCGACCGCCAGCGCGAGATACTCGAATCGCTCGCCGACGCGCTGGTCGGCCAGTTGCTCGCCGCGCCCACGAAGAGTCTCAGAAACGCCGCCGCTGACGACGACTGGACGACTATCCACACCGCGCTCCAGTTGTTCGACCCGGAGTTCGCCGGGGCCGACGGTCCGCCCGACTTCGTTACCGAGGCGATGTCCGACGAGATGCCGGCGGACGCGCGTGACGAACTGCCGGCCGACGCGCCCGTCAGCCCGTTCGACGACGACTGAAGCGGGCACAACGATTATCTTGCTGGCCTCGGGATATCTTCTCCATGGCCGACCTGCTTTCCGACGACGAAGTCGAGGAACAGATCCCGGATGAATGGCACCGCGAAGGTGACGAGATAGTCCGGACCTACGAGTTCGACGACTACCTACGCGGCGTCAACTTCGCGCAACTCGTCGGCGAGATCGCGGAGGCGGAGTTCCACCACCCGGAGATCCGGATCGGCTACGAGGAGGTCGAAGTCCGGTTCACCAGCCACGAGGAGGGCGGTATCACGGACAAGGACGCCGAAATGGCGGAACTCGTCGAGACGGAGTCAGGCCACGAGTGAGAGACCAACTACAACGATGAAGGGGCCTTACGCCTGATGGATGCAGAGTACGTGTTCCGCGTTCGGGTCCGGATCGATCCGGCGGGCGAGCACGTTCGCGTCGACCCCGCTACGTTCGAGACGACGCTGTACCGCCGCGCTGACCCGCCAGGCGATGAGGGGTGGCTGTTCTTCCGCGACAACCTGTGGCGGGGCGAGGTAAACGACGAGAAGCACCACCGGGCGATGGCCGAGGAGGCCCTCGACGTTCCGGTAGACAGCGTCGCGTTCAGCGCACTGCGGACCGACGAAGCGTACTTCGACGGTCTGAAAGCCGAGATCGCAGAGTCACTGGACCTGTTCAATGCGGATTCGGTCTCCGAGGTGATCTCGAAGTATCTCGGCAGCAGCGTCGAGGTGCAAGAGGGTGACGCGTAGGTCGCACTGGCCGTGTTTTGGCTCCGCTTAGGCCGATCCGAACCGTGTTAACACGGCGCGTAGGGGCAGAATACTTATTCTGCTACGGCCTCTATTTTTGCCCCCTATGGTCCCGGAGTACGACTACTGGCTGTTCGATCTCGACGGGACGTTAGTCGACGTCGAAGCCGACTATCGCAACGAGGTGATGTCAAGCGTCGAAGACCGACTCGGCCTTGCGTTTACGGACGACGAGCGGTATCTCCTCTGGCACGCGACGGACGACCTGCGAACGGATATTCTGCCGGCCGAACTCACAGTCAGGGAGTTCTGGGAGGTGTTCGACGAGGTGGACGACCCCATCGCGCGAGCGGAGTCGACGTACCTCTACGACGACGCCGACCGTATCACGAACATCGACGCGCCATCGGGCATCGTCACGCACTGTCCGGCACCGGTCGCCGACGTCGTGTTCGACCACCTCGACATCCGGGACTGGTTCGAGACGGTCGTCTGCTGTTCGGAAGACCTGGGTTGGAAGCCCGACCCCGCGCCCGTGGAACACGCAAAAGAGAAGATGGAGGTCGCGTACAACGGACACGAGGGCGTCCTCGTCGGCGACGGTGCCTGCGACATCGGCGCCGCCTGGAACGCCGGCCTCGACGGCATCCACGTCGAGCGTCACGACCCCGACCTGCTCGGCCACAGCGTGCTCGGGGACTACCGACTCTCCTCGTTCGCCGACCTGTAACCGGGTAGGTCTGCGGCAAGATCGGGCACCCGGTCGAGCGCCGTGATCAGTTCCGTCACGCCGACTTTTTCGGTCCGGTCGGGGTTGCCGTGGACCCGCACTCGCTGCTCGCCGAGCGGGACGAAACCGAGTCCCAGTTTCTCCGCACTCGCCCGTAATCCGACGCCAGCGTCAGCACCGCCCGCAGCGACTTTCCGCGCCGGGCTCTCGTGAGCGCGCACGGCAAGTTCGAACCCGTCGATAGCGTCGACCAGTTCGCGGCGGTCGGCGCCGCGCTCCTCGGCGAGTGCGGCTACCGCCTCGCCGAGGCTCGTCCGCAGGCCGGAGTCGGTCGTTCGGTTGACGAACCGCAGGTCCCGGTCGACCAGGTCGGCGAGTCCGTCGACCCCGTCGGGATCGCCCGTGGGGACGATCAGCCCCCACTCACGGGTCCACTCGCCGAGCGGTTCGGCGTCGACATCTCGCTCGACCGGCCCGGCGGTCACCGCGGCGTCCGGCGTGCCGTCGCGTAGCCGGCGCAGTCCCTCTCGGCTCCCGAGTGACAGGTATCGGGGGTTCGACAGGTCGTCGAGTAGCCGGGAGAAAAGCGGGTCGTCCTCGCCCACGCCGAACAGCGACGGCGGGCGCACGTCCGGGGAGAACAACTCGACGGTAACCGGCTCTCCCTCGGCGAGGTAGTCCGTGTCGGGGTCCACGGCGACGACGCCGTCCGCCTCGACGAGACTGGTCGTCGCGCCGCTTCCCTTGTCGACGGGGTAGACGAGCGTTTCGCCGTTCCCGTCCGCTCCGACGGTGTCACCGTTTCCGCCTCGCTGGTCTTTCGGACCAGCCGTGACGAGGCCGACGGGCATGTACCGGAGACGACCCTCCTGATACCGCTCGCGGCGAGCCATCCGGCCGCTGACGGTCGCGGTCCGCGGTTCGGGGCGGCCGGCAGCGTCGCGGACCGCCGGCGCGACGAACGTCCGGAAGATGGTGAGCGCCGAGACGGGGTAGCCGGGGAGGCCGACGTACGCCGAGTCAGCCAGCCGACCCACGAGCATCGGTTTTCCCGGCTTCACCGCGACGCCGTGGAGCAGGAGTTCGCCCTGGTCTTCGATCACCTGATAGATGACGTCGACGGCGCTGGCGCTCGTCGACCCGGACGAGAGGACGAGGTCACACTCGTCGGCGGCGGTCGTCAGGATCCGCTCCATTTCATCGTAGTCGTCGCCCGCGTGGGGGTAGGTGACTGCTTCGCCGCCGGCCTCTTCGACGGCGCTGGCGACGGTGTAGGAGTTCACGTCGTAGATCTGGCCGCGCTCGCTGTGGAGGTCGCCGCCGGGCCGGACGAGTTCGTCGCCGGTCGAGATGATCCCGACTCGGGGCGTCCCGCGGACGGGCACCTCGTCGACCCCGAGCGCCGACAGCAGGCCGATCTCGCGGGCGGTCAGTCGGGTTCCGGGGCCGAGCGCTCGCTCGCCCGCCGCGATGTCCGCGCCGGCGAGCATCACGTTGTCGCCGGGCGCGACGGAGGTCCGGACGAGGACCTGATCCCCGCTCTCGTCCGTCTCCTCCACCATCACCATCGCGTCCGCTCCGGGCGGCATCACCGCACCGGTCGATATCTCGACGGCCTCGCCCGTTTCCACGTCGACGCCGGGTTCCTCGCCCGCGTGAACCGACCCGACCAAGTCGAGGGCAACGGGGTCAGCCTCGTCCGCGCCGAACGTGTCCCGTGCTCTGAGGGCGTATCCGTCGAGCGACGCGCGGTCGAACCCCGGCACGTCGATACCCGCGTCCACGCGCTCGGCGAGAACGCGGCCCCGGGCGTCTTCGAGCGACACCGTCTCCGGCTCCGGTTCGAGGTCGAGCGAGTCGATGGCCTCCCGGGCGCGCTCCGGGGACGCGAGGTCGCGGAACTCCTTACGGTCGCTCATGCGCTCACCTCCGCGGCGGCGTCTGCGTCCGTCACGCCGACCACTCCCAGTCCTGTACGGCGACGGTTTCGCCCTCCGCGACGCCCTCGCGGTCGTCCGGGATCACCACCCAGCCGTCGGCCTGCGCGACGCTCGACAGGATCCCCGACCCGCTCGCCCGCGTCGGGATGGCGACGCGCTCGCCGTCTCTCGATTCGAGTGTCACGCGGGCGAACGTCCGCGTGCCGGGTTCGCTCGCTATCTTCCGGTCGAGGCGGGCCTCGGTCGTCGGGTGCGGCGGAACGGCCGCGTTCTCGGTCCACTTCATCGCGGGCCGGAGGAACTGGACGGCGTTGACGATGCAGGCCACGGGATACCCCGGGAGCATGAGCACGGGCGTTTCCTCGACGACGCCGAGCGCGACGGGATGGCCCGGCTTCAGCGCGACGCCGTGGACGAACACCTCCCCGAGGTCGTCGACGACGTCGGGGATCAGGTCGCGCTCGCCGACAGAGGACCCGCCGGTCGTGACGACGATGTCTTTCGTCAGGTCGCGCTGGACGGCGGCGCGGAGCGCATCCCGGTCGTCCGTGACGACGTTCCGGTACTCGGCGCGCCCGCCCCAGCGCTCGACGTAGCGAGAAACCGTCAACCCGTTCGTCTCGATCACTTCGCCGGGGTCGGGGTCGTGCTGGACGAGTTCCTCGCCCGTCGGTATCACGCCGACTGACGGGCGGTCGTAGGTCTCGACCTCGTCGACGCCGACCGATTTCAGCAGTCCCAGGTCCGACGGGCGTAGGCGGTGGCCCGGTTCGTACAACACGTCGTCCTGCTCGACATCTTCGCCCACGGGGGCGACGTTCTCGCCCTCGGCGACGGCGTCGAACACTTCGAGGTCGTCGCCGACCGCCTCGACCTGCTCGACCATCACCACCGCATCGGCTCCCTCCGGGAGTTCGCTACCGGTGTGGACGCGGGCCGCACGCTCCGGCCCGACAGCGTCGTCGGCCCGGAGGACCGACGGCGAGCGGTCGCTCGCGCCGAAGGTGTCTGCCGCCCGCACCGCGTAGCCGTCCATCGCGGCCCGCCGGTAGTGAGGGACGGACCGTTCCGCGGTGATTCGCTCGGCCACGACCCGCCCGTCGGCCGCGGTCAGCGGGACCGACTCCGTGCGGTCGATCCCGGCGACGGCCTCGCGGAGGGCGTCGCGCGCCTCGTCGACCCGGGTTCGGTCCTTGAACCCGGCGTCAGTTACTTGATCGCTCATACCACCACGTTCGGACTGCCGCGGGAAAAGTGGGGGTACTCGACGCCGGCGGTGCTGACTGACGGGGCGGCTAATCACCAGACCGCCGGGACACCGTAACGGCGAAATCGGTTTCGACGGACGGTGTCGCTACAGCAGAGCTCTCACAGGCGGCGACGCCACAGCACTACCACGCCGACGGTCGCGAGTGCCGCGGCGACGGCGACACTGGCGGGGACGATATCGACGGGAAGTCCGTTTGTCCCGTCAGCGGTCGCCGGTCCCGTCGTGGCGTCGTCCGTCTCCGCGGAGCCCCCGTCTCCGCCGGTTTCGGTCTCGTTCGCTGAGCCGTTCTCCGTCCCGTTCGTCCCGTTTCGGGCACCGTCCGTACCGTTCCCGTCGCCTGTCGTCGCGTTCTCGACCGGCGAGGTGTCGACGGCGCACTCTCCCTCCAGGAGATAGGCGTGGCCGGTGACGTTCGTCGTGTTCTCGTGCGGTGCGCCGACCAGCGCGTCCCTGGTTTCCCCGCCGGTCGCGTTTGCGACCAGCGCCAGGCGGTAGCCGGCGAAATCGCCCGCGCTCTCGCCGGTCAGCAGCTGCGCTGCGTCGCCCCCGCCACCGGGGACGACGTACGCAGCGCCGGCCTTGTCCTCGGCGTAGGGCGCGCCGACGAGCAGGTCGGGGCGGTCGTCACACGTCACGTCGCCGGCCGTCACGTCCCATCCGGCGCGGTCGCCCGACGAACCGACGAAAACCGGGTCCCTCTCGGCGAGGTCAGTCGACTCTACGGGGCTGACGTACACCGCTCCGGAGTTGCTCCCGTCCCGGTTCGCGCTCGGTGCGCCGACGACGACCTCTCCGCCGTCGTCCGTCCCGACGATATCGACGCTCTGGCCTGCTCTGTCACCGGACTGCGCGCCGCGGACCACGATGTCAGCGTCGGCGAGCGAATGGGTGCCCGTCCAGTTCGAGGAGACGACGTACGCCGCGCCTGCCGCGTCGTCGACGCCGCGCGCACCCACTGCGATCTCGGCCGATCCGTCGCCGTCCGCGTCGGCACCGGCGACGTCCCACCCGGCGGTGTGGCCGGACTCCGCGCCGACCAGTCGCAGGTCGGCGTCGGCGGTGGTCTCGTTGGTGGACGGCGATTCGAAGTAGTACGCGGCACCGGCGTTCTCACCGCCGACATCGCTTCGCGGAGCGCCGATGACCAGTCCCGCGCCGCTCTCACGCTCGACGGGATCGACAGCGAGGCCGAGTTGTTCGTCCTGGTCGACGCCGCTCAGCACGACATCGGCGTCGTCGGGAGTGAGAGTACCGGACAGCGACGGGCCGCCGTAGAAGACGTACACGTACCCCTCCTCGCGAAGCGGCGCGCTCACTATCAGGTCGCCGTAGCCGTCGCCGTCGACATCGTCGACGTTCACGTCGTACCCCGTCCACTGTCCGCCGGCGCTGCCGCGGATCGTGAGATCAGCGTCTTCGATGTCGTACTCGCCGCCCTCGACCGGACCGTAAAACAGGTGCGCCGCGCCGCCGTTCTCGCCCGCTTCGTCGTTGAACGGTTGGCCGACGAGAACGTCGGCAGACCCGTCGCCGTCGACGTCGCCACCGCCGATATCCTCGCCGGTGGAGGGGCCGCCGCGAACCGTCGCGTGAGTCGAGAGCGAATCCTGTGCATTTGTTTCGTTTTCTTGTACGCCTGTTTCGTTTTTCGTCAGCGGGTCGATCGGTCCCTCCACCGCCGCGGCCGTCGCTGCTACCGTGAACGCACCGACAGTCGCGACAGCGAGAAACAAGATGGATCCGAGGACCACCAGGGGAGTCCGTCTGTTCATCGTCCCATCTAACCCCTTCTGGGTGTTTTGTTATCCCCCACCCAAACCGGGGCTTCGAACGGTAAGTTACCCTTATTCAGCGACGGAACGCTTATTTCCTGGGGTTCTCAACCGGAAGCATGACACTGCTCTCGGCCGCGACTGCTCTCATCGCGGTACTCGTCCTCGTTAGTCTCCTCTTACTCGGGGACGCCGGCAGACACGGCGCACGGGCATACCGCGTCTATCGGAACGATCCCATAGACGTCGCGTCCGCGGCGAACGTCTCCGGAATCGTCGAGATCGAGGGGTCAGTCGGGATACACGAGTCGTCGCTCCGTGCGCCGTTTTCGGGAACGAAATGCGTGGTCTGCGAGTACGAAGTACAGGAACTGCGGTCGTCGGGCAAGAACAACCACTGGGAGACTATCCATTCGGGGAGCGGGCGCGTCCCGTTCGTTCTGGACGACGACACCGGGGCGTTACTCGTCGATCCCGACGGCGCGGCCCTGGCGCTCGACGACCACACCACCCGCGTCGACGGCGGAAAGGCTCCGCCCGAACGGATCCGACGGTGGATCGAGGACACTCCGGATGTCGGCTCAGAGGAGAAGTCGTGGGACCTCCGCGTGATCGAGATAGCGACCGGCGACGACCGCAAGTACATCGAACGCCGCCTCGACCCCGGCGACCCCGTCCACGTGTACGGCGGAGTGGAGTACGAACCGTGGTCGAACGCCGCGGGGACCGTCAACGCCGTCGTCCGCGACGGCGAGACGGCGCTCTTCCGGATCACCGACGGCGACGAGGGGGAGGCGGTTCGACGCCTCGCGATGCCCGCCCTGTGGCGAATCGCTGGCGCGGCGGTCGTTCTGGCCGTTCTCTGGGTCGTGGTTTCACCGCTCTAGGCTGGATCGCGGCCTTTTTCGCCACGGACTCCGTACGACCGCGTATGTCAGCGCTGCGTGATGCCTTGCGCGACCTACCCGACGCCGTGTTCGCCGATCTGCTGGAGAGCGACGACGAGTATCTGCTCGTCGTCGACCTCCCCGGTGTCACTGCAGACACGGTCGACATCGCCGTCGATGGCTCTGCGCTCGAAATCGAGGCGCGGCGCGAGAAAAACCTCCCACCGGAGTTCCAGTACCGGACTGAAGACCGGTCCCTGTTTCTGGACGCCGATATCCCGCTCCCGCCGGACGCGACCGACGCCGGGGCGTCTGCGACGGTCGACCGGGGCGTCCTCGAACTCCACCTGCCGAAACGCGGTTCGGAGTCTACTGGCACATCGATAGAGGTCACCGAGGGCGCGTAGCGCGAGGTGGTTACGCTGGTCAACCTCCGGGCCTACTGGCGCTTTTTCGTCGTCGTGCGTCAGTTCCTACCGCTGCTGGTCGCCTACGCGAGAGACCGTCACAGGTTCCTGATCGTCGGCGGTCGCCGCCGCGTCGACGCCGAGATGCGTCGCGAGCGCGCGGACCGCCTGCTCGACTCGCTGCTCACGCTGGGGCCGACGTTTATCAAACTCGGTCAACTGCTCTCGACCCGGCCCGACATCCTCCCGCCGGAGTACATAGACGTCCTCTCGCAACTCCAGGACGAGGTTCCGCCCGCGCCGTGGTCCGACGCCCGGACGGTGGTCGAATCGGAGCTCGGACCCGTCGACGAAGCGTTCGACGGATTCGACACCGAGCCGATAAGCGGAGCAAGTCTCGGGCAGGTGTACACCGCCGAGTTCCAGGGGTCGGAGGTGGCCGTGAAGGTCCGCCGCCCGGACATCGAACCGCTCGTCGAGGCCGACCTACGGGTTATCCGCTGGTCGCTCCCGGTCCTGTTGACGTTCATCGACGAGTCGCGGGCGTTCTCGCTCGAAAACCTCGCCGACGAGTTCGCCAAGACGATCCGCGAGGAAATGGATTACGAGCGCGAAGCCGAGATGCTCCGGGAGATCCGGTCGAATTTCGAGGACGACGACGCGATCGTCGTTCCCCCCGTCGTCGAGGAACGGTCGGGGGCGCGAGTGCTGACGATGGAGTACATACCGGGGACGAAGATAAACGACCTGGAGACGCTCGCGGAAAAGGACCTCAACCGCACGGAAATCGCCGAGAACCTCCAACGCGCGTACCTCCAGATGATCATCGAGGACGGCGTCTTCCACGCCGACCCCCACCCGGGGAACCTCGCGGTGACCGACGAGGGCCGCATCATCTTCTACGACTTCGGGATGAGCGGCCGCGTCGACGACTTCATCCAGGACAAGATAGTCGACTTCTACGTCGCCGTCGCGAACCAAGACATCGACGGCATCCTCGACGCCCTCATCGAGATCGGGACGCTCTCGCCCGAGGCCGACCGACAGGTGATGGGCGAGGTGATGGAACTCGCCATTCAGGATGTCCGCGGCGAGGACATCGAGCAGTACCGCGTCCAGCAGATCGTCGGCCAGATCGAGGACTCCATCTACGAGTTCCCGTTTCGCCTGCCGAAGAACCTCGCGCTCGTCCTGCGGGTCGCCACCGTCGTCGAGGGCGTCTGCGTGACGCTCGACCCCGATTTCGACTTCATCTCTATCGCCACCGACTATCTGACAGAGCAAGGGTATCGCGAGGAGAGCGTCCGGCAGTACATCGACGAGGCGGGCGACCAGGTCCAGCAGTCGGTGCTCTCTGCTGTTCGCGTACCGCCGAAACTGGAGCGCACGCTGGACCGCATCGACCGCGAGAACCTCCACGTCCGCGCCGAGATAGAGGACTCGAACGACGTGTTCGACACGCTTGCGAAGCGGATCGTCTACGGCCTCCTGCTCACCGCGGGCGTCCTCTCGACCTCGGTGCTTTACTCCTTTGCTACTATTCGGTCGACCGCGATCGCAGCCGCGTTCTCCGTCGGCGTCGCCCTGTTGCTCTACCGCTCGTTCCGGTCCCGCAAGGGGATCCGCGCGAAACCCCAGTTCACCCGCCAGAATCTGAAACAGCGCCGCCCGGGCGAGGGCGACTGAGACTGACGAGCGTCGTCTGCCGGAGATCCCCGCCGGCTTTTACCTTCGCTCGCTATCGACCACTATGAACGTCGCCGACTTCGGTCTGGAGCGGTGGTTCGCCGAACACGAACACGAAGCCGATATCATGCTCGCTGAAAGCGGCATCCGTAGCCTCGACGCTGACCGGTTCGACACCGACCCCGGCGAACTCGGCTACGTCATCCCGACCAACGGCGACCCCGAGTTCCGCGCCGAGGTCGCACGGCGGTACGACCGCACCGCCGACGAGGTGCTTTTCACCTGCGGCGCGCAGGAGGCGAACTTCCTCACCTTCCTCTCTCTGCTCGACGAGGGCGACCACGCCGTCGTCGTGACGCCGACGTACCAGGCGCTCCACGCCGTCCCCGAAGCCGTGGCCGAGGTGACGCGCGTCCCTCTCTCGTCGCCGGAGTGGGAACTCGATATCGATGCGGTAGCGGACGCCGTCCGCGAGGACACCGAGGTGATCGTCGTCAACAACCCGAACAACCCGACGGGACAGTATCACTCCGAAGAGAATATCCGCGCGCTCTACGACCTCGCCGAGGACGCGGACGCCTACCTGCTCTGCGACGAGGTGTATCGCCTCCTTGCCGAGAAACCGATCCCGCCGGTCGCCAGCATGGGCAAGCGCGGCATCAGCACGTCTAGCACGACGAAGTCCCACGGCCTCGCCGGCCTCCGGTTCGGCTGGGCCGTCCTTCCCGAGGAACTGGTCGAAACGGCGTGGAACTGGAAGGATTACACGACTATCTCGCCCTCCGTCTTCGGCCAGCACGTCGCGAAGCAGGCGCTAGGCGGTCAGGAGAACCGAATTCTCCGCGAGAACCGAGAGCACGCGAGACGGAACCGAGAGCAAGTCCGCGACTTCGTCGGCGACCACGGCCTGGACTGGCACGACCCGGTCGGCGTCAACGGGTTCGTTACGGTACCGGAGGGGTTCGCGGACGCACGGGATTTCTGCACCGCCGTCGTCGAGGAGGAGAGCGTCGTCCTCGCGCCCGGCGACCTGTTCGGCCATCCGAACCGCTTCCGGATCGGCTTCGGCCTGCCCCGGGACGAACTGACTGAGGGGCTGGAGCGCGTCGGGCGAGTTATCGAGCGTCGGAGCTGAGTGTGTGCGGCGGGTCCGCCGGATCCGCCGGGTCCCCCGGATTGGACCGGCCCGGTTCGGGTCAACAGGGCTGTCGCTCGGCGACGACCACTTCGACTCCGTCGGTCGGTTCGACGTTGACGTTCACGCCGGTCACGTCTTCGACTGACTCCGGGATGTCCCACGTCACTGTCTCCGACCCGGCGTCGCCGGCGTCGACCTCGACGGTGTACGCTCCGCCAGCGTTCACGACGTTCTTCCGCCGGTCCCGCTCGTCCGGTTCGAGAGAGACGGCGGCCGAGAACGGTTCGTCGCCGTCCGGGCCGCGAACGGTCACGGTTATCTCCCGGCTCTCGTCGCCGTCGTTGCGCACGCAGACGTAGAAGTCGCCGTGGTCAGGGTCCGAGATGGGGGGGACGCCAGTCGTCTGTACGGGGGTGGGTTCCGTCGAGTCGTCGCCGCTCAGACAGCCGGACGAAAGGACGACGCAGGCGGCGGTCGCCCGAAGCGCTCGGCGACGCGAAAGGGAACGAGAACTATCCATACAATTCCATCATGCAGTCGGGGAAAAAAGGTGTCGGCGAGTGATTCCGTCCCGACGCCGCCCGGAGCGGGAGAACGGAACTGCGCAACTCCGCCCAGAACTGATTGCGGCGTCATTCGGCGGATTTAGCCCCGGAGAGACCGGTTACACGCTTCCAAATCGTTTATACTGTTACGTTGATTAAGCCGCCCTATGGCGAAACAGCAGAAGCAAGTTCGCGACCTTCAGGAAGGCAACTACGTGATGATCGAGGACACGCCGTGCCAGATCAATGCGTACAGCACGGCGAAACCGGGCAAGCACGGTAGCGCCAAGGCACGTATCGAGGCCGAAGGCGTGTTCGACGGGAAGAAGCGCTCGCTGTCGCAGCCGGTCGACGCGAAGGTATGGGTCCCGATCATCGAGCGAAAGCAGGGGCAGGTCGTCAGCGTCGAGTCGCCCACCGTCGCCCAGGTGATGGACCTCGAAACGTACGAGACGATCACGATCAGCACGCCCGAGGACGCTGACCTCTCGCCGGACGACGACATCGAATACCTGGAGATGGAAGAGCAGCGCAAGATCATATAATGTTTCCCGGAGCCCGCGCCGACCGCGACGACGCGTCGTACGTGGTCGTCGGGGCTCCGCTTGACGTCTCGACGACGTTCCAGCCGGGCGCACGATTCGGCCCGGACCGCGTGCGACGCTTCGCGGAAACGTACGACGACTTCGACCGTCGAACCGACCTCCGTTTCTCGGAACTCTCAGTTCACGACCACGGCGACGTCCGCGCGTGGGACGACGCCGCCGAGTACCTGGAGTATCTCGAAGGGGTCCTGACCGACGCGGTGTGGGACGGAGCCGTCCCGCTCACGATCGGCGGGGAACACACCGTCTCGGTCGCCGGCGTCAGGGCCGTCGACCCCGACGCCGTCGTCGTCCTCGACGCACATCTTGACCTGCGGGAGGAGTACGACGGCAACGAGTTGAGCCACGCCACGGCGACCCGGCACGCGTTAGACGTGGCCGACGAAGCCGTGATACTGGGCGCTCGCACCGGAAGCGAGGCCGAGTGGGAGCGCGCCGACGCGGACGACGTGACCGTCGTCCCGCCTGCAGACGTGTCCGACTGGACGCCGGATTTCGACGACGAATCCGTCTATCTCAGCGTCGACGTAGACGGTGCCGACCCGGGGTACGCCCCCGGCACCGGCACGATGGAACCGTTCGGACTGCGCCCCCACGAGATGCGCGACGCCGTCCGCGCCGTTGCCCCGCACGCCGACGGGTTCGACGTGGTCGAGGTGAACGACCGCGACGACGGCCAGGCCGCGGCGCTCGCCGGCAAACTCCTCCGCGAGTTCGTCTACGAGCACGCTCGGTAGTCAGTGCTGTCCGTCGAGCGTCGACCGCCAGGGGGAGGTTTTTACCGCGTCGCGGTGAGTGTTGGAAGCATGACCCTCTCGTCGTGTTACTTCTGCGGGACCGCGATCGAGGAACCGCTCTCCGAGTATCCCGTCGTCCCTGACGCCTTCGCACCGTCTCCCGAGGAACAGGGGACCGTCGTCCTCTGTCCCTCCTGTCACCGAAAGCTCTCCCGCGTGATGGACCACGTCGTTACCGCCGTCGACGACCGACAGCAGCGTCTCGACCGGACAGCAGGGTCGGTCGAATCCGACCGTGCAACGGCGTCGAACGACGCGGACGCCGCATCGCCGTCCGCGGACTCGGCGGCAGACGCGGCCGGAACGTCGGACGGACTCGGCGTGGACGACCCGCCGTCCATCGACGACGACGTGGCCGAGGGCCTGCTGGGAACGGAGTCGTCGAGCGACGCCGGCGAGTCGGCCGATACCGATCCCTCGGACGAACCGCGTGAGAACACTGATCCGACACACGCGGACGAAACGAGCGAGCCGACCGGTCGGGCACACGCCGACGAGACTGAGGTGTCCGTCGAGGTAGAAACGCCGGACGAGACGCCCGGCGAACCGCAGGCTGACGACGGGATAACCGTCGACGATGGGGGCGCGTCGGGCGAACGCGCCGGTGACGCCGGTGGCGGGGAGTCGAACGGCGACAGCGCCGGTGGTCCCGGAACAACTGGCGGCAGCGCCGACGATTCGGGGACGAGCGCCGCGGGGAGCAGTAACGGCCCGCCGCAGGCGACGTACAACCGCGTCGTGCGCCTGCTCCAGAACCGCGAGTTCCCGGTCGAACGGGGAGAGATAGCGACCGTCGCATCGAACGCCTACGAGATACCGCCGGAGGACTTCGACGCCGTCATCGAAACCGCCGTCGACCGCGGCGTGTTGGTCGAAGACGGGCAGTACCTGAAGCAACCGGAGTAGCGCGCCTGACGGGGGCGACGGCCCGCCTCGTAGGGACTGTTGTAACTCCGCCTCGCGATGTCGCCGGTCCCGTGTCGGCGAACTGCCGAACTGACGTACAACGTCCCCATCAGAGGAAAGCAAGCGGCCGAAGCAAGAGAGCGCAACGCATACGGTGCGGCCGGCGGTACGGCTTCCCATGGACCTCTCCGAGTTCTGCGAGCGCTTCGACGACCGACTGCGAACCGAGGAGTACGCCGACCTCGACGCCGCCGCGAACGGCCTGCAGGTGGGCCCCGACGAAGCGTCCGTCGAGCGTGCCGTCTTCGCCGTCGACGCCGCCACCGAAACTATCGAGGCCGCGTCCGAGGCGGACGCGGACGTGCTCGTGACCCACCACGGCGTCTCCTGGGGCGGGTTCGACCGCGTCACCGGGCGCAAGTTCGACCGCATCGCCCCGCTCATCGAGAACGATATCGCGCTGTACGCCGTCCACCTGCCGCTCGACGGCCATACGGAACTGGGCAACGCGGCCGGCGTCGCAGACCGCCTGGAACTGACCGACCGCGAGCGATTCGCCGAGGTCGGACCGGAGTACATCGGCCTGCGGGGGACGGCGTCCGAGCCGTTCACCGCCGACACTCTCGGTGAGAGGTTGGGCGACGCACTGGACACCGGCGGACAGGACGTTCAGGTGCTCGACTTCGGCCCGGAACCGATCGAAGACATCGCAGTCGTGACAGGTAGCGGCACGGACTGGATCGCCGAGGCTGACGAGAAAGGCGTCGACGCGCTCGTGACCGGAGAAGGCAAGCAGAAGGCCTACCACGAGGCGCGGGAGGCCGGAATCACGCTCGTTCTGGCGGGGCACTACGCCACCGAGACGTTCGGCGTCCGGTCGCTCAAGTCGGCGGCCGAGGAGTGGGGACTGGAGACGGAGTACGTCGACCGCCCGACTGGCCTGTGACGTCGCGGTAACCGGTCCGGCTGGACTGTGACACTGCGGTAACTGGTCCGGCTGGCCGCGCTGGCGAGCGGTGATCGCGGCGTTCAAACCCCTGGCACGCGCAGGCGAACACATGTCCGAGGACCACGAGCCGGCGGAGGACCACGAGCCGGAGCGCGAGGAGTTCTCTCACGACCCTGTCGCCCACGCGGCGGTCCGGGCGGGGATGACAGTCGACGAACTCGTCGGGGAGTACGGCGACGCCGGGATCGGCGCGACGGATATGCACGAGGCCGTCGACGTGTACGCGGAGATGATCGGCGACGACGACGTGACCAACTTCTTCGGCCTCGCCGGCGCGATGGTGCCCGCCGGGATGCGCCGCATCGTCGCCGACCTGATACGGGACGGCCACATTGACGCGCTGGTGACGACCGGTGCGAACCTCACCCACGACGCTATCGAGGCTATCGGCGGGAAGCACCACCACGGGCAGGTCCACGGCGAGGGGACCGAACGCGAACACGACGAACAGCTCCGGGACGAGGGCGTGGATCGCATCTACAACGTCTATCTTCCCCAGGAGCATTTCGCGCTGTTCGAGGACCACCTTCGCTCGCGCGTGTTCCCCGAGTGCGAGGGCGTGGTGAGCATTCAGCGACTCACCGAGGAACTCGGCCGGGCGAACGCCGCCGTCAACGAGGCCGAGGACGTCGACGAACGGCCGGGTATCGCCGCGACCGCGTACGAACACGACGTGCCGATCTACTGTCCCGCGGTCCAGGATTCCGTGCTCGGCCTCCAGGCGTGGATGTACTCCCAGACGAACGAGTTCTCGCTGGACGCGCTCGCCGACATGACGCCGCTGACCGACAAGGCGTTCGACGCCGAGAAGGCCGGCGCGATGGTCGTCGGCGGCGGCGTCCCCAAGAACTTCGTCCTCCAGACGATGCTCGTCGCGCCAGGCGCATACGACTACGCTGTGCAACTGACGATGGACCAGCCGAACACCGGCGGCCTCTCCGGTGCGACGCTCGACGAGGCGCGGTCGTGGGGGAAAATAGAGAGAGCGGGGCGCAACGCGAGCGTCTACGCCGACGCAACGATCACCCTGCCGCTGGTTGTTGCCGCCGCCCGCGAACGGGTCGGCGAGTAGGACTGGACCAGCCGCCAGCGCCGGTGTTCCGGGCTGACGACCAGTCAAGCCCGGAAACCGTTCGGTTCGCTCATACGGGTACCTATCCCGCTCGCCGTCGAACCACTGGTATGGCACAGTTCGACTTCGACGACCCGACCGCCGGTCTGTCGTCCGACGCCGACCGGACGCTCGTCGGCGACGAGGGGGCGGCGATACAACGGATGCGAGCGGTGAGTACGGTTCTCGACGACGCTATCAGGGTCCCCGGAACCGACTTCCGCGTCGGCCTCGACCCGCTCGTCGGAATCCTTCCCGTCGCCGGTGATTCGGTGATGTTCGTGGTTTCGATGTACATCGTCCTCGAAGCGGCCAACCTCGGGGTTCCCGCACCGGTCGTCGCAAGGATGGTCGCGAACATCGCCATCGACGCGGTGGTTGGCTCGGTCCCGCTACTCGGGACGCTGTTCGACGCCGCGTGGAAGGCGAACCGCCGGAACGTCCGCCTCGTCGAGGAACACGTCGACGCGGTGTAACGGACCCGCCGGTCAAGACGCTCGCGGTTAGTAGTCCGTCGTCACCCGACCCCAGTCGAGCCGCAAGTAGTGATACAGCGTTCCGGTCAGTCCCACGTCCGCGATCCGCCGGCCCGAACTCTCGACCAGCACTCTCGGACAGTACCCCGTCTCGGCGACCCTGCCGAGGCGACGACTGAACGCCGTGTCCTCGTTCGGTACGTCCGGAAATCCTCCTGCGTCGCGGTACGCCTCTCGATGCACGAAACAGTTGAATCCCGGCAGGACCGGGCGCAGAAGACGCGGGAAAACGTAGTTTATCGTCCACTCCATCGGCTTCGCCCGCCGCGGTCCGGTCAGTCGACAGCGCGAGGACGCTCCGTCGAGTCCCTCGCGTTCGACGAAGCCGAGCATCGCGTCGAGATACTCCGGGCGGACGACGGTGTCGGCGTCGACGAACGCGAGCCAGTCGCCGCGAGCGTGGGTTGCTCCCAGGTCGCGAGCGGGTCCGATCCCCCGCCCGTTCTGATGGTAGACGCGAGCGCCCTTCGCTTCGGCCACGTCGACGGTGCAGTCATTGCTCTCTCCGTCGACGACGACGACCTCGTACGGTTCGTCGGTCTCTAACTCGCGGATGCTCGCGAGCGTCGCGGGAAGGTAGTCGGCCTCGTTGCGCGCCGGGACGACGAAACTCGCCGTCGGGGCGCAGTCACTCGCCGTCGAGGCCCGTTCGTCGGCCATCGTTCGTCACTGCATCGGAGACGCTGTTAGTTCTTGCGTCGCTCCGGCTCTACCGCCGTCGGGTCCGGCGGCAGCCGCACCGACACGAAAGATTATTATATATGGCGGGGAAGGGGTACGTATCCGATGACGCTGTTCGTACCCGTACGCGCCTGATTCTTTCGACCGTCGTCCAGTGCCGCGACCGCTCCGATTCGACTCACCTTCGATGTACACCAAAACCACGCGATCCGATTCAAGCACAGACTCCGAAACGCCGTCGTCCTCGACTCCCTCACCCGACGCTTCGACACTCGACGGGTCACCCGAAACTCGCTCCGCAAGCGACGACGCACCTGCGACGTTTTCACCGTTTCGCACGTCGAGACTGCCGAATACGACGGACGAAGACAACCAGGCGCTGCCGGACCCCGCCGACGCCTCGTCGGAACCGTGATAACGCGCAGGGCCGTACGTCCGCCCGGCCGATGACGAGGGCACCGGACCGAGTCGGGGTGGCACCCGGCGGTGACGAACCCTATGAGTGCCGAGGCCACCTATTACCGACTCTTCGTTTCGCTCGTTCATCGGAGAACGATAGGTTGCAGACAGCGCACAAGTGAGTGCTGAGACTGAACCATTACTAAGAATCCCTCCCATAATACCGTACAAAAAACCTGCAGAGCGGTCAGCTACTTTTTATTAAATATCATGTTAGTATAAAAATCCAATATACTCTCCATCGGGAAAATTCACCTATAGAGTCGTTCTTGATATATTCGTGAACATATATGAATTCAATTTGCCCCTGAAAACCATGGTTTTCTATCGCCGTTCTTCCCCGTGTCCCATTGGTTTGTCGGGGGTATACAACCGAACCTTGTCGAATTCTTCGTCTATTAACATTTGAGCTGCCAAACCAACGACCTCAGCGTCTGTTTGCTCAATCTGGCGTTCTGGTCGGTCCGTTTTGCTGGCGATTCGACGCCTCGTTTCGTCCATAATATTCGAGATGGTGCCGTTCTCGAAGTCCACCTCTCGCAGCTCTATCCACCCCTGTTCGACGCCCGTATCGATACCGACATTAGACGTTGTGTACCCAGCTGGTCCGGGCGTCACCTCTTCACACACCTTCGGAGGGATAGTGAGTACGACTTCATTCTTCCTAGCTGACCGACTAAGAGTCTGATATTTCTCATGATTCATAATATTTTAACTATAGTCACTCGTCGACGAGCTTCGTGATTAGATGCGGACCCTCATACGCCTCCAAAATTCCGTCAGAGTCATCGAGGTTAGGAGTCGTCGGCTGGCTTAGTTCCCAGTGTATCCAGTCCTCAAATCCTTTCTCGATACATTCGACCACGTCGCCGCCTTCAATGATTCCAAGGTCGTGTAGTTCGCCAGCGTGGTACATCTGAAAGAGAATCCTCATCGGTTTACTCCACGTCCTCTGCCAGCGGAACGGCGTTGATGTAGTGGTTATTGAATGCTCGCCTCAGGTGTTCTTCGTCGTCCAAATTGTATGCTCCCTTCACCGTCTCTTCAAGCTCGCCAGTCGGGTCCTTGACTAACTCTCCATCAACGATCTTCCCGAGGACGTCCCAGCCGTCTCGGTCCTCATTGAGTCCCAGAAAGAGTAATGCCACGTCGAATCACCGTACTCGATAATCGCTCTGTTCCATCATAAGACTCCCGAGCATCGGACTGCTTCAGCCTCTCTCGGTCTAAGACGGCGTTGAGGCCCATGCTGAGGCTACAGGGAACGGCTTTACTACCAATCGAACATTCTACTATCCTCTTCGGTCACAAAGCTGCTTCTGGAGCAGAGACGCACACTTGAGAACTGCGTATTCTGAAATTTGGATTGGCAAATCAGTTAACTGGTGTTGAGGTCAGTCCAAAGGAGTGGTTCGGGGTTCTCTGGGCCGCTACTGCTCAGGAACGCAAGCTTGATGCCCTCAAATTTAGCGCCGTAGACATCCTTTATTATGGCTTCTAAGACCTCCATGTGGTCATCTACTGGTGATTCAGGATTCTGATGAGCAGTCACGGTAGAGGACTCATCGATAGTCTCCTCAAATGTAATCTCGAGTTCGTAATTCTGGATAATTTGATGGAGGGGTTCTCGCTGTGGAGCATTGAGGCCCGTGATGTTATGTTCATTTGGATAGCTCTGATACACGCCCTCCTGGGATTGGAACTGAATTTCGAGGAACGTTTGGTAGTCTCGGGAGTATAGCTCCTGAACGAGCGTCTTGATGCGGTTTCGTTTATCTTCGACCGTCGGCCGGTTATTCTTCGCCGTCATGCGAATTCCTCTCCACCGCCACCATACTTGAAACTTTTTTGTTATATTGGGTTTTCATACATAACCATATGCAAATTATGGATTGCATTCTCGGCCGTTCGGTTCTCGTCTACATTACTCGGTTAATTGGGGCTATGCTCGATGATGGAAATTCTGAATTCGCGAAGGGAATCGACATCTGACCTAGTGTCCGTTATCAGGAACAGATAGCCGGTTCAAGATTATTGAGGGAAGAATCTATTCAATTCACTCAGAAATGCGTGAGCAGTTGAGCAACAGCGACCAGCGTACAGTCTGAGGGATTCAGAGTTGGGTATCGAGCCCGGAATCCTGAACCCAGTCCCGATATGCTTCGTCGCTCAGGTCTTCAACAATTCGCTGGGGCTCCTCGCTATCGTAGCCGGCCACCACATACCCATTCGAATACGAGGCAGTCAGATACCGGAGTAGTTCTCGTCCGTCAGTGTACTCGCTGATGATTGGGTCGCGCTCGTCTTGAATCCGGTCTCGGAGAGATTCTGCTGTTGGTGTCTCGCCCGATACCTCGCCCTCAATGGAAACACGAGCTACCTCCTCAGGGTCCTCCCACGGGTTTCTGTAAATGATGACTTCGACCATCTGTCCGTCCTCGTTAGAGACCGATTTCCTGGATGCAGTTCAGGTACCCTTCTTTCGCTTCGTCTCGGTCAACACGAGTGTAGATATCCATTGTCTCGGTCTTAGCGTCCCCACGAATGTATTTCAGAATGTACGGCTTCATTCCCTGTTTCCGTATTAGCGTCGTGAACACCGTGCGGAACGTGTGGGGTGTGAATTTCTTCTCGAACCGTCGTTCTTCTTTGGGAGCGACGCCGGCGCGGTCGGCTGCGGCTTTCACTTCCCGTCGAATCCGCTCTTTCGAGAGCCGTCCTCCTTTGTTGCTCGTGAAGAGATATGACGAATCTGAATCGGCGTTAACGAACTGATAGCGTTTGATTGCGTAGATGGTCTCGTCATCGGTTGGGACGACAGTCTGTTTGCCGCCCTTGCGCTCTCGGAGTCGAATGAATCCCTTCTCGAGGTCGACATCGTCCTCTTCGATGGAGAGGACTTCCAGCAGTCGAGCGCCAGTCTTTGCGAGGATGATGGTGATAGTCTTGTCTCGGGGGTCTGGGATAGCGTTGATGAGTTTGCAGGCATTCTCCCACGTCGCACAGTCAGGCCGGTCAGGACGAATCCGGGGGATCTCCTCCATCACGACAGCAGCGGGATTACTGGTGATGCCCTCAAACTGCGGTCGCTTCATCGTATAGCCGTAGAAGCTGGAGAGAACTTCTAGGTACTTCTTTTTCGAGTTCTGGGAGACGCCGCGTTCCGTGAGCGCCATCAGATAGTCCCCAACGTGTCGAATCTCGATTTTATCGGGCGAGAGGTCTGGGAACTGGTCGTGAAAGAACTCACGCAGGATGCGACTGTACGAGTTGAGCGTTCTTTCGCTCCGACCAGTCGCGTGCTTTCGAGTGATGAAGTAGTTGACCTCGTCGTGCTTGTTGTCGTAGACTTTCGAGGAACCGGGTTCGGCTCCCATGTTAGTTCCCCTCCTTGAGCCGCCAGCCGTGTCCACACTGAAATTCAACCTGTCCGTTCTCGGCTAAGGCGTACAGCCGGTTCTCGATTTGTCGTTGGAGGTGTTGGGCGACATCGTCACTAGCAGAAACGCGCTCTATGAGTTCGTCTAGTGATTGGTACTGCTGGTCCAGTACCCGAGTGACGAGGTCATCGATATTGAGGTGGGTTCGACCACCGCCGCCTTGTCGAGCCTCTTCAAGTTGCGTTTGGAGGTCGTCGATTTTGTTTTGGAGTTGCTTGACTGTCTGGTCCTGTGTTTGGATGAAGGGTGCGCCGCTGTCCCAATACATCCGGGCTTCCTGAATTAGGTCGTAGAGGTACCGGCTGAGGCTGGACCCTTCGTGTTCGGCTTCTTCCCACCATTCCTCTTTGTGCTGTTTGGCGGGGAAGAGTTCGGCTCTGGTCGTATTCTTGTGGAGCGTTTGGAAGTCCCGTTCGTCGCTGGGGCTGTCCACAGATGTCTCTGTCATACTAGAACCTCCGAATAGTCATTAGGTTGTTAGGTTAATGATATTACCGGTAAAAACGCGGTTTATGTCCCGGTTTCGGAGGAAAACGATGTTTCGGACTTCGCCGTCTCAGTCGTCGTTATGTCTCTGCCAGCGAGCTTCTTGAACGAGTTCGACCAGATAGCGACTCAGGCTGATTCCTTGTTCGTCGGTCTCTTGCTGCCATTGGCCTTTGTGCTGGCGGTGACAGTAGATATCTACGCTGGTCATCCCCTCGCCCAATCCCTTGTTGTCGTCCATCGGTCGACGGGGCGCTAATGGTGCATCAGTCATCGAGAATCGTCATTTAATTGCATGGCTATCAGGATATCAATGATACTGAATTGTTTATTTCGTGGTCTGTAATTATATTCAGCCCTGTCGGTGGTGGATGCACGAATTCCTGACCATCGGTATGCGAGATTCGTATCTCAGAAACAGAGAATTATTCTTTTGTGTTTTCCTCTTTGGGAATCACGCCATTTCTGAGGAGGTGTCTTCGATACACTGGTGAATGCTGACTCATCTGTTCGCGGAGAGATGAGCGAAGTTCATCTTCGTCATCAGACTCTGGTACATCTAAGTCTAAGGCAATCGAACGGTCAATCCCCAGATCCATAAGTTGGAGTCGACCAGAGTCGTACGATCCGCGTTCTAGCCGTTTATCAAAGTTCAGCATAAAGTAGTTCTCATAGTCGTCAATCTCTCCTAGAATATCACATAGGATTTTATAATATTTTACTAGCACATAGCGAACGTCAGTATTAATTATTCTCATTAGTTCTTTGATGACTGAATTTATGTTGTCCTGCTCAAGTGCCTGCTTTCGCAATTCAATCATCTCACTATAGTTCCGCTCACTCAACCAATGATATGCTGTATATGAAAGATGATTGAAATTATATGCGCGGGTTTCTTCAGCTGGTGTTGATTCAATTCCCTCCTCTGGATCAGCAACAAAATTGAAGATAATGTTTAGTCTTCGAGTGACTTGGAAGAAAGTTTCTCTGAGGTTATTAGTTTCCACTTCCCAAGGGCTTGTACTCGACAGGACATTCTCATACAATCTATTCTGTAGAACTGGATCGACTGTAGGATTCTTTTTGAGAATCTTCTCAGGAATCCCAAGCTTGGGAAGTCCTGAATCGAGCTTACTGACAATCTCTTCTGCTTCCCGTTCCTGAACCCCCTTTTGTCTAAGGTATGGCTTGACAGATTCTCGATCCTTGATATACCGATTTCGGAGTAGAATAGTAGTATATCTGAGCCCAGCGTCGTCGATTTCATTTGTGTTAGCTGTGGCTATTTTCTCACGTAGTTCGTCTTGCTTTTCCAAAAGGGCACTAGAAGTGGCTGATGTCACTTCCTTTTCAACTGTTTTGTCAAGCTTCCCCTCAGACCACTCATCATCTTCTCTGTCAATATAATAGATTGTCCCATAGAGTTTACTTCCGACTCGACCTACTCGACCAATGAGATTCTGCAGCTCGAAATCGGAGAGCGTTTTGTTTCTCCCCATCCCTGGATCAATTATGTACATCTTCTCTGCCGGGAGGTTCACTCCTTGTAGAAGCGTAGATGTGCATGCAATGGTGTCTAATTCTTCATTTCGGTATAGATTCTCGATCTCATCCCGAGCAATCTGAGGTACGCTAGCATGATGGAACGCTACACCACGCTGGATTGTGTCGACCAGTGCGTACTCCTTGTGAATCGAACGGCGGAGATATTCGAGAAGTCCTTCTGTTTCAGGGCTTGATTGGTTCGAGCGAGACTCAGCAATCCCTTCGGCCATATTTTCTGCTGCTGCCTGTGATTTCGCGTATACCAGTGATTGATCCTCGCGACCGAATGTCTCTATGAACTTCCTTATCGTCTGCTTTTTGTTAGTTTTTATAGTACTGTAACTTAGCCCAGTCGGTCGATCCACTTCGAGATTTAGGATACTTCCAGAAGCACTCTTTACCTCTACATCGATAACGTCGGAATATTTACGAAATGTAAATCGCGCTTGGAGCTGGAAGACAGGATTAAAGATCGTCTTAATGTCCGACGCATCCCCGTGGACAATCTCTTCGAGGGAACTTGACGGATTATCAATAAACGGACCTGCAGCGATAATTTGTGCATTTTGCCAAACTGACTCTAAGTTTTCAAGGACATTTTCGAATAGTGGTCCTCTTCCTCCGTCTTCCAATTGTTGTATTTCATCAAGGAAAATCAAATCAATATCTACCTTGTCAGATTGCTCGTAATCAAATAATTGGAGACATCGCTCTGGAGTCAGTACGAGTAAAAAACTCTCGCCTGCGTCATCCAAGTGAGCGTTTGTTCGAACGTCTATCTGATCGCCGATTTCCTCTCTGAAGTCTGCACTAACTTCTGAAATCAATGCTCTCGAAGGAACCAAATATATTGCCTGGAAAGTGTCATCATTAGTAACGCGGTGCTCAATATATCGGCGCATCAAGAACGATTTGCCAGAAGAAGTCGGACCTGAGAAAACAACATACTTTTTGTCGAGATTGTTCCAAATCTGTTGCTGGAACCGAGTGAGCACAGTTCCGTCATCCAACCTATGGTACTCTTCTGCAGCGTCTAACTCGGCATCTAGAAGAGTTCCTTCAAAGTCCTGAATAGAGTCGACATCTTCTTTGGCAGTACCATCTGTAAGCGATTGAGCACTGGGTAGACTCCCTAAGCGTGACAGAACCGTATAGAGAAATTTGCGATACAACTGTCTCTGACCCTCATCTTGAGTGATATACAATAGAACTGCTGTGGCTAACGCCTTTTTTTGATGTTCATCATCGGGACTTCCAGCTAATACTGAACTCGCCCAAGCCGCTTTTTTCAATTCTTTATCACCAAGCTCTGGCGCGTACTCACTACCAATATCAGAGTAAAAGACGTGTTTTGTGAGCTCATCTAGTGTATGATTGAGAAAGTCAGCATCTGCAGCAGCATCATAAGTGCTCATGCGCTTCCCTCCTCAGCTTCCGACTTTTCATCGGCGTCCGCTTCTCTGTCGAATAGGTGTCTTAGCCCAGGATCAATAGACACGAGCATTCGCTCACGAAAATCGTCCAGGCTGGGGACCGGCAAAAAGAGGAACAACAGATATGCCCGCCTTAGCCTGTCTGTTCCGTTGCCTACCTGTGTCTGAGTTTTCGACAGTGGGTCGATGTCCTCTAAGCGACTTTTGATTTCCTCTCTGATCTTTTCATTATCTTTAGTAACATCTTCTACAGACCCCAAATCCCCATCCTCATAACATATAAATACGGGGTGTAGGATTGGGTATTGTCCTGGATCACTAACAAGAACCTCAGCCAAATAATCGAACTGCTCTGGCTCAAGGTTGTTAGTAAGATTCTTAGGAGCGACATTTAGTTCTTGAGTGAGATACGTTTTCGACTGCTCCTCATGAAATTCTGAAATGCTGCTTACAGCTTCCCGAATCCCGTCTGTGATATTCCCATAAACTTTGGCTTCACCGATGCCGATACATTCCTCATCTTTGAATTCTCCGAAGAAAAGGTTGTCACACCCATAAACCTCGTGACTGTAGCTTTGCTTATTCGATATTTTGTGTGATATCATCGGTATATCAAGGAACCCATCCGTAAGAAGAAATAGTAAGAATTCTCCAAGCGTCCCATCTTGGCGAAATTGCTTACCAATCCCAGCCATTTCTTGAGCTTTTATACTTGGAGACTTGCCGCTTTTTCGCAGACGTTCAACCTCTTTTTTAGAGAATACATAGTAGGCAAATCGATTCCGCAAGAATTTGCCTAACCCATCGAATGCGAATCCGGCTGGCTGTACCTGTACACAGTAATTTGTTAGGTGAATATTATCAACCTCATCAGTGTCGACTTCATAGACATATTCTCCGAGAGAATCCTGGTCAATTACTGTAGCTTTGGACCAGTCGAATCCGCCCATGTATCTGTCACTCTGTGCTACGGAATTACTTAATCCTTTATGATAGTTGAAAAGTAGCAGTGATAATTCGATTTCAGTTTATCGAGGGTGCAAGTCACACTGGTTGTGTTTCCTCTACTGCATCCGCTAAATCATCAAGAAACTCCGAGTTGTACTCCTCCTCGGTGTGGTTCACATTCCACAGCCCGGATTTTTGGATTTTCTTGCTCCGGCTATGGTAACCGAGCCAATCATCTGAGCGAGCGTCAACGGCCTCTCGCTGGTAGTTACTGAGGAGCGCAATCGTGTTTCGTTCGATGTAGGCCCGTTCACTCTCGGCGCTTGGCTCGTCGTCAACGTTCAACCAGAGGAACGGCAGGTCCCGAAGATAGTCGCTTACTCGCCGCTCCATCTCGAGTTCATCAAGTCGGCGTTCCCGCTTCGCGCTTGAGCCCTTGCCCCAATGAGGATACTCACCATTCAGGGAATCACGCTCAACGAACGCTTCGCCGACTCGTTTCCGGAAGACGGAGCCTCGGTGGTTCCCGCCGCCTTCGTAGGTTCCCCGCTTTGCTCCGCGATGTGTTCTGAGTCGGTCCCAGAGCGAGGTACTGCTTCCCTCGGAGACTGCGTGAGTCCCGATGCGAGTAATCCGAAGCTGGTCGCCGGCGTCGCGGTGTTCGCCTGATGCAAAGAAGAAGTAGACGCCTCTGTCGGGCCAGTCCATATAGCCGGTACAGTCCTTGAGCTTCTGTTTCCCGCCGACGGTCTGCTCTAACTCGTCAAGGAGTTCATAGAGTCGGGTAATATCCTCACGTCGTGCCATCGTTGTTGCTTAGCATATGATTCTCAGGTACGTCCACAAAGAGTTTCGTTCTCTGAGTAGTCATTCAGAATAAGAATACACAAATGGGATTGGATGTGCTCATTATCTCACCTTGTTCAGGAACGAAGCGATTTGATGCTGTTATTGGTCCCGAAGAGATAGACTCGCGGGAGCGGACAGAGTTACTGACCGAGCATCCTAATTCAGTCGCTTCGGCGGCTGAGATGTACACGGGACGCGAGCACGAGCATATCGAATCAGCTGTACAAGAGCTTTCGGAGTTCGCTAATGTGGATTGGCGTATCATCTCTGCCGGGTTTGGTGTCCTCTCTGCTGGAACAGAGATTCCGTCCTATGAATGTACATTCAGCGAGATTGAGCAGGTTCGTCAACGGGCAGAACGGATGAACCTCGACGTAGATACGATGACCAACAACGAGTTAGTAGCGGCTGTTGGCCGGGAGAAGAATATCCCTCAGGACCTCCGGCAAATCCTTGCCAAAGGCTACGACTTGGTCTTCGTCGCATTGGGGACGAAGTATCTAATTGCTGCTCAGGAGGCGTTGACATCGTTGCCCAAAGAGACGACTGCATTCGCATTCGCGTCCAAGGGGAGCAAGGAGTTCATCGGGGATTGCTATTGGATTCCTGCAACCGAGTCTGAGCGGAGCCAACTCGTGACAACGTGGCTTGAACTACGAGGGAGAGAATTGCTCACTTTAGCCGAGAATATCGAGAGTCAGCAGCACCTCGAACAGATACGAGAGAATCCCAAAAGCGCACGAGAACTAAGCACTCCGAATTAATTGATATCGGACCAGAACACAATCACTATCTCTCTTCCTTGTACGTCATCGTACTCTGGGTTGAATTCTTTCGGAAGCTGAGGTGGATTCTCCCCGCATCTTTGGCGGTGAGTGGTGCGACTATCGCATTCAAAATATCGTCTACCCATTCTTCCTGATTACCAGAGTCCACGGACAGCCCACCTGGACTCATAGTGACGCGATGAGCTGAAGCGTGAAGCCTCCCATCAGAACAAAAGCACCCTGTGTTCTAATCCAAGTTAGGTGGCGCTCCAGTCTCTCAATCTCCTCGCCAAGCCATTGATAGAATAGAGTTTGTTGAGCAACCCAATCGTAATCTTCACCGCCGAATACTGCTTCCTCTAAGGAATACTCATCAGGGTCCATGTTCTGAGTTCGTTCTATTGGTGTTTCTGCCTCTTCTGTAGATTTGTACAGGACAAGTATCCCTTTCTCTGAACTACGTCCCTGTCCTGGCGGAAAAACTCTCTTCACATAGACTTCCTGGGATTGGTCTCGGAGGTTCTCTCCCCAGTAGGACTCAATGAGTTTTTCAAGCACTTCAAAAAGTTCAGTTGAATCGTCATTACGGGTCGCATGTCCAACTTGGAATAGCTGGTTTCGAACTTCTCTTAATTTGTTTGGTGTAGTTAGATACTGTCGGACAGCTAGGTCAGGAAGTGCAAGAAGGAGAGCACCAATGATATCGATAGTTAATCCGACAGCGATGACTGTTGGTTTATCGATTCTGTCTTGGCTGAAAGCAAGAACTATGCCTAGAAAAAAGATAGCGAACGGGAACAAGAGATAGTTCAGAAGTGGAACGTCCTCAAACAAGGGCTTACGCTGTTCCTCAATAGGGAGGCTCGTCGACATAATCAGAGTCTCGATACTCTGGATATATTAGATATGCTAAACAGCTCCACTTTCGAGCGTGGGTCAGAGATTTACACGCGGCTTTTGTTTGGTAGAGTATGTCCTACGGAAATCGTTCAGTTTGGCGTGAGTGCCCTGAGTGCGGTGAAAAGCAGAAAGTGAAGGCAGGTCAGTGGGCTACCTGCCGAAATTGTGACGAGAGTTTTCACGCATAATAGAAGCCATTGAAGTAGTCGAACAGCACCGAGTCAATGCCCGAAATCTATTCTTGCCTGAATTCACTCAGTCGAGACCTATGGGCGTCTATCTCCTGCTGAGTGAGTTTCAGAAGCGTTTTCGAGAACAGGTGTCGCCCCGTTTCCCAATCATCCATTTCCTCTAGAAACGAGAATTCGCTTCCGTCTACTGTGTCTCCGACATGGGTGTTAAACTCAGAGACTGCTTCTTCCATGAACTCTCGTGCGTCACTGGGATTATCGGCATCGAATGCCTCGATGTTTTCTGCTTGAGAGTATAATTTCCCAGAAAGAGACTCCACTTCTCTGACCGCCGCGATACTGACTCCGCTTGGAGCTCGGCCTGCAATTCTGGCGAGTTCGTCTGAGACTGCTTCGTGTTCTTCCGCTACCTGTTTGAAACCAATATCAGATGAGGTCAGTTGCTTTTGACAATAGTGTTTGAGTCGGCTCAGTTCTTCGTTTAACTCTCGATGCCATTGGTTCGCCTCTTGCTTTTCGTCTTTCGTGGATTGTCTCCTCACTCGATATTCCGATACGAGAAAGCTGACAGCAAGACTCACACCTCCACTAAGAAGCAACGTTTCGGAAGTAGCCATGGAATCCAATTGAGATAGAATCCAAATAAATATGGGAGTGAATCAAGTGAGGATTCCGCTACAGAGGTCGCATCTCTTCGCTGTCTATCGGTTTGAGTGTGAACTAATTTTATATAAACACCTTCTTAAGTCGGTGATAATTACTGGTTCGAGTGCCGAGGCCAGCTTTCTGTCCATCCAACTTCGAGTTAGTGTGGACGAACGCAGAGAATCACGTCTGCCACGTTCTGGAAAAGTAGCCAGAGCGAACAGCGTTCACTTCGAGATGTCGTATCCGCTCGGTAGTTTCGTCCACGAAACCTCCTGACCAGTCGGGAAATTTATACTTTATCAGCTCTCCCGGCATAGACAGAGTGGAACGTAACCAATGACTGCGCTCACAGATTCAGACGCTGGGGAGACGGAACGGAAAGTTGCACTCATCACCGATGCTTCGTCGGGTATCGGGAGATCGACGGCTGAGGCACTCGTTCGGAAGGGAGTTCGTGTCGCACTCGCCGCTAGACGGAGCGACGAGCTCCAGGAACTCGAGGACCGTATTGAGTCCGAGGGTGGTACTGCACTCGTCGCTGAGACTGACGTCACCGACGAGGACCACGTACAGGAGACCATAGACCAGATAGAGGACGGATTCGGCCGCTACGTGGTCCGTCTTGGAGAACCAGTGGCGGAGTAAATATCTCGAGACGCTCGGTAAATGTACCCACTGTGAGTCGTGAGTGCTGGGGGCTCTCCACCCACATCCGTTCGAGCGCCCTGCGGTACTTATTTATCAGATGATTTCTATCAGCGAGTGTATGGACGTTCGGAACCTGGCCACGGCGCTCATCTTCTTGCTTTTCGGGCTCGGAGTTCTCGGCGGCGTCGTCTACTCCGAATATCCGAAGTACGAACAGCGGACACAGAGCGTCGCTGTCGATGCGGAAGTCCAGTCGTCGGAATTTTCTAGCTATGCTGGCGGGCCAGATTCAGCGGACCAGGAGTCTCATTCCGTCACCGTAGTGTACACGTACACGTACGAGGGCCAGAAGTACGAGAGCGACAGCGTCTTCCCCGGCGGCACGAACGCGGTCTCGTCGGGGAGCAGGGCCGAGGAGGTCGCGGGGAACTACGCCGCTGGCGACCGGATTACGGCCTACGTCCTTCCGGGCGAGCCCGAGCAGTCGTATCTGCTCGAGAAGGGGCACAACTACTGGAACTATCTGTTCGTCCTCGTCGGCGCGCTCATGGCCTTCGCCGGACTGCGGCATATGGTTCGGACGATTCGTGGTAATACACTGGATGTGTAATCCGGGCCGGTGCTGTCAGTGCGCCGCGCTGCAGTCTGGGACGAGTATCGATTTTTAGTTCCCGGACAGGTCGACTGTTTGACCTCTACCCAATACTGAAGTTTCGGAGTGAAAATATAAAGAGTGGATACAAATGGGGTTCAATAAATTCGTTTACGATCTGTTAGAGTGGCTCTGGATAGTCGTCTCTGGATTCGTCTTACTCGCTATTTACACTGGGAACGCAGAGCCGTACGTCGCTGCGTCCCAGCTTCCCGGGGGGGACGCAACGCTCCCGAATATGTACATGTTCGGGACGATTGCGCTGGTGAGTCTCGGACCCCCACTCCTTGCGAAATTGCGCAGCCGGGGTAAGTGGTCGCAGATACAGGACGAGACGTCGCTCACCCTGGAGGATGGCGTGTTCTCGGGCTCGATACACGGGCGACCGGTGCGTGCCCGCACGGAGCGACGGAAGGTCGGTGGCGACTCCAGAAGCTCGAACTACGCTACCTTCACCATCGTCGAAGCAGACCTGGAAGCGCCGACCGCCGAGAGCATGATATTTAGTGTCAAGAGCTCAGACGGTGGGTTGGCGGAGTTCGGTGAGAACATCCCCACGGAGACTACGGTCGTCGACGACGAGTTCGTGGTACTGGGCGAGCCGTCAGACACGCTCGCCAGCGAGATTCTCACGGCGCGAACCAGAGACGCGCTTCGGGCCGCCGAGGATGACAGCGTGAGCATCGGTGCTGCGGAGGAACATATGGCGGACCACATGCCCGATATGTCGGACTCGATCGTCGGGGGGCTGTTCAAGGGGAAGTTCGAGGATGAGTTCAGCAAGCAGTTCGGCGGGACGCCGACGACAGTGGCTATG
The DNA here is from genome assembly GCF_034808085.1 of Halostella sp. PRR32. Classification (NCBI taxonomy): domain Archaea; kingdom Methanobacteriati; phylum Methanobacteriota; class Halobacteria; order Halobacteriales; family Natronoarchaeaceae; genus Halostella; species Halostella sp. PRR32. The sequence continues at coordinate 758,506 of NZ_JAXHGL010000001.1, forward strand.
AACACGAAGGGGCGGCTCGGTGACCCGGACGAACTGGACCGGCGAGCGGAAGCCGTCGCCGCCGTTGCGGACGCCTTCGAGGACGCCAGGGGTGCCTGAACCCTCGTCGGTGTCGCCACACTGCGTGACTCAGCATCCCTCGATGCCCATCGACTCCCCGAAGCGACCCTCTGTCAGTGGGCGGCGGCTGGTCCTGCGCCGCGCCGGCGTCGAGCGCGCCGTTGACCAGAACCATCTGGCTAAGCGCCTGCGCATTGCTCGATAAAGACGGGACGGTAGCACTCGTGTGAGCACTCTAGCGTTAGACGAGCCTCTTTGTGAGCGAGGCGGTGATGGAACACGGCGTCCAGATGCTGGACGAACGGTAACGGAACAAGCGGGCCCGATAGCCGTGCTAAACACAGTCACTATGGATAGATTGTGAGTCGTGAGTGCCGAGACCAGCTTTCTATCCATACAGTTGCGACGATACGTGCACGAACGTCAGGGAAGCGCATCTGCTATCTTCCGAGAGGAGACAGTTGTTAATTGAGTTCGGGTAGAGTGACTTCTGGTTCGACGACAGTCGTGACTATCCACAGGCGTATATTCCATGCTGTTCTAATTCCCTTATGTCTACGCCGAACACAACAGTTACTGGAGCGGTCCAGCAACCCTCTGCGCGGGACACCCGACTCCGGTTGTGGAACGCCGTCATGGCTGTTCTCCACTTTCTGCAGGGGCTGGCGATGGTTCTGCTTGCCGACCGGGTCCTGTGGCCGGTCACGCGCACGAGATACGGATTCGACCCCCAGACGCAGACTATCTTCCCGGAGACAGTCTCGTTCATCGATGCGAACCTCCCACTACTCGTGGCAGGGTTCCTGTTCATCTCCGCGGTCGCGCACACTGCCATTGCGACCGTGCTGTACGACCGGTACGTCGAGTATCTCGACAGGGGAATGAATCCTTACCGCTGGTACGAGTACTCCGTGAGCGCCTCATTGATGATCGTCGTGATCGCCATGCTGGCCGGCGTCTGGGACCTCGGGACGCTCGCTGCGCTGTTCGGACTCATCGCGGTGATGAATCTCGCTGGACTCCTAATGGAACAACGCAACGAGTCGACCGACGACACCGACTGGACGCCCTACTGGGTGGGGACGCTCGCCGGTCTCGTGCCCTGGGTCGTCATCGCGATCACGTTCGTCGGCACCGTGACGGCCAGCGGCAGCGAGTTTCCGGAGTTCGTGATCTACATCTACGTCTCGATTTTCATCTTCTTCAATCTCTTTGCGCTGAACATGGCACTACAGTATCTGGAAGTCTCCCGTTGGACGAATTACCTGTTCGGAGAGAAGGTCTACATCCTGCTGAGTCTGGTTGCCAAGTCCGCCCTCGCGTGGCAGGTGTACTTCGGTACGCTGAATTCCCCGATCTGAGTGTCGAAAGCGCGGGTCGTCGGGGGTGCCACTCGGCCGAACAAGTCTCAGCGTCTGCTGTCAATCAAGTCTCCAGAGCCATGCAGTCTCCGACTGGACGGGCTGGAGGACCTAACCAGAGACTCCCGTGGATAGATTGTGAGTCGTGAGTGCCGAGGCTGACTTTCAGTTTCTGGTAAAAAGAGAGACTTCGAATGGCCGCGGTCACCCTGACTGATCGTCCAGGCCGGCCAGTGCGATCGCCGTCCCGAGTAGCGCGACGTTTTTCAGAAAGTGTATCTGCTGTTGTTGCCTCTCCTGTGGATCATCGAGATTCCAGAAGTCGTGCATTACGGGCGTCACGCTCACGAAAAAGGCAGCGATGAACCCTGCGGCGAGTTTCGGAACGCGTCCCAGCACCGTCGCCACGGACCCCACGAGGAGAAACGAAGTCGTCATCGGGACCGACAGGTCGGCCATCGGCGTGCCTTTCGAGTTCGCGTACTCGATCCGCTCGTCGAGGTTCTGAACGTTGTCGAAGGCCATGACCCCGAGAACGACCCCGTACACTGCGCGCCCGAGGGAGAACAGGGATGCGTTGGTTACTGTCGATTCCGTTCCGGCGGTCGTCTCCGCTTCGGTATTGATTGTCAAGCGTTCCGTCTCTGAGTGTTCGGTGTTCCCCACCACACTCGGCCAACGGGTAGCAGACCCTTAGCTCTATGTTGGTGTCGTCGATCCGGGATCAGCGACAGGCGGAGACGACTCGACTGAGACGGGTCGGGCTACTGCGCCGAACGGAACGCCCGAAGCATGTCTCGCTTGCCCGACTCGCTGTCGACCTGCTCGAAACCGCGTTCGGTGAAGATGCGTTCCCAGTTCCGGTAGTAAAGCGGCACGTCGTCGTTGACGTAGTTCACTTCGGGGTCGCCCTGCGGTCGGTCCGTCGCGCCGCCTTCGTTTTCGACGGTGATGAGTAGCGAGTCCGTGATCCGGGCGAGGTCATCGAACACCCACGCGGTGTCGGGATGGAGGTGTTGCAGGGTCTCGACCGAATAGACGACGTCGAACTGACCGTCCTCGAAATCGGTGACGGCGTCCTCGATGGCGTCGACGCGGAACGTTCCGTTGGCAGCCAGGCCCGGATACATCTCGTCCATCACCTCGAAGGCGTCCGGGTTGATGTCGATGCCGTACAGGTCTTCGAACCCGTTCTCGTGGAGGTGGGCGAGATGCCGTCCCGAACTGCAGCCGAGTTCCAGAACCGTGGCGTCGCGAGCCACGGACGAGTCGAGAACCTCATGGATCCACTCGCTCGACTCGTTCGGTCCGTAGTGGGCGTAATAGTCCGGCGAGTACTCCCCCTGCTGGTCTTCCCAGAGTCGACGGACCTCGGTAGAATCCATTGGCTAGCCGTAGTACATCACGCGTGAAACGTGCTTGGAATCAGTCAGGGGCGACTGACGCCGCGTGGACCGGGACTTCCCGTTCGGTAGCGTCGCTCTGCAGTCGGGGTCGAACGAGTACAACGGAACTGACGCGTTGCTCGCGGTTCGGGTTACGAAGAACAGTACGCTATCGCAGAATCAGTCGATGTGACCTTCGCGGCGGAGCTGGTCCGCGTCCTGGCCGGAGTAGCGCCACTCGATGTTGGCTTTCTCGTCCTGCCAGTCCCACGGTTCGACGAGTACGACGTCGTCCTCGTTGATCCACGTTCGGTATTTCATTCGGCCGGGGATCCGGCCCATCCGGTTCTTGCCGTCCTCACACCGAACGCGGACGTGGTTGCCACCGTTGTGTTCGGTGACGACCGCGAACAGTTCGTCGTCGTCGGGCATCCGCAGGTTCCGCCGCTCTGAATTTTCACTCACTACCGAAGATAGGTTCTCCTCACGTATAAGTCATTGGAGAGTGACGATATCATTTACCACACCCGGCAGAGTCGGCTGAGCAAAGAATGCTTCCGTCGAGAACCGACCGTGACGGTAGTTCGCGCCTCAACCGTTTAGTCAGTACCATCCACGTCCCAGTTCCGTTTCATAATTCCATAGCCGCTGCGCACTGTCACCCCCGAAGGAGCGGTACTGAAACCTCTCACACCCGGGCGAAGAGGGCACACGAGCGCGTCAAACGTATGTGATCCAAAGCTCTAGAAGGTGCCATGTCTGACGATCCTTCGACAGAACCCGTCACCGCAGATCGGCCCGACAGTCCGATCCACGTCACCGGAACCGACCACATCACGCTCATCGGGAGCAACGAGGAGGAGACGATAGAGTTCTACCGCGACGTTCTCGGAATGCCGCTCGTACTCCGGCAACCGAACCTCGACGACCCGGACTCGACGCACCTGTTTTTCGACACCGGCGACGGCCGCATCATCACCTTCTTCGTCCGCGACGACCGGCAGTCGAACCCGCAGCCGCACCGCCACCGCGCCGGGTCGGTCCATCACCTCTCGTTCAGCATCGACCCCGAGCGCTTCGGCGAGGTCAAGCAGGCACTGAACGATGTGGGCCGCGGCTACAACGAGTTCGACCGCGGCATCTTCCACTCGCTGTACACGCAGGACCACAACGGCATGGTGATCGAACTGTCGACCGACAAGTACGACATCCCGAACGACCGCCGCGGCGAGGTGCTGGCGACCGCCCAGCGACTCCGCGTCGAGGACGGGTCGGACTTCGCCGAGGAGGAACATCTCGCGGCCGCGCTGGACGAACTCGGCATCGACAGCGACCCTGTCGAACTCCCCGCCGCGCCGACCGGGTCGGGGGTGGAGTAAGTCCCCCGGCGCGTCGAATTCAACCCGAACAAAGCGCGATCTCGAACGGTTCGCGTTCCGAACGGTCTGCGTTTCGAATGGTTCATCTCGAACGGCGGATACCTCCCCGAGATCGTCGAATGGGTCAACGAGCGCGGTGTTAGCGGTCGTTCGAGCCGGGTGAGCGGTCGCACCGCTGCGGTCGGGTGATGACGTCCGTCGACCGAAAACCATTGCCGTTCGTCGCCCCATTCTCGTCGTGATGCGACTCGCACGGATCCGGACTGACGACGGCGTGCTGACTGGCGAGTACGAGGACGGGACGGTCCACACCGACGGCGAGAGCTACGTTGTCGGCGACGCCGTCGAACGCGGCTCAACGGACGCCCGTTTGCCCGCGTCTCGCGGAGGTTCCGCCGGAACGAGTTCCCGCGACCGCTCGGTCGCTGACACGCCCGAATCCGACGCGGCTGAACTGCTCGCTCCCTGTGACCCGACTGCGGTGTACTGCGTCGGTCGCAACTACGCCGCGACGCTGGACCAGATGGACTACGAGCGCCCGGAGCAACCGGACTGGTTCATCAAGCCGCCGGCGTCAGTGCATCCGCCGGGCAACCCGGTCGCGTACCCGTCGTGGACCAACGAACTGACCTACGCCGGCGAACTCGCCGCGGTCATCGACCGGGAGTGTACGGACCTGGATCCCGGTGACGTAGACGATGTCGTCCGCGGATACACGATACTGAACGACCTCGACGCGCTGGACCAGCCCGGACGGACCGCCCGGAAGGCGTTCGACGGGTCCGGACCTCTCGGCCCGTGGATCGAGACGGATGTCGACCCGTCGGGGCTCGATATGACGACCCGCGTCGGCGGCGAGTTGCGTCAGGAGGCAAACACCGAACTGATGCTGTTCCCGCCGCGGGAGACGATAGCGTTCCTCTCCGAGCGGTACACGTTTCGGCCCGGTGACGTGGTCGCGTTCGGCAGTCCGGCCAACCCCGGCCTGGTCGAACCCGGCGACGACGTCGAGATCTGGTACGAGGGGATCGGAACGCTTCGAAACGCCGTCGTCGGGGGCGAGTAGAGCTGTACAGAGGTATCAGGGCGCGGCGTAGAACGGGACGCTACTCTACCGGTGCAGTCATCGCAGAAGAGATGAGACGCGAACCGTTCGCGGTCGGCTCATAGGACTGACGTAAATCAATTCGGTAGTTCGCCGACACGGGGTCGGCGAATACCGGAAGCAGTTACAACGGCCCTCTCAGTCGTCGCTTTCGCTCGGGACCCGGCGGGGGTATCCGTCCTCGTCGGGACTTTCGGCGGGCGTATCCGCCTCGCGCTGGTTGCGGAGTTTCGCTACCACGTCGTAGCCGAAGATCAGCGTTCCGATGATTATCAGCGTGTCACCCGGAAGTCGGGCCCAGAACAGCCACTGGATGATGTCCTGGTTGTAGAACGCCAGGCCGCGCGCGGTCGCGTAGTTCTCGACGAACGCGGTTTCGAGCTGCAGGAAGCCGACGGGCAGGACCGACACGAACACCATCAGGGCGAGGCCGACGTTCCACGCCCAGAACGCCCAGCGCAGCCGACGGCCGCTCCAGTCGGCCGTCGATATCTGGAGCATGTAGATCGCCATGCCCAGAGCGAGGAAGCCGAACGCGCCGAACATGGCGGCGTGTGCGTGCCCGACGGTGAGGTACGTACCGTGTTCGTAGTAGTTGATCAGCGGGAGGTTGATGAAGAACCCGAGGACGCCCGCGCCAACGAAGTTCCAGACGCCGCTCGCGATGATGAACATGAACGGGAGCTTGTACGGGAACTCCTTCCCGCTCGCGTCGAACGTCCGATACTGGCCGAGCGCCTCGTAGAGGATGAACACCAGCGGGATCAGTTCCAGCGTCGAAAACGCGCTGCCGATGGGAACCCACATGTCCGGCATGCCGACCCACCAGTAGTGGTGTGAGACGCCGATGACGCCGGTCCCCATGACGAGGAGCGATTCGACCAGGACGGCTTTCTCGGCGGAGCGGTACGAGAGCAGGTTCATCGACACCAGCGTGAACGCGACGACGGCGACGATGAAGAACTCGAACGCGCCCTCGACCCACATGTGGACGACCCACCAGCGCCAGAACTCGGTGACAGCGATGTTGGTCGTCGGCGTGAAGAGGAACCCGGCGGTGAACAGGAGCCCGATCGATCCGCCTGCGTAGAGGATCATGTGGGCAAGCCCGTACTTGGATTCCTCCACGAGGAGGGGCTTGAGTGCTCGCGCGACCAGAACCGCCCAGAGGGCGAACCCGACGAGCAGGCCGGCCTGCCAGAACTTCCCGATCTCGAGGTACTCCAGTCCCTCGTTTCCGAATATCCACCAGAGGTCGCCGCCGATGTACCCGTTCGCACCGAGCCAGACGCCTGCCAGTCCGCCGACGGCGACGACAAGCAGCGCGCCCAAGAGTCCGCGGACGTAGGTCTGCTGGCGTTTCGGCTCGTAGCGGGTCACCAGCGCCGGCAGGAACAGCCCCGCGGCGATCCACAGCGTCGCGATCCAGAGGATCGCAAGATCGAGGTGCCACGTCTTGGCCATCGAGAACGGCAGCACCTCGACGATGTTCACGCCGAAGAGCGTTGTCACGCCGAAGAAGGCGTCCCGTTCGACGTAGTAGTGCGCGAGGAGTCCGCCGAGAGCGACCTGTCCGACGAACAACAGCGCGGCCACGGGGATGAACTTCACCGCGGTCTGCTGGCTCGGGTACAGGTCGAACTCGCCGGGGGACGGAACGTCGAACCCCTCAGTGTCCGGTTCGGGAAGTTCGATCGACTTGTAGAGCCAGACGCCGAACCCCGCACCTGCGACGAGAAGTACCATCGATATCACGCTCCACGTCATCGCGGCCCCGATCGGGTTGTTCCCCGAGAGCGGCGCATAGGGCCAGTCGTTCGTGTACGTGTGCGTGCTTTCCGGACGATCCGTATGCGCCGCCCAGGCGGTCCAGAGAGCGAAGTCAGCGAACTGTGACGCCTCCTCCTCGGAGTCGATCATGCCTGCCGGCACGCCCCGTTCCGAATCGCCCTCGTGGTACCGCTCGATGTAGTCCTGGCGAACCGCCTCGTGGGCGTACACTTCCGCCTCGGAGTACGGTATCGCGTTCTCCGACGGCTGGTCGTTGCCGAGGTCTTCCGTGACGCGCTCGTCGACGGCCGCGCGCTCACCCGCTTCGAGGTCGTCGTACGCCGTTCCGTACCGCTGGTCGGCGTAGTACTCCTGCATGTACTGGGTCTTCAACTCCAGGGCGTCCGCCGTGTAGTCGACGCCGTAGTAAGCGCCGTTACCCAGGATCGACCCGTGGTTCATCAGCCCGTACTGCTGGAAGGCTGCCTTTCCGTCCTGAATATCCGCCGTGGTGGCGACCGTCTCACCGTCCGGTCCGTGAATTCGGTCCGGCATCGGTGGCGCCTCTTCGTAGGCGAACCACGCACCTGCGCCCATCACTGCGAGGTTGAACACGAAGACCACCACGAGGATCTTCGCGAGTGTCTGTCTCTGAACTCTCATCGGTAGTTGGATGTACAGTATCGACACAAAATAGGTGACAGACGATTCTCGACAACTGGGAAGGGAACGAGCGTTCTCAGTACCTCGCTTCGCCGGCGCGGTGTTGCTGCTCGCGGAGGCACGAGCGGACGCTACGGCGTCCTAATCGGGATAATTCGAAGGAAAAGTGCGCTGGCCGAGATTTGAACTCGGGTTGTGACCATGGCAAGGTCACGTGATACCACTACACTACCAGCGCCCGTTGCATTTGCTTCTAATTCTCGGATGTCGTATAAGGCTTCCGGATCTGGACACCTTCGACCCGGCGAACCACGGTACTGAGAAACATACGCAAACCGTCGTGAAACCCTACTGAAACCCGTGTGAACGGCCCACAGGATAGATCCGATCCGCTATCCTTTTACGACCCGGACGGAAAACATCGGCACAGTCTAGTGGCGAGGCGTCGAAGCGTCACGGCATGACCGTCAGCGTACTCGTGCCGTCGTCTCTCGTCCGGGAAGCCGAAGACAAACGCGAGGCAACTCGCAAGATCGGTTACGTCGCCCGCGCGGCGACGGTGTTCCGGGCGGACCGCCTGACCGTCTTCCCCGATTCGGAGGGGGAGCGCAGGTGGGGCGGCGGGTTCGTCGAAACCGTACTTCGGTACGCCGCAACGCCGCCGTACCTCCGAAAGGAGGCGTGGGGCAAGCGGGACGAACTGGAGTTCGCGGGCGTACTGCCGCCGCTCCGCGCCGCGTCGCAGACCGGCTCCGGATCCGACGATTCGGGGTCGTTAAGACAGGGAATCGTGACCGAGGTCGGACCTGAAGGGCGCGTACGGGTCAATTGCGGAATGCAACACCCAATTTCGCTCGTCGTCCCTCCCGAAACGGAGGTCGACGAGGGGGAGCGCGTTACCGTCAGGATCTCTTCGAGAGAGCCGGTCCGTGCGAAGATCGTCGACACCCCCCTACCGGGGCTGTCGGTCGACCGCGCGGACCTTTCGGCAGCGCTCGGCCGTGAGGACGCCGGTGTCCGGATCGCAACGTCGCGCCACGGTGAACCGCTCACCGCTGGCCGACTCGGACAACTGGCCGGTCGCATCGAGGGCGACGGAATGACCGTCGCCTTCGGTGCGCCCGAGAGAGGGCTGCCGGCGATGATCGAGGGCGTGACCGCGGAGGCGGTCAGGTCCTCCCGGACTCCCGACGAGGGAGCCGTTGAGACCGAACCGGCGGACGGGACCGACCCGTCCGCGGTCGAACCAGGCGTACCCGGCCGGTTCGACCTCTGGCTCAACGCGATTCCGAACCAGGGCAGCGAGGTCGTGCGAACGGAAGAAGCAATGTTCGCCGCCCTCGGCTGCCTCACACTCACAGAGTGAGACAACAATGCCACAACCAAGCAGACCACGCAAAGGCTCGCTGGGGTTCGGTCCGCGGAAGCGCGCGGAGAGCGAAGTTCCGCGCTTCAATTCGTGGCCGGACGATGACGGACAGCCAGCGCTCCAGGGTTTCGCCGGCTACAAGGCAGGTATGACCCACGTGGTGATGATCAACGACGAGTCAGACTCCCCCCGCGAAGGGATGGAGGAGACCGTCCCAGTCACCATCGTGGAGACGCCGCCGATGCGCGCCGTCGCCCTGCGAGCGTACGAAGACACCGCGTACGGAAAGAAACCGATAACGGAAGTCTGGACCGACGAGTTCCACGACGAACTCGACCGCGTCCTGGACGTTCCCGAGGAGTACAACGCTGACGCCGCGGAGGACGAACTCCGCGACGCCATCGAGGCCGGCGACGTCGCCGACATCCGCGTCATCACCCACACCGTACCGGACGACGTACAGAGCGTTCCGAAGAAAAAGCCCGACGTGATGGAGACGCGCGTCGGCGGCGGTTCCATCGAGGACCGCGCCGATTTCGCCCTCGACATCGTGGCCGACGGCGGCGCACACGAGATGAACGACGTGTTCCGCGCCGGCGAATACACGGACGTCAGCGGCATCACGAAAGGGAAAGGTACCCAGGGCCCCGTCAAGCGATGGGGCGTCCAGAAGCGGAAAGGGAAACACGCCCGTCAGGGCTGGCGGCGCCGGATCGGTAACCTCGGCCCGTGGAACCCCTCCCGCGTTCGCTCGACGGTCCCGCAGCAGGGCCAGACTGGCTACCACCAGCGTACGGAACTGAACAAGCGCCTCATCGACATCGGTGACGGCGACGACGCGTCGGTCGACGGCGGCTTCGTCAACTACGGCGAAGTCGACGGCCCGTACGCGCTCGTGAAAGGCTCGGTCCCCGGTCCGGAGCAGCGTCTCGTACGCCTCCGACCGGCCGTCCGACCGAACGACCAACCGCGCCTCGATCCCGAGGTGCGCTACGTCTCTACCGAATCGAATCAGGGGTAAACAATGCAAGCAACAATCCGTAACCTGGACGGCGAGGACGACGGCACGCTCGACCTCCCCGAGGTGTTCGAGTCGGCTTACCGACCGGACCTCATCAAGCGAGCCGTGCTCGCCGCCCAGGCCAACCGAAAACAGGACTACGGCGCGGACGAGTACGCCGGCATGCGAACGCCCGCCGAGTCGCAAGGGAGCGGCCGCGGCATGGCCCACGTCCCGCGCGAGAACGGACAGGGGCGACGCGTGCCCCAGACCGTGGGCGGCCGCCCGGCCCACCCGCCGAAGTCCGAGAAGGATCGCTCGCTAGATATCAACGACAAGGAACGGAAACAGGCAGTCCGCAGCGCCATCGCGGCGACGGCGGACGAAGACGTCGTGGCCGAGCGAGGCCACGAGTTCGACGACGACCTCGACCTGCCGCTCGTCGTGAGCGACTCGTTCGAGGAACTCGTCAAGACCCAGGCGGTCGTCGACACGCTCGAATCCCTCGGCGTTCACGAGGACATCGAACGCGCCGACGAGGGCCGTTCGGTCCGTTCCGGTCGCGGGAAGACCCGCGGCCGCAAGTACCAGACGCCGCGGTCGATCCTCTTTGTCACGTCCAACGAGGCCGGCCCGTCGAAGGCCGCGCGTAACCTCGCTGGCGCTGACGTCGCGACGGCGGCCGAGGTCAACGCGGAAGACCTCGCCCCCGGCGCGGAAGGCGGTCGACTAACGGTGTTCACCGAGAGCGCCGTCGAGGAGGTGGCCTCCCGATGACGGGAGACATCATCGTCCACCCGCTGGTCACCGAGAAGGCGATGAACCAGATGGACTTCGACAACAAGCTCCAGTTCATCGTCGACCTGGACGCCGCCAAGCCGGAGATAAAGGAGGCCGTTCAGGAACAGTTCGACATCAACGTCGAGAAAGTCAACACCCAAGTCACGATGAACGGGAGAAAGAAAGCGACCGTCCGACTCGCCGAAGAGGACGACGCGCAGGAAGTCGCCTCCCGTATCGGGGTGTTCTAACAATGGGACGGAGAATTCAAGGACAGCGACGCGGTCGCGGTGGCTCGACGTTCCGAGCCCCGTCGCATCGCTACAAGGCGGACCTGACGCACAAAAAAGCCGAAGACAGCGACGTGATTTCCGGCACGGTCGTCGACATCGAGCACGACCCGGCCCGGAGCGCACCCGTCGCTGCCGTCGAGTTCGAGGACGGCGACCGACGCCTCATCCTCGTCGCCGAGGGGATCGGCGTCGGCGAGGAGATCCAGATCGGCGTTTCGGCCGAGATCAAGCCGGGCAACACGCTCCCGCTCGCCGAGATCCCGGAAGGGGTTCCGGTCAGCAACATCGAGCGCCAGCCCGGAGACGGCGGCAAGTTCGCCCGCGCCAGCGGGACGAGCGGCGACCTCATCACCCACGACCGCGACGCCGCGGTCGTCCAGTTGCCGAGCGGCGAGGTCAAGCGACTCGACCCCGAGTGCCGGGCGACCGTCGGCGTCGTCGCCGGCGGCGGCCGCACCGAGAAGCCCCACGTCAAAGCGGGGAACAAGTACCACAAGATGAAAGCCCGCGGCACGAAGTGGCCCAACGTTCGTGGCGTCGCCATGAACGCCGTCGACCACCCGTTCGGTGGCGGTGGCCGCCAGCACCCGGGCAAACCGAAGAGCATCTCCCGCAACGCCCCGCCGGGCCGCAAGGTCGGCGACATCTCGTCCCGGCGCACGGGACGCGGAGGTGACAACTGATGTCTGATTCCGAATACCGAACCGGCCGTGAAGGTGAGTTCACCTACCGCGGTCACACGTTGGACGAACTGCAGGACATGAGCCTGGAGGAAGTCGCGGAACTGCTCCCCGCTCGACAGCGGCGAACCATCAAACGCGGCCTCACCGTGCAGGAGGAGAAACTCCGCGAGGAAGCGCAGACGAAAGGCGACGAGGAGTCGGCGAACGACCCCATCCGCACGCACCTTCGCGACATGCCGGTGCTGCCGGAGTTCGTCGGGAAGACCTTCGCCGTCCACAACGGCCAGGGCTTCGAGCGCGTGCAGGTCGAACCCGAGATGATCGGCCACTACCTCGGCGAGTTCCAGCTGACGCGGACCTCCGTCGAACACGGTCAGGCCGGTATCGGCGCGACACGCTCCTCGAAGTTCGTGCCGCTGAAGTGATACAATCATGGGAATCAACTACAGCGTCGACGCGGACCCGGACGAGACGGCGAAAGCAATGCTCCGGGAGCGTCACATGAGTCACAAGCACAGCAAGGCGATCGCCCGAGCTATCAAGGGCAAGACCGCCGCCGAGGCCGAGGAGTTCCTCCAGGCGGTCGTCGACGGCGACCAGTCGGTCCCGTTCAAACAGCACAACTCCGGCGTCGGTCACCGGTCGGATATCGACGGCTGGGACGCGGGTCGCTACCCGGAGAAAGCCAGCGGCGAGTTCCTCGACCTCATCGAGAACGCCGTCGCCAACGCGGACCATCAGGGGTTCGACGGCGAGGAGATGGTCATCGAGCACGTCGCCGCCCACAAGGTCGGCGAGTCCCAGGGACGCAAGCCCCGAGCGATGGGCCGGGCGTCCGCGTGGAACACGCCGGAGGTCGACGTCGAACTGATCCTGGCGGAGGAGGGTGACGAATAATGGCAGACGAACACCAGTTCATCGAAGACGGCCTGCAGCGCTCCCAGATAGACGAGTTCTTCGCGGACGAACTCGGTCGCGCCGGCTACGGCGGGATGGACGTCGCACACACGCCGATGGGTACGCAGATCGTCCTCAAGGCCGAGAAGCCGGGGATGGTCATCGGCAAGGGCGGCGAGAACATCCGGAAGATCACCACGGCACTCGAGGACCGATTCAACCTCGAAGACCCGCAGATCGACGTTCAGGAGGTCGACGAACCCGACCTGAACGCCCGGATCGTCGCCGACCGCCTGGCGAACGCGCTCGAACGCGGCTGGTACTTCCGGAAAGCCGGCCACACCACGCTCGAACGCATCATGGATGCCGGCGCACTGGGTGCCGAGATCGTCCTCTCGGGCAAAGTGACCGGCGCGCGCTCGCGCGTTGAGAAGTTCAACGACGGGTACATCAAGCACAACGGTGAGCCCGCCGAGACGATCGTCGACCACGGTCAGGGCGTCGCCGTCATGAAACTCGGCACTATCGGCGTGGACGTCAAGATCATCCCGCCGGAGGCTCAGCTCCCCGACGACTTCCGCATCGAGGAGGACGCCGACATCGAAGACCTCGTTCCCGAAGACATCGAGGCCGACGAGGGCGTCGAAGCCCTGCTCGACGAGCCCGAGGAGGGCGAGGTCGCGGAGGACCTCGGCGAGGCCGAGGCCGAAACCGACGAGACCGCCGAGCCCGACGAAGAAGTCGTCGAGGAGGAGGTCATCGAGGAGGCTGCGGAGGCCCCGACCGAGGAGTTCGAGGACGAAGACGTCGAGGTCCCCGGTGGCGAGGAAGAAGACATCGCCGAGGAGCTCGAAGAACTCGACGAGGAAGTCGAGGAGGAGGCCGACGAGCTGATGGACGAGATGGACGACGCGGAAGCGGAGTCCGACGACGAAGACGAGGGAGGTGACGCCTGATGGCTATCCTCTACACCGAAGAGATCCGCGAGATGACGCCCGCCGAGCGTGCCAGCGAGCTTGAGGAACTCGAAACCGAGCTTCTCAACGCGAAGGCCGTGCAGGCAGCGGGTGGTGCGCCGGAAGACCCCGGTCGCATCAGCGAGCTGCGGAAGACGATCGCTCGCATCAAAACGATCCAGCACGAAGAAGACGACGACACGGACGTAGAATAATGGCACTGACACCAGAGACGCTCCCACGACACGAACTCAACGGCCTCCTCGTGGAGGTCGTCGACGCCGCGAACCCCGACCTCGTCGGGATAGCGGGGCGTGTCGTGATCGAGACGACGCAGACGCTGCACATCGAGAGTCGCGACAACGGGGCGTCTCAGGTGCGACAGGTGCCGAAACAGGACTCGACGTTCGAGTTCACGCTTACAGATGAAGCCGCCGCGTCCGAGAGGACTGCGGGGACTGCGTCGGAACCGGGTCGTCCCGACGAGGACGACGAACGTGCCGAGGGGCACGCAGACGGTGCCAACGGGCACTCCGGCAACGACGCGGCCCACGTTACGGTGGATGGAGCACGACTGCTCTCACAACCCGCCCGACGAAGCGAGAACACAGGAGATTCATTATGGCGATAGGACTGAATGTACCGGAACCGGAGGAAACCTGCTCCGACGAGAACTGTCCGTTCCACGGAACCCTTTCCGTGCGCGGCCAGATCCTCGAGGGAGAGGTAGCCTCCACCGACATGGACAAGACCGTGATCGTCGAACGAGAGTACGACGTCACAGTGCCGAAGTACGACCGTTTCATGAAGCGACGGTCGCGCGTTCCGGCCCACGCACCCGAGTGCCTGGGTCTGGAAGTAGGCGACACGGTCCGTATAGCAGAGACACGACCACTTTCGAAGACGAAGAGTCACGTCGTCGTCGAGGAGATCCCAGCGGAAGCCGGAGCTGCCGGCGAGGGAGGTGACGACTGATGGAAGCGCTCAAGGCTGACGTGACGCAGGGACTGGAGAAAGGTTCCCTGCTGACCTGTGCCGACAACACGGGTGCGCGCGAGGTGAAAGTCACCAGCGTGTCGGGGTACTCCGGCGCGAAGAACCGCCACCCGAAAGCCGGCATCGGCGACAAGATCACGGTTTCAGTCACCAAGGGGACGCCCGAGATGCGTCGCCAGGTGCTCGAGGCCGTCATTGTTCGTCAGCGCAAGGCGATCCGTCGACCCGACGGCACCCGCGTGAAGTTCGCGGACAACGCGGCCGTCATCATCGACGAGAACGAGGAGCCGCGCGGGACCGAGATCAAAGGCCCCATCGCGCGGGAAGTCGCAGAGCGATTCGGAAGTATCGCGAGCACGGCGACGATGATAGTATGACACGACAACCACGCAAACAGCGAAACCAGAGCGCGGAAGCGTCGCTCCACGAGCGACACAAGCAGGTCCACGCGACGCTGTCGTCCGACCTCCGCGAGGAGTACGACACCCGGCGCGTTCGCGTGAACGAAGGCGACACCGTCGAGGTCATGCGCGGCGACTTCGCAGGCGAAGACGGCGAAGTCGTCAACGTCGACCTCAAGGACGCCGCCGTTCACGTCGAGGACGTCACTCAGGAGAAAGCCGACGGCGAGGAAGTTCCGCGGCCGCTCGACGCGAGCAACCTCCGCGTGACGGACCTGAACCTGGACGACGAGCGCCGAGAGGCGCGTCTGGAAGGTGATAGCGAATGACGAAACACCAGAAACGACTGTCAGTTCCGAAGTCCTGGCCGGTCGAACGCAAGACGGAGACGTTCACGACGGCGGCCGGCGCAGGCCCGCACGGCAAGGACGGCGTACCGCTCGTCATCCTTCTGCGGGACGTGCTCGGCTACGTCGACTCGAAGAAGGAAGCACGCTACGCCCTGAACCAGGACGCAGTTCTGGTCAACGGCGACGCCGTCTCCGACGAGAGTCGACCGATCGGGATGTTCGACATCCTGGCCTTTACCGAGCGCGAAGAGTTTTACCGCGTCTTCCCCGACGAGGGCGGTCGGCTCTCGCTGACCCCCGTCGACGAGGAAGCCGCCGGCAGCAAACTGAGCAAGATCGAGGACAAGCAGCAGGTCCCCGGCGGGGAGACGCAGGTGAACCTCCACGACGGACAGAACCTGAGCATAGACGCCAGCGAGTACAGCGGCGGTGACTCGATCGTCGTCGACAACGACACCAACGAGGTCGTCGCTCACTTCCCGTACGAGGAAGGGGCGCTCGTGACGGCCGTTCGCGGTCAGCACGCCGGCGATATCGGCGAGATCGCGGAGATTCAGGTCACGCCCGGCAGCGGTTCGAACAACGTTGTCGTCGAAATGGACGACGGCTCCTTCGAGACGATCGAGGAGTACGTCGTCGTCATCGACGAGAACTTCACGGGCGACGACTCGGACGGAGGTGACGCAGAATGAGCGAGGCAGACGACGCCGAGTTCCACGAGATGCGTCGCCCCCAGACCGAGAAGGTCGTCGTCCATATGGGCGTCGGCGAGGGCGGTCGAGAACTCGCCAAAGCAGAGGAGATACTCGAAGAGGTCACCGGCCAGCAGAGCGTTCGAACCCAGGCGAAGGCGACGAACGCCGACTTCAACATCCGGAAGGGCGACCCCATCGGCGCGAAGGTCACCCTTCGCGGCGAGGACGCCGACGAGTTCCTGGAGAAGTCGCTGCCGCTCGCGGACGTCTCCGCGTCGCAGTTCGACGACACCGGTAACTTCAGTTTCGGCGTCGAGGAACACACTGAGTTCCCGAGTCAGGAGTACGACCCGAGCGTCGGGATCTACGGGCTGGACGTCACTGTCAACCTGGTGCGTCCGGGCTACCGCGTCTCCAAGCGCGACAAGGCCACCCGCTCGATCCCGTCGAGCCACCGCCTCGACGAAGGCGATGCAGTCGCCTTCGTGGAGTCGGAGTTCAACGTGGAGATCGACCAATGAGTGAAAGTGAGAACGAAGCCGACGCTACGGGCGAGCACGCCACAAAGCGCACCGAGCAGATGGAGCAGTGCCAGCGCTGCGGGCGCAAGCAGGGCCTCGTCGGCAAGTACGACATCTGGCTGTGTCGACAGTGCTTCCGCGAAGTTGCCCGGAGCATGGGCTTCAACAAGTACCGATAACAATGGCAGGAAACGATCCATTCAGTAGCGCGCTTTCGGGGCTTAACAACGCCGAGAGCGTGGGACATCTGACATACGAGGTAGAACCCGCCTCGAACGAGATCGGCAATGTACTCGAGGTCCTGTACGACCGCGGGTACGTCGACGGCTTCGAGTTCGTCGAAGACGGCAAAGCCGGTAAGTTCGAGGTCGAATTGAAAGGCGCCATAAACGACTGTGGCCCCGTCAAGCCCCGCTACTCCGCGGGCGCGGACGAGTTCGAGAAGTGGGAGAAGCGGTTCCTCCCCGCCCGCGACTACGGTGCGCTCATCGTGACGACGAGTCACGGCGTAATGAGCCACTACGAGGCCCGCGACCAGGGCATCGGCGGCCAGGTCATCGCATACGTCTACTAACAATGCCGCGAACAGAACTACAGATCCCGGACGAGGTAAGCGCCGAGGTAGACCACCTCGACATTACCGTCGAGGGACCCGAAGGTAGTATCACGCGACGCCTCTGGTACCCCGACGTGTCGGTCTCGGTCGACGGCGACACCGTCGTCGTCGAGAGCGACGAGGACGACGCCCAGACCATGTCGACGCTCGGCACGTTCGAGAGCCACGTCGAGAACATGTTCCACGGCGTCACCGAGGGGTGGGAGTACAAGATGGAAGTCTTCTACTCTCACTTCCCGATGCAGGTCAACGTCGAGAACAACGAGGTCGTCATCGAGAACTTCCTCGGCGAGAAAGCGCCTCGGCGAACGCCGGTCCACGGCGACACCGAGGTCGAAGTGAACGACGAGGAACTCGTGCTCCGCGGCCCCGACATCGAAGACGTCGGTCAGACCGCCGCGGACATCGAACAGACCACGCGCGTCACGGACAAGGACGCCCGCGTCTTCCAGGACGGCGTGTACATCACCGAGAAGCCGACAGGAGGTGCCTGATAGATGGCAGACGAAGAACCAGAGGAACTCGAAGACATCAGCGGCGTCGGCGCGAGCAAGGCTGACGCCCTCCGAGACGCCGGCTTCGATTCGGTCGAAGACGTGAAAGGCGCGAGCCAGGACGAACTGGCTCAGGCGGACGGCGTGGGTAACGCGCTCGCCGCCCGTATCAAGGCCGACGTCGGCGACCTCGAAGTCACCGAGGAGACCGAGGCGGAGATAGAAGACGAGACCGAGGAAGAGGCGGAAGCCGAAGAGGAGGTCGAAACCGAACTCCAGCCTCGCGGTCTCGCAGAGAAGAAACCGGACCTGAGCGAGGAAGAAGAACGGCTGCTCACCGAGCGCAAGCGCGTCGGTAAGCCGAAGTTCAACCGCCAGGACCACCACAAGAAAAAGCGCGTGTCCACGTCGTGGCGACGCCCCCGCGGTACGCTCTCCAAGCAGCGCCGCGGCATCAAAGGCAAGGGCGACACTGTCCAGGCCGGCTTCCGAACGCCGACCGAGGTGCGCGGCAAGCACCCCAGCGGCTTCGAAGAGGTGCACGTTCACAACGTCGACGACCTCGAGGGCGTCGACGGCGACCGCGAGGCGGTCCGCATCGCCTCGAAGGTCGGTGCTCGCAAGCGCGAGCGGATCGAAGAACAGGCCGAAGACCAGGACATCCGCGTACTCAATCCGACGTACGTGGAAGTCGAGGTGACAGACGATGAGTGACCTATCCGCACAGAAGCGACTCGCGTCCGACGTGCTGGACGTCGGGAAGAACCGCGTCTGGTTCGACCCCGAGGCCCAGGGCGACATCGCGGAGGCGATCACCCGCGAAGACATCCGCGAGCTCGTAGACCAGGGAACGATTCAGGCAGAGGAAAAGCAGGGCAATTCGCGGGGTCGCGCACGCGAGCGCCAGAAGAAGCGCTCGTACGGCCACCAGAAGGGCCCCGGTTCCCGGAAGGGGACCGCCGGCGCTCGACAGGACCCCAAAGACGACTGGCAGGAACGGATTCGCGCACAGCGCGCTAAACTGAAGGAACTCCGCGCCGAGGGCGAGATCACGTCCTCGCAGTACCGAGACCTCTACAACAAGTCTCGCGGCGGCGAGTTCCGGAGCGTTCAGCGCCTGTTGAACTACATTGACGACCACTACGGAGACCAATAATGGCGACAGGACCACGATACAAGGTGCCGATGCGGCGCCGCCGTGAGGTCCGGACAGATTACCATCAGAGGTTGCGCCTGCTGAAATCCGGGAAACCCCGGCTTGTCGCTCGCAAGAGCAACAAGCACACTACGGCGCAGCTGGTGACCCCCGGCCCCGACGGCGACGAAACGATCGCGAGCGCACACTCCAGCGACCTGGCGGAACACGGTTGGGAGGCTCCCACGGGGAACCTGCCCGCCGCGTACCTGACCGGGTTTCTCGCTGGCAAGCGCGCGTTAGACGCGGATGTCGAGGAAGCAGTTCTCGACATCGGCCTCAACACGGCGACACCCGGAAACAAGGTGTTCGCCATTCAGGAAGGTGCGATAGACGCTGGCCTCGAGATCCCTCACAGCGATGACGTGCTCGCTGACTGGTCGCGTAACCGCGGCGAACACATCGCCGAGTACGCCGAACAGCTCGACGAGCCGCTGTACAGCGGGGACTTCGACGCCACCGAACTGCCGGAGCACTTCGACGAAGTGCGCGAAACACTCCAAGAGCTATGAGCGGCGATAACTACAACGATAGCGGCTGGGAACCCGTCACCCGGCTCGGAAAGCAAGTACAGGAGGGCGAGATCACGACGATGCAAGACGCCCTCAACTCCGGTCTCCCGCTGAAGGAGCCGGAAGTCACCGACCAGCTCCTGCCGGGGTTGGAAGACGAAGTGCTGGACATCAACATGGTCCAGCGAATGACTGACTCCGGACGGCGCGTGAAGTTCCGCTGCGTCGTCGCCATCGGCAACCGCGACGGGTTCGTCGGGTACGCCGAGGGTCGCGACGACCAGGTCGGTGCCGCCATCCAGAAGGCGATCGGTATCGCCAAGCTGAACATCATCAACGTCTCCCGCGGCTGCGGGTCCTGGGAGTGTGGCTGCGGCCGTCCGCACACGGTTGCGCTACGCGCCACGGGCAAGGCCGGCAGCGTCGAGGTCGAGCTCCGGCCCGCCCCGCGCGGTCTGGGTCTCGCCGGCGGTGAGACGGTCCGTAACGTGCTGGAACTGGCCGGGATCGAGGACGCCTGGACACGCAGCTCCGGGAACACGCGCACCACGGTCAACTTCGCGAAGGCGACGTTCAACGCGCTTCGCAACACGGCCGAGGCGCGCGTCCCGCAACACGCATTCGAGCAGCGAGAGGTGATCGAATAATGAAGGCGGTCGTTCAGGTCCGCGGCGAAGTCGACATGAACAACGACATCCAGGACACCCTGGAGATGCTCAACATCCACGCGGTGAACCACTGCGCTCTGGTGCCGGAAACCCCCACGTACGAGGGGATGGTGACGAAGGTCAACGACTACGTTGCTCACGGGCAGCCGAGTCAGGAGTCCGTCGAGACGCTGCTGCGTACCCGAGCGGAACCGCTCGAAGGGGACGCCGATGTCGACGACGAGTGGATCGACGAGCACACCGAGTACGATGACATCACCGCTCTCGCGAACGCTCTCGTCGACGAGGAGACGACCCTCCGAGACGAAGGCCTCGCGCCGGTGCTTCGCCTGCACGCCCCGCGGAAGGGCCACGAGGGCGTCAAGAAGCCGACCGCGGAGGGCGGCCAACTCGGGAAACACACGACCGAGGAGATAGACGACCTCCTCACATCGATGCGATAACAATGACCAGTAAGAAACGACGCCAGCGCGGCTCTCGAACGCACAGCGGCGGTAGTCACAAGAACCGCCGCGGCGCCGGCCATCGGGGCGGGCGCGGGCGCGCAGGCCGCGACAAGCACGAGTTCCACAACTACGAACCGCTCGGCAAACACGGCTTCAAACGGCCGCAGTCCGTTCAGGAGGAGGTCCTGACTATCGACGTCCAGAAACTCGACGAGGACGCCGTCGTCTACGCGGCGGACGACCTCGCCGAGGAGACCGACGGCGGCTACGAACTCGACGTACGCGACATCGTCGAGGACGGGTACGAGGCCGACGCGGTGAAGGTACTCGGTAACGGACAGGTCCGCAACGAACTGACGGTCGTCGCCGACGCGTTCTCCGCGAGCGCTCGCGCGCTCGTCGAGGAAGCGGGCGGCGAGGCCGTTCTCAGCGACCGCGCCGAAACGGCCGACGACGAACCAGAAGACGTATCCCAAGCCGACGAAGACGGAGAGTAAGACATGGGATGGAAGGAGGCTGCCGAACCGGTCCTTACCCGCATGCCCTCTGTGGAGCGACCGGAAGGGCACGTACCGTTCAAACGGAAACTAGGCTGGACCGCGGGCGTACTGGTGCTGTATTTCTTCTTAACGAACGTACAGCTGTACGGTCTCGCGACCGGCGGTGGCGGTGACATCTATCAACAGTTCCGGTCGATCCTGGCCGGGTCGCAGGGGTCGGTCCTGCAAGTCGGTATCGGACCGATCGTCACTGCGAGCATCGTCTTGCAGTTGCTCGGCGGTGCGAATCTGCTCGGACTAGACACCGACGATCCGCGCGACCAGATCCTGTATCAGGGTCTCCAGAAGGTGCTGGTCGTCGTCATGACGGTCCTCACCGCCGCGCCGATGGTGTTCACCGGCGGCTTCTTGCCCGCGGGAACGATCAATCTCGGCGGTACGTCGCTCGGACCGGGTGCCGTCCAGTGGGTCATATTCGGCCAGATCATCGTCGGCGGTATCCTCATCCTGTTCATGGACGAGATCATCTCGAAGTGGGGCGTCGGCAGCGGGATCGGCCTGTTCATCATCGCCGGCGTGAGCCAGCGACTGATGGGCGGTCTCATCGGCTCGAACGGCCTGCTGATGAGCTGGTACGATATCGCCGTCGGCGAGACCGCAATCGGTCCCATCGCCGGTCAGGGTCTGTACGCGCTGATCCTCGGTGAGGGCCAACTGCTCGCGCTGCTGACGACGTTGCTCATCTTCGCAATCGTCGTGTACGCGGAAAGCGTCCGGGTCGAGATACCCCTGAGCCACGCTCGCGTGAAAGGCGCACGTGGTCGCTTCCCCGTCAAGCTCATCTACGCGAGCGTCCTGCCGATGATCCTCGTCCGCGCGCTGCAGGCGAACCTGCAGTTCCTCGGACAGATCCTCCAGAGTACGATGGAGATGCCATCGTGGCTGGGTGTGTACGCCGACGGCCAGCCGGTCGGCGGCCTGTTCTACTACATTGCACCGATCCAGCGACCGGAAGACTGGATGTGGTGGTCCGGAGTCACACAGGAAACCTGGCAGGTGCTCATCCGCATCGGCATCGACCTGACGTTCATGATCGTCGGCGGAGCGATATTCGCCATCTTCTGGGTCGAGACGACCGACATGGGCCCCGAAGCCACGGCGAAGCAGATCCAGAACTCCGGGATGCAGATCCCCGGCTTCCGACAGAACATCGGCGTCATCGAGAAGGTGATGGAGCGGTACATTCCGCAGGTCACCGTCATCGGCGGCGCTCTCGTCGGACTGCTCGCGGTCATGGCGAACATGCTCGGCACCATCGGCGGCGTCTCCGGTACCGGGTTGCTGCTGACGGTCTCTATCACGTACAAGCTGTACGAGGAGATCGCAGAAGAGCAACTCATGGAGATGCACCCGATGATGCGCCAGATGTTCGGGTAGAACGGGCCTCGGCCCGTTCGGAGTTGGTCGGCGGGCATTTCCGCCGACCACGGCGTTTCGCTTTTTCTTTCACGAGACGAGTCGTATCGTTCACGGTGACTGGCGAGTCTCACTGTTGGTTTCGCGTTTCTCCGCGTCACGGGCGAACTGCCGGCTCTCGTCGAGACAGTCTCCCTCGGCGTGAACACCGAGTATCCCGTACTGAGGTCGGATAGCTCTGACCCGGTTCCGACACCGAACGGAACGGTGTGGCTGTGTGAAGACGACAGTCGCGACGTTCTGTTTCTGTAGCTCTGCTCTCTCCATCACATACCCGAGACACCGACGCCCACGACCGGGTCAGCGACTGCGAGTACCGCGGTCCGGTCGAACCCTCGGTGACTCATTCGAATCGGTCGAACTGGGGACCGTCACTGATGACGTACTCGACGACCTGCGGATTCAGATCCGGAAGAGTGGGCAACGTTCACGCTCCCCGTTGCGTGCAAGTACCAGTATGTTCTACCCCGTTCTGACCGCACCTTGCTGTTTCTGGCGCTCGCTCGGGACTCGAACAGTCCGGACGTTACGGCTCGGTAGAAAAGGGATCGACTCGGCCGCTACCTCGACTTCGCCTCGAACAGTTGGCGGTACAGTTTCCGCTGTGCGGCGCGCAGGTGGTTGTTGAACGTCGGCTGGGTGATGTCCATGCTCGCTGCTATCTCGCTGCCGGTTCTGGTCCGGGGATTCTCGAAGTAGCCGCTGAAATACGCCGTCTGTATCGTCTCTAACTGACGCGCTGTGAGTTCGTCGGTCAGCGTGGCGTGGAACTCGGTCTGAGTTCGTTCCGGCCGTTCACGGGTTCGCTTGGCGGTGACTTCCGCGGCCGGGCATTCGGCTTTGAACGCAGAGACGAACTCGCGGATCTCGGCGTCGGCGGCGACGTGCAACGAGACTATCGCGTCGTCGTCCGTCACCTGAAACTCATTGATCCGGCCGCCGTGTGCCAGAACGGTATCGACCAGGCTTTCCGAAGTCAGTTCTGCCTCGAACAGACAGATCTGTTTCCCGTCCTCAGTTCGGTCCGAAAGGAGTTTGAGCCCGTCGACGGGCAAACTGGAGACGTAGTCCCGAACTACGTCGGGGGAGACGCCGCAGGTAGTGAAAAAACCGCGTACTCTGCCGTTTGCCTGCGGAACAGCGTATTCGTAGGCGAACTCACAGCCGGTTTCGTCCACCAGTTCGACGATACCGTTGTCGGTGTCCGAGAGGGAGAACTTCAGCTCCGTCACCTCGTTACTGACAAGCGCCTTCTTGCTCTCGACGGCGTTGATAGCGTACGCGATGGTGTCGCTCAACTCGTCGAGGACGGTCCATTCGAGGTCGTCGAAGACGCCTGACTGGTCGGCGTAGAGGGTGAGAACGCCGAACAGCGTCTCCTCGTGGACCAGCGGTAAGGAGATGACGGCGTGAAAGCCGCGACTGAGCGCCGCCCGTCGCCACGGCTCGAACGGCGGGTCTTCGAGTATCTTGTTTACGACCTGGGGCGTCCCTGTTCTGGCTGCCCGGACTGACGGGGGGCCACCGTCGGTAGAACCGCCGGCGTCTATGTGAACTGCATCGAGATAGCCGTTCTTCGCGCCGGCAGAAGCGTTCGGCGTTAGCTCGCCGGTCACCGGGTCGTGTTTTCCGAACCACGCGAGTTCGTACGGACCGGCGTCCGTCAGTTCGCGACAGACGACGTCGACGATCTCGGCACGCCCCGACGCGCTGACGAGCGCCTGGTCGATCCGCCGGATGGTCGTATTGATCCGTCGAAGCCGTTCGAGCGATCCGTTCTGTTCTTCGAGGCGGTTCTCGCGCTCGTGCAACTGCTGTTCGCGGTTGGCTCTGTCCAGCGCCGCGTTGACGTTGCCTGCGACGGTTTCGACGAATTCGAGGTTGGCCTGGCCGAACCCGCCGTTCCCGGTCGAACCGGCGAGTAACACGCCGTGAGTACCAAGCGGAAGGGCGACGACTTCCGTGACCCGCGGGTGGAGTACCTCGTCGGTCTTGCGGAGTGGGTCCAGCGTCTGCTTTCGCTTGTTCTCGGCGAACGCCTGCCAGCCGATCCCCTGCCCCGTGTCGAACGCGGACGTCGCCCGAACCAGATCCGCTGCGTGGTCGGTCGACGCTTCGGGCTCCAGCGATCCGTCCGCGGGATCGTACAGCGCGACGCTCGCGACGGGAAGATCGAGGTGGTCGCTTGCAGCGTCGATGACGTAGTCGCTTACCTCCGCGGCCGTCTCGGCGTTCATCAACTCCTGTGTTAGGTCGTTGAGCGCCGCCAGCCGGTCCTCCCGCCGTGTCCGTTCGAGTTCGTTGCTCAGCCACTGGCCCATGAATTCGAGGAACGTGTACTCATCGTCGGTGAACGTCCCGCTGTGTGAGTCTTTGGAGGCGAAACACAGCGTTCCGTACGTGTCCTTCCCAGCAGTGACGGTGGTTCCCAGATACGCGTCGAGTTCGTACTTCTCGTACGCAGGGTCTCCTTTCCATCCCTGGGACGGCGCGTCCGTCACGCCGAGGGGGTCGCTCGAACCGAGTAGGCGGTGACAGTAGGTGTCCTCCAGAGTCGCTACTGACCCCGACCGGATCTCGTCGTGGGATCCGACAACGTCGACTACTTCGAACGTCTCGTCGTCGACCCGCGCGAAGAACCCGATGTCGAGGCCGAACCGCTCGCGCCCCACCTCCAGCAGTGCAGTCATTTTCTCATCGAACGAGAGGTCCGGGTCGGACATCGCATCGTACAGGGTTCGGAGGGACCGCTCGCGAGCCTGGAGCGTGGTCCGCGCCTCGGTGCGGTCACCGAGCGTCCGCATCATCTGATCGACCTCGCGATCCGGCCGTTCCGGGCCGAAAAACTCCTCGGGCGGCGTGTAATAGAAGTTCTGGCAGACCATCCCGTCGTAGATCAGATGTGGGTGGGATTTGACGATGTCGCGGATGATCTCTGCCGGGAACCGCTTTCGATTGTACTGACACAGCGCAATGCAGTTCTCGTCGGGAATGAGTCGGTTGAGTTTCCCCTCGTACTCGATCAGGTCGTCCATTTCGGGATCGTCGCCCAAGATCCACGTCATCTCGCCGGTGACCCGAAGCGCTTCGTACTCCTCCTGGGCCGCAGCGATAGTCTCCGAGAGGAACTCGATCATCTCGTCCGGGTCGAACGACCCGTCCCGGAGATAGGTATCTTGCTTCGAATGGATCGTCAGCGCCCCGGATTCCAGCGCGGCGTCGACGTCGACGCCGCCCTCCCGTAACGCGGTCATCACGTCCTCTTTCGAGTTCTCGTCGACGATGTACAGGCACCGCTCGTCGCGTTCGAGCCCCTGGCGCGTAAACGGCACCGCGGCCGCGAACTGCTCCGTCTGGTTCTCGTAGATGAGCGCCAGATGGTCGTTGGACTCGTGTCCATCGAGTTCCTCGACGGGCCCGCGGAACTCAGAACTCGACTGAAGGGCTCGCAGACCGCTTTCGAGACTCA
This sequence comes from Halostella sp. PRR32, assembly GCF_034808085.1. Lineage (NCBI taxonomy): Archaea > Methanobacteriati > Methanobacteriota > Halobacteria > Halobacteriales > Natronoarchaeaceae > Halostella > Halostella sp. PRR32. The sequence continues at coordinate 784,546 of NZ_JAXHGL010000001.1, forward strand.
GTACGTCAGTACGATCGGCATTCTTTGAAGTTAGCATGGTGTAGAGTGGTCGAAATCAGCACGTCCTCGCCGCAGGTCGGACCGGGTCGTCGAAGGACCAACGTCACCCGTTCACTGCTGGGGTTTTCAGTGTGCGGACAGATGACTCGATGAACGGGACGGAGCAGTGAATTGGATCCGACATCTAGCCTTGTTGTCCGGTTCGGTCCGCGCACGGGAAACGGGTTACTACCTTCGTTCAGTAGATGGGGAAATGAGCTATTAGGGGATAAACGCAGCGCCAACTGTCGAATAGAGACGATCTTACGGTCGAATAGCTACTCGAAAGATGAGGCGTCAGATCGGGTCACCTATATCTATATCGACATTTCAAACCGAGGAGAAAGCGGCCTCCCGCCGGTGACAAACACGAGGGATCGCCGCTGACGGAGAGTAGTAGAGTTATTACGATGGGTGGTCACGGTCAGATAGATGGTCGAACCTGTCCTGAAGTGGGCGGGCGGCAAACGCCAACTTCTCTCGGAGATAACTGCTCGCTTCCCGGTCGATCCCGACCGTTACCACGAACCCTTCGTCGGCGGCGGCGCGGTGTTTTTCCACGTCGACCCAGACGGGGGGACGATCAACGACATCAACGAACGACTGGTCAACTTCTACCGGGTCATCCGCGAGTCGCCGGACGCGCTCGTCGCGGAGAACCGGACGCACGAACACTCGGACGACTACTACTACGACGCCCGCGACGAGTTCAACGAACTTCACGGGGTCGCCGAGAAAACCGAGACACAGTCCGTTCGCGAGGCGAGTCTCCTCCTCTATTTGAACCGGACCTGCTTCAACGGCCTCTACCGCGAGAACGCCGACGGGGAGTTCAACGTCCCAGTCGGCCGGTACGCGAATCCGAACTGGGTGCAGGCGGAGCGGATCCGTGCGGCGAGCGAGACGCTAGACGGCGTGACGATCAACAACGACGACTTCGAGTACGTGCTGACGGAAGCGACTGCGGGAGATCTCGTCTACTTCGATCCGCCCTATCAGCCGGTTTCGACCACCGCGAACTTCAACGACTATCACGCCGACGGGTTCGACAAGGACGACCAGCGCCGCCTCCGCGACCTGGCCGCGGCGCTCGACGACGAGGGCGTCCACGTCGTCGTCTCGAACTCCCCGCCGGTTGCGGACCTGTACGAGGACCTGCCGTCGTTCGAAGTGGACGTGGTCGATGCGACCCGGGCGATAAACAGCGACGGCGACGAGCGCGGCGAGGTAGCGGAAGTTCTCATCACGAACGTACCTCAGGCAACCCGACGGCGCACCACGCTGTCGGAGTTCTAACCCGCGGCGTCCGAGTCGCGACACCCGTGACGACAGTGCGATGATCTCTCTGCCGTTCGAGGTAGACCATTGGACCGTCTTTCGGAGTCGGCTCCCGGTCTGACGCCGCGTCAAAAAAGTCCGCTCAGCCGTCGTCGGCTACAACAGCAGCGTGACTATCGCCAGGATGATGAAGACGACGATGAAGATCCGGGCGATCTCCATGCTGATCCCGGCGACACCCCGCGATCCGACGACGGCGGCGATGATGGCGAGGACGAAGAACACGATGGCCCACTGCAGGAACTGGCCGCTGAACTGCAGCGGAACCGTGAGCGCGCCACTCATCGGGCCACCCCTCCCGTAACGCATGCAACTGTGAGCATACACCCGTGTTACCAGAGAAGCGTCCTTTGTTATGGCCGTCTTAGCCGGAGAAATCCCGGATTAGGCGTTCAGCCGAACAGCCCTTCGCGTGGGGAAGAGCGCGTACGTAGTTTCCGAGTCGCCTTCGCTCTGCCGGACACGAACGATAGCCTGTCGGTGGGTTCATATCTCCACCACCCAGGCGCGGTACTCCTCGGAGAGGTCGAACGCGTCGACGAAGGCTCGGTCGACGAACTGCGCGATGCGGTTGGCGTCGCCGCGCCCGACGATCCGAACGTTCGTGCCGTCCGCCTCCTCGGGCCGGGTGACTTCGTCGATCGTGAATGAAGGGAACTCGCCGAGGATATCCTTCAGCCGGTCCAGTTCGTCGTCGGTGCAGTCCGTATTGATCCGGTCCTGACTCACCTGGACCCACGGCGCGAGGTCGTCGGGATCGGTCTCCGCCTCTATCGTGAGGAAGGCGCTGTCTCGCTCGCGGTGTGCGGTGATCGCGTCCGCGAACAGTTTCCGGCGCTCAGCTGGCGTCGCGGCGTCGAACACGGTCATGCGTGACCGTACGTGGGGCGGGGACGAAAAACGCCCGGCGTCTCGACGGCACCCGATGTCGGAATCCTTCAAACATTTACCGCGGGAGAGTGAAGTCGGACCATGAGCAACCCGAACATCCTGATCCTCGGTGCGCCGGGGGCTGGCAAGGGGACGCAGAGTAGCAACATCGTAGAGGAGTTCGGCGTCGAACACGTCACCACCGGCGACGCCCTCCGCGCGAACAAGGACATGGACATCAGCCATCTGGACACGGAGTACGACACGCCGCGCGCGTACATGGACGCCGGCGAACTCGTCCCCGACGAGGTCGTCAACGAGATCGTCAAGACCGCGCTCGACGAGGCCGACGGCTACGTGCTCGACGGGTATCCGCGGAACCTCGCGCAAGCCGAGTACCTAGACGAGATCACCGACCTCGACGTAGTGTTGTATCTGGACGTCGACAAGGACGAACTCGTCGACCGGCTCACGGGCCGGCGCGTCTGCGACGAGTGCGGCGCGAACTACCACGTCGAGTTCAACCCGCCGGCAGAAGAGGGCGTCTGCGACGAGTGCGGCGGCGAGTTGATCCAGCGCGACGACGACACCGAGGAGACCGTCCGCGAGCGAATCAACGTGTACGAGGAGAACACGGAGCCGGTTATCGAGCATTTCGAGGAGGAAGGCGAACTCGCTCGGATCGACGGCGAGCAGACGCCCGACGAGGTGTGGTCCGACGTTCGCGATACGGTCGAATCCGAGGCGTAGTGGAGACGGTTGGGTTCGTCGTTCGGAACGTAAACGGCGGTGTCTCCCGCCCGATCTGATCCACTGTTCTCGCGGGCGCAAGGTAAAAGGTTGATTACAGACCGACTCTTAGACTCCGACAATGGCACGGACAGCGGAGAAAGTAGAGTCCCTCATCGAGGAGGACGTGACGATGGCCGACGCCATCGCGGCGGTTCGCCGCGAGACGAAGGCCAACGGGGGCGAGGTCGAGTGGGGCGACGTTCGCGGCGACCTCACGAGCGGTCAGTGGGGCCGCCTCATCGAGAAGGGAATACTCGTCAGCGGCGACGAGGGGTTCGAACTCGCCAACCCCGGGGCCGTCGACGAAGTACTCGACGAGGACGGAACGGTCACCACAACGGTCGACACCGATGTGGGTTCGGAGACGAGCGACGGCTCGGACTCCGACTCTAGCTGGTCCAAGTACGACAAACTGGCCGGCGTCGCCGCACTCGGCATGATGGTCGGGTACTACTACTCGCCGGTTCGCGACGCGGTCGGGGGAGCTATCGACGTGTTGCTCTCGCCGTTGACCCAGACGATGCCGTTCTACGCGGTCATCCTCTCGATAGCGATGCTCACCGGCCTGTACTCGACGCTGTTGCAGTCGAACCTGATGAACATGGAGAAGATGTCCGAGTATCAGGAACAGATGCAGGCGATCAAGGAGAAACAGCAGGCCGCGAAAGAACGCGGCGACGACGAGGCTCTGGAGAAGATCCGTGAAGAGCAGATGGACGCCATGGGCGACCAGATGGGAATGATGAAAGAGCAGTTCCGTCCGATGGTGTGGATCTTCCTGCTCACCATTCCTTTCTTCCTGTGGATGTACTTCAAGATCAGCGACCCGGCTATCGGCGACGCGACTATCGTCATGCCGATGCACGGCGAGGTGAGCTGGAAGGAAGGCGTCGTCGGTCCCATGCAGGCGTGGATCGTCTGGTATTTCCTCTGCTCGATGGGGTTCACCCAGCTGATCCGGAAATCGCTGAATCTGCAGACGACACCCTCGACCTGAACTCGCTCGGCGGAGCCGAGTTCACAATCCCTTTTACTACCTACCGCGGACATAGGGTATGTTACTAACCGTCTCCGGTCCTCCCGGGAGCGGAAAGAGTACGAACGCTGAGCGACTCGCCGACGAGTTCGACCTCGAACACGTAAGCGGCGGCGACATCTTCCGGTCGCTGGCCGACGAACGCGACCTCTCGCTGGCCGAGTTCAACGAACTCGCGGAGGAGGACGACCAGATCGACCGCGACCTCGACCGCCGCCTGCGCGAAATCGCCGTCGACCGGGACGGCGTCGTGCTCGAATCGCGGCTGTCGGGCTGGCTGGCCGGCGACGAAGCCGATCTCCGATTCTGGCTCGACGCGCCGCTTTCCGTCCGCGCCGACCGCATCGCCGACCGCGAGGACAAGTCCGCCGACCGCGCACGTGAGGAAACCGAGACGCGCGAGGAGAGCGAGGCCCAGCGCTACCGGGAGTATTACGGTATCGACATCGCGGACCTCTCGATCTACGACGTCTCGCTGAACACCGCTCGATGGGACGAGGACCAGGCGTTTCGGATCCTCTCCGACGCGGTCGACGCGTACGAACCGGACGGCGACGAGGGCAAGTACCCGGTCACCGGCGTCACGTACGATTTCTGATGACGCTTCGTCCGCCACCCGACGACCGGACGCCCGCCGAACTGCTCGAGTTCGGCGTCGTCAACCTCGATAAACCGCCGGGACCGTCGGCACATCAGGTCAGCGCCTGGGTCCGCGACATGGTCGCCGACCGGGTAGGCGAGGACGTCGTCGACAAGGCCGCCCACGCGGGAACGCTCGACCCGAAAGTGACGGGCTGTCTACCGACGCTGCTCGGCGACGCGACCCGCCTCGCGCAGGTCTTTCTCGAAGGGGCGAAAGAGTACGTCGCCGTGCTCGAAGTCCACGACGCGGTGCCGGCCGACGTCGAGGCCGTCGCCGCCGAGTTCGAGGGACCGCTGTACCAGAAACCGCCGCGCAAGAGCGCGGTCGTGCGGGACCTGCGCGTCCGCGAGGTGTACGACATCGAGGTGCTGGAGGCGACAGACCGCCAGGCGCTCCTGCGCGTGCGCTGTGAGAGCGGCACGTACGTCCGCAAACTCTGTCACGACCTGGGGCTGGCGCTCGGGACCGGCGCGCACATGGGTCATCTCCGCCGGACGGCGACGGATCCGTTCGACGACACGGCTCTCTCGACGCTACACGACCTAGCAGACGGTCTCGCGTTCTGGGCGGACGACGGCGACGAGGGGCTTCTCCGGGACGTGGTCGAACCGGCCGAGCGCGCCCTTGCGCATCTGCCGAGCGTCACTATCGCACCCAGCGCGGCCGAGGAGGTGGCAAACGGCGCGCAGGTGTACGCGCCCGGCGTCATCGACGCCGACGACGCCGCACGCGAGGACGGGACGCTCGTCACCTGCTACCTCCCGAACGGAAGCGCCGTCTGTCTCGGTCGGGCGGTCGGCGAGTTCGATGCCGACGAGGGGGCCGCCGTCGAACTGGAGCGCGTTCTGGTTTAGCTGAACCGAGGCGCTATAGTAGTCACTGAAAGTCAATGCACCCCTGATCGCACGACAGCGATGCGATCAGCTGTAAACCGTTTCTGTGACTACTCTCGGTCTCGGGGCGTTCGCGCGGCAACGTTCGGACGGTCGGTTGATATGTGAACTCGGCATTTCATTAGCGTCCCGACCGATTCACGGGTATGTCGATCGCTACCAACGGTGACGTCGACATCTATTACGAGGTCGACGGCCCGGCCGACGCCGAGACGGTGGTCCTCGTGGAGGGACTGGGCTACGGCCGGTGGATGTGGCAGTGGCAGCGCGAGGCCCTCGCCGAGCGGTACGAGACGATAGTGTGGGATAACCGCGGGACCGGAGACTCCGACGCGCCGGACGGGCCGTACACGGTCGCGGAGATGGCGAGCGACCTAGAGGCCGTCCTAGACGACCGCGGAACCGAGAGCGCGCACGTCGTCGGCGCGAGCATGGGCGGGATGATCGCCCAACGGTACGCTCTTGACCACGACCGGGCGGCGACGCTCTCCCTGCTCTGTACGAGTCCGGGCGGGGACGAGGCCGTGGAGGCGTCAGAGGCGGTGCAGCGGCGGATGGTCGCCGAACCGGAGGGGTACGACGAGCGCGAGGTGATCCGTCACCGAATGGCACCGGCGATGACCGACGAGTTCCGCGAGGCGAACGACGATCTGCTGGAGCGGATCGTCGACTGGCGACTGGCGGGCGACGCCGTCGAGGCCGCGCGCGAGGCGCAACTCGCCGCCGTCGGAGCGTTCGACGTAAGCGACCGGCTGGAGGAGATCGAGATCCCGGCGCTGGTCGCACACGGCACCGCTGACCGGGTCGTCCCGTTTGAGAACGGCGAACTGCTCGCCGACGGCCTCCCGAACGTTCGCTTCGAGCCGTTCGAGGGCGGGCCGCACCTCTTTTTCATCGAGCAGTCGGAGGCCGTCAACGAGACGCTTCTCGGGTTCCTGGACAGCCACGTATGACGGTCCACGACCACGGCGAGCGACCGTACGACTGGGTCGGGGCCTGGAGCGAGCGAAGGGCCGCGCTGTCGCCGGACACTGTCGGTCTGACGGACGCGACGACCGGCGAGTCGTACACGTACGCCGACCTCGACGCGCGGGCCAATCGGACCGCCAGACTGCTCGGCGAACACGGCGTCGGGAAGGGCGACCGCGTCGCCGTCGTCTCCCGGAACCGCGCGGAGCTCGTCGACCTCTTTTTCGCCGGGGGGAAGACCGGATCGGTGCTCGCGCCGCTCTCGCACCGCCTCGCACCGGCCGAGATGGACGAGTTACTCGACAGGGTCGACCCGCACCTCCTCGTCGTGGAAGAACCGTTCCTCGGGCCGGTCCGCGAGGCGGTCGACGGCGAAGTGCCGTGCGATCTGGTAGTGTTGTCGGCGGGCGACGACACAGTTACCACTGATGAACCGGCGGAAGCCCGGGTCGCAGACGAGATCGCGAACCCGCCAACCGCAGACGCCCCGGCCTACGCCGACGCGCTTCCGACGGACGACACGCCGGTCGACGGCCCCGAGTTGGGGTTAGACGATCCCTGCATGTTTCTCCACACCGGCGGGTCGACGGGAACGCCGAAGGAGACGGTGTTGACCCACGGAACCGTCGCCTGGAACTCGTTTAACACCATCACGGCGTGGGGACTTCGACCCGACGACGTGACGCCGATGGTGTTTCCCATGTTCCACACCGGGGGCTGGAACGTGCTGACGATACCGCTTTTCCACCTCGGTGGGACCGTGGTCATCTGTCGGGACGTCGACCCCGAAACCGTCCTCACGATGATCGAGGGTGAGGGGGCGACGCTGTTTGTCGCCGTGCCAGCGGTGTTGCGCATGATGGCCGAACACGACGACTGGGACGCGACGGACCTCTCGTCGCTCCGGTTCGTCAAGAGCGGCGGCGGTCCCTGTCGCGACGCGACGATCCGGGCCTGGCGCGACCGGGGCGTCGACCTCTCGCAGGGGTACGGCCTCACCGAATGTGGTCCGAACAACTTCACCATGCCGGACGGATGGCCCGAGGGGAAGACGGGGACCATCGGCAAGCCCGTGATGCACACGGACGTCCGAATCGTCGACGAGCGGGGCGAACCGGTCGATGACGGAGCGATCGGGGAACTCGAACTCGCCGGACCGCACGCGGCCGACCGGTACTGGCGCGACGAGTCGGAGTCCCGGGCGACGTTCGGAGAACGGGCGACGTTCGGAGAACGGGCGAGCGACGGCGACGACGCCTTCGGCTGGGTGTCGACCGGCGACCTCGCGCGGGTCGACGAGGACGGGTACTACAGCATCGAGGGGCGAAAGAAGAACATGTTCACCAGCGGCGGGGAGAACATCTATCCGCCGGAAGTCGAGGACGCCGTGGCGGACCACCCGGACGTCGAGGAAGTGGTCGTCATCGGCGTCCCGGACGACGTATGGGGTGCAGTCGGGAAAGCGGTAATTCAGGGGGAGACGACGCTGTCGGTCGAGGGCCTCCGGGAGTTCCTCGACGGCCGCCTGGCGGGGTTCAAACACCCACGCCACGTCGCGTTCGTCGACGAGATGCCGACCAGCGGCCCGGAGAAGATAGACCGAACGGCGGTCGAGAACCGGTTCGGCGGTACTACCACCAAAGATAATTGAGGTCTCGTTTGGTACATCATAGTATGATCGACGTTGGCATGGACATGGAACAGTACGACTGTCCGTTCATCGATACGACGGACGACTACGAGGTCGCGTTTACGGCTGTCCACTGGCAGTTCGACGGCGTCTCGAAGCAACTCGAGACGCGTCTCGCCGTCGACGGCGAGAACCGCGAGGAGTTAGAACAGGGGTTGACTGCGCTTCGGAACCACGAGAACATGCGGGAGTGCTCGCTGTTCTCCAAGCGCGAGGACAACGCCGTGATCCGGACGGTCATCGACCAGACGAACGCGATGAAAGTGATCCGCGAGAACGGCGGCTACATCACCGGGCCGTTCCGCATCGAGGACGGGAGCGAACTCTGGGAAGTCGGGTTCGACGACGACAGGGTCGCCGACGACACGCTCGCCGACCTCGAACGCAACAACGAGTTCACGGTCGAATCCCGGGAGTCGTTCGAATCCGAAGAGCTGTTCGACCTCCTCGACAACGCCGAACCCGCGCTTTCGATGTTGAACGGGTGTCGCGACCTCTCGGCCGTCGAGCGGGAGACGCTGCTGACGGCGGTACGGGAGGGTTACTACGAGGACCCCCGCGCCGTGACGCTCCAGAACCTGGCCGACGAGTTCGGCGTGAGCGACACGGCCATCTCGAAGAACCTCCGCCGCGGCGAGCGAAAAGTCGTCCGGAGCGTCGCGAGAGCGCTCACGGAGTTAGAGTCGTGATTGGGCGGTTCGAACAGTACCCTGCTCTCTTATCGACCTCCAGTTCCTGTGTGTGACCATGACTGATGCAAACGTAGTGGGCGTCGGCATGACGGCGTTCGGCGTCCACGGATCGACTCTTCCCGACCTGTTCGCCGAGGCCGCACTTCCCGCGCTCAACGACGCCGGTGCGACGGCCGACGACGTAGACGCGTTCTACCTCGGCAATGCGATGGGCGGGCAGATAGAGGGTGAAAGCCACCTCGCGCCGACGCTCGCGTCTCATGTCGGTCTCGCCGGGGTTCCCTGCCAGCGGTACGAGGACGCCTGCGCGACATCGTCGAACGCGTTCAAAAACGCCGTGCGCGCGGTCGAAGCGGGCCAGCACGACGTAGTTCTGGTCGGCGGCGTCGAGCGGTGCTCGCCGGAGACGGGCAAGGAGACGGACGCGATGACGCGGATCTTTGCCAGCGCCGCACACGGGGCGTACGAACGGCCGACCGGCCTCACGTTCCCCGGCGTGTTCGCCCTGTTGACGAAGCGACACATGCACGAGTACGGAACGACGCCCGAGCAACTCGCGGCGGTGGCCGTGAAGAACCACCGTCACGGGAGTCTGAACCCGCGAGCGCATTTCGGCTCGGAGACGGCCGTCGACGAGGTGCTCTCGGGCCCCGTCGTCGCCGACCCGTTCCGCCTGCACGACTGCTGTCCGTTCTCCGACGGCGCGGCCGCCGCCGTCGTCGCGAGCGCCGACGCCGCCGAGACGCTCAGCGGCGACCCCGTGCGCGTCGCCGGCGTCGGGCACGCGACAGACATCGTTCCGATCGCGGACAAGGCCCACCCCTCTGCGACGCAGGCCGCCCGCGACGCCGCGGGGCAGGCGTACGAGGCGGCGGGCGTCGGACCGGACGACGTAGATGTCGTGGAACTCCACGACTGCTTTACCGGCGCGGAAGTGCTAGCGACGGAGGCACTCGGCCTCGTCGAAGACGGCGAGGGCGGGCCGGCCGCCGCGGCGGGGCGCACGTCGCTGGGCGGCGAGATCCCGGTCAACCCGAGCGGCGGCCTGAAAGCGAAGGGCCATCCCATCGGTGCGACCGGAGTCGCACAGGTCGTCGAACTGACCGAGCAGTTGCGCGGCGACGCCGACAGGCGGCAGGTCGAGGCGGCCGACGTCGGCCTGGCACACAACCTCGGCGGCGACGCGGCGACGACGATAGTCAGCGTTCTGGAGAGCGTCCCGCGGCGCGACTCCGACCAGCGCGGGGAGGTGGCACGATGAGCGAGAGCCTCGACGCCTACCGGTCCGACGGTCGGCTCACGACCAACGGCTGGCGTGCGGCGCTCGAAGACGGCGTTTTGCTCGGCCAGACCTGTGCGGACTGCGAACACGTCACCGCCGCGCCGAAGGCGGCCTGCGCTCGGTGCGGGTCGCGTGACCTCTCGACGGTTCAACTCCCCGAGGAAGGCACGGTGTACTCGGTCAGCAGGATCGAGGTGGCTCCCGCCGGGTTCGACGCGCCGTACCACGTCGGTCTGGTCACGCTCGGCGACGCACGGCTGACGGCACGGCTGTCTGACGCTGCCGAAATCGGCGATAGTGTGTCGTTCCAGGATGCGGTGACGACCCCCGAAGGACCGGCACCGCGTTTCGGCTGATTGGGGTATATGGCCCACGGAATGACCGTTTTCGCCGACTCTGACCGCGGAGAGCCGTTGCCGGATCGGCCGGGTTTGTATATCAACACCGGTGACTTTGCGGGTTTAGTGCGTGGATTGGTACACGATGACACACACGACTCGACGGTCGTTACTCAAAAGCGCAGGTGCGATAGGTCTCGCCAGCGCCGCAGGATGTCTCTCGGAGGACGGCGGCGGCGACGGCGGATCGCTTCGCATCGGCATCATGCAACCGCTTACGACTTCAGTCGATTACTACGGTCAGCAGAGCCTGTGGGGGTTCCTCTCGGGGTTGGCGTACAAACACGACCAGGACCCGCTGTCGGTCGATTCTCCCACCGAGGAGACTATCGAGGGCGACCAGTACGACTACGAACTCCTGATCGAGGACTCGGAGTTCGACGCCGACCAGGCACAGTCAGTCGCCACTGACTTCGTCGAAAACCGCGACGTAGACATCCTGTTCGGAACGGCCTCGTCAGGGTCGGCCAGACGGGTTATCGAGACGGTGGTGAGTAACACGGACACGCCCTTCGTCGCCGGCCCGGCGGCCGCCGCCGACATCACGTCCGACAGCCAGTACTGCCACGAGCGCGTGTTCCGGGCGAGCGAGAACACCGCGATGGACGCCCGGAGCGGCGGCCGGTACGTCGCGAACGAAACCGACGTCGAACGCGTGTTCATCATGGCCGCCGACTACAGCTTCGGACGTGCGGTCGCTCAGAACTACCGGACCGTTCTGGAGGGCGAGGGCATCGAGATAGTCGGCGAGGAGTTCGTTCCCCAGGGCTACTCCGAGTTCGAGGGGTTCTACGAAAACGCCGTCGAGGCCGGCGCAGACGCCGTCATCGGCGGGTTCACGGTACAGACGCTTCCGCAGTTCCTCAGCACTGGCCTTTCCGGCGATTACGGGCTGCGCATGTTCGGCGGCTTCGCGACGCTCATCTCGAACCAGGCGCTCGGCGGCGTTGCCCAGCGCGTGTTCGGCGAGGACTTCACCGCCGAGGACCTTCGAGACGCGGAACTCGGCCCGTTCACGACACGCTACCACTGGAACCAGTACGACAACGACATCAACAGCGACTTCGTCGACATGTACACCGGAGCGTACGATATCGTTCCGGACCTTTTCACCTCCGGGACGTTCACCGCGGCCTCGTCGATCGTCCAGGCCGTCGAGGAGAACGGGTCGACCGACGCCGACGACGTCGTCGACGCGCTCACCGGAATGACTGTCGAAGACACGCCGAAAGGACAGGGCGGGTACACGTATCAGGAGTACAACAACCAGGCCAGGTCCGCGATGACCATCTCGAACCCGGTACCGACGACGGACGAGTGGGCGGGCAACTGGGACGCACCGGTAATGCCCAGTCCTCCCGTCACCGAGATCTCGGCGGACGACGCGACTATTCCACAGAACGCAAGCGGGATGAACTGCGACCTGTGATGATCCGGACGACAGGACTGACCAAGCGGTTCGGCGGTCTCACAGCGGTCGACGGGGTCGATTTCGAACTCGGGCAGAACGAACTCTGTTCGCTCATCGGTCCGAACGGTGCCGGGAAGACGACGTTTTTCAACCTGCTCACGGGCACGCTCGCCCCGACGGCCGGCCGCGTCGAATACCGCGAGAACGACTGGGTCGACGTGACCGACGACGGCCCCCACGAGACGGCGCTACGCGGGATCCACCGCTCGTACCAGATCACGAACGTCTTTCCGACGGCGACGGCGCTGGAGAACGTTCGCGTCGCCGCGCAGGCACACGGCGGCAACGACGCCTGGAAGCTATGGCGCAACGTGTCCGCGTTCGGCGAGTACGAACGGGAGGCCGGCGAGATACTGGACCGGGTCGGACTCGGCGACGAAACGGACACGGTCGCATCGACGCTGTCTCACGGACAGAAGCGACATCTCGAAGTGGCCGTCGCGCTCGCCGGCGACCCTGACGTTCTCCTGCTCGACGAACCGACAGCGGGCGTCTCAAGCGACGCCATCGACCAACTGGTCGAACTGATACGGAACGTCGCCGAGGACCACTCGGTCCTGCTCGTCGAGCACAACATGGACGTGGTGATGGACGTCAGCGACCGCGTGGCCGTCCTCCACCGGGGCGAACTCATCGCGGACGACGACCCGGTCGCGGTCCGCGAGAACCCGGACGTACAGCGGGCGTATCTCGGTGGGTACGAGGCCGACGGGGACGGGTCGAACGCGGGCGGGAACGACACGGGTACAGGGGGTGAACCCGCGTGAGCGGCGATCCCCCCGCGCTCGAACTCGACGGCGTCCACAGCTACTACGGCGAGAGCCACGTCCTTCGCGGCGTGGACCTCTCCGTCGAAACCGGCGAGAACGTCGCTCTCGTGGGTCGGAACGGCGTCGGGAAGACGACGACGCTCCGGTCGATTTTGGGGCTGACGCCGCCCCGCGAGGGGACGGTTCGGATCGACGGCGAGGACGTCACCGGCGAACCCACTCACGAGATCGCGCGACGCGGCGTCGGGTGGGTGCCCGAGGAGCGTCGGATGTTCAAGCACCTCTCCGTGGAGGAGAACCTCCGGGTCGCGACGCCGCCCGGATCCGACATGTCCAAACGAGTTCAGGAAGCGCTCGACGCGTTCCCGGCGCTGCGCGACCACGTCGACAGGGAAGCCGGCGACCTGAGCGGCGGCCAGCAACAGATGGTCGCCATCGCCCGCGTGCTGGTCGGCGACAACGACCTGTTGCTCGTCGACGAACCAAGCGAGGGTCTCGCACCGCTCATCGTCGAGGAGGTCGTCGACGCCCTGGGGACGCTGGCCGAGGACGTGACGTTGCTACTCGTCGAGCAGAACTTCCCGATGGCGATGGATCTCACCGACCGGTTCTACCTGCTCGACCAGGGGAAGGTGGTGGAAACGGGCGACTCAAACACCGCCTCGCGTGACGACGAAACCATCCGGAGGTATCTCTCGGCATGACCGACGCCGCCGTGCTCTCCGTCGTCGACGTTCTCGTCGACCTGCTGGAACCGACGACGCTGGTCCGGATACTACTCGACGCGCTGTCGAAGTCGGCGCTGTACGTGCTCATCGCGAGCGGCCTCTCGCTCATCTTCGGCCTGATGGGCGTGTTGAACTTCGCGCACGGGTCGCTGACGATGCTCGGCGCGTATCTCGGCGGCGCAGTGATGGTCGCACTCGTCTCGGGTAGCACCAGTGAACCGGTCCAATTACTGCTGTTTTTCGTCGCTATCGCCGCGACGTTCGCCGCGCTGACGCTGCTCGGCGGCGCGGTCGAGATGACGCTTATACGCCCGATATACGACCGCGAGCCGCTGTTTCAGATCCTGCTGACGTTCGGGCTGGTGCTGGTGCTCGACGAACTCGCGCGCATCGCCGTCGAACTGTACGGACTCCAGCCGCGGAGCGACTGGCAGGCCGCGCTGGGGACGGCTCCGGGCTTTCTCTCGTCTCGTTACACCGTCGCGGGCGTCACGACGCGGGGGCTCTACCTGTTCGAGGTGTTGATCGGCGCGCTGGTCGTCGCCGCCATCTGGGCGTTCCTCACCCGGACGCGGTACGGCCTGTACATCCGCTCGGGGAGCGAGGACTCGGAGATGACTCGCGCGCTGGGTATCGACGTCCGGCGCACGTTCACCGTCGTGTTCGGCCTCGGATCCGGCCTGGCGGGGCTGGCCGGCGTCGTACTGATGTGGGACCCGCGCTTCGGCGCGAGCGTCCCGCTGTCGGTGGAGACGCTGCTCGTCGCGTTCGTCGTCGTCATCATCGGCGGGCTCGGATCGTTCCGCGGCACCGTGGTCGCCGCGGGAGTCGTCGGACTGACCGACGCGCTCATGACCTGGCTGTTCATCAACCACGTCGACTTCGCCGGCCTCCCCGAGATGGTCACGTTCCTGGTGCTCGTCGCCGTGTTGATCGTTCGCCCGCAGGGATTCTACGGCATCGCGGAGGTGGGCGGCCATTAGCGATCCGACCCAACCGGCTGACACGGCGGACTCGACCGACGTGTCCGAGCCGACCGAAACGTCGGACGCCCCCGCGGTCACAGACCGGCGGGGAGCGTACGCGCGGCGAGTACTCGCCGACCACGCGGTACACGCCGCGGTCGTGGTGGCCTTCGCGCTGTATCCGATAGTGTACACCGTCCTGGGCCAGACGCCGCTCGGGTCCGAGTTCGAGGTCTTCCTGCCGCGAGTTCACGCGATGGTCGCCGTGCTGTACATCGGTCTGTTCGCGATGAGTTTCGACTTCATCAGCGGCTACACGGGCTATCTCTCCTTCGGCCACGCGCTGTTTTACGGGAGCGGCGCGTATCTGGTCGTCCTGACGGCGACAGACAAGGTGCCGCTGCTCGGGCCGGACACGCCGTTCATGCTGCTGATACTCGTCGCTGGTCTCGTCGCGGTCGCGCTGGCGCTCGCAGTCGGTGCCGTCTCCTTTCGTCTCTCCGGCGTCTACTTCGCGATGATCACGCTCGGCTTCGCGGAGGTAGCTCACGTGTTCATCAGGAACTGGGACCACGTGGGGAGCAATCCGAGAGACGGCGCATCGATCGGTGCCGCCGGCGACGCGTTCGCGGTCGGCGTTCCCGGCATCGACGCGCTTCAGGTCGGCATCGGCCGCCTGGTCGGCGACGAGTTCGGCGACGTGTTCGGCATCGGCGTCGAGTTCGGGACGGCGGAGGTCTCCTACTACGCGATAGGCGCTGTCGTGTTGGTCTGTTATCTCCTCATGCAGCGGATTATCCACTCCCCGTTCGGGCGAGTGATGATCGCGATTCGGGAGAACGAAGAGCGCGCCCGGGCGGTCGGCTACGACGTGTTCCGGTTCAAACTCGCCGCGTTCGCGATCAGCGGCTTCTTCGCCGGGGTCGCCGGCGCGCTGTTTGCCGGCTACCGCCGGACCGTCGCACCGGGGAACACGTTCGACCTCTTTTTCACCGCTGAGGCGCTACTGGCCGCCATCGTCGGTGGGTTCGGGACGCTCGCCGGGCCGCTGTTCGGGTATCTGTTCAACGCCTCGGTCGAGGGTGTCCTGTCCACGGAACCCCACGGAATCGCCCGATATCTCCGCGACGTTCTCTCAGAGTCGACCCTGTCGGCGGGCGCTGGGGGAGTCACCGTGGCCGATGTGATCAACGTCCTCGTCGACGGGCGGGCCGACCTCTATCTCGGCATCGTGTTCATCCTGTTCGTGTTGTACGTCCCCCGCGGGATCCTCGGGACGCTTCGCGACCGCCTCGGCGGCCACGTCGCTGACCGACTTCCCGAGCGAGTGCGTTCGCGCTTCCGGGGGCGAAACGAGTGACGGTCGCGTTGACCGGCTACGGCCGCTACCTTCCGGACGACCGCCTCACCGGTGCCGAGATCGCGGACCGGAGCGGCATTCCCGAGTCGGTCGTCGTCGAGAAGATGGGCGTCCGGGAAAAGCGCGTCTGCCCGCCCGATGACGACCATCCCTCGGACATGTGCGTCGCCGCCGCCGAGGACGCACTCGCGGACGCGGCACTGGACCCCGCCGACGTCGACCTCGTGCTGTATCACGGGAGCGAATTCAAAGACTACGTCGTCTGGAGCGCCGCCGCGGATATCGCCGACCGGGTCGGTGCAGACGACGCGTACGCGACGGAGAGCTACACGCTCTGTGCCGGCGCTCCGATCGCCATCCGACAGGTCCGCTCGCAGTTGATCACGGGCGACATCGACACGGCCCTGCTCGTCGCCGCCAACCGCGAGGAGGACCTCGTCGAGTACGAGAACGAAGACGCGTCGTTCATGTTCAACTTCGGGAGCGGCGCGTCCGCGATGGTACTCGAACGCTGTGCCGGCGACCGCGCCCGGGCACAGGTCCACGAGAGCGCGGCAATCACGGACGGATCGTTCTCCCGAGACGTGGTGATGCCCGCCGGCGGTACCCGGCACCCTCCGAGCGGGGAGACGGTGGCCGCCGGCATGCACTCGCTCGATGTGACCGAGCCCGAGGGGATGAAAGAGCGTCTCGCACCCGTCTCGCTCCCGAACTTCGTCGACGTGACTGTCGAGGCGCTGAAGCGGTCGGGGCTCGCCCGCGACGACATCGGGTTCGTCGCACTCACCCACATGAAACGCTCGTTTCACGACCGGTTCTTCGAGGAACTCGGCCTGAACCCGAACTCTGACGGCTACTACCTGAGCGAGTACGGCCACGTCCAGAGCGTCGATCAGGTGCTCGCACTCGACGAGGGGGTGGCCGCCGGACGCGTCGATCCGGGCGACATCGTCTGTTTCGTCGGCGCAGGCACGGGGTACACCTGGGCCGCGACCGTCCTCCGATGGCGCGGATGAAACGAAGCGCTTAATTGTCGTACGCTCTTCGAATCGGGTACGGGACCGTGGGGTAGTGGTATCCTCTGCGGATGGGGTCCGTTGGACCCGTGTTCGAATCACGGCGGTCCCATAAGGATTTCATTTCTTTTCACATCTGGAGAGCATATGGCTTATCGGTCCAAATTACCAGGACATATCCGTAGTAATATTCTCTAACACGGCCCTCGCTGCTCGTCAAAATATTCCTGCGGAACAACGTGTAAAGCGACGAGGTGCGGGGGCTGACCGGGCCGGGAGTCGTGCGACTGACCGACACTACGCTGACGACGGTATCGACGATCCTACTCGACCCGGATCCAGCGAAAAGATAGTTCCCTCGTTCCCCTATGGTCTCAGACGACGTACGAGTTGATAATTCTATGGTGACTGCAAGTTCTCGCGCTGTACACTTCTCAGATCGTACTATCCCCGTGGATCTCCCTTTGGATGTAACTCCTGACCGTCGCGCGTCGATAAGGATCCGTGGTTAGAGGTGGCTTAGGCAGTCAAAAACAAGTGTGGTGGTAGATACAGGGTGCGTGTCTATCGCATTCGGATACTACTTCAACAAATTCGCCGGGACCAACTGGCCTGGCGATGACTGCATCTTCGTTTTACCCCATATCTCGGGCCGTTCAAGGGCTGCTATCCGGGTCACAATTACACATTGAAGGATATATACGTCATCCTGAGTATCTTGATCATAGTAAAGTAACGATAACTTATTTAACTATCCGAGGTATTCCATCGGTGTACGCATTACCACAGCAAAAGCGGGACGGCACGGGATCGGATCATCCATCGCGTGCGTTACTGTCGGTCTAATGGACCGACATATAACCGTTCCGTACACTGTCTGTAATGCGCAATAACAAACCACAACACAATGGATTTAAAAGAATTATTCACAGACGACGACGCGGTTTCGCCGGTGATCGGCGTGATTCTCATGGTCGCCATTACGGTGATTCTGGCTGCCGTGATCGGGGCGTTCGTTCTCGATCTCGGTGGCAGTCAGGAATCGGCTCCGCAGGCTAGCTGGTCATTCGATTACGATGCAGGTGGTGACGGTGCCTACGACAGTAGTCTGGACGACACCGTGACGATCAGTCACGATGGAGGAGACGACATCGACAATAGCACACTAAGCTTCTCCGTTGGTGGGACAAATACGGCCGATTCGAGTGAGCTCAATCCCAATGGTGGTCCTTCTGACTGGAGTGCTGGGACTAGCATGGACATTCAAGAAAATACAAACTCACAGATCAACTCCGGGGATGAGGTTCTGATTATCTGGGAGGGGTCGTCTGGTGACTCCAGTAACACGATCGGCGAAGGCTCGGTCCCGTAACTGACTGCCAACTTCCCGTTCTACGGGGTTCTGTGCGGTTTTTTATTGGTTCTGTAGCACAAAGTGCTCATGCGCTGTATCGGGAGCGATCAACATCAGTTATCACTATCGAGAGAGCGGGGATCCCCGACCGCGGCCGAACCTTCCTGATTGGCGTCCTCATGCCGACATCCAAAAACCAACGAGTAGCAAAGGATCACTTGACTTCGAAGCGTCGTGTACCGATCTACAAGCGTCCGGGCCGATATCCGTATCGAGATCATTCGTTTCCCTGAAGACTTTGGGTGATACGAGATGGGTTTCTCAGGTATGGTTTATAATTGATATGAGCAGCGCTAAATTACCTGTGTGTTAGTGGACACAGATGTTCAATCGGCGGTTGAATCGCCGCAAGTAGTCATTGTTATCACGGCTGATAATTAACGGAAAGAATGATTTAATAGTAATTGGTGTTTTCGGTTTCTTGACGCGCTTACATGAAAACGGCGACAGAGGAGTGGGACGCCGCTTCCTAGTACGTGGTCGGTGGCACAGATCACCGGAACGTAGTCGCCTTCGTGGAGTGCGCAACACATACCATAACACAATGAAACTCAAAGCATTATTCACAGACGACGATGCGGTTTCGCCGGTTATCGGCGTGATTCTCATGGTCGCCATTACGGTGATCCTGGCGGCCGTGATCGGGGCATTCGTCCTCGACCTCGGTGGAAATCAGGAATCGGCACCCCAGGCGAGTTGGAGCTTCGACTACGACGAAGGTACAAACGGTGGCTATGGTGACGGTACGGGTACCAATGACGACGACACCATTACCATTGGCCACGATGGTGGAGACGACATTGATAATAGTACGCTGACCTTCTCAGTGGGTGGGTCATCTACTGGGAGTACTGCCGATATTAATCCTGACAGCACCACGACTGTTTCTAGTTGGTCGGCTGGATCCTCCATGGACATTAATGAAGTGAACGCTGGAGGTATCAATAGCGGCGACGACGTTCTGGTTATCTGGGAGGGGTCGTCCGGTGACTCCAGTAACACGATCGGCGAAAGCTCGGTCCCGTAACTGACTGCCAACTTCCCGTTCTACGGGTTTCTGTGCGGTATCTTTTATTCAGCGCAGCCAACGAAACTGCAGAGGCAGTCGACGCGTCGCTCACCAGTTAGCGGCAGGCCCGCGCCCCTACACGCGAGCCACATGACAACAACAGTTGTAACTGCGCACACAGGGACTTAGTAATAAAGTGGTTAGCGGCATAATCGGGCGTTTAACTCGGTATTATCGGGATTTTCGGAGACAAGGGGAATTCGACCTCGACCCGGACGGAGCCGAGACAAGCGATCGGCCCGGATACGCACATCTTCAGGACGGTCTAACGCGTGGCCAAGTTAGAGCGTCGCGTGACGGAACCGTAGACGTAACAGACGGTCACCTTCTCGACGCTCCGGAAACGCAACTTCCGGTGCCCGCGAAGTTCGATTCCCACTGATCGACATACCAGGTAAGAAACCCCTGTTACCGCCGGCGATATCCTGTGTCGTCGGTTCGCGTCTGAGGGTCAGGGGTAGGTCGACCTACGTCGCAGGAGCGCCCCCGGGGACCGAATGCCGAGGGATTACTCGCTCGGCTAGGTCATCCTCCGAGACGGTCCCGGCGCTGTGATCGCTGTCTGAGCGGGTCTGCTGTGTTACCGCTACGACCGCGCGAGGGCGTGCGGCCGATGCCGAAATAACTTACAGCAGTCCCAAGAGCGGTCAACGCAGTCGAGACAGGACCTCCCTGTGAAGCGATCAGGTCTCCCGACTGGGTAGATAATTCCAGCGCAGGTGGCCGAGAAACACATCTCCCGCTATTTCCGACAGATTCGGCCCGCTCTCCGAACGTGTTCGGCGACGACGGCGACATCCCCGTAACGGATAAGTGACAGCGTGTTCAATAGAAATAAAGAATGTCCCGAACGATGGGTATAGATCCGCCCTTCGGTAAGGGGTTGGTAAACGTTATCGTCGAACACGTCTTGCATTCGGGCGGCGCTGACGACATCCGGACGACGTTCGATATCTTTCGAGAGATATTCCTGGTGTTTCTGGTCATCGGGACGGCCGTCGGCGTCGTCGTCGTCGCGTACATGACGTACAACGCCTACAAGTACCGAGACGGAAACGGGACGGCCGATAGCGGCGACGTCTCCCGGCCGGAACTGGGCGAACTCCCGTCCGGCAGCGGCGGCGGAAAGAAGCTGTTCGTCTCGTTTTTCTTCAGTGCGATCATCGTCGTCTCGCTTATCGGCTGGACGTACGGGGTGCTCGGCTACTACGAGGAGGGACCGACGGAAGCGGAGACGGACGAAGCGCTCGAAATCGAGGTCACGGGCTACCAGTTCGGCTGGCAGTTCACGTATCCGAACGGACACACGAACTCCACGCTGGTCGTCCCGCAGGACCGGCCGATACGCCTGACGGTCACATCTGACGACGTGTTCCACACGTTCGGCGTCCCAGAGCAACGCGTCAAAACCGACGCTATCCCCGGGCAGACGACGAAGACGTGGTTCGTCGCCAACGAGACGGGACAGTTCGAAGCCCGGTGTTACGAGCTCTGCGGGAGCGGTCACTCGTACATGACCGCGGACGTGGTCGTGGTCAGGCAGTCCGAGTTCCACGACTGGTACGACAACCGGAGCGCGGCCGAGAACGAGACGCAAGCTGACGACGAGTCGAACGAGACAGGTACCGATACGGAGGGACGGCTGGCGGGCGGTACCTCCGTTACGACCCCCCACCACGCGATTGAACCGACCCCCATCGAACCATGACCGAAGACGCTCACGCCGAGAACGGCCACGACGGACTGCCCCCACAGACAGCGGTAAAACGGTGGCTGGTAACGACGAACCACAAGGACGTCGGCATCCTCTACATCGTGACCTCGCTCTTTTTCCTCGTGTTCGGCGGCGTCCTCGCGCTCCTGATGCGAGTGGAACTGTGGACAGCGACCCAGACTGTCATCGCGCCGGGCGCGTACAACGAGACGGTCAGCGCCCACGGGCTCATCATGATCTTCTTTTTCATCTCCCCGTTCGCGTTCGGGTTCGCGAACTACGTCGTTCCGCTCCAGATAGGGGCCGAGGACCTCTCGTTTCCCCGTCTGAACGCGCTCTCGTACTGGCTGTATCTCTTCTCGGGGCTTCTGTTCGGTACCTCCTTTTTCCTCGGCGGGACGTTTTCTGGCGGATGGACGATGTACGCCCCGCTGAACATGCCGGCGTACACGCCGACGGTCGGTGGGACGACCGCCGTCCTCGCGCTGATGCTGTTCGTCGCGTCGGTGACGGTGTCGTCCGTGAACTTCCTCACGACTATGCACCGCCAGCGAGCCGAGGGCCTGACGACGCTGAAGCTGCCGCTGTTTAGCTGGACGATCCTGCTGACGGTGTGGATGATGCTGTTCGCCTTCGCGGCGCTTCTGGCGGCGTTGCTCATTCTCGCCTCGGACCGCATCGTCGGCACGGTGTACTTCCAGGCGACCGAGGGGGGATCTCTCCTCTGGGCGCACCTGTTCTGGTTTTTCGGCCATCCGGAGGTGTACATCGTCTTCTTCCCCGCGCTGGGGATCATGGCCGAGTGTTTCCAGACGTTCTGCGGCCGGCGGATCGTCGGCCGGAAGTGGTTCATCGCCGCGATGGTGCTCGTGGCGATCCAGAGCTTCTTCGTCTGGATGCACCACATGTTTCTCACCGCGATCAGCCTGGAGATAAAGACGCTGTTCATGGCGACGACCATCGGCATCTCCCTGCCGTTCGACCTGATGGTGTTCGCGCTGATCTACACGATGGTGAAAGGGAAGATCCGGTACACGACGCCGTTTCTCTTCTCGTTCGGCGCGCTCGTGCTGTTTATCATCGGCGGCATCACCGGCGTGTTCCTCGGCGCGGTCGTGCTTGACTACGAGTTCCGCGGCACCTACTGGGTCGTTGCGCACTTTCATTACGTGATGGTCGGTGGGGCGACGGCGCTGTTCGGCGGCCTCTACTACTGGTATCCGAAGATAACGGGGAAGATGTACGACGAGTTCCTCGGGAAGGTCCACTTCGTGCTGTACTTCGTCGGATTCAACCTGCTGTACTTCCCGATGTTCGTCGCCTGGGAGACGCCCCGGCGCGTGTTCGAGTACCACCAGAGCTTCGTCGCGTGGCACCAGCTCGCATCGATCGGTGGATTCGTCCTCGCGGCGGGCTTTCTCGTGATGTTTTACAACCTCTACAAGAGCCTCTTCGCCGGCGAAGAGGTCGACGGGAACCCCTGGGAGTACGCGTCGTCGGCGGAGTGGTCCGTCTCCTCGCCGCCGCCGTTCGAGAACTTCCCCGGCCTCCCCTCGTACGGTGACGGCCGCCTCCGGTTCCTGACGCCCGGTCGCGGGGGCGAAGTGGCTGACGGCGGCACCGCGCCGGGGGACGACGCCCTCGACGCCGCGGCGGACCCGGCAACCGAATCCGACCGCCCGCAGTCAGACGGCGGGACCGTAACGGCCGAGGCGGCTCGTCCCGAGATCGCCCGCGACGAGACGGCCGATACCGCGCTCCCGGATGCGGAAGCCGAGGAGGAACATCCCGACCACGCGAGCTACTGGCCGCTCGCTATCGGGCTCTCGGCGTACGTGACGTTCCTCGGCCTCTCGGGGATCCGGATGGACACGGCGATGTATCCCGCGCTCACGGGCGTCGGTCTGGTGATGGGCGCGTTCTCGTTCGTTGGCCTCGGCCGGGAGTCGTTTCACGTCCCCGAGATGGCGGTCGCGGAGCGGTGGCCGTTCGAGGGGGTCGAGAACGGGAAGCTCGGGATGTGGATCTTCCTGGCGTCCGACGTGGTGCTGTTCGGCTCACTCATCGGGTCGTACGTGTTCATACGGGTCGCCTACGGGTGGACGGCGTGGCACGTCGTCCCGCACGATCCGATCCCGGGACTAATAAACACGTATCTGCTCTTGACGAGCAGTTTCACGGTCGTGCTCGCGCTGGTCGCGGCCGAGCGAGAGAGCACGCGCGGCCTCGTCGCCAGCCTGGGAGTCACGGTGGCGTTCGGCGTCGGGTTCCTCTACAACAAGGGCATCGAGTGGCAGGAGCTGTTCCACGAGGGGACCACCGTCGGCAGCAGCGTCGAGGCGTCGACGTTCTTCCTGACGACGGGCCTGCACGCTGCACACGTCATTATCGGTCTGCTCATCGCCCTGTTCATGATAGCGCAAGCGCTGAAGGGGGCGTACCTCGGCGAGGAGGGGAGCAGGAAGGTGGAGTACTTCGGGCTGTACTGGCACTTCGTGGACATCGTCTGGCTGTTCCTGTTTCCGCTGTTCTACATCCTGTAGGTGACACCATGAGAAAAATCACACTGTACACGATAATCTACGTGGTCCTGTTCGTGTTCGCGACGGTCCAGGTACTCGTCGAGTTCGCGGGGTTCGACTACTGGACCGGGCTGGTGGCGATCCTCGCGCTGTCGGCAGTGAAGGCGGTTCTCGTCGCCGGATATTACCAGCATCTCGTCCACGAACCGCGGTCGCTCACCGCGCTGATGGTCGGGAGCCTGTTCGTCGCGCTGGTGCTCACGACGGCGGCCGCGTTCTCGATCATGTGAGGTGGCTGTGGTCGGGAATCTACGCGGCCCCGTAGAGGCGAGTGCGCCGGTACGGAGTTCAGATGTAGCGGTCGTTCCAGTTCGGGGTCACCTCCGTAGGAGTCGGTTCGTCGTCGCTTGATTACCAGTCGAAATCGCGGTGAATCTGGCGTCCCGTATCGTTCAGCACGGGACCGACAACCTCACTGATCCCGTCGAGGATCTCTGCCGATCGGACCGACGGCTCGTTGCCGGTGAACTCCGCGATCTCGTCGCTGCCGACGCTGTAGACGACCCGTCCGAATCCGGCTTTGGCCATTCCGCCGGCGCACATCGGGCACGGCTCCGTGCTCGTGTACATGACGGTCTCGGCGCGGTCGTCCGGGTCGAACTCTCGACAGGCCCGATACGCGAGGTGGAGTTCGGGATGACGACGGATGTCGTTCTCGGTAACTACGCGGTTCGAGTCGGCCATGATGACCGTATCGTCGCGGACGAGTACGCTACCGAACGGCCGGTCACCGCGGTCGGCGGCCTCGCGGGCGAGTGTGAAGGCCTTGCGCATGTGCGAGTCGTGATCGAAGTTCGGGTCGGTCACGTCCGGACACAGGTTCGGCCACTACGTAGTTCCACCCCCCGAGCGGTTTTCATCACGAGCGGAATCGACAGCGAAACACTCACACGTACTTGGCAGATAGCGTTCTTCGGATCGCAGTACGGGTTTCGCCGAGCGATCACTCGATCCCCGGTCGCCGGTACAGGAGCGCCACCGTCACGACGAACGCGGCGGTCGCGATGTCGACCGAGTGCGCGTACGCCGCCGCGGCACCGGCGGATCCGGCCACGCCCGCGGCGAGCGTCGTCAACACCGGAAGGCTACAGCCGACGCAGGCGACCAGGCCGAGGCCGCCGAGCGCGGTCGCACTCAGCGCCTTCGTCGTCGCGACGTAGAGGAGATACGAGAGCGAGAGATAGCCGACCGCGAGATAGGGCACGAAGGTGACGTAAAACGAGGGCGAGACGTACGACAGGACCGGACCCCACCCCGGCGAGCGCACGGCGAAGCGGGTTCCGAGCGGCCCCTGGGGGTCGCCGGTCAGCCCCACGAGACCGCCAACCGTCGCCAGGACGGCGAAGTACGCCACGGCGAGGACAAGCGCGACCGCCTCCCGCCGGCGGGACGCGTTCGGCGGGGGCGTCTTCACCGCCGCCAGCACGCCGAGATTGATCCAGACGAACGGGTAGAGGACGTAGCGTAGCGATGTCGGTTCGCCGGGCCGGACCCGGAAGTGAACCGCGACGAGGAGCAACTCCGCCGCGACGGCGAGAACGAGTAGCCGGACATCTCGGCGCGACGTCACCGCGTCGAGTCGGTGCCCGGTCGCGCCGCTCATCGCTCCCACCGCCGTCGCCGGGCGAGGGCGGTCCGTCTCACGCTCATCCGGCCGCGACGAGTTTCACGACGACGCCCGCCACCAGCAACACGCCGAACGCGGTGGCGCTCTCGGCGACGGCGAGCGCGCTGGAATGCCCTCGCTGACGACCGAGGAGGTAGACGCCGGCGAGGAGATACAACGCCAACATGGCGACGAACAGTATCGGGAGCATGTCGCCGAGCGTCGCCGGGTCGCCGAGAGCGAACACGCCGGCGGCCGCGAACCCGACAGTGACGATCACGAAGCCGACGATCCACGCGGCCACGTCGTCGTACAGACGCGCGAGGAGTCGCTCGCCGGGGAGGACTGGATCACCGCTTCTACCGGCGGTTTCCGCATCCCGTGAGCGCGTGGGACTGCCGCCGGACGCCGCGCGGCGCGACCCGACGACCGTCGCGCCGGCCACCGCCACGAGGAACAGCCCCGTCACGACCGTGCTTATGGTGAGTGTTACCATTCCCCTTCCACCTGTAACTCACGTCGTCCGCCCGAGACAATAAGCGTTTGCTCCGCGACGACCCGGCCCCGACTACTAAACGGAGGTTCGTCGTAGGACGGTGGTATGGTGGGATCGTCACAGACGGATCTGCGCGGAGTCACCGTTACGGGAGACTCGGACGCGACCGCTGTCGTGTTCGTTCACGGGGTGACGTTGACGCGAAAGATGTGGCTGCCGCAGGAATCGGAACTCGGCGAGGAGTTCCGGGTTATCTCGTTCGATCTCCCCGGCCACGGTGAGCGCGCCGCGGAGGAGTTCCGATTCGACGAGGCCCTCTCTCTGCTCGACCGGGTTGTCGAGACGGCCGCGGACGGGAACGCGGTGGTAGTCGGCCTCTCGCTCGGGGGGTATCTCGCGACGGCGTACGCCGCACGCCACGGCGAGAAGGTCGACGCGCTGGTTATCTCGGGCAGCAGCGCGAACCCGACCGGTCTGCTCGGCACGCTCACGCGCGTCGTCAGCGTGGTCTCGCGACTGGCGAGCAAGAGCAAACTCGTCCGCAGAGGATACAGTTCGGTCTGGAAGCGGATCATCCGGAAACTGGACCTGCACGAGGACGAAAAGCGGGGGATAATCGACGCGGGGTTTTACTTCCGACCGTTCGGCACGGCCGGGAAAGCGCTGGCCGGCCGGGATTTCCGCCGCGAGTTCGGCGCGTACTCGGGTCCGGCGCTCATCCTCAACGGGGAGGGCGACCTGCTCTCTCGGCGCGGCGAGGACGCCCACGCGGCGGTCGCCCCGAACACCCGCGTCGAGGCCGTCGACGCCGCCGGCCACACCTGTAACCTCCACCAACCGGCCGCGTACAACAGGGCCGTCGAACAGTTCTACCGGGAAGCGCTGTCGGCGTTTCCCTCCGGTGCGGAATGACCGGGCGTCGAGCGCTCCCGGATGTCACGCGGCGCGACTGGCTCCGCACGACCGGCGGCGTCGCGGGCAGTCTCCTCGTCGCTGGTGACGTTAGCGGGCGTAAGACGGCCGGCCGGTCGGTGCCCGCAGTGCGAAACGACGACCAGCAGGACTTCGTCTGGCTGAACGGGTCGCTCCGGACGACGGATCGACTCCGAGACAACGTCCTCGCGTTCGCCGACCGGCACGACCTCGCCGTCGTGCTCGTGAAGACGAACGTGAACGTGCCGGATGTCGTCGACGCCGTCCGCCCGCACGTCGAGGCGGCGGCCGAACGCGGCGTCGACGTCTGGTTGAACACCGGCATCCTGAACCAGCTAACGGCCGAGGAGTTCGTCACCGACGACGACGGACGGGAGCGGCATCTCGACCGACTCCGGAGCGTCGCCGAACTGTACCGCGACCGCGTCGACGGCGGCCGGATCGTCCTCTGGCAGGAAGCCCCCGTCTCAGGCCGGTGGGCCGAGGGGGGCAAGTGGACTGCCGAGTCCGTCGCGAACCTCCGGGAACACGGCCCCGCGGTGTTCGCGGCACAGCGGGAGGCGATACGGGACGTCGCGCCGGACATCGACGTCGGCATCTTCGTCCACTTCCCCTACGTCGTCGACTCGAAGACGCCGGAGACGTACGCGAACCTGCTGTCGTCGCTCCGCGACCGCGACGCGCTGCCGGACTTCGCGTTCGTCGACTTCTACCGCGGCTGGTACGAGAAAGACGCCGGGGCCGAACCGGCGAACGACGCGATCCGAAGCCTGATCGAGAACGCCCGCGAGGGCGTCGACGGCCGCGAGGTGTTCTACATGGGCCAGGCGCACACGATCAACCCGAACCACACGCCGAGCAGGACAGCGATGCGTCAGGACCTGTGGACGGCGCTCGACGCTGATGCCGACGGCGTCGGCTGGTACTCCCGGAACCAGTACAAGCGCACGCGCACCGGGTTCGACCCGTACGTTCCGAACGAGGGCGACGCCGAGGAGTTCGGGGACCGGCCGGACGTCTCCACGTTCACTGTCGCCCGCGACCGGTACCAGTACGCCTGGTCGGGCACCCATCCGACCCGGCAGGGGTACGACCCGCGGGAGCGGTTCGACCTCTGGGTTCACACCGACGCGGTCGGCTTTCACGACCACAGCGTCTCGCTGCGGTCGACGGACGGCGACTGGACGTTCCTCGCTGACATCGGGGGCTACGCCGACGGGGAGTACCGCTTCGACGACGGGCCGCACGTGTCGATACTTCGCGGACTGGACCGCGAGCGGTTTCTTGGCGACACGCTCGACCTGCGTATCGAGTCTCGGGGCGAGACCACGCTCCGGGGCGTCTACGTCCGGCCGTGCGACCCCGACACGTTCGTCTCGGAACGCGAGGCGACCGAGATCGTCCCCGACCGCGGGTTCGGGACGTTCGGCCAGTTCTGTCTGGGGCACTCGACCGGTCGGGCGACCCTCGCCGACGGTGACACGACGCGGGTCGCCGTCAGCGTGGACCGCCGCCGTCCGAGCGTGCCGCTCGACGCGCTCGTCTATCCGGACGCCCTCGACGTTCGGTCGGCGCTGCGCCGGGCGGAGCGCGACGCGGAGTTCCGGCCGCTCGACCGGTTCGACCTCTGGATCGAGGGGGCGGATCTCTCGGCTCTCGACGCCGTGTCTCTCGAGGACCGCGACGCCCTCGATGCGAGCGTCGCCGTCGCTCGGACCGACGCCGCGGCCGTCTGCTACGGGGTACCGCGGTCGCTGCTGGACGGCGGGACGCTCCCGACTGCCGACGCGGCCGGCGGAGCGTCCGTCGGGGCGCTGTACGCGATGCCGTACGGTGGTATCGGCGCGTTCACGACGCCGGACCGCGCCGGAGACCTGATCGCGGCGGACCGCGACGCGGTCGAGACGTTTAGTCTGGCGTACGCGCGGCGCTGACACGGGCGCACGACACCCACAGACAGTCCAGAAACCGCAAGAGGGCGTAAATTAACTCGGTTTCGAATCACAGTACGCTTTTACTCTCGGAGGTCGCACACACGACTAATGCCCGAGATCGAGGTTTCCGACAGCCTGTACGACAAACTCGAAGAGGCGTCCCAGGACGGCGACATGGACGACGCGCTGTGGGAGATGGTGTACCTGTTCGAGCGCGGTAACAACCCCGCGGAATAGACGTTCGACGCCGAGTTTTCTCGCACTGGCCGAGCGGCCGCAGGGGGTTCCTGTAGCCGACCGAGCGGCTTCCGGGTTCTAGCGACCGTCCGAGCGTCTACCGGAGTTCTCGCGACCAGGAAAGTAGCCGCCGTGAGTCGCCCGACTACTGATTCGTCGAGAGGATTTCGACGACCGCACGGTTCTCTAGCTCCCGGTCCGCACCGATCTGGCGCTCGGTCCGACAGTCGACGGCGTGGAGGAACCCGTCGCCGATGTCCGAGTGGAGGTGATAGGCGAAGTCCTCCGCCGTCGACCCCTCGGGCAGGATGAAACAGTCCCGCAACACCTTGCCCTCGTCGGTCACGACGCCGTTCGAGGAGCCGGGAAACACCGCCACGCCGCCGAGTTCGTCGAACAGCGCGGTCTCAAGCGTCCGCTGGACGCCCGTTCCGTCGAACGCGCCGACGAACTCGCGGATCTGCTCTAACCCCTCCGCCTGCTCCTCTGCGATGTCGCCGGTGACTTCGAAATCGTCGTCGCCGGGCCGGTAGTCGACCGAGTCCTCCTCGGCGGCGGTCTTGAGAGCCCTCTCGGCGTGGGCGCTGGTCGGCACGACCGTCAGATGGTCGTACTCGGGGTCGTTCGTGATCTCCTCGTAGTTCGACTGGGCCTCCGGCGTGTCCATCTTGTTCGCGGCGATCACCATCGGCTTCGTCCGCTTTCGGATCTCGCGGGCCAGCGCCGCGCGGTCGTCGGCGTCCCACTCGTCCGGGTCGAGCGGCAGGTCGAGCCACAGGATGGTCTGTTTGATCTCGTCTTTGTTCGTCCGGAAGGCGCTCATCTGCTCCGCGAGGTCGACCTCGACCTTCGACTCTTCCCCGTCGTAGCCGGAGCGGTGGCGCTCGATGCCTTTCTCCAGAACGTCCAGATACCACATGTCGAGTTCGTTCTCCAGGAAATCGATGTCGTCGCGCGGGTCGTGGTCCTCCGTCGGCTCTCCTTCGAGGTCGGTTTTCCCGGAGAAGTCGACGACGTGGACGAGTACGTCCGCCTCGTTCAGGTCCGTCAGGAACTGGTTTCCGAGTCCGTTTCCTTCGTGTGCGCCGGGAATGAGCCCCGCCACGTCTACGAGTTTGACCGGGACGAACCGCTTCCCGTCCTGACAGTAGCCCGTCTCCGGCGTGCAGGTCTCGCCGAACTCCGGTGCCGCGCAGTCGACGCGGACGTACGCCTCGCCGACGCTCGGGTCGATGGTGGTAAAGGGGTACGCGCCCTCCGGCACGTCGTTCATCGTCGCGGCGTTGAAGAAACTCGACTTCCCGACCGACGGTTTCCCGACGAGGCCGATCTTGTGGGTCATTACGCCCCCTGACCGGGCGCGGCAGGAAAGAGTTACCAAACGAATCCGCTTCGTCAAAGCGTCACAGTGCCACGGTCTCCGGCGGGTTACTCTTCGGTTTCCTCCTTGTCGTCCGCTCCGAACGTCGTCTCCTCTCCCTCGTCTGCGTCCACACCTGTCTCCTCGGTGTCGATCTCCTCCGTTTCGTCGTCGAACACCACCTCGGAGTCGTCGCCGGGACTGTCGTCGTGTCCGTCCTCGTCGAGCCCGAAGTCCTCCTCGTCGTCGGTCATCTCGCCGCTCGCTTCCATGTCCGTCTGGATGTCCTCCGGCGGTTCGTCGGTCCTCTCGTCGGACCCTCCGAGTTCGACTTCAGTCATTTCCGTCTCCGCTTCGATCCCTTCGTCCTTGGAACCGGTAATCGTGTCCGTGTATTCGGCGCTAGAGAGCGTCTCCTGTCCTTCCCGGCGGGCGCGTCGCTGGAGCAGACCCACGCCCAGCGCGAGAGTGCCGAGGGCGAGTCTCCGGCCCCGCTTTTCGCGAGAGCGGAGCCCGCGAACGATCCAGACCGCCCCGGTCCAGATAGCGAGCCGTCCCGAACGGAGTTGCCTGCGGAGGCGACCGCCGCTTTCCCCCATCGCCTCGTCGTCGCGTTGGTTCTGTCTCCTTTCGCCTTGCGCCGGTGCGCTGAAGAAATTCTTGAGTTTCATCGGTTCTCTGACGACAGATCTACGACGGCGACTTAGTTAAACGTCGACCCGGGCGATGAACTGGCTCGATGCCCTACCCCGAGTATGACTCGACAACCGTCTTACGAGGTGATCGTGGTCGGCGGCGGTCCGGCCGGGTTGACGACGGCCCTGTACACGACCCGTCTCGGTCACCGCACCGCGCTTGTAACGCGCGAGGGCGGCCGACACGAACTCGTCGACGCCGTCCACAACCTGATCGGCGTCTCCGAGGAGACATCCGGCCCGGAACTCGCGGCCGTCGCGGTTGCCCAGTTAGAGGAGTACGGAGTGGACTACTACGAGGACGCCGTGACGAGCGTCGAGCGGGTTGCCGACGGAGAGACGGGGACGGACGGAGCGGAGACAGGCGGCGAAGAGACGCCTGCCGACAGACCCTCGACGAGTGACGGAGGCGAAGCGGGAGAAGCGACGGACGGCGGCCGCCGGTTTCACGTCGAAGCCGCGCACGCGGACATCTTCGCGGACCGCGTCGTGCTTGCGACGGGTTTCACCGACGAAGCGCCGCGCGTTCCGGATCTCCAGCGGTACACCGGTCACGGCCTTCACTACTGTCTCCACTGCGACGCGTACACGCTGGGCGACGCCAGCGTGTTCGTCGTCGGCCACGACGACCACGCCGCGGAGATCGCGATGACCCTGCTCAACTTCACCGGCGACGTGGATCTGGTGTTAAACGGCGAGGACCCGTCCTGGGACGACGAGACGGCGACACAGGTCGAAACGCATCCCGTCGAGGTCCTCTCACGAACTGTCGCGTCGACGTTTCCGGACGACGGAGCGGCCGACCCGCCGTGGATCGGGGGACTGGAGTTCGGCGACGGCACCACCCGCGAGTACGCCGGCGGGTTCGCCGTCTACGGACGGTCGTACAACTCCGACCTCGCTGCCGACCTCGGTTGCGACATAAACGACGACGGGTCCGTCGCAGTCGACGACGACTACGAGACGAGCGTCGACGGCGTCTACGCCGTCGGTGACGTGACCCACGGGCAGAACCAGACGCCGGTCGCCATCGGCGACGGCGCGTACGCGGGCATCGCCATCCACCACGATATCCGGCGGTTTCCGCTGTCTTCCGAGGAGTGCGCCGACCGCGACGCCGAAGACATCGAAGCCCCTGCCGCAGCAGACGACCTGCGGGCGCGGATGCGTCGCCACCGGACGCTCGACGACCACGCGGGGATGACGCCGGACGAGTGACTGACCCGCGGAGGCCGTCATGCCTCGGCGATAGCCTGTTCGGCGTACCAGACAAGCGAGAAGTCCTGCGGACTGGGCAGCGCACACGCCAACCACGCGACGCTGCCCGTGATTACGTACGGATTACCGGTGCTGACGGGGTCCGGAACGATACCCAGGGGGATCAGGGCGAACGGCGTCGCGAGCGCCAGCGGCATCAGCGCCGACGTGCGGAGTAGCCACGGAGACGTGTTCTCGGGGAGCGCCTGCGGCGTTACCGCGGCCCACGTGCCGAACGCGCCCGCCCGGAGTAGGTCGGCACCGTCGCGGTCGGGGAGCCACTCGGTCTCGTACGGAATGCCGCCCGCTCGGAGTACCGAAGCGTGGGCGTATTCGTGGACGACGGTACCGACGCCGAGAACGACGACGAGAGCGACGACAGCGCCGAGAAATTCGATTATACCCATCGAAAGTCGACCTTACTTACCGGTACACAGGAACCACCACTCATTAATCTCTCGTTTCCGGCCGGCGTTCCGTCGGCCGATGGAGACGCGATCACGGTTCGATTCAAGTGCGTGGACTGAGATCGTCAGCCCATGTACGACGATGTTCTGATGCCGACGGACGGGAGCGAGGGAACGATGACGGCGCTCTCCCACGCCCGCGAGATCGCGGCCAATCACGACGCGACGCTTCACGTCGTCCACGTCGTCGACCGCCGCGTCTACCTCGCCGCGGGGAAAGACGAACAGGACGAGGTCCTGGCGGGGCTGGAAGAGGAGGGAGAGTCGGCGATCACCGCGGTTCTCGACCGACTCGACGAAACGACTCTCGACGTCGAGACCGAACTTCGGGAAGGGGTTCCTCATCGGAAACTGCTGGAGTACGCCGACGATCACGGCGTCGACCTGATCGCTATCGGCACGCACGGTCGCTCGGGCCGGGACCGCATCGTCAACATGGGAAGCATCACGGAGAAAGTCGTCGACGAGTCCGAACGACCGGTCCTGGTCGTCCACATCGAGAACGAGTAGGGAGTCGGTGACGGCTGATACTGTCGGGCGGCGGCCAACGAAGACTGAGAGACACCGGTCGGCGGCCCACGAAGACTGTCGTCACACCGCCGTGTCGAACCTCGTCGAGAAGTTTCATCCGACATGACTCGTCGAACCTTTTGGCCGGCAGTGCGTACTCGGACGCGATGCAGTCTATCGCTATCGTCGGCGGCGGCGTCGCTGGCCTCGGTGCGGCGTACTCGCTCCGCGACAGAGCGGCGCACGTCACTCTGTTCGAACGCGACGACGACATAGGGGGGCGCGCGGCGACTCGCCACCGTGACGGATGTGCGTACGACTACGGTGCGAACTACCTGAAAGACGGCGATTCGCGGGTTACGGAACTCGTTAAGGGACCGCTCTCGGACGGTCTGGTCGAGGTCGACGGCCCGGTGTGGACGTTCGACGCCGCCGGCGAGGTGTCGCCGGGACGGGACGCCGATGAACACAAGTGGACGTACGAGGACGGTATCGCAACGCTCGCCGTCCGTCTCTGCGATGCCGCAGACCCCGCGGTCAGAACCGAGGCGACCGTCGAGTCGCTCGAACGGACGAACGACGGATGGGTCGTGTGGACGAGCGACGGTTCGGCGGACGGGGAACGTGCCGGGCGCGTTCGAAACGGAGCGTTCGACGCGGTCGTGCTGACGCCGACCGCCCCGAACACTGCGGACGTCCTCGCCGCCGCGGAGTGGGATCACCCGGTCTGTGAGCGGATCCGCGAGGCGGTTGCGGCGGTCCCGTACCGTACTATCATCTCGGTCGCCCTCCACTACCCGTTTTCCGTCGACGTGCCGCACTACGCACTCGTCAACACCGACCGCGAGCACGAGGTCGGGTGGCTCTCGCGGGAGGAGTGCAAGCCGGGCCACGTTCCCGGCGGCGAGTCGCTGTTGGTCGTCCAGATGGCACCTGACTGGTCGGCGTCGCGGTACGGCGACGAGGGCGATGCGATAGCCGCGGACGCGGCGGAGCACGCGTCCGAATTGCTCGACGACGACCGCCTCGCGGAGCCGGACTGGCACGACATCGGCGAGTGGCGATACGCGCTCCCGGACGACGGCGTGGCAGAGGGGGCGGTCGAACGAGCGCGGAATCACGACCTCTATCTCGCCGGCGACTGGGTCGCTGGCGACGGCCGGTTGCACGCCGCGCTGGTCAGCGGGATAGAAACCGGAGAACTACTTGGGCAGGGCGGGTGAACTGCGTCAGTCGCGACGGCGAAACGCGACGAGCGTCGCCGCCAGGGCGATCACCGTTACCCAGACGGTGAATCCGGGCAAGCCGCCGCCGTCGCTATCGGTTTCTTCCCCGTCGCCGCTCGTATCGGGGGTCGCAGTCTCGGTCGCTTCGCCGACGCCCTCGACGGTGACGGCGTCTGCGGTCAGGCCGTCGGACTCCGCGGTGATCTCGAACTCGCCGGCGGCGGTGATGGGGACGCTCAGAACGCCGTTACCGTCTGTTTGGCCGACTTCCTCGTCGCCGCGGTACACGACGGCGTCGCCGATCGGTTGCCCGTACTCGTCGGTCACTTCGATGCGGACCGTTCCGCCCACATCGACGCTATCTTGCGCCGGTTCGATCGAGATGCCGGGCGTTCGCGTGATGTTGTACGTGACAGCCACGTCGTCCTGTTCGTCGATCTCCAGTTCGCGTTCGACTGTCTCGTACTCCGGGTGTTCGAGGGTGACGGTGTACTCCGTGTTGACGCCGAGACGGGTCGCCGCTTCGCCGTTCCGTGTATCCGTATGGACCGTCGTCACCTCGTCGCCGTCGTTCGACACCGTGATACTGACATCGCCGACGGGCGTCGAGTTGTTGAAGTGGCCGTCTCGCACGGTCACGTCCACGTTCGTCCGGGCGGATTCGAGTTCGGCGGAGACGGTCGTTTCGCCGTCGGCCGTGAACTCGACTTCGTCCTTCAGATACCCTTCCCTGACTACTCTGGCGGTGTACTCGCCGGCCTCGATACCGTCGGTCCGGTACGTCCCGTCCGCGTCAGTTCGGCCCCGTTCGACGGTTCGAACGTTCCCGTCTTTCTTCAGCGAAACCCGAGCGCCGTCGACGGCACCGCTGTCGTCGCTCACGTCGATAGTCGCGTTCGCACGGGGATGGACCGTCACCTCGATCTCAGTGTTCGATTCCAGAGGCTGGGGCTCGAAGGGGAAGTTCCGAACGTAGTCGTCGTGCTCGATGTAGATATAGGGTGAAACGCCCCGGGGAACGTCCACGAGGGCGCGGCCGTTCGACACTGTCGTGGTTTCGTTGTATCCGCCGTCGTAGGTGACGTTCACGTCCGCTCTCCCGACGGGGGTACCGTCGTCGTCGACGACCGAGAGTTCCAGCGTTACGAGGTCCGGAGTACCGCCGTCAGCTGTCGCGGACGGGGTTGATTCGTCGGAGTCGGCCCCCGCGAGAGGGGCAGTGGCTCCGAGAGCGCTCGTGATCAGGAGGAGTGCAACGAGTACCGCCGAACGGTTCATATTCGCGGTGTTGTTTACTGGTTACTTAAATTTCCCCTCCGTTATAGTAAATAATCTGTCACTTTCTGCGTTCCGGCGGCGTGTCGTCTCCACAACGCTCTTGTCGTCCTCTCGCTATGCCTTCCTCATGACTGCCACGCGTACCGTCGAACTCGAAGGCCACATCATCGACTCCGGGATGATGGGTCGCTGTTTCGGTCTCATCATGGACATGGACGGCTCCTTCGAGGTCGAGCAGTTCGATATCGGCCGACACAAACACGAGGAATCGTATGCACGTCTGGCGGTCTCCGCCGACACCGAACACGACCTCCGCTCGATCCTTCACGAACTCCACCAGAACGGGGCGACGTTGCTCGACCCCTCGGACGCGACGCTCGAACCCGCTCCCGAGGACCAGGTCGTGCCGACGGATTTCTACTCCACGACGAACCACCCCACGAAAGTCCGCGTGGACGACGAGTGGATCCCCGTCGACAACATCGAGATGGACTGTGCGGTAGTCGTCGAGCGCGGAACGCGAGGCGACTCGGACGGAGCGAGCGACGACGAGGAACTGCGAGAGCGGGGGGCTGTCGGACCGAAAGCGTACACGAAAGTCCTCAACGCCGTCGAGGAAGGCGACATGATCGTCACCGGCGAGGCGGGCATCCGCGTCGAACCGCCTGAGCGGCCGCGGGGCGACGAGGGCGGCGCGTTCGGCTTCATGCAGGGCGGGGTCAGCAGCGAACGGCCGTCCGAATCGCTCATCGCGAAGGTCGCGGACGCCGTCGAGGAGACCAAACAGGAGGGCGGAAACGTGCTCGCGGTCTGCGGCCCGGCGCTTATCCACTCGGGCGCGGCCGACGACCTGGCCCGTCTCGTCCGGGAGGGCTACGTCGACGCGATCAGCGCCGGCAACGGGTTCGCCGTCCACGACATCGAGCGCGGCCTCTACG
Organism: Halostella sp. PRR32; assembly: GCF_034808085.1. Lineage (NCBI taxonomy): Archaea > Methanobacteriati > Methanobacteriota > Halobacteria > Halobacteriales > Natronoarchaeaceae > Halostella > Halostella sp. PRR32. The sequence continues at coordinate 821,214 of NZ_JAXHGL010000001.1, forward strand.
GCACCTCGCTCGGGATGGACATGGAGACGATGGAACACCCCCGGAAAGGCCACAAGCACCACATCTACACCATCAGCGAGATCATTCGCGCGGGGGGGATCGAGGCCGCAGTCGAGGACGGCGTCATCACCGAGGGGATCATGTACGAGTGCGTCGAGAACGACGCCCCCTATGTCCTCGCTGGGTCCATCCGCGACGACGGGCCGTTGCCCGACACCATCACCGACGCCGTCGAGGCGCAAAACGCGATCCGCGAGCAGGCCCGCGACGCCGACATGGTGCTCATGCTCGCGACGCTGCTTCACTCCGTTGCGGTCGGCAACTGCCTGCCCTCGACGACCCGCGTCGTCTGTGTCGACATCAACCCCTCGACCGTCACGCAACTGCTCGACCGCGGGAGCGCACAGGCGATCGGCATGGTCTCGGACATCGGCACGTTCGTCCCGATGCTCGCGGATAACCTACTCGACCAGTAGGAGAACGGAGGCGTTGCCCTACGCCTAAGACGCTCGCGAGTGCACGTTCTACCGGGGATTGGGGACGATGCAAGACGAACAACAGTACTACGAGCGACGCACGTACGGACCGAACGAACACTTCGAACACGCGGACGTCACCGACGAACACGAGGACGTCGGCGACCTCCGCCGCGGCGGCCAGGCCCGCCACTCGCCGGGCGACGAGTCCCACGAAGGCTGGGCGGAGAGAGATATGGCACAGTCGCGACGAGGCGAGAGCGGATCGACAGACCGCGGCGAGTCGAATCAACGACGCGCCGGTTCGAACCACCCTCACGGCGGATCGAACCGGCGCGATACGGATCAGCGCCGGAGCGGATCGAATCAGTCTCAGCGGGGGAGCGAGACCCGGTCCGGAAGCACGAACAAGCGGTACGGACGCCGGTCGCGCGAACTCAGCGGTTCCCGCGGTGACACTCTCTCCGACAGTCAGGAGTCTGACGACGACAGCGGCGGTTTCCTCAGCAGTTTGTTCGGTAGCGACGAGGAAACGACAAACCGCGACCGTGAGGCGGGCGGACGCGACAGGGGTGACCGGACCGAAAGCGGCCGCGGGGTCGGCGACTACGCGAGACGTAACCGCGACATGCCCCAGCACACGAACGCCGGAGAGTCGGCCGGAACCGGCGCGAACGACCGCCAGACCAACCGACGGCAGGCGGGCACGGACGAGGAGGGCCGAACGGACCGCGCCGGGTTCGGCGACATCGGCCCGCTGGGGGGAGAAGACGCCCGTCAGGACGCTCGCCAGCAGGGCGGCGGCGAAACGCCGAACGAGTACCGTGAGACGCGTACTCAGGGACAGATACCAGAAGGCGAGCGACACGGCAGCGTGACCGAGCAGACGCTCGACCGGGGCACCACCAGCCACTCTAGCCGTCACGAGTTCGGCGGTCACAGCGCCGGCGACACCGGGACGACCGGCCGCGCCCACCGCGGAACTGAGTCGGCCGACCGCACCGACAGCGGTACCGACCGCCAGCACGGGTCCCGTCGCCGGAGTCAGAGTCGCAACAGCAACCCGTCGCAGGGGAGCCAGCGCGGGAGTCACCGCGAGGAGGGACTCACCGGCCGCGTCGGCGGCCACTTCGGGAACCCTCCGGCCGAGGAATCGCCCGAACAGGGGGGCGAGCGGCAGTTCGGCGGCGAGCGCGGCCGGAGCGAGCGGGACCACCAGTTCGGCAGTCGACGCGGCCACGGCAGCCAGCGCAGGGCGCGGTTCGGGGAGGACCGCGACGAAGAGGACCGGTCCCGAAGTAGTAGTCACTGAAAGTCAATGTACACCAGATCGTGCGACAGCGATGCGATCAGCGTGTGAATCGTTTCAGTGACTACGATAGTCCGACGCCCGCTACGGGGAACACGGTACCACCGTGACCGGGAGCGGCGGGTCGGCGAGCAGGTCGCCGACTGAGCCGCCCGGTCCGGGGTTTGCGCCCGGGCCGCCCCGCCGCGAGCCGACGACGAGTTCGTCGGCGTCTCGCTCGGCGATAGCCTCGCGTAGTTCCTCGGCCACGGTGCCGTTTCTGACCGCCGTCCCGACGGTTGCCACGGCGCTCAGCCGGACGCGAAGGACGTTTAACGCCTCCTGCCGGTCGCGCTCTGCCGTTCCGCCGTCGGACTCGACGACTGCGATCCCGACCACGTCGTCGCCGTCGAGGCGCGACTCCAGATAGTCACAGATGTCGGCGCTCGTGTGGACCGAGTCCGTTCCGACTAGATACAGCATACGGAGTGGTGGCGAACGGATGGCAATAGCTCTACTGACCGTGCAGTGACCGCGTTGCCTTCCGGGGAGCGTCTCTCGGCGGTCACGTAACCGGACCATACGCGGTCTCCACTCGCCTTTTGTCCTGTCGTTACAGGGGGTATCATTATAATCGATGAATCCTTAGCAATGGAAGATTCATGCATCGTCGAACCAGCCCGACTGGGACACTCGTCAGCCCGTCTGAATCCGCCAATGGCTGACGACCGTCGCGTCCGCGAGAGCAAGGCGATCCAGCGTCGAACGGGGAAGACCTTCCACCTCGCGACGAGGGTCCTCCCAGAGCGGGTCCGTCACCCGACGTACGTCCTCTACGCGTTCTTCCGTATCGCTGACGAGGTCGTCGACGACGCGGAGGGCGTTCCGACCGACGAACAGGCCGCCCGCCTCGAATCGCTGCGAGCGGAAGCGCTCGGTCGGGCGGACCCCGAATCCGAAGTACTGGCGGCGTTTCAGGACGTCCGGGTGGAGTACGGCGTTCCGGACGAGGAGATCGACACGTTCATCGATGCGATGAAGACCGACATCGACAGGAGTCGGTACGAGACGTACGACGACCTCAGGTCGTACATGCGCGGGTCCGCCGCGGCGGTCGGGGCGATGATGACCGCGATAATGGAGACGGACGACGAGGAAACCGCGCTCCCCCACGCAGTCGCCCTCGGCGAGGCGTTCCAGATGACGAACTTCCTGCGCGATGTCCGGGAAGACATCGTCGAAATGGACCGCATCTACCTCCCGCTGGAGTCGCTGGAACGTCACGGCGTCACCGAAACACAGGTCGAGAACCTCCAGTTCACGCCCGAGTTCGCCGACGTGATGCGGGACGAACTCGTTCGGACGGAGCAACTCTACCGCCAGGGGGTTGCCGGGATCAAGTATCTGCCGCGCGACTGCCAGTTTGCCGTCCTGCTGTCGGCGGTGCTGTACGCCGACCATCATCGCCTGATCCGCGCCCGGGACTACGACGTGCTATCCGCGACGCCGAGTCTGGGAACCGCTCGGAAGTTCTGGCTCGCGGCCCGGACCCGCTGGCATTGGCAGTGGGACCACGACCCGGTCGAGGTGTTTCGGCGCGTCAGCGCGCTGCCGGACGCGAACGTCGACAGGTACGAAGTGGATCCGCCGGATCCGGTCCCCGTGCGATGAGTGTCCGCGGGGGACCTGACCGTCCGTCGGTCGTACTGTCGGCCCGTCACCGGTCCGGGAATCCGTCACCCTGCGACCGCCACACGTCGAAGTCGAACCGGTCGGTCCGCAACAGACCGGCGAACAGACAGACCGAGAGCGCAACTGAGGCCCAGTTCCCGTAGACTGCGTTGACGCCGCCCCAGAGGACGACGAAACTCACCAGGTCGTCGAGCGCGAACTCGCAGGATCGCAGGCGGGCGAGCAGTTCCGCGCGGTCGAACGCGAGGTCGAAACAGACGACGGCGACCGTCCCCGACAGCACCCATCCGGCGTAGTTCGAAAGCGGCACGCCGTAGTACGCGCCGCCGTTGCTGTACGACCAGAATCCCAGCGCGACGGCCCCGGGATCCAGCACGAGGTCGACGACCAGCACCGTCGCGAGCGTGGCGAGCAGGCGGACCGCTCGCCGGCGCGTGGCATCGCCCAGCAGGAGCAAAACGAGCAGGTAGCTGTTCAGGACGAGAGGGAGAAAGAAGACGGGCAGTCCGACCGGCACCTCGCCGAACGCCATCGGTCCGAGGTCGATGCCGTACTCGAACTCGCCGTAGGGCCACCCCGTTCGGACGCCGACGAGTTCGATGCCGTACGCGTACGCCGTCAGCGCGAGCACGGCCACGGCGGCCCGCCGGTCGACGACCGGCCCCACGCCGGCGATAAGCGGCAGGCGCATCACGAGCGTTCCGAAGAGGATCAGCGTCGGCTGAAACGCGAGCGGCGGCGGGACCAGGCCCTCCGCGCTGGCGAGCAACAGAACGGCCCCCACCGCGGGAAAGACGACTGCGATGGTGAACCGGTTTCTCTGCACGAGGTCGTCCAGTCGCCGCTGAACCGCCGCCCTATCCATTGACCAGCCCCCACAGGCCGCCCATCGTCAGCGCGGCACCGACGACGGCGTTTATCGCCGGGTAGTACCAGTACGCCCGGTCGACGGCGACGTTCGTCCGGGCGACGGCGACGACGAGAAGAGGATAGACCGCAAGCAGTGCGCCCGCCCGCGGGTCCAGTGCGGCGAACGCCGCTGCAGCCAGCGTCCAGCAGACGGCGCAGTAGGCGTACGTCCGCCGTTCGCCAAGTGCCGTCGCAGTCGTTCGAATTCCCGCACGCCGGTCCGGTTCGATGTCCGGGATCGCGGAGAAGGTGTGCATCGCCATCGACCAGAGCCACCCGCCCGCGACCGCGAGCATGGGCGGGTGCTCGCCGGCGACGGCGGCGTACGCGGCCGCACCCGGCAGGACGTACAGCCCGTTCGACATCGAGTCGAGAAACGGCGTCGTCTTGAACCGCAACGGCGGCGCGCTGTACTCGGTCGCCAGCAACAGGAACGCGACGAGCCAGGGGATCGCAAGTGGCGGTACAACGGCGGCAGGCACGGCGATCAGCGCGCCGGACGCCGCCACGGCGACGACGACGAATCGCTGGCCGCCGTACCGGACCTCCCTGTCCGATTTCTTCGGGTTCTCCGCGTCGATGTCCGCGTCGAACACGTCGTTTATGCCGTACAGATAGACGTTCGCAGGCACGAGAAAGTAAGCGAACAGGGCGACTGCTACGGGCGTAGCGAGGTCGCCGACGAACTGCGCACCGTACGCGACACCGACGAGAACGGGGCCCGCGAGATACAGCCAGAACCGCGGACGCGACAGTTTCAGCAGGTAGTGCCTGCGGTTCATGCGTGGTCGTCGACGACTTTCTCCGCCGTCACGTCCCCGCTTATCAGACACATCGGGACGCCGATGCCCGGGTTCGTGTACGACCCGGTGAAGTAGAGGCCGTCGACCTCCTTCGAGCGGTGCGACGGGCGGAACGCGGCCGTCTGGGTGAGGGTGTGAGCGATACCGAGGGCGGACCCCTTCGTGCTGTTGTACCGTTCGGCGAAATCCGAGACCGAGAACGTCTCCTCGACGACGATTCGATCCCGGAGGTCGACGCCGGTGTTCTCTGCCACGTCGCTCAGCACGACGTCGCGGTACCGCCGGCGCGTCTCCGGTCCATCGTCGAGTCCGGAGGCGATCGGAACGAGCGCGAACAGGGTGCTGTGTCCGTCGGGTGCAACAGTGTCGTCCGTCTTCGACGGCGCACAGAGGTAGTAGGCGGGGTCGTCCGGCCAGGACGGGGTCTCGAATATCTGGTCGAAATGCTCCTGCCAGTCCGTCGGCAGGACGAGCGAGTGGTGGGCCAGTTCCTCGACGTCACCCTCCACGCCGAGATAGAGGAGAAACGCCGACGGCGCGTACGTCCGGGAGTCCCAGTACTCGGCGTCGTACGAGCGCTTCTCCGGGGGGAGTAGCTCCTGTTCCGTGTAGGCGTAGTCGGCGTTGCTGACGACGATGTCGGCCGTGAACCCGTCCGTCTCAGTTTCCACTAGAAACCCGCCGCGGCGGCCCTTGATCTCCGTTACGGGCTGGTTCGCCCGGTACGTCACGCCGAGTTCGTCACCCATCTCGACGATTCCGTCGACGACGCCGCCGATCCCGCCTTCGGGATACCAGACGCCGAGGTTGAAATCGACGTGGCTCATCAGATTGTACAGCGCCGGCGTGTTCGTGGGCGACCCGCCGAGAAACACGAGCGAATACTGCATTATCTGCCGGAGTTTCGGGTGGTCGAAGTAGCGTTCGACGTGGTCCTGCATCGACCCGAGCAGCGAGAGGCCGTCGGCGTTGAGCGCGACGTCGCGGTCCAGAAAATCCCGCAGTCGGCTCCGGTCCTCGTAGACGAAATGTTCCATCCCCACGTCATAGGTGTACTCCGACTCCGTCAGATAGCTCTCCAGCGCCTCTCCGGCACCGTCCTCGTAGGAGTCGAACACCCGTTTGGACTCCGCCAGCGTCGCGGGGATATCCACCGTGTCTCCGTCCTTGAAGAAGATACGGTAATGTGGGTCGAGATGTTCCAGGTCGTAGTAGTCCTCCGGCGTACGGCCGAACGCCCCGAAGAACCGCTCGAACACGTCGGGCATGAGATACCAGGACGGCCCCATGTCGAATTCGAAGCCGTCGACTTCGAGGCGACTGGCCCGGCCGCCGAACTGGCCGTTTTTCTCTAGCACCGTCACGTCGGCACCGTCGTCGGCGAGGTAACACGCCGTCGACAGGCCGCCGAATCCGCTGCCAACGACGACCACAGACTCACCAGCGAGCGGGTCCATACCGAACCCAACGGCGGAATGATAAAAAGCGCTCCCCTCCCGACGGTTTTACCCTTGATTCGTCCGTAGGAGTGGTATGGACGACGATACCGCCGTCGTGACCGGCGCGACTCGTGGAATCGGGAGCGCGGTCGCACGAACGTTCGCCGACGCCGGAGCGAACGTGGTCGTTTGCGCCCGCGACGCGGACGACGTGGACGAAACAGTCGCGTCGATAACCGATGCGGGCGGGTCGGCGACCGGCATCCGTGCCGACGTTCGCGACGAGTTCGACGTCGAACGGCTGATGGAGACCGCCGCTCGGTTCGGCGGTAGCATCGACTACGTCGTCGCGAACGCCGGCGTTTACCACGGCGAACCCGGCGAAACGCCGCTCCCGGACGAGTCTTACACCGCTTTCGATGACCACTTCCGAACCAACGCGCGCGGCGTGTTCGCGACTGTTCGCGAAGCCCTCCCGTATCTCACAGACGACGCCCGCGTTCTCGTGACGACCGGATCCGTCGCCCGCGACCCCGGCCCCGGTCTGGGCTCTTACGCCGTCTCCAAGGCGGGGGCCGAAGCGGTCGTCCGCGGGTTCGCTGCCGACCTCGACGTTCCCGTGGGCTGTGTCGACCCGGGCGTCGTCGCGACTGAACTATCCGGGCCGTCGGGGCGGGACCCCGCGGACGTGGCTCCGATGTTCGCCTGGGCTGCCACCGAAGCGCCGGCAGAGGACCTCGACGGCGACGTGTTAGGCCTGCAGGCCTGGCGACAGGCGACGCGCTGACCGCGGTCTTTATTATTGTCGAGGCGCGCTGTTCTACTATATGAATATTAACGAAGAGGAGGGAGTTATTAATGCGGTGCGGGAGAGTTCGGGCGTTGGCCTCCTCGCTGTCGTACTACTCTGCAGTCTCACGGGATTCGCAGTGATCGCCGCGGACCGGGCACCGGAGATGTGGAAACTGATCGGTATCTCGTGGTTTGCGTTCGTAGCGATGGCCGGGGCGGCCCCGTTCGGTGCGCGTAGCGCAGGCCGGGAACAGGCGCTGACGCTGGTCTGGGGCTACGGCCTCGCCAGCGGTGCGATGGTGACGAGCGCCGCCGTCTTCTTGCTGCCGCAGGCGTTCGGCCTGCATCCGAAGATCGGCGGGTTCGGCGTGGCCGCGGGTCTGCTCACCGGGTTCGGTGCGCACACCGTGGGCCACCGCTTCACGCACGCCGACTTCGGCTTCGACCACACCGCGCTGGAACTGTCTGCCCACGCCCTCTCGGCGGGCGTCATCATCGGCATCATCTACGGCAACATGCCGGAACTCGGCCCGCTGCTCGGCCTCGCAATCGTCTCGCACAAAGGGCCGGCGGGCTACGCGGCGGCGCGCCGCCTCGCGGGCGACGGCCGGTCCGTCTCCGTCCTCCTGTTGCCGGCCGCCGGCGTCGGCATCACCGCTATCCCCGCGGCGCTGGTCCAGTTGCCCGCGAATCAGACGATAAACGCCGCCGTCTTCGGCTTCGCCGCCGGCGTGTTCCTCCACGTCGCCATGGACTTCCTGCCGAGCTGTGAACTCGGCGGCGAGGTGTACGAGGTGGCCCAGGTCAGCGACGACGCACACCACCTGTTAGACCGCCTGCGCCTGCACGCCGTCGGCAGCACCGCGCTGGGCGGTATCGTCGTCTTTCTCGCCTGGTTCGCGCTCAGTTAGAGTCGCCGCTCTCGTCCGGTTCGTCTTCGAGATATTTTCGGGCGGAATCGGAGAGCGACTCGCATCCGGTCACGTCACTGACCACATGGAATTTCACAGTTCCCGGTCGGACTCCGGGTCGTCCAGTTCCCAGAGGTACTCCGGGAGGAAGGCGTCGAGTTCGTCGACCACGCGCCGCTCGCTCACGTTCAGCCCCTCGCAGTGCTCGTGCGCGGAGTCGCGCACGTCGACGTGGATATCGCCGTCCTCGACGGTCACTGCGAGCGGGAATACGGAGCAACGCGCCGGCTTCCAGTCGTGTTCGTCGTGGAGGGCACAGAGGCCGTCCTCGCGCAGGAAGTAACAGGCCGCGCCGTCCTCGGCGACGTGTTCGTCGCGGTCTTTCTCCTCGCGGCGGACGAAGTCCTCGCCGCGGAACTGCGTCGTCGCCCGGTTGACGTTCTCTCGTTCCGCGAGTTCCAGAAAGTCCTTGTCGTACAGCAAGACGCCATGCTGGCAACACCAGGTGCAGTCGTCGACGCACTCGAAGGTCAGATCCGGGTCGAAGTCCACGACGGCCTCCCGTTCCGGGTACACCTCGACGCGCGGCTTTCCGTCCGCGCTCGCGTCGGTGTCACGGTCGTCTGCGCTCACAGGGGGTAGTGAGGTTCCTGCGGGGAAAGGCTACTCGGTCTCGACCTCGGTTTCGTACGTTCGTCGGCCAGCGCGCCAGTTCAGGATGAACGACATGTGGTCCCCGTCGGGATGCTCGTAGCTCCAAGTCGCTGTTTCGCCAGCGGGCACTTCGAGACGAACCGCCGTCTCCGGCGCGTGTGCGACGCGCCCGCCGGCGATGTTGAGTCCGCCGACGAACGTTCCGTCGGCGTCACCGGTGTTGCGCACGGTCAGAGTGATCGGTATCTCCTCTCCGACTGCTATCGTTTCAGGCCCGCCGTACTCGACTACCTCGAACGTCGTCGTCGGACGGGCGAGTTCCGCGGCCACTCCGTCGTCGAGCGCGTACTCGCCGCCGGGCCAGGTTATCGCCGCGTCGTCCGCGTCGAGCGGCTTCGGACACTGGAACAGGAGCCATCCCGCTTGGTCGTCGCCGTACAGCGTTCCGCGTTCCTCGACGTTCCAGAGTTGCGCGACCCGTCTCCCGTCGACCGCGTCCACCGACCCGTACGTTTCACCACCTGTTTCGAGTGCGAACTCGTCGCAGTCCGGTGAACCGTCGCCCGTCGAAGCGGCGGAGGCGAGGAGAAACTGATCGCCGCGTTCGCCGAACGTTCCGATCGAATCAGGCGAGTCAAGCACCACTATCTCGGGGGCGACGGTCACGTCGTCAATGGCGGCACCGGCGGTTTCGCGCTGATCTTCCGGGGACTCGTCTCCGTTGCTCGACCCGGCAGGTCCGGTCGTCGCGGCCTCGGAGTCCGACTGGCCGAGACAGCCACCCACCGCGCCGACCCCCGCGACCGCAGTTGTGAGAAAGCGCCGCCGCCTCATATTTCGACGTTGACCTTTCGAGTCAGGTCGTCACTGCGACATCGGAGGTGAAAGCGCATCGAGAGGTTGTCGCCGTCCTCGCGGTCCAGATGTCGCTCGTCTACCGTGTGGCTGCGTTCCCACGTCGCCGTCTCGCCGGCCGGCACGTCGATTGAGAGCGCTCCGTCGGGCGTGTACGCGACCCAGGGACCGGACCTGTTCCTCGCGGCGACGAACGTCCCGTCGACGTCGCCGACGTTCTCGACCGTCCCCGAAACAGTCGCTTCCTCTCCGACCTCGACCGAGTCAGGGGCGGTGAACTCGCGTATCTCGAACTCGGTCGGCGGCCGCGCCAGATAGTCGACGGCGTCCGAATCGAGCGACCGGCCACCGCCGGGCCAGGTGATCGCCGCGCTCTCGCCGTCGAGCGGTTTCGGCACCGTAAACGCGATCCATCCCTCGGTCGAATCGTTCGATCCGAATCTGGTCTGATATGGACTTTCGAACGTCCACAGGTGACCGTTCATGCCGCCAGCGTCCTCGTCTGGTGAGTGCGTCGTCCCGCCGGCGTCGAGTTCGAACGCGCCGTACTCGGGCGCACTCGATCCCTCCGCGGAGACGGTTGCGACGACGTACTGCTCGTCGCTGTCGCCGAACGTCCCGATAGAGTCCGGGGTGTTCATCGCGACGAGTTCCGGTGTTGCCCGCACGTTGCCGACTTCGACGCCCGCGAACGTCGTCTCGTCGGGCGTCGTTTCGTCGTCGCTGTCGTTGGTATCGTCGGATGCAGACCCGGCCTGGTCGAGACAGCCGGCAACGGCGATTCCGAGAGCGCTCGCGGCGGACCCGAGATAGCGGCGTCGGTTCATGTTCTCTCGGTAACGGTGCCGGAACAAGTGCTTTCAGAAAGCTAAAACGAGTGTTTCACTATCGGTCACTGACCCGGCATCTCCGAAGTTGGAACGCAATGGCAGTCACAACCGTCTGCTGGATACGGGTTCGTGTCAGAGGGACTGCTTTACCTGACGAGTTTTTTCTTTTCCTGGAGGGACGAGTGAAGGTCGCTCGGTGGATCCTCCAGTTCACACAGAATATCCCCGTATTGCTGACTCCCTCTGTCCGAGTACGAGAATCTGCGGTATAGACCTTCTACAGTGCCCACAACGGACTCTATCGAGTCGTACTGCTGTAAGAGATAGACCACTGGCGTCATATCATCGTCTGTCAGGTCGCGTTCGACATCGTAGATATCTTTGAACAATAGACGATGCGCCCGGTATGTGCGGAGATCCCGGAGTAGTTGCTGTTCGTATTCCGGGTCCAGTTCGGACACGACCGCTGCTATGCGAACAAACGCGTCGATATCCCGAGAGCGGTACGCGTAGATCTCCTCCGCGGTCCGCTGGCGCTGCTGTTTCGTCTCTGCATCTCTCAGTGATTCAAACAACTGCTGTTCTACCAACGGGATCTGGAACAGGGCAGTGAAGTAGTTGCGCAGCCGGGAACAGACCTCGCTACGTATGTCTGGAGGACAGTTCTCAGCTAGTAGAGTAGCTGAAAAAGCCGCGTTTACGGTGAGTGCGATCCTACTTTCGGTCGATAGTTCTTGGGTATCTATGATGTCGTCCAGTACGTTTACGCTGGCATCGAGGCTGGTGAGTAGCCGCTTCAGCGGGTCTCCGAGGGGCTGACTACGTTGGCAAGCGAAGACGTTACAGACGGGAAGAGTGCGAAGTGACTTGTGGCCTGTTTTCCAGTCGTCGGCGACACCGCTCAAATGAGTACTGATCCCTGCGGTCGTTTCAATTGGGAGTTCTTTCCGAAGTTGCTCTTCCCGGTCAAACACGTCTCTAGCGAGGTCCTCGTATATTCCACGTATCTCCCTCGGAGGTGTAGAATATTCAACCACTCTGCTGTACAGTTCCTGTCTATTTCATAAATAAATTACTTCTGAGGTGAATATGATACCTACACCGCTCCAGTATCAGAACGGAATTCACTCAAGCGGACATAGCGATCAGTCGGTGTAAACCGCGGCAGGCCCGAACTATTCAATAGCGGTATTTGTAGAGTAAAAACAGGAAGATCAGAAAGAGGGGAACTAGCGGGGCTGCAGCCTCAAACGGCGCTACCAGAAGTATCACGGCGGTAAGTACGACGAATTCCACTGCAATCAATACACTTAGGGCCTCTCCCGACTCGACCATTAGCGGATATATATTCACATCATGGCTGTTTGAAACCACTGGATGATTTACACGCTCTGGTGACTGGGTGTTCTACCGCAGAACGCGCTCAGCGAACGCTCTGCGTGCACCCGCTCAGCCCGTGTTTTTCATTCCCGCCGCGATCCCTTTGACGGTCAGTCGCAGTGTCCGCTCTTCCTCTTCAGTCCGGTGAGTCTGACGCAGCAGGTGCGTCTGGAGCAGGTTCAGCGGGTCGACGTACGGGTTGCGCCGGCGGAGGCTCTCGCGGAGCCAGTCGCGGTCGATGGCGTGGTCGCGGCTCGCGATGTCGGTGACCAGATCGACGGCGGCCTCGTACTCTTCGCTGACCCGCGGGAAGAACTGCTCTCTGAGTTCCGGGCGGGCGAGGTCGGCGTACTCCTCGGCTATCTCCATGTCAGTGCGGCCGAGCGCCATCGCGGCGTTGTCGATGCGCGTCTGGAAGAACGGCCACTCGGCGTACATCTCCTGAAGCGTCTCCACTTTACCGCCGCTGTCGAGATACGCCTGGATACCCGTCGCCAGCGCGTACCAGCCGGGCAGGATGCAACGCGACTGCGTCCACGAAAACACCCACGGGATGGCCCGCAGGTCCTCGACGTTGCGCTCGCCCGTCCGTGACGCCGGGCGCGAGCCGAGGTTCAGGTCCTCGATGACGGTGATCGGCGTCGCCTGCTCGAAGTACTCCACGAAGCCGTCGGTTTCGAGGAGGTCGCGGTACTCGTCGCGGGCGGCGTCGGCCATGGTGTCCATCGCGTCGACCCACTCGTCCTCCACCTCCTCGACGGGCTGGTTCATCGCGCGGTAGCGCGCCTTGACCTGGGCGTTCAGCATCTGCTCCATGTTGCGCTCGGCGATACGGGGATTGGCGTACTTCTCGGCGATAGCCTCGCCCTGCTCGGTGAACTTGACCTGGCCGGTGATGGTGTTGTTCGGGAGCGCGAGGAGCGCGTCGTTCATCGGCCCGCCGCCGCGTGAGATGGAGCCGCCGCGACCGTGGAACAGTCGCATCGTCACGTCGAAGTCGTCGCAGATCTCCGCGAGGTGACGCTGGTTCTTGTAGAGCGACCAGTTGGCGGCGAGGAAGCCGTTTTCCTTGTTCGAGTCGGAGTAGCCCAGCATGATCTCCTGGGTGTCGTCGCGCGCCGACAGCGCCTGCGCGTACGCCTCGTTCTCGAACAGGGTCCCCATGATCCGCCGAGCGCCCGAGAGCGCGCGTTCGGTCTCGAGCAGCGGGACGATATCAAGCCCGCAGTGACCGGGCAGGTCGACGACGTCGGCCTGGTCGGCGAGGAACAACACTTCGAGGACGTGGCTCGGCTCATCGGTCATCGAGATGCAGTACGTGTCGATGGCCTGAATGCCGAACTCCGCTTGCCACGCCGAGAGGGAGTCGAACCGTTCGAGAACCCGCGCCGCGGTGTCGGAAACGTCGCGTGTGTCCTCGATGTCGATGACGCGTTCGTCCTGCAGGATGCACTCGGTCAGTACGTCGACGCGCTCCGGTTCGTCCATCCCGGCGTAGTCGATTTGCTGCCGAGCGAGCGCCTCAGCGACGGCTTCGGTGTGGTTCTCCTGATGGTCGCGCAGGTCCAGACTCGCCAGACTGAACCCGAACGTATCGACGCGGCGGCGGAGCGGGTCGACGTGGGCCTCGGCCACGCTATCGGCGGCGTTGTCCCGGAGGCTCGCCGCGAGCATGTCCAGGTCGGATTCGAGTTCGTCGACATCAGTGTAGCCGCCGGGGCGAACGTCGCCGACGCGGTTCAGACGCTCGCGCATCAGTTTCAGCTTCTGCCTGTATGGCTCGCTGGGGTAGCGCGTTTCGGCCTCCTCCGCGATGCCGGGCAGGCGGTCGCGGTCGGCCGCGAGCGATCGCTTGAACGGTTCGCCGACTTCGATGCGGCTGCCGTCCTGGCTGAGAACGCCGGAGAGTTCTTTCAGCGCGTCGCGGTACTGTTCGAGGACGACCGCTCGCTGGCGTTCGAGCGTGTTCGTCGTGACCTCCGGCGTGACGTAGGGGTTCCCGTCCCGGTCGCTACCGGCCCACGAGCGAAACTCGAACAGTTTCGGCACGTCGATGGGTTCGCCGAACTCGTCGTCGAAGGCGTCTTCGAGTTCGTCGTACACCTCGCCGACGATGTCGAACAGCGTGTTCTCCAGATACCACTGGACGTTTCGCGCCTCGTCCTCCGGACTGGGGCGGCGTCTGCGCACCTGCGGCGTCTGCCAGAGGCTGGTCACTTCGGCATCGATGTCGCGCTCGACCTGGCCCCGTTCCTTGTCCGTGAGGATGCGTTCGTCCAGAGTTTCGAGGTGAGTCGCCACTTCCCTGAGCTTCGACTTGACCGTCTTCCGGCGCGCCTCCGTCGGGTGCGCGGTGAACGTCGGTTCGATGAGTACGTCCGCAAGCACCTGCTCGACCGTCTCGGTGTCCGCCTCGGACAGTTCCGCGGCCGCTTCTTCGAGACTGTCCTCTAGATCGCCGTCTTGCGATCCCTGCCGAATCGACCTGACCCGTTCGCGCTCCTCGGCGAGGTTGATCAGTTCGAAGTACGTCGTAAACGCGCGGGCGACGACGCTCTCCAGTTCGGGCGTTAACCCGTCGAGTTCGTCGTACAGCGGTTGTCTGGAGTCGGTCTTGCCGGCCCGGTAGTCGATCGCGGACGTCCGGATCGTCTCTACCGTGTCGAACGCTGATTGGGAGGCCTGGTCCGCCAGGACGTCCCCGAGCAACGCGCCGAGTTCCCGGACGTCCTGTCTTACCTCCCTGTTGTGCAGTCGCATAGTTTTCAGATCTCCCCCCGGGGCTAAAACGCTCGGGGACGTGGCGAAAAATACCGTCCTGAACCGAAGTTCGTGACAGACTGCTAGTCATGATCACGCCAGAGTTTGCCACACTATTGGTACTGGTACGCGGTTCGCACAGAAGGTTAGTCCTCTGGTCGGGTCTGTATCCACGTCTTCGGTGTATTCGTAATGCCGACAATGTGCCCCTCGAAAGAACTCATTTCCCAAAACGACAAATCTCCTTAAAACGGCAGTGCCAAGTGGGAATTAGTTGTAGTCCCGCCAGCGGTTGCCACACTCTTGGCACTTGAAAAACCGCGTCGGCGGTTCGTCTGCTGACCCTGTCTGTTTGATCGTGTACCAGGCCTTCGTGTGGCCGCAATCGTCACAGATCACGTCGTCTGCGGTCGGTTTCCCTTCGAAGTTCGACCCTTCCTCGGTCTCTATCACGTCGTCGTGAGTCTGGCTTTCGGTGCTGACGAACTCGGCCGCGCGGTCCTCGTCGCGCTCGACGGACGCGCCGCAGTCCGTACACACCATTTCGCCGTCCTGTGATTTCATCATAGAGCCGCAGTCGTCGCAGAACTGCATGGTCGGACGTAGTCGCTCCGGTCGCAAAAACGGTCCGCTCTGTGCGAGGTGGGCTATTGGCCACCGAGGTCGCACTGACTGTCGTCCATCCCCGCCGTCTCCCGACGACACCCGCGTTACCGGTCGGTTCCGGTGCCGATCTTGCCGAGGCGTTCGTCCTCGCGGACGACGGGACAGTTGACCACGCGGAAGCGGTCGAGGTCGACGATTTCCCGTATTTCGGTTCCTTCGTGGCCGCAGTGTACGTTTGGCGGCGCGGAGAAGAACTCGCAACCCTGACAGTAGGAGTGCTTCGATATCTCACGGACGTCTTCGACCGCGTCATCGACCGTCTCGGTCGGGTCGTCGGACGTTGCCTGCTTCCAGAGGCTCTCGCGGTCTATCTCGCCGACCTGCTCTTCGGTGAACAGTTCGTTCCTGTCCGCGCGCTCTCGGTCACTGCGGCGGTCGTCGACGCGGGCCGCGAGGTCGCCGAGGGGGGCATCGGGATCAGACTCGTTGCCGTCGATACCGTCGGGCCCGTCGCTACCGGCGCTGTCCGGAGTATCGCCGTGTCCCTCGTCGCCGTCGGCAGACGGTTTCGCCGCTGTCTCTTCGAACGGGTCCGCGGACCCCTCCTCCTCGTCCGAGATGCGGTCCGTGAGGTCGGAGAGGGGGCCGTCGTCCTCGCTCACGAACGGTCACCCTGGTCGACGCCGAGGCTTCCGGTTCCGTCGCGTTCCCCGACGCCGTCACCGTCCGTCACCATGTCGTCGAGCGACGAATCGAGGCCGGGTTCGACGCTCCCGCTCAGGGCCGGCGGCTGGCCGGTGACGAGCGTCGCCGAGTCGAAGAAGCGGCGTTTCCCTTCGACGTCGCTGAACGTGTTCGCACAGTGGGGGCACTCAGGTGCAGTCAGGAGTGCGATGTCGACCTCCGACCCGCAGTGGTCGCAGTCCGCTGTCCGGACGCCGAGGCGGTTAGCCGCGACCTGTAGCGACTCCGCCTCGGCCCGGCGCTCGGACTCCCCCGCCAGTTGCCGAACTTCGTCCCGAACGTCGACGACGGCGCGTGCCATCAGGTCCGTTCGCTCCTGAAGTTCGTCAGTCGTGTCGGTCAGATACTCCAGAACATCCTCGTAGTTCGCAAACCCGGCGTCGAGGCGGTCGTCGAGGTCCTCCAGATGCGTTTCGACCGCCGCGATGTCGTCGACGAGACGCTCGGTCTCCGCGTCGAGACCGTCCAGACGGTCGAGGACATCTGGATGGTCGTGGTCAGCGGGCGCTTTCCCGTCGGCCTCGCGTTTGACCTGAATGACGCGTTCCCGAACGTCCTCGATGAGATCCATGTATCGGTCGTCGATCTCGTCGAGTCGCTCCTCGACGGCGTCGGACACCCCATCGTCCGCGTTGACGAGTTCCTCGACGACGGCGTCCGGAGAGTCGCCGTTTTCCATCTGGTCGACCGCGTAGTACGATTCGATGAACTGACGGATCACGTCGTCGGGGCTCAGAGCCCGTTCGTCGGCCTGTCGGTCAAGCCACTCCCGCAGTTCGCGAGGAACGCTGACTGACAGGTCCCCCGACTCCTCACTCGACATTCATGCGGAATTCGGTAGCAAGACTCATAAGGGTTATTGCAAATCAGAGAGGTCCTCCGGGACGGCCGTTCGTTTCAACGTATCTTTCGAACGTTACTAATGTTGAAGCCGTCGTCCTCGATGTCAGTCTCGAATCGGACGATGTTTTCCTCCTCTAACCGGGAGAGAACGCCGCGGAACTGCTGGACGACCATCGTCCGGTCGCGTTCGCTCCCGCCGCTTTCCCACTCGAAGCGTATCGTCCCGTCGGCGGCGTCGTTGAGCCGACCCAACTGCGTATCTGTCAGAGCTTCTACATTCACGTGCAGGAGGATGAGACCGCCCCACTGCTGTGATGCCTTCTTCAGTCCTTTCATCAGGAGCGTGATACTCGACCAGTCCATCTGCTCGCTGGCCGCGCTGACGAGGTCGGTCACGGAGTCGATGACGACCAGATTCCCCGAGGCGTTCTCGTCGAGGTAATCGCCCATGGCGTCTAACACGTCGCGCCGGTCGTGGCGCTCGCCGAGCGCGGCGATGTCCTGGGTCTGCTGGGCGTACCAGTTGGTCGGGACCGGTGATAGCTGGAAGTACTCCGGCGACATGTCGGCGAAGGAGATGTCGTCGCTCACCGCGTCTACGATGTCCTCGTCCATGGTGAACGCCATCTCGTCGAGGATAGCCGACTGGTCGCTCGTGAGAGAAAGGTAGTGGACTTCGCTGGGCACGACGGAGTTTGCGTGCAGCGATCCGTAGTACAGGTCGAACAGTTCCGGGTCCGCCTCGACGAGAGTGTTTATCGCCGCGCTGGTGTAGAGGAACTCCCTGGCACCCGCGCCGATGTCGCCGGCGAGGAGGACGACGCTCCCCGGCGGGGCCCCGCCGTGTATCATCGAGTCGAGGCGCGAGATGCCGAAGGGGATCCTGTCCATACCCTCACGTGGCAGCGTATTCGCTTACGTTTTGTGGCGACACGGTAGCGTCAGCGTAGTCGCGGTTGTCGGAGTCGCGAAAGTGCATAGCCGGAGCGTCCCGACTCGCTTGAGAATCGACTCGTTGCGGTCCTCGAACAGTCGCATTCCGTCACTGCGGTCCCCGCTCTCACTCGCTCTCGACGGCCCCGCCGCGCACCGTCGCGCCAGCGTTGCGGACCGGAGCGACCAGCACGTCGCCGTCCACGCCCGCAGTGTCGAGGGCCTCCCGCGCCGCTTCCGTCGCCATGTCGGCCCCGTCGACATCAGTGAGGCCGTACACCGTCGGCCCCCAGGAGGACTGCCCCGCCCCGGTCACGGCGGGACAGTCCGACAGTTCGTCGACGATGGTGCCGACCGGCGGCCGGAACACGCCGCCCTGGGCGTCCGCGTACCAGGCACCGTTCAGTCGGCCTATCTCCGCGACCGCGTCGCCGAAGGCCGACCGCCGGCCTCCGGCGGCCGCGGGGAGGAGTCGCCGCGAGACGACGCCGCTTATCCTGTCGGCGATGGCGGGGTCCGCCCGCTCGATCACCGAGCGCATGCTCGCCTCTTCCTCGTCGCCGCTCCGGCCCGGATCGGCGTCGGGGACGGCGACGACGAACCGCCAGTCGTCGGGGAGTTCGTGCCGCGCCACGACGGCGGGGACCTGCCACTCGCCGTCGGCGGGGCGGTCAGTCGTGAACCGTCCGGTCGGGTGGCCGGCGTCGACGAGAAAGCCGCCGCGTTCGAATCCGGCGATGCCGACGCCGCTCCGGCCGCCGCGGCCCAGCGCCGGCGCGGCCGTCCGAACGTCTGGATCGGTCCCGTACGCCCGAGCGACGGCGGCGTACACTGCCAGTGCGAGTTGCGTGCCGCTCCCGAGGCCAATGTGTCTGGGGAGCGCCTCCGTCACCGACACAGTCGCGCCGGGAACGTCGAGCACGTCCGTCGCACGGCGAGCGTACTCGCGGGCCGCCTCGTGGTCCGCCGCGACCGTCTCCGCCGGGTCCGCCTCGACCTGGAGTCGGGGGGCCGCGAGCGATACGCCGAGGCTCCCGTACAGTCGCTCGTGAGCGAGCGAGAGGTTCTGGAACCCGAAGTGAAGACGCGCCGCCGTCTCGACAGTCGCCATTACCGGCGCTACGGGGTGAAGGGGGTTTTCGGTTTCGGCCCTGGCAACTATAGTAGCGCATTCGTCGCGACGTCTGGGTGCTGTTCAGCGGGGCAACGGTCGCGATGTATTGAGGCCGGCAGCGGGGTACCTCCCTGTTCCGGCGCACACGTTCGGACGCCAGCAACGCTTGTGTCCGTCCAGTTGTCTTAAGGCGTCCCGATTCGTTCACCGTGTATGAGCCAGCAGTCAGAGCCGCGCAGGGAGAAAGACGACGACCTGCGCAGCAGCGAAGTCACCGAAGGGGCCGAACGAGCCCCGCATCGCGCCATGTTCCGGGCGATGGGCTACGACGACGAGGACCTCACGTCGCCGATGATCGGCGTCGCCAACCCCGCCGCGGACATCACGCCCTGTAACGTTCATCTGGACGACGTGGCCCAGTCGGCCTACGACGGCATCGACGAGTCCGGCGGCATGCCGATCGAGTTCGGAACCATCACCATCTCCGACGCGATCTCGATGGGAACGGAGGGGATGAAGGCCTCACTTATCTCCCGGGAAGTCATCGCCGACTCCGTCGAACTGGTCTCGTTCGGCGAGCGTATGGACGGTCTGGTCACCATCGGCGGCTGCGACAAGAACATGCCCGGGATGATGATGGCCGCCATCCGGACGGACCTGCCGAGCGTGTTCCTCTACGGCGGTTCGATCATGCCCGGCGAGCACGACGGGCGCGAGGTGACGATCCAGAACGTCTTCGAGGGCGTCGGCGCGTTCGCCGAGGGCGACATGTCCGAGGACGAACTCGACACCCTAGAGCGCCAGGCCTGTCCCGGCGCGGGCTCTTGCGGCGGGATGTTCACCGCGAACACGATGGCCTCGATCTCCGAGGCGCTCGGGTTCGCACCGCTTGGCAGCGCGAGCCCGCCCGCCGAGGACGACGCGCGATACGACGTGGCACGGGAAAGCGGCGAACTCGCCGTCGAAGTCGTCCAGGAGCAGCGCAAACCCTCGGATTTCCTCTCGAAGGAATCCTTCGAGAACGCTATCGCGTTGCAGGTCGCAGTCGGCGGATCGACGAACGCCGTTCTCCACCTGCTCGCGCTCGCGGCCGAGGCCGGCGTCGACCTCTCGATCGAGGAGTTCGACGAGATCAGCCGACGGACCCCGAAGATCGCCGACCTCCAGCCCGGCGGCGAGAAGGTGATGAACGACCTCCACGAGGTCGGGGGCGTCCCGGTCGTCCTGAACGCGCTCTACGAGGCCGACCTGCTTCACGGCGACGCGCTGACGGTCACGGGCGATACGATAGCGGCGGAGCTCGAACGCCTCGACCCGCCGTCGATCGAGGAATTGGACGAGGACTACCTCTACACCGTCGATGAACCGAAAAACGAGCAGGGGGCGATCCGCATCCTGACGGGCAACCTCGCACCCGACGGTGCCGTCCTCAAGGTAACCGGGTCCGAGGACCTTCACCACGAGGGGCCCGTCCGCGTCTTCGAGACCGAGGAGAACGCGATGAAGTACGTTCAAGAGGGCAACGTCGAGTCCGGAGACGTCATCGTGATCCGGAACGAGGGTCCCCAGGGCGGTCCCGGCATGCGCGAGATGCTCGGCGTCACCTCCGCGGTCGCGGGCCAGGACCACGCCGAAGACGTCGCGCTCATCACAGACGGCCGGTTCTCCGGCGCAACTCGCGGACTCTCGATCGGTCACGTCGCCCCGGAGGCGTTCTCCGGCGGCCCTATCGGCGCGCTGGAAGACGGCGACTACGTGACCGTCGACGTCGCGGACCGGACGCTCGCGGTCGACCTCTCGGACGATGAGATCGAGGGTCGCCTCGACGACCGCGACGACCCCGAGCCCTCCTACGTCTCCGGCGTCCTCGCCAAGTACGGTCTCGCGATGGGGTCGGCGGCCAACGGCGCAGTGAGCAACCCCGGCGTGAAACGGGAGTAAGTCGCTGCGGGACCCGGGTCTGGAACCGGTTCGGGGGCGGCAGTTTGCGGTGACGAGTAGTTACAAGGGGGCGGCGGTCGGACCACGGATATGAGCAAGCAGGAGACGCTCCAGCGGATGCGAGAGAGCGGCGTCGTCGCTGTACTACGCGGTGCCGACGCGGACGTGACCGTCGACATCGCCGAAGCGCTCGCCGAGGGCGGCGTCACGGCGCTCGAACTGACCGCCGACACGCCCGGCGTCATGAGCCTCATCGAGGAGGTCGGCGACGCGCTCGACGACACCGATGTCATCGTCGGTGCCGGCACCGTACTGGACGAGGAGACGGCTCGGGCCGCCATCCTCGCCGGCGCGGAGTTCGTCGTCTCGCCCAGCTTTCACGCGGAAGTAGTCGAGACGTGCAACCGGTACGGCGTGCCCGTCGCCCCCGGCGTCGCCACGCCCACCGAAGCCGTCGAGGCGTACCAGGCCGGTGCTGACATGGTGAAGCTGTTTCCCGCCTCCTGTCTCGGCCCTGATTTCCTCGCCAGCATCAAGGGTCCGCTCGGCCAGATCCCGATCATGCCGACCGGCGGAATCGGCCCGGACAACGCCGGCGACTTCATCGAGGCCGGAGCCGAGTGCGTCGGTGCCGGCGGGTCGCTCGTCGACGACGAGGCCGTCGCGAACGAGGACTTCGATATGATCGCCGCGAACGCGGAGGCGATGGTGCAGGCGGTTCAGGACGCGCGGTAGGTGTTTCGGCGAGTTGCCGGCGCTCCATCACCCGGCCGAGAGCGCGTCGTCGATCCGGCGCTCCAGATCGACGAGGTCGTCGTGGAGGTCCTCGTGCCCGTCGATCTCGTCGATCCGGTCCGCTAGCCCCTGGAGCCGCGAATACTTCTCGCTCTCGTCGACGCCCGTCTTCTGGACGTACACCTGCTCCTCGACGTCGTACACCTCGTCTTCGGTCACGTCGGTGACCGCGAGCACGAGGTCTAGCTTGTCGGGGTCGACTCCGAGCACCCAGTCGTGCGGGATGTCGTGTTCGTCGAGCGCGTCGAGCACCGTCTCGTCGTCTTTCGGCTGCCGCCGCTCGCGGGTGGTCCGCCGGACCGTTCCGAACCGACCGCGCAGTTCCTGGTCGGGACCCAGGCGGTCGAGCAGAGGCCCTTTGGCGGTTCCTCGAACCCGGTTAGCGCCGCGCTGGACGTCCGACAGCAGCACGTACAGGTCTGTCAACGTCTCGGTGTCGAGCGCCGCCGGGTCGTCAGCGTCGAGTCGGTCGAGCATGTCGGCGAGCAACACGGCGTCGTCGTGGACGCGCTCGTGCGGCGTCCGGGCCGCTTCCGGCGGCGTGAGATGCGGGCTCTCCCGGCCGACCGCGTCGTCGGACGACCGGGAGAGCGTCTCCCCGTCAGAGGTGTACTCTGGGGAAAGAGAGAGCACGGTCGCGTACGGCTCGACGCCGGGCGGGAGGTCGTCGAGAGATAACGGCCCCTCGTCGAGGCGGTCGTCGAGGTCGTCGAACTGCCGCCGGCGGAGCGAGCGCTCCTCGCCGCTGTCCTGAAACCGGACGACGATCTGGTTCTCGAACGTGGCCTCGACCCGGAACGGCCGGTCCGAGACGGGGGTTACCAGCTCACTCGCCGGCTCGAGCCCCTCGCACTCCTCCCGAAGCGTGTCCCATAGTTCGCTCATACGGGAACGTTCGTCGCGCATCGGCAAAAGCATCAATCGCCGGATTTCGAACAGTTCCGGCGAGGGCATCGCGAGAGTCGCCGCACGAGGGGGTTCATACTGTCGGACGGTCGTGGCGCGATTCGGCACACGGCTATCGACAGCTTTGGGGCCGCCGTCCGACAGTATCAGTCCGGCCGGTCGCTCTCGTACCGAACGTCCACGCGGACCGCGTCGCCGGCGTCGGGAACCGGGTCGACGCGGACCGCGTCGAGCAGCGAATCGTGGATGCAGTCCGTCCAGACGTCCATCGCCGTCTCGTGATACTCCGCGACGGTTTCGTCGTCGACGGCCTCGCCGTGGTCGCGGCGGGCGGCGTTTCGCGACCCCTGCCGGGTCGGGATCCTGACGGTCGTCCGGTCGGGGTCATCGCCCCGGTAGTTCTCGACGAACCGCTCGGGAGGCAGACAGACCGACGTTGCGTCCGCCGCCGGCAGGGCGGACGTTTCGCCGTCGATGGCGTGCAACTCGGCGCGCGTCTCGCCCTCGAACGGCGACGAGACGCGGAGGCCGTGGCGACGCCGTTCGGACTCGTCGTCCCGGTTGCGCTCGAACGCCGCGATGAGGTCGTCGGGGTCGACGACGACGGTCCCGATCTGTTCTACGCCCCTCGCACCGTCCTGTTCCGACATGCGAGTACAGTCGCACTCCGCGTACTTAGGCTACGGCACTACTGCAAAACTGGTTCTGGGCCTCGGACGATGGGTCTCGTGGGCGCGGACCCCCACTGTTAGGCCGCTCGGCGTGGGACGGTCGACGGATGGACCTCAGACGACGCGTTCGCGACCGAATCGAGATGGATCCGGCCGGGCGGAGCGAGGTGGTCCGGCACTGGTTAGAGAGCGAGGTCGACCAGGACGACAGCAGCCTCGACCCGGAGGCGATAGACGACGAGGCCGAACTCGTCTCGGCACTTGTCGACCGCACGCCGATCGCGGCCCGGACATTCCGACCGCCGCGGCTGGACTGGTACCATCTGAATCTCTCGCCGGGACAGCTCGGCGACCTCAGGGTCGTCGAGGGACCGCCAGACGAGGAGTGGCGGCGTGTCGCCCCCGACGGGATGCTCGCCTCGGCCGCGTACCGGTTGTTCGAGGCCGACGAGCCGGAGCGCATCGACCGGAACGTCTCCCACGACCTGCTCGAAGTCCTCGACCTCGCGGACGACATCACCGCGTCGGGACCGCCGGAGGACCTGATACTCGTTCAGGACCGGCCGGACGAACTCCCGTGGATCGCGGACGGCAACCACACCGCCGCGGCCCAGCAACTCTCCGTGCTCCGCGGCGACGGCTACGTCGGCCAGGCGGCGTACCTCGGCGTCCGGCGCACGGGCGAGACGGAGCGCCCGTAGCGGCCGGCGCTCGCGGACCGCGGCGGGACCGCCTATCGCCGGGCAGTCGAGGCGCTGGCCGACGAGTTCCGGCCTGTCGGCTTGCAGACGGACGAAGGGGATATGGAGGCGCTGTTCGGCGCGGGCGTCCGAGCGCCGTCTGCGTACCGACGCTTTTCGCAGTCGCCGTGGTACGGCCGATATGACTCCCGAACTTTCGGACGTCGACCGGTCCCGCGTCGGCTGGTGGGCGCTCACGCTGGGCATCGCCGTCGCGTTCGCGTTCGTGTTGTACGCGCTCGTCGGAACGTTCGTGCTCGGACTGTTCGTCTACTACGGCACTCGACCGCTAGACCGCAGGTTCCGCCGGCACCTTCCCAAGGGAGTTTCCGCGGGCTTCACGCTCGTCGCTATCGCTTTGCCCGCGTTCGTGCTAGTCGGCTCAGTCGTCGTCGTGGCGGTCCAGGAACTCGGTCCGGAAGGGGTCGAAACCGTCGCTCAAACGGCGGGGTCCTACGCGGGCGTCTCGCTGGGCGAGGACCCCGTCGCGGAACTGCAGACGCTCGCCGCCGACACCGACACCGGAACCGCGATGGGGGTCGTCGCGACCGGTACCGGCGCGCTGGCGTTTCTGGCCGACGGCCTCCTGCACGTCGTCATCGCGCTCGTGGTCGCGTTCTATCTCCTACGCGACGACGACCACCTGCGGTCGTGGTTCGAGAACAACGTCGCGGACGAGGGGGAACCGCTGCACGCGTACGCCACCGCCGTCGACCGGGACCTCGGGACCATCTACTTCGGCAACGTGTTGCTTATCGGGCTGGTCGCCGCCCTCGCGACGGTCGTCTACCACGGGTTCAACCTCCTCGCGCCGCCCTCGCTAGCGATCCCCGTTCCAACGGCGTTGGCGATGCTGACCGGGTTCGCCAGTCTCATCCCTATCGTCGTCGGAAAGGTCGTGTACGTACCGCTGACGCTGTATCTCGCGGCCATCGCGTTCAGAGCGGACCCCGCCCTGCTGGTGTACCCGGCTGCGCTGTTCGCGGTCTGTCTCGCGCTGCTTGACCTGCTTCCGATGACGTATCTGCTCCCCCGGATCGCGGGCCGGAAGACCCACGTCGGGCTGGTGTTGCTCGCGTACGTCCTCGGTCCCGTGTTGTTCGGCTGGTACGGCCTGTTCTTCGGGCCGCTACTGCTGGTGCTCGGCGTCCAACTCGTTCGGATCGCGTTCACTGAACTGATCCACGGCGACGGAGTCACGCCGTACGTGACGGCCGCGGAGTCCATCGGTGCCGACCCCGAGGCCGAGGACTGATATGTCAGACGGCGGCCCCAAGACTGTCGATATCCCCGTGTATCGAACCTTCACGACGGTCCGCCCGACAGTACGAGCGGTCGACCGCAAACACACTGAGAAGTCGATCGCCGACACACCCATAGGCATTCACGGCGCGCCCGCCTTGGGATCAGTATGGCCTACACGTGGAAATACTACGACCTCGTCCTCGTCGGCATCGGATCGAGTATGTTGCTCGGCGGTACAATCGGCTTCCTGACCCCGCTGTCGGTCCAGGTCGCCATCATCGCCGCGGGCCTCGTCGCCATACTCATTATGGCCCACGGGATGTTCGTCAACGGCCCGGTCGACAGCCCCGAGGACCTCACGGAGGAAGTGGACTCGTTGAACTGAGCGGCCGTCACGACCTCGAAACGGACGGTCTTCCGCTCGGTCACTCGAAAAGGTCCGTCGAGAGGTACCGCTCGCCGGAGTCGGGGAGGACCGTGACAACGCGCCCCTTCGGGCGGCGCTCCGCGACGCGCTCAGCCGCGACCAGTGCCGCGCCGGAGGAGATCCCCGAGACGATACCTTCCTCACGTGCGAGGCGGCGGACGGCGGTGACCGCGTCGTCGCGGTGAACCGTCTCGATATCGTCGATCAGCGCCTCGCGGAGCACGTCGGGGACGAACCCAGCGCCGATGCCCTGGATGCCGTGGTCGCCCGGGTCGTCCCCCGAGAGGACCGCCGAGCGCTCCGGTTCGACCGCGACGATCTCGGGGTTCGCGCCGCGGATCTCCGTCAGGTATTCGGCGACACCGGTGATCGTCCCGCCGGTTCCGACGCCGGCGACGAACGCGTCGATCTCGCCGTTTGTCGCCTCGAACACCTCTTTTCCGGTCGTCAGCCGGTGTGCGCGGGGGTTGGCCTCGTTCCGGAACTGCTGGAGCGTGATAGCGTTCCCGTCCCGACACCGCTCTTTCGCGGCGTCGATAGCGCCGTTCATCCCGTCGTCGGCGTCCGTCAGGACGAGTTCGGCGTCGAGGCTGGCGAGCAGCGTTTGACGCTCCTCGCTCATCGACTCGGGCATCGTCAACACGAGATCATAGTCGTTCGCCGCGCAGACGGCGGCAAGGCCGATCCCCGTGTTGCCGCTAGTCGGTTCGACGATGGTGGTATCGCCGTCGAGTTCGCCCGCCGCCTCGGCCGCTTCGACCATCTCGCGGGCGATGCGGTCTTTCACGGAGTAGGGGTTGAACTGTTCCAGTTTCGCGAGCACGCCTCCGAAGGAATCGAGACGAAGAAGCGGTGTCGATCCGACGAGTTCCGTCGCGTCGTCGACGATACGGGGCATATCTGACCGTTGTCGGGAGCGACGGAGACGCTGTCCCCGAACGGGTTCGACCGCCTCCGGTCGGGAGCGTCGGGTCCGTTCGAACGGTTCACTCCGCGTACAGCGAGTAGAGGATGACGCCGAATCCGATCGCCGTCAGGCCGCTCTCGACGATCAGCGCGAGTTGCCGGTTCAGCCCGACCACTTGGTCCATCGCCCCCGCCAGTAACGACCCGACCGTGATCGCGCCGAACCCGATCGTGAGCGCCCGAAGCGCCGGGGAATGCGTCCGCTTGTACGCACGGAAGGCGTAGAAGGTGATCATCCCGCCCAGAAACAGCGTCGCGGTTTTGAGACCAACGATAATGAAGGGGTGAGTCATGTCTCCTTGCGCACCTCCGACCACATGGCGGCGAGCTGTTCGTC
Source organism: Halostella sp. PRR32 (assembly GCF_034808085.1). Lineage (NCBI taxonomy): Archaea > Methanobacteriati > Methanobacteriota > Halobacteria > Halobacteriales > Natronoarchaeaceae > Halostella > Halostella sp. PRR32. The sequence goes on from NZ_JAXHGL010000001.1 coordinate 848,271, forward strand.
CGGAGAGCGCTCGGGTCGGGCGATCCCCACGTCGAACGAGTGGGCCTCGTCCAGTGCGATCCGGACCTCCTCGAAGTCGATATCGTACCGGGTCGTGTGTTGGCCGTCCGAGCGGATCTCGGTCTGTTCCGTCAGAAGCGAGGCCTCCGTGAGGAGGTCGAGCTTCCGGTAGGTAGTCGACAGCGGTACGTCGGCCGCGTCGGAGAGTTCGCTTGCTGTCATGGGCGCTTCGAGTTCCGTGATGATGGCGCGGCAGTCGGGATCGTCCAGCGCATCGAGGATGTTCTGCAGTGCTGGGGGGTCGTCGTCGCGAAAGGGGTCCCGCACCATTGTCAGAGTGGTAGTATGAGAGACGTAAAGTTCGTTCGGGACACGCTCACTGCTCGGGCATCGAGCTGATCTCGTCTAGGTACTGCTTGACTATCTTTTCCTCCGCTCGGTGGAGGGTTTCCGAGCAGGTCGACTTGGCGATGTCGAGCGTCTCGGCGAGTTCGGTGAGCGAGGACGTACGCGGCGTGTCGTAGTATCCGACTTCGACGGCGGTGCGGACGAGTTCGAGTTGGTGGTCGGTGAGCAACTGGCCGGATTCGATCGTCTGTTGAACGTAGTCGACGGTGTAGCTGACGCCGAACGCGTCCAACTGTTCGCCCAGTTGCGAGAGGCGGTCCTGCGGAGCGGTGAGCGTCCACTCGGCTTCCCCGTCGACGATGTCGAACGGCATCTCCAGCGGGACGCCGGAGTCCTGTACCGCGAACAGCAACAGCGGCATCGTCGTCTCGAACTGGATCAGCGCCTCGTTCTCGTACTCCTGGAGGAGGTCGACGTCTGTCACCTCGTCGTACGCGGTCATCTCGCCGATCAGGTCGGGCAGGTTCGGTGACGATATCTCCGCGAGGCCGACGCCAGACGCCTCCCCGGCAAGCGCCGCAACGATCCGGACGCGCGCCTCCGAGTACGATCTGGAGAGGTCGCCGATCCACGTCTTTTCCGGGATCGACAGCGTGAGTTTCGCCTGAGGCATATCTGTGCGTTTGGCCGACGGCCGGCAATAAGTATTCCCGAACATATTCGGGTTTTCTACGGATCGTCGACCGACCCACTACGAACATGGTCGGGAGAACGGCAAGGTACTACCCGTTCGAACGGACGGACGCGATGAGCACCGACACGCCCGACCGCACGCTCGACGCCAGGGAGATCGACGGAGAACCGTTCAGCGATATCGTGACGGAACTCGACGGCCTCGGCGACGACGAAACGCTCGTCCTGGTCAACAGTTTCGAACCGGAACCGCTGTATCAGGTGCTCGAACAGCGAGGATTCACCTACGAGACGGAACAGATCGCCGACGACGAGTGGCACGTCGCGATCGAGCACGCCTGATGACATTCCGAACACGTTCGGAACAATCGGTTCCTCCGACCCGGGACGAGTTGTCCCTGCATGACTGATCGAACGCTCGACCTGCGCGACGTGCCGCCGCCGGAACGCCACCCGAAGATTCACGACGCCTTCGGTGACTTAGACAGCGGCGAGGCGCTGACGCTCGTCAACGACCACGAACCGAAGCCCCTGTTCTACGAGATGAAAGCCGAAGTGGATGCGTTCGACGCCGAGGCGTACGAGGTCGAACGCCGAGACGAGAACGAGTTCGTCGCGACGCTGCCGAAGAAGTAAGGTTGGCCCCGTTTTCGAGTCCGCGACCGACGCGGGCGGAGACGGCTACGGTTTCCACACCGCCGTCACGACGGGCCCATCGCCGTTCCCGTCTCCCTCGTCGAGTTCTGTTTCGAACGTATCGTACTGATACCCCCTCTCCCCGAGTTTCGGGTAGAGGTGCTGTGGCGCGCGGTCGTTCAGTTGCACCAGCACCGTCTCGTCGTCGAGTTCCGCGAGTAGTTCCAGCGTTCGCTTGAGCGGTTGCGGCGGCGGGAGTTCGCGGGCGTCGAGCGTCTCCCGCGGACGGTCAGCCGGCGCGTCCGTCGATGCGAGTTGGTCCTCCAGCGGGTCTGTCGTTCCAGTCATGTGCGACGGTTCGGGTGCCGCCGGGCAAGCCGTTCCCCCGAACACGTTCGGGAGACGGGTTTCGGCCGCCGAGTGTCACCGTACGCATATGGGCTCCGTTTCTCACGACGACGTCGAACCGGTGACCGAGCGCCGACACGACAACTCCTGGTCGGCGAATCTAGAGAAGTCGGTTCACGCGGAAGAACGCGATATCGTCGTCACACAGGCGAAAGACGCCGTAGAGCACACGTTACCGGGTAACCACGTCAATCTCGTAACCCACGGGAACCACGGTCATCCAGAGACGTACCTGTACGACGAACTCCGTGCGGCGTTCGACGGCGTCGACCTGGAGTACGTCGAGCAGTGCGGATGCGGCGGTCACGTCACCCGCGTTCACGTCAGTTCGGACGCGTCGACGAACGCGGCGGAGAGAGACGAGGAAGAGACGATGGAGGATTGACCGTGCGCCCGAGCGCCGTCGACCTCGACGAACGGCCGTTCGTCCTGGTGTGGGAAGTGACCCAGGCCTGCGAACTCGCCTGCGAACACTGCCGGGCGGACGCCCAGGAGCGACGCCACCCCGACGAACTCACGACCGCTGAGGGGAAAGCGCTGCTCGACGAGGCCCGCGAGTTCGGGGACGGTCAGCTCGTCGTCCTCTCTGGAGGCGATCCGCTGGCCCGCGACGATGTCGTCGACCTCGTGTCGTACGGCACCGAGCAGGGGCTACGAATGACGCTCACGCCGAGCGGGACGAGGTCGCTGACACCGCCCGCCATCGAGGCGTTCGCCGACGCCGGCCTCCGGCGGATGGCGCTCAGCCTCGACGGCGGAAGCGCCGGCTCACACGACGCATTCCGCGGCGAATCGGGGAGTTTCGAGCAGACCGTTGCGGCCGCCGAGGCGGCCCGTGACGCGGGGCTACCGCTCCAGATCAACACGACAGTCTGCGCGGAGACGGTCGACGAACTGCCGGCGATCCGGGATCTCGTCGCCGACCTCGGTGCCGTGCTCTGGTCCGTGTTTTTCCTCGTACCGGTCGGTCGCGGTCGGGTGCTCGACCCGGTGTCGCCCGAGAAAGCGGAACGAGTGATGGAGTGGCTCCACGAGGTGAGCGACGCGGCACCGTTCGGCGTGAAAACGACGGAGGCTCCGCACTATCGCCGGGTCGGCCTCGAACGAGCGGACGGCGACGGCACCGCGGCACCCGACCGGGACGCCATCGGCCGCAGGGCGGGGATCCGCGCCGGAAACGGCTTCGCGTTCGTCAGCCACGTCGGCGAGGTGTACCCGTCCGGGTTTCTTCCGGCGGCAGCGGGCGACGTTCGCGAAGACAGCCTCGTCGACGTGTACCGACACGACGAACTGTTCCAGTCGCTCCGGAACCCTGACGCGCTGGGCGGGAAGTGCGGTTCGTGTCCGTTCCGTTCCGTCTGCGGCGGCAGTCGCTCGCGAGCGTACGCCCACACCGGCGACCCGCTGGCGAGCGACCCGCTCTGTGCGTACGTGCCGGCGGAGTACGACGGACCGCTCCCGTGGGACTCACCGTCTGACGCCGTCTCTGCGGACTGACCATGTCGGACGACGAACGGAGTGTCGTCGTCGACCCCGACGCCGCGGCCGACCGGATCCGGCGTCGCGCCGAGTCGGTTCGGCGGGCGGAACTGGACGACGCACTCGGCAAGCTAGAGACAACGGACGGACTCACGCCCGGACAGCGACGGGCGGTTCGACGAATGAGCGAGCGGATCACGGAGACGCTGATCGCGTCGCCGATGTCGTCGCTCCGCACCGCCGACGACGCCGAGACGGTCGCCGTTGCGGTCGAACTATTCGGCGGCGACGACGGCCGAGCGGACCAGTCCTGAGGCCGCCGGACGAGCCATATAACTCTTTCCCCGGTTCTCACTGGGCAGGGACATCGCCACTGTGTTAAATACGTGAGGTGCTTCGATTCGAGTGAAGAGAAATGACCGACAGAGACTCACTCGACAGGCGGCGCTTCCTCGCCGCGACAGGAGCCGGTGCCGCAGTACTGATCGCTGGTTGCTCGTCGGACAGTGACGGTTCCGACGACAACGAGGACAACGGGGACAACGGGAATAACGACGGTAACAACGACGGTAGCGGCGACGCCCCGGCCGCGGTTGACGACTTCCTCGGAGACGCCAACAACTACGACGGCGTCGTCGACGAAACGGGGTCGGACGAGGTGACAGTCTCCGTCGGTGACGGGGGAAGCAACGAGTTCGCCCCTGCCGCGGTCCGTATCTCGACCGGGACGACCGTGACTTGGAAGTGGGACAGCGACACCCACAACGTGTCCGTCAAGGACGCCCCGACGGACTGGAGCGGCCACGAGAACATCGAGAACACCGACTTCACGTACGAGCACACGTTCGACGAGACCGGAGAGTACATGTACGTCTGTACACCCCACGAACAGGTGGGGATGAAAGGCGCTATCGTCGTGGAGTGACTGCGGGAATCCCGCCTCGAACTCCGGTCGCCGCCGGTTCGTCGGCGGTCGCGACACCAGCGCTCGAACGCGGTCACACGCCCGACCACGCGATTGCGTGCGCTCGGATGTAATCCGGTTGTACGCTCCCGTCTTCTGTTATCCCGTCGCGCGGTTGCCGGGCCGTGCGGTTTTCCGATACTGCCGGACGGAGTCCGCGTAGGATTTCGGCACTCCGGAGAGTCTAATATCGTCACGAAGAGCCGCCCGAGACAGTGTCAGTCCCGGCCCACGTCCTGTACGCCCGCCAGCGTCAGGCTCCGGCCGCGCCTGCCGGCCCGTTCGGGCCGGACTCAAACGGAAACGTCGTCGCTTGCGACTTCCTCGTTCGTCAGATAACACTGCGGGTCCGGCCCGAACGGGTGATCGTGGACGCCGAGCGCGCGCAGTCGCGACGCGCCGCGGCAGACGTCCAGATATCGGCAGTCGGCGCACTTCCCGGTCAAATGGCTCTCCCGCTCGCGCAGCGCCGCGAGCAGGGGGTTGCTGTCGTCGTCCCAGATGGCGCTGAACGGGCGGTCGCGGACGTTACCCAGCGAGTACCCCTGCCAGAACTGGGTGAGGTGGACGTTGCCCTGATAGTCCACGTCGGCGACGCGCTCGCCAGCCGGATCGCCGCCGTTCCGTCGGAGGTACTCGCGGACGCGGGCGGCGGTGTCGTCGCCGAGTTCGGCGCGTGCGTACTCGACGAGATAGGCGGCGTCGCAGTAGTTGCCCACCAGCAGCGTCTCTATCTCCTCGCCGCGCTCGTGGTACTCGCGAGTCATCTCGCACACGCGCCGAACGGCACGGCGCTTCTCCGCGGGCGCGAGGTCGGCGTCACGGATCGCCGCGCCCCGACCGCCGTAGTCGAGGTGATAGAAGCAAAAGCGGTCGAGCCCCACGTCGTAGAGGAGATCGACCACGTCCTCCAGGTCCGGCGCGGTGCGCTCGGTGATGGTGTAGCGCAGCCCGGTTTTCAGGCCGGCGTCGAGACAGGCCTCGATACCGCGGACTGCGGCGTCGAACGCGCCCTCTTGCCCGCGGAAGGCGTCGTTGCGCTCGCGGAGGCCGTCGACGGAGACACCGGCGTACGCCAGACCGGCGTCGCGGAGTTCGGCGGCTTTCTCGGGAGTGATGAGGGTGCCGTTGGTCGAGAGGACGGGCCGGATTCCGAGGTCGGCGGCGTACGCGACTAACTCGACCAGGTCCTCTCGGACGAGGGGTTCGCCGCCGGAGAAGAGGACGACCGGAACGCCGTAGTCGGCGAGGTCGTCTAACAGGCGCTTCCCCTCGTCCGTCGAGAGTTCACCGGGGGCGCGCTCCTCAGTCGCCGCGGCGTAGCAGTGCTCGCAGTAGAGGTTACACTGCTTCGTCAGGTTCCAGACGACGACTGGCTTTTGCTGCTTTCGCTCGCGGATCTGGTCGGCATCGGAGTCGGCGGCCGCGTCGTAGCGCAGGCCGTCGCCCTCGGCGTCGAGGTCACAGAGGAGTTTGCTCACGGAGATCATAGTTCGTGTGTCCGGCCCTCCTCGCCGTTCGGATGCGGGGCAGGTGTCGCGTCGTCGTCGAGGTCGTGCGTGGAGAACCGGTGTGTCTCCTCGGCGGGGCAGATCCACACGTCCTCGGCGAACCAGGCGAACAGCCGCGTCGCCTGTTCGTGAGCCACCTCGGGCGAGGGGGCGCTAACGCTGCCGACGTGTCGCATGGGATCAGTATCGTCCTTGCGGACGAACACCTCCCACTCGCGCTGGTCGCCGCCGCGCGGGGAGTCACCGACGTTCGACCGACGTGTTTTCTCGACCATGTGCTGTCGTTCGCCGAAGCGCACAAAACACCTCTCGGGCGTTCCCGGGCGGTGAGAACGCGGTCAAACGTGTTCGGGGTAGCATCGCCTTCACCGCGGGTCGAACTCGCCCCGGCGAAGACCCTCGCGGACGAGTTGGTGGTCGGCGTCGCTCGGCGGCGGCGCGGTCACGAGCGTCGCTTCCAGCCGTTTCCCCTCGGCCCGGACGCCGCGAGCCTCGCCTGCGGGGACGGCGACCACGTCGCCCTCGCTCACGTCGTGTTCGCGTTCGCCGTCTTTGATCGTCCCGCGTCCGGTGCGGACCGTGATGACGACGTCGCTGTCCGGCGCGTGGACGGGGATGAACTGCCCCGGTTCGAAGAAGCCGAGGACCGCTTTCGCGCGCTCGCTCCGAAATATCTCTCTCGCGGTGAACTGGTCCTCGTCGTACGTCCGTTCGGCGTCGAAGTCGGTCGCGACCATGATCGGAGCGTCGCCCGGCGGCCGATTGACGGTTCCCGCGAACACGTTCGGCGGTCGGGGTTCGACGGGTACGAGACGAATCTGGTCGGGGGCGAAGTTATATCGCCGGGACACAGTACGAAAGACATGGATCTGCTGGCGAATCTGACACTCGTGTTCGTCGCCGGCCTCGTCACCGCTCTCGCGACCGGTCTCGGGGCGGTACCGTTTTTCCTGGTCGACGACGTGAGCGACCGCTGGAACGTTGCTCTCTGGGGGCTTGCGTCGGGAATCATGGTGTCGGCGTCGGTGTTCGGCCTGATCTTCGAGGGCCTCGCCGAGGGGACGATGAGAGACGTCGCTCCCGGACTCCTCGCCGGGGTCGTCCTCGTCGTGGCTGCCCACCGCGTCATCAGCGGGATGGAGGTCGACCCGCACGAGTACGAGGAGGCCGACTTCAGGAAACTCGTGTTGATACTCGGCGTACTCACGGTCCATAGCTTCCCGGAAGGCGTCGCCGTCGGCGTCTCCTTTGCGGATCTGAACGTCGGACAGGGGCCGGCCGTGCTCGGGTTCACCGTCCCGGTTCTCGCTATCTTCATGACCGTTGCTATCTCCATCCACAACGTCCCCGAGGGCGTCGCTGTCTCTATCCCGCTTCGCGGCCTCGGCGTGAGCGAGTGGAAGATGGTCTGGTGGGCCGTCTTCTCGAGTCTCCCCCAACCGATCGGCGCGGTGTTAGCCTTCGCGTTCGTCCGGGTCGCGCGGGAGTTTCTCCCGTTCGGATTCGGCTTCGCCGCCGGAGCGATGATCTATCTCGTCGTCACCGAGTTCATTCCGGAGGCGCTTTCCATCGGGGCGTCGCTCCCCGACGGAGGCCGACCGGAGTTGATCGGCGGCCTGTTAGCAGGGGTCACTCTCATGCTACCGCTCGCGTTCGTGTAGCCGTCGACACGAAAGCGCTACCTTCGGTCCGTCTCACCCGCTGAGCTACCGGTCTCTCAGCGGTCTGTCACAGGAGAAAAAACGACGCGGTGTCAGCCGAGCAGGTGTCGTAGTTTCGGGTACCGCTCGACCAGGTCCAGGTCTTCGAGGCGGGCGTCGAGGCCCGCGATACGGCCCGCGCCGAACGCCCCGAGACCGAACAGGAGCAGGGCGTACACGACGTGGTCGTCGATCACGATTCCGTTCTCCAGCGGCAGGCTGGCCGCCCAGTAGAACGCCATCATCACCGCGCCCCAGAACGCCGCGAAACGGACGAACCCGCCGACGAGCAACGCCGCTCCGATGAGCGTCAGCCCCCAGGCGTTGAGGGGGTCGATCAGCCACAGCCAGTCGGCCGCCAGCGTCGCCCAGAGCCCGCCGAAGGGGTTGCCCTCCGGCACGGCGTGAACGAGAAAGCCCTCGGCGGTCCACGCGGGGTCGAGGAGTTTGTCGACGCCCGCGTAGAAGAACGTCCAGCCCATCACCAACCGCAGGGTGAGCAGGGCGTACCCCACGGTGTTGCCCGAGTATTCTACGTCGCGCTCCCGACCGAACAGGTCGGCTTCGAACCGGTTAGTTGCCATCGGTGGTCACCTCTACATGTAAAACACGTTCGGGGACGCACCTAAATCGGCCAGCAGGTTCTCATCGCGTGGGAACACGCGGAGGGAGTAATGAGCCGCGGCTACCAATCATCGAATACGCTCCTAATCATGGGCACTACCCGGTTCCTCTCGGCGATACGCCGCCAGCTCCCCAGTCCCGTCGAGGCCCGGTCACGCGCGCTGGTCATACTGTCGGCTGTAATCCCTTGAAGAATATCGGACCCTCGGGGTCCGAGTATCTTTACGAAGTTACAGCCGACAGTATCAAGACCCTGCTCTACCGCGGCCTGATGGTGGCAATCACGGTAACCATCGCGTTCGTCGTCACGGGAAACACCGGTGACGCCCTCCAGATCGGTTTCGTAACGAATCTCGTGAAGACCGGGACGTACTACGGCTACGAGCGACTGTGGGCACGCGTCTCCTGGGGCCTCGCGGCGGACTGATAGAGCCGGTCGCCGGGGGTTCGGTGTTCGACAGAGCCGGTTGTTTCCGCGGATCGAGGGCGGTGAAATCCGCCACCGGACCACGGCAGACCCTGTGGCCATGCACGGAAGGCCCAGCGGCCGAACAGGTTCGCCCCGGTTCTCGGGCTCTGAAAACCCGCTCGTCGTTTGAACAGGGAATAGGCCAGACGTGTGTTTGTATGCCAACCGAACGTACCGCCACCGGAGGTGATCCGCGGTGAGCCTCTCGCGGCGCGACTTCCTCGCGGCCGCCGGCGCGGGCGCGGTCGGTGCTCTCGTCGGAACGTCCTGGAACGCGACCGAAGCGGTCGACACCGTGACCCAGGTGGACAACCCCCTCAAGTCGTACCCCAACCGGGAGTGGGAGCAGGTCTACCACGACATCTACGCGTACGACAGCGTAGACTGGACCGTCTGTCATCCCAACTGCACGCAGTCGTGTGCGCTGAACTTCTACATGAAAAACGGGGTGCCGATCCGGGCCGAGCAGATCTACCACGAGGAGGAGGGTAGCCCCGGTCCGGGCGGCCCCGGCGGGTACGAGAACGCGGGCGTCACCCGCCACTGGAACCCCCGCGGGTGCATGAAGGGGCTGACGCTCCACCGGCGGACGTTCGAGCCCAGTCGGATCAAGTACCCTATGGTCCGCAAGGGCTGGGATCCCGACGACCCCAACCCGGAGGGGCGTGGCGAGGACGAGTTCGAGCGAGTCTCGTGGGACGAGGCGATAGACCTCATCGCCGAGAAGATGGCGAGTCTCGAGGACGAAAAGCGGTTCCACATTTTCAACGCCATCAAGTCCGACGGGCTGATCACGCGCCACGGTGCCGGCCGACGGCTGGCCTCTATCTTCGGCGGCTGCGAGTGGACGGAGTACGACTGGTACGCCGACCTGCCGCCAGGCCACGTCATCACGACCGGGTATCAGACGAGCGACTCCGATGCGTCAGCATGGCGAGCCGCCGATTACACCATTATTCAGGGGAAGAACCTGATCCACAACAAACTCGCGGACAACCACTTCCTCCAGGAGACCCGCGAGCGCGGCGGGAAGATGGTCGGCGTCTACCCGGACTACTCGCCGACGGTTCAGAAGTGCGACCGGTGGCTGCCCGTCCGGCCGGGCAGTGACCCGGCGTTCGCGCTGGGCGTCGCCCACGTCATCATCGACGAGGAACTGTACGACGCCGAGTTCATGCGGAAGTTCACTACCCTGCCGCTTTTGATCCGGCAGGACAACGGGAAGTACCTCCGCGCACACGAGGTGTTCTCGGACCACGAGCCCCCCGCCGAGGACAGCGAGAAACGCCACGAGGAAAACGACTGGGGCGACTTCGTCGCCCTCGACGAGAACGGCGACCCAGTCCCCATCACCCGAGAGGAGGTCGGCGACGAGACACCCGTCACACCCCAACTCGAGGCCGATACTGAGATCAGGCTGGCAGACGGCGAGTCGGTCGGCGTCCACACGGACTTCACCCGGCAGAAGGCGAACATCATGGCGAACTACGATCCGGAGACGGTCGAGGATATCACGACGATCCCGGCCGACGCGCTCCGGACGACAGCCCGGGAGTTCGCCGACGCCGACAAGGGGCAGTGGTTCACCGGCGAAGGGATCAACCACTGGTTCCACTCGAACGACTCGCTCCAGCGGACGATCTTCTTCGTCCAGTCGATGCTCGGCAACATCGGCGAGCGGGGGGCCGGCTACTACAACTACTCCGGCCAGTACAAGATCGAGATGCTCGACGGCTACCCGTCTTACGTCAACCCCGACGGAAACTCGGCCCACGGGATGTATCCCGGCTACGCGTTCGCGTTCTTCGGCGGCGAGAAACTCGACGCCCACGAGATCCGCGGGGACTTCGACCGCGAACTCGACCTCGTGCCACAGGGTGACGCCGAGGAGCCGGTGATGCCGACGAACGCGGAGTCGTACACGATGTCGAAGCCGACGATCCTGTGGACGATGAACTGCAACCTCCTGAACCAGACCAAACATCAGGAACACGTCATCGAGAACTTCGTCAAACATCCCGACACGAGCAACGAACTCTCGATCGTCTCGGACATGCACATGACGTACTCCGCGCGCCACGCGGACATCGTGCTCCCGGTTCCCTCCTGGCTCGAGTGTGACTATCCCGATATTACGGTCGGCCCGGAGAACCCGTTCATCCACATGGACCACGGGGTCATGGACTCGCTGTACGACACGAAACAGGACGGCGAGGCCGTTGCACTCGTTGCCGAGAAGTTAGACGAGAAGATCCCGCCGGAGGAGCGAAACGTCGACTCCTACCGGGCGTACTTCGACAAGTTCCTCGACGACGACAAGGACGTCCGCGACTACATCCAGCAGACGCTGGATGCGGGGATGACGACCCGCGACATCGACGTCGAAGACATCGAGGACGGCCCGGAGCGTCTCCAACTGAAGACGTATCCGCGGATCCCGTTCTACTCGCAGATCCACGAGGACCGCCCGTTCTACACGAAGACCGGGCGGATGGAGTTCCACAAGGAGGAAGACCGGTTCCTCGAACTCGACCGGGCCGACCTCGACCACATCGAGAGTCCCGAGGGAACACCTTACGGGGTGAACCAGAAGTGGGGCGAGGCGAAAGACGAGGAGAACCCGCTGTACCACGACGAGGAGTACCAGTTCTACTACAACACGCCCCACCCGAAGTACCGGACCCACTCCTCGTGGGGGATGACCGACTGGAACCTGATCTGGTCGGCGCGGGACTTCGGGTCGACTAGCGGCGATCCGGACGGAACCGAGCGACTCGTCGACGACTTCTCGTTCCCCACGGGCGAGGGCGACACGGAGGACGCGCCGCCGCTCGGCGAGGCGTTTGTCGAGATGCACCCCGAAGACGCCGCGGACATCGACGTCGAGAACGGCGACTACGTCCGCATCAGCGGGAAGCGCGGGGACCTCGTCGTTCGCGCGATGGTGAGCGAGCGCCAACGGCCCCGGTCGGCCGGCGACATGGGCCAGCTAACCATCTGGCACGGCTGGTGGCCGCAGCACTTCCCCGACGACGAGGAGGACGAGGACGGAATCAAGGGGTACAACGTCACGACGAACATCTGGCTCGACCCCGCACAGGAGACCGACGACCTCGTTCACAAGGCGGTCTTCGGCGACCCGAACATCTCCGAGGAGGTCGAGGACGACATCGCCTGGCACGGGGCCGAACTGGAACACGGGTACGAAGAAACCGTGTGGGCACCGACCGGGACTAACCGCGACGACCTCGTGGAAGTCGAGAAGTACGAGGAGGCGGACTGGTGGCCCGGCGACGCGCGCCGCGACGATCTCGTCCAGAACTACATCGACGGAACGCTGCAGGGAGGTGACAGCTGATGCCCGAAACCTACAACCCCCAACTCGGCCGCGAGCACAGCTACCCCTACGAACACCGCGACGAGGAGCGCGACTGGCACTGGGGGATGATCATCAACACGAACCGGTGCATCAACTGCAACACCTGCTCGTTCGCCTGCAAGTCCACGTGGACCAGCGGACGCGGCGAGGAGTACATGTGGTGGATGAACGTCGAGACGGAGCCCTACGGCGGCTATCCGATGGGCTGGGACATGCGTCTGCTCGACGACCTCGACGGAGACGAGACGATCTTCGACGCCGCTGACCAGACTGAGCAGGTCAAGGGGTACGTCGCCCAGAAGGAGGAGTGGGAGTACCCCGCACTCGGCGACGACCAGGTTCACGGCGAGTATCCGACGGGCGATGTCGTCGAGAGCGACCCCGAGAACGAGCAGTACCACGACATGTGGCAGTTCTACCTGCCCAGGCTCTGTAACCACTGTAAGAACCCGGCCTGCCTGGCGGCGTGCCCGCGGAAGGCCATCTACAAGCGCGAGGAAGACGGCATCGTCCTGCTCGACCAGGAGCGCTGTCGCGGCTACCGGAAGTGCGTGAAGGGGTGTCCGTATCACAAGCCGATGTACAATCCGGAGACGGGCGTGTCGGAGAAGCCGGTCGGCTGCTTCCCGCGCATCGAGGAGGGCAACGTCCCGCGCTGTGTCTCCTCTTGCATCGGGAAGACGCGCCTGCACGGCAACATCAATCGCGGGCCGGACGCGGGACACCCCAACGGCGTGAAGTCGGCGGCGGACGGCCGGAGTCCGACGAATTACCTCGCCAAGAGCGACGAGAAGGTCGCGCTGCCGCTGTACCCGCAGTTCGGCACCCGCCCGCAGGTGTTCTACATGCCGCCGTACCACGTGCCGCCGGAGTTCCTCACCCAGATGTTCACCCCGAACACGGACCAGAAGCGCAACGACTGGCCCGGAAGCACCTACGAGGAGTCGGTGAAGATCGTTCAGGAGCGCGTCCGCGACCCCAGTCACCACGTCCTCGGGATACTCCAGTTGTTCGGCGCGACGACCCGTCTCATCGAGACGTACACCGTGAAAGAACACCGCGTGAAGGGGTGGGACCGCAAGGGGAACCAGGTCGTCGACATCCCGTTCGAGGAGGAACTCGAGGTCCGCGAGGGCGAGATGTGGACCAACCAGCCCTAAAGCCATGCACCGAAACACCGACCCAGAGTACCACGCCGCGCGGGCGACGCTTTACTGCGCCGCCGCCGCGGCGTTTACCTATCCGGACGAGCGTACCGTGAGCGAACTGACCGATTCGGAGGCCCGAGAGGGGATCGAACGCGCCGCCGAACGACTCACCGTATCCGAGGAGGCGAGCGCGCTACTCGCCGGCATCGCGCAGACGCCGCTCGACGAGTTGCAGTCGGCGTACAACGACCTGTTCGGCGTCCCGGCCGACGAGGGGACGTACGCGGTGATCCCGTACGAGGCCCACTACACGACCCGGGACGAACTCAGCATCGAACAGCGCCGGATCGCCACCGTCGTCGGACTGATGGAGGAGTTCGGCGTCGAGCCGAGCGACGACTTCGCGGAGCGCCAGGACCACGTCGCGGCCGAACTCGAACTGGCACAGGTGCTCGCCGGCCAGCGGGCCGTCGCCCTCGACGGCGGCAACGCCACCGCTGCCGACCGCATCGCACAGGCGGAGGCGACCGTGCTCGCGGACCACCTCGTCGAGTTCGTGCCGGCGTTGGCGTACGACCTGCGCCGGGCTACCGACGACACGGCGTACGTCGCCGCGGCGGATCTGGTCGAGGAGCTGGTGACCTACGACAACGGGAAACACCCGGAACAAGAGGAGCCCGCAGTCGGGGGTGAAGCACCGTGAAACGCCGCCTCCGCTCGCTCCTAGGCGTTTCGGTCGACCGCCGCGCTGCCCGGCGCGCGACGAAGTTGGCAGTCGTCGTCATGTGTCTGGTGATGGTCGCTCAGGTGGCGCTGGTCAGCGTCGTCACTGCGGGCACACAGCCCGTCGAGTCGGTCGAGCAGGTTCCCGCCGCGCCTGACGCGGCGAAGTGGGAGGACGCGCCGACCCGCGACGTGTCGCTGTCGCAACAGCAGATGGCGCTCCCCTACGGCGGGGGAAGCGTCGACGAGATGACGGTCCAGACCGTCACGAACGACACGCACGTCGCCTTCCGTCTGGAGTGGGAGGACCCGACGAGCGACATGAACATCAGCGAACCCGGGGCCTACAGCGACGGCGTCGCGGTGATGATGCGCGGCGGTAGCAAACCGCCGATCACGATGGGTGCGAACGGCGACCCAGTCAACATCTGGTACTGGCGGGCCGCGTGGCAGAACTCCGGCGACGAAGGCGGCGGGGACATGTACAGTTACCCCCACCCCGACGACGAGACTCGACCCGGAACGGCCGCCGGGAATCCGATGTCGCAGTCCGACTACGAGCAGAACGCCCAGAACTATTACGCGAAGGGGTACGGCTCGCTGACCCACGCGCCGACACAGGACGTCTCGGCGAACGCCGAGCGCACGGACGACGGCTGGGAAGTCGTCTTCGTCCGCGAACGCGGCGCTGACGGCGAGTTCGACGCCGCCTTCGAGGAGAGCGACCAGATGTATCTCGCGTTCGCCGTCTGGAACGGGAGCGCGGACGAGGTGAACGGACAGAAGTCGATCACGCTCCAGTACTCCGTCCTCGACACAGAGAACAACGAACTGAGCGCCGCGGAGAACGGCGGCGACGGTGGCGCGACCGAGGTCGCCGAGGAGACCGGCGAGTCGGTGATGTGGCTGGCGCGGTCGGCGACGAACTGGATCACCGCGCTCGTCCTGGCGACGGTCGCCGCGTGGCTAGTCAGTTACTGGAGGCTCAGACGATGACCGAGTACGCGAACCGCAGCGCCCGCGGCCGGGCGGTCGCGGAAGACGAGGCCGAACTGTGCGACCAACTCGACGCCCAAGGGGAGCGCGACCCCGAACGCGCCGCCCTGGGGCTCGTCGATATCGCCGATAGCGCCGGTCTGGAGCCCGAGACGACCGTTCGACTGGCCGAGCGGGCGACCGGAGACGAATCGGAGGAAGTCCGGCAGTTCGCCGTCGAAGCGCTCGGCCACGCGGCAAGCGCGGGATCGGAGGCGGACGGAACTGCCGAGGCAGCGATTCGGACGGCACTGGACGACGGGCACGAGTGGGTGCGAGCCGAAGCCGTCGTCGCACAGTCACGGGCCGCGCCGGGCGACGAAGAGACGCTCCGCGCGGCGCTTTCCGACGAGAGCGGGTGGGTGCGGCGCAACGCCGTCGTGGCGCTCGCGAAGACGGGAGCGGCGTCCCAAGAACTGCTCGTCGAGCGGATCAAGTCGGACCCGCATCAGGGCGTTCGGGAGTACGCCGCCGACTTCCTGCGGGAGTACGCCGACGACACGGGCGAAGCCGTGCGAATTCTCGCCGCCGTGCTGGCCCGCGACCCGGAGGCGTTCGTCCGGGCGAAGGCGGCGAGTAGCCTCGGCGACCTCGGCACGGACCGCGCAGAGGAGGCGCTGGAGCGTCACGGCCTGAACGACCGGAGCGACGACGTACGGCGGTCGGCCAAGCGGGCGCTCGCGACGGCCCGCGGCGTGGACCCCGAGCAGATAGACGCCGACCTGGACGGTCCGGCCGCCCCCGGCGGCGGCCCGGGGTCGAAACGCGACCGCGGCCGGCAAGGCCCCGGCGGCGGTCCGGCCGACGTGAACGACGGCCTGACTCAAGGACAGCGTGACCGACGATGACTGACACCTACGACCTCGACACTTCGACGGACGAAACGCACCGCGACCACGAACACGGCGACGCCGCCGAAAGCGACCGTAGCGACGAAACCGCGAGCCTCGACGAGTCGCTCGGCGTCACCGTTCCGGAGGACTACGTCGGCGCGTTCGTCGCGGAGGCGTTCGAGGACGTCGAACGCTCGACGGAGTGGGCCGACGCCGTCGACGCCGTCGTGGCGGACGGGGCCCGCGACGACTGGGAGGCGCTTGCCCCCCGGGAACAGGTCGTCGAGATGTTGCGGATGGCAGACGAGTTCGACCGGAAGGCCGTCGAACGGTTCGACGGTATCCCCCTCGACCGCGGCAGTCCGACCGACGAGATGCGCGAGCGGTTCGAGGAGGGGAAACGTCTGCGTCGGAACGCCGACGTGCTCCGGGACGGCATCGCCGCGGCGTACGCCGACGGGTACGTGAGCGACGACGACCTCGTCGAGGCAGTCGAGTCGTTCGGCTTCGACACCGACCGGGTCGGCGCGCGCGAGGACGCGCTCGACACCGTCGCCAACGCGTACGACATGGATTTCCGCCCGTACGGAGGAACCCTGATGACCGAGCGCGAACCGGACGAGGACGCGGAAGAGTTCGAGGCGTGGTAGCATGGCCGAAGAGAACGTAACGCCGGACAGAGGCGACCGAGTCCGCGACGCGCTGACCGCCGTCGAGGACCCGGACCTCGGGACGGACGCGGTCGAATCGGGTCTGGTGACCGACGTTAACGTGCGCGACGGCACGGTGACGATCGGCGTCGACCTCGCCGGGTTCGACGAGGCGACCGCGGAGGACGTGACCGAAGCGCTCCGCCGCGAGGCCCTGGCCACGCCGGGGGTCGAACGGGCGATCATCGAGGGCGAGACGCCCGACGCAGACGGTGACGGCCGAGTCGACCGTCCGGACGGTATCGACGCGGTGATCGCCGTCGCGAGCGCGAAAGGCGGCGTCGGCAAGACCACCGTCTCGACGCAACTCGCCCGGGCGCTGGCGGCGGACCCCGACCGCGACGTCGGTCTGTTCGACGCCGACCTGTACGGTCCGAACGTGCCCGAACTGCTCGACGTGGCGGGGCCGGTGTCGGCCAACGACGAGGGGGACGCCGAACCGATAGACGTCGGCGGACTAACCGCGATGAGCGTCGGCCTCATCGCCAACGACGCGCCCATAGCGTGGCGGGGCGCGATGGCCCACGAAGCCGTGACGGAACTGTTCGAGGACACGGCGTGGGGCGACCTCGACGTCCTCGTGGTCGACCTTCCGCCGGGCACCGGCGACATCGTCCTGACGGTGTTGCAGACGCTCCCCGTCGACGGCGCGTTGCTGGTCACCACTCCGTATCCCACGAGCGTGTCGGACACGGGCCGGAGCGCCACTCTGTTCGAGGAAAACGGCGTTCCGGTACTCGGCACTGTCGTCAACATGGCCGGGTTCACCTGCGACTGCGGACGCGAACACGACCTGTTCCCGGCCGCGGACGTCGAGGGGGAACTGGACCTGCCGGTACTTTGCGAACTCCCGTTCGACGACGACGTGCGGGAGATGGACGGCGACGTACCGGACGCCGTGGCGACGGTCGGCGACGAAGTACTCGAACGCCTCGACGACCGAGCGGAGTTCGATGTTCCGGACCACGCGCTCGACATTCGCGGGCTCCCCCCGTCCATTCGGCACGAGCAAGCGATCGAGGAGTTCCGGGCGCTTGACCCGGGTGAGACGTTCTACCTCGTCAACGACCACGATCCGTCGCCGCTGGCCTCGATGCTCGCAGAGGCGGTGGGCCACGACGGCCCCCTCGAAGACGCGTTCGACCGGTGCGACGTGCGGCGTGCGGCCCCCGACGAGTGGGTCATAGCCGTCTCGCGGCCCGCCGGGAGCGCCTGATCCGTCGACGGCAGTCGCACTTCCCGTCGGGCTTTCTGTTTCAGCTATGTCGCGGTGGCATCCCCGCGAAGCGTTCAGCGACTCACGACAGCCAGTATCAACAGCAGAAGATGAACGGGTAGATCAGGGCCACGCGGTCGCCGTCGTCGAGTTCCGTGTCGAACCCGTCGAGATGCTCGTTGAACTTGCCGTTGACGGCGACTCGAGCGTAGGTCCGCGTCTGCTCGCCCTCCGGGTTCTTCTCCCAGGTTCCTGGCAGTTCCTCGGGCGGGTCGGCCCACCCGTCCGTCGACGCCTCCTCTTCCGTCTCCGCGACGAGCATCTCCTCGACGTCGTACGACTCGAAGAAGTCGTCGAGGAACTCTCCCAGCGTGTCCCCCTCGAACGCGTACGAGAACTCCGGTTCGCCGACCTCCGTGCGGACGTGGCCGGTGCATTTCACCGTGACCGTCGTCCGTGCCGTCTCGGTCGATTGCGTGGCCGTGGTCATGTCGGAGAGTTCGGGCGGGTCCCCTCTGGTTCCCAGTGCGAACACGTTCGGGAGTACGGGGAGGGCGCGCGACGCCGAACGAACCACCATGAGCGTCGTTCCCGGCAACGTCGAAACCGATACCCAGCCGCCGATGTCGGTGCCGCTCCGCCACTTCGTCGTCGCACTCGGGTTTCTCGTCGCCGCGGTCGTGGCGAGCGAGTTCACGGGCGAACCGTCGGAACCTCTCGCTCACGTCCATCTCCTGCTCGCCGGGTGGGTCTGTATCACGATCATGGGCGCGATGACGCAGTTCGTCCCGGTGTGGTCCGGAACCGAACTGCACTCGCGTCGCCTGGCGACGGCCCAGTTGTGGCTCGTCACGGCCGGGCTGGCGGGGTTCGCCGGTAGTCTGCTGACGGACAGGTACGACCTTCTGCCGTACGCAGGGGGGTTCATGCTCGCCGGCTTCTGGACGTTCGTCTACAACGTCGGCCGTACGCTGGCGACGGCGCGACCGCTTGACGTGACCGAGCGCCACTTCGCGCTGGCGCTGGCGTACTTCCTCGTCCTGACGGTTCTCGGGCTGTCGCTGGCTGTCGGATTCACCCGCCCCCTGTTCTACGACAGCCCGGTCGCGCGGGGCGACGTCGTCGCGACCCACGCGACGCTCGCCGTCTTCGGCGCGGTTCTGACGACGGTGTTCGGCGCGCTCTACCAGCTCGCGACGATGTTCACCCAGACGGAACTCCACGGGATCGACAGCTCTCTTCGGACTGTCGAGGAGGTCGGCTATCCGGTCGGCGTCGTCGCGCTCGCAGTGGGGCGACTGTTCGGGAACGTCTCACTGGCGCGCGTCGGCGGCGTGCTCGTCGTCGGAAGCGTCATCTGCGTCGCCGTTATCCTCGCCCGGAAACTGACCGAAACGAGCGTCGAGTGGACGCCGATGCTCTCGCGCTACGCCGTCGCCGCAGGCGCGATGGCGGTCTGGGCGCTCCTGACGCTTCCCGCATGGGTCGCCGACCCGCTCGCCCGCGACGCGACGTTCGGCGCGCCCGGAGCGAGAACGCTCCTGTTGTTCGGCGTCGTCGGGTTCGTCGTGTTCGGCACCCTGTACCACGTCGTTCCCTTCATCGTGTGGGTCCACAGGTACAGCGACCGCCTCGGCTTCGAACCGGTCCCGATGATCGACGACCTCTACGACGACCGGATCGCCGCGGTCGACTTCGTCGCCCTCGTCGTCGGCGTCGGCGTGCTGGCGGCGGCGGACCTGCTCGCGGCGGCGGACGCGCAGTCGGTTCCCCGATTCGGCGTCGCCGCCGCCGGCGCGCTCGTTCTGGTCGGCAGTCTCGCGTTCGCGACCAACCTCCTGCTCGTACTGCGGCGTCACGGCCCGCAGTCGCTCCCCGCGGTTCTGGTCGGAGGACGCGTCGGAAACGGCGATGCCGCCGGCGACGACGGGGGAGACGCTAGCGATACCCTCTCGTCCGGCGGCGAGCCGTGACCGGTGCCCGCTCTCGGCAGCAGAGACTGATACTGTCGGCTGTACTCCCTTGCAGAATATCGGACCCCCCGGAGGCCCGAGTATCGTTCCGAAGGTACAGCCGACAGTATGACCAACTGGCGAACTGTGGCCGACCACAGGCGAACGGGCGCCGAACTGGTTCGGGTGAACGCGGAGGCACCCGGCGGACGTTCTTTCGAACGATGCCAGAACAGACAGCAGTCGACGAACTCGAAGAAGCCCCCCACGCCGAGGTGTTCGAGGAGCGGAGTCCGCGGACGGTCCGCCTGCAACTGGACGCCGGCGAAGCTGTGCCCCCACATCAACACCCCGGACACGACATCGTGCTGTACGGGATCGAGGGGTCGATCGATCTCCGACTGGACGACGACAGCTACGGCATAGACCCCGGCGACGCCGTCAGGTTCAGCGGCGAGCGCGAGATATCGCCGAAGGCCGTCGACGACGCGACGGCGCTGGTCGTGTTCGCGCCGTCGGAGTGATACTGACGGCGAACGTCGGATAACGTATCGCACGGCCGACGAGCGATCTGATGACCTTTTTCGGACGAACGTGTTCGTCCCGTTCTCGCGCCCTGGGAACAGTGAAACCGTTTGATAGTGGTTAGGCGACTATCTCCACCTGTAAGGGAGGAAAAAGACAATGCTCGAAACTTCGCGGCGACGCGTGCTCCAGGCAGTCGGGATCGGCGGTGCGACCGCCGTCGCCGGCTGTGCGAACGCCCCCACTGCCCAGGAGCGCACGGAACAGCGCGACCGAATGGAACAGGCGGAGACGCCGACCGTCGAACGGGTCGCCGCGGATCCCACCGACATCCCGGGACCCATCGAGCGGGACGAACCCGCCGAGGTCGACGTCGAACTCGTCCCCAGAGAGGTGACCGCCGAGGTCGAGGACGGTGTCACCTTCGACTACATGACCTACAACGGTCAGGTGCCCGGACCGTTCATCCGAGTCCGGCGGGGCGACACGGTGAACGTGACGTTCCGCAACCCCGAGGAGAACACGATGCCGCACAACGTCGACTTCCACGCCGTGGCCGGCCCCGGCGGCGGCGCGGAGGCGACGATGACTATGCCCGGCGAGACGGAGCACCTGCGGTTCAAGGCGACGTACCCCGGTGCGTACATCTACCACTGCGCCGTGGCGAACCTGGACATGCACATCAGCGCGGGCATGTTCGGCATCATCCTGGTCGAACCCGAGGACGGCATGCCGGACGTCGACGAGGAGGTGTATCTCGGACAGCACGAGATCTACACGGACACGGACGCCGGCGAGGAGGGTCACCACGGGTTCGACATGCAGGCGATGGCCGACGAGGACCCCACCTACGTGGTGATGAACGGCGAGGCGTACGCCACGACGCCCAACAGGTACGGTCCGGCGGCGACCGTCGATACGGGCGACACCGTTCGGACGTACTTCGTCACCGGCGGCCCGAACCTCACCAGCAGCTACCACCCCATCGGCAACGTGTGGGAGAAGCTCTACCCGGAGGGGTCGCTGAGCACTGACCCGCAGACCCACATCCAGACCAAGCCGGTCGCCCCCGGGAGCACGACCATCGCGACGATGGGCTTCCAGGTCCCCGGCGATTACAAGCTGGTCGACCACGCGCTGAGCCGGGTGGCGCGCCGCGGCTGCATGAGCGTCGTCCGCGCCGAGGGTGAGGAGAACCTCGACGTGTTCGACCCCGACCCGAACTGAGCGGCCGTCCCTCGCTGTTGTTTTTCGGCTTTCGATACGTCTCATAGCTCGTTGTAACTGTGTGCAGGTGTTCGCCGACCCCGCGTCGACGGACTCCCGGACTGACTAAACAGCCCCTATCACGGCGTTGGAACCGCCCGAAAACGCGGCGTCAGAACGGAGACGTTGGACCGCTGCTCGGTTCGTCTCCCGTCGATCCCCTGCTCGGTTGGCGCGTCGGCGAATCGGCGGCCTCGCCGACCGAATCGGTCTCCAGATACGTCGCTTCGAGGTCGCGCATGTCCCCGTTTATCTCCTCGCTGTTGTGATGCATCCCGTCGACCCGTACCCGGACGAGGTCGTAGTCGTGTCGCTCCGACAGCCCGTTCCACGCGCGGAACGACCCCCGGGCGAGCGTGTCACTCTGGGGGCAGAACTCCGTCGTCGGCGTGAATTCGGCGCGGAGAACCGTGCTGTCGGCTCCGTTCGAGTCAGACCCCGGCGCGCTTTGCTCTACGGCGTACCGGTACCCCGCACCGGGATGCCGGCGGTCGAGATTCAGTCTCGCGAGGTTGTAGCCGAACGTCATGTCGTAGACGCCGCGCTCCTCGAAGAGGTCGCGCGTCAGTTCGTGGAACTCAAGGTGCGCGTCGTCGGCGAGAACGTCGTGGCCGTCGAGGAACGACCCCGGTTCCGGGAGGGACTCAGGAACGTACTCGTCGTATTCGTCGAACGTCTCGTCGTCCGCCTCGTCGGTCGAGAACGGCGAGGGGATTCCGGCCATACCGAACGTCGGTCCGCAGCGTCCCTTGGCGTGCCCCCGAACGTGTTCGGTAGCGCCCGGAGACCGATCGGTCGTTCTCACTTGGCACGACAGCCGCGGAACGTCCGCCGGCGAGAACGGTCGGTCTGACGGGCGCGGTCACGGGTCCGTTCGCCGTTCCACGACGCTGGTGTCGCTGTCCGGTTCGGAGCGAGCGTACAGCGAGTAAGCCAGAACGACGTAACCGAGAGCGCTGAAGGTACTCTGGACGGCGACGCCGGTTCTCAGCGACATGCCTACCAGACGGTGGAGTGCGCCCGCAACCAGTGCGCCGACGGTGACGAGACCGAGACCGAACGCGAGCGCCCGCAACGCCGGCGATCCCGTCCGTTTGGAGGCTCGGTAGGCAAGCGACGTGACGAGACCGCCACACAGTAACGTCGCCGTTTTGCTCGCGACGATCAACAGTTCCTGAGGCCGCATAGATAGGTATTGGGCGACACAGCGTCGTAAGTAGCGGTGTGCGTTATCAGTCCGTGAGAACGGGAGCGACGTTCAAGGGGTGTACTACCGATTCAGTACCATGGAGACCGTTTCCGTTACGCGAACGACCGACGGGTCCGCGGCAGCGGTGACTGAACGATTCGACGACAGAAAGGAGTTCATGGAAGCGGCGGGGTTCGACGAGGTGACGGTCGACGGCGACCGCATCCAGATCGCGAACAACGTCGGCCTCGCGACGATGGAACTCACGGTGGACGTAGTAGAGACGGACGCCGCGTTCGCCTACGAGCAGGTCGACGGGCTCTTCGAGGAGATGGTGACTCGCTACGAGATCACAGAGGCAAACGGGGAGACGACGATCGCCGCGACGACGGAGTTCGAAATCGCCGCGCCGTTCGTCGGGAAACTGCTCGACGCCACCGTGATCACGAGACAGCGACGGCGTGAACTGGTCGCACAGCTATCGTATCTTGACCCGAACGACAGCGCGGAAACGTAACCGCCCTCGATGTGCCCGCTCCCGGAAGTTTGGCCTACCAGTCCCGGACCGGGAACGGGTTTCGGGGGCGGCCCCGCGAGACACCGAGTGTCCGACTCCGCTACCGACGCCGTGACGGCAACCGCTTTGTCCCCGGCGCGTCTCCACCGAACCATGACGACTGTAGCGCTCCTGTCGGTCGCACCGGTCATCGAGGACAGCATGGCGAGCGAGGTCGCGAAGGCCGTCGAGGCCCTCGAAGGGTTCGACGTGACGTACGAGACGAATCCGATGGGGACGGTTATCGAGGCCGAGGCGGCGAGCGAGGTGTTCGCCGCCGCGGAGGCCGCCCACGAGGCGGTCGACGGCGACCGCGTCTCGACGTTCCTGAAGATAGACGACAAGCGCGAGAGAGACAGCAGCGCCGGGGCGAAAGTCGAGGCCGTCGAGGACGAACTCGGCCGAGACGCGCGAAGCGACCGGGAGTAGGCGTCGGGGTCACCGGGCCGGTCACGCCGCTCGCTGGGCCTCGATCTCGTCGAACAGTTCCGCGACTCGGCGCTCGATCTCGTCGCGTTGTTCGCGGGTCTCGTTGGCCTCCAGATCCCACTTCCGACTCTCTCCCGACCATCCCTCGGGTCGGAACTGGTCGACCGAACAGCCCATCGTCACGACGTAGTCGGCGTCCTCGATGTCCTCAGGCGATATCTCTCGGGGAGCGCGGTCGCCGATGTCGATATCGACCTCTCGGAGCGCCGCGACGACCTCGTCGTGTACGCTTTCGGCCGGGTCGACGCCACCGGTGACGATCGCAGCGTTCACCCCTCGCTGGTCCCGTTCCCGTTCGGCCAGCGCGGCCGCCATCTGGCTCCGACCGGCGTTGCCGACACAGACGAATGCGAGCTTCATCGGGAGAACGTAGGAGGCGAAGCGCCAAGAACGTGGGTGCTCGTATCCGGTCGCGAGCGCTGCGCCGACTGACAAAGCCCTTGTGCCGGGCGCTCTTTCTCCGCATATGGACAGTCTCAACCGGATGGCCATCGAACTCGTCGACGAGGCCATCGACTTCGCCGAGGAACTCGGCATCGGGGCGTACGAACTCGACAACGATGCGACGGTGCTCGACTTCGGCGTCGACGTCGAAGGCGGCATCGAGGCGGGCCTCCTGCTCGGCGAGATACAGACCGCGGGTCTCGCGACGATCCAGACCCGGATGGACGACGTCGCGGGCGCGCCGCTCCCCCACGTCGAACTCTCGACGGACCACCCCGGACTCGCGATGCTCGGCTCCCAGAAGGCCGGCTGGGAGGTAAGCGTCGGCGAGTTCGAGGGCCTCGGCAGCGGCCCCGCTCGCGCGCTCGTCGCCGAGGAGGACGAGTACCGTCAGATCGGCTATCACGACGCCTTCGAGTTCGCCGTCCTCGCGGTCGAGGCGGACGAGTATCCCGACGAGGCCGTCGCCGAACACGTCGCCGACCTCGCTGAGGTCGATCCGGGCGGCGTGTTCCTCGCCGTCTTTCCCACCGCGAGCGTCGCCGGAAGCGTCACGATGGCCGCTCGCGCCGCCGAACTCGCCGTCTTCCGCCTGACGGAGCTCGGATACGACCCCCTCGACATCGTCACCGCGACCGGGAGCGCGCCGGTCGCACCCGTCGCGGAGTCCGAGGAGGCCGCTATCGGACGGACGAACGACGCGCTGGCGTACGGCGGGCAGGTCCACGTCGTCGTCGAGGAGGAGTTCGACCGCTTCGACGAGGTGCCGTCGACCGCGACGGCGGAGTACGGCACGCCGTTCGAGCAGGTGTTCGAGGACCACGACTGGGAGTTCTACGACGTGCCCGAGAGCGTCTTCGCGCCGGCGCAGGTGACGATCGACGTGGTCGGCGGCGGGACGCACGTGCTCGGCGAGCGAAACGAGGACCTGCTGGCGGAGAGTTTCGACCTGTGAGGTGACCCATCCGTGAGATTCAAGGAGATCCCGGCCCCGCCGGAATCGCTCGATTTCCTCGCCGAGGCCCAGCGCGCGGTCCCGCTCGTCCCCGAACCCGAGAACGACTGCTGCGCCCGCCTGACGGACCGCACGTCGGTCAGCGACCGCGAGACCGCCCGGACGTGGCTTACGTTCCTCCGGGCACTGGAACTCGTCGAGGAGACGGACCGCGGCTACGCCCGCGTTCGCGGGGATCCGGACCCCGACGAACTGGCGGGGGCGTTCCGCGAGCGCGTCTTCGGCGCGAGAGAGGTGCTGTCGCTGCTGGGGGACCACCCGCTGACCGTCGCGGAGGTGTTCGAGCAGTTCGAGCCGACGGTCCCGCAGTGGGAGCGCCACCGGAACCCGCAGACGTGGCGGTCGCAGTGGAAAACGCGGGTCGAGCGACTGCTGGAGTGGGCCGCGCTGCTCGGTCTGGCGGAGCGGACCGGTTCGGGGTACGAAGCCGCCTGATTTTTACCGGTTCGCTGCCACTCTCCGCGTAATGACTGCCGTCGACGCCGTCCTGTTCGACCTGGACGACACTCTTTGTGAGTACCGGCGTAGCGGCGAGGAGTTGCTCGCCGCCGCGTTCGACGACGTCGGTGTCGAACACTTCTTCGACGCGAGCGAGTATTACGCCCGCTACGAGGAGTTCCTGGAGGCGACCGACTCGATGGTCGACCTCCGTCGGGAGTGTTTCGCCGCTATCGCCGAGGAGTGCGACCGCGACCCCGCTCTCGGGCGCGCCGTCGCGGACGCCTACGCCGCCGAGCGCGACCACACGAACGTCCGCCCGCTGCCGGGCGCGGGCGATGCCGTCGAGGCGCTATCGGCGGACCATCGGCTCGCAGTTCTGACCAACGGCGCGCCGGAGATGCAGGGCGAAAAGCTGTCGCAACTACCCTTCCGCGACGCTTTCGAGGCGGTCGTCCACGCGGGTTACGACGCGCCGCGGAAGCCGCAACCGGACCCGTACCACCACACGCTCGAACTGCTGGACGCGACGCCCGAACGGGCCGTCCACGTCGGCAACTCGCTGACGACGGACGTCCCCGGCGCACACGCCGCGGGCGTCCGGTCAGTGTGGCTTTCGGACGGCTCCGACCCCGACCCGGAGCCCGACTATCATCTCGACTCGATGAGCGATCTGGCGACGCCCCCGTGGCAGGAGTAGTCCGCGGCCCTACCGCCAGTCGCCCAGAGAGACGCTCGCGGTCTCGACTGTCGAGATCCAGGCGTCGTCCCGCGCCACGTCGGCGATAACGAGATGCGGGCGACCCTCGATCTCGTCGACCGCCGCCATCACATCGCCGTTTTCGCCTCCGCGCCTCATGACCGACTCCATTTCTGAGGCCATGTTTGTGTTTCTTCTCTACTACGGGATGAACGTTTTGATGTGTATTATCCGACTGGACGAATGGCCATATATATCCGAATATAGTCATTGGATCCACCGTATTGATCTCCGCAGCCGTCTCCGGCTGCAGACCGGCGGTTCGGCGCGTCGTCGTCCGTGTCACCGGACGAGGGTCCCGTTCGGCGTCCGCTCGGCGCGCTCGACCATCCGCTCGATGCGGTCGTCCATCGGCGGGTGCGTGGCGAGCAGTCGCGCGAGCGCGTCTTCCTCCTCCTGGCCGTAGATGTACAGCGACGAGAGCGGACCGTGTCGCGGCCGCGAGGCGCGCTGGATGCGCGTCAGCGCCCGGGCCAGCGCGAGGGGGTCTCCCGTCACCGCGACGGCGCGGTCGTCGGCGGCGAGTTCGCGACGCCGGGAGTGCGCACGGAGCGCCAGCGTCAGGGCGAGCAGGAAAACGAGGACGAACTGCGCTACGCGGAGGTGGATCCGGACCAGGTGGCGGTCGAACGGGTCCGGACGGCGTCCCAGGAGCCACGCCGTCGCGCGCTGGACGCCGGCGACGACGAGTCCGACCGGGAGGAGGAGAACGAAGAGGACGCCGCTGACAGTCTGGACGAGACTCGACCCGAGCGTCTGGAGGAGGGCGTCCCGCGTTTCGAGGTGGGCGAGTTCGTGGGCGAGGATCGCCTCCATCTCGTCGCCGTCGAGGATGCGGAACAGGTCGCGGTCGAGCACTACCACGCCCTCGCCCGCGCCGACCGCAAGTGCGTTCGGTGCCGGAAGCGCGGCGACGTAGATTGAGGGGTTCCCCGCGTCCATCTCGGCGGAGAGGCGGTCGAGGCGGCGGTAGAGCCACGGCGCTCGCGAGCGCGGCAGTTCGACGGCACCCAGTCCCGAGACGATCCGCTTCGCCCCGGCGCGGTAGCTCGTGTAGCCGAACACCAGCGCCGACCCGACCATACCTCCGACGAGAACCCACGGGTCGGGTCGCACCGCGAACAGCCACGCGGCCATCTCCACGACGACGAGACCGACCGCGAGGTAGACGCCGAGCAGGCCGAGACCGACGGTCGCCATCAGAATCCGCGCCACGAGCCGTCGCATACCTCGGGATACGAAAGGCGGCGAGAAAAACGACCCGGAGCGGGACAGTCCGGCGTCTCCGGCCCGCCCGGCGGTACTCGCTGGCGGCCGAATCGCCCCTGCGCGGTCCCGTCACGACGGCGACGCGGACGGACTCGTCGCCGGACCCTCGGAGCCGTACCGCTCCGCCAGCCACCGCTCCCACGTCACCGTCCCGACGGCACGGTCCGGGCGCGTTCCGTCGCCGGCCCGGAACCCGCCGGCGACGTTTCCGGGGATCGGCAGGCGAACGATCGGCCGCCGCAACCCCCTTGCGCTCCGGTAGGCCGACGCGATCTCGCCGAGGGTCAGCACTTCAGGGCCGCCGCAGGGGGCGACTCGGCCGCCGGGTTCCGTGGTCGCGTGCTCGACGACCGCGTCGGCGGCCTCGCCGACGTCGATCGGTTGCAGCCGAAACCGGGTCGGCAGCGGCCAGACGGGGAGACGCGACAACCCACCGAGGAGGCCGTCGATGAACGAATGGAACTGCGTCACCCGCAGGACCGTCCCGGGGACGTCGCTTTCCTCGACGGCTCGCTCGGCCGCCAGTTTGTGCTCGTAGTACGATAGCGGTATCTCGTCGACGCCGACGATCGAGACGTACAGGACGTTCGCGACGCCGGCCTCGGCGGCCGCCGCCAGCAGCCGCTCAGTCCCCCGAACGTCGACCGCCTCGCTGTCACCCCGCGGCGCGGTGGCGGCGTGGACGACGACGTCGACGTCCGCGACTGCGGCGTCGACGCCGCTCCCGTCGGCCAGGTCCAGTTCCACCCACTCCGCGTCGCCGTCACTCGGGGGTGAACGGCTCGCCGCGCGCACGTCGTGGCCGGCGTCCGCCAGCCGCGGTCGCAGCGCGCTCCCGAGCGTTCCGGTCGCACCGGTCAGTAGCGTTCGAACCATACCGTACCGTACGTTCGACTCCACCGAACCGATGGTGCAGGAGTGGCACGGGGGATTTAAGTCGCGGCTCTCGAACGGTGACGCTATGAAACACGTCCGGCTACGGATCAGCGCGGGCGGCCGGGAGGACGAGATCCACCCGATGTACGACGTGATGGCGAACGCCGAGTTCGTCGAGTACGCGACGGCGCTCCAGTGGAACTTCACGGGGGAGGAACTCGGCATCCTGCACTACGTCGAAGGCGACCCCGAGCGGTTCGAGGCCGCGGTGCAGTCTTTCCCGGAAGTGCTTGACTACGAACTCGAACGCGCGGGCGACCGGGCGTTCTACGCCTACATCCGGGACGACACGAACGCTGCAGTGCAGGAACTCTGGGGCGTAACGGCCTGGCGCAGTCTCGTGTCGGTTCCGCCCATCGAGTACCGCCCGGACGGGACGGTCACCTTCTCTATGTTCGGGCCGAGCGACGAGATACAGGCCGCCATCGACGCCGTCCCGGACCCGGTGTCAGTCACCGTCGAGGAGATAACCGGGTTGCAGGCGATGCCACACACCGTCGCGTCGTCGGTGACCGACCGTCAGCGCGCGGCCGTCGAGGCGGCAGTGGGCGTCGGGTACTACGACGTGCCCCGAACCGGGTCGCAGGCGGACGTTGCCGAGCGCCTCGGCTGTGCGCCCTCGACGGCGGCGGAACACCTCAGGAAGGCGGAAAGCAGGATACTACGCGGCCTGTTCGGTTAGTCGACGTCGGTCACGTCCGTCACCGTTCCGACGCCTTTCGACCGGCCCTCGCGGAAGACGAACCGCTGGCCCTCCTCGACGAGGTACGGGCGGAACTTGAACCGGACGCGGGTCTTTCCCGTGTCGCCGGGGAGTAGCCGGCCGCCTTCGGGGTAGAACGCGGCGGCCTCGCTGACGGTTTCGAGGTGGACGACCGGTTCGTAGCCGTCGCCGATGCGGGTCGGATGGTTCAGCACCATCACCTCGGCCTCGAACTCGCGGACCGGGTCGGGGTCGGCCTCGCGCGGCAGCAACACCATTCCGCGCTCGATATCGGCCTCGCGGACGCCCTTGAGCGCGATGCCGACGATGCGTCCGGCCTTGGCCCGGTCGACGCGGTGGTAGTGCATCTCGATGGAGCGGACCTCAACCTCGCGGAACGCGCCGTCGGCCATCGGGCCGATCAGGAGTTCGTCGCCGGCCTCCACTTCACCGGACATGATCGTTCCGGAGGCGACGGCCCCGACGCCGGTGACGCTGTACGTCCGGTCGATGTACATCCGGAAATCCCCGTCGACGCCGGCGGTCTTGGGGAGGCGCTCGAACAGTTCGTCGAGCGTGTCCAGGCCCTCTTTCGTCACGGCGCTCGTCGTGAGGACGGGGACGACGGTGTCGTTTATCTCCTCGACGGCGGCGTCGACGCCGTGGCGGTCGACCCGGAGCGGCGTCTTGTCTACGTCCCGGAGCACGCGTTCGACCTCGCGTTCGACCTCGGCGACGCGCTCGTCCGAGACGGCGTCGGCCTTCGTGATCGCGACGATGGTCGGCAGTTCGGTCGCAAGCAGCACGCCGAGATGCTCGCGAGTGGTCTTCGTCGGCCCGTCGTCGGCCGCGACGGTCAGCAGGCCGTAGTCGAGTTTCTGCCCGACCAGCCCGCGGATGGTGGTGCGGAGCCACGGTTCGTGGCCGACGGTGTCGACAAAGGACACTAGCCGGTCCGACTCCTCGACCACGCGGGCACGGTCGGACTTGCGGTGCGGGTTGTCCATCCTGACCGGGCCGTCTCCGTCGAAGCCGTAGACGCCGTACGAGAGGTCGGCCGAGAGACCGCGTTCGACCTCGTGGGGCTGGACGTCCATGTAGCCGCGCGTGCTCCCCTCGCCGTCGTCGGCCTGACCGGTGACGAGACTGCCGACCAGCGTGCTCTTGCCGTGGTCGACGTGGCCGGCGGTGCCGATGACGATGTGCTCGTCGTCGGTGTCCAACATGGCCCCCTCGCGGACGGTCGCGACGCCGACGATGCCCCGCCCGTCCCCGTCGTCTGCGACGCCGTCGACTCCCCACGTCTGCACGTCTTCGATGTGAGCCCCGGCCTCCTCGGCCAGTAGCGAGAGCACGTCCATGGATTCGGAGAATTCGTCAGGTTCGATCCCGGCGAGGCCGCCGTCGTCCGTCACGCCGACCACGTAGGTCGCCTCGCCGTCGCCGGAGAGAACGCGGTGGCGAAGCTGTGCGGCCAGACTTTCAAGTCGCCCCTCGGAGAGGTGGAGGTCCTTGGTGAGTCGCTCTTTGAACTCGACGTTGCCGCCTTCCTGCTCGCCGCGGTCCAGGGCCTGTTGAAGAACGGCCCGGTCAGGGCTCATATCCCCGGGTTAGTGGACGGTAGACAAAAACCTTCGCGTCACGCGGTAACGCACCTCATACGGACGTTCGAAGGGAGCGCCCGCGGCCGTCGCTGACGCGTCGCGTTCAGCGGTTCCGCGCTCCGCTCGTCCGCCGGGAGTCCCCGTCGGTGAGACGTTCGTAAGCGGCGTTGACTCGCTTGAACCTCTCCTCGTCCCCGCCCTCGGCGTCCGGGTGAACTTCTTTCACCTTCTCTCGATAGGCGGCTTTCACTCGGTCGTCGCTCGCGTCGGGCGACAGGTCGAGTATCTCGTAGGCCGTTCGCTCCGATGGTCCACTGGACGGTTGCGGTCCGGGAGGCCGACGGCTTCTGCGGCGTTCTCTCCGGGCCCGCTGTCTGGCCTCTCGGCGGCCGCGAGTCTCGCGGGCGGCACGCCGCGCACCGGCCCCGAAGCCCGCGTCGCGGGTCGACTGACGGCCGTTCGTCGCCGCCCGTCTGCGCGCTCGCTCGGCGAGTTTCCCGGTCCCCTGGTACCACAGCACGTACGACAGGAACGCAAATGGCGCGGCGAGAATCAGGACGAACGGGTTGCGTTGGACGAGCGTTAGGATACCGAGTACGGCGGCTAATCCCGCGAACACCGCCGCGAGTCCGACGAGGAGAGGTCCTCGCGACACGGGGCCACATTAGGTCTACAGCCAAGTAAGCCTCCCGCCCGGGCGGTCGCCCGCCCTAGGTACAAGCCCATCGATGTGGTATCAGTCCACATGAGCGTTACCGGACTGTGTCAGATCTGTCAGTCGCGCGAGGCCGAGGCGCGCTGTGACCGCTGTGGCACTATCGTGTGCAGCCAGCATCTAGAGGAGTCACTCGGGATCTGTGCGGACTGCGCCGCCGAGTCCGACCCCACGGGCGGCCGAACGTTCTAACGGGATCCGACCGCCGAGACCGGGACGAGTTCTAACGCGACCTAACCGCCCAAGCGGGGACGAATTCTAACGCGACTCGGCTCCCGAGGCCGGGTCGACGCCTCCGCGCTATCGGTACCGGTTCAACCGCTCCTTCAGTCGCTTCGCCGCCTGTCCGGCGGCGCGGTCGAAGTCCTCGCCGGCGTCTTCCCCGGCGAAGATGATCCCCCGCGACGAGTTGACGAGGCCGACGCCGGCGGAAAGGCCGTATTCGACGGCCGCCTCGGCGTCGCCGCCCTGCGCACCGACGCCCGGGACGAGAAACGGGATATCCGGCACCCGCTCGCGGATCGCTTCCAGTTCGTCGGTCGTCGTCGCGCCGACGACGAGGCCGACGTTGTCGCGTTCGTTCCACAGGTCCGCGAGGGCGGCGACACGTTCGTACACGGTCTCGCCGGAGGCGAGTTCGAGGTCCTGCAGGTCGGCACCGCCGGGGTTAGACGTACGACAGAGGACGAACACGCCGCGGTCCGCCTTCGAGAGGAACGGCTCAAGCGAGTCCCGGCCCATGTACGGGTTGGCAGTGATGGCGTCCGCGGTCGGCCCCTCTGCGTCCTCGTCAAGCAGTTTCGCGTACTGGCGGGCGGTGTTGCCGATGTCCGCCCGCTTGGCATCGAGCAGGACGGGCACGTCTTTGCCGTGCGCGTAGGCGATGGTCTCGCGGAGCGCACGCCACCCGTCCGGGTCCTCGTAGAAGGCGGCGTTGGGTTTGAACGCCGCCGCGTGTTCGTGGGTCGCGTCGATGATCCGGCGGTTGAACGCCCATCGTGGCAGGTCGTCGTCGCGCAGATGGGCCGGTAGCCTGTCCGGGTCCGGGTCGAGGCCGACGCTCACAACGCTGTCGACAGCGTCGATCCGGTCTCCGAGCCGTTCGAAAAAGGTCATACCCCCGCGTCTGCAGCGCCTGCACTACAAGGTTCCTATTTTCCGCGTATCGAGGCCCGGAACCGCAACGTCCTCGTCGGCCAGCGCCGCGATCCCGTCGTCGACGGTGTAGATATCGTCTCCGTCGGAACAGGGAAGCAGCGTCCGGAGACCGTCGTCGTACACTGCGAGACACATGATCGGTAGCTCGACGATCTCTGTCGGCTCTTCGTTCGGGTCTATTCGGCTGGTCCGTCTCGTGAACGCGGGTTCGAGGCTGCAGTCGTGCTCGTCGGCCCAGGATTCGAATGTTCGGAACTTCTCTCTCGCCGTCTCGGTCGCGTGGTGACTCCAGTCGTCACCGTCCAGATCGAGTCGCTTGCCCCAGATCTCGACGTCGAAGTCCGAGATGTAGTCCTCCTCGTCCAGTTCTTGGAGTCTGCGCACCATGGACTGTTGTCTGTTGTGCGTGCCGTACACCGGTTCTCGCATCAGTAGCTCAACGCTCAGAGTTGTTGACATCTATCCCCTTCCCCTGTGGTGCATTACCGCGATCCAGTACTTAGTCTTTTCCCGGATAGAATTGCCTGTTTCCGGACGGGCACTGATACCGCCGGACGCCCTGTTTCAGCTACTTCGAGGGGTGTCTCGGCGGCATTCCCACTGCCGTACGTCCGCCAGTATGAAACCGCCGGCCGCCGTACGCTGGGACGAATGGCGATAGGAGCAGTCGTCTTCGACCTGGACTACACGCTCGCGGTACCGAACCGAACCCGCGAGACGCTACTCGACGAGGCGACGGCGACCGTCGGCGCGCCGGAGATCGACCGCGAGTCGTATCTGGCGGCCCACCGACGCAATCTCACCGGCGAGACGCGCGAACCGATCTTCGCGTCCCTGCTCGAAGACCGCGACGCCGACGCGGACCCCGACGAACTCACCCGAGCGTACAGGACGGCCATCGCCGATGCGCTGGAACCCGTCGAGGGCGCTTCGTCCCTCGTGAGCGACCTGCGCGAACGGTACCGCGTCGGCCTCCTGACGAACGGCCCGGTCCGCGCTCAGCGGAACAAACTCCGGACGCTCGGGTGGGAGGACCTGTTCGACGCTGTCGTCATCTCCGGCGATCTCGACGCCGGCAAGCCCGACCCGCGCGCGTTCGAGGCCGCGCTCGACGCGCTGGGCGTCACCCCAGACGAGGCCGTGTACGTCGGCGACGAACCGACGGCCGACATCCGCGGCGCGACCGAAGCGGGCATGGCCGTGATACAGGTCGTCTCTCCCAACGGACCGGATCCGGACACACGTGCGACGGCACACGTCGACCGCGCCGAACTCGCTGCGCGGTTACCGTCGGTGATCGAGGATCTGGACCGTTATTAGGCGCTAACCGCTTCCGTCACAGACTCGACTACGTCGACCGCGCGCTTGACTTCGGCCCCGCTCTCGACGAACACGAGCGTCTGCGGCGGTCGAACCGCCTTCGGCCGCACGCGCAGTTCCAGTTCCTCGGCCGTCTCGGCGGCCGTATCCTGTCCGTCGCGGAACTCGATCCTCGCGCGGTCCTCGTGAATGTACACTTCGGCCAGCAGTTCGCTCCGTGAATCGTCGGGCGCGTGTTGCGTTCGAGCGTCGTCCCAGGCCCCGTCGACGGCCCGCGCCACGTCGTAGGCGCGTTCGCCGTCGGGCGATCCGGTCGCTGACCGGTCGGGGTTCACCACCGCGAGGGCGTCGAGAACGCCGTCGACGCGACCGTCTACCTCGGACGCGAGCAGTTCGGCGATGCGGCGGCCGTCGGCCACGCTGTCTTCGACCATGCAGGTCTCTCGGCGGGCGCGGTTTATCAGTGGTTGGTAGTCGTCCTCCGACGGTCGCGAGACGGCGCTCGCGCGCCGACTTCAGTCGCTATCGCCCAACTCCTCGATGGCCGCCTCCGCCGGGTCGTCGATGTCCAGTCCGCGCCGTCGAGCGTAGACGACCGCGGCGGCTTCGACGGTAACGGCCAGTTCGGTCTGGAGTCGGTTGATGCTCGCGACGGCGTCCTGTTTCTCGATGCCGTCCGCGACGACGTGGTCGAGTACCTGTTCGAACGTCGACTGCGCCTGCAGGATCGATTCGTCCGGGACGAACTCCTCGGGGACGGCAACGTCGTCGGGATCGAACTCGACGACCAGCGTCCCGTCGTCGCGAGAGAGCAGGCCCTGTCCCGTCGCCACGTCGATCAGCCGCTTCGCCTGGTCGGGCGAGAACCAGTCGCGGTCGAGCGACAGCGCCACGACGTACTCGTTTTCGCCGATGCGCTCGACGCCGCGCTGGCGGAACGGTGCGGCGACTGCCGTCCGGAGACTCATCGGCTCGGACTGTCGGCTGTACTCACGTAAAGAGTTTCGGAACGTCGGGTCCGATAGCTCTCGATAACGGGACAGCTGTCGGTGGCTGGCACCGCTCACGCGCCGGAGGAACCACTCGGTTCACCGCCTCGGTTCGCCCGCCCGATCCCTCCACCGGGAAGTCGTACGATTCAAGTAGTTCCTGGGACTCTGTTCGGGTATGACAGACCAGGGACGCTCCACGCGCAAGCGAACTGGCGGCCGACTCCGACCGAACTCCGACCGCAAGAAACACCAGATCGGGCGCAGCCCGACCGAGACACAGGTCGGCGAACCGAACCTGAAAACGACCGACGCTCGTGGGAACACGACGAAGACCCGCGCGCTCGCGACGAACATCGCGCAGGTCGCCGACGCCGGCGAGACGGTCGAGGCCGACATCCAGGACGTCGTCGAGAACGAAAGCAACCCGAACTACGTGCGCCGAAACATCATCACGAAAGGCGCGGTCATCGAGACGAGCGAGGGACGCGCCCGCGTCACCTCGCGCCCCGGTCAAACCGGTCAGGTCAACGCCGTCCTCGTCGAGGAATAACGCGGTTACTTCTCTCCGAGCGCAACCACGTTGCCGTACTCGTCGCCGTAGAACACCCGTCCGTCGCTGACACTTAAAGCGCCGGTGACGGCGTAGTCGGCGTCGTGGTGCCACAGTTCCCGACCCTCTGCTACGTCGACGGCGAACACCGCCTTGGATTCGTGGCCGAAGTAGAGGACGCCGTCGGCGACGACGGGCGGGGAGCCGAAGATCCCGTCCGTCTCGAACGTCCAATCGACCGTCCCGTCAGTGGCATCGACCGCCGCAGCGCTACCGTGAGAGAGGTACACAGTCCCGTCGACGACAGCGGGCGTTCCGCCGGCGGCCCGCTCGCGCACCTCCCAGTCTAAGTCGCCGCTCTCCGCGTCGATGGCGTACAGGTACGAGTCGGTGTCGGCGATGTACACCGTCCCGTCGACGACCGTCGTGCCGTGTCCGCCGCCGTTGCGGACCTCGTATTTCCATCGTTCGTCGCCGCTCGTGACGTCTATGGCGTACACGTAGTCGTCGTGACTCCCGACGTAGATGGTACTGTCCGTCACGGTCGGGTGTGAAGCGACTGGGGCCGCGGTGCGGAACCGCCAGTTCGTCTGTCCGTCGGCGACGTCCAATGCGTACAGATGGTCGTCGCTACAGCCGACGTACAGCGTCCCGTCGACGACGATAGGGGTACTCCGAACGGGGGCTCCAAGGTCCGTCCGCCAGTGAACATCGCCGCTTGCGGCGTCGACCGCGAGCAGCCGTCCGTTCGAGTTCCCGACGAACGTCACCAGTCCATCGCTCGCGCCTTCGACGCCGCCCGGAACCACGACCGGCGGCCCCGTCGAGACGCCGCCGCCGGTGTCGACAGTCCATTCGGTCGTCCCCTCCGTCGCGTCGACGGCGTACAGCGTGTCGTCCCAGCTTCCGACGTAGACGGTGTCGTCAGCGACGACCGGCGCCCGCGTCACCCGGTCCTCGGCGGTTACGCGCCACAGTTCCTCGACGGAGTCCGTCGGACCGCTCGGTTCGTCGAGGGACCCGGAGTTCGCCGGGGTTCGCTGGAACGACGGCCACGAACCTTCGACGCGTACGTCTCGGTCGTCAGTTTCCGAGTCATCCCCGTCAGTCGTGGACTCCGCACGAGCCGTTTCGTCTGCCGACGGCTCGGCGTCAGTACCTCCGTCGCCCGACAGCGATTCGACACACCCCGAGAAACACCCGATACCAGCGACGCCCGCCGCGCGCAGGAGCGTTCGTCTGCTCGTACGTTCCATACAGCACCGATTCGTATTTAAGCTGATAAATGGTCGGATATCCTAGCGCTGTACCTAAGCGGCGGCAGTCAGGGGCGCGGTGCGGCCTTCTGCAGCGCCGTCTCTGCGATGTTGCCGCCGTAGTCGGCACTCCGCGACAACGAGTCGACGACCAGCCCCAGCAGTTGCGCCGCCGCGGGGTCGAGGTCGCGGAGTAATTCCCGGAGGTCGCGGGTGCGCTCGTCGATAGCGAGAATGGACTCGCGCGCCTCGTTGGCCAGTGCAGTCGAGCGGTCCGGGTCCTCCATGAACAGCGCATCCATCGCCTTGTTGATGACGTCGGCGGAGTCGTCGTGGACCGTCTGCAGGCCGTCAGTGACGCCGTCGGGAACGTCGCCGAGTTCCAGCGCGAGGTGGGCTATCTTCGCGGCGTGGTCGGCGATCCGTTCGAGTTGGCGGGCGGAGGAGTGATAGTCGAAACACACCTCTCGCGGGAGTCCGAGTTCCTTGGCCGCTCGCGGCGAGCGCAGCGTCGCCCGGAAGATGCGCGACACCACGAAGTACAGCCTGTCCACGTCGTCGTCGCGCTCGATCACGTCCCGGGCCAGGTCGTCGTCGTTCTCGACCAGCGCCGTCACCGCGTCTTCGAGCATCGACTGGGAGATCAGCCGCATCCGCGTCACCGCGTTTTCGATGGACAGTTCGGAGGAGTCAAGCAGGTCCTGGAGAACGACGCGTTCGCTGGTCTCTTCGAGTACTTCCACGCCGACGAGGCCCTGGACCGCGTCGCGGATGGCCCGGCGCTGGTCCGTCGTGATGCGATTGGCCTCCAGCGCGATGATATCGAATCCGCTGACGTACATCGTCATCACCGCGCGGGTCAGCTGTTCG
Organism: Halostella sp. PRR32; assembly: GCF_034808085.1. NCBI lineage: Archaea > Methanobacteriati > Methanobacteriota > Halobacteria > Halobacteriales > Natronoarchaeaceae > Halostella > Halostella sp. PRR32. The sequence continues at coordinate 886,154 of NZ_JAXHGL010000001.1, forward strand.
CCCTCCAGTTCCGACACGTCGAGTGACCCTTCGACTCGTTCGGAGTCGCTGCGCGGCGTGAGCAAGAGCGTATCATCTTCCGGATAGAACTCGACCTCGCTTCCGGCGCTAACATCGTTGTCTGTCGCCCACGATTTGGGGAGCGAGACAGTGAACGTCGATCCGCCGGTGACCTGGACCTTTCGGGTCTCCATATCCGTCAGTACGGGAACGACAATATAAAAATACACGATTATATATATCCGCACGGAGTCGGCTCGTTGATTTTCCGCTCATTCCTCGGCGGGCGATTACGCGTTCGGAGCCGTCAAACCCAAACCGAGCCGCCGTTCTTGTTTTCCGCAGTATCTATCCGAAAACGCGGGGGAGAGCGCGTCGTTTCCGCGCACCGTTTGCCGAATACGCGCTATAGACAGAATAAATATGTAGCTCTATATAGCGATCATAGCAGACTACTTATTAGTCATTCCCCGTCTTTCAAGCGATGTCGGAAGACACGTCGCGTCGCCGGTCAGAGTTCTCTCGACGGGGGTTTCTGGCTGCGGCGGGAGTTGCGAGCGTTACCGGGTTAACTGGATGCGCTCGGGTGTTCGGCAGTGAGAACAGGCAAGTAAACATCGCCGGTAGCAGTACAGTGTTTCCGATCGCCGAGGCGGTCGCGTCCGACTACACGCAGAAGAACCCCACCGTAAACGTCTCGGTCAGCAAGACCGGCAGCGGCGGCGGGTTCTCGAACTTCTTCTGTCCCGGTATGACGGACATCAACAACGCCAGCCGTCCGATCGCCGATGCGGAGCGAGAGCAGTGCGCCGACAACGGCGTCGACCCCGTTGAGTTCGTCGTCGGGACGGACGCCCTCACGGTGGTCGTCAACGACGAGGCCAACTGGGTCGACTGCATGACGGTCGACGAACTCCGCCAGGTGTGGATGTCGGGCGGGGCCAAACAGTGGAGCGACATCCGCGACGAGTGGCCCGACGAGGAGTTCGAACTGTTCGGACCGGCCACCGTCAGCGGCACGTTCGATTACTTCCGCGAGACGATCGTCGGCGAGGAGGAGAACCACCGGAACGACTACTCGGCGACCGAGAAGGACCGCACTATCGTTCGCGGCGTGCGCGGGTCGCAGTACGCGATGGGCTACTTCGGTTTCGCCTACTACAGCGAGAATCCGGAGACGGTGAAAGCGGTCGCCATCGACGACGGATCGGGCTGTGTCGAGCCGTCGCTCGAAACGGCCAAGGAAGGCACCTACCGGCCGCTTTCGCGCCCACTGTTCACGTACGTCTCGAAGCAGTCGCTGGCGGACGAGACGGTTCGGGATTTCGTCCGGTTCTATCTGGAGAAGGCGGCGACGGACCTCGTTTCCGAGGTCGGCTACGTGCCGATAACGGACGAGACGCTAGAGGAGAACCTGAACAAACTCGACGCGGCCGTGGAGGACGTGCAATGACCGAGCCGACTTCGACCGAACCCGAGGTGTTCGAATGAGCAGCGCGAACGCCCCCGACCTGTCCCGAGACGACGGGCGGACGAGACGAGAGGCCGTGGTCAGACTGGTGTTTTTCGTCTGTGCGGTACTTTCGGTGCTGACGACTATCGGTATCGTCCTGACGCTGCTGTCGGACTCTGTGGCGTTCTTCGCCGAGGTGTCACCGGTACAGTTCCTGACGGGAACGTCGTGGAGTCCGGCGAACGACCCCGTCAACTTCGGCGTCCTACCGCTCGTCACCGGGACGCTCGTCATCACCATCGGGGCCGCCGCCGTCGCGCTTCCGATCGGACTGCTCACCGCTATCTACCTGAGCGAGTACGCGAGCGACCGCGCGCGGTCGGTGCTGAAGCCGGCTCTGGAGGTCCTCGCTGGCGTCCCGACGGTTATCTACGGCTACTTCGCGCTGGTGTACGTCACGCCGGCGCTCGCAACGATATTCCCCACTATCGACACGTTCAACGCGCTCTCCGCGTCGCTCATCGTCGGCATCATGATAATCCCGATGGTGTCGTCGATCAGCGAGGACTCGATGAGCGCGGTGCCGGACTCGCTCCGCAACGCGAGTTACGGCCTGGGAGCGACGAAGTTCACCGTCTCGACGAGCGTCGTCGTCCCGGCGTCCGTGTCGGGTATCGCCTCCTCGTTCATCCTCGCGCTCTCGCGCGCCATCGGCGAGACGATGGCCGTCACCATCGCCGCGGGGAACACGCCGCGTCTGGTCGACCTCACCGACCCCGCGGGCGTGTTTCTGAACTCCATCCAGACGATGACCGCTGCGATGGTACAGCTCGGCGCGAGCGACGTGACAGGACAGTCTATCGCGTACAAGAGCCTCTTCGCCGTCGGGCTCACGCTCTTCGTAATCACCTTCGCAATGAACCTCGTCAGTGAATGGATCGCTTCGCGCTACAGGGAGGAGTACAGATAGATGGCGACTGATACGCGAGATTCAACGTCGTTCGAGCGGGTCAGTCGCGCGAAAGACATCGCGTTCGAGTATCTGACGCTCGGAGCGACGTTGCTCGGCATCGTCGCACTCGCGGTGTTGCTGAGCTACGTCGCGGTCGACGCGGTCGGGTGGCTGGACTGGCAGTTCCTCACCAGCCCGCCCCATCCAATGCCGGAGAAGGCCGGTATCTTCCCGGCGCTCGTCGGCTCTATCTTCCTGATGCTGCTTATCGCTCTCATCACGTTCCCCCTCGGTGTCGGCGCAGCCGTCTACCTGGAGGAGTACGCGCCTGACAGCCGCCTCACGAAGTTCATCCAGCTCAACATCGCAAACCTCGCCGGCGTTCCGTCCGTCGTGTACGGACTGCTCGGGCTCGGGCTGTTCGTCCAGTTAGTCAGCCTGGGCTACGGGTCGCTGCTGGTCGCCGGCTTTACCATCTCGCTGCTCATCCTGCCCATCGTCATCATCTCCGCCCAGGAGGCGATCCAGTCCGTGCCGGACTCGATGCGACAGGCCTCGTACGGGATGGGCGCGACGAAATGGCAGACGATCAAAAACGTCGTCTTGCCCGAGTCGCTCCCCGGGATCCTCACAGGGACTATCCTGGCGCTCGGTAGAGCGATCGGCGAGACGGCTCCGCTGATCATGATCGGCGCGCCGACGACGGTGTTCGGGGTTCCGAACGGACCGCTGGCCAAGATCAGCGCGATGCCCATGCAGATATACACGTGGGCGGAGTACCCTGACAAGGCGTTCCAGCACGGGGTTCTCGCCGCTGGCGTGGTGACGCTGCTGGTCGTACTGCTTTCGATCAACTCCATCGCGATACTCATCCGCAACAGATACCAGACCCAGAGCTAACAATGACACAGCAAAACGTGACGACATCGGAATCGGACGACGACAGTTCGACCGCGTCGCCGGAACCGGGTTCCGGCATCGCTTCGAACGGTACCACAGAAGCCGAGACAACCACGACTCGCTCCGTCATCGAATCCCGCAATCTCGATGTCTACTACGGCGAGGAGCGAGCGCTTCAGGAGATAGACATCGAGATACCCGCGGAGAAGGTGACGGCGATAATCGGGCCGTCGGGCTGTGGGAAGTCGACGTTCCTGCGGTGTATCAACCGGATGAACGACCTGGTTGATTCGGCGCGCGTCGAAGGCGAGTTGCTGTTCGAGGGGAAAAACGTCTACGACGCGGACGTGGACCCGGTCGCGCTCCGGCGGCGGATCGGGATGGTGTTTCAGGCACCGAACCCGTTTCCCAAGAGCATCTACGACAACGTCGCGTACGGACTCCGAGTGCAAGACGACACGGAGAACCTCGACGAGCGCGTGGAGACGGCGCTGCGCCGCGCGGCGCTGTGGGACGAGGTCAACGACCGCCTCGACGAATCGGCGCTCGACCTCTCGGGGGGCCAACAGCAGCGACTCTGTATCGCCCGCGCCATCGCGCCCGACCCCGACGTCCTCCTGATGGACGAACCCGCCAGCGCGCTCGACCCCGTCGCCACCTCCCAGATCGAAGACCTCATCGAAGAACTCGCCCAGGACTACACCGTCGTCATCGTCACCCACAACATGCAACAGGCCGCACGCATCTCCGACAAAACCGCCGTCTTCCTCACCGGCGGCGAACTCGTCGAGTTCGACGACACCAGCGTCGTCTTCGAAAACCCCGAACACCAGCGCGTCGAAGATTACATCACCGGTAAGTTCGGATAATCACCTATGGCGAGACAGAACTACCAGGACAAACTGGACGAACTCCGTGAAGACGTCCTGTACATGAGCGAGGTCGTCCTCGAACGTCTCAGGATGGCGCTCGACGCGCTGGAGCGCAAGGACAAGGAGATGGCCAACGAGGTCATCGACGGCGACGACGAGATAAATCAGATGTACCTGGACCTCGAACAGGACTGCATCGACCTCCTCGCTCTCCAACAGCCCGTGGCGAGCGACCTCCGCTTTATCGCGGCGACGTTCAAGATCATCACCGACCTCGAACGGGTCGGCGACCTCGCCACCAACATCGGCGAGTACACCTTCCGTGCGACCAAGGACGTGTTCCCCGAGGTAGACGTACAGGAGATCGGGACCGTCACCCTCGACATGGTCGAGGAGGCGATGGACGCGTACGACCGCGAGGACACCGGTCTGTGCCGCGACATCGCGGCGGCGGACGACGACCTCGACCAACTCTGCGAACGGGCGAGCGAGATAGTCGTCCGTGACCTGATCGAACGCGAACTCGAAACGACCGACGAAGAAGACGTAGAGGACCTTCTGCAGGACGTTTCCCGTCTCCTGCTCACTATCCGCGACCTGGAGCGTGTCGGCGACCACGCCGTCAACATCAGTGCGCGGACGCTGTACATGGTCGAAAACGACGACGAACTGATCTACTGAGCGGGCTGTCTCTACTGGTCGTCTATCGCAACGACGTCGTCCTCGAACCGCCACGTCGTCTCCGACCGCCAGGTCGGTGCGTCGACGCCCGGGAGCGTTTTCAGGCGCGGCCGAACCATCGCCCACCACGGTTCCGGGTCGTCGTAGCCCGCCGACTGCGCCGGATACACGTCCTCCCTGAACGACGGTTCCTCGACGGGGCCGTTCGCCGCCAGATAGTCGAAGGCGGCGCGGACGGCGTCTCGCCGCCAGTCTCGCATCATCCTACTCGTCCCAGGAACCTCCAGGTCGTCGATCGCCGACGACAGCGAACGCTCTGTTCTCTCGTCGCTCGGCCCGAACGCGGAAACCGGTCGAAACCAAACGGATCGGTCCTCGTCGACCGTCTTCCGCCGGACCTGCCGCTTCCCGGCGAGTTCGGTCAGTTTGGCCGCCGCCGTCTGGTCGGAAACCTTGGCGGCAGACGCGATCTCACCCGTCGATAGCGGGTCCGCGTCCCGAAAGACGCCGAGGATCCGCTCGTCCGACACCCCCTCGACGTATCCCCACGCGCTCTCGTCGTCACCGCTCATACGCGAGGATACGGACCTCCTCCTCTTGGGCTTTTGGTGTCACTGGTTCCGCCTCAGCGAGCACCGACGACGGCCGTAGCCCAGCCGAAACCGGTTACTGAAACGGGGTAATCGCCGCTTGAACTCGCTGTACGTCGGACAGTGCCCGCGTCTCCGGCTACTAACCTCCCAAAGTGATTTGGCTTCGGACTTTTTCCCCTGTCGCTTGAAGAGATGAGTATGGCAGAGAGTAATCAGCAGGTCTCACAGAAACGTTTCACTAACTCAGCAACCGACCTGCCGCTCGACAATGTATTCGAGGTTCTCGCGGACCAGCGGCGGCGAAACCTGTTACGCTACCTGCTAGAGTGCGATCCTCCGGCGACAGTCACGGAGATGGCTGACGCCCTCTTGGCGGATGCCGGAACCGAAGAGGTCGAGGAGCGGCGAAACCTGCGAATCTCGCTCCATCACGTCCACCTCCCGAAACTGGACGAGACGGGCTTCGTCGACTACGACGCGGAGACGAACCGAGTCGTCGGCCGGAACGGCATCGACCAGATAGCGCCGTATCTCGACATCACCGAGACTCTCGAACGCTGACACGACCGACCGCGAGTCGCCGGTGTGCCATCCGCGCTCGGAACTGAGTCGCCTCTCGTTCTCGTCGGACTGGGACGACAGATACAGAGACGCGTACGGACGCCCGACAGTATAACTTGTTCAGCGTGGTAGTGGGCCGTATGGAGCTGGGACGTCCAACGCGCGATTCCGAGGCTGACCGCGAATGCCCGGAGTGCAACAGCCAGAACACGGTTCGGCGCGGCGAGGAACGCGAAACGTTCGAAAACGGGCAGACCGTCGTCAAGCGCGAGCACTACACCTGTAAAGACTGTAACGCTAGCTGGTGGGTGGACATCTGGCCGGACGACCGCGTGTACGTCAGCGGGTGACGGTCACGCCGGAGAAACGTTCGCGGTTTCAGGCAGTGAGTCGACACCGTCGGTACAGCTCGATACGTGAGGTCCGCCATCTCCGCGCCGTAGTTTGACAGGGTAGTTACTCGCCGCCGACGCACTGCGAGCGTGCGGAGATTCTCGGATCGGCTGATACTGTCGGCTGTAACTTCGAAACGATACTCAGCTCCCGGAGCCCGAGGTTCTTCAAGGGATTACAGCCGACAGTATGAAGCCTCTCTGTCGACCTCGGCCGGTCGGCGAAATCGCAGAAACGGAAAACCCGTTTCAGAACGACCCGACTTCGTCCCCGTCGACGTAGCGGTGCTGGTCGTAGCCGAGCGCGTTCGTTAGCATGGACTGAGCGAAGAACGAGGCCGTGTAGCTCTCCATGCCGAAGGGGTGGAGTTCGGTCTGGTTCGCCGGCGGGAGCATCCCGCTGATGAAGTGGATGTCTCCGCTCTTCCGGCCGTCAGTGATCGATCCGGCTGCGACCGGCGGGTCGTCCGGGACGGGCGCGAACACGTTCTGGTGGCAATAGCCGGCGGCGGTCCCGCCGGCGTCTTCGAGCGCGCCTTCGTCGAGCACCGTCATCGGGGACGCGCCGGTGAAGTCCGCCGGATAGCCGATCGGCGAGGGCTTCCAGAGCTCCCGCTGAATGTCTCGGGTCCCCTCTAGCAGCGGGTGTCCGAGGTTTTTGTCGGTGAGTTGCGCGACGTACACCTCCTGTTCGGTGATCGCGTCCGACGAGAACCCGGAGACAAGGTCGTTGTCCATCGCTGCGAGCAACTCGACGCCGGTGTCGGTCAGCACCACGTCTCCGCCGGCGTCGACGAACCGATCGAGCGCGTCCACATAGGCGTCGTCGTCTCCGCCGTGCGCGTGGACGACGACGACGTTGTCGTACGCTCTCCTGTGGCTGTTGCCACGGAAGAGAGCACCATCAGCCACGTCATCGACGCTGACGGGAGCGACCGTCGCGTTCCCGCCGCCGTTGCCGCGACCGCGGCCGTTCGAGCGACCGGATCCGCCGCCGGACCCGTCGGCGATATCGGCGTAGTCCTCGAAGAAGTCGAACGGCGTGGATTCGTACGACCGCTGTTCGTACCCGAGGACCTCCCGCGGGTCCGGTGCTTCGACGCCCGATCCCTCCGACAGGACCGTATCGACGGAGACCAGAACGGTGTTGTGAGCGGTTCCTTTCAGGTTCTGAAGCTCGATCGTCCACTCGCCGGGAGTCGGGTCGCTGACGAACCACTCGCCCCGCTCGCTCTGGTCCCGTAGCTGGTTGAACCGAGCGACGGTCGCGCCGTCGGGGTCGCGCAACGACGCCTTCAGGTGGTCGGTTTCCGGGTCGAGAGTGAACGAGACGCTGTTCGTCCCCGGAGCGATATCGACTGTCGTCGTCTCCGTACCGCGGGTCACCGTGATCTCATCTCTGGTGCTGACGGACTCGGTGCCCGCGAAAGAGAGCGACCCGGACGTCCGCGTCAGCGCGTCAGACGTCACGTACGCCGTCCTCGTCCCACCGGTCTCGACCTCGGCCTCGACGTCCCGGGCCGCGTGGACCGCGAGTTCCCGCAAAACGACCGTGTAAGCGGCCACGTTAATGTCGACCAGTTCCGGAACCGCGGGGTTGACCGCCGGGAGTTCGTACGCGACGGTCTTCACGTCGAGTCCGCCCATCTCACTGGACTGTGACATCCACCCCATCAGGCTCCCGGTGGTCGAGTAGCCAAGCGTGGACAGCAAGGTACCGTACTCGAACGGCACCGTCGCGACGTCAGACCCCTCGTCTTCGCCCAGGAACTCGAGGATCGTGTCCCGGCGTTCGTCGAGGAGCGCACCGACCTCGTCGTCGAACTGTGGTTTGATCTGCCGGTTCAGCTCGTAGATCTCGTGGAGGTGTTCGAGGTCGTACTCGCCGTTGATGACGAAGCCGTAACAGTAGGTCTCGGGCCAACCCATGTTGTGGAGGTCGGCGCAGTACTCCAGGTTGTCGTAACTCCGGACGTGCTCCGCGATGGCCAGCCCGTCCGGCATATGCTCTTTGACGGCCGGCGGAACGTCGTCGTCGATCCCCGGCTCGTCGTCGACGAGGTTCGCACCGTCCGGCTCCGAGGGGTAGTTGCTCTGGCTGATCCAGCCGAGCGAGGGATACTGGCGGTTCGTGTCTCCGACGCCCGCGTTCCCCCGGGTGTTCTCTCCGAGGTAGTCCTCGATGGAGTCGTCTGCCGTCCGCGTGAACTGTGGCTCGCCGAGCCGCCAGCCGTCGGGGTTCGGCAACAGGAAGACGAGGGCAACGTCGTCCAGTACCGCTTCGACCTCCGGTTGTTCGCCGGCCAGGAGCCCCTCGATGAACCGCAGGCCCCCCTCGACACCCGCGCGTTCGTTCCCGTGGATCGACAGCACGGACATCGCCTTCGTCTTCTCCCGGAAGCTATCCTCGTCCCCGACGTCGTTCGTGACCTCCGCGACCAGAACGTCGTCGCCATCTCCGTCGTCGAGGAACTGGTCGTAGAACCCCGGCGACTCGCCGATAGAGTAGACGTCCATCCGGTCGCTGTGATGGCCCCCGAGGTGCTGTAGTCCGGCGACGGCTTCCTCGTAGCCGATGTGGTCGACGCTCTCGATGGCGTCGGGGAAGACGACGCCGTCCGGATACCCGTCGAGCCGCCAGAACGGGTTTGCCCCGTGAGTGAACTGCAGAGCGGCTACGGCATCGACATCGAGGACCGTCTTCACCTCTGAGGGCGTCAGCTCTGCGTAGGCCGCCGTCTCGGGATCAGTCGTCGTTCGGATTTCGATCCCTGCCGACTCGAGTTCCGCGAACCCGCTCTCGTCGTCGAGGCGAACGAGCGTCGACACGGCGTAGTCGTCGGGCGTGTGATCGACGACGAACTCGTAGAGGTCAGTCGTCTTCGGGGACGACAGCTGGCCCGCGGCCGTGCCAGGCAGTGCGATCGCGCCGCCGGTTATCGCGACGAGCCGACCGAACTCTCGTCGTGATACCGGACTGTTAGCAAAACGGCTTTGTTCGTCGGTGTGTGTACTCTCTGACGGTTTCTTTTCCATGGTGGAATCCGATAGAAGTGTCGAAATATCGCCCCTTCGTTATACGCTGTATAATATATCTTATAATTTCTGGTTCCGTGTGAACGGAATAATCGGGAGTTTATACGGGATATAACCGCTTCTGTCGCAGTTTTCCGAGCAGATAGTTCGCAGTAGCCGTCAGACGGTCATCGGTTACGATGCGGCTACGTTGCACGCCGGCGGAGGGGACTCCGAACGGGGGGAAGGGCAGGCTCCTCTCATCTGCGCTCGCTTCGCTCGCGCAGATCCGACGGGTACGTCACCGGGTCCGGCGACGAGGCAATACGCGTCGCTCACACGAGGTTCGCGACGATAGTAGAACCATGCCCGGGGAGGGCTCCGAACCCTCGATCTCCGCATGTCCCAGGTTCGAGGCTCGGCGGGCCTCAGGGACACGGAGGCTTCCTAGGCGAGATACCGCACCGAATCTCTGAACCCTATGAGTGCGGCGCTATGTCCAGCTAAGCCACCCGGGCTCACTCTCCGATAGTTGACTGGTAGTCTTTAAACTTCTCATATCCGGCAACGGAACGCGGCCGACGGCCCTCGGTTTTAAGACACATCCAGCGAACACTGTTTGCATGGACGTTCCCGGAATCGTGGAGTCTTCCCTCGGCGACGAAAACGTCGCCGCCCGGGTATCGATCGGCGGCGAGGACGAACTGTTCGTCACGCCGACGCGGACGCTGATCTATCGAGCGGACGGGCTCCTGAGCGACGAAACGGTCAACGAATACCCCCACGACGCCGAGCGACTGACGCTGTCGGAGGGCCGACGCAAGACGAAGGTCCAACTGGAGTATCCGATCGACGGCGTACGCGAGTTCTCGCTGTCGTCGTCGGAAGCCGACAAGGCGCTCCATCCGGTGCTTGCGGGGATGTTGAACGCAAGCGGCGTCACCGACCCCGGCGAGTCGGTGAATCAGACGTTCCGGTTCAGCGAACTCACGCTCGTGATCACGAGCGAGCGTCTCGTCAAACACGTCGGTGAGGTCGTGTGGGACGACGAGTACGAGGAGTACCACTTCGACGACGTTACCGGGCTGGATTTCGAGGAGGGCAGCGTCGCCACCCAGATCGTACTGGAAGTGAACGGTCGCCCCCAGCGCATCAAGACGCCGAACAACGAGATCGGCGAGGTCAGACAGCGCCTGACGCAGGCGCTGTGTACGTACTACGACGTCTCCAACGAGTCAGAACTCGCCGAAGCCCTCGCCTCTGTCGAGGACGACGACGAGCCCGCCGAGACCGGCGGCATGGGCTTCGGCGAGGGCGTCGACCCGCTCAACGCCGACCCGGAACCGATTGAGGGACGCGACGGAAGCGCCGAGTCCGCGTCGGAACCCGCCGACGCCGACGGCAACGAGACGCGCGTCGGGACGGTAGAGTCCCAGAGCGACGGCGAAAACGACGCGGGGAGCGACGAGGGATTCGACGAAGCCGGCTTCGAACCGGCGACCGCCGACACCGAAGCGGACGACAACGACGTAGCCGAGGAGATCGCCGACCTTCGGGACGTAGTCGAACAGCAGAACGAACTGCTGAAGCGCCAGCAGGAGACGATAGAGCAACTGATCGACGAACTTCGCCGCGGTCGGTGATCCGGCGGCCGTAGCCGTCACGCCGAAGCTACTCCCGTCCGGTCACCTTCCGGATGCAGGAACTTCCGAAGGGGCCGACTTCGCCGGACTCGAACTCGATGAAGTGACCCGTCGACAGCCCAGCGCCGCAGCGCTCACACGTAAACTCCCCCTCCTTCTGAACGACCTGCCGCTCGTACCGAACGAAAACGCCACCGGACGGGCGGATGATACCGTCCTCTCGCTCGATGACGCCGCGTTTCTCCGCTTCGTCGAGGATGGTCCGCGTGAGCGTGGGGTTGGTCGTTATCGTCTCGATCCGGTCGACGGCCTCGGCTACCGATAGCTCCTCGTGTTCCAGGTTCCGCAGGAGTTCGACGCCGAGTTCGACCGCGTCGTCCATCTCCCCGAGAGTCGCTCGCCGACCGGATTAAAACTTGCGCGGCGACCACAAGGCGTTCAAGGGACGACGACGAACTCAGGCCGATGCGTTCGCTCGACCGACGTACCGTCGCCGGATTCGTCCTCCTCGGCGCGGTCGTCGCCGCCGGACTCTTCTCGTCGCCCGAAGCGACCCTGCGGGCGGCGTCGCGGGCGGCGGCGGACCCGTTTCTGTTCGCCGTCGTCCTCGTCTGTCTCTATCTCGCGCGCCCGTTCGTCGCGTGGCCGACGACGGCCGTCGCGATCGTCGTCGGGTACGGATACGGAATCGCTCTCGGCGTCCCCGTCGCCCTCGCCGGCGCCGTCCTCACATCGATGCCACCGTTTCTGGGCGTGCGCCGGTTCGCCGGTGACGCCGGGTTCTGGGGACGCCTCGGCGACGCCGGCGACCGGTTTTTCGATTCGGCAGGGCACGTACGCGGCGTCACCGTCGCTCGACTACTCCCCGTTCCGGCCGACGCGGTCACCTGCGCCGCTGCGGCAAGCGGCGTCTCGCTTCCCGCGTTCGCGGTGGGGACCGTTCTCGGCGAACTCCCGTGGACCGTCGCCGCCGTCGCCGTCGGGAGTTCGGCCGAACGCGTCGCGACGCAGGGCCTCGGCGAGGTGGGATTCCCGGTCGTCGTCGCCGCGGTCGCGGCCGCGGGGCTACTGCTCGCCGGGCCGGCGTACCAGTATTTCGGCGAGTCTGATATAGCGGTGTGAGTCGCGTCCGCACGACCTGTGCTCCGACACGATCAGAGGTCGACCTGACAGCGGGCACCCGTTACTAACCCCTCGTCGTCGATGTGGGCTGACAGACAGGCGTAATTGCAGAACTGCCCCGCCGGTTCGCGGTCGTCACCCGTGCCCTCTTCGACGAAGACGGGGTCGTGATCGTACACGTCGCTCCCACAGTACGTGCAGTCGTTGCTCATACGGGTGCGTGGAGATCCGGGCCCTCCAACGTTACTCGCTCGTGTTCCCGCCGCGCGATAGCGCCGGAGAGTGATCTACACCCAGAAATTGTCGCTACAGTCCATCACGACGCCGTGTTGCGGACAGACGTACTTGCAGTGCCGGCGGTACATCGGCGTCTCGCACATCGGGCAGGGTCGCCCGCCGTCGCCGCTGGCGTCGTCGTCCATCGCGTACAGGTTCGGGGCGGACGGTGCTAAACGCTTCGGGCGAGGGACAGAGAGAAACGGAAAAGAACCGCAGGTAAGCCGCGCTATCTCAGCACTCGCTCCAGCCGCAGGACTCGCACGTCTTGCAGCCTTCGGAGTAGTAGAGACTCATCGAACCGCAGTCCGGACACTCCGGGCTCTCGCCGGCGTCGATGATATCCTGCTGGTCGGTGTCGCCGGCGTCGGCGTGCGGACCGCTTGACTGCTCTCTCGTCTCGCCGGACCCGACCTGCGTTCCGGAGTCCATCGACTCCAGTCCGCCGTCCGGTTCCGGCTCGGCGGGGCTCTCGCCCTCGTCTATCTCGGTGAGGTTCTTCTGCTGCGGGTAGGCCTTCTCGATCTCGCCGTCGAGGTAGCGACGCAGGCCGGTGCCGATGGCGTCCGGGATGGACTGGATCTGCTCGCCCTTGTCCCACGCCACCTTCGGCGACCGGATCCCCTGGAGGTCGTCGGCGATCTCGTACGGGTCGACGCCCGAGCGCAGGGCGAAGCTGATGATCTTCGCCAGCGCCTCGGTGAATGAGGCGGTGAAACCGCCGGAGTTGCCGATGTTAGCGAACAGTTCGAACGGTTCGCCGTTCTCGTCCTCGTTGATGTTGACGTACAGTTTCCCGTAGCCGGTGTCGATGCGCTGGGTGACGCCGTGGAGCACGTCGGGGCGCGGGCGCTCCTTGGCGTAGGCGTCGCCGGTCCCGTCGGCTCCCGAGAGGATCTCGTCGACCTCCTCGTCCAGCGCGGCGCGGACGTCCTCGTTGTCGAGGAACGCGTCGACGCCGCCGAAGACCTCGTTGATCTGCTCGACGAGGGCCTCCGCGGCCTCGCTCTCGTCGGCGAACTCCTTGTTCTCGGCGCGGGTCGTCAGCACCTGCTTCGAGCGGGTGCCGTCGCGGTAGACGGTGACTCCCTTGCCGCCGTTCTGGTAGATGTAGCGGTACACCTCGTCCATGTCCGCCTTCGAGGCGTCGTTCGGGAAGTTACAGGTCTTCGAGATGGCGGAGTCGACGCCCTCCTGGCAGGCGCACTGGACCGCTGCGTGGTCCTTGCCGGCGAGGTCCGAGGTGACGACGAACAGCTCGCCGATGGGGTCCGGAACCGTCTCCAGCCCTTCGACGCCGTCGAACTCGTTTTCGGCCATCTGCTCCTGGGCTTCCTTTTTCACCGCGTCGACGTCGAGGTCGTTGTCCTCCAGCACGCGGAGGAAGTAGTCGTCGAACTCGACGAGCATCTCGTCGCCCTGAACGTCGTCGGAGACGTTCTTGTAGTAGGCGACGTTGTAGATGGGCTCGCAGCCGCCCGTCGTGTTGCCGACCATCGACGTGGTGCCGGTCGGCGCGATGGTCGTCGTGTTGTGGTTGCGGATGGCGAAGCCGTCCGCCCACTCGTCGGCGTCGAGGCCGGTCTGCTTCTCGAACCACTCGGCGTACTCGGTGGGGTTCGCGTACTTCGATTTGTCCCACTCGTCGAACGTGCCGCGCTCCTCAGCGAGTTCGTGGGAGGCCCACTTCGAGCCGTGGTTGATGTGGCGCATGACCTGCCGGGCGACCTCGTTGCCCTCGTCGCTGCCGTACTTGATGCCGAGCTGGATGTACAGCTGTGCGAGGCCCATGACGCCGAGGCCGATCTTCCGCATCTCGCGGACTTTCTGCTCGATGTCGTCGACCGGGAAGTCCGACATGGTGACGACGTTTTCGAGGAACCGCGTCCCCATCTCGATGCGGCGGTCGAGTTCCTCGACGTCGATGGCGTCTTCGAGGAAGTCGTCGACGGCCGCCGAAAGCGAGTCGTACTCGTCGGCGTGGTCGTCGTACCAGACGCGCCAGTCCGGCGCGTGGTCGTCCGCGAGCGTCGAGAGGTTGATGTGGCCGAGGTTACAGGCCTCGTACTCTTCGAGCGGCTGCTCGCCGCAGGGGTTCGTCGCGAGGATGCGGTGGTCGGGGTGTTCCTCCACGTCGAAGGAATGCTCCTTGTTCACCCGCTCCAGATAGATGACGCCGGGTTCGCCGTTCTCGTGCGCGCCCTCGACGATGTCCTCCCAGACGACCTCCGCGGGCATCGACAGTTCCTCGCCGACATCGACGTAGTCGCCGAGGTCGAACATCTCGTACAGCTCTTTCGTCTCCTCGGTTGCGATGTGTGGTTCGCCCGTGCGCGGGTTGGTGAACGTGAACTCCTCGCCGGCTTCCAGTGCCTCCATGAAGTCGTCGGTGACGCCGACGGAGATGTTGAAATTAGAGAGATGTCCCTCGGCGGCGTTGCGGAGGTGTTTGGGGACTTTGCCGTCGTCGGTGATGAGTTCCCGGGCTTCCGCCAGCGCGTCCTTGAACGAGTTGTGGGTGTAGTCGTCGGGGTCGTTCAGTCGGAGCGAGTGCGCCAGCGAGACGTCCTTGTTCTTGGCGTGAATGAACTGAATGACGTCCGGATGCGAGATGCGCATCACGCCCATCTGCGCGCCGCGGCGGGCCCCGCCCTGGGCGATGGTTTCGCACATCTGGTCGTAGGTGCGCATGAACGTGATCGGCCCGGACGCGATGCCGCCGGTCGATCCCACGGCGTCGCCGTAGGGGCGCAGACGCCAGAACGCGTAGCCCATGCCGCCGCCGCTCTGGAACACCTGCGCGGCCTCCTTGGCGGTCTGGTGGATGTCGTCGATGTCGTCTTCGGGGCTGTCGACGAAACAGGCCGATAGCTGCTGGAGTTCGTCGCCGGCGTTCATCAGCGTCGGCGAGTTCGGCATGAAGTCGAGGTTCTCCATCATTCCCTGGAACTCGTCGGCGACTTCCTCGACGTGGTCGCGAACGTCGTCGGGGAGTTCCGGGACGATAGTCTCGTAGGAGAACTTGTTGACGTTGTAGACAGAGAGCGTCGTCTCCGCGTCGTCAGTCGCGGTGGTACCCGCACCGAACACTTCCTCGGCGAGTTCGTCTCGCCGGGGGTGGTCGGGCTTTAACTGGTCGGGGGTGACGGTGATAGTCCCGCCCTGTTTCTCCGCCTCGTAGACGGCCTCGGCGAGCGCGATGTTTTCGCCGACGCGTTCGAACAGGTCCTCCTGTTGCTCGATGAGTTCGCCGTCGGCGTCTTTCCGGAGGTAGCGGGCGGGGAGGATGTTGTGGTAGGCGTTGCCCGTCAGGCGTTCTTCGAGAGTGTCGCCCTCGGTCCGTTTGATCGGGAGCGTCACTTCGTCGGCCGAGAGGTCCGCACCACTCATGTGTCACGTACCTCCGCTGGTCGTCGTGCGATTCGGTCGTCAAACTGGGTCGTATGTCCGTTCATTCGTAACGAGGATTTCTTACTGAAGCCTGCTAATTAACAGTTTGCTTTGATCGCTGCAACCTGATTTGGATTGGGCTGTCGCTGTACGGTGAATTGCGGTCGTTTTTGCCGGCCGATCGTCCCCAGACGGTGGCCGTTCGCTACGACGAATACTCTCTCCGGACGTATAATAATCCTGTGCAAATACCGGGGTGAAAGTAGAGAGTCGATATTCGCCTGCCGCCGCTCCGAAACGGTAGATGCTGCCGGTGTGAGTGGTAGCATCTCCCCCCGAGAACGCCCGTCGTCGCCGGCGGGGTCGGGACACGCGGTAGCGTTCCATCGATCGAGGGTAGGGGCGCAGTCGTGGTAACGCTACCCCGATCCGACAGCAAACTTATGGTACGGGAGTGAGGTGGTGGAGGTATGCTGTCAACGCTCCCCCTCGCGCTGTTGCAGGTCCCCGGCGTCCTGAACTCGCCGCTCGGCAAACTGTTCGCCGCTATCGTGGCGCTGCTCGTCATCATCACCGTCGGCCGGGTCGTACTGAGCGTCGCCTGGAAGCTACTGGTGGTCGCGGGTATCGGCGTCGGCGTTCTGTACGCCGCGAGTCTCGTCGTCTGATCGGTCAGTCGAGTCGGTACTCCCGCAGGAAGTTTTCGATGACGTCGTGACCGACAGCCGTGAGGACGCTCTCCGGATGGAACTGAACTCCTTCGATGGGGTACTCCTCGTGGCGAACGCCCATCACCAAGTCGGTTCCCTCGTGGGCGGTCGTCGCCGTCACGTCGAAGCAGTCGGGAACCGCCGTCGCGACGAGCGAGTGGTAGCGGCCGCCGCGAAAGCCCTGATCGAGGCCCGCGAAGACGCCCACTCCGTCGTGTTCGACCGGGAACGCTTTGCCGTGGATCGGTTCGGGCGCGCGCCCGACCTCGCCGCCGTACGCGTAGACGGCCGCTTCGAGGCCGAGACAGACGCCGAGAGTCGGAACCTCGGGGCTCACCTCCCGCAAGACGTCGTTCGTGACGCCGATGTCCCGTTCGTTCGCCGGGTGGCCTGGCCCCGGGCTGATAACGATGGCGTCCGGGTCGACCGCGCGGACCTCGTCGAGCGTCGCTGTGTTTCGCAGGATTTCGGTGTCGACGCGTTCGCTCACGGCTTCAGAACCGCGTTCCGAACGGCCCGAAGAGGCGAGCAACGACTCCTCGACGTACTCCACGAGGTTGTACGTGAACGAGTCGAAGTTGTCGACGAAGAGGACGGTCGGCCGGGTCACGCGTCGCCCTCCGGGGTTGTCCCCGCGTCGGCACCGGCGGCGTCGTCCGCCGTTTCGATCTCCTCCAGGGCGACCAGCACGCCGCCCATCTTCTTCTCAGTTTCCTCGTACTCCGCGGCGGGGTCGCTGTCGGCGACGATACCCGCGCCGGCCTGTACGGTAACTCGGTCCGCGGTGCCGTCGCCGGATAGGGGTTCGGCGTCGGCCCTGTCGGGCGGAGTCGCGTCGCTTTCGACCGTCGCGGTGCGGATGACGATGGCGAAGTCGGCGTCGCCGGTCCACGAGTAGTACCCCACGCCCCCGCCGTAGAGGCCGCGCGGTTCGAGTTCGAGGTCGTCGATGATCTCCATGGCGCGTATCTTCGGCGCGCCCGAGAGCGTGCCGGCGGGGAAGGAGGCCCGCGTCGCGTCGAAGGCGTCGGGTGGCTCAGTCTCCCGACCCGCCGAACGCGGGGCGGCACCGTCCGACTCGTCCGCGGCGAGCGTCCCCGTCACAGTGCTTTCGATGTGCTGGACGTGGCTGTACTTCAGCACGTTCATGAACTCGTCGACGCGGACGCTTCCGGACTCGCTCACCCGCCGCACGTCGTTTCTCGCCAGGTCGACGAGCATCGTGTGTTCGGCCCGTTCTTTTCCGTCTGCAAGCATCTCCCCGGCGAGGCGGCGGTCCTCGACGGGACTCGCGCCGCGGTCGCACGTGCCGGCGATCGGGTTCGCCATCACTTCGCGTCCGCGGACCGAGACGAGCGTCTCGGGGCTCGCGCCGACGACGTGCACGTCGTCGTAACCGAGCAGGTACATGTACGGCGAGGGGTTCACGTCCCGCAGCGCGTCGTACAGGCCGAGCGGGTCGATGTCGCCGTACAGCTCGCGCTTGCGGGAGATGACGCCCTGATAGATGTCGCCGTCGAGAACGTGTTCTTTGGCTTTCCGGACGCTCTCCTCGTAGTCGGCCTGCGGACCGGCGGTCTCGGCCGCCTTTCGGAAACCGCCGGGGTCCGGGTCCGCAGCGTCGGCGAGCAGCGACTCGACGCGCTCGACCTCCGCACACAGGTCGTCGTAGGTCGCTCCGGCGTCGTCGCCCGGGCGGAGGACGGGCGTACAGACGAGTTCTAACGTCCCCGCTACGTCGTCGAAGACGAGCGTCTTCGTGTTCAGCACGAACTGCGCGTCGGGAAACCGAGACGGCGGCCGCTCCAGGCCGACTTCGTCCAGCCAGAGGTCGTACACCGCGTCGTACGAAAGGAACCCGACGAGTCCGCCTTCGAGATGCTGACGGTCGTGGTCCGGGAAGCCGACCGGGTCGGCGTCCGGCAGCGCTGACCGGAGGCAGTCGACCGTATCGCCGCCGTTCGGGTCGATCAGGTCGGCGTACCGGTCGTCGGTCAGCACGTCGACCGTCGTCTCCTCCGAACCGACCGTGACGGCGGCGACGGGGTCGTACCCCACGAACGAGTAGCGGGCGTGACGGTCGGCGGTCGACGACGTGGGGCGGAACGCCCCGTCCGGGTCGCTAGACGCGGTCTTCCCGGCGCTCTCTAGCAGAAACGAGTACTCCGCTGCCTCGGTGTCGGCCGACCGTCCGGTCAACGCGGCGTAGGCCGAAAGCGGCGACGTGTCGACGTCGAGTTCGGCGGCCGCGCGAACGACGACCGGACCGTCCGCGTCCGCCATGTCGACGAACGCCTCGCGGTCGACGTTCACGCTTCGGACCCCCGTTTCGCCGGTTCGGATCTCCCGGTCGCGGAGTCGACGAACCCGCTCACTGCGTCGTGGTCCTTGCGCCCCGGTGCGTTCGCTCGCTCGACGCCGCTCGCGACATCGACGGCGTACGGGTCGACGGTCCGGACCGCCGTCGCCACGTTTTCGGGCGTGAGACCGCCGGCGAGAACCAGCGGCGTCTCGAGGTCGGCCGTCGCGTCACGGGTTCGCTCCCAGTCGTGCGTCTCGCCGGTTCCGCCGCCGCCGTCCTCGCTGACGGAGTCGACGAGCAGGGCGTCAGCGACGCCGTCGTACTCGGCGGCGCGCTCCGGTTCCGCGGCGTCGACCGATTTGATCACGTCGGCGTCGACGGCGTCGCCGAGCGCCGCGACGGCCTCGGCCGAGAGGTCGCCGTGTTCCTGAACGGCGTCCGGGCCCACGCGGCCGACCAGTTCGGCCGCCGACTCCCGGTCCTCGACCATCGTCACCAGCACGCTCGTCACGAACGGCGGAACGGCAGCGACGAGTTCCGCGGCGCGGTCGGGCGAAACCTCGCGCGGCGTATCGACGGGAACGTCGCAGATCACCCCGATGGCGTCCGCGCCGGCGTCGACGGCCGCCCGGAGATCCGTCTCGCGGGTGATCCCGCAGATCTTCGCCCGCGTCATTTCGCTACGCCGGCACAGAGGTCAGCGAGTTTCTCGGCGGCTGCGCCGGAGTCGATAGCCGCTCGCGCGGCGTCGACGCCCGCCTCCAGGCTCTCGGCCTCGCCCGAGACGTAGATCGCCGCGCCGGCGTTCGCCAGTATGATATCCTGTTTCGCGCCCGTCACCTCGCCCTCGACGATGCCGCGCATGTCGGCGGCGTTCTCCTCTGGAGTGCCGCCGGAAACGGCCTCTATCGGGTGGGCGTCGACGCCGAGGTCGGCGGGCGTCAAGGTGTACTCGGTCGTCTCGTCGCCGCGAACCTCGGCGACGGTCGTTTCGTCGTGGACGGCGATCTCGTCCATCCCGGAGCCGTGGACGACCATCGCGCGCTCTACGTCCATCTGCGCGAGCGCTCGGGCAAGTACGGGGACGAGGTCGGGGTCGTACACGCCCACGACCTGCGCGTCGGCGCCGGCCGGGTTGGTGAGGGGGCCGAGTACGTTGAACACCGTCCGCATGCCGAGTTCCTTCCGCGGCCCGATGACGGCTTTCATCGCCGGGTGGAACACCGGCGCGAGCATGAACCCGATGCCGTCGGTCTCGATGGCGTCCTCGACCGCCGGAGGTTCGGCTTCGATGTGGACGCCGACCGTCTCCAGAACGTCCGCGCTCCCCGAGGACGAGGAAACGGAGTAGTTGCCGTGCTTGGCGACCGGCACGCCCGCGCCGCTGGCGACGATCGCGCTGGTCGTCGAGACGTTGATCGTGTTGTAGTCGTCGCCGCCCGTTCCGCAGGTGTCGACCAGCGGCGTCCGGTCGGGGTCTATCGTCCGCGCGGCGTCGCGCATCCCTTCCGCGAACCCGGCGATCTCGGCCTCCGTCTCGCCCTTCGAGCGGAGTCCCGCCAGCAACGCGCCGATCTGTGCCTCCGTCGCTCCCTCGAAGACGGCGGTCGCCGCCTCCCGCGCCTCCGCTTTCGTCAGGTCGGTTCCGTCGGTGACTCGTTCGATATGTTCCTGCATGTTAGGGAACCAATGGACTAGTCCGTGTTAGAATGTACAAATGAGTACATCATATTAAGGCTGTCGGCGCGTCCGGAGGACCGGAACGTTGGCGATCCACATACGGCGGCCCAATTCGAAACCTTCAATTAGGGTCGCCGGATACAAAGAAGTGGAAGCAAGCGCCAGACCGGGTTTGTGGTCTAGTCTGGTTATGACACCTCCTTGACATGGAGGAGGCCGGCAGTTCAAATCTGCCCAAACCCATACGATATAAAAGTAAACCGGCACGTTCTGCCGGTTTTGTCCCTCCTCAAACAGCCACCGCTCCGCAAAACTCGGGGTGGTCGGCGTGAGCGTCGAAACCGCCAAGGACTACCGCGATCCTGAGAAACTCCGCGAGGCGTACGAGCGCCACGACGGAACTCTGAGGGATGTCTTCGACGAGTTCGACGCGAGCGACCGCCACCTCCGCCGCCTCCTAATCCAACACGATATCCACGAGGGTGACGAGCGCCAGTACTACCGCGACCTCGACGAACTGAACCCGGAGGACCTCGGTCTCTCTCCGCTCGCGGACGACCACAACGGAGGCGAGAACTGATGGGGTGCAACCGCTGCGGACGCCGCACGTCGCGACGCCTCTGTCGGGACTGCGACCGAGAACAGCGCCAAGCCGAGCGCGTCGACACTGACTACGGTTGGGCCACCGACACCGAGACTGACGAATCCGACGACAGTGCCGACGACGAGGAGATCGTCCCCGACGGCGGACACGAGATCCTCGGGGATGCACTCGAACTCGTCCAGGAAGCCTCGTCACCGCTGGTCGACACCAGTGACCGCCTCGACGCGCATCTCTCGCTCGCCCATTCAGGCCTCGTCAACGCTGGCTTCGTCGACGGCCATCGCGAACAGCGCCTCGAGGAAGTCGACCGCCACCTCACCGCCGCTGCTGACCTCACCGACGCCGAGAGCGTCGTCGTCCCGACGCGGAACGCACGCCAGTTGCTCCGAGTGGTTACGGGGGGTGGTCGCGATGACTGAGGCCAGCGTCGGCGTCACGCTCGACGACGGCCTCGCGAAGACCGAGTTCGGTCTGTGGACTGGACTGGTCGCACTGATCGCGATCGATCTTGGGACGACTACGCTCGGACTGGCCGTCGGCGGAATAGAACTCAATCCCATCATCAGAGCGGCCGTCGACGCCGGCGGGGTTGTCGGCATGATCGTCGCGAAGGGCGTGGCGCTGGCCGCCGTCGCCGCGATCGTGGTATGGGCGGGTGATCGGATCGTTCGACTGTACGCGTTAGGAGTCGGGACCGTTCTCCACGCGATAGCCGTCGCGAACAACCTCGCCTGGTTGCTCGTTATCGGCGGTGGTGTCGTATGAGCGACGAGAGTGGTACGTGTACGGGCGGTGCTGAGCGTCGAGAGGGTGCCGGTCAGGCCCAGCTCGTCGGCGACCTCGTGGAAGGGTCGGACAAGGCGAATACACCGCTTGAATACGTCTCGGACATCTCCGAGATCCTCAGTGGCTTCGACCTCGACCCGTGCGCTTCGCAGTCGTCGAATCTTGCCGCCGAGAACATCCGCGAGAACGGCGGTTTGTCCCGTTCGTGGGACGAATACGGGACTGTCTGGCTGAACCACCCGTTCAGTGACCCCGGCCCGTGGCTTCGCAAGGCTGTCGAGTGCCAAGCCGAGACGGTCGTCGCGCTGTCGAAGTGTGACCCGTCGGCGGACTGGTTCCACGACTACGCGCTTCAGGCCGATCTCTTGGCGTTCCCCGACGAGCGCGTGAACTTCATCGGCTACGAATGGGACGCGGCATTCCCGGTGGTATACAGCGTCTACGGCCATGTTCCCGGCACGCTTCGGGACTGGTTCGAGCAAAACGAGGAGTTCAGCGGCTGGGTGGTGATTCCATGACGGACGACCCTGAGCGCTCCATCTACCTCGCTGGCTCTGGCTACGTTGAGGTCTACGAGCCCGACCTGGAGACGCCCGAGTTCCTCGAACTCGTCGCTAACGACGTTCTCCCCTTCGCCTCGGGAGGTGACGGCGCGTGAGCGAACGGAAGATCGCCGAGTGGCAGGAGCGTCCGTACACTGCCCACGACCGGCGGCGAGCGACGGTCTACCACCGCGTCATGCTGTTCGTCTACGAGCACGGCGTCGACATCGAGCACCAAGCGAAGGGCGACGAGGACGCTACTGTCCCGACCGAGTGGACGCCGGTGAACGTCTGGGAGGTTCGGAACGGCCGCGTATCGAAACTCCGCGGCCGGGAGGTGCTACGGTCGTGACCGATCTCGATGAGCAGGACGCGACCATCTTCGAGGCCGCGGCCCAGCAGTCCGGGACCTCCGATCCCGACGCTGGCGATCCGAACTATGTCGGCGACCGTCCCGACGTCTTCGCTGCCTGTCGTTGGTGCGAAGAGGAGTTCGAGACGCTCACCGCCGAGCGATCGCACGAGTGTTCCGAACGCCGGCGACACTCTCGCTGGAAGCCGGAGGAGACGATCCCGACTATCCGGCCGGGGACGCACGAACTCGGCGCACACGTCCTGTTCGCCGACGAGGATCACGGACTCTCGCCGTTCTTCGCGGTCGCGAACGCCTTCGACGACGTGATCAACCAGCGCGTCGATCTCTTCGAGTTCGACGACGAGGACTGGACGTTCTGGTACAAGGACGACGGTCCAGAGAGTGACTCCTCCGGGTGCAAGTACTGGGAGGGGAAGATTGCCGCTCGCCTCGAGGATTCCTTCGAGGCCAACAACGAGTACCAGATCAAGGTGGTCCAGGAGGACGACGTCGAGCGGCGGTACGCGAACTTTCAGTTCCGTCCCTCGCTTCCCGATCCGATGCACGTCGACACGGGAGACCCCATTCAGAGCCTTCCGGACGACCTTCCCGAGGGCGTCCGCGTGCAGGTCGACAGCGCGAACCTCGATCCTGACGAGGTCCTCGAACTCCTCCGGACGGTCGCCGAACACCTCGACGTGAATACGGACTACTTCGGCGACGACCAGATCCACCCGTGGAGCCGCTGCTACAACCTCGCGCAGTACGTGCGCACGAAGCGGGAGATCTCCGAGGAGAAGATCACGAACGTCGACGGTCTACTCGACCAACTCGCCCGCTTCGGACGGCAATCTGGCGGACGCGGTGAGTACGTCTGGGACAACGTCGAGATACAGGGCCATCGCAACGCCGTCGCGATGGACGAGATGACCTGGGAGAAGCTGATGGCGGGACGCACCCGCGAGATCGCGACCCTCATCAAGTCCTACCACATGCAGGACCCGAACAAGGTTCCTCAGCGCGTTACCGACCACCCGAAGCTCGAGGTCCAGTACTCGACGGAATACAGCGAGCGCGGGACGATCCCCTGGACCGCTGAAGAGGACGGCGTCTTCGACGTCCGGGACCTCCAGCGAGAACTCGATGAGAACCTCGTGAACGCCCTTCACTGGGCTGGCCTGGACACGCGGGCGAATCCTGACCACTACGTCCCGGACCAGTACTGGGACGTGACGGAAGACGAGCGCGAGGTGGCGCTGCACGAGTGTCCGTTCGACGCTCTCGAAGAGATCGAGGGCGACATCGCGACCCAGCACTTTAACCGACCCGACGCGACGGACGCCGAGCGAGACGTCCTGCGTGCATTCGCCGACGGCGGGATGCTGACCTACGAGGAGGCTGCTGTACGCTCCGACACGTCGACGTCCACGGTCTCGCGTGCGGTCCAGCGCTTCGAGTCCGTGCTGGCGAAGATGGGGAGCAAGGTTGGCCTCGAGGACGATGTCGTCCGGACGAAGGTCCAGCAGCTGTTCGAGAGCGTCGAGCGAGCGGTGAAGTACGTCGACCGAAGTCTCTCCGACGTCGTCGACGAGATGGATGTCCTGAAGACGGAGGACACCCCGTTCGCCCGCTGGATGCGGAAGTACGGCGTCACGGGCGGGGAGAAACGTGATGGCCTGGAACTGGAGATCACCGCCGGGAAGATGTCGAAGTACGATGTCCAGAGGATCCTCCGCCAGGGTCTCGACGCTGCTCGGGCGACCGGCTCGCACGTCGTCGAGACGGTCCTGGAGTCAGAGCTGACGTGGCACAGTCTCAGCGAGGGCCGCCGGACCGAGGTCTCGCCGTTCACCTTCGCCGGCGGTGTCGTGCGCATCCTGGGTAACCCCACCCGGTAGCGCACGACGTCCGAGTGGCAACACTACTCTGATCCCTCTGTTTTGCAACCCTACTTGAGTAATTCTGCTTTGAGGACAAGTCAGATAGTCCGACGATGATTTCGACCGCCAGATTTTGGGTTGCGATCCTGTATCATCTATATGGTATGTTCCGGAGATTGGGCGGGGACCCCTTAGGGAGTGTGCCTAAGGGCACAATAGAATAAGAACCACCGCACCGCTACAGCTCCACCTGATCCACATGAAACACTGGAAACGGAGGATCTCCCGCAGGGATAAACTGCCCTGTGAGATTCTAAACCGTCCACGGAACTACTCCCAGAAATGATCTGATGCTATGACTGTTCGTCAGCGTCGTTGAAGGGATTCCGGTCGCCTCGCGACGGGTACGCGTACACGATCCAGTTCACGAGCAGGCAGACCGCGATAAGCAGAGACAGTTCCGAGGCGGCCGAGGGAGCGCCGAGTAGCCGAGCCACCGCGACACCCAGACTCCTGACCGCTCCAGCAAGAAGCGGCAGGAACGGAACACTGAGCAACCCCATCGCCACACCGACGATCGTCGGCGCGAGATGAGTCACGCGAACCCAGACCACCGGCGTTCCCCGCTCCCAGTCGATACGTGTCTGTGCGCTCGCGCCGTCCCACTCGAACGATGTCGACGCGAACGGACGGGCAAACAGCGCGTGCGTGACTTCGTGTAACGGCTCTGCCGGCGTCAGGAGCGTCCCAAGCAGACCGAGGAGACTCATGCCGCCGACACCTCTCGATCCATGTCGCTCGGAGTCTCCGGGCCACGGAGCGCCAGCACGAGCGGATCGAACGCAAGGACGAACAGCCAGTTCACCGCGAGGTACGTCCACGCAACTCCACCCAGAACCGTCGGGAACCCTGCGAACGAGGTCTCCATTACATATCCCAGCACCGGGATAGCTAACGCGATCATTGTCGAGGAGAGATGGACGATGACGACGGCCCAAGGCTCGATGCGCGTCAACTCGCAGGCAGGAGCCGCCCGCAGGACCGTCGTATCTCGGCACTCTGGATGATTCCCAGATATCCAGAAGAAGCCGAGTTGCGTCGACGCGTTCCGGACGAAGATGCCCGCGAGGAACAGCATCTCGACGACATCGCGAAGTTCAGCGCGCCAGTTCATCGGAACCTCTGGATCAGTCCAAGAACTGCGATTGCTCCGGCGATCCAGAACACTCCCCAGGCGACTCGGGAAAGGCCGCCCGGAAGCATCGGGATCAACGTCCCGGCGAACAGCGTCAGCAATATCGCCGGGAGCGATGCGTCTCCCGTTCGCGAGTAGATCGGGATCACGATGATACCGACGACGAACATCGCGAACGTCCCCTCGCCGAGTGACTGGACGACCGAGTCGAACAGCAGATCAAACCAATCGCCCTCGACGAGCTTCCGCATCGGTTCGGACTGGTTCATTCGACGACCACCCCGCGGATGAGTTGGATCGCTGCGAGTGTGTAGATCGGTCTGATGACCAGGTTCATCACCGGCCAGACCATCCATCTTGGGAACCCGACGGTGATGAACGCTGACTTGGTCGCTCCTAACAGAATGAACGAGTCGACGAAGTAGCCGACTGCGGCGACGGTGAACCCGAGATAGTCGCCGATTCCGCTCCCGGCGCTCTCGAGTTCACCATCGGACCGGTCGAACTCCTGGACCTCGTCAGAGAGTCCCGTGTCGGGGGAGACTCCGACAACGTCGTTCATCCCGGAGAGGTCCATGACGACTGCGGACGTGTTCAGACAGAGGATGACGATGAGAATCGTCACAGCTCTCATCCCCATCTTACCCACCCCCCAGCGGTTTGACCGCCGAAAACAGGGCGAGGAACCCGGCGAATCCCAAGGCCGCGGGATGGATGACAACCCAGCCGAACCACGATAGCACGAACGCCATCGAGACGACGATGATACCGCCGGTGCGATGCAGGACGCCGGCGACGAGTCCCGTCGTGGCGACGATGAGAACCTGCCCCATCAGCGAGAGCCATCTCGAATCTATCGGGAGGGGTTGCTCGGGGACTTCGCCGAGTTGCACTGTCAAGTTGAAGTCCTCCCCGCTCCGGTTTCCGTAGACCTCGACAACGAGATTCATGTCGGACTCGTTGTCCGTCAACGGGAGCGTCTCGACGTACTCGCCGATATTGTGCTCCGTCGTCTCGTAGATAACGTTCGACTCGTTCCCGCGCTCATACACGGTGATCTCCAGGCGGTCGGTCTGAGCAGAGTCATTGTACTCGAGGCGCAGTTGGTCCTCGTCTTGACGTAACCTGGCATCAAACTGGACGTTCTCGTCATCCCCTGGGTCCCAGACGATCGTCCCGATGGTCAGCGTCGTCGTCTCTGATTCCTCGGCGATATAGCTTCCCAGAACGCGCTGGTCGCCTTCGTCGTTCCGGATGATGAGTCGGTAGCGTTGCCCGGTTTCCAGCGTCGCAGTAAACGACTGGTCGGCCGCGAAGTAGTCTCCCAGGACCGTCTGCCACTCCGACCCGCTGGTCCCGGAGTAGTTCATCGACCGCTGGATGATGAGCTGCGAGGACGTCGACGGGAAGTTGCCAGTCTTGTCCTCCAGGAGGAACGTTACCTCTGCTGCTGAGGTGTTGTCTCGAAACAGATAGATGCTCTGCTGGCGGGTGATGTCCCGGATGAGGATCCGGCGGTTCTGCCACCCGTCGGCCCGTGCCGTCGCGACCAGGGTCTCGTCGGCAGGCAGGCCAGTCAGATCGATTGAGCCATCCGAAGTTGTTCGCGTGATCGTCTCGTTGCCGGCGTAGAACGTCACCGAGACGGTGACGTTCGTTCCGTTGATCAGCTCCTCCGGGTTCGCCTGGTCGCGGATGTACAGCGTGAACATATCGTTCGCACCCACGAACACGGACTTCGACTCGGAGTCGGTCTGTCCCTGGTCGTCTTCGACCTCGAGGGTGACCTCGTGGACTCCGTTATTGCTCGGCGTCCAGGTGGGAGTCGCTCCGGTTGCGACTTGCTCGCCGTCGACGTACCAGCGGTAACTCTGGACGCCGCTCTCGAGGTCTCGCGACAGCGTGCCGTTGAGAGCAACCTCTTCACCGACGATCGGATTGTCCGTCGACACCTCGAAGTCCGCTATCGGCGGGTTGTCGAAATGGACCGTGTCGTCGTCATCGTCACCCTCGTTCCGGTCGACGGGATTGTCGCTATCCTCCGACCCGACGGTCACCGTCACGATGTGATCCGGGTCGTCGGACCAGTCCTCGGGGACCAATTCGCCAGCGGTCGCTCGGTCCCCGTTTTCGTTCTGGACGTAGAGCCGATACGTCTCGCCCTCGCGAATCTGGATGGTCGGCTCGTCGAGTCCGAAGTGTGTCCCGTCGACGACCTCCCAGCTGGAAGAGTCACTATCGGACGCCTCGACGATGAGATAGCTCTCAGACAGATCGAACAGTCCCGTGTGGTCGATGAGGTTGACCTCCTGGGACCAATGCGATGAGTTCTCGTCGTTGAGGGTGACCGTGAAGCTCCCTTTCGTGTCGTTGATCATCACCGTCCGATTGCGGTAGCCGGACGTAGAGACCGTTAGCTCGTAGGTCTCGTTGTTCGGGTGGGAGGCATCGTCAAATGCATCGTCGAGTTTAGCGTACCCGTCACTCATTCCCCAGCTTGTTTCGTAATCCGACTCTGTCGAGCTGAAATCGAGCGAGATCGATTGATTATCGATCAGTTCGCCGGAGGCGTTCACGACGGTGACATCGCCGCTCGCGTAATACTTGTCGAGCTGAAGGTTGACCGTCTCGCCCGGCGTCGTGTAGTTGACTGTTTTGTTCGCCTGAACGTTGTCGTGGACCGCTCGCACACGATAGGTTCCGTTCTCAGTGAGTTGGTACTCGTACTGTCCGCTGCTATCAGTAACAAGTCTCTCGACGGTGTCGCCCGTGCTTTCGTTGATGATCGTGACCGAGGCATCGGCGATCGGCTCACCAGTTCGGTCTGTGACGGTCCCCTCAAGGAGGTAGCCCTGGAGAGTAAAATCGACACCAGTGATGTCGCTCCCAGCGACAGTGACAGTCGTCGTATTTGCGGAGTATCCCGACGCTCGAGCTTCGATCTCATACTCGCCATCCTCAAGGCTGAGCGAGTATTGACCGTTCGAATCCGTTGTCGTCTGAGCGATTAACTCTCCATTGCTATCATACGCGTCGACTTCCGCGCTCTCGATCGGGTCCCCTGCGTTATCGGTCACTTGTCCGTCAATTTGTGAGCCTGACGGACGACGCACATATGATACCGTCCAGACATCGTCGCTATGAACGGATGCGTTAAACATCAAACTGAGACTGCTATCATAGACACGGGGTCCATTATTGCTGGACCTGTCTCCGACGATCATCTCGTTATTTGGCGAGATCGCCACGTCGAGATCTCCATTATCTACGCTATTGAGTAAAGTTCCGTCTGGCTCATACGTTTCAAGAGACCCGCCGTTTGCCATTGTGACTCTGAGGGTATCGTCTGGAGCATACCCCATCCCGTAAGCAACATATGAGACACTAAAATTAGTAAACTGAGTGCCGTTACTCCTCTGATATCCGTGGACTGCATTGTTGTCTGAGTCTCCAAACCAGTAATGAGATCCGTTAGTGGTGACCGCGTCAGATCGATATAGATGTGAATAAATTTCGCTTCCCGAGTTATTCAGAACATATGCTCCATCCTTGCCACCCGCAGCGTAGACATATCCGTTCGGTCCAACATCGATCGACTGTCCGAACGCTCCGTTTGATCCTCGACTGAAATTCCAGTTTTCGGAGCCCCCTGTTGTGAACTCCTTAACGGTAAACCCGGATTTGACCGTGATTGTGTAAAGTCGGTCGTCGTGATACTCTACACCGAAACCGGCTCCTCCGATTGGCTGGCTCCACTGTTGATTTCCATTGCTATCGTATTGGAACAGGTCACCCGATTCCGTAAGGGCATAGACATTGCCGTTCGGATCTGTTGTCGTCCCGCGGACGGGCGAGCCGAGGTCTCGCGACCAGACTACAGTTCCAGTACTGTCCAACTTCTTAAGCGTGCCATCGTCCGACCCCGATATCCAGTATTCCGTTTCAGTTTGAGTAGTCGACATTGTTGCGTTAGCGGTATCCCCTGCTGCGAGAGGAATTGCAGAAAATCCGCTACCGATCAGTACCAACACTAACGCAATTGCCAGTCGTTTTCTGGACCGGTTCCGCGTCATCGTGGGAACTGCCTCCGATTTCGTTCCTCCTGGACGCCGCCGACGATCCAGTACACGATCGGCGTGAGGATCAGTATCGCCGGGACCAGGTAGGTCCCGACCCATTTCAGTTGCTTCGCGATTTCCCAGAACGGACCGTTTTTCACCGAGTCCATCGACAGCATCAGGCCCCAGATCTC
This sequence comes from Halostella sp. PRR32, assembly GCF_034808085.1. Taxonomy (NCBI): domain Archaea; kingdom Methanobacteriati; phylum Methanobacteriota; class Halobacteria; order Halobacteriales; family Natronoarchaeaceae; genus Halostella; species Halostella sp. PRR32. The sequence continues at coordinate 916,310 of NZ_JAXHGL010000001.1, forward strand.
CGGGACCGCTCCCGCGATGAACAGCACGTAGATGCCGGCCATCAGCAAGTACACCGACGCCATGACGGCGCGCCAGATATGGCTCATGTGAGTGGCCTCCGGTTCTCGAGGATGCCGACCGCCAGCATCGAGATGAACACGCCGATGAGACCGATCAGCGCCCAGTGGTCGATGATCGACCAGAGCCAGCCGATCGGTTCGCCGACCGTGTTGCCTCCGAGGTCTTCCGCTATCGGGAGCATCACGCGGAAGATCTCGCTCAGGATGGCGTAGCAGATCATCCAGACGGCCCAGGTGAGCGCGGCGATTACGTAGCTCTCGAAGGTCGCCATCGGCTACCACCTCCCGAAGACGTCTTCGGCGAGGTCGTCCGCGTCAGCGAACTTGGTGTCCCACCGGACGTCCGCGGACTCGATTGAGCCACCCCCACCTCCGAAGTCGCCGTTCGGGTCCGGATCCGGACGAGGGAGTCGCCGGTTCGACGAACTCCCTGACCTCGTCGTTGTTCTGGTTGCGGTTCGTGTTCCGGTTCTGGTCGCAGTCAGGGCGCTTTCCGCATCGAGTAACGACGTAGCCGTCGTATCGAACGTTCCCCGAGTGTCAGTCAGTGTCTCCGTCCGAATTCGCGTATCAGGTCGTTCTCGGGTTGCCTGTCCCTGTGTGGCGTAGAGCCCGCGCTGGTCCTCCTCGAAATCGGTTCTGGTGGTCGTCAGCTCCTCGTCCGGTGTCGTCTGTGCGAGAGCGGAGCGCTCGTCAGTCGACGTATCAGGCCGAACAGCCGCGGTCGCGGCGAGTGTTTCAGTCGGACGTCCTCCTGTCGCACCCGTTGCGCGAGTCTTCTCTGCCACGCGGGTTTTCTGCCGAGTGCGCGTCTCGGTCTCCGCCAGGCTTTTGGTCGATTGCTCCGACCGGCGGCGTTCCTTCAGGAGGTCGAGTTCCCGCTGATAGGCCTCTTCGCTCGGGTACGTATCTTTCGGCGGTAGCTCGTCCTCGACAGTCCGTGCTCGCTGATCCTCCCCCATTTGAACCCGGATCTCCTCGTCGAGACCCTGTTGGTTTGAGGATCCTGTCGTTTGGCTACTGTCTCCCTCGAACTTCTGTCGAGCCCATTCTTCGGGGGTTGGATCCGATGGGTCTGCTTCGGGATGGTCGCGAGATATCGTTTTCGTGACTTCGGATTTCGACTCCGTCTCGCTTCGCCGCTTCCGCTTGAAATTCGCTTGTGCCCGTGTATCGCCAGATAGCTCCCTGGCCCGTCCGAACTCAGATTTGACTCGCGCTCTCGCCGATTGAGTTCGCTGACCGAACTCCTGCCGAACACGGCTCCCCGCCGCACGAGATCTCTGACTCAGCTCTTGTCGGGCTCGCGAACTCGCTGCACGTGCCCGTTGTCCCGTTCCAGAGGCACGTCGGACAGCGCTACTTGCTGCCGTCCCTGTCAGTACACCGCCGACCACTGTTCCTCCCGTCTCGACTGGGTTGTTCGCGGCATACCGACCAGCGAGGCCTGCGGCGACGGCCCCCTGATTGACGACGGTATTCGTTCGATCGATAGTTTCGCCAGGATTGACAGACACGGCCGCACTCCCGACGTACGCGCCAGCTTCTGCCACTTCCTTCGTTGCCGACCCGATAGCGTACGGATTTACGCTCCGCCCGACGCCGGAAACGACTGCCTCGGTGCCGCTCTCGACCGGTCCTGCCCCTCGATTGTTGGTTTCGACGCCGGCTGCATCGTACGCGGACGTATCCGCAATTGGAACATCTGTCTGGCCGGCCTGGTCGACAACTTGGGCCGCATCTCCCGCTCGGTCGCCGACGTAGGCCGAGGCGTCATCCCATCGTTCGGATCCCTCGTTCAGCACTGATTCGAGGGACCGGTCGTTGATCGATATATCGATATCGCCGACATCCTCGACGTCTTCGCCGAGGTTCGCGTTCGGGTTGAGTTCGTTCCGCTGGTCGGCCAGCAGGCCCTCGTCAGTTGCCATCCCCGGCGCGGCAATGTCCGTCCGAGTGCTTTGAGTCGGAGTCTCCGGACCTGTCTCTATCGCGTCCTCTGCCGAGATCGGCTTGGTGTCCGCACTGTCGACGGATTCGGAGCCAGTGGAGACCTCGACCTCGTACTGGTCCACCATTAGGGTGTCTGCCTCCGATCCGGCCTCGTCGAGAAGCCGCCGGTCACCACCTGCCTGTGAGGCCATCCCTTCGCCCGCTTCTGACACGGTGACATCTTCGGGATCGACGCCCTCGCGCTGGCTCGCGACCTGGTGGCGGATCTGCTCGCGCTCGCCTTGGTCAGTCAGCGCGATCTGGTATCCTTCGTCGGTCTGTTCGATCTGGTAATCCTCTCCGCGGTCGAGGTTCAGGTTCTGTTCCTCGACCTGCTCTGCTACGAGGTCGCGCTGCGAGGATTCGCGAACGTCGACGTTATACTGACCGTCCTCGCGAGAGACGGTCAGGTCCTCCGGGTCGAGGGAATCGTTCCCTGCCGCGACCTCCTCCTTGACTTCCTTCCGACGCTCCATCTCCACGACCTGGTCGCCCGTCATCGTCCGCTCCGCTACCAGCTGATCATCCTCGCGACGGACGGCGACCTGTGACGGGTCGTCGAGCCTGTTCGACTGTTCCAGGACTTGCTGTTCAAGCTCGCTCGCCTGTTGGGCTACGTCGCCGTCGCCCGCCTCGACGCCCTGCCGTGGCTCGTGCTGCGCATCTGGATCGTAGTCCGCCGGGACGTTCACGCCCGGTTGTGGTTCGCCACCGCCGGTCGTCGGTGTGTCGGGCGACCCGCCAGAGTTACTGGACCCACTTGACGAGCCGTCAGTCTCACTACCGCCGCTCGACGAATCGCCGACGCTGTCTTCTGTCGTCCCGGCAGTGCCCGGGTCACGGACGTGCCCTCCCGGAGAGCCATCTCCAGGCGTGTTGGCTTGTGAACTGGCCCCGTCTCCAGTCGACGTACTCGTATCGGCCTCGTCGGAAACGTCGACCGTCTCTTCGTCGGGGTCGTCCCCGCCACTGCCGGTACCGGGCGCGGTCTGGTTCGCCATTACAGACCCCCCGTCAGGAGACTACTCCAGCGGAGCGAGTCCAGCATGAGGGAGATCTCGGAGCCACCCCCACCGCCGCCGCCACCGGCGATGAACTTGTTCATCGCGAACAGGATCGCCAGCGTCAGCGCGACGCCGAGGACCACCGCGCCGATCAGGTAGAACGCGAACTTATTCCCGCCGTCGTCCATCTCGGCCATCCGACCGAGGTCGTTCTGCTCCTCGAGGTCCTCCTGGGTGATCTTCTGGTAGTGCATCTCGAACGCCTTCTCCCAGCTGAGAACGAGGCCATCTGCGCCGCCCGGCGCTTGTGCGTCGACGAGAACGTCTTTCCCGCCGTCGGCCATCGGACGCTCGGCGTAGCGGCCGAGATCGCGCTCGGCGGCGAGATAGGCCTGGACTGGCTCGAACACCTCGGCGCTCTCGCGGAGCGTCCAGACGACCGGCACCTGGCCGAACATCTGGTACGGCGAGTGGCCTTCGCCGGCGGCACTGTAGCTTTCACCGTTCAGTGTCTGGTACTCCGTTTCTTCGGAGTTCCAGCGAGCGGCGCGGGGGTAGACCTGACGGTCCCCGTACGCGGCCATCACGAGCGCGTCAGCGCCCGTGACTTTCCGCTTCATGTTCATCCCGCCCTTGATCATCCCGTCGGCGATGTTACCCGACTTCGGGATGTAGCGCAGGACTTTGTACACCGGCGCCGTGACGAGTTTCTTGACTCCGGTGCCGAGAGCCCGAAGCGAACTCCCCGAGTCCTCCACGTCTCTGGCGAGGTCGTCGTAGTTCGTCTCGTCGGCGTCTTCGATCTCGTCCGGCTGTTTCACATCCTGTTCGTCTTCAACAAGCGCTTTCGCCTCATCGCGCAGTTCCGCGTACAGGTACTCTCCTTCCTGCCAGACGGACACCTGTTCCCGGTCGTCAACCTCGTCGTACTGCGCGAGGACCTCATCCTCTATCTCTTTTTTCTGCTCGACGAGTCGATCCTCGTCGAGGGACTGGCACGCATCGTACTGATCTGGTATACTCATGAGTTATCCGAAGAACCGCTTTTGAGCCTTCCCGAGACGGCTCTGGGACTCGCTGTCGTCGACCCGCCGCATCTGGGTCTCGATATGCGTGTCCGCCGTCTTCGAGAGGCCGGTGTGGTTGATTCCCAGGTACTGCATCGCCGTCCGGACCTCCATCAGCGACGTCCGGATCGCGGCGCGCTCGTCGTCGGTCCACTTCTGTTTGACCGACTTGTCGTCGCGTCCGTCGACGCGCTGCGCGACCTCGAGGAACGGCCCCGTGCAGAGCCGTCCGTGGTTTCGCTCCTTGATCACGCGCTTGGTCAGCGCCATGTTCAGGAGCTCCAGCTTCTCTCGGTCGTCCGGGTCGTGATAGGTTGTAACGTGCTGACCCGACAGATACGGCCCGAGCACGTCCTCGATCTCCGAAAACTCGGGCGACGTGATGTCCGGGTCCCGAAGGGAGTCGAGGAAGTCCTCCGGGTCCATGTTCGCCATCGGGCTGTTTTCGGCCGCTTCATCGGCACCGAGCCGGGCGGCCTGTGCCTGCGTCTGTTCCTCTTGCCGGAGTTGGGATTCTTCCTCCGGCGACGGTCGGTTAGGTTGTGTCATCGTCTGGAGTCATCTCTGACGTAGGGTATTTGCCGAACACTGCTCCAACGAGGGCGAAGGCGGAAATCAGCGCCATAAACAGGGCAATGCCCTGTGCGGGCTGAGAACTGAACGCGACCCGCGCACCCTCAGACGCAACCTCGACGTTCGCGCTCGCCGGGACGAGAACTCCCCACGCGAGAACGCTCACCAAGAGCGGCGGCTCGACGTGGACGTCGTACTGGTACAGCGCCAGATACGACGACCCGCAGGCCAGCGCGAACACGAGGCCGTATTGTATGATTTGCATAGCTGTCTCTATCGACCACCTGCCCCACCTCCGAGCAATCCGAACGCTCCGATGAGAACACCTCCCGCGACGGGTATCACAAGGGCCGCGATGACCCACAACACCACCTCAAATACGGACTGTCCGAGTGCGGTGAACTCCGTGTCTCGGTCGAGAGAGTACGTGATATCGATGTTCGACGCGTTCGCGAGCGAGCCGTTTTCGTCGGCCCGTATCGACCCGTTATCGGTCAACCACTCGTACTCGGATTCGCTAACGGTCGATCCGTTGTAGTAGACGGTCTCGTTATCGTAGAACGATGTCGTCGCGTCCGCCTCGGACACTTCCGTCCAGGAGGACGTCGAGATCGCGACCGTCTCGTTGTCGACGGTCTCGGTCGTTTCGGGAGCCTCGGCGAAGGCAGTGCTGAGTGTTGGCACTGCGATGACGCCGAATAGCACGAGGACTGCCAGAACGTAGACCGTGTTTTTCATCGAGGATCAGGAGATGGGACGGCGTGTTCGGTGCTTAGCGACCACCGGAACCGCCGAACATGTTCATCGCAACCGATGCCGCACCGACGATGATCGCGACGCCGATGAGACCGAGTGCCGCGGTCCCATACGTGACGTAGTCGCTGGTGAGGTTCGCGAACGGCCCATTCTGGGAACTGATGATGTCCAGCTGGTAGACCTGCGACAGCACGACGATAACCATGAACGCCGTGATCAGCGCTCCTCCGATGCCCTTGATCATCTGCTGCATCGGGGCCGTCGTCATCGTCGGGCCGTCGAGCCGTTGCATCCCTTCGTCATAACATCGTCCGAGAAGCGTCTCGGACTGTGACTCTCCGGGAGATGCCGGACCGTTCGGGTCAGTACTTGTACCGCCAGGATGGGACTGAGCAACACCCATGATTCCGGGCTATCTGTCAGAGGGTATAAATCCGCATACCCGTCATAATATTCGGTTGTAACTGGGTTATACGTCGGATATTCGTCAGTGTGATATTGAGGTATGTCAGGTTGCATGTATTATGTTGTAGTACCCGGCTCGTTCTGATATGTCGCTCCAAGAACAGCCAGTCGTGATCGAAGCGACGAACAAGCCGCAGATCATCGGGACCTCGATCCGAATCACCCTCGATCAGGATTCGCTCAAGAAAGCGGGGATCGACGTGAACGACCCGGAGACAGTGCCCGACGAGATGACGATGCAGTACCACAAAGGCGGACAGCGCGATGGAGAACTCGTCATCGATCTCAAGGAGGCCGCGCCCGATGACCAGTGATTCAGGCGGTGCCGGACCGAAAACCGCCCGCCAGCGCATCATCGAAGATGCGCAGTTGCGGTGCTATGATGCGCGATCCGAATACCAGCAGTCCTCACTACTGCTGTCCGGCCAGGTGTCGCGCGAGCAGGTGTATCGTCTCCAGCAGGCTGTCGCGGACTACTACTGGGCGATCCGGCCACTTCGCGACGAAGACCCGATTCGGGACTGGTGGGATGATGTCACCCTCTCCGAGCAGTGGACGTACACGGTGACCACAACCGAATACGAAGTTCAGGGGTCGCGGGCCGTCCCGGTCGAGGTGACCGAGGAGGTCCCGTACACGGGCCTCGAAACGCTCCGTGACCATCTCGACCAGACTGAGACAGTTACGAAAACGCGGACCGGGATGCGAGGACGTCGGACGGAGCAAGTCACTCGACAGAAGGTTCTCGATGCGGGGGTCCTCGTTGACATCTCCGGGGTCCTGGACGACGCCGCCGACAAGCTCGGATTCAGTCCGGAGGTGAAATCTATCGACCATACCGACGAGGTCGACGAGGAGGACCTCGAGCAACTGTTCGAGCAAGGGCCGCAACCGGTTGCCACTGACGGAGGTGATGGCGATGGCGAGTAGGAACGTTTCCTTCGCCGGCGGGGAATACACAGAACAGTTCGAGGCGGTCGCCGACATCCTCCTCCTGATGGGATTCGGCCTGTTCTTCGCCGGGGTCTCCGCGTTCGTCACGAGCGAACTCATCGTCGCCGAAACGAACGTTTCGGAGCCGGCAGCGCTTCTCATCGGGTACCGCAGGGCCGCCGCGTTGCTGATGCTCGCCATCCACGCGTGGGTCGCGTCAGTTCTCGTTGTCGAGTACCGCGACCAGCAGGAGGTGAGCGATTGATGGCGATCTGCACGGGGCCGTTCTTCAGGCGCGTTGCTGCTCGGAAGAAGAAGGGGATGGACGTGAAGATCACCATCTCGGCGCGAGACGGGGAAACCGGCGTCGGGAAGACGTCACTGGCCGTCTTTCTCGGGAAGTATTTCAACACGTCTTCGAAGCCGTACCGGGCAGAGGAGAACGCTACGTACGACGTCGGCGAGTTCAACGCACTGTACGACCAACTCCCTCGTGGAAGTACGGCGAATCTCGAAGAGGCGGAGCAGTTGGACGCGCGGCGGTCGAACAGTAACCAGAACGTGGAGACCGCCCGGACCTGGGAGACGCGTCGTGTCGACGAGATCACCTCGATCATGACGCTTCCTTCCGTCGCGGAACTCGACCGGCGGATGGAACGACTGCACAACTTCTGGATCAACGTCACGGCTCGAGGCCAGTGTAAGATCTACGCGGCCCACATCAACGACTGGACGCACGACGTGTACTACGAGGGCCTCCAGCAGTTCCGATGGCCGAACATGGACCACGACGAGGACTATCAGAAGCTGGTGGAGATGAAGGAAGAGTGGAACGCCGGTGACGACACCAGCGACTGGGTGCGTGAGCACGAGGTCCGTGAGGAGTTCGAGAAGGAACTGGAGCAGAAGCAGCAGGAAATGCGCGACCGCATCGTCACCAGCGTCTACGAAAATACGGACCTCTCACAGGGTGAAGTGGGGGAGTCACTGCCCGAAGATATGCGCATTAAGCAGCAGCGTGTCGGGCAAATCGTCAACGGTGGCTAAAAACGCATGAGTGCGTACACTATTTGTATTCGGGGCGAAACGGAATCGCCATACGGCAACTGGTTAGAAACAACCCTACCAACCACCAGCGACCAAGACAGTGTAATAGTCACAACACGCGTTATGGTAGAGAAATCTGATTCGTTTGTAGGGACGGTGGGGGGCCGGGGCGGCACCACGCGTGTGATCTCTCCCCCGCTGGGTGGGGGCTCAGACGGGGTTAGTGATCGTCGACGCGGTCTCTCTCGAGGCGGCAAACAAGTTCGATCTCGACGGCTCCAGGAGGGATGCTTGTGACGCTCCTCGGTTCTCTCCAAGAGTACCTCTCTCCCGCTGCTCGTTGTCCCAGCTGCGGCGAGGACGTCACGGAGTTCGACGGCGAAGAGTTCTGTCTCACCCTTGCGTGCGAGTCGATGGTCGTCGAGGCAGAGCAGCCAGAGCCACCGGATCTCGCGCGTGAGGTGGTCGTTCCGATGTGGCCGATGTTCGCGTGGATGCTGCTCGGAGTGTTCGTCCTCCCGTGGAGTACGCCAGACGCGACGCTCTTCGACTTAGAGTTGCATCAACAAGTCTACTCACTGCTCGGTTGGCCTGTGATAATCTACAGTCTCTACCGCGTCTGCCGTGACTGGGGGAGGGCTGAGAATGTCGACTGAGACGCGCGTCTCGGACGGCGACGCGATTCTCCTGTTCTTCATCATCGAGGCGTTGATCCTCTTCGCCTCGCTGGTGGCCTCGGTCTCGCATCCCATCCTCGGCGCGACGATAGCCGCCGTGCTGTTCTGCTACGTTCTCCACCAGTTCCCGTTTCTTGCAAGGGTTTTCTGATTCATCACCCCAAGAAGGTATTTATAGGGTAACACTCACCCACCAGACATGGAACCAAACACTATGCTCCTTCTGGGATTTGGGGCCCGGTAGTAGTCGGAGCTGGGGGGTTCGCTGCTTGGCTCCTCTTCGAAGGACAGGACCGATAGATATCGGTGTCCGACTGTTCCGGGAACTGAGGGCTGAGGCCCGACTGAACCTATCAGTAAGATATAAACAAATTTATTATCAGTCTAGGTTCCACGGTTAATGTAGAATCGTAGCATAGAACAGCCCGTAGAACAACGGACCTGTACGGAGTACATCTAGTATGGATATCTCCCCATCCGACGTCGAGGGCAAGACCACACGGGAAGTCCTCCACGAACTCATCCAATACGTCGTCCAGAGTGACGAAGAGATGGAGGGAAAAGCGACGCGGAGCGGGGACAAAACCGATCTGAACATCTACCTCTGTGATAACCAGGGCTACGAGATCGGCGAGCTCGACGAATGGGTCACTCAGCTCGTCGAAAGCAACAACATCACCGGACACGCTGACAACTACGTCGACAACCACACCTTCTCCGAAACGGTCACGGATGACAATATCTCTCTCGTCACCATCTCAACCCCCGCGAAAAATCGGGAAGACGAGTTCGTCTTTGTGACAAACAACGGGTACTTGTGGGTGTTGACGACGATTCATAGCGATTGGAGGGAGAAGACAATCGAAAATCTGCTCGGGTACCTTCCGTGCGTCGAACGTCTCTACCTCTCCTCTGATGACTTGGAGGACCTTACCGAGCGCATCCGCGACTCACGTATCTCTGGATTCACCGCAAAATACCACGCACCAAACCGGGAACGTGATGCGACACTCACATTCTCCGGCGCGGAACCTGGAGACCTGCAACGGGCCGAAGAGACGTTCGATGCGAAGCCGACCCGCATCGAATTCGATCAGAAAAATAGCCCAACCACGGCGATTCAGGGTGCGAACACGAATGAAGGCCGATTGACGATGCGGTCCGTACGGCGCGGCTCGGAAGCGAAAGCCGTAGAAACACTCCTTGGACTCACTAACGGTTACCAAAGACTCGACCGGCAGAGCTTCGACGTTGACCTTGACCCTACGCTCCGCCCCCTCGAAAACGGTTTTGCCGTAGACGGCTTCACCGCGGTCGAACTCACGAACCCAGATCGCGAAGACGCTACTGAACAGGAACTTATCGCGGAACTCGAAGCCAATGTCCTCAACGGAAACCAGTACCGGTACGGCATCCGCGACGGTGGACGGAAGATCCGTGTGTTCGACAAAGACCACGGCGAGACCTTTGATGTCGCGTTAGAACCGCCGAACATCATCCTTTACGCGCGCGACACCACTACCGCACTCTCTCTCCGCAGCTTCGTCCGCGAAGTCTATGATGACCTTGACTCGACCTACTCGCTGAGTAAAGCGCAGAACCCGGTGGCGATTAAGTAGTCATGGATGAGCTGGCGGAGGGGGAACGACAACGACGCGAAGTAAACACGTATAACCTATTTTACTCCGCGACCACTGCCCGCGCCAATCCGTCACTCGCCGCGCACGACGTCCGCATCCCGATGATGTTCCCCGTCATCGAAGACCGGACTAACGGCGTAAGTGCTGAACCCGACTTCGTCTTGTACGACGGCGCAACGTGCGTACTCGCCGAAATCAAGAGCGGGAACAACATCAACAGACGGCACACCAAGCAGATGCGTGAATGTGCCGGTGTTGACATCGAGACCGCAGAAGACGCGCTCAAAGCCGCACAAATACAGGAGAAGACCGGGTACGACGGCACCGTAACCGCTGTCGAACCAATCATCGTCTACCAGGATCTCGACGAAGTGTACATCGACGAGGCACGCGCGGAATCAGACAATTTCCGTGATACACTGGACGAACTCACCGAATACGCCGTCCTAATGACTCAGGACTACGGCGGTGACCTTCGCGTGCTCGACGGCAGATTCAACGACGATGGCAACCTACAATCCTTGCTGAACCGCGGGGTGGAGCTCCCACGGAATCCGCCAGACACGATCATGCTCACCGAGGGAATGGAACACGAAATCCTCGCGATGGCGATCGTGGATATCTGGGGAGAGCAAGCCGTTGACCACGATAACGGCGTCACTGTGACACGCACCGAAGTTCGCGACTACTTCGCTCCGCAGCATAATGTCGGACTCAGTGAGCTTGACCTTGTCTTCGAATTCTTGGAGGATTTCGGCGCGTGTGACCGCGTGGAGAATCACATGTATGAGTTCACCCGCGACCATATGGGTGCGATTCTTGAAGTCGAATCACAGGTGATGAGCGAATCTGTTGAAGACTATCTGCACGGGGCGGACCAATCGTCGCTTGACGATCACTTCGGTAATGACGACGATGAGGATGACGGCGACGATTCCGAAGAAGAGTAATTTGCGCGCTGCGGGTTACCGTGAGTGGCTCTCTCACGTGTCACTCTAACCCCGCCCGTTCGAACTCGTCGACGATCGTACTCGGGCTCGGCTTCGAGAGGTACGGTTCAAGGCTCTTGTAGTCGTCCCAGCCGCCGATGTCCATCACCACTCTCGGGTTCATCCGCTCCTCGACGAGACACGTGTGCGCGAAGTACCGGCGCAGGTCGTGCGAGCGGACTAACTCGAAGTCCTGGTTACCCGTCTCGTCCGCGGCGGTCTCGGCGGTGCGCTGGACGACGCGCTGGACCGACCGAGACGTGAGATCGACGAGCGGATCGTCGCGGCCGAGGTCGTGCTGCTCGGCGTAGCGATGGATCAGGCGCTCAACGTCAGCTGGCAGGTACGCGTCGCGGGCCTTCCCGCCACCTCCGGTCGTGTCCTTGCCCTCGGGTACGCGCAGGAAGAAGTAGTCCTCATCATCAATGACCTCACGCTGAACGTGACGGCGCTTGATCTGCGGTATCTCGAACGAGCGTAGGCCGACCTCGCCGCCGAGACGGATGATTATCTCGTCGCGGAAGCTCTCGGCGCGGCGTTGGAGTTCCTCGTAGTCGTCCTCCGAGAGCCACACCTTCGGTCGCGGCTGGGCGACATCGTCGTGACTCTTCTCTGTCTCAATTCGCATGTCGGTATTCTCTGGGACAAACAGTCACTTAAGCAGACGAACCCGACATGATCGGCCTGTCGCGAGGGCCGTTTCGGGGCATCCGTGTCTGAGTTATGGGAGAAGAAGTTAATCATTTCAGGATTAAACTCAACCACTAGAATATGACGAGATTCGGGTGAAGACTTCACCATTCTCCGACGGGAGGCTATCAAGTCAACTGGTATATACTATCTTGAGGACGAGAAGGTCCTCTACGAATTCTCTTGTTCGGCGTAACCTTGGTCACATAATTCTGATAAGTGAGGGAGCTATCGATCTATGGAATAATTAAATCTCGCTGTAGACCATCCCACCCAGTTTCACTACTGTGAGTCCACCGAGTAGGAAAACGGACAATGGCACCACCGCTTCAAATATAGATCCAGCAATGAAGCCCCCTGCGGCCATAAGTGCGACACCGACAACAGACATAATGAACGCTGGTGGTTCTGTTATATCCACGTCATCAGGTTGGAGGATTTTCTTGACGCCATAGAAGAGTTTCAGTACGATTCCAGAAAGTAGCAATGTCGTGCCCAATAATATCACCAGCCCTCCAATTTCGAATGATGCCCCTGAGATACCAGCCATTAGAGTTCCGTTCGATCCGTCATCTGCATCTATTCTATCACTTACAGATGTAGTGCTTGCCGTAGCTGTCTGTGCATCGATCTCTAACATCCCTAAATCGTTGGAGTTAACGTGCGTACGAACACTACTCCCAGAGAATCTATCTGTGACCTGGTGTTCAAGACGAACTTCTTTCGTCTCACCAGCGGCAACGCTTACGATTGTTTCTTCTACTGTATCCGAAACAAACCGCCAGCTTAGTGTGATCATCCCGTCAGCGGTGCCGGTGTTTTCAACAGTAATGACAGCAACCGCAGTTGTCCCTGGCTGAATTGGATTCTGTTCATATTCAGTGTTAATAATAGCTATTGAGGAGGATCCAGATACACCACCTGCCTGATCACCGCCATTGCCCGACCCCGACATCGTTCGCCACTCTTGTTGACTGGTATTCAGCTGTGCTTTCAGCCGGTCGGTTACCTGTGTCGCGTACTCCTCGGCTTGGGCCTCGACATCACCATGAGTCTGGAGATCGCCCTGACGGTCCATTCCATACACGACGACTCCATACTGACCCTCTAGCGACGGATCGATCTCACTTGCTGCGACTACTCGGCCGGTAACAATGTACGTCCCTGTTTCAGACTCGGTCACTGTATCTTGGTGGTAATTAGAGATCCCTGCATACGGAACCACATCAGATCTAGAATCAGGCGGTCCCGACAGTAACACCCCGGCATGAACCGTACTATCGCTTACAACCGGAACACATGTCGGTCCTGCTGGTACAAGCACGCTATCGCCACCGCCACACGGCGCAACGGTGGTTAGGAACTCTTGGGTGCTAGTCGTACTACCAACGACCTGTGTTTCGAACCGGACCACTTCGCCGGATAAGTGCTCTCCACGCTGGTTAATTTCGTTCGGGCCGCTGATTTCGTCCGCGACGGGTGTTGTGTCTGCGATAATCAGCCTCGATTCGTCAGAGCCCGCGGCTACGATAGCGTCGACCGTCACCTCTCCACGCATCCAAAACTCCGAATGGAGGCCCAAAACAGGCATTGCTGAATTCATCTCAGCAAACCGCTGTTCGAGTTCCGCATCCGCACTACCGCCGAACTCGTCATTCGAGAGGTTCAGAACGCTCCATCGAGCACTTTGAGCCGGAGATTGCGCCAAATCCAAACTCTGCCTTTCAGCTGAAATTCTCCCGTGATTTTGGTGTACTATTATCTGATTTTGAGTTTCATAGGTGGCAGAGAGTTGTTGGTAGCTCCCAGTCACGCGGATATGCTGTCCATCGTACTGCGATGGATCCGCCTGAACATTTGATAAGGGAACAGGTTCTCCCTCGGTTTCAAAGGAAACATTGTCAGCGAGAATATACGAATTGTAGTGGTTTGGAGGGTCTTCTATTACTGTGCCTTCAACAGTAGCAGTGCCTGTTTGCGGTTCCTGGTCTGTGAACACGATATACCGTTCCCCATCAACGAAGAGAGTAAAGGTGTAATCTCGAACTTCATACGGTGTTGTCTCTGCTAACTCTTCAAGATCATTGAGATGCGACTGTTCCACAGTTGCATACTGACCGACTGAAATCCCTGTAAGCGTCTCAGTCTGAGTCACGTTGTCCGTTGTATTCCTCAAAGTTCGGTCTGCCGCTCCAACGCCTGAGAATCCAGCAATCAGGAGAACCAGTACGGCTGCAACGAGAAGGAAACGACGATCCATATCAACGAGAAATCACGGATATCCTATAAATCTAGGACAACACTACACGAAAATGCGTAAGCCAATTGTTTTCCACTCCTTGTCGGTTACAGAAAGGTCCTTTAGCGGTGTTGGCGTCCATATAAGGTAAACAAAGAATTATCACGTTCCTCTAAGATATCGGGAGTAATGGAACAGTGCCGAATATGTGGGGACGAGGCACGTCACCCGTACACGTGCAACTACTGTGGCGGGACTCACTGTTCGAGTCATCGCCTTCCCGAGAACCACAGCTGTAGCGGTCTTGACGGAGCAAGTAGCGACCAATGGATGTCAGAGAAACACAAAACGCACAAGCGACGCGGAACCACTGTGAGAAGTAGCAGCAACCGTTCAAAGGCCGATTCGTCGACAACCATCCCGAAGTGGGTGATCACAGTCTCCGTAGTCCTTGTTATACTGATTCTCGTCGGCATATATCTCGCTTAGACCGGACCGGAAGGACCGGAAACAACCCCAGTTCGCTTTTATATCCTGTCTGAACAGTATGACTCATGCTTCGGCCGGACCTGTTGTCCCACGATCTCATTCCCGAGCGCGACCTGGTCGTCCACCGTTCCGACGAACTGAACGAGATCACGCAGGCGTTCGATCCCGTCCTGGACGGTCGCGCTCCGATGAATCTCTTCCTCTTTGGCCCGAGCGGCGTCGGCAAGACGATGACGGCGCGGATCGCCGTCGACGAACTGGAGCAAGAAGCGGCCGTTTCGACATCGTACGTGAACTGTCGCTCGACGACCTCGCACCTTTCTTCCCGTTCAGATCTGACGAGGGTGACGACGAGGAGAAGTCGGACAGGCGGAAGTGAAGACTGCATTTGAAATGCAGCGGACTCAGTATCCGAAATTAGGTGTCTTCGTCGAGATGTTCCAGTGCAGAGTTCTCTTCATCGATTTCTTTCACAAACTGTAGAAGTCGCCGAGTTGCCGTCGGATTCTCCTCAACGTGCTCAAGGAAGTGGACCATTCCTTGGAGAGCGAGATCCTGCTTATGGTAGTCCCAAGCTCGTAGCTGAATAGTGAGGTCTTTGTCGGTCATCACTTTCACTCCTGCATCCTCTAAGATTTCTCTTGCATCTTCGCTGACCTCTCGACAGATCGCGATCGAAAGGGCTGTCGACTTCTCGGCGAGCTTCATCATCGTACCAAGCTCACTATCGACATTGTCCTCGGTAATGTCTCGGTCTTTCACCTCAACCGAAATCATCAGATCCGGACCGTGATAACCATCTATATCACCAAATCGATGTTGTCTAGCAGAACCCGTTCGGACGCTACTAGCTCGAAGCGATAGATGTGGCCATTCCGTCTTTACATACCCGTAAACGAGTGCCTGATAAGCTAACCCGCCCATCTCGTTATCATGTGACCGCTCGTAGTTCTTGAGAACCTCCAGAAACGGCTGCGAGAACGGTGGATCACGTCTCGGATAGTCCTTTGATTCTAGATCGGTTAGTCCGAACTCGATTATCCGTTCAGCTGCCTCTCGACGACCTGATTGAGAGAGCGCGAAACACGATTCTAAGAGGCCAATATAGTCTTCCCAGTTTCCAGTATAATGTCCCGGTGAGTTCGGGAAGTTCGTCCGGTTCATCGTTTGGTGGAAG
Organism: Halostella sp. PRR32; assembly: GCF_034808085.1. Classification (NCBI taxonomy): domain Archaea; kingdom Methanobacteriati; phylum Methanobacteriota; class Halobacteria; order Halobacteriales; family Natronoarchaeaceae; genus Halostella; species Halostella sp. PRR32. Next base: position 932,108 of record NZ_JAXHGL010000001.1, read on the forward strand.
AACGTACCGATAGCATTAATCTTCGAACGCAGGCCAGCCTCTGTATCTCCCTGTCGGAGCGTCAGTGTATCAATATTACTCTCAGTGCGATAGTCCTCTCCTTTCTTTTCGTATCGGGGGAGAATATCGTCTTCCCAGTCTAAATCTGAATGCGATGTCCTGATCCAAGGATCGACTTCAGAAAGCTGCTCAACTGCCAGAATGAAGGACAGAGATAGCCCTAAATAGCCCGTTCCTCGGTCGTAGATATTACGAGTCTGCTCAACGACTTTCTCTATGGATTCCTCCTCACTGAGTTCCTGCTCATCAGAGATCTCGACTCCAAAATCCTCTAAGCTCTTGTCTTCGTCCGACGTGATGTGTTTAGAAAGAAATTCGTCAATCTTCTCGCGCTCGGTTTCTGTGATTTCCTCGGACATCGGTTTTATCTGCTCAAAGTGATTGTGTGGCCTAGGACATCTCTCGGTTCGTGGCCCCATTCAGTGTACTTCGATATAGTGTCTCTAGATATGATACATGGTTAAAAACGCTTGCGTCCTTCTGGTCGGTAGATAGAAGCCGCAGAGGCAATGATTAAATACGGCCGGTGACAGTTTCGAATAGATGGGCGAACAGGATTTGACCTACGTAGACCTGTTTGCGGGGGCGGGCGGGTTATCTGTCGGGCTCGAACGCGCAGGATTTGATTTGATCCATGCGGTCGAGGTCGATGAAGACGCCCGAGAGACATTTGCGGAGAACCGGGAGGGTTGGGTCCCAGAAGACATAACCGGAGATATCCGTGAGGCGGACAAGGCAGAGGTGACTGACATTGTCGGCCGTGACTCCGTAGACCTCATTGCGGGTGGACCTCCCTGTCAGGGGTTCTCTGAAGTTGTGAGCCCGGACGGTTCGGACGATCGAAACCACCTATTCGTCAACTTCATCAATTGGGTTGACAAGTTAGAGCCAAAGGCTGCCCTGTTCGAAAACGTTCGAGGGATGCAGAATACGGCAGACGGGAAGTTTCTATCTGCCGTTGAGGAGTCCTTCGAACAGATGGGCTACGAGGTGACACCTCGAGTTGTGAGGGCTTCCGACTTTGGGGTTCCCCAGCATCGACGACGCCTACTTGTTCTGGCGACGAAGAAGTCTGACACCGAACACCCGTTCGACGGCTTCGAACTGGACCCCGTCGAAACGCCGGGCGTGATGGACGGGATCGGTGATCTTCCAGAAGTCGATCCTGGTGAGGAGAAAACCCGTTATGACGTGGATGCCAAGACGGTTCTTCAGAAAGATCTCCGTGGCGATAACCAAGAACTCACGCTCCACCAAGCCGCGAATCACTCCGACGACATGGTGGAGATGATTTCGCATATTCCGGATGGAGGTGACCGAACCGCCATTCCGGATGAACTACAACCCTCTTCAGGGTATCACAATTCGTACTCTCGCCTCGACTCTCAGGAGCCGGCGGTCGCGATTACCTCTAACATGTCGAAGCCGTCGAGTGCGCGGTGTATTCATCCGTTTCAACATCGCGGCTTGACCCCACGGGAAGGGGCACGACTCCAGACGTTCCCTGACTCATATCGCTTCGAGGGGGGACTCGTGTCTGTTCGCCAGCAGATCGGAAATGCCGTTCCGCCGTACTTGGGCGAAGCAGTCGGATATTATCTCAAGCAGAGTGTGTACCAACAGGAGTTGTCCGACCGAGAACGACACCGTATCTACAAACTCCGATGCGGTACCATGACGCCGGAAGAGTTTGAGGAGAAACGATCTGAACTGGGTGGCCACGCTCAACAGGTCACCCTCGACTTCGCAGACTAAGCGTTCTGTTCGTCTGAACTCGATACCGCCATAGACCGCCGAGAGGCCTACCTATGGACAATGGACCAACAACGCCGTAGTCCGAACGTTCTGTGAGCGGCTTCTGAACTGGGTGGGGAAAGGGAATTTCCACGAGCCTACGAGCTTCGTACCGATACAGACCGGATAGAATGGTACGGATCCGTTATATGTACTGGCTATTGAAGTCAATATAACTCCGCTATGTTAGAAGAGACTAATGGAAGTTTACCAGAAGTGGACGACCTTGATTGGGAGGAGTTAATTGAGGATCTGTTTGAATTTGCTGACCTGTATTTACTTTCTAAAGAGCTGAATGAGACCAAGGAAAGAGCAGAGGAAGCAGCTGAGACCTTAGAACAACTCTATTCTTCCCCTTCAGAGATAGATCTCGAAAACTTCTATGCTGATGTTTTTCAAGCAAAAAGGAATTTCACGGTGTACTTTTTACTGACCAATGAAGTCATAGAGGAGCTCGTCGTGAATATCGCATACAGTGAAATAGTCGATCCAAACCGGAAATCAAGTGCAGTGAAAGACACATTCACTAACCAGCTGAACTTCTGGAACCACCTCGAGCTCCTTCACGATGCAGAGATTATAGACGACGGTCTCAAGGGGGAGATAACGCAGGTACGGAAGACTCGAAACCAGATGGCCCATGGACTGGAATCGGCAATGTCGGAGTTATCATCAAGAAAGCCTACAAAGGAGATCGAGCGAGCAGAGAGAGTCAAAGACCGGCTTGAAGATTTGACTGACGATGATTTCTTAGGACTGCCCAATTCCCCCGATAGCTGAGTTCTTATGAATAGGACAGAAATTATCAGGGTGCTGTTTAGGAATTACTTCACCTGATAATGAAACAGCGAGATTTGGCGTATGAAGTGGTTGTCACCGATGACGGGGAAGTCTTCGCGATGCAGAACTTCTGCTAGTTCGTGTAGAGAGTAACGGCTTGAGGAGGAGATGAGCTGTTCTCGAGGTAGAATCACGGACGTGGTCGTCGATAGCGTTGGCCGACACGTAGGGTTCGTCGCCTACACTGCCGCGCAATTGGTGTCGAGTGTACGGGAGCGTACGCTGGCTCTCGTCGGGACCGACACGCCGCTGATCCTGGTCGTGCTCCCGCTCAAAGACAAGAGCAAGACGCCAGAATACATCCGTCGGATGCTCCGGCTGGCCAGGCAACACCTGAATATCGGCCGCGTCTACCTTGACGCAGGAACGGAGTTCTACAACTCGGACACGATTTCGACCATCACCGAGCAGGGCCTGGAGCTGGTGATGCAGGGCCGGAAGTCAGGGAAGACGGTCAAGCACTTCCTGAACGGGATGGCGCGTGCCGATCTGCGGTCGTCGTACTACCCCTACGGCGTGGGCAACCTCGACGAAGACAGCTACTACGCGGTCGGACTAAAGTCGGACAAGACGGTGAAACTGCGAAAGTCAGACGCTGATGAGCCGATGGACGACTACACGTACTTCTACACGAACCTCCACCCGGAAGAGGTCCCGCCGGAAGAGTTGGGGGAGGCATATCGTCGTCGGTGAGGCATTGAAACGGACTTCCGCGTAATCAAAGAGGAGTTCCTTGCCAAGTGTGGATCTCGAAACCCGGCGCTTCGAGCCTTCTATTTCAACTTCGCGGCACACCTGTTCAACATCTGGACGGTGGCGAACATCCTTCGTACCGAGGAGGCGGGTGAAGCCCTGAGCGAGGGGAAGCAACTGACTGCTGGTGAGCTGATGCAGGCCATCGAGGACGACCCGCGCGACCTTCGACTTCCGGCCGAACCACCAGAGACCAAGCAGATATTTGGGGACCTTCTCGGAGAAGGGATGGGAAACAAAGGTCAACGAGTCCGACCACAGCTGGGCAGCCAAAATTTGGCGTTGGTAGCTTCTCTCTTTCGTGGGTTCACGGTGGGATATCTAATCCGGGACCGTCACCGCCGGCGTTAACCGCGATATCGCAGGCTATCTCAAGCGACTCAACGAGATTCTCGACGTCCTCTTCGCTGGAGATCACGCTACGGTTCCCGTGCATCACCTTGTTCCGATACTTCTCAACCGTGTCGAACGCCTGCTTACACTGAGTCTTCGAGGGGAAACCCAATTCGTCCAGGTGATCTTCGTTATCCCGAACTACTTCTTTCAGGTCTGCGATGGACATGAACTCGACCGGATGAAGATTCACGTTCTCGTCGATAGCGTCACTCCATCGATCTATCGCCCCTCCCCCTGGACGGGCCTCTTCGTAGACCTCCTGAAGCTCATCAATACTGTACTCCTCCTTGATCAGATCGGATACTGCCTTCGCCGTCTCCGCATAGTAAGTGAACAAGAACTCCTTTGCAGTCCTCGTATTCAAATCGGCAGGCGTCACAATCCGCCAAGAATCTCGATCAGGGTGCGTAGCTAACGCGAAGGGATACTCGGTCAAGATATTAATACAGTACAGCATTATCTCGTTGTACCTGACGTACTGATCCTCATCGGTAGAGTGGACTTCCCCGGTCTCCACCTCATAATATTCGCGTGTATTGTAAGGTCTGAGCGGTGCGTAATCGTACCCCTTCTCCTCAAGATCGTTGATTAAATCCTCCATCAAATCATCTTGCTCAAGCTCATTCTGACCAATGAAATAGATCGGAGACCCAAGTTCCTCTGCACTTCCCTCACTCGGGTATCGAATGTTGTCCTCGACCTCTTCCTCGCTCCAATACATATTAAAATACGGTGAGACCAGGAATCAAAATACTACCTGTTCCTCGACCGTTCTACCTCTCGGGCCTATGTTCTCGTAGAATACACCACGAATATCGGGTGACAGGTTAAAACCGGAATTATGACTGATGACAGCGACGATGAAATATCGGCTGTGGAAATCGATCCAGAGATGCTAAATGAGCCGTCAGAGCAAGTCCTTGAGGGAATTGAGGAAAATCGAGAGCAGATCAACGTCGAAAATTGTATGTGGTGATAATGTGAAGCGAGTCGGTAGTGAATCTGTCTGCAGGAATTACCCGTTTAAAAGATTCGGTTTCTGCTTTCAGGACACGGCCACGGCGATTTGCAGATGAATATCCCCGCGTCACTCAATACTGGATTCTTATCGCCGTCGCATCAATCATTATCGCAGTTTCCGCTACCCTGTTCTCGAATCAACCGACACGACAGAACGCCGTACGTCCGCTTCTGATCGGTGTTATCACACTGTTCACAATCAGCTTGACCGTCACGATAATGGGTATCCGAGTTGCGTCCAACCGTTACTCGCACAGAGTTGATTCTACAGTCCTGCAGAAATCGGCTATCTGGCTTCACTTCACGCCGCACCTGATCGCGATACTCTTCGCCATCTTTCTGATATCGACCGGCCGGTACGTTTACTGGGCATTCGGTACTTTCATCTTCTTCATCTCGGCCTCGATTTTGAGCATCTTCCCTTTCCTCCGATGGCTTCTCCGTTCGCTGTCCCCAGAGGTGATGCTGGATACCTCGATCAACAGGATCAACTCTGACTTCCTCGATAGGGTAGAGAACGTCGTCCAAGAAGAGAGAGCCGAGATCTACAAAGGCCAGGATCGAGACCAGATCCGTGACATCTATCGCACTGTCTCCTATCTGGATATCTCGGAAGATGACCCGGTCGACATGTTCATGGACATCGTCCGGTCTAGGATAATCGAAGACGATACCGAGACCGTCACTGCGTTGCTCGACCGGTATCAGGACCATGTGGAATCCCAACTGGAAAACCGGTACCGGGAATTCCTGGTCTCGCACAGTGATTCCCAGCTCGTCGCCTGGTACCTTCTTAGCCCATTCGAGGACACTTTCCGGATTGCTGTCAAGGAGGAGAACCACCGTGTAGCAGAGCACGTCATCTCCCTGCTTAGAGCATCCATCCAATCCTGGGCAGAGAATATACCTAAGGGAGTTCCAGAGGTGTTCTTCCGCGTCTTCGGGGCTATAACCGTTGAATATGTTTCTGAGTGTGATGCTGGCCAGGCCAATTCGATCGCCGAGGACTACAGCAAGATTGCAAGTGTCGTGGCCTCCGATATTGACTCCCCGATTAACGAGGTCACATCGGCTATGGCAATGACATTCGTCAACTCCTGCCTGAACTTCGCGATAAGCTCCTTGGAGGAAGGGTACTATGAACCGGCCTCGACGATCAACAACGGTCTCCGGTCTATCGTAGAGGCAAGATTGCGGTTCCCCAGCGGTAATCCTGATCGCACACTACTTGTTATGGGGTTGATCGGGGAGCAGTTCGGCATCGAGGAGGCAAAGTCGAAGAAGATTGTCGAAATCGCTAACGAGGTATCGGTGATGGACCAGGCGGAGTGGACTGTAACGACGCTGGTAACCTTCAAGGACAAAATCGAGGAGTACGGTAATGGCTATTCTTTCCGCGACGAGCATCTGGATATGGTGATGCGGGAAATCGACCGTGTGAACGAAGCTTTGGAGGAGAAAGACAGCGGAATCGCTGAACGGGTGGACCATGACGAGGACTTGGTGTTGCAGGTTATCCGGGGAGCGCGTTTGTTCAGAAGCCCATTTTCAGCTGAGGACCTGATATCGGAGTTGGAACTTTCCGAGTCAAAGGATAAGGTCGAGGAGATCTGTGATTCTCTTGAGGATATCGGTGCTTTTGAGCCACGGGACGATGGACAGTATGTGCAGTCGTACGATGAGTTCTAATTGGAATATCTGTCCCCGGATTACTTATGTAAATCTGATATTTTGTCTTCTATAAATTGATTAACTCGTTTGATATCGGCTTGACTTACTGCTTTCAGCCCGTGTCGGAGATCGGTCGAGGGTAGTAGGATGTTTTCTCTGTTCACTTTATCGTAGAAATAGAACTTATAAGAATTCCTTTATGTTAGTCATTGAACCCTTCTGTTTTGTTTCCTCTACTTCAGCTGAGAAGGATTCAGGAGACACTGATCGGCGCATTTCTTTGAGGCGGCTGCGGAGCGGACCTAATGTTTCCTTCAGTAATTCTCTATCCGGCCAGGAGTGAATCTGAAGGCCTCCAATTTCATCAGATAACGCCTGAACCAGACTAATCTGTTCCAAGGCGTATTGGACCCAATAGTCCTTGTCTTGGAGGTTCTGGAGTTCCTCCGCAAGTCGTTCGTCGCCGAGTTCCTCCGCAGCTTCGAGACACATCTGGAAGTTCTTTCCTCGAGGATTGATCGGTTCGTGGAAGATGACTTCTGGATCTAAGGCTTTCAGATAGGTGAGTAGCTCCCAAAGATCGTCCTCGTCCATTGTCGGATACGTCGGGGACATCGAGACAAAGACTCGAACTCCAGCACGACTGAGTGTATCCAGCGCCTCCCATCTCGCCATCGGCGGAGGAGCATTTGGCTCCATCGCCCGGACAAGTGGTGCATCAAGTGACGGTATTGAGGATCCCACCGTAACCAAATCACCAGCTTCCTTGAACAGGTCGAGGTCCCTGGTCACAGCTGGACTGCGGGTAAGGATACGAACCGGACGGTCGTGTTTGACTAACTCCGCGACACAACCGCGAGTAATCTGCGCCGCGCGACGGTCCTGATAGCAATCCGTGCCGCTAGAAAGCATTACAACTCCTCGCCCTCGATCAGTCGTTTCCCAGTCGTCTTCATCGGTGTTCTCCAGTTCGTTTCCGAGACGCTCTGGGAGGTCGTCACGATATAGCAGGTAGCTCCCCCAATCTCCTTGAGGATCTTCGACACCAGCCTGTTCATTCAGCATCTCATCTCGGTTCTCTATCGCCGGCGTCGTCGGGACGTAACAGAACTTGCAACCGTGCCGACACCCCGTAGCGACATTGATTACGTAATCACAGAGGCTCTTCTTGTAGAGGCGTGATTCGCTGATGATGGCCTTCGTGGGATCAGTGTTCACGCTGATCCCCGATTTCTCCTGCTCTTCTGTTTGAGATGCACATTCCCAGCAGAGGAGATCTCCCTCGGGAGATGCGGCGAACCGGCCATTAATAGCATCACTACACTCGGCACAGAGAAGGCCTGCTTGCCACAGATCTAAACGGTCAAGGGAATCTCCGTGTTTTCGACTTCCCTCCCGTAATTGGTCCAAGGTAGGATCATCGAAGGATTCCAGGGCCTCCTCAGAGTTGACCAATTCGTACGAGCGATCAAACCAGTCGTCTCCGACCCTGTATTCCAGTTCCATTGGCCGCTCACTGTTTGATCATTGAAGCAATATCGTATAAAAGCGAGCCAACCGCACAGTGAAAGTAAAAGTGAAACTTAGGCAGAGCGCTTCGGTGAGGGGTAATCTTCAGGCGACGTCGTCGTTTCTAACTGCGCTCGAAGTTCCTCGCTCTTCTCCCCGTCAAGGTACTTGATCAGCTGTTTATCGGGCCAGAGATGGATCGGAAGATCGAGTTCGTCGCCGATCTCTTCGACCCATTCCAGTTGATTCAACGAGTACTCTACCCAATGGTCTCGGTCCTTCAGTTTCTCAAGCTCGTCCGCTAGTTCCTCTTGGCCTGCCTCACGAGCCGCCCGGACAGTCATATCGAAGTTCTGTCCGCGGGGATTGATCGGTTCGTGGAAGATCACGTCTGGATCAAGCGAGACAAATTCCTCCATGAGATTCCGAATTTCCTCTTTGTCTTGGATGGGGTACGTGGGCGACATAGATACATAGACAGGAACACCTGCGTCGCTGAGTTCTTGGAGTGCATTCAATCGAGTTGTCGGTGCTGGTGCACCAGGTTCGATCGAACGGACCATCTCGTCGTCAAGGCAAGGGATAGACGATCCAACAGTCACCAATCCGTCGGCAGCTTTGAATATGTCCTTGTCACGGACGACTGCAGGGCTGCGGGTTAGAATACGGACGGGACGGTTGTGCTTCACTAGTTCGATCACACATCCGCGAGTTATCTGTGCTGCTCGACGGTCCTGGTAACAGTCTGTCCCGCTAGAGATCATGACGACACCGCGTCCACCTTGCTCCTTCTTCCATTTCTGCTTTCGATCTAAAATTCGAGCAAGTCGTTCCGGCATATCGTCGCGGTAGAGAAGATAACTACCCCACTCTCGTTGACCGCTTTCCACATTGGCTTGGTTCTCTAACATTTCGCCTCGCATCTTGATATTTGGTGTACTCGGGACATAGCAGAATTTGCAACCATGAGTACAACCAGTGGCGACGTTGATAACATAGTTACAGAGGTTTTTATGATAAAGAGCTGACTCAGACAGAACAGCTTTCGTCGGATCTGTTGTTTGAGAAACGCCGCGCTGGTCAGTCTCTGCTTCTTGTCCCATCGCACAGTCCCAACAAAGGAGATCGCTATCTGAATTTGCTCCGAATCGGTCCCCTAACGATGTGTTGCAGTTACTGCAGACCAGCCCTGCATCCAAGATATTAATTCTCTCTAGAGGATCACCATACTCTTGAGATGCTTCACGTAATTCATTGAGGTTCGGTTGTTCAGAGAAGGTTGTTCTGAATTGTCCGCTAGAGTCTCTGAGGGCGAACTTTTGTAGGGGTCCTGCGCCGACCTCAGCCAGTTCCATTTAGTTATATTGGCTATGCTAAAAGTCAATAAAGGTTCCCACAGCACTTACTGCTAATATGACCGTTCGATACAATAATGTAGTTAGAAATACAATCCGAAGTCACCTCACCATCATGCCGCTTTCTGACAACGATGATGATAAATGGAAATATAAAGAACATACAGCAGCTAAACATGAAGTTTACCAGAAATATCTAACACCTTGGACATACAAGCTAACTTACTCTAATGAGAAACAAGGTAAGTACAACAAGATACGGATTGTCGACTGTTTCTCGGGACGAGGCTCATATACAGAAGCTATTGATTGCACTGGACCCGAAATGCACCATATCGACACTCCTGCTGATATTCCAGGTTCTCCGCAGATAATCCTTGATAAGCTCACTCAACACACCGACCAATTTAAAGAAGCAGAAGCGATATTCATAGAAGCTGATGAGGAGAATTTCGATATACTCAACGATAATTTAGGCAGAACCTCCAGGATTGCGGATAATATTAATAAAAGCTGCATCAATGGGAAGTTTCAGGAGGAAATTTTTGACGTGATCAACTCTACAGACGGTAGTGATTGTCCAACGCTATTTTTTATTGACCCTTTTGGATTCAAATCCTTGGATTACGACGTAATCACTGAGATCGGTTCAACATCCCAGTTTGAATTCCTGATAACCTTCATGTCAAGGGACATTAACAGGTTCTTTGACGTAGAATACCATGAAGATGCAATTGAGACTGTATTTGGCCATGCAGAATATAAAGATGAGGTTGACCAATATTCTGCTGAAAACTGGGAAGCGCTTGTAGAATATTATACAGACCGATTAGAAGAAAATGGTCCTGAACATACGTTTGAATACCTTATCACGGAGCCAGACACTCGACAAACTGTTTACTACCTGGTGTTCGGAACAAACCATTCTAATGGCCTACACACGATGAGAGAAATAATGCATAACTGCGGGACTGGAAACTTTGGTTATGCACCAAGGCACGTAGAGCATGACCGTCAGCAAACGGGTTTGGGTGCATTTGGTGGAGGTGCAGATAATACTGAGCAATTCCTACTCGATAATTTCGAAGACTTCAGGATTGAATTCGGGAATTTAGTCGAAAAATGTTCGGAGATAAGAAAATACCAAGATACAGTTGAGTCTGACTATCGTCAGGCAATTAAAAATCTGGAGGCGAAAGGTGAATTGGAAGTGATCAGATTCACTTCTGTAGAAGGTGGCAGTGGAGTTCAGAGAGGAGATCTAATAGACTTTCGTAACCGTGAACACGAAGACTAAATCACCTATTCTACAAGAACCCTCTGGGTAGGAATCGCTGTGTTGCAATTTTGTGTTTATACTTCGCCCCATTCTCATTACTAAATAAAACGGACCGGAAGGATCAGAAACATCCCGGTTTCGTCCTTATTTATTCGAGACAATGGCAGATGCCCTAGGGGTAGATAGAACGGACGACAGTCAAAGTTGAGTCGAAGGGTAGGATCATCAACTTATCGCCACACTAGAACAGATGTACGCCGAGCGGACGATTGAAGGGTTAGAAGGCCTATCTATTGACTCATTATTTGTCCATGGGAGGGGATAATTGATGAATAGCTCTGAATTTGCTAATCAGATTCTCCTTCTTTTTCTCGTTCTAAATCTTCAGCGTCTATGTCGCCAGAGAGATACGCCCCGCCCTTGTCAGTGATTCTATAATACCCTCGCTGCTCATCTACTTTCTCTAGCAGTCCTGCTTTGTCGAGGCCACGCATCCGACGAGCAACAGTATCTCTACTTTTGTCGGTCACTTCGAATATCTCTGCTAAATTGTACCAGACCGCAGTTGGTGGAAGGGATACCTGATCGCCTTGGCTGTTGAAGAACTCCAAAATGGAGTCATCAACCTCGTTCATCCAAGGCACTCGAGGCCGCATACCCCGAGATTCTTTCTCCGGAGGTTAGTAGCATCGATTGATTGGCCTGGTAAGGTTATATTACTCATGTATGAGCTATATTGTGCAAAACTATTAGTAGTTGGTATCTAAACGTGGCTGTTACGGAAGTGTTCGCGGACCCGTCATTACTCGGTCGGGTCCATCAAAAGCGGACCTCGATGCTGGGACATCGGGCCCGCGACGCTCCCGTAAGCACGGTACGGAAGCATGAAAGCCTACACGCAGACGGGAATTAAAACTCCCGCACGACGAACGGTTCACGAACAGAATTCTGTAAGAAGTCCTACCACTTCCACTGGCGGTCAGTGGGAGGGCACGGCGGCGTATAGTTCGCTGCGACCAGAGAAACGGCGTCTCAGCGCGTTTCGGCACCACTTTCACTTTCGCGCCGCGTCCAAGGCTCTCGCCTTTTATCAGGTGTGTCATCAGACCGACCTGATGACGGAAGGCAAAACGACGATTCGGCTGGACGACGACGTGGACCGCTGGAAGTGGGTCTGCCCGCGGGGGCATCGGCAGTGGGAGCCGGTCAATCATCACTTCTGGTGCGCCTCGTGCGCGCGGCAGACCAACGAGGATGCCGAACCGACGTTCACGGCGCTGCGGAACAGGGCGACGGACGAGGTCGTGGACCGTGACGACGTGCGTCTGGTAACGCCCGCCGGCCGCTACGAGTCCGAGGAGGGGTCAGCATGAACGGGACCTGTCCCGAGTGCGGCGAGGCGCTCTTCGGTATTGACACGCGCGGCCGCCACGAGGCTGAACCGTGCGGGTGTCCCGTCTCGGATATGCACCTCGACCAACCGCGCGTCATGACCGACGGCGGCGTCGACATCGGCCGTGTTCGTCAGGCCGTCGATCTGGAGGTGCTCGATCCCGCCGACGATCTGGAGTACTTGGTCGCGCTGACGGTCGAGCCGGACGAGTACTTCGAGGACTCGGCGGCGGCCGCCGAGTGGGCGGTCGCGCAGTGGTGTCAGGAACTGCAGTGGGTGCCGGATCTCAGCGACTACGACACCGGCCAGTCGGTCCCGCCAGGCGCGGATACCGATCGCCTCCACGAAGCGTTCGCGAAGTTGGCGGCAGGCGACGAGGACGACCAGATCGTCACCGATGGCGGCACGTCGTTCACCGACCTCCACGCGTTCCTGCGCGACGCGCTCCTAGTCGTCCGCACGCTCGAACGCGATAGCGACGAGGCTCCGATGGGCCTCGACATCTACGACGAACTGTGCGAGCGCTACGGCGAGGCGCTGAACCACAGCCGCGTGTACCACAACCTCGACAGGCTCGCCGACCAGGGTCTCGTCGAGAAGGGCAGCCACGACAGACGCACGAACGCCTACGCGACCACGCAGGCCGGGCGCTCCCTGCTTGAACGCCGCGCCCGGACGATCGAAACCGCGATCGCCGCGACGGACGGTGGTCGCGATGAGTAGTCGCGTGCGGACGACGACGGTCGCTGGCTCGCTGCTCGACCGGCTTCACTCGTTACTTGGGGTAACCAGCAAGTCGGTCGACCTGCCGAAGGATGTCGTCTTCGAGGTGCTCGCGAACGAGCGCCGGCGTCGCGCAGTCACACACGTCGCCGCACTTGACGACGACGAGACGATCACGAAGGGCGACCTCGCCGAGCAGATCGCCGCCGACGAGAACGGCAAGCGCGTCGGCGAGGTCACCACCACTGAGCGCAAGGCGGCGTACGTTGCCCTTTATCAGCATCATCTGGATATCCTCGAGACGGCGGAGGTCCTCGACATCGACCGCGACGAGATCAGCCGTGGTCCTGCGGCGCGTGATGTCGCGACGGTGCTGTATCAGGTCGAAGGGTCGGACCTGGGGGGAGAGTGATGCAACCAGAGGATCTCTCGCCCCGCGAGGCGTGGGAGTCGTACGTCGACCAACGCCAGACGGAGACCACTGACCAGAGCCAGGCTACGTATCACTACCGCCTGAAGCTCTGGGTTGAGTGGTGCGAGGAGCAGGATATCGAACGTGTCGGTGACCTCTCAGGGTGGACTCTGGAGCAGTTCCGGAGCCATCGCTCCGGCGAGGGGATCGCGGCGACGACGCTCCGCGGCGAGATGCAGACAATGAAGAATTTCGTCGAGTATCTGGAGCGCATCGAGGCCGTCGACGAAGATCTCGCCGAGAAGGTGAAGGTGCCTAACGTTCCCGATGGCGAGGAGTCTGACGACACCCGCCTCATCACTGACGACGCGTATCGACTCATCGAATACTACCGGAACGACGCCACCGACTACGGAACGCGCAATCACGTGATTTTAGAGCTGGTCTGGCATACCGGCGCTCGCCTCGGCGCGGTCAGGGCGCTCGATGTCCGGGATTACCATTCCGACGATCAGTACGTCGAGTTTGTCCACCGTCCTGACCAGGGGACTCCGCTGAAGAATAAGACGAACGGCGAGCGGATGGTCAGCCTTCGCCACCGTGTCTGCGATGTCTTGGACGCGTACATCCAGAACGAACGCAGGAACAAGCACGACGAGCACGGTCGGCAGCCGCTACTCTGTTCCGCGCAGGGGCGGCCCTCGCGGAACACGGTTCGCGTCTGGATGTATCACGCGACGCTTCCCTGCATCTACGGCCCGTGCCCGCACGGCCACGATCCGGTGACGTGCGAGTTCACGGATTACAATCAGGCCAGCAAGTGCCCGTCCTCGAGGTCGCCGCATCAGGTTCGGACGGGCTCGATCACGTGGCATCGGAACCGCGGCGTTCCGAAGGAGGTCACTCGGACGCGCGTCAATGCGTCTGAGCGCGTCATCGATCAGCACTACGACAAGGCGGAGGCTCGTGACCGGATGGAACTTCGGCGGCGTCCGCACTTAGAGAAACTCGATTTCGGGGATCAGGAGAACTCAGAATGATTAGCATTAGCACCGCGGCTGGACAGCTGTATAGCGCCTACCAATCATCAGAAAATTCCGAACTGCCCAAACCCACTTTTCCGAACGCTTTACGACGAGCGAAGCGAGTCATTAGCATTCAGTAAACGCGATCGTAGATTCGAATAGGAGAGCCCCGGCCGCCGAACGAAGTGAAGCGACCCGTTTCTTCAAAGTGCAGGCGCGAGCGTCGAAACCGCCAGAGGACTATCGCGATCCGGAGAAACTCCGAGGCATACGAGCGCTACGACGGCAATCACAGCGGTTGAAAACCTTCACCGCGACACCGAGCAACGGAGCGAAATTGCGGAGGAGCGCCGTCCGAGACCGACGTTGCGCCGACGGTCGAGACCGAAGGCGTTTTGCACACCCCGCGACGACGATATCGCATGGAAAGCGGCGGAGACGGCGAGATGACCCTCGCGTTCGAACTCGCTGCACTGCAGGAACTGGCGAGTCCGTCGGCCGTGTTCGACGGCGCACGCCGGTGGAGCAAGTACGTGGGCGTCGTCTCGGACAAGCCGACGTACGTGGTAACGAACTTCACGCGGAAGGAGCGGATCCGCCAGGACTTCTTCTCGGGCCCCCGCGGGAAAGCCGAGAGCCTGGAGAGCGTGCGAGAGCAGTTCGACACCGACCGCCACGTGTTCGTCGGGGCGACCGACGAGGACAGGGAACTCGCCGAGGAGGTCGACTGGGAGTACCTCACCGTCGAAGACGCGGCCGAAGCCGCCGGGTGGGACCTCGCCGACGAGGTCGAGGAACCCGAGACGGAGACGGACGACCGGGACGACTGGCCCTGAGATGGACGTCGTCGAGACGCTCCGTACCGGGTTCGACCGCACGGCGTCACGGACCGGCGCGGCTCTGGTTCTGGCCGCCTTCGTCGCGCAACTCGCCAGTACGGTCGCGCTCCACAGCCAGCCGCCGGAGGCGACCGCGCCCATCAGAGAGGAGTTTCCGGCGCTCGCCCCGCCCGCGGAGTCGCCGCTCGCGTTCCCGCTGTCCGCACTCGGCGCGGCGGCGCTGTCGTTCGCCGCGATGGTCGCCGCGGTCGCCGTTTTCGTCGTCGGGTTCCGGGCGCTCTCCGACGACGGTATTCCCTCACCGAGGACGGTGACGCGCAACGTCGGGTGGGCGACGCTCCACGGGATCGCCGGCTATCTGCTACTGTTGGCGCTCACCAGCGTCGGTATCGTCCTGTTCGTCCTCCCCGGCGTGTTCGTGCTCGTCACCTTCGCCTTCTTCGTCGGGTTCGTAGCACTCGAAGACGACGGCGTCGTGAGCGCGTACCGGGAAAGCTGGGCGCTGACGAGCGGCCGTCGCGTCGGTGTCTCCCTGTTTTTCGGGGCGCTGCTCGTCGTGGTGCTACTTGGCAACACCCTGGCCGGGATCCCGGTGACGCTGCTGTTCGGCGTCTCCGAGACGCTGGGGTGGATCGCGAACGTTGCTGTCAGCGCCGTCACCATGGTCTACACCGCCGCGGTCCTCGCGGTCGGCTTCGTTCAGTTACGCGACGGGGACGAGGACGACGACGAGTTCAGCGACATCGACGACGAACTGTTGCCCTGACGGTCGTCCCGGCCGATATCGCTGTCGTCGCCGCCTTCCCCCGCGCTTTTTTCGCCGGCCGCCGTTGTCTCGTCTATGGCACCGGAGACCGAAGTCGACGTGGAGGTCGAAGTGGAGGTCGACAGCGACGAACTGGAGATAGAGGTCGGCGAGACGACCGAGGCGGAGGCCGAACTTGAGACCGACGGCCTGGAGATAGAGGTAGAGGTGGAAGTCGAAATCGAAGAGGAGGAGTCCGACGCGAGCGGCGGCGAGGAGGGGGAATCCGACACGAACGGCGACGAGAAGTACGAGGACCCGGAGGCGACCGGGTTCGACGGGTCGGACGAAGACGAGGACGCCGGCGTTTCGGAGTGATCGATTCGGGGCGCTTTTACCCGTGAACGACCAATCACCGGTCATGGCTGAACCGCGCGTACCGGGCGAGTCGCCGGACGGCGACGTGAGCCTCCCGTGCGGGGAGACGATCCGGATCCGCGACCTCGACATGGGTGTACGCGACTTCGACTGCGCCTGCGGAGCGACTCACGCGGTCGTGATGGACGTCCACCCGCCGTCGCGGTTCTTCCCGGAGTTCCTGGTCGAGATACTCCGGGAGACGATAGAGACCGACGAGGACGACATGGGGGAGTTCGGGACGACTCACCTCATGGGGATCGTCATGGAGGAGTTTCCCGACGAAATAGTCAGCGAGGACCTCTCGGAGAACGGGGACGTCGGGTACTCGCTGCTGTGGCTCACCGACTTCGACTCGCGCCGCCTCCACGAGATCGCCGTCGAACTGGTCGTCGAACTGATGGAACACGCGATCAGTCACGCGGACGACGACACCGCGATGACCGAGTTCGAGGAACAGATGCTCGACTTCGATGTCGCGGAGTTCGTCGCCGAGTACCGCCGACAGCGGGATTTCGCGGACGAACACGACACGGCGGTGTAGCGGCGGAACCGGCGCTGTCACCGCTGACAGACCGCACCCGCTGAAGTGACGAGTGCTAACAGATAGCACCGGCCGACAGTATATGTCATATTACTTGACGGTTGTCTGACGATCTTTTATTACAGGTGACGTGGTAGCGTCGCTCATGCGCTCTCACTGGGGGAAAAGCGAGCACATCAGAGAGGTACTCGCGGAGGTGGATCCGGACGAGGCGATGACGGCGAGCGAGATACGCGAACTGCTGGCGGACCACGGGGTAGACGTCGATAGCTCGCACCGCGTCGCAACAGTGCTCGGCCGGTGGGCCGAACAGGGGGAGATAGACGTGATCCGCGACCGCCCCTACCGGTACCGGTTCGACGACTGGTCCTGACTCCCGTGGCGTTACAGTCCGCCGGCGGCGGACACACGCCGGTGAACGAATCGGTCTATCGAGCAGAGAGCGACCCGAATTCTCCCGTCGAATCCGGTCCCGTTCATCGGCGTCACACTGCCGTTCGCTGTCGGCGGTACCTGACCCGGAGACGCGCCGTGATAACCTTTATTGTGTAACTATACCGATTGCTTCGCATGGAATATTGTCCCGAGTGCGGAACCGAAGTGCGGGCCGGCGTGGCGTACTGTCCGGGGTGTGGGACCGACCTCACCGAGTATCGGGGGTGGGAGTCGGCGACCGGCGTCGGGACGGACATCGATGGGCTGGACGACAGATCGGAGACCGACGCGAACGGTTCGGATAGCGGAGTTGCGGCCGACGACCGTGCTGTTTCAGACGAGAACCAGCCCGGTGAACGGCAACGGGACCACCGGGGACAGGACGCAGGACAGCCGACAGCCGGTCGGGAACAGGATACGGGACAGTCGCAAACCGGACGAGGACGCGACGGCCGAGACGGACGCGGTGCCGGTGGGTCCCGAAGGAACCCGCAGAGCGGTCACCCCCGGCAAAGCGCACCGGACGAACAGTCCCACGGGGGCGCACGCGACGGTCATACCGCCCCGTCGTCTCAGGGAAACAACGCCCCGCCACCCCAGGGGAGCCAGTCTGAACGCGGCCATCAGGCTGGCGCGGCGGCCGGCACGGACCAGCAGTGGCACGGTCAGGACAGACGTACTCCTACGGGGGCTGATGCCGCCCCAGCCACGGGTGCCGTCAGCCGGGGGCCGTCGCTGTTCGACCGGATCAAAGCCCTGCCGTTCAAACGGAGCGCGGCCGCGGGCGCGGCGCTGTACGTCGTCACGTTTCTGGTGACCTACGTCACGTTCGTCGTGGACGCGCTGGTGATACACTCGGACCACGACCTCTCGGTGTCGACCTTTCTGCCGCTGACGGATATTACGTCGTGGATGTCGCTGGACATGTGGCAGTTCGTCGGCTGGCTACTGTACAGCGGTCACAACGTACCGATAGAGCGGACGGCCGGCGATAGCGCGGAACCCATCGAAGTGCTCGGCGCTGACTTCTGGATGCAGTTTCCCCACGTCCCGCAACTCGTGACGCCCGCGCTGTACACGCTGATCCCGATCGTCGTCCTCGCCGCAGGCGGTCTCGTGTTCGTCAGGCGTCTCGACGCGGACGGGACGGCGGTGTCGGAAACGTCCGACGCGGCACTACTCGGCGGCAGTGTTCTCGTGGGGTACGTGGCGCTTGCCGCCGCCGGAACGTTCCTCGTCGGAATCAGCGACGGCGCTACGTCGTCCGGACCCGTTCTCCAGGACGCCGTCCTCTGGACCGCGCTGTTCGCGGGCGGCGCTGGAGCGGCCGGCGGCGTCGCGGCCCACTCGCTCGGCGACGACGCGTCTGTCGAGACCGCTCCGTCGAGCGACTCGGGATAACGGAACCACTGTTTTCCGCATCCACAGCGCGGCCGTGTTTTCCGACGACGACCGTTCGCGTGGAGCGGCGACCGCGATCCTCGTCTGTTCGAAATTCGAAATTCTATTTCGCCTCTCGTAATCTATCGTGTGGCTTATTACGATGTACGAACTTCGAACAGGTAAGCATGACCGGCCAGACAGAAGACAGAACGATCCTTCTCATCGGAAGTGGGCCGATACAGATAGGACAGGCGGCAGAATTCGACTACTCCGGGGCGCAGGCGTGCCGGGCGCTGCAGGAGGAGGGCGCGCGCGTCGTCCTCGTGAACTCGAACCCGGCGACTATCATGACCGACCCGGAGATGGCAGACGAGGTGTACATCGAACCGATCACGACCGAGGCCATCGCCGAGGTCATCCGGATGGAGGAACCCGACGGCGTCATCGCCGGCCTGGGCGGCCAGACCGGCCTGAACGTCACGGCCGAACTCGCCGAGGAGGGCATCCTCGACGAGTACGACGTCGACATCATGGGCACCCCGCTCGACACCATCTACGCGACGGAGGACCGCGACCTGTTCCGCCAGCGGATGCGCGAGATGGGCGAGCCGGTGGCCAAATCGACGACTATCTCGCTCGACGAGGACGAGTTGGTCTCCGAACTGACCGAGGACGACCTCGAAGAACGCGTCCACGCCGCCGTCGACGAAGTCGGCGGACTCCCCGTCATCGCACGCACGACGTACACGCTTGGCGGCTCCGGGTCCGGCGTCGTCGAGGAGATGGACGAACTGCTCCAACGCGTCCGGAAAGGCCTGCGCCTCTCGCGTAACAACGAGGTCCTCATCACCGAGTCCATCGCCGGCTGGGTCGAACTGGAGTACGAAGTGATGCGCGACGCCGACGACTCCTGTATCATCATCTGCAACATGGAGAACCTCGACCCCATGGGCATCCACACGGGCGAGTCCACGGTCGTCACGCCCTCGCAGGTCATCCCGGACGAGGGCCACCAGGTGATGCGCGACACCGCGCTCGATGTGATCCGCGACCTCGGCATTCAGGGCGGCTGTAACATCCAGTTCGCGTGGCGCGACGACGGCACGCCCGGCGGCGAGTACCGCGTCGTCGAGGTCAACCCCCGCGTCTCCCGCTCCTCTGCGCTCGCCTCCAAGGCGACCGGCTACCCGATAGCCCGCGTCACGGCGAAGGTGGCGCTCGGCAAGCGCCTCCACGAGATCGACAACGAGATCACCGGCGAAACGACCGCCGCCTTCGAACCGGCGATCGACTACGTCGTGACGAAGGTGCCGCGCTGGCCTATCGACAAGTTCCCCGACGTCGACTTCGAACTCACGACGGCGATGAAATCGACAGGGGAAGCGATGGCTATCGGCCGGACGTTCGAGGAGTCGCTGTTGAAGGCGCTTCGCTCCTCCGAGTACGAACCGGACGTCGACTGGGCCGACGTGGACGACGACACCCTCGAAGCCCACTACCTCGAACGGCCGTCGCCCGACCGCCCGTACGCGATGTTCGAAGCGTTCGAGCGCGGCTACACAGTCGAGGAGGTCGTCGACCTGACGGGGATCTACGAGTGGTACGTCGAGCGCTATCAGAACATTTCCGACGCGGCCGTCGCTGCGCAGGACGGCGACTTGGCGTCGGCCACGGAACTCGGCTTCACGAACAGTCAGGTAGCAGCGGGCGTCGACCCGAGCGAGGCCTCCGAGCTACCGCAGACCGACGGCGGACAGGTTGACGAGGTAGAAGCGTCCGCGCCCGACCGCTCGTTCAAACAGGTCGACACGTGCGCCGGCGAGTTCGCCGCGTCGACGCCGTACTACTACTCCGCCCGCGAACCCGCCGCGAGCGGAACGTCGACGGGGTACGACGAGGTGCAGGTCGACACGGACGCCGAGAGCGTCGTCGTGGTCGGCGGCGGTCCCATCCGCATCGGGCAGGGCGTCGAGTTCGACTACTGCTCCGTCCACGCCGTTCGCGCGCTGCGCGATCAGGGTATCGACGCCCACGTCGTCAACAACAACCCCGAGACGGTCTCGACCGACTACGACACCTCCGACGGCCTCTTTTTCGAGCCCATAACCGCAGAGGAAGTGGCCGACGTCATCGAGACGACGAGCGCCGACGGGGTGATGGTGCAGTTCGGCGGGCAGACCTCCGTCGACATCGGCGAGCCGCTGGAAGCGGAACTGGAACGCCGCGACCTCGACTGCGATATCATGGGGACGAGCGTCGAGGCGATGGACCTCGCGGAGGACCGCGACCGGTTCAACCGCCTGATGGACGACCTCGGTATCGCCCAGCCAGAGGGCGGAACCGCGACGAGCGAGTCGGAGGCCCTGGAACTCGCCCACGAGATAGGCTACCCCGTTCTGGTCCGCCCCTCCTACGTGCTCGGCGGCCGCGCGATGGAGGTCGTCGACGACGACGAGGAACTCGAACGGTACATCGAGGAAGCGGTCCGGGTCAGCCCGGACAAACCGATCCTCGTGGACGACTTCCTGGCCGACGCCATCGAACTCGACGTCGACGCCGTTGCGGACGGCGAGGACGTCGTCATCGGCGGCGTCATGGAACACATCGAGAGCGCGGGCGTCCACTCAGGCGACTCCGCCTGCATGATCCCGCCGCGCTCGTTGGACGACGAGACGATGGCTCGCGTGCGCGAAGTGACCGAAGACATCGCCACCGCACTCGACACCGTCGGACTGCTGAACGTTCAGCTCGCAGTACAGGACGGAGAGGTGTACGTCCTCGAAGCCAACCCGCGCTCCTCGCGCACCGTTCCGTTCGTCTCGAAGGCGACTGGCGTTCCCATCGCCAAACTCGCGGCGAAGGTGATGGCCGGAACGACGCTCGACGAACTGGACGTGCAAGAACAGGTGCCCGAGCGGACCAGCGTCAAGGAGGTCGTCCTCCCGTTCGACCGCCTGCCGGGAAGCGACCCGCGCCTCGGCCCGGAGATGAAATCGACCGGCGAGGTCATGGGGACCGCCGACACGTTCGGCAAGGCGTACGACAAGGCCCAGGACTCGACGGGGAAGCCGATCCCGCGCGAGGGGACCGCCGTTGTCGACCTCTCGGCCGACGAGTTCCCCGACCCCGACACCGAGGCGGGCGAGGCGCTCGTCGAGGGCTACACGGACCACTTCTCGCTGTCCGAGGCCGTCGACCTGCAACAGGCCGTCCGCGACGGCGAGGTAGACATCATCATCTCGCGCGACCGCGACCTGCTCGAAGTCGCCGTCGAGGAGGAGATCACCTACTTCTCGACGGAGGCGAGCGCCAAAGCGGCGCTGGAGGCGCTGGACGCGGCCGACGACCCGCTCGACGTCGCGTCGGTCGACAGCCGTCCGAAGACCCGCGCCGACTGGGGCGAGTAACGCCGCGTCTCGCGGTTTTCGCACGTCTGATTTCGTCCGCCGCCGGGGTCAGCGTCGATCGTAACCCCTAACCGTTGGATTAGGGTAACCTAAAACAACATGGGTAGTTCGGAGACGGTCGCGACCCCCACGTCTATCGAGGACCGACGGGGGTGGTTCACTCGGACGCTCGCGCTGTTCTGTCTCGGGTGTACGGCGATCACGGTCGCAAGCGGACTAGCACAGGTGACTTTCGGGGCGTACACGATGGGCGTCAGCGACGCGTGGCGGACGGTGTTCGACCCCGGCGTCGTGTTCAACCTCCGCTTCTGGAACGGGTTCTTGCTCGGGGGCGACCTTCCGGAGATGAGCCCCGAGACCGTCGTCGTCTGGACGTTGCGTCTCCCGCGAGTGTTCGTCGGGATCATCGCCGGCGCGTCGCTGGCGGTCTCCGGAGCGGTGTTTCAGGCGGTGACGCGCAACGAACTTGCCAGTCCCTTCATCCTCGGAGTGAGTTCAGGGGCCGGGTTCGCCGTGCTGGTGACGCTCGTCCTGTTCACCGGGTTGGCCCCGTTCCTCCCGCTCATCGCGGCGGCGGGTGGGGCGGCCGCGTTCCTGCTCGTCTACGCGATCGCCTGGAAGGGCGGGACGAGTCCGGTCCGCCTGGTGCTTGCCGGCGTGGTCGTCAACATGGTGTTCCAGTCGCTCCAGCGCGCGCTGTTTTTCTTCGCCGACGACATCGGCGTCGTCCAGACGGCCATCGCGTGGACCACCGGGTCGCTCACCGGCACGGGTTGGGAGCAGGTCCGGATCGCCATACTGCCGGCGTCGATCGCTATCGTCATTGCGCTGGCGGGTGCCCGGCAGCTGAACGTCCTGTTGCTCGGCGAACAGACGGCGGCCTCGCTCGGGATGCGGGTCGAACGCGTCCGGTTTCTCCTCTCCGGCGTCGCCATCCTTGCGGCGAGCGCCGCCATCGCCGTGGCGGGGATCGTGGGCTTTTTCGGCCTCGTCGTCCCCCACATCGTCCGGAACGTCGTCGGGAGCGACTACCGGCGGCTGATGGTCGGCTGCCTGTTCGCCGGCCCCGCGCTGATGGTGTCCGCTGACGTTGGCGCGCGCCTCGCGCTGGACACCGTCCAGATGCCCGTCGGCGTCGTCACGGGGCTGGTCGGCGGCCCGTACTTCCTCTATCTGATGCGGAAACAGCAGTCAATGGGTGAGCTCTGATGGCACGAAAGAACGCGAACGCGGAACCGGAACGGACTGAGGAGGAGACACGCGTCACCGACGGCGACGGCGCGGTCGTAAAGAGCGCGCTCGTCGGGGACGACCTCGCGCTCAGCTACCCCTCCACCGACGGCACCGTCGTCGACTGCGCTCGCCTCGACATTCCTGAGGGGGCTGTCACGGCGCTCGTGGGACCGAACGGGAGCGGGAAGAGTACGCTACTGAAGGCGCTCTCCGACCGCCTCTCGCCGGACGAGGGGGACGTGCAGGTCCTCGGGGACGACCTCGACTCGTTCGGAAAGAAGGAACTCGCGCGTAAGCTGGGCGTTCTCTCGCAGGAGAACGATTCCTTAGAGAGCATTAGCGTCGAGGACCTGACCTATCACGGCCGTTACCCCTACCGGGGGTTCTTCGACGGCACCACGGTGGAAGACCGGGAAGCGGTCGAGCGCGCGCTCGACCTTGCAGGTATCGACCACCTTCGGGACGCCGAACTCGGACAGCTCAGCGGCGGGCAGAAGCAACTCGCCTGGATCGCCATGGTGCTAGCACAGGAGACTGACGTGCTGTTGCTCGACGAGCCGACCACGTTTCTCGACCTGTATCACCAGTTCCGTGTGTTAGAGACCATCCGCCAGCTAAACGAGCGCGAGGGCGTCACCGTCGCGGTCGTCCTCCACGACATCTCGCAGGCCGCCCGCTTCGCCGACTACCTCGTGGCGATGGACGACGGGGAACTGTACGACTGGGGGCCACCCGAAGAGGTGGTAACCGAGCAGCTACTGGCCGACGTGTTCGGCGTCGAGGCCACAGTCGAATACGAGCCGGAACTGCAGGTGTTGCCCCGGCGAGCGCTCCCCGACGACCGGACGTGACCACCGGGGGATTTCAGAACGCTTAAGAACATTTAGGCCAGCCTAAAAATTGATGACCGACCAACGCAGTTTGACGAGACGGAACGCACTCCGAGCGACTGTCGCCGCCGCCGGGATCGGTTCGGTGGCCGGTTGTATGACGTACGGCGGCACGGACGACGACTCCAGCGACGACGGCGACAACAGCTACTCGGTGACGATGGAACCCGTCGGCACCGTCGAGTTCAACGAGGTCCCGGAGACCTGGGTCGCAAACAACGGGAGCTGGGCGGACATGGGCATCGCGCTCGGCGTCGAACCACCCGAGGGCGTCTGGCTCCCGTCGCGGTATCACACTCAGTACTACGATGATATCCCGGACGTCAGCGTCGACATCGAGGAGATAACGCGGCTGTCCGACGACGGCGTCGACCCGGAGAAGTTCATCGAACTCGACGGCGACGTCCACGTCATCGACCCGAACTTCCTCATGAATCGGTTCAAATCGTGGGAACAGAGCGACATCGACGATATCGAGGAGACCGTCGCCCCCTTCTTCGGCAACAGCATCTTCTCGACGGGGTACGAGTGGCACGAGGACTACCGGTATCTCTCGCTGTACGAGGCGTTCGGGAAGCTCGCGGAAGTGTTCCAGCGAGTCGACCGGTACGAGGCGTTCGTCGACCTCCACGACGAGTTCCAGTCGAGCGTCGAAGAGATCGTCCCGCCCGAAAGCGAGCGTCCCGCGGTCGCGACCATGTGGGCCGGCGGCAACGAGCCCGATGCCTTCTCCCCGTATCTGATCAGCGAGGGGACCAGCTTCAAGCAGTGGCGGGATCTGGGCGTTCGCGATGCCCTGGCCGAGACTGACGTACAGGACTTCCACTCGACTCGCGGCCAAGTCGACTACGAGACGCTGCTCGAAATCGACCCCGACGTGCTCCTGTTCCGCGGTCACGAGGGCCAAACACAGGAGGAGTTCCAGAACACCATCGTCGCGTACATGGAGGACCACAACGTCGCCAGCGAGTTGACCGCCATACAAAACAACGACGTGTACCGCGGCGGTCCGCTGTACCAGGGACCGATCACGAATCTCGTCGTCACCGAGCGCGCCGCGCGGCAGGTGTACGACGTCGACGCGGAACTGTTCGACCCCCAGCGCGTCGCCGACATCGTCGCCGGAGACCTGTAACGTCTCGCGATTCCACTCCGATTCCGAATTCCGACTGTACCGAAAGCGCTGCCGACCGAGAAACCGGTACGTGCGACCGCCTCAGTATGCTTCTGACTGTTCGACCGGCCCCCAGATAACGTACTCCTCGCACTCGGGACAGCGAAGCGGCGGCATCTCGTGGACGCTGCCCGAAAGCTGTCTGTTGTCGACGACAACCCCGCAGTTCGCGCACTGTTTCGCCATACGCGATCAGTGCGTACGGGCCGGGTTAATCCGACCACATCGTTGCACTCTGTTCCGTCCGTTTCAGGCAGAACGACCGTCTGGGAACGGCCATATGTAAGGATGGAACCGCAAGAAAATCCGCAAGCACCTTCACCGCCGGAGCGTGTTCGAATCGCCGGAGCAGCGACGGGAAACCGCTGTGAGCGCAGACTACGTCAGTCGTCGGCGGGCGCGGCCTCGATGTGGTGATTGGTCATCGCCAGCACGTCGTCGAAGAAGTCGAGGGAGTCGTTGGGTCCCGGGTTCGCCTCGGGGTGGTACTGGCGCGTGATTACGTCCAGTTCGTCGCTGTCTAAGCCCTCCGGCGTGTCGTCGTTGACGTTTCTCTGCGTCACTTCGAGGACATCGCCGGGGTCGCCCACCGTGTAGCCGTGGTTCTGCGTGGTCATTACCACGCGGTTGGTCTCCAGGTCGCGAACCGGCTGGTTGACGCCGCGGTGTCCGAAGTCCATCTTCTCGGTGGTGCCGCCGAGCGCGCGGGCGACGACCTGCTGACCGAGGCAGATGCCGGCGAGGGGCACCTCGCCGACGAACGCGTCGACGAGTTCCTCGGCGGCTTCGAAGTTCGCAGGATCACCGGGGCCGTTCGAAATGAACAGGAGGTCGGGGTCGACAGCCTCGACGTCCGCCTCGGTCGCGTCGTAGGGGAGTACGTGAACGGTGGCACCGCGAGCAACCAGCGAGTCGACGATAGAACCCTTCGCGCCGCAGTCGACCAGTGCGACGTCCGTTCCGGCGTACTCGCCGTCGGCGTCGCCCTCGTGAACGGTCGCGTTCGCGACGCTGACCTGCGCGCCGATGTCTTTGTGTTCGCTCATCCCGCGACAGGATTCTAGTTCGGCGAGCGCGTCCGCTTCGGTGACGTCCTCGCCGACGGCGATACCGCATTTCATCGCACCGCCCTCGCGGATGTCGGTCACCAGGTCTCGCGTATCGATGTGGTCGACGGAGGGAACGTCCTCCTCGGTCAGCCACTCCGCGACGTCATCGGTGAGTTCGCGGGCGACGACAGCACGCGGGTGGACACGGTCGGATTCGAAGCGGTCCTCTCGCACACCGTAGTTGCCGATCAGGGGGTAGGAGAAGGTGAGCACCTGCTCCTCGTAGGACGGGTCGGTGAGGCTCTCCTCGTATCCCGTGTACGCTGTCGTGAAAACCAGTTCGCCGCGGGTAGTCCCCGGGGAACGGCCGCGTGCCTCGACCACGCGACCACCTTCGAGCGCTACGTAGGCGTTCATCGTTACGAAGTGCGTACAGGTCCGGGCGTCATAAACCTTGCTTTCGAAGCTATGTTACGAATTTCGTAATCGTCAAGTGAGGGGACACGGTACGTACACATCTCAATGGACAGCCTGGACCAGAAGATACTGAACGTGCTTCGACGCGACGCGCGAACGCCGTACACCGAGATCGCGAACGAGGTCGGAACGTCGGAAGGGACGGTCCGCAACCGCGTCGAACGGATGACCGAAGAGGGAGTCATCGAGCGGTTTACGGTCGCCACCCGGACGGGCAACGTGAAGGCGATGATCGAGGTCAGCGTCGCCGTGGACGTGGACACGACGGCCGTTTCGGAACGGATCGCCGAGTGGGAGGAAGTCGATTTCGTCTGGCAGGTCAGCGGCGAGGAAGACGTCGTTCTCATCGTCGACGCCTCCGACACGCAGGGCGTGAACGAACTGATCACGCAGGCCCGCGAACTGGAGGAAGTCGTCAACACGAAGACGCGGCTGATACTGAATGAGAAACGGGGGTGAGGCCGGTAGAAGTCCTGGCCGGGGCTGTTCACGAAGATTCAGTATGGGTGTCGCCTCTCGAACCTTGATCGGGACGTTTCCCGTGTTTGGTGGGGGCCTTTATTGCGCTTTGCCGGGGGATATATCTATGCCGGATTTCGGCAATCCTGCTGGTTTCGACATCTCAACGGTCCTGAGCGGTGCCGTACTCGTCGTACTCGGCGTCGTCTTCGGACTCGTTCTGGTCGTGAACGGCTACCGATAGCTCGCGCCCTCGCACGTCGTCACGGCTGGTTTTCCTGTTCGCCGGGCGGCGCGCCGACGCCGGGGGTCAGCCACTCGGGCTTGTCGAGGTAGCCTTTCCACTCGTGGATCTTCCGGTAGGCCGGCCTGAGGAGTCCGTTCGGGAACCCGTGGCCGACCTGCGCCTCGATTCTCCCGTCCCGGATGGCCGCCACGACGCTTTCCGGGGTGAGTTCCGTGGTGTCGACGGTCGTGAAGGCCCGGCCGACCTCGAACGGGTAGTGCGCGTCGCTGCCGCCGGTCATCGGGAGGTCGTGCCCTCTGGCGAGATGCTCGACCCACGGTCGCGTTCTCGGGTGCTTGCCGTTGATTTCGATGGCGTCGAACGGCGCGTCGACGTCCCGAACCGTGCTGTTCCGGTAGGGGTGCGCGATGATCGCCGCACAGTCGCGTTCGTGGGCTAAATCGACGGTTTCACGGGGAGTGAGCGTCTCCGGACGCGTCTCTTTCGGCGGGTCGGGACCGATAACGAGAACGTGTCCCCGAGTCGTCGTGACCTCGATTCCGGGGATGACCACGAAGTCGTCCGGCGTCTCGAACTGTCGATAGTAGTCGTGATTGGTCGTGGCGAGGCCGTGGAGGCCGCGGCGCTTGGCCGCCCAGACCAACATCCGAAACCCGATCGGATCGTAGAACTCGCCGAGGCGCGGTCGACCGTGGAAAAACCGCGTATGGGAGTGAAGGTCGATAGCGAACACGCTAGCCGTACGACCGCGGTAGCCTTAACTGTCGGTTGGTCCGCTCTCCGGCAGCCCCCGGTCCATTTGCACGTCGACCACGTACGTCCGGTCGAGGGGATCGGAGTGAGTGACACAGAAGCGGCCGACGAACGACGCGTGCTCGTGATGAATCCACAGAGCGGTAGCGCCGACCACGGCCCGGAAATCCACGGCCGGGCCGCCGACCACGGGTTCGACGTGCGGGAGACGGAGGGTGAAGGAGACGCCGCCGATCTGGCGGCCGAGGCGGCCGAGGCGGGAGCCGATGTCATCGCTGCGGCCGGCGGGGACGGGACGCTGAACGAGGTGGTCCGCGGCATCGACCGGGCCGACGCTTTCGAGGACGTGACGTTCTGCGCCGTTCCCGCGGGCACCGGCAACAACTTCGCGGGGAACGTCGGCGTGACGAGCATCGCCGACGCGTTCGACGTGATAGAACGTGGTGAGGAGCGCGTGATCGACCTCGGACGAGCGAACGACGAGCCGTTCATCAACTCCTGTGTCGGCGGCCTCACGGCCGACGCCAGCGTCAACACCAGTTCGGAACTGAAAGAGCGGATCGGCGTCGTCGCGTACGTCGTCAGCACGCTACGAACGCTGCCGGAGTTCGACGCCGTCCCGCTGCAGGTCCAGACGAGCGACGAGATCGCCGAACCCTGGAGCGGCGAGGCGCTGATCGTCTTCGTGGGGAACTGTCGTCGCCCGATGCGAGACGGCCGAACGCAGGCGAACGTCGAGGACGGCCTGTTCGAAGTGACCGTCATCGAGGACGAACCGGCGATAGACCTGGTCGGGGACGCTGTCGGACGGCGGCTGTTCGGCGGCGACGCCGTCGACATCGTTCAGCGCCATACGCCCGAACTGACGATCACGACCGACGCCGACGAGTCGATAAATTACAGCCTCGACGGGGAAATGATCTCGGCGGCCGACCTCCATCTCGTCACGGAACGCCGCCGTCTCAAAACCAGAGTGGGCGAAACGTACGACCCTAACCCGGACTGATCCGAAGACTGTTTGACCCACCCAGACAATCTGTCTGCCATGAGTGCCAACGAGGGGACTGCGGACGAGGCAGTCCACGAGAACGCCGGACAGGATGTCATCGGCGTCGACGCGGACGACAACGAGCAAGGACTGGTTAACAGATTAGCGGCCCACACGGGAGACGGTATCCGCCACCGCGCGTTCACCGCTCTCGTCTTCGACGAGGAGGGACGGATCCTGCTGGCACAGCGGAGTCCGGACAAGCGTCTATGGGACACCCACTGGGACGGTACCGTCGCTTCGCATCCGGTCGAGGGCCAGACGCAGAAAGAGGCGACGCGCCAGCGCCTCGAAGAGGAACTCGGGATCACGCCGGACCAGTACGACGAATTACGTCTGACCGATAAGTTCGAGTACAAGCGATACTACGAGAACGCCGGCGTCGAACACGAGGTCTGTGCGGTCCTTCAGGTAACACTCAGCGACACGACTCTCGACCCCAACGAAGAGGAGGTCGCCGGCCTCATGTGGGTCCCCTACGAGCGCCTTCACCGGAACCCCCAGTGGTATCGACAGCTCCGTCTCTGCCCCTGGTTCCAGATCGCGATGCGCAGGGACGTAGAGTGACTGAAGGGAACTGATCGACTGGTTTCGGTATTACCTTGTAACCATACATTCGTATTAATCAAACGAACTAAAACGCCTGTCCAGTCTGAAAAAACTCAAATTACTTTGGAATAGTAAGACCTCAATGACAGGTTTAATAGTCCGCCGGCCCGTAGGAGAACGTAGGGAACCATCCCTGATAACCAATGAGTACGACCACGCCGGACACTGGCGCAGAACCGCTCGATCTGACGCGGGCGGAGCGGTGGGTCCTTCACGACGTGATGCTCCGCGAACTCGAAGCGGCGGCAGAAGCAGAGGAATCGCCGCCGTGGTGGGCTCACGCCGTCCTCGAACAGGTCGAAGCGAACGACCTGGCACTGACGTGCTTCGAAGCCTGGCGGATCAAGCGGGCGCTCGAAACGTACGTCAAAGATGCGCCCGAACGGGACCTCGAGCCGACGGCATCCGTTATCGACCAACTGGACGCCGCGTACGAAGCGCCGCCGGCCACGGTTCTGGGGTGACGAACATCCGATTTTCTCGGGTTACAGCGTACACGCCTCGCCTGTGACCCTCTTTTAGGCGACAGGACCTCCTCACGACAGGTAGGAACGCTAATCGTTCGTTTTTCCACGGTTCGGTACGTCTCATCGGCCGAGTAACACCGAATTACCGGGTTCTGACGGCCGTATACGCTGTTACCGATGGTCCGAACTGCACCGTTCAGCGGTCGACCACGCCGACGACACCGGACGGATCGAACTACTGTCAGTGTTACGTCGCAGTTTATCTCCGCGGTCGATCTAAACGTTCGACGGCGTTTATTTTCGTCGTCGTGGACCGTTTCAAGCGCGCATGAGACGAAAAACAACCAAATTCAGTGCCGTTTTTGTAGCCGTCTTGATGGTCCTATCGACGGGGGTAGCAACCGCTGCCGCCGCACCGACAGCCCAAGACGAGTCGCCGAACGTATCGATACAAGATCAGACAACGGCGGGAGATTCGATCCAGATCGAGTCCGCATACGTCCCGGAGGGGGGCTTCGTCGTCCTCCACGAGGGGTCAGTGGACGGTGAGGTCATCGGTGTCTCCGAGTTCCGGCCCGCCGGCGAGCACAACGACTTCCAGATCCAGCTAAACCAGTCGATAGAATCGGACACGACCGTGGTCGCGGTGCTTCACCGGGACACGAACGTTAACCGCGTGTTCGATGGAGTCGACGCGTCGACGGACGACGCGTACACTACCAACGGCGAGGTAGTCACCTCGACGGCAGGCGTAACGGTCGAAACGGAGGAAGACGGAGCTATCGAGGATGAAGAGACCGGGGAAGGGAACGACACGGAAGCCGTAACCGAGTTCGAATCGACTGCCAACGTCACGTTCGAGAACCAGAGTTCTGAGGGGACGAGCGTGGTGATCGATTCGGTCAACAGCACGAACGGGACGTTCGTCGCCATCCACGACGCTACCCTGCTGGAAGGGAACGTCATCGGCAGCGTCATCGGCGTCTCCGAGTTCCTCCCCGCCGGCGAACACGAGAACGTGACGGTCGAACTGTTCGACGTGCCCGGTGCGGAGTTCGAAGATACGGAGCTGACGGAGAGCCAGACGCTCATCGCGATGCCGCATCAGGACACGGACGACAACCGGAACTACGACTTCGTCGCCTCGAACGGCAGTGAAGACGGCCCGTACGTCAACGAAACCGGTGTACCCGTCACTGACGACGGGTTCGTTCTGATCGAGGTGCCCGGTGAAGACAACGTGACGGAGGACAACGTCACCGAGAACGTGACGGAGGACAACGTCACCGAGAACGTCACCGAAGACAACGTGACGGACAATGTCACCGAGGACAACGTAACTGAAGCCATCACTGAAGAGAACCGGACGGTCGAGAACGTCACTATCGAGAACCTGACCGTCGAAAACCTCACCGTCGAGAACGTTACGGTCCAGAATCTCACCGTGGAGAACCTCAGTGTCGAAAACTTCGTCGTCATCATCGACCTTGGAGACGGACCGATGAACTTGACGGACAATATCCCTGCGAACTTGTCAGAGAACATTTCCGCGAATCTGACGGATAACATCACCGCAAACCTGACGGACAACGTGACTGAAGACAACGTGACTGACAACGTCACCGAAGACAACGTCACCGAGAACGTCACGGACAATGACAGTGAAGAAGCACCGACTGCGAACGTCACCTTCGACGATCAGATGTCGAACGGGACCGCAGTCAATGTCAACTCGACGAACCTCTCAGACGGGGGTTTCATCGCCATCCACGAGGTGACCGAATCCGACGAGACGACCCCGGCGGACGAGACTGACGACTCAGACGACCGTGACGTCAGTGTCCAACCCGTCGGCGAAGAGGACGACTACGAGATCGGGGCCGTCATCGGTTCCTCGGAGTACCTGACCGCGGGTGCACACGAGAACGTGACGGTCACGCTGAACGAGACGCTTAGCGAGGATCAGCGACTCGTCGCGATGCCGCATCAGGACACGAACGACAACCTCGAGTACGATTTCGTCGCCACGAACGGCAGCGAAGACGGACCGTACACCTACGAGAACGGTACGCCCGTCACGGACGACGGATTGGTGACGATCGAGGACGACGTAGCGGAGGACAACGCCACTGAAGACAACGTCACTGAAGACAACGTTACCGAGGATAACGTCTCCGAGGATAACGTCACCGAAGACAACGTTACCGAGGACGGCGAAGAACAGCAGATAGCTACTGACGACGCCTACATCACCATCGAAGTACCCGGAGCGGACAATGTGACGGAGGACAATGCGACGGAAGACAACGTGACGGAAGACAATGTCACTGACGACAACGTCACCAACGTGACACAGGACAACGTGACGGACAACGTCACCGAGGACAATGTCACGAACATGACCGAGTTCGAACCGAACGCCAACGTCACGTTCGAGAACCAGAGTTCTGAGGGGACGAGCGTGGTGATCGATTCGGTCAACAGCACGAACGGGACGTTCGTCGCCATCCACGACGCAACCCTGTTAGAAGGGAACGTCATCGGCAGCGTCATCGGCGTCTCCGAGTTCCTCCCCGCCGGCGAACACGAGAACGTGACGGTCGAACTGTTCGACGTGCCCGGTGCGGAGTTCGAAGATACGGAGCTGACGGAGAGCCAGACGCTCATCGCGATGGCACACCAGGATACGAACGACAACCTGGTCTACGACTTCGTCACCTCGAACGGTACCGAAGACGGACCCTATCTCGAAGAGACCGGTGAGTTCGTCACCGGCGGTACGAACGAGACGATCAGCAACGAGACGATGGAGAACGCGACGGAAGACAACGTGACTGAGGACAACGTCACTGAAGACAATGTGACGGACGATGTCACGGAGGACAACGCCACTGAGGACAACGTCACCGGTGACGCCGCGGTTGAACTGGAAGCCAACGCGACTGTTCAGTTCGACAACCAGACCACGTCTGGCGAGATAGTCGGCATAGAGTCTGTGAATCTCTCCGAGGGTGGCTTCGTCGCGATCCACAACGAGAGCCTACTAGAGGGGGACGCCATCGGCAGCGTCATCGGCGTCTCCGAGTATCTCGAACCCGGCGAACACAGCGACATCCCGGTCAGACTGTTCAACGTCTCCGGCGCGACGTTCGAGAACACGACGCTCGGCGAGAACGAGACGCTGATCGCGATGCCGCACCTCGACACGAACGAGAACGAGACGTACGACTTCGTCGCCACGAACGGCAGTGAAGACGGTCCGTACATCAACGAAACGGGCGCTCCCATCGTCGACGACGCGATGGTGAGTGTCGAGACGTTCGGAGGAGTGATCGACGACAACGAGACCGACGACAACGAAACCGACGACGAGATTACCGCCAACGAGACGTCAAGCGCCGTTTCGCTGCACGGCTAACGGCCGCTACGACCCGCCGCTTTCTTTTCCGCTGCGTACCGCCGACCAGACCGCAGTCCCGCCGAGTAAAAACGCGGGCAGGAGCGGGAGTACGAGTAGCGCGACCTCCCACGGTAAGGCGGGGGGCCGAACCAGGATGATCGCCGGCACGACCAGAAACGAGACGATGATGACGCCGACCAGCGTCCAGCCACGCCAGTCGAACTCGCGGCCCTGTTCCGGACCGGGTTCGACCGTCGCGGAGTTCGTTCCGACCGCTGCAGCGTCGTCG
Source organism: Halostella sp. PRR32 (assembly GCF_034808085.1). Lineage (NCBI taxonomy): Archaea > Methanobacteriati > Methanobacteriota > Halobacteria > Halobacteriales > Natronoarchaeaceae > Halostella > Halostella sp. PRR32. The sequence continues at coordinate 966,203 of NZ_JAXHGL010000001.1, forward strand.
TCGGGGTCGTGGACGTAGCCGCCCGCGTCGTCAGAGCTCACTGTCTGGTTTTACGACCACTTTGCCAAAGCCCTCACGGTTCTCCAGCATCTCGTGGGCGCGAACCGTCCGGCTCATCGGCAAGACATCGCGGATGCGCGGTTCGAACGTTCCGTCCCAGACGAGTTCGAGGACGTCGTCCGCCTCGCCCGGCGTCGCCATCGTCGACCCGATGACCTGCAACTGGTTCCAGAAGATGCGATTGATGTTCGTCTCCGGCGCGGGACCTGTCGTCGCGCCGCACGTGAGCAGGCGACCGCCCTTGGCGAGACTGGCGAGCGAGTCCGTCCACGTGGCCGCGCCGACGTGGTCGACGACGACGTCGACCCCGCGCTTGCCCGTGAGGTCGCGGATCTCGCTCGCGAAGTCCGCCGTTTCGTAGTTGACGACGTGGTCCGCGCCGCACTCGCGGGCGTATTCGAGTTTCTCGTCGCTGCTGCCGGTCGCGTACACCGTCGCGCCGGCGTGATCGGCGATCTGAACGGCAGCGTGGCCGACGCCGCCGCTGGCACCGAGGACGAGAACGTCCTCGCCCGGCGACACGTCGCCGCGGGAGATGAGCATCCGCCAGGCGGTCTGGAACACGAGCGGCGCGGCCGCGGCCGTCTCCCAGTCGACTCCCTCGGGGACGGGAACGAGATTTCGCTCGGGGATAGCCGCAAACTCGCTGTGAACGCCGGGTTTGTGTTCGCCGATCACGCCGAAGTTCACGCACATCGCGACGTCGCCGTCGCGGCAGTACTCGCACTCGCCGCACCACGTGCCGGCGAGCAGAGCGACGCGGTCGCCGGGTTCGAACCGCGAGACGCCGTCGCCGACAGCGTCGACGACGCCGGCGGCGTCGCTCCCCGGAACGTGGGGCATTTCGAGGTCGATATGGGGGAGGCCGCGGCGCGTCCAAACGTCGAGATGGTTCAACGCGCCGGCTTTCACGTCGACCAGGACCTCGTCGTAAGCCGGGTCCGGGTCCGGGAACTCGCCGTACTCGATGACGTCGGTGTCGCCGTGGCCGGTGAATTTGACCGCCTGCATGGGAACGCCGTCGACCGCCGGAGGCAAAACGCTGCCGCTCGACTCCGCCTACCGCTGGGTCGAATTCGGGCCGCCGTGACTCGGGAGACACTTTAGTGGCGTCCGCTGGAAGTGACGGGTATGGTCGATTTCCAGTCACGCGATACGCGACGGGGGGTGGAGGACGACGAACCCGACGAAGCGGAGACGGACTCCGAGTCCGAAACGGAGGAAGCCGAGAGCGAGACAACTGAAGGCGATGACGAAGTCGAAACCACAGCCGAACCGGACGATGAAGCCGAAACCGGGGTAGACGAAGCTGTCGACGAGTCCTCGGAAGCGTCAGAGAGCCAGAATCACTCAGCGGGTCAGTTGGACGATGGGGGATCCGAAAGCCGCGACGACGAGCAGGCCGACCACGGCGGCGACGGACACGGAGACAATAGCGGCCATCACGCCGGCCACGACCACAGCCACGACCATCACGCCCACGACCTCGACACGCTCGGCGTTGCGGTCGTTACGGTGTCGTCGTCCCGGACGCTCTCTGACGATCCGGCAGGCGACACCATCACTGCGGCGATGGAGGCGGACGACGACGAGGTGGTGACGCGGGAACTGATCCCTGACGAGTACGACAGAATCGAAGGAACGCTCGACAATCTCGTCGGTCGGGGTGATGTCGACGTGATCGTCACGAGCGGAGGTACCGGAGTCACGCCCGACGACGTCACGATAGAAGCGGCAAAACGGCTGTTCGACAAGGAACTCCCCGGGTTCGGCGAGCTGTTTCGACTGTTGTCCTACGACGAGATCGGGACGAGAGTCGTCGGCACGCGGGCGACCGCGGGTATCGTCAACGGCGTTCCGGTCTTCTGTCTCCCGGGGAGCGAGAACGCCGCCCGTCTCGGTGCCGAAACGATCATCTCGGAGGAGGCGGATCACCTCGCGGGGCTGGCGAAGCGTCCGGAAAAGTAATAACATATACGTGACGCAAAACAGGATTGGAAAGATTCTTCTCGTCGGCGTGGGAGGGTCCGGACGACGATGTACACCGGAGTGGTGGAGACGACAGGCGTACTGCGATCGATCGACCGTACCGACGGGGGTTGTCGGCTACGTGTAGCGACGGACACAGCCGACCTCGACGCGGAAGACAGCGTCGGCATCGATGGCGTCTGTCTGACCGCCGAACGGGTCGGAGACGGGTGGTTCGAGGCGTTTTGCTCGCGGGAGACCGTGACTCGAACGTACCTCGCCGACCGCTCCGCGGGCGACGAGGTCAACGTCGAGCGGCCGGTCGCTCTCGACGACGCCCTCGACGGTCACGTGGTCAGGGGGACGGTCGACACCGTTACACGGGTCGCGGCTATCGAACCGGACGGCGACGGCTGGCGCTACGAGTTCCGGCTTCCGGACGGGTACGAGCAGTATCTCGTCGAGAAGGGCGCGGTGGCGATAGACGGCATCAGTCTCACCGTCGCGGACGTCGGCCGTGAGACGTTCGCCGTCGCCGTGGTGCCGACGACGCGCGAGGTGACCACCCTCTCGGAGAAGTCGGTGGGCGATCCGGTCCACTTCGAGGCGGACCTGCTCGCGAAGTACGTCGAGCGACAGCGGACCGTCGCGGACGGGCCGGCGTAACTACCCCGGCATCGGACAGAGGCTCGCGGTCAGGACCGCCGTCTCATCGCCGTCGTTGCGAGCGCCGTGACCGACGCCCCGCTCGTGGAGGACCACGCCCGGCGCGCTCACCTGCTCTTCCTCGCCGTCTTGCAGGACGGTGACGGTTCCCTCGACGACGTGGAAGACGTTCGTCGAATCGGCGTGTTCGTGCGGGTCGAGCGTCGCGCCCGGGCCGAGGGCGAACGCCTTGACGAGTACGTCGTCTGTCACCGCGACTTCGGCGTCGACAACCTCGCCCTCGTCAGCGTCGAGCTCAGGATACCGATCGAGTGCCATACGATGACGTACCGCCGCCTCGGAGATATATCTGGCCGTTATGCGTCGCGATGATGTTGTTCTGCTTCGGGGCACTGGTGAATCGCTGTAAGGCGACGGGATAGGTCGTCAAATCAAAGGAAGTGAAGCGGGAAATCGCCGATGCCT
>NZ_JAXHGL010000002.1:0-584325 GCF_034808085.1 Halostella sp. PRR32
CTGATGTGTACGGTCTACAACATCAAGCGAGCCGTGAAACAGTGAAATCAAACGCCTTCTGGCGATTCACCAGAGCCTGCTTCGGTTAGAGCGGCGGAACGCTCGTCACCTGGGCAGTCGGCTAGGTGTCCACAGCAAAGGCGAACGGCCCGACAACTGGCAACTCGTGAGGCCCTGTCCAGAGACGGTTCCCGAGCTCTGCTAAAAATGAACTGTATATTACCATTTACAGTTCAGGCCGTTTCTATTAAATCGTATGTATTGAACTGTCTCAACACCAATCACGAGAACATACACAATCCGACATAGACTTTCTTATATACAATAAAACCGCGCAAAAGGAGTTAATCCGACCAAACTACTTCTCGGGTTTAATACCCTATGCCGGTACGTCCCGGATGTAGCATGTTCGACTCAAACCCGAATCGACGAACGGTCCTGAAGGCGATCGGCGGCACGGCCGCGATCGCTGCGGTACCGACAAGCGTGCAGGCGAGCGATGAAGAGTGGCGGGCAGTCGAGACACCGACGGAGGGCACTCTCCACGGCACCGAAGTCACGACCAACGGCTACTACGCCGTCGGTGAGGGCGGTATCGTCATCCACCGCACGAACGAAGGATGGAAGAAGGTCCTCGACGGCGGGCCGACCGGCAACGGTAACGACCTGTACGGTTCGGACACGACGGACTACGGCACGCGCATGTGGTTCGTCGGGTCGAGCGGAGTAATCGGAGAGTACGACGTCGAAACGGGCAACCTCGAGGACCACTCCGCACCCAACGACAACACGAACAACTACAACGACGTCGCTGTGACCGGCGAAGGTGGCAGCGCGAACGTGTACGTGGCGGGCGACTCCGGAAAGATCTACTACAGCTTCGAGAACGGCGAGTCCGGCACGTGGGAGTACGTGACGCCCGGAAGCGGTTCCGCGATCCAGTCCATCGACTTCCACGACGACCGCTCCGGCCACGCCGTCGACTCGAACGGCCGCGTCTTCGAGACGACCGACGGCGCGACCTGGGAGCCGATCGGTCTGCAGGACGCCAACGTCAACTTCTACGGCGTTGTCTCGCGAAGCGAGACAGCCCATCAGACGGAGTCTGATGACGCCGACAGCGACGGTTGCGACGGCGTTTGGGTCTCCGGCGGCGGCGGTATGGTGTTTCACTACGACGGATCCCAGTGGACCTCGGCCGACACCGGCGACGCCGGCCTGCAAGACGTCATCATCACGTCAGGCGAAGGCTACACCGTCGGCGGTGGAGGGAAACTGTACGAGTACGACGGCGATCAGTGGACGCAGGCCGACACGCCGACCGGCGAGAACCTGAAGGCGGTGCTCCAGAGCACCACCGACATCGCCGTCGGCGCTGGCGGAACGGTACTGGAACACTAAACTACAGGCGGCCTCACGGTTGGTCCCAGGCTCCTGTCATCCCACTGTCCCCGGCACGCCAGCCGGTTGTCAGAGGCACCCCTCACCGGGGACAGACGTCGTTTCGGACCGGGCGTAGCAAGCGGCGAAACCGCGTGTTTGGCCGACGGTTCGCGGTCCACGACTCACCGACGTGCGGCACCGTCTTGTTCCTGCCACGACACGTCGCCACAACTTATACCGCCGCCCGCATAACAAACCGATATGCCCGGATCAGACCTCAATCGAGGACTCGAGGGTATCACGGTCGCCGAGACGCGACTCAGCTACATCGACGGCGAGTCCGGCGAACTCGTTATCGGCGGGTTCCCGGTCAAGGAACTCGCGGTCGACGCGACGTACGAGGAGAGCGTCTTCCTCCTGTTGAACGACCGCCTTCCTGCCGCCGACGAACTCGCCGAATTCCGCGCCGATCTCGCGAACCGCCGCGAAGTGGGAGACGAGGTTCGGGCGGTCCTCCGGCGGGCCGCCGAGGAGGAAAAGCCCGCGATGGACGCCCTTCGGATGGGCGCTGCGGCGGCGAATCTCGGAACGGGCGAGGAGAACCCGCGAGAGGACGCCCGACGCGTCATCGCCGTACTGCCGACCATCGTCGCGGCGTACTGGCGCTACCGCCAGGGAGCGGAACCGGTCGCGCCCCGCGAGGAACTGGGCCACGCGGCGAACTACCTCTACATGCTGACGGGAGAGGAGCCGAGCGACCCACAAGTGCGGGGGCTGGAAACCTATCTCAACACCGTGATAGACCACGGCCTGAACGCGTCGACGTTCAGCGCCCGAACGGTGGTCTCGACCGAATCGGACGTCGTCAGCGCGGCGGCGGCCGCCGTCGGGACGCTCAAAGGTCCACTGCACGGCGGTGCTCCCGGCCCTGTCCTCGACATGCTGGAAGAGGTCCACGAGTCCGGCGACGCCGAGGCGTACGTCCGCGAGACGCTGGAGTCCGGCGAGCGACTGATGGGCTTTGGCCACCGTGTCTACCGCGTCCGGGACCCGCGGGCGGCGGTGCTCTCGACGGCCGCCGAGCGGTTCTACGAGGCGGCGGGCGACGACTCCTTCTTCGAGACTGTCCGGGAGTTCGAGAACGTCGCCGTCGACGTTCTGGCCGAGCACAAGCCGGACCGACGGTTGGAGACGAACGTCGAGTTCTACACCGCGGCCCTGCTGCGCGGCGTCGGCGTCCCGCGGGACCTGTTCACGGCGACGTTCGGGGTGTCCCGAGTCGGCGGGTGGATGGCGCACTGCCTGGAACAGCTAGACGACAACCGCCTCATCAGACCGCGCTCTCGCTACGTCGGGGAGACGGACCGAACGTGGACCCCCGTCGAGAACCGATAGCAGCCGAACGGAGTGGGACATAACGCCACACAGAACAGTCGAGCAGTCGGAACTGCCCGGCACTTTCGTACTCAGCGGTTACGCAGTACCGCTCAGTTCCTCGGCGACCGCGTCCGGGCCGAGCAGGTCGGGGTCGACTGCGAGGTCGACCTGCGCGCTGGCGAACTCCGGGAACGAGTCCCGCGAGTAGATGACGACGCGGAGGTCGTCGTTGAGGTCTTTCGCGATGGGGACGGCGGTCGCCTGTTCCACGTCCGTCAGGACGAACAGGTCCGCGTCGACGATGCCGGCCTCCTCCAGCGCGGGGCGCGTGGCTATCTCCTCGACCGTCGCGACCTCGTTCCCCTCGCCTTCCAGGTTCACAATCAGTCCCTCGTCGTCGTGGCCCGCGAACACTACCTGCATCACTCGTACTCTATGGTGGCCGGCGGCTTGTGTGTCACGTCGTAGACGACCCGCGCGACGTTCTCGTGAGAACCGGTGATCCGGGACTGGATCCGCTGGAGCGTCTCCCAGTCGATCTCTTGGGCGCGGGCGGTCATGCCGTCCCGCGATTCGACGGAGCGGACGGAGACGACCCAACCGTGGACGCGGTTGTCCCCCTTGACGCCCGTCGCCTTGCCGATGACGGCGGCCAGCGCCTGCCAGGGCTCGTACTCCACCAGTTCCTCCTCGACGACGTGGTTCGCTTCGCGCGCGACCTCGAGTTTCTCCTCGGTGACCTCGCCGATGATCCGAACCGCGAGTCCGGGACCCGGGAACGGCATCCGCTCGGCGACGAGTTCGTCGAGGTCGAGTTCGCGGGCGACCTCGCGGACCTCGTCCTTGTAGAGGTCGCGCATCGGCTCGACGATACCGTCGAAGTCGACCACGTCGGGCAGTCCGCCGACGTTGTGGTGGGACTTGATCGTCCCCTCGCTCTCGATGCGGTCAGGGTAGATGGTCCCCTGTACGAGGTAGTCCGCGTCGACCTCCTTCGCGACGGTCTCGAACTCCCGGATGAACTGCTCGCCGATTATGTGGCGCTTTTCCTCGGGGTCGGTCGTGTCTCCGAGCGCGTCGAGGAACCGGTCCCGGGCGTCGACTATCCGGAGCGAGTCCATGTAGTCGAACGTCTCTCTCAACTGATCGGTCTCGCCTTTCCGCATCAGGCCGGTGTCGACGTAGACGGGTGTCAACTGGTCGCCGATGGCCTCGTACGCCAGCGCGGCGGCCGTCGACGAGTCGACGCCGCCCGACAGCGCGATGACGGCGTTCGCGTCGCCGACCGCGTCGGCTATCTCGGCTATCTTCTCGTCGATGAACGAGTCTACGTCGACCATCAGGCTTCCACCTCCGTTGCCTCGGCCGCGTCGTCGGCACCGTCGACGCCGGCGCGTTCCATCACGGTGTCGACGAGTCCGACAAACGGCGGCGACGCGCGGTCCGGCCGGGAGCGGAACTCGGGGTGGAACTGCGTGCCCAGGAAGTACGGGTGACTGTCGAGTTCGAGTATCTCCATGCGGTTGCCCGCGCGACCCGAGAAGACCAGATCCGTCTCGGCGAAGTCCTCGAAGTAGTTCGGATTGACCTCGTAGCGGTGTCGGTGTCGCTCCGTGCACGCTGAACCGCCGTACACGTCCTCGGCGAGCGTCCCCGGCGTGATGTCGGTCTGGTGCGCGCCGAGACGCATCGTCCCGCCCATATCAGACACCTCGTACTGCTCCGGGAGGATGTCAATGACGGGGTTGCTCGTCTCCTCGTCCATCTCGGCGCTGTGTGCGTCTTCGTAGCCGAGCACGTTCCGCGCCACTTCGACGACGGCCATCTGGAAGCCGAGGCACAGTCCGAGAAACGGCACGTCGTGTTCGCGAGCGTACTGTATCGCCCGGATCTTCCCTTCGGTGCCGCGGGATCCGAACCCGCCGGGAACGACGATCCCGTCGGCCGCTTCGAGCCGGCGTCGGTGTTCGCCGCCGTCGGTTTCGTCGATCATCTCGTCGGAGTCGACCCACTGGACGTTCACGTTGACGCCTTTCGCGAGACCCGCGTGTTTCAGCGCCTCGTTGACGGACATGTACGCGTCCTCCAGGTCGTACTTGCCGACGAGCGCGATGTCGACCTCGCCCTCGCGCTCGCGGGTGACGACCTCGCGCCAGCGGTTGTCGCGGTCGGCCGTCGGCAGCGCATCGTCGGCGAGACCGAGTTCCTGCATGACGTACTCGTCTAAGCCCTCCTCTTCGACCATCAGCGGCACGTGATAGATGTCCTCGACGTCCGGGTTCGAGAAGACGGCGTCCGTCGGAACGTCGCAAAACAGCGCGATCTTCTCTTTCGTGTGCGGTTCGAGTTTATCGTCCGCGCGCCCGACGAGGATGTCCGGCTGGAGCCCGATAGAACGAAGCTCCTTGACGCTGTGTTGGGTCGGTTTGGTCTTCTGTTCGCCGTTTTTCGAGTACGGAACGAGCGTGACGTGAGTGAAGAGGATGTCCCCCTCGTCTTCCTCGTGAGCGAACTGTCGGAGCGCTTCGAGGTACGGCATCCCCTCGATGTCGCCGACGGTACCGCCGACTTCGATGAGACAGACGTCGGTCCCCTCGGCGGCCTCGCGGATGCGCCGCTTGATGTCGGTCGTGACGTGCGGGATTATCTGGACGGTCTTGCCCAGGTAGTCGCCCGCGCGTTCCTTCTCGATGACGTGCTGGTACGTTTTGCCCGTCGTGATGTTGTGGTCGAAGGTCATGTCCTCGTCGAGGAACCGCTCGTAGTTCCCCAGGTCGAGGTCGACCTCACCGCCGTCTTTCAGCACGTACACTTCGCCGTGCTGGTAGGGGTTCATCGTCCCGGCGTCGACGTTGAGGTAGGGGTCTATCTTGACCGCCGTCACGTCGAACCCGGCGTTTTTCAGAAGACGCCCGGTGCTCGCGGCGGTGATCCCTTTCCCGAGACCAGACATCACGCCTCCAGTGACGAAAACGAACTTGTTCCCCAGTGTGGGGTCGTATTCGGATTCAGGATCGGTCGGCATACCGATTGTCCGCAACCGCGACTCAAAACCATTTCGGACCCTTGTCCGAGCGTGATACTTTGCCGTGATACGGCGGAACCATCAGGATAGCGTGTAGCGGTCGAAACGAGCGGCAGCGTACAGATACGCGCTGACGGCGACGGCAACACCGACGGTCGCAGTTCCGACACCACCGACCAGTTGGATCTGCTCGGCGGAGTACGTCGGGACGGCGATCCGAAACGCGCTGGGGACAAACAGGAGGAGAAGGCCGACCAGTCCGACGACGCCGACGACGAACGAGTACAGGCCAAGAACAACGAGATTCGGGAGGATCACTTCGCGCGTATCGGAGACGGCCGTCGGTTCGGTCGCCGGGACGAGACAGCCGAGTCCGCTGGCGACCGCGGCCGCACACACGGAGAGTACGACGCCGTAGAGAACCAGTGTCAGCGTTTGCCCCGCCGAGATAGGGCCGACGACGCCGAGCGCGACGACGACGACGACCGTCGGCGCAACCGAGACACACAGTCCCGCGAGGATGCGACCACGGATGATTTCTCGCCCGGAGACGGGGGCGATCAGCAGTTGAGAGTACATCGGTCCTTCGTCTCCGATGGGGTTCAGACAGAACAGCGCCCCGCTGAGCCAGGCGCAGTACACGACCGCGGTCGGCGGCAACAGAAGGAGCACCGTCCGGAGGAACTCGGTGCGCCCCCCGCCGGCCGGGAGAAACCCCGGCAGGATCACCAGCCCGGAGTAGAGAACGTGGACGAGACGGTGGGGGTTCCGGACGGCGCGGACGATCTGGAGCCACGCGACTCGGGACGGTTGGGACCACCCGAACGGAGCGTGCCGGGTTCTCGAACGGTCGGCCGTCGGCTCAGAACGGTCGGGTACAGTCGTGAACCACACCGCACTCACCGTCCGCCGGAGCGCAGCGACGACAGCCACCGGAAACGCGACTGCGGTCGCAGCGGCCACGGCGACCTGACGACTCGTTGCCGAACCCCGGTCCGCCCCGAGCAAAAACAGGTCGACGTACCCGTTGATCGGAAAACGGGCGGCGGCGAACTCCGCGCCGAACCAGTTTCCGCCCTCGTATCCGGACAGAATGACGACACCGCTCAGCAGGACTGTCCCCCCAAGTACCCATCTCGCGTTCCGGCTGAGGCCGCGAAGGGACGGCATTGCCACGAGACCACTGAGATACCCACAGGTCACGCAGGCCGTCACGAGGAGACCGACAGTCACGCAACCGGTTACGACGAGAAGCAGGTCTCTGGTTCCCGACGCAAACAGCGTAATGAACACGAAAACGGGCAGTCCGACGGCGACGAGTATCCGGATGCACTCCGCCAGGACGAGACCGACGGCGACGTCGCCGGCCGACGTGGCGACGAGTACGGCGTCGCTGGCGTCCGGATAACCGGTGCTGTAGACCGCCCGAAGGAAGGCGATCCCGAGCGTGAAAACCGCCAGAAGCGACAGCTGTCCGGCGACGAACTCTTCGATCGGAACCGCGACCGACCCGCGTCCGATCCGTTCGCCGAACCTGTACACGTACGTTCCGCCGATGTACCAGAAGGGCGCAGCAAGTACGGTCGTCGCCGCAAACAGCAGGAGTCGCCGGTCGTTTTCGAACGCCCGCCGACACGTCCGTCGCAGTTCCGCGACGGCGACGCGGCGGGCGTCCTCAGATACCACGACTGCTTCCGGTACCCATTCCGCTCTCGTACACCGGTAGCATGATCAGGATCCAGATACCCATGCCGATAATCATCAACGCGTCGTCACCGGTGATCGGCGTGAATATCCCCGTGATAACCGCGGCGATAAGCAATCCGCCACCACCTCCAGCGAGCGTAACCGGTTCGTGGCCGAACACACTGTAGCCGACTGCATAACAGACTACGGCAAGCGCCCCGAGCGCAACGGCCGCGGCGTTCCACTGCGTGAAGTCGGTAAGAGTGAGAGCGTAGAGGACTGCGCCGCTGATGCTCGTTACCACTGCGTTCAAAACGATCAACCGGTTCTCGCTTATCATCTCTACCAACATGAGTTAAGATTGTGTCGTGATGGGGGTAAACTTTGTTCTTAGAAACTTAACACAGATCGAGTCTGTCGTGAGAACATATCGCCTCGTAATCGACCCCGCACCCGAGTTTCGAGATCACGTAGCACGCCGCCTGCGTGAACGTGAAACAGCCGCCTCCGGCGATGATGTTCATGCCGCTGAGGACGCCGCAGATGAACGCGGTCGAAGCCCCGCAACCGATACGACAGATCTGCTCGACGGCCTTCTTACAGCCCCAGCAGCCGATATCCCAGTCGTCGGCCGTGACTGCGTTCGTCTCGCTCGCTGACCCGCTAAAATCCGCCGTGTGCGTCGATGTCGACATCCCGTCGAGCGCGTCGACGGTTTCGGCGGTTATCGTTCCGTCGAGGTCGTCGACCGACTGTGCGTCCGCCGCGTCCGCATCGGGTTTCTCGACGTATTCGAGCGAGGCGACCGTGACGGTGCCGGTGTCAAGCGACCGGCCGATGGTGAGATACGCTTCGTCAGCGTCCGCTCCCTTGATGGGGACTGACGCCAGATCCACCTGTTCCTCGCTATCGACGCGACCGACGAGGATGCCCTCTCTGTCGAGTTCGTGGCCCCGCTCGCGGACCTCTCGCGCGAGGGCATGGAACTCGCTGGTCCGTGACAGGCGGGCGAACGCTCGACGCGCTTCCGCGTCCGTCAGTTCGTCGTACACCGACGTGTCGACCTCGTCCTCGTCCGTGAACTCGTCGGCTGACACCGAAGAGGCACCCAGTGTGACCAACGAGACGGTCGCGGCACCCATCCGGAGGAACTTCCGTCGACCCTGTCCGTCAGATCGATCTCGGATCCGGGACATCGCGTCCCACGTCTCCCCGCATCCGCCGGCGTCGACCTGTTCGTTCAGCTCTTCCGCGACGTCTTCCGCCGTATCGTTCCTATCAGACATGGATTGTGACTCCAGAAGGAAAGATGTGGAGTGATACTGTATAATTAACTTCTGATACTATAATAAAGAATGAAATCAAGTCACCCCGTGAAAATATGCAGCGGGCGCGGGATGATCGAAACGCAGTCAGGCGACGGATTGAGAGATTATCTCACGCTTTGAGACGTCCGTCACGGGTCGAACGTCGGCCCATCAGTTTCGGATCACCGACAGGCGACGCGCGCTGCCTCTCGCGGATTCGAACTGTTCGGTCGCCCAGGTTCGGATCTGGGGAGCAGAGCCGTCGAGACACCCCTGAATGTGGCCCTGGTCGTCGTACGTAGTGACTAAGACGCGGTCTTCGAGGAGAGCGTACCCCGTCCGTAGCGGCCCGGGGTGGACGAAAAGCGATCTCGCGGGAACGTCCGTGATCCAGTGATCCGTCGAACGGTCGTTTATGACCGGTTCGGTCGTCATCACCGTGATGCTGGTACTGGCTTCGAGGAGGCGGGAGTGTACGTCGTCGAGTATCGGACTCGTAACGGGCGTCATCAGCCGAACGCTGGTAGCAGTTGACTGATCGAGCGTGTCGATGTAATGCGAAAGCGGGGCGTGGGGGTCCTGTTCGGTCGCGGTAACGAGCGTGCTGTCTGCCAGCGATGCCAGCGGCGGCGCGGCGTCCGCGTCGAAATGACGGAGAACGGGTGCGGCTTCAGTCACTCGGTTGACGGTGTTGGCGACGGTTTCGTACTGTTCGAGTATGATCGATCCCGCGGCGGTGAGATGGTACCGACTGTCCCGCTTTGCGATCCAACCGCGCTCCTCGAAATCTGAGATGATCCGTTGTACCGTTGCCCGCGAGATACGGCACCGTTCGACGATGTCGCACGGACGGCCAGGGTGGTTTTTTATCGTACGTAAGAGGGCGGGGCGGTTTTCGGATCGGACCAGGTAGGATAACTGTCCCAGGGCGGACATAGTTGAGTAGTTTCGCCGCAACGTATTATAATTACCCTATAAATCACGTAATTAATGTGTATATTCCGAACTACCGACGCTGACGGACGCGCTCCCCCGTGTTTCAGTTTCGCACAGATTTACCAGCAGAGAGTGTGAGACTGGCGTCTACGCGGCCGCTTCGAAGAACTCTCCGACTCGCTCGCCGATCCGGTCGTGTTTTCCGATGAAGAAGTGGTCCGCCGACAGTTCGACCACCTCGTCGCCACGCTCGCGCGCCCGCTTGACGACAGGCTCCGGGTCTGCTGTATCGTCGCGCGTCCCGTAGATGACCTGAACTGGGCAGTTCAGGCCGTCGAGTGCGGCCGCCGCGTCCAAGTCGTCGCCGAGTCGCGACGCGGGGGCGAGCACTGATAGGCCAGCAACGTCGCGGTCGACCGTCGCGGCGGCGAGCAGCGCCATGGCCCCGCCGAAACTGAATCCGAACAGCCCCACGCAGTCGTATCGTTCCGCCGCCCAGCGGACAGCATTACGCGCGTCCTCCCGTTCCCCGTACCCCTCGTCCCAGTCGCCGTAGTCGAACCGGAGGCAGTCGAATCCGCGAGACGTGAGTGCATCGCTCACCGCCACGAGACGGTCGTCGCCGCGGTGTCCGCGGTGTTGCGGGTGCGGCGGGCAGGCGACGACGCAGGCCGTCGCCTCCGCCTCGCCATCCGGCGTATCTATTGTTGCGCGGACGTCCCGTGGGCCGGGGATCAGTACGTCAGTAGAGGACATGTCCGCTTCTAGGGGGAGTCAGGATTTTAAGTCACGCGTTCCCTAAATAACGGTATGGGAATACTCTCGCGGGCCTCCTACGTTATCCGGTCGAAGATGAATTCGCTATTGAACCGGGCTGAGGACCCCACGGAGACGCTTGACTATTCCTACGAGCAGATGCGTGACGAACTCCAGGACGTAAAACGTGGGATCGCCGATCTCACGACGCAGAAAAAGCGTCTGGAGATGCAGAAAAACCGGCTCGAGGAGAACGTCGAGAAGCACAACGAACAGGCGCGACAGGCTGTCAGCCAGGACCGAGACGACCTCGCGCGGCGCGCGCTGGAGAAAAAGAAGGCGAAGATGACCCAGATAGAGGAACTGGAGGCTCAGATAGCGGACCTCCAGAACACGCAGGACAACCTCGTCGACAAAAAGGAGTCGCTCCAGCAGCGCATCGAGGAGTTCCGTACCAAGAAAGAGACGATGAAGGCGCGCTACGAGGCCGCGGAGGCCAGCGCACGCGTCTCCGAAGCGATGACCGGTGCCGGCAACGAGATGGAGGACGTCGGCCGCTCCATCGAACGCGCCGAAGAGCGCACAGACGAGATGGAGGCGCGGGCCGCAGCGATGGACGAACTCCAGGACGAGGGCGTGTTCGAAGACGCACTCTCCGACAAGGACCAACTGGACCGCGAACTCGAAGAGGTTCGCACCGGCGGCGAGGTCGACGCCGAACTGGACACGTTGAAAGCCGAAATGGGCAAGGAAACGTCGCCTGACACCGAAGCGGAACCCGAGGGCAAGGAAGACGTCGAGTTCGAGACCGACACGGGCGAGGAGGTAGACGTCGATGTCGACGAAACCGAAGTCGAGGAGGAGTTAGAGGACATCAAAAGCGAGGAAAGCAGATAGGGACTGTTGTAACCGTGTGCCGATAGTCGCCGACACCGGTCGGCGAACTACCGAACTGACGTACAACAGTCGCTATGACAGGTCAGTCGCCGCTTCCGCCGGACCGTTCGCTCTCGCGGAGGATGAACGGGCCGATAGCGAGCGTCCGCTTCGCGATAGTGGCGATCCGCAGGATGTAGGCGACCAGGACGAGGAACGGGACGACGGCGGCCGTGACGCCAAGACAGACGATCAACAGGACGTTATCTACTCCTAACGTCGCCCCGGGGAACGACGAAGCGTCCAGAAACAGGAGCGAGACGATGGAGACGCCGAGCGCCGGAATCGACGTGTAGATCATCGCCCGCGAGAGATCGACTAACTCCCAGCGGAAGTAAAGCGTCTTGAAGTGTTCTCGGGCGGGGCCGAAGAACGTCAACACACGGATGAGGTCGTCGAACGCCTGACGCTGTTCGTCCGAGAGATCGTCCATGTGATCGTGGCGGATCTGCCGTACCCGGAATATTTTCCAACTGTAATTGTAGTTCAGCGCCGCCTCAAGTACGTCGTAGGTGCCGAACTCGACACCGTCTAACTGATCGGTGACAGTGCGGGCGTGGTCTACGAGGTTGTCGGTGTACTCCTCGACTGCATTGCGTAGCTCCGGGTCATCCGAACTGAGGGTCCGTTCTCGCAGCGTCTCGGCCCGGTCGGCCGACGTCGCGACGAGGGCACTGAGAAACGCCGCCGGATCCGGCGGGCTGACATCGCCGAACAGGTCATCCGTGTCCGCACGAAACCCCATCGAACTCGACATCCGCGAGCGCTGAGTCCCGAGCGGACCGAGTTCCGCGGAAAGGACGAGCTGGTTGATCGTGACCACCAGCGTCACGCCGGTGATTATCGAAGTAATGAGCGCCTGAAAGACCGTGTCGGTCGGGTCGGTCCCTCGCATCGTCGCCCGCAGCGGCGTGGCGTCGAGCGTGCCGAGAACCACTAGCACGGCGAACAGTACTGCCGCCATCGCGACGACCAACACCCCCCGGTTCGCGTCGAGCAGGATCCACAGGCGCACCCGGCTATCGCTCCCGCGGCCCCGCATCGTATCCGCCGGTTCGTCTGCCACGGACCGGGGTACGACGAGCAGACAGATATACGTTGAACGAGCGCCGGACAGCGTCGGACCGGACGGAGTGCCCGGGGATTATTCCCGTTCCCGTGGACGCTCACGGTATGAGCGAGCAGCGCTACGAGTACAGAGTCGAAGACGTGTCGATCTATCCCAGTGAGATAGACAGCCGCCGGTTCGAGGAACTGCTCAACGAGAAGGCGACCGACGGCTGGAAACTCGACGAGACGGTCACACTGGGGGAGTCGACGGTGTTGTTCGTCTTCCGTCGCGGAGCGTAGTTCGATGAGCACCGTTATCGTCACGGCGGTCACGTTCGTCCAGACTGTCCCAGACCGCGCTCTCGAAGGAACTCGATGACGGCCGGTGACCGCCGCTCTCGCCCGGACGACGGCACCCTTTTGCCGCCCGCTCGGAATGTGGAGCTATGCGCGTGCTGTTCGTCCACTCGGACCGAATCGCGTTCGAGGCTACCGCGAAAGCGGACGAAGCGGCTGAAGAGGCGGAAGGAGCGGGACAGAACGGCGACGCGGAACGCGGTACCGTACCGGCCGCGGGGGAACTGGAGGACTGTGTGACGGCGTTCGTCGCCGTCGAACCGCTCGACGGAAGCGACGTGGACGCCGCGGTCGCGGCGGCGAAGAGGGAACTCGGGGATCTCGCGGACAGTCTCAACACGGATCGCATCGCGCTGTACCCGTGTCCGCTCCTGAGCGACGACCGCGCCGACACGACGACCGCAGCGACTGTTCTCGGTCGGGTCGAGGCGGCCCTCGACGGCGAGTACGACGTGTTGCGCGCTCCGGTCGGGTGGCACGCATCGTTCGAGGTGTCCTGCAAAGGGCACCCGCTGTCGACTGGTGTCCGGACAGTCGACCCGGATCGCGGCGCGGACCGGGAGCGGTCGGCGAGCGAGTGGTACCTGATCACGCCGGACGGGGAGCGACGCGACCCGACAGCGACGAACGCCGATCTCGGCGCGGCGCTTCGGCGCGTCGTCGCCGCCGAGGTGACGGGCGAACGGCCGAACGCCGGCCCCGCCGCCGACGAGGGACAGTCCGTCGCCGAGACGCTGTCTCGGGCGGGACTCGCCGCGGATTCGGGGCCGGGCGCTGGGCGGACCTGGTTGCCGCGAGGGGCGTTCGTCCGGGACCGTCTGACCGCGTACGCGGACGACCTCGTGCGGGAGTTCGGCGGCCTCCCCGTCGAAACTCCCCGGGCCTACGACCTCGACGCGGAGGCGGTACGTGCTCACGCGGCGGCGTTCGGCGGTCGCGGCGGCCGGGTCGATTCCGGGAAGCGTCACCTGTTCCTGCGGCCGGCACACTGTCTCGGCCACTGCTCGCTCCTCGCGACGGCGGATCTCGATGCGTCGGACCTGCCGGTCCGGCTCTACGAGTCGGGTGACGCCTGGAACGCCCCGAATTCGAGGGACCACCACCGCAGTGTCGACGTCGTGCCCGAGATGCACACCGCCGTCGCGGACACGGGGGAGGCACGCGAGGCGTTCCGCCGGCAGGCGACCCTCGTTCGGGAAGCGAACGCCGCGCTGGAGACGGCGGCGGTGCCGGTTCTCCGAGTGACCGAGGAGTTCCACGCGGGTCACGAAGAGTGGGTCGAGACGCTGGTCGCGGACGGTGACGGCCCGACGCTCGTCGAGGTGGTACCGGACCGGCCGGGGTGCTGGTCCGCGAGGCTCGATCTCGTCGCGACGGACGCCGGCGGTCGGTCCATCGAAACCGGGACCGTCCGACTCGACAGGGAGACGGCGGCGAGGTTCGGCGTCGAGTTCTCCGATGGCTCTCGGACGCGGACGCCGACGCTGCTTCACTGTTCGCCGACGGGCCCGCTTGACGACGCGCTCCGGGCGGTGCTGTCCGGCCCGGAACGCGAGGGGTCGGAACTGCTGACCTGGCTCGCTCCCACACAGGTCCGGTTGATCCCCGTCGACGGCGACCACCTCGGGACCTGCGACGATGTCGTCGACAGACTGACCGACGCCGGGGTTCGGGCCGACGTGGACGACCGCGCCGCTCCGGTCGGCGACCGCCTCGCCCGGGCGGACGACGAGCGAGTACCACACGTCGCCGTCGTCGGCGACCGAGAGCGGAATGGGGAGCCGTTACGGGTCACTAACCGCGCGACGGGGAGAGAGCGTACGACGGATGTCGACGAACTCGCGAGGACCGTCCGCGAGGCGACCGCCGCGCATCCGGCGCGGGAGCGATACGGGCCGCGCCGCGTCAGCGAAACGCTCGCGTTCGGGGAGTAACATCGTCGAGAGGGGACGCGAACCACCGGAACGTCTCTCGTAGCCAGTGAAACAGTTCACGCAGTGATCGCCCGACAGCAGGCGGTCGAATGTGCAATGACTGTCACTGGCTACCATAGTTCGAGCGTTCGATTCCCGAGTGCTGCTCGGTCGAGTTGGCTACATTTATAAGCCCCCGACACATGATTCCGTATACAGGGCGCTGGTAGTGTAGTGGTATCACGTGACCTTGCCATGGTCACAACCGGGGTTCAAATCCCCGCCAGCGCATTTTCGCTGCGAACTACTCCGATGAGCACCGCGTAGCGTGTGCTCTCCGCCTCGTGAGCAGTAAACTCGCCTAAGGATTTGAAATAGACCAGACGCAGCCACGACCGGAGAGGGGAACGTCCGGGAGGGTTTGAATCCCCGCTAACGCGCTCATCTCGACATCACCGTCTCCGCTTCACTATCACCGCGCATGGATCAGGTGTTTACGATGGCCGCGAGTCAGTCACGTACATGGACGACCGTATTCGGAGACACGCGGAGATCCTCGTAGACCACTGTACGGACATCGAGGCCGGCGACAACGTTCTCGTCCGGGCACCGGCGGAGGCAGACGACCTCGTCGTGGCGCTCTACGAGCAACTCGGCGATCGCGGCGCGCGGCCGGTGACATCGTGGAGCAACAGCCGCGCCGGTTCCGCGTACGCACGAGAAATGGACGTAGAAGACTTCGAAACCAAGGACCACCGACTCGCGGCGATGGAGGAGACGGACGTGGTGATCATGGTGACGGGCTCGGCGAACTCGGCGGAGTCGAGCGACATCGACCCGGAGAAGTCGGCCGCCGCGGGCCGAGCGCGACAGCCCATCCTCCAAGAGCGTCTCGACAAGCGGTGGGTCATTACGCAGTATCCGACGGCCGCCGACGCGCAGAAAGCCGAGATGAGCACCGCCGCGTGGACCGACTTCGTCTACGAGGCCGTCAACAGGGACTGGGAGGCCCAGCGCGAGTTTCAGGACCAGATGGTAGCGGTCCTCGACCCCGCGGAGGAGGTGCGGATCGTAAGCGGTGACGGGACGGATCTCCGGATGAGCGTCGACGGGATGCGGGCGAGCAACGATTACGCGAAGCGAAACCTCCCGGGCGGCGAGGCGTTCACCTCTCCGGTTCCGGATTCGGTCGAGGGCGAGGTGAGGTTCGATATGCCACTGATCCGTAACGGTCGAGAGATACGGAACGCCCACCTTACCTTCGAAGGCGGCGAAGTTGTGTCTCATTCCGCGGATCAGAACGAGGCAGTGCTGGCGAGCGTCCTCGAAACCGACGACGGCGCGCGTCGGGTTGGCGAACTCGGGATCGGGATGAACCGCGGCATCGACGAGTTTACCTACAACATGCTGTTCGACGAGAAGATGGGCGACACCGTCCACATCGCGCTTGGGAACGCCTTGGAGGAGTGCGTTCCCGACGACCGCGAGTTCAACGAGAGCGCGATGCATGTGGACATGCTCGTCGACATGAGCGAGAACTCCCGGATCGAGGTCGACGGTGAAGTCGTCCAGCGAAACGGAACGTTCCGGTTCGAAGAGTAGAAAGTATATCACGCGGATCCGCGTAGCCCGGACCGTTCGATGGTCGACCCGGAAAAGGATCCGGACGAGACGACACGGGGATACGACGCGATGGCGACGGACACGGACGACGGCAGCGGGTGGGAGAGCCCGTGGGGCGACAACCCGCTCCAGCGGTACTACTCGTGGCCGGCCACGCGGGCGTTGCTTCCGGACCTGACGGATCGGCGCGTCCTCGATGCCGGGTGTGGCGTCGGCGACCACGTCGGATGGCTCCTCGACCGCGGCGCGGCGGTCGTCGGCATCGACGCGAGCGAGCCGGCAGTCGAAAGCTGCCGCCGACGGTACGGCGACCGAGCTGATTTCGGGCAGATCGATCTCACAGAACCGTTACCGTTCGACGACGGCGCGTTCGATGTCGTGCTCAGTCATCTGGTGCTGGACCATCTGTCGGAGTGGCGGCCGGTCTTCGATGAGTTTCGGCGAGTACTGACCGCTGAGGGAACGCTCGTCTTCGCCGTCGTCCACCCCATGCAGTACTATCTGAGCTACGACGCAGTCACCGAGTACTACGACACGGCAGCGGTCGAACTCGGCTGGGACGATGTCAGTATCACGTCGTATCACCGTCCGGTGAGCGACGTGATCAACGCTCTCGCGGAGTCGGGGTTTCGCCTCGACCGATTCGAGGAACCGCGACCGCCGACCGAGTACGCCGAGCGCGCCGCCGACGAGTGGAACGTGACTGAGCGGCCACAGATATGCGTCGTCCGGGCCGACAGCGACCAGCGGTAGGCTCACGGCAAGTCGCTGTCGGCTGTCGTCGTACTGTCGGAGACCCCTGTTTCGGAAGTTACGCGGTGACGTGTCCGCGGTCGCGACCTTCGTTACTGTGGTCCGTCTGTTGGTGTCGGTGACCGGGTTTGCTAGACGACCCAGCGAACCACGCCCGAACGGTTAACAGCTGGCAGTGTATTTCTCGCTGCGCGTAGTTTCGCCACTATGAGCAGCATCGCGGAGTTGGCTATCCCTCCGGAGGAGTTCATCCTGGCGCACACGCTCGCCGCGGTGCCGGACGCGACAGTTGAGATCGAACGCGTCGCGGCGGCGACCGAGAACCGCGTGACCCCCTACTTCTGGGTACACAGCGACGACCTCGACGCCTTCGACGCCGCCCTCCGCGAGGACGATACCGCGCGGAACCCTGAACAGTTGGAGTCAGACGGGAGCGACCGACTCTACCGGGTCGACTGGCACGCCGAGGACCACGGGATAGTTGAGGTACTCGCTCGCTCCGAGGCGACCGTGCTGAAAGCCGTGGCGAACGACACGTGGCAGGTCCGGATACTGTTCCCGGACGAGGACAGCCTCTCGACGTTTCACGACGGGTGCCGGACCGCTGGGCTGTCGTTTACCGTCGAACGCCTCTACCACCCCGACGACCTCGGAGACACCCACGAACACGGGGTAACGGAGGAGCAGCGAACCGCTCTGGTGGCCGCCTACCGGGCCGGCTACTTTGCCGTACCCCGGAACGCGACACTCGCCGAAGTAGCGGACGACCTAGACATCTCCTCGAACGCGCTGTCGTCGCGGTTGCGACGCGGGAACGCGAACCTCATCGAACGCGTTCTCGTCGACGATCCGCGGTCGACTTAAAAAGGTCGTGAATACTCACAGGCAGTCACTACCTGCGCTCCGTGGATAGATACGGTGGCACGATGTCCGACGGACCATACGAAAACAGTGACGCGAGCGACGCCTCACTTCGGCTGAACGAGAGCACTGAGACGCTACATACACGCGACCCCGCGGACTACGAGTCGACGGCCACCGCCGTCGTCTCCGCCGTGAAGACGGCCGTCGGCTGTGAGATGACGGATCTGCCCCCGCTGTACGACACCCTCGAACCGGAAGCGCTCGACCGGCTCGCGGCGGCCGGGACAGTCCGCGTCCGATTTCGGTTCGCCGGATGTGAGGTCGAACTGTCGGAGGACGAGGTTCGCGTCCGCGGACCGTCAGAGAAGTCGTAGGTCTTGGGAGAGAGTTCAGGTCCGTCGGGCACCGGTCCCCGGCCGTTCGAGCGCCGACAGATCTATCCTACCGTCGGGCATCGACACCCCGTCGTACGGATCGCGGCCGAGCAAGAGCGACCCATCGAGGTCCGCGTAGTCGAGTAGCGGCGCGAGGTGAGCACCCGCAGCGATGGACGCGTTACTCTCGATCATACAGCCGAGCATCACCTCCAGCCCGTGGGCGCGAGCCGTGTGTATCATCCGTCGCGCTTCGCGCAGTCCGCCGCATTTCATGAGTTTGATCGTGACGATGTCGGTCCGGTCGGCGACCCGCGGCACGTCGGCGAGCGTCACGCAGGACTCGTCGGCGGCGATCGGCAGCGACGACCGCTCGTAGACGAAGCGCAGTCCCTCAGGGTTCTCCGCGGGAACGGGCTGCTCGACGAACTCCACGCCGTACTCGGCCAGGAGTTCCGTCTTTCGGACCGCCTCGCGGGGCGTCCACGCCTCGTTCGCGTCGACCCGTATCCGGGCCTCGGGCGCCGCCGACCGGACGGCGTCGATGACGGCCTCGTCCCGGTCGGTGCCGAGTTTGACCTTCAGGACGCCGTATCCGCGGTCGACCGCGTCCGCGGTCTTCTCGCGCATTCGGTCGACCTCGTCCAGACCGATAGTGAACGACGTTTCGACCGTCCTCTCGGGGTCGAGCCCCCAGTAGCGGTAGAGCGGTTGGTCGGCGCGCTTCGCCGCGAGGTCGTGGAGTGCGATGCTCACCGCACACCGGGCCGCGGGATTGTCGCGGACCGCCTCGCGCATCCGGCGTTCGATCCGCTCTCGCTGGGTCGGGTCCCCGACGTCCTCCACGACGGCCAGCAGGTCCGGAAGGACGGCCGCGACGGTGTCGGCCGTCTCGCCGTAATGTGTCGAGGGTGCCGCACCGCCGACGCCGACCGCGCCCGCGTCGTCCTCGATTCGGACGACCACGTTCTCGGAGGTGGTCTGAGTGCCCCGAGCGATGGTAAACGGGGTTTCGAGCGGCAGCTCCAGACGCTCGAACGACGCGGAGAGGGTCACAGTACCGCCTCCAGCAGGTCGTCGCGGTCGAACCGCACCAGATCCGTCGCCGGAAGCCCGAGGGCGGTCGAGAACTCGTCGATTGCGGCGCGGGCGGCGTCGTCGCTTTCGACGTCCATCGTGTTCACCGCGCCGGCGACCACTTCGGACTCGTGAACGGGCGCAGCCAGTTCTTCGTAGAGGTCGACGTACGACTGAAACGGCGGCAGGGAGAACGACTCGTAGCCGTGGATCGCGTCGCGGCCGGCGCGGTGACACAGCACCATGCGGTCGGGCATCGACCCGTGGAGTATCCCGCAAGTGACTGCCGAATACGCGGGGTGAACGATGCTCCCCTGGCCTTCGACGAAGAGGTAGTCGTGCTCGTCGCCTTTCTCGACTATCATCTCCTCGACGGCACCGGCCGTGAAGTCGCTTACCACGCGGTCTATCGGATTCCCCCATCCCTCGATCATGATACCGGTCTGGCCCGTCGGGATCACCGCGGCGTCGTGGCCCGCCTCCCGCGCGGCCTCGACCAGTTCCATCGTCGCCGTCATCTTCCCCACCGAGCAGTCGGTACCGACGGTGAGGACGATCTCCGCGTCCACGTCGGCGGCGACGCCGTCGGCGACGGTCAGGTCGTCCGGCGGTTTGCGGACGTCCCGGAGGTCGCACCCGTTCTCCGCGGCGAGCCGTGCGAACTCCTCGTCCTCCGAGAGGAAGTAGTGGAGGCCGGAGATGACGTCGCACCCGCGCTCTAGCGCCGCCCGGACGTCGGGCCGCCAGGACGCCTCGAACTCGCCGCCTATCGGCGCGATACCGATGAGAAGGGCATCTACCTCGCCGACGTCGTCCATCGACGCGACGATCGGCGCGTCCTGTACGTCCCCCACGTGGTCGCTCACGCGCTGACCGGCACGGTTCCGGTCTATCACGGCCCGGACGTCGTCGTCACCGTACCGCAGGACGCCCAGCCCCGTCTTGGCGCGGTCGGGAAACCGCTCGTGTGCAAGAATGGCGATTCGCATAGGGAATCATTGCTCGGGGGAGGATTTATACTGACCGTTGGCGGCGTCGAACGTGCTCGGCGGGACGGCGGACCGGTCCCGACAGCACGTCGTCCCTGGAGTTCTCGTCGGCGACGGACAGACAGCGTTCTCCCTGCTCTAACCCCTGGCGGATTAACCGGATAGCGTTCGCAAACCGCTCTTCGGGGCTCTCGTACGAGTCATTGGCCGTATTACTTCGGGGATGGATAGACTTGACCACTCTCTCGGAGTCGGTACGGCGTCCGGCACGAACAGCGAAAACGCCGCCCGTCGCCGCTGTTCAGCGTTCAAACCCGGTACAGCGTCGTCGTCCAGAAGTCGTAGAACGCCTCGTCCAGCGCGTCCTCGGGGTCGCCCGTCGCGTCGACGGCGGCGGTCGCCGTCGCGTCCACGTCCACGTCGTCGAACACGGTGTGTTCGCCGACGAGGATCAGTCGGTCAGACTCGCGGTCGGCGATAGCCTCCCGGCACCGCTCGACGTGGTCCGCTATCTGCCCGTCGCGCACGCGCTCGAACCGCCCCTGCGAGAAGCCCCCTTTCGAGTGTTTCGCCTTCACGTCGCTCTCGAACGTCGTCGTCGCGACGCGTTCGCGGCCCTCGTACTCGCCGAGTGCGAACAGGTCGGCCC
Source organism: Halostella sp. PRR32 (assembly GCF_034808085.1). NCBI lineage: Archaea > Methanobacteriati > Methanobacteriota > Halobacteria > Halobacteriales > Natronoarchaeaceae > Halostella > Halostella sp. PRR32. The sequence continues at coordinate 21,056 of NZ_JAXHGL010000002.1, forward strand.
GAACAACTGCGAGCGCGAACGATCCGGTCGGCAGAAACCATCGCCGGTCGACCCGAAACCCGTCGTCCCAGGTGACGAAGGGGTCTGGTGCGACCGGCGGGACGAGCGCGGCCTCGACGAGGCCGGCGTCGTCAGCGACGACGAGACAGGGTCTCGCCCGGTCGAGCAGCGCTGCGCGGTCGCCGAACGCGTCGCGGACAGCCTCCGGCACTCCGTCGTCGACCATCGCGGTCAGCGCTCCTTCGGGGCCGGTCTCGACGCTCTCTAGCCTGTCGATCACGGCGGCCAGACGGTCGCCACGAAGTTCGCTGACGCCGCGAAAGTCGAGCGACCCACCGTCGTCGCCGCCCGCGCGGTCGACCCGGTCTTCGAGTTCCGTGATCCGGTCTTCGAGGCGGTTGACGCGCTCTTCGGCGTTCTGACGGGCGGTCACGGCGTCAGCCTTGCGGTCGGACTCCGCTTCGAGTCGCCGTTCGAGATGCGTCTTTTCCTCCTCTAACTCGTCGATGCGGTCTTTTAGTTCCGCCCGGCCCAGCAACTCGTCGAGCATCAAGAGTGTGGCCGCGGCGCGGCCACTTTTAGGTTCCGCCCTCGTCCGCGTTCACCGCCGCTCGCCACGCGGCCTCATACTGTCGGCTGTAATCCCTGACAGAATCTCGGTCCCCTGGGGTCCGATTCTCTGTCCGAAGTGACAGCCGCCAGTATCAGGTCCCGGCGGGCGGATCGGTGGTCCCGGAGAGGCGGAGTAGTTGCGATGCGCGGTCGGCCTTCGCGAGCAGCACCTCGCGGAGCGACGGCGGGTTTCGAACACCGTCGTCGAGGAGGTCCTCGGGCACGGCGAGCGTGTCGGACGGAACGCCTTCCTCGCCGTGTACCGGGAAGTGTCGGTTGTCGAGTTTCATCACGAGCGGTGTGTCGAGGCGCTCGACGCCCTCGCCAGTCGCATACAGTTGCTCGTTGACGTGTTCGTGCTGTGCCCGCTGCATGAGCGCACGGTCCCCGTCGACCGGCTCGACGTAGAGCCGTCCGAAGTAGTAGCCGCTGGAGAACTCCTCGAACATGCTATGCTATTACATATCATTCCTCGCCGGAGATAAGCCTTCGCCACAGCGTTTATGCGGACGTGCAATCAGTCACGTCGTCGCGTTCGAGTTCGCAGTCGCGCAGTTCGAAGGCAGTTGGAGACCGGTCGTGCCAGCGAGCAGCCCCGCGTTTCCGACGCTATCCGGATCCGGTCACCCGTCGGATCCGGCAACACCCGAATCCGTCCGGCCAAGAGACACGTGTCGTCCGAAACGGCGAATACGGCTTTAGAAGCGTTTTTGAACGCTAAATAGCTGTTCTGAATAGTCTTTACCGGCCATTGAACGGATCAAACGAAAGTTCGGGTTTTTAACCTGTGACCTATAGTTTCGTAGTAATGAACGAGTTCCGTTCGTCGGCGGTCGCTCTCCTCTGTGTCGCCGGACTGCTCGCACTCGCAGGGCCAGTAGCCGGGGCCGCAGTGAATACGGCGGCCGCCGGCCCCGGGGCGGCAGTTGCGGATAACGCGACAAACAGTTCGATGGGCGCGGAGATATCCGCGTTCATGCAGTCGAGCGCGTCAGATACCGACGGCGCGGTCGAGGACGGGATGTTCGATGCCGCGTACGAGAACGGAACGGCCGACGAACGGGAACTGCTGGTCCGAAACCGAACCGACGACCTCCGGGCCGAAATGGCCGACCTCCGGGAGCGCAAACAGCGCCTGCAGGAAAACAGAGAGAACATGAGCCGGGTCGAATATCAGGCGCAATTGAGCCGTATCGTCAGTGACATTCGGTCGCTCGAACGGGCGGCGAACCGGACCGAACCGTTGGCAGAGGAGACCGGAGTAAACGCGACAGCCCTCGAAGAGATCCGGACGAACGCTTCGAACCTCAGCGGCGAGGAGGTTTCCTCGCTGGCCGGACAGTTAGCTGTCGTCCCCGACCACGTCGAGAGAGGACCGCCGGAGGACCGCGGCGCGGACAGCGGAAACGACACTGCGGATTCGTCGGATAACCGGAGCGAGAGAAACGGAAGCGACAGCGCGGGTCCGCCGGAGGACCGCGGCGCGGACAATGAGAACGGGAGTGCAGGTCCGCCGGCTGACCGCGGCGCGGACGCCGGAAACGGCAGTGCGGATCCACCGGGTGACCGTAACGGGGGTAATGGAAACGACAGCGCGGGTCCGCCGGAGGACCGCGGCAACGGTCAAGACTCGTCCGACGACACGAACGCCGACGACGAAGACAGTGATGACGCGAGCGCTGAAGACGGGACCGACGACGACAGCGAGGCCGACGAGGAAACTGACAACTCCGGAGAGGCCGACGATTCCAGAAACGACGAGGGAAACGATACGGCCGGCAATGCAGGGGAAAACGACAGTGACGAAAGCGATAACTCCGGCAATGCAGGGAAAAACGACAACGGCGGAGCCGATAAGGGAAACGATAATTCCGGAAACGAAGGCGAAAACGACAATAACGGAAACGCCGGTGAAAGCGACAACGCCGGAAACGGCGGCCGACTGGCGGTGTGAGCAGTCATCCTTTTGAACGCTCGTCGCCAACGTTTCACTGAATGGATTCTGCCGCACTGCTCGACCTGCTCGGAAACGAAAACCGCAGGCGTATCCTTCGATTGCTGTCGCGCAAGCCCTGCTACGTGACCGAGATAAGCGAGTATCTCGCCGTCAGTCCCAAGGCGGTCATCGAACACTTGCGGAAACTGGAGGAGGCGGGCCTTGTCGAGAGCCACACCGACGACCAGCGGCGGAAGTACTTTCACATCGCCCGGAACCTCCGTCTCGAGGTGAACGTCTCGCCGTACGGGTTCGGAACGAAAAGCGCCTACCCCGCGAGCAAGAGCCTCGATATCACCACCTGCCGGTATCTCTCTATTGACGCGCGATCGGAGTCGGCGAGCGACGATGCGGACGACGGCGACGATGTCGATGACCCGGAAGACCTCGCGGCGGAGCTATCGCGCCTCGAAGACCTGGAGAACGAACTCTCGCTGGCCCAGCGGTGGGTGCAGGGCCGGATGACCGACCTTCTGGACCGCATCGCTGAGGTCACCGACGACGAGGTGAACAGTCGACTCTCGGCGGATATCCTGCGCTGTCTCGGCAACGGACCGCTGACCGTCACCGAAATCGGCGAGGAGGTCGACGCGCCGCCGGAACTCGTCGAGGAGACGCTCGCGGCGATGGCCGAGAGCGGCCTGGTGCGACGGACGAACGACGGGTGGACGCTGGCTTAGATGTCGCGAGTCAGGCCGTCGCGGAGGTCGCGGCCGAAATAGAGACCGACTACCGCCGCCAGGCCGCCGACGACGGCGCTGACGGCGACGAGCGGGAGACCGACCCCCGCGATGGTCAGAACCGCGTTCCGGAGCAGGGACGCCAGGCCGCCGACTACGACGCCCGCCAGGCCGACCTCTCCGTACCGCCGCTCGCCGCTCGCCAGGCCGAACGCGAAGGCGACCAGAAGCATCCCGGCCGGCCTGCCGAACAGGGGTATCGCCGTTCCGCCGCCGACGAGACCGACGGTAAGCAGTATCGCGGAGAGGAGAAACGCCTGCGGCGAGAACCACTGTTCTAGGCCCCCTTCTTCCTCGTCCGAACCAGTCGCCCCCGTACGGAGTCCGTCGGATTCGAAGGTGTCGCCGAGCGATTCGTCGACGCTGACTTCCTCGCTCGACCGGGATATCTGGTCCGTGCGTTCGCTCATGGGACTACGTTGTGTCCCGACCGGCAAGGAATTTTCCCTCGGGCCGGATCGGAAAACGAACGCCGCTACACCGGCAAGAGAACGTACAGGGCGGGGACGAGCGCCGAGACGGCCGCGGCGTAGACGAGCGCTGAAACTGACCAGTCTCGACGGATCCCCCTCTCTCGCCGGTCGTACTCGCTCAGCAGGTCCGGACCGACCTGCGGTAACGCCAGGGTGACGAACAGAACCCAGATAGCGGCGGCGGCGAGAAACGCCACCGCGAGTCGGGAGACCGAAACCCAACCGAGGAAGAGAACGTGCGTCGTTCGGACGCCGTCGATGGCGACCAGAACCAGTTCGATCCCGACCGCAGCTGCGATCCCGCCGAGGTACTGGACGGTATGGGTCGCGGCGGGGACGGCGTTCCGGGGGACGCCCGGCCAGAGAGCAATGAGGGTCACCCGCGGCGGAACCTCCCCCTCAGGGAGCACGCTCATCAACATGTTCGCGATCGCGGCCGCGCCGAACCCGGCCAACACCGCGACTGCGATGCGGACTGACACCGGCCGGAACTCGGCTCCCGTCGCGTGAGCGACCGCGTCGAAGCTCATGTCCGGTAGAAAGCGCCGCCCGGGGCTTAAACGCTCCGAGAACGCAATCGATCACTCGGCCGAGATCAGTCCCCCGCTCCCAACCGCGTCGCCGACCAGAACGCAACGCTTGAAGTGCCGCGGAACGAACCACAGGCAAGATGAACGCAGGCGACCGCGTCCGCGTCGAACGCGCGGACCAGACCCACGAGGGCGTGTTGCTCCCGTCCACGACGGCGGACCACCTCGTCGTCAAACTCGACGGCGGATACAACGTCGGCGTCGACCGCGAGGGCGCGGAAGTTGAGGTTCTCGAATCCGACGTGTACGACATCGAGGACGAGGACGCGGCGGAGTCCTCCGGCGTCGAATTCGACGAGGACCTGCCTACGATCTCGCTTATCAGCACCGGCGGCACCATCGCGTCGACAGTCGACTACCGCACCGGGGCCGTGACGGCGCAGTTCGACGCCGAGGACGTTCTCCGGGCGGTGCCGGACCTGGCCGGCATGGCGAACTACCGCGGCCGGGTCGTCGCCAACATCCTCTCGGAGAACATGACGCCGGACGTGTGGCGGGAACTCGCCGAGGCTGTCCACGAGGAGATAGAGGCGGGCGCGGACGGCGTCGTGGTCATGCACGGGACCGACACGATGCAGTTCACCGCGTCGGCGCTCTCGTTCATGCTCGACACACCCGTTCCGGTCGTCTTCACGGGCAGTCAGCGCTCGGCGGACCGGCCGTCCAGCGACAACGTAATGAACGCCGTCTGTGCCGTCGAGGCCGCGAAAGGCGACGCCGCGGAGGTGATGGTCTGCATGCACGAGAGCGAGAGCGACGACGCCTGCGCGCTCCACCGCGGCACTCGCGTCCGGAAGAACCACACCTCGCGCCGCGACGCCTTCGAGACGGTCGGCGCGAAACCGCTGGGCCGCGTCGACTACGAGTCCCGAGAGGTGTCGTTCCGGCGCGAGTACCGCGAACGCGGGTCGGCCGACCTCTCGCTCGCACCGGACCTCGACCCCGACGTCGAACACCTCAAGTTCACGCCCGGAATGGACCCCGCGTACCTCGACGTCGCCGAGGGGAAGTCCGGCCTCGTGATCGAGGGGACCGGCCTCGGCCACGTCCACACTGACCTCGTCCCGCGGATCGAGAAACTGGTCGACGGTGGGACGACGGTCGTCATGACCAGCCAGTGTCTCGAAGGGCGGGTGTGCGACCGTGTGTACGACACCGGGCGCGACCTGCTGGAGGCGGGCGTCGTCGAGGCCGGTGACACCTTGCCGGGTACCGCGAAGGTGAAACTGATGTGGGCGCTCGCGAACACGTCCGACCCGGAGACGACGATGCGAGAACCGCTCGAAGGCGAACTCACGGAGCGCTCGGTTCCATGGGAGTGAACGACTCGAACGCGTCGTCGGAGGGAATCCGTCTCCGCCCGGCGACCGCCGAGGACTACGACGACGTGGTTTCGTTCACCCGGGACACCTGGAGCGACCGCGACGGGAGCGATTACATCCCCGACATCTACCACGACTGGATCGAGGGACCAGACGGCGGCGACCGACAGCGCACGTTCGTCGCCGAAGTCGACGCCACCGTCGTCGGCATCGCACAGGCCGTCCGCCTGTCGGACCACGAGATCTGGTGTCAGGGCATTCGGATCGCGCCCGACCACCGGGGCGAGGGGATCGCCGATGCCATCACCTGGGAACTGTTCGACTGGGGCCGCGAGGGGGGAGCCGTCGTCGCGCGTAACATGGTGTTCTCGTGGAACGTCGCCGGCCTCGGCCACTCCCGCGCCGCCGGGTTCTCGCCCGCGACGGAGTTTCGGTGGGCGCTCCCCGAACCGGACGGGAACGCGGACCCCGAGGCGACTGCTACCGGCGACTCAGATGTTTCCGTAACGGCCAGCCCCGACGCCGCCTGGTCGTACTGGGCCGACAGCGACGCCCGCGAACACCTGCGAGGACTGGTACTCTCGCCCGAGGAAACGTGGGCGACGCAGGAACTCACCCGCGAGGTTCTCCAGCGCGCCGCGGAAGAGAATGCGGTGTTCGCCGTCCAGAACGACGGAACACGAGCGATGGCCTTCCGCGTCCGCGACTACGAACGGGAGAACGAGCAGGGCGAAACCGAACGCTGGGCCGAATACGGCGTCGGTGCGTGGGACGACGTTCCCGCCGCCCGCGCGCTGTTCGCCGCGATACGGCGCGACGCGGGGGAACTCGGCGTCGACCGGACGCGCGTCCTGATCCCCGAAACCGCCCGGTACGTCAGCGACGTCGCCGCGACCCGGACCGCGGTGTCTGACGACCCGGACTTCGTGATGGCCGCGGACCTGACCGCGGACTACGGTGGCGGTGACTGACCGCTGACGACGGTGGCAGCACTGGACGCGGCGAGGCTTCGAGTGATCTCCGTCGTCGTTACCCGCCGCTGACCGGGGGGAACAGCGCGAGTTCGTCGCCCGCTTCCAGTTTCTCGTCAAGGCCATCGCCCTCGACCAGCACGTTAGTGCCGTTCCGGAGCACGTTGATGTGGTCGCGCAGGTCGCCGTCGTCGGCGAGCACGCGCTCTTCTAACGCCGGGTTCTCCGCGAGAAGCGCGTCGAGCGCCTCGCCCACGGTGTCGGCGTCGTCTTCGACGGGGACGTGTTTCCCCCCGGCACGCTCCGCGAGATCGGCGAAGAGCTTCCACTCCATACCCGTGGTTGACCGGCGCGTTAGGAAGTAATTTCCGCATCCGGCGATCCGGCGGCGGCCTCGAACCGGCGGAGGTCTCCCGGGTGTGCGACCGTGTACACCGCGTCACCGGCGGCGAGGAGCCGGGTGCGATCGGGGACGACGACGACCTCGCCGTTAGCCGGTTTCACCGCGACGACGCTGACGGAGAGCGCCCCGATCGGCTGTCCGACGAGAGCGCTCCCCTCGCGCACCGACACCACGCCCATCGTCTCGTCCGCGGCCCGCAACAGCGACGCGAACTCGCGGCCCTCCGACGTCGACGCCGGGAGCGTGACGAGCCGGTAGGCCTCGTCCGCGTCGAACTTCGTCGCCTCAGCTTCGCCGACGGCGAGCGTCGCGACGTCGCCGACGGCGGCCCGGAGTTCGGCGGTCGCCACGCGAGCGGGCGTCTCGCCGTCGCGATACACCTGCACGGCGTCCCCGGGCGAGGCGCTGAACGCGGGATCGGCGCGGACGGCGACGGCGGCGGTTCCCGGCGTGAGCGTCGGCCCGAGCCCGGCGGCGCGACTGCCGAGCGCGAGGTAGTCGACTGTGCCGTCGGCGGTGACGGCCAGGTCGACGTGACCGACGCCGTAGTCGTCGGTCAGGCGGGTTCGGATGCGGTCCTGCAGCTCCGCGACCGTCAGCCGCCTGGGGAACAGGAACGTCGATCCGGCGATGTCGATTTTCGTCTCGTCGGGAACCGGGTCGTACCCGTCGATGTCCGCTACGTCCTCCGGAAGTTCGACGCGGACGACGCGGCCGGCGGTCCTGACGAGTTGGCTCACCTCTGCGTCTATGTTCCGCGCCCCGGAGACCGACAGCGAGTCCGTCGCCAGTCGGTCGCCCCCTCGCCTGCCGAGGTCGGACGCGACGCCGCCGGCGACGAACGCCGCGATGGTGAACACGGCCACCTCCGGGTCGAGCAGGTCAGACCGGCCGACTATCGCCTCCTGGAGCGCGGCGTCGGTGTTGAGCCACCCCCCGACGACCGAGAGGCCGAACAGCACGGCCAGGCCCTCGGGAACCTGTTGGTGGCCGTACCAGCGGTAGGCGAACGCCGTCGTCGCCGCTACGCTACCGGCCAGCACCGAGAACACGAGAATGCGAGTGCCCGCCGAAACCAGCGTCTCGACCGGCGGGATCATCGAGGGGTCCCTCCCAACCGGTCCAGCGCTTCGCTCGTCCCGACGGCGAACAGTTCGTCGCCCGCGGCGAGCGACACCGTCGCGTCGGGCGAGAACTGCCACCGTTCGGACGCGTCGGCCGCCTGGTCCGTCCCGCGTTTGACGGCCAGCACGGCGACGCCGTCCGTTTCCCGGACGTCGGCTTCGCCGAGCGTTCGTCCCACGAGATCGCTGTCCGAAGCGACCGTCAGCCGACGGATACGCGCACCGGCCCCGCGGAGTAGGGAGACGAGTTCGTACTCGCCGCGAACGCCCCGGGCGAGGACGACGACATCACCCCGGGACGCTCGGAGCAAGGTCGAAGCCGCCTCTCTACGGACCGCGACTGTCACCCTGCCCTCGCCGCCGGTGGTCGTCGGCGCGACGGGACGCGCCGCGACCGCGGCCGCTTCGGCACCGCCGTCCGTCGTGACCATCGGCTCCGGCGACTCGGCGTCCGGGGTCGACCTCGCGCTGAGTACCGTCCCCTCGACGGCTCCGTTCTCGGTGACGACTCGGACGCGGTCACCGCGGGCGATACCCGTCGGGACGAGCGCGCTCACCGAGACGGCGCGGTGGCCGGCGGGGACCCGGGCCGAGAGGCCGCCCGACGGCGGCGCGGCGCTGATCGTCGCTCGACCCCGACTGTTGATCGAGACGACGGCGTCGGCCAGGTCGTGTTCGGACTGGAGGCGCTCCGTCAGCCGACGCTCCAGTTCCGCAAGCGGAACGTCCGCGGGGAACTGCCAGGACCCCTCGCGGATCGCCGCGCGAACGTCCGCCTGAAGCGGGGGGTACCCCTCCATGTCGTCGACCTGCCCGGTCGGAGTGATCGTCACCTGTCCGATCCCGCCGACGAACTCGACCACGTCCGTCGAGAGCGTGTTGGGCCGGAACGACCGCAGCGAGAACCGCTTCGGGAGCGTCGTGCCGAGTTTGTCACCCTGGCTGTGGGCGTACAGCGACAGCATCATCACGACGGTGACGGCGACGAGTAACCGCGGCGACTGCTTTATCGTCGGGTCGATGAGACCGAGAAGCCCCCCGTTGACGCCCGCCACCGCGACGGCGAGGACGACGACCCCGAGGCCGGGGAGCGTAACCCCGGTGAAGTACTTGAAGACGAAGCCGAGGCCGCCGGAGACGAGAGCGGGGAAGATCCCCGTGAGCAACCCCAGATAGATGCCGAGAAGAACCTCGACCGGCAACGTTGGCATGAGACGTGCATGGGAAGCGACTATTAAATCGGTGTCGACTGGCTCCCGGCATACCGGAGGCCGTCACTGGGGCCCGAGGCGGGTACTAACACGGATACCGACGGCATTTATGCGCGGCCGGCGTGAGTGATGGGTATGGTCGAAGGTAGGGGCCGTCTCGGAGTGCGGATGACGGTGTTGCTGGTGATGACGGTGGCCGTTCTCTCGGTCGTCACCGGTGTCGCCAACATCACGTCGACGACGGTGTTCGGCCCTATCGGCGAGTACGTTCCGCCGTCCGTCCAGCGACTCGCCGGATTCACCGGCGCGCTCACTGGGTTTCTCATGCTTGCGAGCGCGCTCGGTCTGCGGCGGGGACTGCGCGCCGCCTGGTACTCCACCGTCGTCTTGCTCCCCGTGACTGCCGGCCAGGGACTCGTCCAGTCGAACGAACTGTCGTTGCCGCTGGTCATTCTCTCGATAGCAGCGCTGCCGGTCGTTCTCGTCAACTACCGCCGGTTCGACAGGGGGCTAACGCTGTCGACCTCGCAGCTCGCCGCGGGTATCGCGCTCGCCAGCGTGATGGTGTACGGGACGACCGGAACGTACGCGCTCCGTGAGGATTTCAACGGCGTCTCGACGGCGCTCGACGCGTTCTACTACACCATCGTCACCGCGAGCACCGTGGGGTACGGTGACGTGACTGCGGCCTCACAGACCGCGAAGCTGTTTTCGATATCCGTCGTCACGCTCGGAACGGCGACGTTCGCAATCGCGCTCGGCGCGTTGCTCGGCCCCGCCATCGAAGCCCGGATTACAAGCGCACTCGGAAAGATGACAGAATCACAGCTAGAACTCCTCGAAGGCCACATTCTCGTCCTGGGGTACGGCGAACTGACTGAACCGCTTCTCAACGAACTCGACGCGAGCGACACGGATTTCGTCGTTATCGCCCCGCGGTCGGAGCGCCTGGAAGCGCTCCGCGAACGCGGCTTCCTCGTCGTCACGGGGGACCCGAGCGACGAGGAGACGCTCGAACGCACGCGGTTGTCGGACGCCCGCGCCGTCGTCGCCGCGACGAACAACGACGCCGAGGACGCGCTGAGCGTGCTGACAGCCCGACAGCTTCATCCCGACGTGCGGATCGTCGCCGCGGCCACGGACGACGAGAACGTCGAGAAGCTTCGCCGTGCGGGTGCCGACAGCGTGATCAGCCCGGCGGCCATCGGGAGCCACCTGCTCGCTCAGTCGGCGCTCGGCCAGGACGACACGGAAGCCATCGCGAGCCAGTTACTCGACGAGCACTGACCGCGCGGTTACGGCGTCCGCCCGCGAACCGGCGATTCAGGCCAGATGAACGACCGCGACGGCGGCGTCCACGTCGTCGATCCGTTCGAACGTCGGTGGGGAGACGAACCGGGAGGCGGTCGAGCGGTCGGTGCTGGCCCCGATTATCGTCAGGTCGTACCGCGGCGCGTTCGCCGCGAGAAACGACTCTATGCTGGCGCTTGCGACCCGCGTCTCGAACGGCCCGTCGAACGCCTCGACGACGTTCGCGAGCATCGCCTCCGCGGCGCGTCGCTCGCGTTCGTCGTCGATGCAGGTCGCGACTGCGACCGTTCCGGACGGCCCTGCGAGCCGTCGAGCGAACTCGACTTTTACGTGGGCCGCCCCGCCGGCTTTTCGAACGGGGACGAGAACCCGGCGCCAGCGTCGCTGGTCGGCGTCCACGCGAGCGGCTATCACGTCGATGTCACCGCCGAACAGCGATCTGACGTACCCCGAGAGGTGACCGTACTCCTTCTCGTACGGCGAGACGATCAGGTCGCAGTTCGCTTCCCGAGCAGTCCGGAGCGTCGCCGACGCTCGGGCCTCCGTTGCGGCGACGACCACCTCGCAGGGGACGCCGACCGTCGTCCGAACGTTCGCCGCGTGGGATTCGAGGCGGCGCGCCAGTTCGTCGCCCTCGTCCTCTGTTGGCGTTTGACCCTCGCCGCCGTCGGTCGTCCGGTCGGCGAACCCCAGCAGGACTACTTTCCCGGCCTCGTGTGCGGCGGCGAGTTCCGCGCCGAGACGGGCCGTCGCTGCGGCGGAGTCGCCGTGCATCGGAACGAGAACGTGGTCGTCACCGCGGGTCGAGCGGTAGAGGTAGCGGGCGCGGTTCTCGTAGAATTCGTGCCGCCAGACGACGAACACCAGGGCGACGAGCGCCGACGAGGTTGCGACGCTGACAACGTACGCGAACGGCGAGGCGTCGATGAGCAAGACGAGGAGGCCGCAGGCGTACGCCGACGGTTCCTCGACGTCGAGCAGCCACGTGACGAGACCGGTGAGGAAGATAGCCAGCGCCGCGGCCGGCGCGCTGACCCGGAACTGACCGGCAGGTTCCGACAGAACGAGCCTAGCGAGTTCGAGCGCCACCCACCCGCTCGCCGCGCCGGTCGTCAGGCCGACGACGAACCGACCGGGAGACGCGTACTCCCCTTCCGGGTCTGAAAACAGCGTGTACGTTCCCGACGCCAGCGGCGGAAAGAGGAGAAAGGAGAGTTGCTGAACGGCGTTCGAGACGGCCGTCACCAGCGCGATGAGCAGGGGAACGACGAAGATCGCAGTGACGTGAACGAAGTTTTCAGTGTGTTCTATCCAGCGTCTGAACTCCCGTATCTCCCTACGCTCGACCCGACGTAGCCGTCGTTTAGCGGCGCGAAGCCGGGACCAGAGCGCGTCTCGCATGCCGGCAACTGTAACGGCCCCCGGGTAAAGGCGTTCCGTCAGACGACACGTCCTCGGCGGGGCAGAGCCGCCGCGGTCCGTAGCTGATCCGTCAGAACCGGTTGTACTGCTCGTCGAAAACGTCTATCGTGGCCTTCAGGGCACCGAGGAGAACCGGTCCGAAGAAGATCCCCATCGCCCCGATCACGTAGACGCCGCCTACGATCCCGAACAGGATGACCGCCGGGTTCAGGTTGGCCCGCCGGTCGACGACGACGGGACGGAGGTAATCGTCAGTGATCCCGACGACGATCGTCCCGTACACTGTCAGACCGACGGCGGCGGCGGCGTCACCGTTGCTGAGCAGAAAGACCGCGGCGGGACCCCAGACGAGGAACGCGCCGACGACCGGCAGCAACGCCAGCACCATCATCACGACGGTCCAGAACAGGGCGTTCGGAATGCCGGTGACGAACAGCCCTATCCCTGCGATCCCGCCCTGAACGGCGGCGACGAACACGTGTCCGGCGAGGACCGCCCACATGACGTTATCTATCTCCTCGAACAGTTCGTCCTGCACGTCCGGCGGCAGCGGGACGACGTCTTTCAGCCACGCGACGAACTCGGCCCCGTCTTTCAGGAGATAGTACAGGAGAAACACGGTGATCCCGAACCCGATCACGACGTGGGTCACCAGGTCGAAGAGGCCGAGCGCTTCGCTGAACGCCGTCGAGCCGAGTTCCTGCGGGGCGTTACCGAAGATCGATTCGAGGTCAAGCCCTACCCCCACCGCGTTCTCCACCGTGTCCTCTACAAGCGCCACAGTCACGTCGCCGTCACGAATGGCCCGGTACAGCGCCTGCGCCTGCCCGAAGACGGACTGGAACAGGAAAAACAGCGGCAGGAGAACGAGCAGCGACGTCAGCGTGATGAGCGTGAACGCGCTTTTCGTTTCGCCGATCCAGGGGACGAGATACCGCTGATGAACGGGATTGAGAATGTAGACGAGCAGGATAGCGAGCAGTAGAAACTGCAGGAAGGGGAGAACGAGTAGCGCCGCAAACGCACCGAGTACAGCGATGAGGCCGAGCAGAAAGCCGCGGTTCGCGTTCATACTGATCGCTGGCCACGGCGAGGGGCAAAAGCGGGAGGTCGAAGTGACCGGAAACGCCGTCCTTACGCGCGTGGGGCCGCCGCTCAGAGCGTCGTCGTGGCGTCGAGCGCGATATCGATCGCCCGTTCGACGTTGTTTTTCGCCTTCGACGGGAGTTCGTCCTCGTCCGTCTCGCCCTTCTGGGTCCCTTCGACGAGGTTCCCGTCGACGGTACAGATAGCGCCGGCGCGCATCCCCTTGCGGCGAGCGAGGGTAAAGAGGGCCGCGGCCTCCATCTCGACGGCGAGAACGCCGGCGGCCTCCCAGTTCTCGACGTACTGGTCGGTCTCCGCGTAGAACGCGTCGTCGGTGGCGACGGGACCGACGTGGACGTCTTCGCCGTTCGCCTCCGCGCCGTCGACGAGCGCGGTCAACACGTCGTAGTCCGGGACGGCGGGGAGTGTGGCGTCCTCGTAGCGCTTCGTCGTCCCCTCGTCTTTCGCCGCGCCGGTCGCGACGACCATGTCGCCGATGTCGATGCCTTGCTGGAGCGCGCCGGTCGTCCCGACGCGGATGAGCGTCTCGACGCCGACCGCGTCCAGTTCCTCGGCAGCGATGGCGGCGGACGGGCTCCCGATCCCGGTCGAACAGATCGTCAGCTCCCGGCCTTCGTACTCCGCGTTGACCACCTTGTACTCGCGGTTCTCCGCGACGACAGTGTGGTCGTCGCAGTGCCCGGCGATCCGGTCTACGCGCCCCGGGTCGCCCGGGAGGAGCGCAACGTCGGTCAGATCGCCCGGTTCCACCAGTAGATGCGGCTGTTTCGCCATACGTCGACTTCGGCGGACGCCGAGAAAAAGCGTGTGCTTCGCCGCCGATAGCGTCAGGTCCCGGTGACCCGGACGACTACCTCGCCCCGGCCGCGTACGACGACGGTGTATCGACCGATCTCCATGTCGACTGTCGTCGCCGAGTCGGCCGACCCCCACTCGACGAACAGGGAGTCCAGCGCGTCCGGATCGACGTATTCGTACAGCTGCGGCGTCGACGAACACGGAGATTCCCCGCGCGCTCCGGCGAGCGCGCGCGAGACGGCGACGCTCGGCGGTTCCGCCTCGTCGGCGTCGTATCGGTGGGTCGTACCGACCCCACCACGCTTCCGGTCTGTACTATCGCTCGGTATATTCGATAAGTTTCCGCTCATTGGTAATCCATCCCCCTGTGAGGTGCTCCTTCATTCACTGAGGCTACGTTGATGAACAAATAACTTTGTCAGACGATTATATATTAATTGACATTTACGCGTCCCGGCTCAGGCCCCGACGGTAAACAGCAGGAGATTGTGTATGCCGGGGCCGATACCGACGGCGGCGACAATGCCGAGGAGAACCCTCGCCTGACGCGGTTGCTCGCGGACGTACTCCTCGAACAGCGAGACGATGAGCAGCGCGAGCGTTATCTTCACGAGGACGAACAGCCAGCCGACGCCGATGCTGTCTGCAACCGGTAGCCGGGCCGCGAGGTCGAGTATGGCCTGCGAGGCGGGAGTTTTCTCGCCGGCACCCAGAACGTCTACGCCGATGGCGGTCGAAACCCCGTCAAGCGAGTGCGAGAACACGACTAGCGCTCCGCTCATCCCGGTCACTGCGGCCGCTTCCGTGACGGTGAAACTCAGGAGCAACCAGGCCAGTGCGGCGATGACGCCGGCCAGTACGCCGCCGATAACCGGCCAGAACGGCTCTAACGTTCCTGTCTGCGTTCCCTTGTACAACGAGAACATCACGAAGGTGACGGCGACGCCGGTACCGACTGTCCCGATGTACCGTGCGACCGACGCGTTCCGGCGGGCCGCCGTCAACAGCGTCGCTACGATCCAGACGAGCCCGGCGACGATGGCAGTCGTGACGTACACCGCTCCTGCGCTGAACAGCGGTCTGACCGCATCGGGGAAGGTTTCCTGTAGATAGAGGACGTGCAGCGTCGCTCCCGTCGCCATCCACGGCGCGAACGAGACGACCGTCCAGTCGGTGACTGGCGGTGAAATGGCGTACAGAAGCGCTACGACAGCGACAATCCCGATCCCCAACCCCACGAGATACGGCAACGGCGGTACCACAACCCCTTCCGGTAAGACCATGTAGGACGACCGGCGCGACATCACCGAAAAACTTCCGGTAACCGACACCGTCGAATAAATGATACTTCGATAACAGCTTCCGTCCGGTTCGGTCCCCGGACTTATTGTGTGAGCGAGCGAGGGCCCGGTATGGACCGCGCGACGCTCGCAGAGCGGATCGACCACACGGTGTTGGGACCTGAGACGACGCCGGCGGACGTCCGACAGGTACTGGACGAGGCCGCCGAGTACGGGATGAACGCCTGCATCCCGCCCTGTTACGTCGGTACGGCGGCCGAGCGCACACCCGACGTGACGCTCGCGACGGTCGTCGGATTTCCCCACGGCCAGCACGAACCGAGCATCAAGCGAGAGGAGGCAGTGACCGCTTACGAGGATGGGGCCGATGAACTCGACGTCGTCCTGAACGTCGGGCGACTGAAATCAGGCGAGACCCACGCAGTCAGCAGCGAGCTCGCGGGGGTAGTCGACGCCGTTCCGGTTCCGGTGAAGGTGATCGTCGAGGCGACGCTGCTCTCCGAGGCCGAACTCCGCCGCGCCTGCGAGGCGGCTGTCGACGCCGACGCCGACTTCGTGAAAACGTCGACGGGGTTCGCCGACGGCGGCGCACGGATCGAAGACGTCGAAACGATGAGCGAGTACCTTCCGGTCAAGGCCTCGGGCGGTATCGGCGACTACGAGCGGGCGGCCGCGATGTTCAAGGCGGGCGCAGACCGGATCGGCGCGAGCAGCGGCGTCGCTATCGTCGAAGGCTTCGAGAAGGAATAGCAGCGGCCGTTACAGTGGTCGCGAGGTGAAAGCCGGCCCGGTCACGCGGAACGGCGTCCGGCAAAGAGCGCGAACGCGACGAGAGCGACCAGCGCGACGGCCGGGCCGAAGCCGGGCAGCGACGAGGACGAGGCGTCGTCGTCCTCGCTGTCGTCGTCCCCGCCATCATCGTCGAGACCGAGGAAGGTGTTCGCTTCCGTGGTGTTCATCTCGGGGAACGTCCGTTCGGACTGGTCCCAGTCGTCGGGCATGTGAACCTCGGTGTCGTCGCCGACCGGCGAGAGCGCCCGCACGTCGGACTCGTTGGCGTCGGAGTCGACCGCGTTGGCGACCCGGAGGTACGTGACGGTTTCACCGTCCTGGGACTCGCCGAAGGCGCTTGTAACTGCGAGGTCGTCGCCGTACGCCTCGTTCATCACGTCGCGGAACGCGGAGACGTTATCGAAGCTAGTCGCGGCCTCGACGGTGACGGTGTTTTCGGTCGCGGAGACGTCCATCTTGGCCCGTTCGAACTCGGACCGCTGGAACGACTGGAGGAACGCCCGGGCCTGCTCGTTGTCGTCGCCCGGACCGCTCGTCGTGTCTGCTTCCTGCAGCATGCCGTCGATAGCGTTCTCCACGAGGCCCTCCTGACTGAACGTCGCCGAAGCAGTCGCGGTCAGTTCGTCGTCCTCTGTTTCCACGTGGGTTTCGAACGTGGTGTCGCCGGGCCACTCGACGTCGCGGTCCTCGAGTTCACTGACGTACGCTTGCCAGTTCTCGGTCGCGTACTCCGCGTCGAACTGCATCGTTACCGTGTCGTCGGACTGCACGGAGAGCGACCCGTTCCAGTTCATCGTCTGCTGGAGGTCCGCGGCCTGCAGAGCTTCGAACTGACTGCGGGACTCCTCTAGATCCGCCTGGGAGGCGTTCATCTCGGTCGCTTCGAGGATGTCGAACGTCGCCGCGGCGGCCTCGTCGTAGTTGTCGATCTGAACGTTCCAGTTCGTACTCGCCTGTCGTGCCTGTACGTCGACCGACCCCGAGAGTTCGGTCAGTTCGACGGACTGGATACGGTCGGCGAGGTCGCGCGCCTCGCTCTCTGAGAGGTCCAGGTCCTGAGACGAGGCAAGCGAGGCCGTAAGCTGCTCTGAGACGGCTTCGTCGACGCCGGTGAACTCGACGGTGTACTCTATGTCGAGGCGGTTCGTCTCGGCGTCGAACGAGTAGGAGTCGACGGTGACCGAAGCGTCTCCCTCGAGCCCGCGGGCGGTCGTCTCGAACTCGGATTCGAGGGTCCGGGTCGCGTTCGCTCGGGTCGACCAGTTGTCCACGTCCCGGATACCGACGGCGTAGTCCTGGGCGGCGGTGAGAACGTACGCTTCGTCGGTCTCTCGCAGCGTGAACTCGTGGTTCATCTGGGAGCTACTCGGTAGAGACTGCTCCTCGGATAACGTCGCGGTCGCCGACCCCTCGGTCGAGAACTGCGAACTGGTCGTGGTCATCGACCCCTCGGTCGAGACCGATTCGAACGACGAACTACTCTGGCCGGATTCGTCGAGGACCGTGGCGTCGAGTGCCACGGACCCCGAGGACTCCTCGCGGGTCTGGGTCACGGACGCGTCGACCGTCAGGTCTTCGAGCGTCTCGGGCTTGGTCATCGAGAACGCGCCGTCGCCCGACATCGATTCCGGTCCGAGTACGAACGAGGCGTTGCCCGTGAAGTCGTTCTCGGGTTGGTCCTCGATCGTATCGTTGAGAAACACGTGGAACAGCCCTTCCGAGAGGTCCGCACCGAAGTGGCCGTTCGCCGTAGAGTCGCTCTCATTGTTCCGATACACCAAGACGGCGTCGCCGTCGTCCTCGACGTACACGTCGTCAGCCGAACCGCTCGAATCGTCCTCCTGCATGCCGTTCGAGGCAACGCCGGGGGACTGTCCCGTCGCGACTGCACCCACGGGCCCCGTCACGAGAAGGACGACGAGGCCGATGGTGAGAGCCGCACGGCTATATGCAACCATATGTATTCATACCTGTGATCTCTCGAATGATAACTCCACCGACTTGGTTTCGGCGGTGTCGTGCCGTAACAACCGCCATGGACGGGCCGTATCACGGGATCCGTTCACTCTCTGGCGACCAGGCACTGCGGGCCGTCCGCCGGCATCGCGACAGCATACACCGCGTCGCCGGCGTGGAGTGCGGACGAGAACGGGAGGTCGGTCGCACATCCCGCGAGCGTGCCGGTCGTCAGGGGGGCCCCGCTACGAGAAACCGGCGACGGATGCAGGAGATCGTGAGCACACCGGAGATTGACAGTTCGATAATAGTCAGTGCCCGGAATCCGTCGCGCTTTTGACCGCTGGACCGTAAGTCGGTACAAGCGAATGGCCCGCTACCACATCGAGACGTACGGGTGTACGTCGAACCGCGGAGAGAGCCGTCAGATAGAGCGAAAGCTCCGCGACGCGGGCCACAAACCGGTCGACGGACCCGACGAGGCGGACGTCGCCATCATGAACACCTGTACGGTCGTCGAGAAGACCGAACACAACATGCTCCGGCGGGCGCAGGAACTGGAAGACGAAACAGCCGACCTCATCGTCACCGGGTGTATGGCCCTCGCGCAGGGCGAGGAGTTCGAGCAAGCGGGCGTCGACGCACAGGTACTACACTGGGACGACGTCCCGACGGCGATCCGCAACGGCGAGTGCCCGACGCCCGAGAGCGGCACGGACCCCGTCATCGACGGCGTCGTCGGCATCCTCCCCATCGCTCGCGGCTGCATGAGCGACTGCTCGTACTGCATTACGAAGCAGGCGACCGGAAAGATCGACTCGCCGCCCGTCTCCGAGAACGTCGAGAAGGCCCGCGCGCTGGTCCACGCCGGCGCGAAGGAGATCCGTATCACGGGCCAGGACACCGGCGTCTACGGCTGGGACGATGGCGAGCGCAAGCTTCACGTCCTGCTCGACCGCATCTGCGACATCGAGGGCGACTTCCGGGTGCGCGTCGGCATGGCGAACCCGAAGGGGGTCCACGGCATCCGCGAGGAACTCGCCGAGGTGTTCACCGAGAACGAGAAGCTGTACAACTTCATCCACGCGCCCGTCCAGAGCGGCTCCAACGACGTTCTCGGCGACATGCGCCGTCAACACCAGGTGTCGGAGTTCGTCGAGGTCGTGGAGACGTTCGACGAGCGGCTCGACCACTGGACGCTGTCGACGGACTTCATCGTCGGGTTCCCCAGCGAAACGGCCCGCGACCACGAGCAGAGCATGGCGCTGTTCCGAGAGGTCCGCCCCGAGAAGGTCAACGTTACCCGCTTCTCGAAGCGGCCGGGCACCGACGCCGACGACATGAAGGGCCTGGGCGGTCAGACGAAGAAGGACCGCTCGAAGGAGATGTCCGAACTCAAACGAGATATCGTCGCCGAGGCGTACGACGAACTCGTCGGTACGACACGCGAGGTGCTGGTCGTCGAGGACGGCACCGGCGACTCCGTGAAGTGCCGCGACGGCGCGTACCGCCAGATAATCGTTCAGGAGGCCTCCGAGTACGACTTCGAGGTCGGCGACTTCGTCGACGTCGAAGTGACAGGCCACAATACGGTGTACGCGCTGGCCGACCCGGTTTAATTCTCTTTGTCACCGTACTGTCCGCCGTCCTCACCGCGGTCCAGCCCGACAGTTCCGGACAGTTCGTGCTCCGACGGCGGGCTGAGCTGTGCGTCGTGGTCGTCTAACCGGTCGATCACCCGCCGAGCGAACTCAGACCGGACGCGAACGTAGTCGGACCGTTCCGGGTCGGCGATCCACACCCGCACCGAAAGCACCGCGCCGTTGTCCGCGAACTCCGTCAGGCGGACCGAGGGAGCGGGCTGTTCGAGGATCTCCGGATGAGCCGCCGCTTCATCCGTGAGCAGCGCCGAGACGGCCTCAAGGTCGTCATCGTAGCTCACCTCCACCGGTAACTGGAGCCTGAGACGGTCGGTGAGGACCGGGTTCGTCACCGCGGTCGTCGTGAGCTCCGAGTTCGGCACCGTGAGTATCTCGTTGTCGAACGTGCGGACGCGAGTCGCGCGAAAGGAGATGTCGTCGATGACGCCCTCGCGCTCGTTCCACCGGATCCAGTCGCCGATGTTGAATTTCGGGTCGGTGACGATGAACGCGCCGCTGACGAGATTTCCGATGACGTCCTGTGCCGCAAATCCGAGTGCCACAGTGAGCGCAGCGACGATAACCGCCGACCCCCCGATCACCCTGCTGAACCCCGCGAACGTCGCTGCGAGCATCACGGCGACGGCGAGGACGGCGACCCGGACGACCCGCTGGAGCGCCGAGGCGTACGTCGGATCGGCGTTCCGGGCGTCTAACAGCCCCGCGACAGCGGGTTCGATCACGTACCGTCCGAGGACGTACACCGCCAGAAACCAGACGGTGAACTCCGCGAGACCCGAGATCAGGGTCCCGTATCGTCGCCAGAAGCGGTCGAGTAGCCGTATCTGAAGTGGTAGGGAAAGTCCCACGTGATCCATCCGAACGGGCTACAACGCGACGGAAGTCAAACGCTTGGGGAATCGATGAAAGCAGACGGAGGTTTATTCCCGATCCGACAGGAGCGCGTGTGCCGATAGACAGCGCTGACCGCGGCACGGACGTCACGCCGACGGGGAGGCGTCAGTTCACTCTTTCCCGTTAACGTACTGCAGCAGGTCCTCTGCGGCCTCGTCGTCTTTCCACTCGCCGAGTTCTTTCGGGTCGACGTGGACGTACACGTCGTCGACCGACGGTAGCTCCTCGATAGATTGGATGACGGCGCTTTCGATGGCGTGTGCCTCGCGTAGCGTTCGGTCGCCTTCGACCTCGATGTGGAGGCTGACGTCTATCTCGGGACCGACGTAGTGGGCGATGACGTCGTGGACGCCCTGAACGTCGGGGTGGTCCATCGCCCGGCGGACTATCTCCGCGCGGAGGTCCTCGGACGGCGCTGCCCCCACGAGATAGTTGACGTTGTCCCGGACGATCTCGACGCCCGTATAGAGGATACCGAACGAGACGACGGTGGCCGCGGCAGGGTCGAGGATCGGGTAGCCGGCCTGTGCGCCCGCCACGCCGATCAGCGCCGCGGTCGCGGTGAGGATGTCGTTGCGGTTGTCGAGGGCCGCCGCCCTGACGGCGGGCGAGTTGTTCTCGTCGGCGACCCGCAGGCAGTAGCGGTAGAGGACGAACTTCGTCGCCGCCGCGCCGGCGAGGACCGCGCCGGCGCTCCAGCCTCTCGTGACGACGACGCTGCCGGAGAGTACCTCCGAAACGGCGTTGTAGAGGACGAGTCCCCCGACGACGAAGATGGCGGCGGCGATGAACAGAGAGACGAACGGTTCGATCCGCTCGTGGCCGTGCGGGTGTTCGAAGTCCGGTGGTTGTGTAGTGAGATAGAGGCCGGCGAGCACGACCAGGCTGTACGCCGAGTCCGCGAGGCTGTTGACGGCCTCGGATCCGACGGCGAGACTCCCGGTCGAGTACCAGACGACCCCCTTGAGAAGCGCGAGCCCCAGGTTGGCGACGAGGACAACGATCCCGACTTTGCGAAGCGCCGCGCCGCGGTTCATCGGGTTTGGCTACGGAGGAATCACTTAAGGACGTACCGGCTGATCGATCCGGACCGCTCCCTCGTCGGGGACGGTCGTCCCCTCCTGGTCGGCGAACGCGGCGTGCAGACGGTCGTAGGTTTCCGAGAGCGCCTCGACAATCACTTTCGTGTCAGAAATGACCGGCATGAAATTGGTGTCTTCCTCCCATCTCGGTACGACGTGGGTGTGAAGGTGGTCATCGACGGATCCCCCCGCGCCGTCCCCGAGGTTCAAGCCTGCATTGAAGCCGTTCGGATCGAACGATTCCGTCAACGCGTCGAACGTTCGCTGTTTCAACCCGGCGTGGTCCAGTAGCGTCTCCTCCGACAGATCACCGTACGCACCCGTGTGGTGATGCGGAATGACCATCACGTGGCCGGGGTTGTACGGATAGTTGTTCAACAGGACGTACGCGCGCTCGCTCCGTGCAACGAGCAGGTTTTCTTCGTCGTCCCACTCCGGAAGTTCGCAGAAGACGCAGTCCTCGACCGCAGTGTCGTTCGCGTTTCGTTCGACCCACTCGATCCGCCACGGTGCGAACACCTGATCCATGCCTTGCTCTGAGAACGCCGGTCAGTTATATCATCGGCTGTACGTCATACTGGTAGATTCCTCCGGTTCAGCTAGCTGGCGGGCCGGTCCTGACGGAATCCGTCGTTGACGTGCCCCTATCAGTATCAGTGAAGAGGGCTCTGTATCGACACAGCGGTTCACACACAGGTATAGCCGCGGGTATAGTAGCGCTTGAAACCCATCATACACTCGCTCGTACGACTGCGTGCGATCGGATGTAACAGTTCCAAGTATAATATATCATTCACGTTCGGATTCGAAGTTCGTACCTACAGGTCGAGTGTCACTTTTCGAGTCCAAAGCGCTTCGAAGCTACCGGTGCACGGTATAAGAGAATCTCCGGGTATTACTGCATGAAACAACCATATATAGAGAGTTGAACAGTTCAAACAGCGTCGAACGAAGTAAGGCTTTTATGTTAGCCTCGGCTCTCAGGAATAAGTACCGATGGCAACGACTGACGACTCATTTGACGGAATAACCGAACACTGCGACGATTGCGAAACCGACACGCTCCATGAGGTTTCAGTTCAGATCAAGACCGAAAGCCTCAAAGAGGAAAACTCCGAGTTCTCCCGAGAACCGTACCGCGTCGCCGAATGTCAGCGGTGCGGCGAGCGCTCCAGCCAGCGGATGAACAACGCTTAACGCGTCGTAACCTCACAGCCGGACGGCGTCACGATGACAGTATGCTCTTTCTGGCTCACTAACGCTCCGTCGTCTTCTTTCAGGACCGGATAGCCGTGGACGATATCCTGTGCCTTCAGCCGGCGTAGAGCCATCCCCGCGCGTCCCGTGTCCAGCCATCGGGTCGCAAACGGCAGCGTCTTGAATTCCTCATTGATCTGCTCCAGCGCCTGTCGCGCCTGCCGATTTCGGATCGATCCGTCTCGTTCCAGCGCGAAGATCTCCTCGTCGGCCCCCTCGTTGACCTTCCCGGATCCGTCGGTCGCGAACGGTTCGATCGCGACGACCTGACCGACAGATAGCGTCGCACCCTGTGACACCGCGCGGTTCGGGATGTTCGGGGAGGTGTGTTGCTCCCAGTGACCGAGGCCGTGACCGGTCAGGTTGACGACGGGGTTGAACCCGTACCCGTCGATGACTTCCTCTATCGCTGCACCGATATCCCCGGTTTCGACGCCCGGTTCGACCAGATCCAGCGCAGCATCCAATGCCTCGGCGCTCGCCGCGGCGAGTTCGTCGTGTCCCGAGAGGTCGACGGTTACGGCGGTGTCGGCGAGCCATCCGTCGACGTGAACGCCGATGTCCAGGTTGATCATCTCCTCCCCGAACGTAGTGTCGTCGTCGACGCTGGGGGTGGCGTGTGCCGCCTCCTCGTCGACGCTGATGTTGACGGGGAACGCGGGTTCGCCGCCGAGTTCTCGGATCCGCTCCTCCGCGAATTCCGCGACCTCTAAATGGGACGCACCGACCTCGACGCGTTCGGCAGTTTCCGCTCGGACCTGGGCGAGTATCTCGCCGGCCTCGCGATGTTTCTCGTACTTCTCGGCGTCGAGGTCCACGTCGTTCTCTGCCATGGCCACATGTAGACCGGACCGGCAGAAAGAGGTTGCGTCTCGATACGTGCGGTCGCCGGCTCTCACCGGCTCGAACCCGCGTAACGCACGCCTCTAGTCGAGCTCACACGAAGGGTCTAACAGCGCCTTTGTACGGGAGGTGAGCGTATTTGAAGGAGATCACCACAGGGAAGATCGTCGCAGAGGCGGGCGCTAACGTGCAACACGACCGCAGGAAACGACGGCGAGCCAACGAACTCGCCGTGAACGTTTTGCGCCATTTTACGTATCGCAGTACGGCGGTTCGTCAGATTACAAAGCACTGTATACCGCTCGCCGTGAAAACGACGAAAACCGCGTATAGAGCTTCAAACACCGTTAAGACGCGTTGGAGAACGAAAACAGAGCGGAACGGCCTCGCTCGTTTATTTGGGGCGTTGTCGAAGTCTCTGAGGCCAGAGTATGAAAAAGCAAACGACACTGGCTGTGATTCTCGCAGTCATGGTTTCGCTCTCCGCCGCGCCGGTGGGAGCGATCGGTACACCCACAACAGACGGCGACGCGACGGAGAACGTGCAGGACGATGGAGTCGTTCTCCAGGACGTCACCGTCGAGGAGCTCCAGCTCCAGAACGTGACGGTCCACAACGCGACGATAGAGGAGTTGCACGTCGAACAGTTGCGCACTAGCGACCGCGCGTTCACGGACGCCACGTTCGAGAACGTGACCTTCGAACGGCTGTCGCTCGAAAACGTCACGCTCGAACAGGTGAGCGGCGAAGAGGAAACCTTGCGTGAGGTATTCGGCGATCAGGTCGAGACCAGCGCCGCGAACGACACAGCGGCGAACGAGTCCGCCGACAACGAAACCATGGACAACGAGTCCGATGGCGAAGCGTTACTCGGCGACAACGAGTCCGAGATGGACAACGAGTCGAACGCTACGAACGCGTCGGCCGCGTTCAACGTTCAGCAGGACAACGAAACTGCTGACAACGAAACGATGGACAACGAGTCCGACACCGGTATGCAGGACAACGAGACGGCTGACAACGAGACCATGGACGACAACGAGACCATGGATAACGAGTCAGACACCGGTATGCAGGACAACGAAACGGCCGACAATGAGACAGCCGACAACGAAACCGGCATGCAGGACAACGAAA
The DNA here is from genome assembly GCF_034808085.1 of Halostella sp. PRR32. Lineage (NCBI taxonomy): Archaea > Methanobacteriati > Methanobacteriota > Halobacteria > Halobacteriales > Natronoarchaeaceae > Halostella > Halostella sp. PRR32. The sequence goes on from NZ_JAXHGL010000002.1 coordinate 46,059, forward strand.
CTGACGACGGTGCGGCCGCCGATGGCCAGCAACTGGTCGTCCAGGACCTGACCATCGAAGAGCTCACGGTTGAGACGCTGACCATCGAGGAGCTGTCCGTCGAGGACGACCAGACGGGCATCTTCGGTCAGCCGGCAGACGACGAAACGGCCGACAACGAGACCGCTGACAACGAGACGATGGACAACGAGTCCGACACCGGAATGGAGGACAACGAGACCATGGACGACAACGAGTCCGAAATGGACAACGAGTCTGACACCGGTATGGAGGACAACGAGACGGCCGACAACGAGACCATGGGCGACAACGAGTCGAACACCACCAACGCGTCGGCCGCGTTCAACGTCCAGGAGGACAACGCGAGCCAGCAGTCGGACGACGCTCGCGTCATCGGTGAACTCGTCATCGAGGAGATGTCGGTTACGGAGATGACGATACAGTCCATGTCCGTCGAGACGATCACGTCGCCCCAGCTCGAAGCCGCCGGCGGCGGCGAGGCGGCCACAGATGTCGAGATCAACGTGTCTGATACGGCCGACAACGAAACGGCCGACAATGAGACCATGGACAACGAAACCATGGATAACGAGACCATGGACAACGAGACCATGGACAACGAAACCATGGACAACGAGACGGCCGACAACGAGTCGAACACCACTAACGTATCGGCCGCGTTCAACGCGCAGGAGGACAACGAGTCCGACAACGAGACGGACGGCGGCATGCAGGATAACGCGACCGACGAGGGTGTCCAGATGCAGGAGCCCGACGTCGAGCAGGTGACTATCAGTAACATGACGGTCGAAACCGTGTCCGTCGAGCAGGCGACTGCCGCAAATCAGACGGTCAACTTCGGTGATAACTTCGACAGTCTGGTGATCATCGATGCGAACCTGCCGGACAGCGTCAGTATCGGTGACAGTTACAACGTGACCGTCACCGTACTCAATCCGACTGACGAGCGCATCGGTAACTTCGTCCAGTACCAACTCGGCGGGAGCACCTACGACAGCAAACTCAGCTCCGTCGAGGCGGGCAACACCACGAACGTCACCATCCAGATAGAAGAACTCGACTTCCTGTCCGGCGAGTGGGTCCAGTCGGTGAACACGAGTAACCACTCGGTGTTCAACAACGTCGGGATAGCCGACATCCAGAACGGCGAAGAGGAAGAGACGCCGAATCAGGATCCACAGCAGGACAACGAGACTGAAGACACGTTAGCCGACGATAACGAGACGGCCGACAACGAGACCATGGACAACGAGACCATGGGAGACAACGAAACGATGGACAACGAGTCCACGGCCGGCAACGAGACGAGCGACGACAACGAGACGGCTGACAACGAGACGGACGGGAGCGCCTTCGCGGTGACTGAGCGAACCGCCGCGTTCGTCGCCTGACCGGTCCGTCGTAGCTTTTTTATCGGCGTGCAGTCGCGGTCTGCATCGCGTCGCTGTTGAACGCGGAGCCGAGGCTCCCGTCGCGGCCGAGAACGATGATGCCAGCGTCGGAGCCCGTGAGTTCCCCGAAGGCCTCGATCGCACGGTCCGCGGCAGTCGCCGCATCGTCGCCGCGTTCGAGGCGGTCGACGGCGCGCCGCGCGAGCGTGACGCGGGCGATGTCTTCACCCGCACCGGTCGCGCTGGCCCCGCCGGCGGGTGCACAGTAGAACCCGCTTCCGACCTGCGGAACGTCGCCGACGCGGCCCGCGAGCGCCAGCCAGCGACCGCCCGTCGACGTTGCGGCGGCGAGCCGGTTCCCTTGACGCGCGACGGCCCCGACCGTATCGTGGTCCTGTGGCGTGTCGGCGACGTTCGACGCCGCGGAGTCCGACTCTCGACCGTCGGCGTCGGTCCGGCCGAAACGGTCGGCGAGCCACGAGAGATGCTCTGCCGGGCCGCCCGAGGGCGGAGCGAGTTCGGCCCAGCGGTCGCGCGTCCGGTCGGTCCAGAGGTCACAGTCGGTCTCAACGCCGTAGTCCGCGGCGAGTCGAACCCCTTCGTCACCGCTGACCAGCACGTGCGGCGTCTCGTCGAGAACGACGCGCGCCGCGTCGACGGCGTGTTCGACGCCGGGGAGCGACGACACCGCCCCGACCGCTCGGTCGCTGGTCATGAGTCCCGCGTCGGTTCGAACGACGCCGTCCGACTGGACAGCGCCACCGACGCCGGCGTTGAACCGCGGGTTCGATTCGAGCACTCGAACCGCCGCCGTGACCGCGTCGAGCGGGGACGTGGCGTCGGCACCGGTCGCGGCTGCCTCGTCGAGAACGTTCTGTCGCGCCTGCGGGTCGTCGGGACTCGCGCCCGCACCTCCGTGGACGATGACCTGCATACCGTCTTCTCGTCAGGGCGACCCTATAGATGCGGTGCTTCGTTCGGCGGCGGTCCGGGGGCGGGCCCGACTGAGACGGCGGAGCCCGCCCGAAACGGGTGGACCGAACTCCGGGCGATACTCGGAACGCGGGAGAGATGACCCACGAGATGTGGGGGCGTCAAGGATCGTTACGCAGAGAGTAACGAGTCGCAGTCCCCCGATACGCCGGGGATCCTGACCGACGCGCGAAATGGCAGGTCTTTTGTTGGCGTCAATGCTCCCTTGAAACGCTATGAGCTACGACAAGGTCGAAGTCCCGGACTCGGGACAGAAGATCGAGGTCAAGGACGAAGAAAACGACGAGATCTACGTCCCTGACGACCCGATCATCCCGATTATTCACGGCGACGGTATCGGACAGGACGTCGCTCCCGCAGCGCGGAAAGTACTCGACGCGGCCGCCGAGGCGACCGGTCGAAACATCAGTTGGATGCGCCTCTACGCCGGTCAGAGCGCTCGCGACCGCTACGGCGAGGACGTGAACCTGCCCGACGAGACCGTCGAAGCGATCCGCGAACACCGCGTCGCGATCAAGGGACCGCTGACGACGCCCGTCGGTGCCGGCTACCGCTCGCTGAACGTCGCACTGCGGCAGACGCTCGACCTCTTCGCGAACGTCCGACCGACGTACTACCTCGACGGCGTCCCGTCGCCGATGAAAGCGCCGGAGGAGATGGACATGGTCACGTTCCGGGAGAACACCGAGGACGTGTACGCCGGCATCGAGTGGGAGGCAGGCACCGACGAGGTCGAGCAGGTCCGCGACTTCGTCGAGGACGAGATGGACTTCGACGACGTGATGCACGACGGCCCCATCGGCATCGGGATCAAGCCGATCTCCGAGAAAGGCAGCAAGCGCCTGGTTCGCCGCGCCATCGACTACGCCATCGAACACGACCGCGACAAGGTCACGCTGGTCCACAAGGGCAACATCATGAAGTTCACCGAGGGCCAGTTCGGCGACTGGGGAATGGAGGTCGCCGACGAGGAGTACCCCGACGACGAGGTCTTCGCCGCTCCCGACTCCCTCTGGGAGGAACAGGACGAGGTCGACATCCCGGAGGACGCCGTCATGGTCGAGGAGCGCCTCGCCGACGCGATGCTCCAGTGGATGCAGCTACGCACCGACGAGTTCGACGTGCTGGCGATGCCGAACCTCAACGGCGATTACCTCTCCGACGCCGCAGGTGCCCAGATCGGCGGTCTCGGCATCGCGCCGGGCGGGAACTTCGGCAAGGCCCGCATGCTCGCCGAACCGGTCCACGGTTCCGCGCCCAAGCGCGCCGGCCAGAACATGGCCAACCCGACCGCGCTGATCCTCTCCGGCCGTCTCATGTTCGACTACCTCGGCTGGGACGAGGCCGCGGACCTCCTGCACGACGCCGTCGAGGAGACCATCTCCTCCGGCAAGGTCACCTACGACCTCGAACGCCAGATAGAGGGCGGCGAGAAACTCGGTACCGACGAGTACGCCGACGCGATCTGCGAGAATATAGAGCGACTCGCATAACGAGTCGCTCTGACTTTCGCGGCGAAGCCGCGAAAACATCGAGAAGCTCTCCTAGAGAGGTTCTCGTCCGCTGGCGGCTCGACCGCTGGAACACCGAGAAGCTGTCGGGGACGCCGTTTCGGGTAGTCAGACGCCCGCGGCGTCCGTCGGCGTCGAGACGCTTTCGAACGCTTCTCGGTCCGTCTGTCGTCCGCAACGCTCTCAACGGCAGAGTGTCAACGCCGGACCGATGCACGAGGATGCGGACGCACACGACGGGTTCGACGTGCGAGTCGTCCGGACGGACAGGCAGTACGAGGACGCTCTCGACGTACGGTACGACGTGTTCGTCGAGGAACAGGACGTCCCCGAAGCCCTGGAAGTCGACGAGTACGAGGACGAGTCGATCCACTTCGTCGCGTACCTCGACGGCGACCCGGTGGGGGCCGCTCGGCTTCGCGAGACGGACGACGACACGGCCAAGGTCGAGCGGGTGGCGGTACTGGACCGAGAGCGCGGCGAGGGGTACGGCAGTGAGATCATGCAGGTGATCGAGCGGGTCGCGGAGCAACGGGACTACGACCGCGTTTCGCTCCACGCACAGACGCACGCGGCCCCGTTCTACGACCGTCTCGACTACGAGCGCGTCGGCGAGGAGTTCGAGGAGGCCGGCATCCCGCACGTGAAGATGGTCAAGTCGCTGTGACGGCCACACGGCCGGACAGTCGAACGGGAAAACAGCGTCCGTCGGTACGAGCGGTTAGTCCTGCCAGTCGGGGTTCTCCCGCGGCGGACTGAAGATGTCGACTCCGCGTACGGGGATGTCCCCGCGGTTCTCCGCCGCGTGGGTCTCTCCGCCCGGGATGGCGTAGGAGTCGTCCGGACCGACTTCTATCTCCTCGCCGTCTTCCAGGACGAAGACGAGCGTCCCGTCCACGATGTAGCCGGTCTGCTCGTGGGGGTGGCTGTGTGCCGGCACCGTCGCGCCGGGTTCGATGTCGAAGTGCTGTACGTTCATGTTCTCGCCGCCGGCGAGCAGCGACAGGTGAACGCCGTCGACTGCCTCCGTCGAGTCGCGGTCCGCCAAGGCAACACGTTCCATGACCCGTCGTACGGAGGAACCCCACCTAAGCTTTCGCCCGATACGCCCTCGGAACGCCGTTCGAGCGGGACGGAGAGGATGTGACTGAGAGACGGCAGAGTATGAAATCCGGGGTCGATGTAGTGCGAAACCCGAGTATCACCGTTGTGCAAAATCCGGGTGTCGGTGCGTTCAACACGCGGGGAGACGTAGACCCGGGCATGTACGCCGTCGTCGGGTGTAGCGACTGTAGCGCCCTCTGGATCGTCGAAGGGCGACCGGACACGTCGCAGTGTCCCCGCTGTGGAACGCGCCACCGGTTTCCCGCGCTACGGGAGTTCGTCAGCACGGAGGACGAGGACCACGCCCGCGAGGTTCGCGCGTCGATGCTGGCGAACCGGCAGGACGAGGGCGAGGCGTTCGCGAACGTGGACTCCTTCGCCGAACTCGACAACCGGGTAGACGACGCCGGGATGGACGACGACGAGTATCTGGAGCGCGCCGGCATCGACACGGACGAGGTAGCCGGCGCGGCCGAACGCGCCGAGAGTGGGCGCGCCGGCGGGAGCCAGAGCCGCAAGGAAATAGTGCTGTCGGCGCTGCGGGACCTGGATCGACCGACAGCCGACGAAGTCGTCGAGTACGCGGGAGAGCGCGGCGTTCCCGAGACGTACGTCCGCGACGCGTTGGAGAAACTCGCCCGGCGCGGCAAGGTGAGCGAGTCACGGGGAGAGTACCGATTACTGTAGCGGCCGAACGGGACCGGGCCGCCCCGGAACCGCCAGCGGAGCGGTCGCCGGGAGTCGGGAACCGCTCTCGTCGGCGCTAGGCCTCAACTGCAAGACGCCGGTTCTCGCGACGGCGGCGGCACGGACGCGGAGACGAATCCGGTTGCGGTCACAGCAACCCCAGCGATTCGAGGATGCCGATGAGCAGTACGATCACGGTCAGCAGTAGCTTCGCGACTCTGAGCCACCGCCTGGCGAAAGAGACCGGGCGCTGGTCGTCGCTGTGAGTGTTCTCTGTCATAGTGATGGGGACGCCCGCCGGTGTGGCGGTCGGACGCCATCCGGGTCTACACGGACGGCGAGAATAAGCGCCCGCCAGGGGTGCGTAGTGAAAGTGAAAGTAGTCGTCTGTGAGACTGAACAGGCACGAGACAGGTCGATGCCCGCGCCTGATGGAATTCGTAGTGAAAGCCCGCATCGCGTCGCCGGTGAAAGTGGTCGCTACCGGCCCAGGTCCTCGTGGGCGCTAGAGAGGTGACGCGACGCGAGAGCGGCGAGCAGCGATAGCTCGCCGGCGAGTGCGCCGGCGGCGATGACCTCCGCGAGTGCGTCGGCGTTCGCCCCGGCGGGGTCACCGCTGCCGCGGAGGCCGAGCACGTCCAGAGCCTCGGCCTGGGTCGGTAGTTTCGTCCCGCCGCCGACGGTCCCGACTTCGAGACTGGCGAGGCTGACGCTGGCGTACAACCCTCCGTCAGAACTCCGCTCTGACGAGTCTCCGCTCGCGGAAACCTCTCCCCGCACGTCGACGGTCGTGATGGCGTTGGCCCCTTCGACGACCTGCGCGGCGTCCTGTCCCGTCGCGAGGAAGACGGCGGCGACGGTGTTGGCGGCGTGGGCGTTGAATCCCAGGCTACCGGCCTTGGCGCTGCCGACGAGGTTCTTTCGAGTGTTGGCCTCCTCGATAGCCTCGGGCGTGGTGTTGAGGCGGTCGGCCACCGTGTCGCGGGGGATCAGGACGTCCGCCGTTACGGTGCGGCCGCGCCCCTCGACGGCGTTGACGGCGGCGGGTTTCTTGTCGGAACAGAGGTTCCCCGACAGGGCAACGAGGTCGGCGGGCGTCTCCGCCTCGACGACGCCCGCGGCCTCGCGCGTCGCGATGGTGGCCATGTTCATCCCCATCGCGTCCTTGGTGTCGTAAACGAACCGGAGGTAAACGGAGTCGCCGACGACGTACGGGTCCACGGCCTCAAGTTCGCCGTGACTGGTGGTGGATTCCGCCGCCTCGCGGAGCGCGTCGGCGTTGTCGGCGACCCACTCGACGACCTCGCTCGCCTCGGCGACGCCGTTGACGCGGAACACGGGCGCGCGGGTCATCCCCGATTTGGTGACGCGGGCCGTCGCGCCGCCGGATTCGCTGATCACAGAGAGTCCCCGGTTGACGCTCGCGACCAGCGCACCCTCGGTAGTCGCCATCGGAAGGTAGTACTCGCCGTCGGCGGCACTCCCGTCGACCGGGACCGGGCCGGCGACTCCCATCGGGATCTGCGCACCCCCGACCATGTTCTCGATGGCGGATTCGGCCTCGGCCGCCTCGAAGCCGTAGTCGCCGACTGACTCCAGGTCGACGCCGGTCTCGGCGGCAACTATCTCGCGCCGGACGGCGGCGGCCGTCTCGGGGTCGGCGTGGTCGTCGAGTTCGTGCAGGCGGAGGTCGCCCTCGCGGACGCGGTCGGCGAGCGTGTCGGGGTCGTCCATGTCCGCCGTTCGTCGCGGGGCCGGCCTAACGTTTTCTACTTCACGCCGGCCGGAGTGACTCATTCGCGGCCCAGGCGCCCAACGAGGTCGGCGAGTCGGTCGATCGAGTTGCTCGTCAGCGCGTCAACCAGCGTCTCGCTCTTGTCATACACCGACTGCAACCGGCGGACCTTCTCCAGGTCGCGCTTGGCCTTCTCCGTGTCGGCGGCTTCGAGTTCGGTTTCGGCCTCCGCCAGCGCACGGCTCATGATCGTCACTTCGTGCATCACCTGATTGCGGAGGAACTCCTGGAATACGCGCCAGAAGTCCGTCTCGCCCTCGAAGTACGCCCGCTTGCCCTCCCCGGGCATCGACCGGCGGTGGACCAGGTGGTACCGCTCTAGCGCACTCATCGCGGTGCTGACCGTCGATTTCGCGTAGCCGCTCTCCTCCGTGAGGTCGTCGAGCGACCGCGGTTCATCCGCGAAAAAGAGCAGTCCGTACAGTCGGCCGTAGCTCCGCTGAAGCCCGTACAGCTCCGCGCTCCGCTCCATCGCCTGTACGACTGTCTCCCGTCCCTTCGCCGGGTCCCCTTCGGGTTCGGTCATCGTGATCTGATCGCGGTCGTAAGGACTAATACGTTTCCTTCGAAATATTCGGTAAATGCCGAATATAGAAAGTGCCGCCGCGAGGCCGAACGGCGAATCGGGCGAAACCGGCGTCGAGGGCGACGCCGCGACGGACGCTGACGTGCCGCTTCGGGCCGAGGGGATCGAGAAGTCGTACGGGTCGCGGCTCCCCTTTACGGACCGGGTCGAGGTCCTGACGGGCGCGGACATCGAGGTCCCGGCGGGCGAGATCGTCGGCATCGTCGGGGAGAACGGGAGCGGGAAGTCGACGCTGATGAAGGTGCTCGTCGGGACGCTGAACGCCGATGACGGTGTCGTCGAGCGCGCAGGAACCGTCGGCTGGTGCCCGCAGGAGAGCCTGCTGTACGACCGGCTCACCGTGCGGGAAACGTTCGACCTGTTCGGCGAGGCCTACGGGATGGACGGCGACGCTGTCGCGGACGCGCGCGAGCGCCTCGCGTCGCGGCTGGACTTCGAGCGGTTCCTCGACTATCAGGTGCGGAACCTCTCCGGCGGCAACCGTCAGAAGGTGAACCTCAGCGTCGCGCTGATGCACGACCCGGACGTGCTGTTGCTCGACGAGCCTTACACCGGCTTCGACTGGGACACGTACCTCGCGTTCTGGGAGCTTAGCGAGTCTCTCGTCGAGCGGGACACGGCCATCGCGGTCATCTCGCACCTGATCAACGAGCGCGAGCGGTTCGACCGGATCTACGAACTGCGCGACGGTCGGCTCCACCGGGAGGAGGAACCGTGAGCGCGTTCGGCACCGGGGCACGGTTGCGCCTGCTGGAGTTCGTCCGGGAGCCGACGACGGCCGCGCTCTTGCTCGTCCTCCCGCCGGTCGTCGTCGAGGTGTACGGGGAGGCGATGGCGTCGTTCCCGGCGCTTCCGGGGACGACGGGCGACCCCGGAACTACGGGGCGGATAGTCGGTGCGCTGTTCGCCGCGGCCTTCCTCGCGGGACTCGTCGGGCTGTTTCAGGCGGTGTCCGCGCGCGGGACCGACGAACGGCTCCACCGCTGCGGGGCCGGGCGCGCGAGCCTGCTCGGCGCGCGCGTGGTCACGATGGCAACTGTCGCTGCTGTCGCCGCGACCGTCTCGCTCGCCGCGCTCGCCCGGACCGTCGACGTCGCCGCGCCGCTCGCCGCGTTCGGTGCGCTGGCGCTCGGAGCGCTCGTGTACGGGCTGTTCGGCGTCCTCGTCGGCGCGCTTTTGCCCCGGCAACTGGAGGGGTCGCTCGTCCTCGTGTTTCTCGTGGACTTCGACAACGTGCTCGCCAGCGGCGTTCTCGACGTGGGCGGGACCGTCGCGCAGGTCGCGCCGCTGTATCACCCGCACGCCTTGTTCGAGGCCGCCGTGACCGACGGGACGATCCCGACCGACCACGCGCTCGGCGGCGTCGCCTACGCCGCCGTCCTGCTCGCGCTCGCTTTCGTCGCCTACGTCCGCGTCGCGGGGGGTGAGCCGGCGTGACCCGCGTTGTCGCCGCCGCTCGGGCCGGCCTGCGGGAGTACCGTCGGACGCCTGTGCTGCTGGCGCTGTTTCTCGCGCTCCCGGCCTACTCCGTCGGGCTGTTCGCCCGCCTCGCACCGGACGAACCGGCGGCGCTCTACCTCGGGGACGGCGCGGTCCGGGCCGGCATGCCCGAGACGTTCGCGGCGCTGATGACGCCGATGGCCGCCGCCCTCGCGGCGGGCGTCGCCGGCCTGTTCCTGCTGTCGTCGAGCGCCGACGCTGACGCCCGCCTCGTCACCGCGGGCTACCGGCCGACGGAGGTCGTCCTCGCTCGCCTCGGGCAGCTATCGGTCGTCGCGACCGCGGTCAGCGCCGTCGCGGTCGCCGTCGCGCTCACGACGTTCACCCCGGACCACCTCGGGTGGTTCGCCGCGGCCACCCTGCTCGCGGCGCTCGTCTACGGCGCGCTCGGCACGCTCGCCGGGGCCGTGCTGAGCCGAATGGCGGGCGTCTACCTCGTGCTGTTCGGCACCCTCGCCGACCTCTTCCTGTTCCAGAATCCGCTCGCACGGGACGCCCCGGACGGCGCGGCCGCGCTCCCCGGGAACGTCCCGGTCGCGGTCGCGATGGACGCCGCGTTCGCCGGGAGCGCTGACCTCGGCGAGTTCGCCGTCGGCGTGGCGTACCTCCTCGCGGTCGTCGCCGCAGCGGCGGTCGCGTTCTACCGGTCGGCGCGGGGCTGACCGCGCCCACTACCCCAACCGTTTTGCTCTCGCCGTGCGCTCTGGCTCGTATGACGGAGGCCGCGGATCTGATACTCACGAACGCGGAGGTACACACACTGACCGACCCGGACCGGACCGAGGGGGCGGTCGCGGTTCGGGACGGAGAGATCGTCAGAGTCGACAGCGAGTACGAGGTCGAGTTCCTGGAAGGGGTCGAGACGACCGTCGTCGACCTCGACGGCGCGGTCGTTCTCCCCGGGTTCGTCGACGCCCACACCCACATGGAACAGGTCGGGAAGTACGCGGTCCACGCGGACCTCGCGGGGACCGAAAGCAAAGACGACGCCGTCGAACGACTGGCCGACGGGGCTCGCGACGACCGCGAGTGGATACTCGGGTTCGGTTACGACGAGAGCGACTGGGCCGACGAGGGTTATCTCACACGCGAGGATCTCGACGCAGTCAGCGAGGACCGCCCCGTCGCGGCCGTCCGGGTGGACATGCACACGGCGTCACTGAACTCGGCTGCGCTCGACCGACTCTCCGGGGCGATGCCCGACGACGACGTGGTGACTAACGGAGGACGACCGACCGGCGTCGTCGTCGAGGACGCCGTCGAGGCGGTCCGCGACGCGTTCGCGCCGGGACCCGCGGCGACGCGAGAACTGATCGCCGCGGCGCGCGACCGCGCCCACGAACTCGGCGTGACCGGCGTTCACGACATGGTTCGGGACTCGCATGCGCCGCGGGCATACCGCGAACTCGACAGCGCCGGCGTCCTGAACCTCCGGGTCCGGATCAACTACTGGAGCGACCACCTCGACGCGGTCCGGGAGGTCGGTCTGCGGACGAACCACGGGAGCGAGATGGTTCGAACCGGCGGGATCAAATCGTTCACCGACGGCAGCATCGGCGGCCGAACGGCGAAACTATTCGAACCGTACGCGGACGGCGAAGGGACGGGCAAGTGGGTCGTCGACCCCGACGAACTCCGCGAATTCGTCGACGAGGTGTCCGACGCCGGGATGCAGGCGACGATCCACGCCATCGGTGACGCCGCCATCGAGGAAACCCTGTCTGCGCTGGAGGGGACCGGCGATCCGGCGGAAGCGCGCCACCGGATCGAACACCTCGAACTCGCGACGGACGAGCAGATCGAACGGATCGAAGCGGCGGGGATCGTCGCGTCGGTCCAACCGAACTTCCACCGCTGGGCGGACGACGGCGGACTGTACGACCAGCGCCTCGGTCGTGACCGACGGGACCGGTCGAACCGTCTCGGTCGCCTCGTCGAGTCCGATATTCCCGTCGCCTTCGGAAGCGACGTGATGCCGTTCGGCCCGCTGGAAGGGGTCCATCACGCCGTCAACGCATCGAACGCCGAGCAGCGCGTGTCCGTGACTGACGCGCTCTGTGCGTACACGAGCGGCGCGGCCTACGCCGGATTCGACGAGGACCGTCTGGGAACGATCGAGGTCGGCACGGCGGCCGACTTCACGGTTCTCGACCGGTCGCCGTGGGAGCACGAGGACGCCCTACGCGAGATCGACGTGGTCGCGACGGTCGTCGACGGGGAAGTCGTGTACGACGCCCGTTGACTCCACAAGGATTATTTTCTGACCCACCATCATCGGAACGTATGTCCCCCCGCGCCCTCCGTCCCGTCCGCGACAGTCGTGCCCTCGCTCTCGGCATCGCAACGCTCACCGGCCTTGCGGCCGACTACGGTGCGCTCCACGTCAGGGTTCGCGACCTGACGTTGCTCGTGACGCTGTTCGTCGGCGTCGCAGGAACGACGTACTACTCGTTGCATTACGGCTATCCGAACGCGCACTGGACGTTCTCCCGTGGGTTCGTCCGGGCGTTCGGACTCATGTTGCTCATGGGCCTGGTCGCCGCAGACACGCCCGCGCTCCACGACGCCGTCGTCCGGATGGCGACCGTCGTCGCGGTCGGCCTCCTCGTGATGCTCTCGACCTCCGCCGAGGCGATGGCTTCCCCCGCAGACGATCCCCAGACCGGGCAGTAGCCCACGGCGACGCCGCGAGTGTCGTGGCTCCAGATAGTGACCGGCCGCCGTGAGAGCGTGAGAACGCCGTCCGCGGGATCGGCTGGACGTGCCGGATATCGAGTGAGACAGCGTACAGCGCGTGCGAATATTTCCGAACGAATTACTGTCGGAAGATTCTACGCAGGTATATGTTCGAACGCGCCCTCCGGCCAATCCGCCGATCGTACCGACGTGCTCGCCGACCGTTCCGGGAGAGTCAGTTCCTCTCGCTTTCGATATCAGTCGTCCTCGCCGCAGCGGCGGTTAGCCTTTCGCTCCGTGTCGATGTCAACGTCGCGTATCAAATCGCGCTCTTTCTCGGCGTCGCAGGAAGCGCGTACTGCGCGCTCCATCACGGCGGCACGGTACCGTCGCGGGACCGTTCGCACAGCAGGAGGTTCTTCGAATCCTTTAGCGTGAGCCTCATCATGATAGCGGCGGCAAACAGCGTCGACGGGTACTATGCCGGCCTCGTGATACTCAGCGCCGTCGTGTCCGTGTACACGTTCGTCGAGGTGTCGTCCGCCGTCGACACTGCAGTTTCGATGACGCCCGACAATGACTAGCATGCTTCGAAACGGCAGTATCACCGATCAAATCCACTCGGAGTTAGGTTCACCTACTACGGTATGTCATACCCGCCGTGTTTGAACACAAAATTTTTTCAATACGCACTACCGACATAGGATCACCCATAGGATCCAACCAATGCCGGAAATGGAAACTGCGGACATCGAAACCGACCTCAGTCTGTTCAAGTACGACAATCTCGAACAGCTACCGCCGGAGTACCGGGAACTCGAATCAGACGAACGAACGGAGCGTATCGAGGCGGCGCTTTCGACGCTCGGCGACGACGTGGTCATCCTCGGTCACAACTACCAGCGCCGGGAGATAGTCGAGCACGCCGACTTCGTCGGCGACTCCTATCAGCTATCGGTTGAGGCGGCCAATGCTGACGCCGAATACGTCGTCTTCGGCGGCGTGACGTTCATGGCTGAGAGCGCAGACATCATCACCGACGACGACCAGACCGTGATCCTCCCGTCGATGGAGGCGTCGTGTCCGATGGCCGGCATGGCCGAGGCCCTCCAGGTCGATTCGGCGTGGGCGGAGATAACCGCAGCGGCACCAGACGACGACATCGTCCCGATCACGTACATGAACTCCTACGCCGACCTGAAGGCCTTCTGTGCCGAGCAAGGGGGCGCGGTGTGTACGTCGTCGAACGCCCCTGACGTGTTCGAGTGGGCGCTGGAGAAAGGCGACACCGTGCTCTTTCTCCCGGACAAGCACCTCGGCGAGAACACCGCCCACGAACTCGGGATGGAAGACAGCATCGCGGAGTGGGACCCCTGGGACCCCGACGGCAAGGACGCGGCGACGGTCGCCGACAGCGACATCGTGCTCTGGGACGGCTACTGTCAGGTCCACGAGCGGTTCCGCGTCGAACACATCGAGGCGGTTCGCGAGGAGTACAACGGCGCGAAAGCCATCGTCCATCCCGAGTGCCGCCGCGAAGTCGTCGAAGCGGCAGACAAGGCCGGGAGTACGGCGACTATCTGCGAGACCGTCGCCGACGCCGACCCCGGCGAGACGTGGGCCATCGGGACGGAGATCCACCTGACGAACCACCTGCAGCGGTGGCACCCCGAAGTGAACGTCGTCCCCCTCTGCGGGGACGCCTGCATGGACTGTAACGCCATGCGCCAGATCGACCCCAACTACCTGACGTGGGTGCTGGAGGAACTGGTCGCGGGCCGGGAGCGAAACGTCATCGAGGTCGCGCCGGCCGAGAAAGAACTGGCCGAACTGGCCATGGACCGGATGCTCGACATCGCATGACTGACCCGACCACTGCGGACGTCCTCGTCGTCGGAAGCGGGATAGCGGGCTGTAGCGCGGCGCTCGCCGCGGCCCGTGAGGGGGCCGATGTCCTCGTCGTCACGAAAGCCGAGCGACCGGACGGTGCCAGCACGGACTGGGCCCAGGGCGGTATCGCCACCACCCGGGGCGACCCCGAATCGTTCACGGAAGATATCCTCGCCGCGAGCGCGGACACGGCAGACGCAGACGCCGTCGACGTGCTGGTCGAGAACGCGCCCGCGGCCGTCAGCGATGTCCTGGTCGACACGCTCGGTGTCGAGTTCGATACGTCCGGTGCGGGCTATGACTTCGCCCGCGAGGCTGGCCACTCGACGTCCCGGATCCTCCACGTCGACGCGAGTACCGGCGAACACCTTCTCAGACCGTTTCTCCACTACCTCGACGAGCGCGACGGGATCCGGATCCGCGAGGACACCGCCGCGCTCGATCTGATCACGCACGAAGGCCGCGTTCACGGCGCGCTACTGGACAGCGAACCGGGCGGAGAACCGGCGTTCGCGGGAGCGACGGTGCTGGCAACGGGCGGGATCGGCGCGTGTTACCGGCGGTCGACGAACCCGCCCGGCGCGACCGGTGACGGCCTCGCCATGGCGGCGCTCGCCGGGGCCGACGTGGCCGACATGGAGTACGTGCAGTTCCACCCGACGGCGTACGCTGGTCGCGAGGCACAAAGCGAGGGAACGGGAAGCGACGGCACGTTCCTCGTCAGCGAGGCCGTCCGCGGCGAGGGTGCGCACCTCCGCAACGGGGACGGCGAGCGGTTCATGCCCGACTACCACGAGGACGCCGAACTCGCCCCCCGCGACGTCGTCGCCCGCGCCGTCGACGCCGAGCGCACGGAAACGGGGGAAGTAGTCCTTGACGTGTCCCCTCTCGACTTCGCCGGGGAGTTCCCGGATCTAGCCGAGAAGTGCGAGGAACGCGGAGTCGACTGGACCGACGGGATTCCCGTCGCCCCCTGCGAACACTTCCTCTGCGGCGGCATCGACGTGGACGACCGGGGCCGAACCAGCCTCGACCGCCTCTTCGCCGTCGGGGAGTGCGCGCGGACGGGCGTCCACGGCGCGAACCGCCTTGCAAGCACCAGCCTCCTCGAAGGGCTGGTGTGGGGCCTCCGCGCCGGCGAGGCGGCAGTCGGAAACGAGATAATCGAGAGCGAACCGCCCGAACTGCTCGACAGCGACCCGGACCTCCCGGAACGGTTCGCCGACGAGAAGTTCACTCGCCTCCGTCGCGTGATGGAAGAGCAGGTCGGTATCCGCCGGACGCCGGACGGCCTCCGCCGCGCGTCGGCCGTCCTCCGGCGGCTGAAAGGAGAGGTCGACGCCTACGTCCGCACCCGGACCGCTCGGGATCTGTACGAGCTACGCAACGCCAGCGTCACGGCCCTGCTCGTCGCCCGCGCCGCCGCGGAGAACGAGGAGTCCGTCGGCTGTCACTACCTCGAACCGCCGGACGCGACCGCGCCGGTGGACGACTGACCATGCCGGTCACCGACCGGCAGGTCGACCGCTGGCTTCGGGAGGACCTGGGCCATCACGACGTGACGAACGACGTGCCCGGCGAGACGACGGGACGCCTCGTCGCCACGGAAGCGGGCGTCGCGGCCGGTCTCGACGCGGCGACAGCGGTGTTCGAGTATCTCGGCGTCGACGCCGAGCGGCGGGTCGAGAACGGCGACCGCGTCGAACCGGGCGAAACCGTCCTCGTCTCCGAGGGCGACGCCCGGTCCGTCCTCCGCGGGGAGCGCGTCGCGGTCAACGTCGCCGGGCACGCCTCCGGCGTGGCGACGAAGACGCGAGCGGCCGTCGACGCGGCGCGAACGGTAGACGACGAGGTGGCTGTCGCCGGGACCCGCAAAACGACGCCCGGCCTCCGCGGCGTCGAGAAACGCGCGGTCGCCGCGGGCGGCGGTGACACCCACCGACTCGACCTCTCGCACATGGTGATGGTGAAGGAGAACCACGCGGCGGAGATGGGGCTGGAGGACGCTATCGCGCACTTCCGTGAAGAAGCCTCGTTCGCGACGAAGATAGAAGCGGAGGTGGAGACGCCGGCCGACGCGCCTCGCGCCGCCGAGGCGGGTGCCGACATCGTGCTGATGGACAACATGACGCCGGAAGAGACGGCCGAGGCGGTCGAACTGCTTCGCGAGGCGGACCCGGACGCTCTCGCCGAGGCGTCCGGCGGCATCACCGTCGAGGACGTGCCCGCGTACGCTGGGACCGGCGTCGACGTCATCTCGATGGGGTCGTTGACCCACTCCGCGCCGAGTCTCGATTACTCGTTCCGGACGGGGTAGAGCCGTTTCGCCAGCATGATCTCGTCGACGTACGCTTCGCCGACCTTGTAGTGGTCCGTGCGGACGGCTTCGGTTTCCCAGCCCAACGAGTGGAGGAACTCGACGCCGACCTCGTTCGTCGCCGGAAGACTGCTGTACACCTTCTCGTAGTCGTTCGACGCCGCCCACTCCAACGCGCGCTGAAGGAGGTGACTCCCCATACCGTGCCGGCGATACCCGTCGAGGACGCCCAGAGTTACCTCCGCGGTGTGGGCGAGTTTGTCGAACTGGGGCGCTTCGACGTGTGCCCATCCCACCACCTCGTCGTCCACCGTTCCGACGAAGAACACGCGGGTCTGGACGGCGTTGTGCCGGAGCAGCGCGTCCTCGTAGTCGAGTTGTTCCGCGACCGTCTCGGCGACGATGTCCGTCCGCTGGCCGGCCACCGTTCGAATCGCGCCGACCAGTCCGGTCAGGTCGTCCTCTCGGGCCGGACGGATGGTGTAGGCAACGCCCGCCTCACGGTGTTCTTCGGCCTCACCGGGGTCGCGAGCGACCCGCAGTTTCCCGTCTGCGTCCTCCAGATAGCCGTCGCGCTTGAGCACGGTGACGTGATGGTGGAAGCTCTCCGGATCGATGCCGACGGCCGACGCGACCGCGGACGGGTCTGTTTCGCCGTGGCGTTCCACGTATGCGAAGACCCGCTTGCGAGCCTCGGTGTCGAACGCCGGGCGGTCGAACGTCCACATGGACGGGCGATTCGGACCGAGAGAGTATAGAGGTACCCCCACCGCAACCGCTGCGATACAGTCCGAAACTGATTAAGTTCAGAAAAAACGAACGAGAAATCATGAGTGCTGATGCGAACGACGGGCAGGCTGAGCTGGTAGCGAAAGCGTTCGGCGCGTTCGGCGGGGTCCCGTTCGCCTTCGTCGCGTACTTCCTGTTCGAGGACTTCCTGCTCGCGGGAGTACTCCTCCTCGCGGAGGGGATCGCCTCGTATCACATCCTCGCGTACGTTATGTCGCGAGGGGAGGAAGCGGCGAACGTCCCGTCTCTGGGCGGCGTTCACGCGGGAGCACTCGGGTTCGGCCTCTCCGTGGGGACGGTCGCGATGTTCGTGGGGCGCTTCGCCGAGATCAACAGCCCGGTCGCCATCGCCGGTGGCCTGCTCGTCGCGACCGTCGCGTACGTCGTACTCGCCCAGGCACTCCCGCCCGCGGGACGGGAGCGGCCGGCGCTGTAGTCACTTCAGGAGGTTCTCGCCGGTCATCGCGGCCGGCTGCTCGACGCCCAGTAGCGACAGCACCGTCGGCGCGATGTCGCACAGCGACCCGCCACCGCGGATCGCGCGTCCGGCGTCCGTCCCGTCCGGCGAGAGGTAGACGATCGGAACGGCGTTGTAGGTGTGTGCGGTGTGGGGTTCGTCCTCCGTCCCCATGTCGTCCGCGTTGCCGTGGTCCGCGGTGATCAGGACGTTCGCCCCGCGGCCGGTCAGATGTTCGACCAGCCGCCCCAACTGCTCGTCGACGGCCTCGACGGCCGTGATGGCGGCCTCGTAGTTGCCGGTGTGACCGACCATGTCCGGGTTTGCGTAGTTGAGCACGAGCACGTCGGGGTCGTCCGCATCGACGATGCGGATGGCCTCGTCCGTGACGCCTTCGGCGCTCATTTCGGGCTGCATGTCGTAGGTGGCCACTGGCGGGCTCTCGACTATGCTCCGCTTCTCGCCGTCGAACTCCACCTCGTGGCCGCCGTTGAGGAAGTAGGTGACGTGGGGGTACTTCTCGGACTCGGCGATGCGCAGTTGCGTGCGGCCGTGGTCTGCAAGCACCTCGCCGAGCGTGTCCTCGGGCCGGTGGGGCGGGTAGGCGACCGGTAGGTCGAACGTCTCGTCGTACTGGGTCATCGTCACAACCTCGACATCGGGCGGCGATGTCTCGAACTCCCAGACGGGGTCGATGTCGGCCAGCATCCGCGTTAGCTGCCGGGCGCGGTCCGAGCGGTAGTTGAAGAAGACGACCGCGTCGCCGTCCTCCAGCGCCGGTTCGCCCTGGATGAGCGTCGGTTCGACGAACTCGTCGGTATCGCCGCGGTCGTACGACTCCTCGACGGCGGCGATAGCGGAGGCCGACTCGTGGTCGGCCTCACGGTTCACGATGGCGTCGTACGCTCGTTTCGTCCGGTTCCAGTTCTGGTCGCGGTCCATCGCGTAGTACCGTCCGGAGACGGTTGCGACGTCGCCGGTGCCGTGTTCCTCGATGACTTCTTCGAGGTCGCGGAGATAGCCCGCGCCCGCCGTGGGGTCCGTGTCGCGGCCGTCCATGAACGCGTGGGTGACGGCCTCGATGTCCCGCTTTGCCGCCATCTCGATCAGCGCGAACAGGTGTTCGTAATCCGAGTGGACCCCGCCGTCGCTGACCAGTCCCATGAAGTGAACACGTCCGTCGTGTTCCTCGGCGTACGTCGACGCCGACTGGAGCGCGTCGTTCGTGTAGAACGACCCGTCCTCGATAGAGTCCGTGATACGCGTGTACTCCTGTCTGACGACGCGTCCGGCACCGATGTTCAGATGGCCGACCTCGCTGTTACCCATCTGTCCCTCCGGGAGGCCGACCCGCCGCCCCGTGACGTTCAGCGTCCCGTATGCTCCCGCCTCGGCGTAGCCGTCGAAGTTGGGCGTGTCCGCCGCCTTCACGGCGTCTCTCCTCGCGTGATCACCGAGGCCCCACCCGTCGAGAACGATGACTGCAGCGTCCATACGCGACAGGTCAGTGCGGTGCGGTAACTACTCTTCGCTTGCGGCCGATCCGTCTCCGGCCGAAAACGTACAGTATACCACAGGTATCTCCGCTGGCTTTTTCGTAGTGGGGGCGAATCGGGGTGACGAATGACGCTCGACCCGGTGCACTTCGAGGGCATTGCGAAACTCGCCCGCAAGATAAGCCAAGACGTCGACGACGGCGACCACCGGGAACTCGCGGAGCGAGTGTGGACGGACTTCCTCGACCCCCTCGTCGACGACGCGGGTCGGCGGGTGGTGGAACCGATCGGAGAGCGACGCCGCCGCTGTATCGACGTGGAAGCGGCCGCCCTGCAGGACCCGCCGTTCCCGTCGACGCACGGACTCGACTCGGGGACGATCAACCCGACGACGTTCAAGAACGGGCTGGTCCTAGACGTCGCGCAGGCCGCGATGAGCGGTTGCCCCTCGGACCTGGACCTGCACCGCTCGCGGAGCCTCGTGGCGACGGTCCACGCCAGCGACATAACCGTCCAGTTGCCCGAGAACTGGGTGCAGTACGACGACGGGTACAGTCGCCGGCGCGTCCTCCAGGCGCCGCGGGTGAGTCGGTTCACCGAGGGCGTCGTCCACGCGCTCGCGCTGTATCTCGCGGAGAGCGAGCACGCGCTGGAACACGCCGACCGCGTCTCGGATCTGCTTGTGCTCGACGGCCCGCTGTATCCGAAAGAGCTGCTGAACTGGCAGGACCGGGACGCCGAACTCCGCGAGTTGGCTCACGACGCCAAACCGAACGCCATCGTCGAGAACTACGTTCGACTGGTCGAGCAGTTCGTCGACGAGAACACGCCGCTGGTCGGGTTCGTGAAAAACCCCTCCGCCAAGCTGATCACGCGGACGGTCGGTGAGAAAGGTGTCGCCGCGCCCTGGGTCGACGACACCGCCTTCTTCACCCGACTGCTGGAGCGACGAGACGAACCCGGCGGGACGCGCGACGCGTCGAACCGCGAGTCGTCGGACGAGGCCCCCGGATCCAACCGCCGTACCGACCAGTTGACGTTCACCAACTGGTTCGTCTCCCGCGGCGGGTCCGACCGCACGCTCGCCGCGGACGGCGACGCGCTCGGCATCGAGCGCGAACTCGACCCCGAGGCGTACGAGGTGACGTTTTTCGTCGTCTACGACCCTCGTGAGGATGTCCTGTACAAGATCGAAGCGCCGTACGAGTTCACCCGCGACGCCGAGACCCGCGGCCGCCTCGAACGCCAGATACTCGCGGAGGTGGCAGCCGAGCGCGGGCCGCCGGCCGCGGTTCACAAGGCCGACGCGCTGGCGCGGATCAGCCGTGAGGGGAAACAGTCGCTCCGTCGGGCGTTCGAGCGGTCGTTAGGGTCCGAGGAACTCCGGAGGTACGACGACCTGCGGTGGAACGAGGAGTGACCGAGCCCCTCCTTGCCCGTCTCGAGATCGGGATCCGACCTGCGAAACAGATCAGAGCGCCGACGTGATGGCGATACACAGTGCCGGTGACAGGACAGAGCCTCTGTGTGCGAGCGATTCGCCGTGTCTCCGACCCGTCTCTGACGGTCGCAGATCTATCTATGCCAGATTTATACACATATCCGCAGAGAATACTGTACGAATCCAGTTCGATACGGCGATCTACTTTGCTACCTTAAGTTTTATTTCGCCTGGCGGCTTTGCAACGGAGGATGAGCGACGGACTTCGAGCGAGGGGCCCGGACGACGCCACCGCGCCCGGTCTGGCGACACGGTACGCCACCGGGGGCCACATCGCACGTCGTCCTCTCGACACCGACGGCAACGCCCGAAGGGTGAGAGACATCCCCCGTGAACCGGACGTGTCGACGGATCGGACTCGCGCCCGACTAGCGTCCGTCGGACGGCGAGAGGGCGACAGTCGAGTCGCGTCCGGACCGTGGACGTGGGCGACACGCTCGTTCGCGTTTCCGGGAGGGCGGTCACGGTGAGTGAACGGGCCTGTTCGCACGACTCGGCGGACATTCTGCTCGTCGAGGACAATCCGGGCGATATCCGACTCACGAAGGAGGCGTTCAAGGAGGGACAGATATCCAACACGCTCCACGTCGCGACCGATGGGATCGAAGCGCTGGATTATCTGTACCGTCGTGACGGGTACGAGGACGTTCCCATGCCGGATATCGTGCTTCTCGACCTCAATCTCCCGCGCAAGAACGGTGACGAGGTGCTCGAAGAAATCAACGAAGACCCCTCTCTCTCGTCGATTCCCGTGATCATCCTGACGAGTTCGGACGCCGAAGAGGACGTCATCAGGTCCTACGAACTACAGGTGAACGCGTATCTCACGAAACCGGTCGACCCGGACGAATTCATCCGAACCGTACGGTCGTTCAAAGCGTTCTGGCTCTCGGTCGTCCGGCTACCGGCACACGAGGAGGCATAATGCAGGAAAGTGAACTCACAGTCCTCCTGATCGAGGACAACCCCGGCGACGCACGGTTGTTCGAGGAAATGCTTCAGGACTCGGAAGAACTCCTCCAGCGCGTCGACCCTGACGAGGCGGATCCAGTCGTTCCGAACGTACGACACGAAAATCGCCTCTCCGACGGCCTGGAGTTTCTGTCCGAAAACGCTGCCGACGTCGTCCTCCTCGACCTGAACCTACCGGACAGCACCGGACTCGACACCCTGTCCGAGATGGTCGAATCAGCGGAGATGACGCCGGTGATCGTTCTCACGGGGTTAAACGACCGGAGCGTCGGCGTACAGTCGATCCAACACGGCGCGCAGGATTATCTCGTGAAAGACGACGTGACGAGCGACGCGCTGGTTCGCTCGATCCATTACGCTGTCGAACGATCCCGTCAAGCGCGAGAGCGCAGGCGTCGGAACAAGCAACTGGAGTCTCTGAATCGCCTCAACAGGATCAGCCAGGACATCACTCACAGCGTCATCACGACGTCGTCGCGCGACGAACTCGAAGCGGCGGTCTGTGAGCGACTGGTCGAATCGGACGCCTATCATTTCGCGTGGATCGGGTACATCGACCGCGGAACCAACCAGGTCACGCCCCAGGTGGCGGCGGGAGTCGAAGAGGGGTATCTCGACGATATCACCATCACGGTCGATGACGATACTACCGCCCAAGGACCGACGGGAAGGGCCGTCGAGATACACGAGGTACAGGTAATGCAGAACGCACAGACGGACCCCGAGTTCGAACCGTGGCGCGAGCAGGCGAAAGAGCGCGGCTATCGCTCGTCGGCGGCGATCCCGATCGGTCACGAGGACCTGCTCTACGGCGTCCTCAACGTGTACGCCAAATCCGCAAACGCCTTCTCCGAACCGGAGACGCAGATCCTCGGGCGACTTGGCGACGTCGTCGGGCACGCGATCACCGCCATCGAGCGAAAGGACGCCTTGATGAGCGACACCGTCTTCCAACTGGAGTTTCAGGCCGACGGGTTCGCCGAGGAACTGGTTCGTCTCTCTACCGATCAGTCGTGTCAGATAAATATCAGTAACCTGCTGCACAGCAACGAGATTCTCACCGCGTACGGAACGGCGAGCAACGTCTCCCCGGATCAGTTCGGAGACGCGATAGAGCGGTCAGAGACGGTCGACAACTACCGGCTCCTGGCGGAGCGAGCCAACGAGATCGAGTTCGAACTGTCGACTTCCGCAGGTCGCTCACTGTACGAGGCGGTCGCCACCCACGGCGGTCGCCTCCACTCTGTCACGATCAGCGACGGGGAGTTCAGGTTCCTCGTCGAGTTCCCCCCGGGCCGGGACACGCGCAAACTGACCGACCTGGTGGTGGAACACTGTCCCGGAGCGACGCTTCTCGCGAAACGAACAGCCCAGCAACACGACGAGGAGGTGGCTGACCCTCGTTCGATACTCGAAACCCGACTCACGGAGAAGCAACGAACTGCGCTCGAAACAGCGTATTTCGCCGGACACTTCGACTGGCCGCGAGCCAGTACCGGTGAGGAGGTAGCCGAAAAGCTCGACATCTCGCCGTCGACGCTCGCCCAGCACCTTCGGACAGCCGAACGGAAGTTCTTCGACGCCGTGTTCGAAGACGGGGCGGACGAAACAGACTCCGGACAATGACATCCTCCCCAGCGTTCACGCCGGGACTCTCTCGCCGTAGGAGGTCGGTCGTTACACTTCCGCTCCGGGTTCTTCTTTCTCGACTGTGACCTCGACGTCGTCACGGCTGACGCCGATGCGGGCGAACTGCGTGCGGATGTACTCTTTCGCCGCGTCGAGCCCTTGCTCGCGCGTGTCGAACCCGCGCGGCATCGGCGACTCGAAAGCGATCTGGAGTTCGCGCCCGTTTATCTCCTGTGTCGTGCCGCCGCTCTCGACTTCGTAGAACTCGTCGCAAACCCACACGTACGGGGCGTCTTCGTCGGGCGCACCCTTGAACGAGGGTGCGCGCTCGCCGCGCTCGTACAGCGTGCCGGTCAACTCGGTGCCGCCGGCCTGGCCGCGGACCAGTAACATAGCCCGGCGTATGTCAGGGCGAGGAATAAGGCTATGGATGCTCCCGATGCGGTGGCGGTCTCCCCGCTCGGACACCGAGTAACACAGCGCCTGCGGCCCGTGCTGGCGCGACGGCGATACACCCCGCACAGCTGATAGGGTCGTGCGTACCTATCGGAGTCACTGACAGTCACTGCACCCTGATCGCACGACGCCGATGTGATCAGCGTGTAAACCGTTGCAGTGACTACTGTACTTTCGCCCATTTCCACCCGGTGGGCCGCTCGTGTGTCGGATCACGAGTGATCTGACAGCGTGGCCGAAAGAAACACGCAGACCCTATCGCGACGTGAGAAAGGTTTTAACAGAACGTTCGCATGTCAGGGGTATGCCCGACCTGGGAGATTACACGGAGTACGACTCCGCGGAGGACGCGGAGGAAGCGTCTGCGGACGACACTGCCGACGCCGCGGCGGCCGCGGGCGACGAGACGGACGCGTTCGAGGAGGTCGACGCGAGCGTCGCGGGCGAGGACCGCGGCGTCGGAACGGTCGCCGTCTCCGAGGGCCTCTGTATCGGCGAGGAAGCGGACGAAACGACGCTCCGTGCGTACGTGACGGCCGCCAACCGCCCCAACGTTCGCATCGGGAAGTACCTGCTCGTCCCCTACCCCGACGAAGGCGGAGGTCGAGGGACGGCCGGCGAGAAGTTGTTCTGCCGGATCACCGCCCTGGAGTACGTCCAGGAGTACCGGAGCGACGACGCCACGGAGATCCACGCCCGGCGGGCGATGCGTAGCGACGGCATCGACGAGGCGGACTACAAGTTCCTGGCGACGCTGGAACCGGTCGCGATCCTGTACGAAGACGGTGACGAACTGAAGCGCCGGATGACCGACCGCGTGCCGAAACCCGAGACGCCCGTCCGCGAAGCGACCGACGCTTCCGAGATCAAAACGGGTCTGAAGATGCCAGACGACGGCGTGTTTCTCGGCCACCTCTCCGTCGGCGGCGAGAAGGTCCGGACTGCCGCCGAACCGCCGACCATCGACTACCGCCTGAAAGACGATTACGAGGACGGCGACCCCCTCGTCTTCCGGCACACGCTCGTCGCCGGTGGGACAGGGTCCGGGAAGACTCACGCATCGAAGAACGCGCTCCGACAGTTCCTGTCCGAGGAGCGCACGTACGAGATGGACGACGGCCGGCAGGCCCGCGCCGCAGTCGTGCAGTTCGACCCGCAGGACGAGTACGCCCAGATGCACGACGACAACCCGGCCATCGAGGACGCCGACCGCCGCCGCTTCGAACGCGAGGGGATCGCTCACGGCGGTCACGACGACACGAAGGCGCTGGTTCCGGTGGTCGACGGGACGAGTTACGGCGCGGACCACCACCGCGCCGAGCAGGTCGAGTTCACCATCCCGTTCTCGATGGTGAAGGCGAACCGCTGGCTCATCGCGGGCGGACAGTTGAACGACAACCAGTTCAACGCGCTCGACGTGCTGGTCGACCGCTTCTTCCGACAGTACGGTGACGGCGGCACCTACGAGCAGTTCCGCTCGTTCCTCGACGACCCGGCGCTACGCGAGGAACTCCACGAGAGCGGGTCCGTCCACGAAGCGACGTTCGACGCAGTCAAGCGCCGGGTCCGTGGGTTCGGCGACGTGTTCGACGGCGACGCCCGCCCGATCACCGAGCAGATATCGGAACTGGTCCGTCCCGGCGGCCTCACCGTCGTTCCGACGTACCACGTCAACGATACGCGGGCAACCGAGGTCATCGTTCTCGCCGTCTCCAGCCTGCTCATCGACCAGAAACTGTCGAACGCGCCGACGTACGACCGGATCAAGGAGACGCCGCTCGTCGTCGGGATGGACGAGGCCCACAACTTCCTCACGGACGCCGAGAGCGTTCAGGCCCGGAAGGTCATCGGGAAGTTCACCGAAGCGGCGAAGCAGGGCCGCAAGGAACGACTGGGGCTCTTTCTCATCACTCAGGACCCACAGGATATCGCGGACTCCGTGTTCAAGCAGATAAACACGACCGTCGTCCTCAATCTCGGCGACGAGGACGCCATCTCGTCGGTTAACATCCCGTCGAACTTAGAGGGGAAGGTTCCGTACATGGAGAAGGGCCAGATGGTCGTCTACTCGCCCGACAACTCCGAACCCGTCGAACTCATCGGCCTCCCGAAGTGCCTGACCAAACACGGGCGGGAGTAGGGGCTTTTACTTCTCGGAGAGCGTATACGAGTACATGACGAAAAAAATACTCATAGCATACGACGGGTCGCCGCAGTCGGAAAGCGCCCTCGAATACGCGCTTGACGAGCATCGGGACGCGACCCTGGTCATACTGAACGCTATCGACCCGGGAGAGGCAGGGTACGGTTCGCAGGCCGCGGTGCCGAGTTACCCCGAGGAGTGGTACGAACAGGCACGAGACTCGGCCAAAGAGACGCTCTCAGAGGCCGAAAAGCGGGCGAACCGCGCCGGCGTGGACGTCGAGACGACAGTCGAAGTCGGCGGTCCGGCAAACACCGTCGTCGAGTACGCGGAGGAAAACGACATCGACCACATTATCACGGGAAGCCACGGTCGGACCGGCGTTTCCCGTATCCTCCTCGGAAGCGTCGCTGAAACGGTGATCCGGCGCTCACCGGTTCCGGTGACTGTCGTGCGCTAGCCCTGCGGTTTCCAGCTTATCTCCAGCGATATCGTCTCGCGGTCGCCCCGCAACAGCGTCGACCGCTCGACCACCTCGATGTCGCAACTGATGGCCTCCGCGGGGTGAAGTTGGACTCGTCGGTTAGCGACCGGGACGCTTATCGGTCCCTCGTCGGCCATCTGTTCGCCGAGGCGCTGCAGGTACTCCCCCATCTCCTCCCGGTTCATCCGCTGAGTTGCATCCGTCCGCTGAACCATGTCGTGGGATACGACGAAGACCCGGAAAAGAATGGACCCGTTACACGTTGGCTCCGAGGGCTGGCGGGGGTGAACACGGAACGTTGCGGCCGGGAGCGCGGCGCGAGGCAGAGCGCCGAGCGTTGCGCGACTCGGGGGAGGGCAGGCCTGCGAACGAGTCAGGCAATAGATCCGCGAACGAGCGAAGCGAGTGAACGGCCTTTTTTGATCGATGTTCTTTGGCCGAGTGGTGTGCTCGCTGAGCGAGCACGCCCGAGGCGAAAAAAGTCGTCTTAAAAGATATTCGCCTGCCGATACACGCTCAGCCCCTCGCCGGTGATCTCGTAGGGCTTCGTCTCCCGGGAGTGGTTGGCGTCCCGGATCTTCTGTATCTCGATGGCGAGGCGGGTTTCGCGGAAGTCCGAGGGGCGGACGTACTGGAGGACGAAGACGGCGTCGGTGAGGTATTCGACGATGCCGTGACGGGAAGCGTAGTCGTTGTCCTCGCTGGCCTCGCTCGTCATCAGCGTCGTGATTCCGGCGCGTTTCAGGCTCTTGGTGAAGTCGTATATCTCGTTGCGGCGGGTGGCGCGGTCGTCGTACATCATCTCCAGCAGGGAGACTGAGTCGAGGACGAGGCGAGTCGCCTCGAACTCCTCGATGAGTCGCGGCAGTTCGCTCCGGATGGAGGCGAGGCTGTTTGCCATCTCGATAGGGTCGATAGCGACGACCGCTAGCTGTCCGTTCTCGACGTACTCGTCGAATTTGAACCCCTTCTCGGTCGCGCTGTTGACGACGCGTTCGCTGCTCTCTTCGAGCGTGATGTAGACGGCGCGTTCGTCCTGTTCGAGCGCCTGGTGGAGAAACTGTAGCCCGAACGTGGTCTTTCCCGTCCCGGCGCTCCCGATGGTCACCATCAGCGAGCGCTCCGGGACGCCGCCCTGGATCATCTCGTCTAACCCGTCGATTCCGAGGTCGATCCGGTCGAGTTCAGACTCGAACTCCTCGTCGTCGAACTCGTCGCCGAACCCGCCGCCGCTACCGAAGTCGGTACCGCCGAACCCGCCGCCGAGGTCATCGTCCCCGAACTCACCGCCCATACCGAAATCCTGGTCGACCGCTGGGTCGTCATCCACGGCCAGAGATTCGCCGAACCCGGCGGCGTCGTCCGTTTCGCTTTCGCCGGTTACCCCATCCGATTCGGAGCCGGTGAGTGCGGACGCGAAGTCATCCTCGAACAGCGGCTCGTCCGTCTCGTCGTTGTCCGTCTCGTCGTTGTCCGAATCTGTCGACGGATCGTCGGGCGAATCATGGTCCTCGACCGTCGTCGAACTGTCGTCCATCGTGGGTTCGTCGCTGCTCTCCTCGGACTCCCGTTCGTCCGCGTCTGACCCGATGGCTTGCTCGAACCAGTCGTCGGCGTTCTCGGTCACGGCGTCCACCCCGACAGACCGACAAATCCGCAGATGCGGGCACGGTCGTCCGGTCGGACGCGTGAGGTTTCTCTCAGCATGACGGTTCGGGGGACACGAGCGGTTTGGACGTGTCCGTACTACGTAAGCGTAGACTTCTGTAACTAAATAACCCTTGTTGCCAGCGGGGAGTTTTTCACCCAGCGCCGGCAACGGCGATACATGCACGTCGGGTTCGTCGGGCAGAAAGGCAACGATAGCGCCGCGGAACTCGTCGGTGAGATCCGGGACCGGCTGGTCGACGAGGGCGTCGAGTGCTTGATAGACGACGCGACCGCCCAGCGTCTCCGGGTCGAGGGCGTCCCCGCCGAGCGCATGCGCGACTGCGACCTCGTCGTCAGCATCGGCGGCGACGGGACGTTCCTGTTCGCGGCCCGCGGCGCGGGGTCGACGCCTATCATGGGCGTGAACCTCGGTGAAGTCGGGTTCCTCAACGCCGTCTCGCCCGGTGACGCCGTCGATGCCGTCGCGGAGGAGGTGCGGCGGCTTCGGGAGACGGGGACGGTGAGACACCGCGAGGTACCTCGGCTGCAGGCCGAGAGCGAGAACTGGTCGCTCGACCCCGCGATCAACGAGGTCGTCGTTCAGGGGGAGCAACGCGGGCCGGGACAGGGGGCCGATATCACCGTCGAGGTCGACGGGGCGACGTACACGAGCGGTCACGCGGACGGCGTTTTGATCGCCACACAGACCGGGAGTACGGCGTACAACCTGAGCGAGGGCGGGCCGCTCGTCAGGCCCGGCCTGGGCGCGCTCGTCGTCACGGAGATGTGTGCAGCGGACGGGATGCCGCCGCTGGTCACCGGCGACGACAGCGAGGTAACGGTACACGTCGACGACGCGCCAGCGGGATACGCGATAAGCGACGGCCGAACTCAGCGGGAACTGTCGCTGCCCGCGACAGTCCGTGTGTCGAGAGCCGACCGGCCAGTTCGGATCGCCGGGCCCGAAGTCGACTTCTTCCAGGCGCTCGACAAACTCGACTGACCTCGCGCCGCTCGATATAGCAGTCACTGAAACGATTCACACGCTGATCGCATCGCTGTCGTGCGAGCAGGTGTGCAGTGACTTTCAGTGACGGCTATAACAGGGGACTCGACAGAACTCCCGGTTTCGAAAGGCCTAATCGGATACTTTCCTTAGGCGTATTCAATGAGTGAGCAACTGCCGGACGTGCAGGCGTCGCGGCCCGACGTCACTGTCGGCCTGAGTCAGGTCGGCGTCACCGGCGTCGACAAACTCGTGAAGATCGCGCGAAACGGCAAGCGGCCTATCGTTCTGATGGCGGAGTTCGAAGTGTTCGTCGACCTTCCGAGTTGGCGGAAAGGTGCGGACATGTCCCGTAACATGGAAGTCATCGACGAGGTGCTGGAAGAGGCCGTCAGCGAGGAGACGTACCGCACCGAGGACGTCTGCGGCGACGCCGCCGAGCGACTACTGGAGAAACACGACTACACAAGCAAGGCCGAGGTGTCGATGGAGGCCGAGTTCGTCGTCAAGGACGAGACGCCCGAGAGCAAGAAACCCACGCAGGGGACCGTAGACATCATCGCCAGCGCCACGGCGACCGAGGACGGCACGACCGAGGAGATCGGCGCTCGGGTCACGGGCATGACCGTCTGTCCCTGTTCGCAACGCATGATGAGCGAGCGCGCTCGGGAGAAACTGGAAGACCTCGGCGTCGAAGAGAGCGAGGTCAAGGAGTTCCTGCAAGCGGTCCCGCAGGCCGGCCACGCCCAGCGCGGCCACGCCACGCTGACCGTCGAGAGCGAGGGCGCACCCGAAGTCGACCTCATCGACCTCATCGAGGTCGCCCGCGACTCCATGAGCGCCCGCATCTACAACCTCGCGAAGCGGCCCGACGAGGACCACATGACCTACGAGGCCCACGCGAACGCGAAGTTCGTCGAGGACTGCGTCCGCTCGATGGCCGAGGGGGTCGTGACCGAGTTCCCCGACCTGCCCGACGACGCCGTCCTCACGATGAAACAGTCCAACGACGAGTCGATCCACCAGCACAACGCCCACGCCGAGCGACAGGTCGAGATGGGTACCGTCCGCCGCGAGATCGAAGCGATGCAGGAGTAATCCGGTTCTTCTCTCTACCTATCACTGCGGTCGTGTAACGTCGCCCAGCGACAGTCGAACCGTTTTCCAGTTTGGTCTTGACCGTATTGGTCACCAGATCGGTCGCCAATCCATCAGAAGGCGCGGCCACGCTGTCCTGCGCGAACGGAGTGAGCGCGGTCAGAAGACGGGGGAGGGCAGGCACTCAGAGCGTGCGCCAGCGGCCGCCGGCGTCATCGCGAGCGGAGCGAGTGACGGTTCGGGAGAGCGTTGCTCTCCCGGAGACTCGCGCAAACTGGCGGCCCGTAGCGAGAATCGCGAAGCGATTCTGGTGGCGGTGCTGAAAAACGCCGAAGGCGTTTTTCGCATGCCAAAAACGGCGCGGTGCGCCGTTTTTGAGCACATTAAAAGGGCGCAGCGAGGCCTGCCAAGGCCGAGCAAGGGCTTTCTTTAGAACGAGAGAGGTTCCGCCTCCTCCCACCGCGGCAGGAACTTCTCGTGAATGTCGGCGGCGAACTCGGGGTCTTTCAGGTCGATCATCGCGAACGGTTCGTCGGTATCGAGGGGGTTGGGAACCTGAATACAGACCTCGACGCCGTCGAGGAGGTTGAACGTGCCGCTGATGTCGGAGTTAGTCCGAACGCTGAAGTCGGGATGAGTCGATAGCGTCCGGCGGTATCGCTTGCCGACTGTTTCGGGGAGCGAGTCGACGAGGCCTGGCGTCATCAGGAGGTCTATCTCGACGCCGCGGTCGAGCGCCTCTTCGAGTTGGTCCGTGATGAGGACGCCCACGTCGCTGATGTCGAACTGAGGCGAGCGGTGGGTAGCGACCATCACCAGCCGTCGGTCGGCCGCCGTGAGCCGTTCGAGCAGCAGGTCGGTCGTCTCTTCGGGGCCGACGGCGGCGGTCCAGAACTGCTCTTCGACGGGGTCGGCAGCGTCGAGTTCGTCGCTCAGGTCGTCAACGATAGACTCGTACTGTTCGGCCTGTTCGTCCAGTTCGCGCTTCTTGTCCTCCAGCAAGCGGTCGAGCGCCGTCGACGGTTCGACGGCGACGTACTTCTTCGGGCGACTCGCGGTCTGACTCCGGACGAGGTTGTACTGTTCGATCGTGTTGAGAACGTCGTAGATACGTCCCATCGGCACGTCGCTGGCGCGTGACAACTCTTTTGCCGTTGTCGGACCGGTGTTGAGCAAGGCTCGATACGCGCGCGCTTCGTACTCAGATAGCCCGAGATCCCTCAAACTCGACATATTGGAGGAACGGGGCCGGAGAAACATAAACGCACCGGAGGTTTGTATTCGGGATTATGTTTCAGTCGACGCGCTCGGCGACGAGGGCGGCGAGTTCCTCGGGCAACGCCGCGGGGTCGGAGACGCCGTCGTCTGTCACTACGTAGGCGTTACCGCGGTCGTACGCGTCGCCGCTCGCGTCCGGGATCACGACCTTCTCGTGGTCGGCCATCCGAAGGGCAGCACGGTGCAGGTCCGACCCCGCATCGTCCGCGACGGCGATGGTGAGGTCGGGACGCTGCAGGCGGGTCGCGACCGCCGCGTAGTGGGCGGCCTGGGGCCCGAACCGGTCGCTCGCGCCGGCGAAGGCCTCGACGGCGTCGCGGGCGGCGTCACGGTAGCGCTCCGTGCCGGTGAGCGCGTGCAGGTCGAGCAGCGCGTCGGCGAACTCGACGTTCGCGTCGAGCGGCCGAAGCGGTCGGTCGAGGAGCGCAGGTCCGCTCGCGGGACCGTCCGTGAACGACCCCGCTGAACGCAACTCGTCGAGCGCGTAGTCGGCGAGACGCTCGGCCGCGTCGAGGGTGTCCGCGCCGAGAACCTGCCGGGCCGTCGTGAGCGCCGAAACGACGCGGGCGTGGTCCGAGAGAAGGCCGCGTTCGCCCGTCTCGTCGCCGTCGCGGTAGTGGATCACGCGGTCGTCCGCGATCAGTTCCGTCTGGACGTACTCCAGGGTTCGCTCCGCGTACTGTCGGGCCCGGTCGTCGTCGGTGTAGGCGTAGTACGTCAGGAAAGCGTCGACAGCGAGGGCGTTCCAGTCCGCAAACACCGTGTCGTCGACGGACGGTTCCGGCACGTCCTCGCGCTCGGTCGGGTCCAGCGCGTAGTACTCCGCGCTCTCGCCCGCGGCCTGACTGCCGGCGAACGCCTCGCCGGTCCACAGCGTGGTCGTCAGGAACTCCAGAGTCTTCTCGGCGGGGTCGCGATACTCCTCTTTCCCGGTGTAGAGATAGGCGTTGGCGAACGCGCGAACGAGAGACACGTTCGTGTCCAGCACCTTCTCGTACTGGATACCGCTCCAGTCGCTCTCGGTCGCGTACCGGTAGAAGCCGCCCGCGTAATCGTCGAGCAGGTTCGCGCTGATGGCGTTGAGACTGCGCAGCGCCTGGTCGCGCTCCCGCTTCAGCGCGAACTCGACGGTCCGGGGCATCGGGAACTTCGCGTCGCTCCCCCACCCGCCGGCGGTCTCGTCGTACGCGGCGCGGAGCTGGCCGACCATCCGACCCTCGACGTCGTCGGTTATCTCACCCGATGGCGTGTCGTTGCCCTGCACCGAACGTGGGACGCTCCCCGCCGAGATCCCTTTGGCGTCCCACATCTCCCGAACGCTGTCGATGACTTGGCGCATCCCGTCGGAACCGAGATAGCCCGCGCCGGTGAGCACTTCGCCGTCGGGCGTGAGAAACACCGTCGACGGGAACCCGCCCATGTTGTACCGCTCGCTGACCCGGGGGTGGCGGTCAACGTCGACGCGGACCGGAACGAACCCGTCGTTGACGTTCGCGGCGATTCGGGGCTCGGAGTACGTCGTCTCGTCCATCTCGTGACAGTGGGTACACCAGGTCGCGGCGAGCGAGAGCAACACTGGTTTGCCCATGCGGTCGGCCGCCGCGAACGCGTCCGGTCCCCACTCGCGCCACTCGACCCGCGTGGCCGCAGCACTGTCGTCCATATCTCCGGGTTGGTTCGCCGCGGCGTAAGGGCTTCGCACCGCGACCGCTCGCCGCTGGCGCTTCGCGCGACGGTCGGGATAAAGGGTTTTGAGGCCGGCACTGGAAGTAACATGCATGCTCTGGTGGCTGCTGGCCCTGTTGTTGATCCCACTGCTAGATGCGGTGTTTCTCGTATACGTCGCCGTTGCACTGCTCGGCGGCCTGGAGACGGTGCTCCTCGTCGTCCTCACTGCGCTCGTCGGCATGCTCCTCGTCCGCGCGGAGGGGCGACGGACCATGCGGAAACTACAGACGACGCTCGGCAAGGGGAGTCCCCCGACGAACGAACTGCTAGATGGCGGCCTTCTCATCGCCGCCGGAGCCTTCCTGCTCACCCCCGGCCTCGTCACTGACGCCATCGGCTTCCTGCTCGCGATTCCACCGACCCGGGCGCTGATCCGCGGCGCGCTCAAGCGCTGGGTCGTCACGCCGTACATCGAGGACAAAACCGGCGGGTTCGCGACCGGTAACGTGTACACCTTCGGGTTCCCGGATTCCGACGACGGCAACGCGTCCGAGGACACCTACGACCTCGGCAACGACGCTTACGATGTCGATCTCGACGACGACGAGACGGCCCGATAACACACCGACGGCGGACCGGTCAGCGACACTGCAAGAAGGAAACTCTTAAACAATACCACCGACAACCGCTAAATGCGTTCGAACGGGCCAATAGCTCAATTAGGTTGAGCGCTCGGCTGATAACCGGGAGGTTCGCGGTTCAAATCCGCGTTGGCCCATCATTTTCCGTCGAATTACCTCGTGAGTACCGCGTATCATATACTCGCGATACTGAGTCCTCGGGTTGTGTACTTGAACGGATGTGAAGGACCCGTCTCAGCGCAAACGAGGTAAACGACCGTCTGGGTTAGTTCGAATTCGCGTTGGCCGACCGTTCCAGCACCACAACACGGAACTGACACGCCGAAGAGACAAACTCACCGAACACCCTCTGGAACGCCAGCCACACCACCCACACCACTAGTCACTCGCAGGTGCTCCGCCAGCGCGTAGCACATCCACGCCTGGCACCAGCGCATCAGCGTCGTCCGCTTCGTGTAGAAACGCCCTTTCCGGTGGTAGAACCGGCCGTCGCCGGCGTACAGTTCGTCGAGCGTCCAGTCGAGGATCCGCCGGGCGAAGTCAGCCTCGCCAGCGTAGGTGAAGACGAGAATCCCCTGCGAGCAGGCGTGAACGTCGCGGGGGTACGCCGACGACTCGTCCCAGTCCGGCGCGCCGGAGGCGTCGAACAGCGTCCGGTAGAACGCGAGGGCGTCGTCGATAGTGTCGTCGTACCGCGAACCGACGAGGTCAGCGTACCGGAGAAAGCACTCGATGACGAACCCGTTGTGGAAGTTGTCCATCGAGAGGTGGGAGGCGTCGGGCGGGTCGCGGTAGTGCCACCCGCCGCGGTCGGTCTGGAGGTAGGCGACGTGGTCGAGGATAGCGGTCGCCCGTTCCCGGAGTTCGTCGTCGCCGAATCGCTCGTACAGGTCGAGCAGGAGGCGGGCGGCGATAGCGCCGGCGTTGACGGTGTAGTACTCGTCGGAGTCCTGCACGTGGTAGTCGACCACCGCACCGGTGTCGGTGTCGCGGTACCGCAGGTCGTCGACGACGAAGTCGGCGGCGGAGCGCGCGATGTCGGCGTACGAGGGGTCGCGCTCGGCGGCCCCGAGCAGGGCGCGTACGGCGGGCGCAGTCGAGACGACCGAGGGGTCGTTCGGCCGTCCGAGCGCGTCGAGCGTCTGGATGCGGTGCTTGTGACCGCCGCAGAACCCGCTGTAGCCCGTGGACCGGTTGTCGACGAGCCACCGGACGAGCGACTCCGCCTCGGCCCCGTAGTCCACCCCACCCGATACCCGGAGGACGCCGGCGTCGGCCAGGCGTTCGGCGACGAGATTCGCCGTGGCGAACAGGCCGGCACCCATGAAGTTACGCCGCTGCTCGACGAGAAACAGCGGCCGAACGTTGACCGGTGAGCGCTTGACCGTCTCCTGAACTACGACGTTGAGCCACTTGTTCTCGACCGGGAGCGCCCGCAGGAAGCGGCTGCTCAGTCCGTCGCAGTAGTCCCACCCGGTGTACTCTTGCTCTCGGGAGTAGGCGAGCGCGTCGCGGAGCGTCCGAGCGGCGAGTTCGTCGGACGGGACGCGGCCGGTGCGGTCGGTGCGGTCGGTGACCACGGCGTTAGTCATGCTCGGACCTCGGGTCGGTGCCGGTGAGACGGTTCGACGGCCCCTCGTCCGGCGAGGCGGTAGCGTCCTCGTCTGACGTACTCCCGTCCCCGGTCGGTGCGGATCCCACTTCCCCGGTATCGGCCTTGTCGGTCGGGAGCGTGAACCAGGACCGGAAGTCGTGTAAGTGCACGTCCCACTGCGCGGGCGGCCACAGCATCGTCACGGCGGACCTGAACAGCGATTCGTCAGCGTGCGTGAGCGCGAAGTGGAGTTCCCGTAGCGGGAACACCATCTCGCCGGTCTGGTCCGGACTCGTCGGACTGTCCCAGGAAATGTCGAGCGTTTCGGCGACCATCGACGAGACGAACCGGTAGCCGGACTGGCTGGCAAGCGCGTAGGACGCCCACAGCTTCGGATTCACTTCCATCAGAACGTACGAACCGTCGTCCGCGCGCTTGAACTCGACCAGTGCGAACCCGGACCAGTCGAGCGCCCGGAGGAGCCTCAGCGAGGCCGCTTCGAGCCTCGGGTCGCGGAAGATACCGACGCGCGTCCCGCTCCCGCCCTGGCGAGGGACGGACCGTCGTTCCTCGTGTTCGAACAGCATCTGCAACGACCCGTCGACGAAGAGGACGCCGCAGCCGTAGGTTCGCGGGTCGTCGATGCACTCCTGAACCAGAACGTCGTCGTCGGCCCGGGCCGCCAGCTCTTCGTACGTCGACCAGAACGACGACGCGTCGTCGACGACGGCGGTGACGTTCTCTCCGCACTCGTGGCGCGCCTTGAGAAACACCGGATACGGGAGGTCTCGAACTGCGTCGGGGGTTCGTTCGTCTGCGTTCACGACGACGTCGGTGTAGTCGGTCGGGGTGTCGATGCCAAGTTCCGACGCTAGTTCCAGCATTCGCTGCTTGTCGACCGCCGCCGACAGCGCCCGCGATGGCGGGAGACAGCGCGCCACGCCGTCCGGCAGGCGGTCGCAGACCTCGTCGAGCGCCGTCACCGAACGGTAGCCGACCGGGATCACGATGTCGGGGCGGTACTCCCTGACGAGGTCAAGCAGCGCCTCGCCATAGCCCTCGCCCGTCGTCGGAACCGTCGCGCCGACATCGCAGTATTTCGAGCACAGCAACCTGCTCTCCGTCGAGGTCCCGACGCCGATGACGACCGCGTCGAGGTCGGACGAGACCTCCGTCGCGACCTGGATCGCGTTGTCGTAGTCGCCGTCGAGAACCATCACCCGCGGCGCGGTGTCCTGCATAGTCAGAAGCGGTCCTGTTCCGCGAACGTGATCTGCCAGTTGTTCTCGTCTGCGAGGACGGACCGCGGGAGCGGCGGGGTCTCGCCGTCCGAGGAAAGCGGCCGCGCCGCCAGATCCGTCTGCGTGCAAACTCGCGATGCGAGAGGGACGCCGTCCGGAACGAACCCCGATGCCAGCAGGAGATCACGGGGTAGCGTCGACTCGGCAACCGAGAGGACCGCGGCATCACCGTCGTCGTCGATCCAGCTCCGGAGCAGCGCCCGGAACGCGTCCCGGCGGTCGACGGCCAGCGGAAGGGCGTCCAGCAGTTTGACCTTGTCGCCGTTCCGGGTCCGGGTGACGAGAGCGGCGACCGGCCACCCGTCCCGGCGGGCGACGTATGCCGTGTGGTCGAAAGACGGATCCCCGATCCACCACCGATAGAACTCGGCGTCACGCCTGACGTGGATCCCCTCGGGGACAGCGCTCTCGTAGACGGTGGCGAGCGTCGATGGCGGTGCCGACTCGTACGTCTCGACCGTCACCCCCTCCGGCTCCGAACTCGCCGTTTCTCGGACCGCGTCACAGAGTTCGAGGTATCCGCGCGCGAACGGTTTCGCGACGCTGGCGAGAATGCTCGTGGGCCGGTCGGATGAGACGAGCGGCGTCGGGTCGTGTACGCGGTAGGCCGTGCCGACGCTGTCGACGGCCGACCACCCCATCCCCTGCTGAGCGGCCAGCGCACCCGGATTCGGGAAGTTGAAGAAAAAAGACGGTTCACCCGGCTCGTACCGCTCGATCGCCTCACGCGTCATCCGCGTGTACAGGCCGTTCCGGCGATGGTCAGAGTGGACCACGGCATCTGCCGGCTGGAGCGCGAGCGTCTCGCCGTCGCGCCAACGGACCGGGAACGGAACGTACGCCTGCGACCCGACGACATCTCCGTCACGCACAGCGACCGTCACGGGCACGTGTGACAGGTACGGGTCGTCGACGTACTTCCAGTCGAACCACTCGCGAGTCGGCCGCCACCCCCACTCAGTCTCGTACAGGGAACGGATCCCGTCCCGGTCGCACTCGCGGTACCACCGGACGACGTAGTCGTCCGCGTCACGACGCTGAGCCGTCTGGTTCATTCGCTATCCGGCATACCCCGCCCAGGGGTTTTGTAATGCAGACGTTAGATCCGCTTCCGGCGGGTCAGCCGGAACTGAGGCGGCCTTGACTATCCGTCCGCGTCCTCTATCGCGTTCAGAAAGCCCGTGAGCCGACGTAAGGGGGTCCATTCTACCCGGAAGTGATCGGAGAACTGGTGTCTACCACCGCCGTCCGTGGCGACGAGGCAGAGAGCGGATGGCGTCCTCTCTGAGAGACGTGTGGAGTCGGGAAACGTCGGCGGCGGCACGTGGGTACGAACCTCGGTTTCACCGGCGCGCGCAACGGTGAGGTCGGTAAGCGGTATCTATAGTCGCGCTTGCGAGCAGTTCCACCCTCGACCACTAGACACGTACGATCAGATGTGAACACTGTTGCAAGGGCGACTGCGGTTGGTTTGCAAGGGAGACTGTGGTTGGTCTTCGTCTCCGAACGGATATCGCGCCACGGTACAGATAGTCTGTGCGCCCAGTCGACATCTGCGAAATACCAGCCGAGAGCCCACGGAGTGTACTGGCCGCAACCGAACGGTACGCGGCGGTTCGGGCAACGTTATTTGGTCGTGGATATCTAATAACCGGACGGACGCACGTGTCACACGCTCCACGGTGCGTCCACCCCTTTGTGAGACGATACGCGCTCGACGAAACCGGGAGATTCACCTCTCCGGGCGACGAGGAAACAGGTATGTGCGAACCTGTGACCGAGAGCCGGCAAGGAGGTGCCTAACAGTGGTCTCCGATAAGACTGCGTTCGCGGTCGTTCTCGCGACCGGCGTCATCATTCCGGGCCTCGCGAAATACTTCCTCTCAGCGGCAGGCTACCCGGCGCTCGGCACTATCATCTGGGTAACCGGGTTCGGAACGATGGTCTTCGTCGTCTGGTACTTGTGGATCCGACCGCTCGACATCACCGGTCCCGTTGGCTCAGAATAACAAGTTTAAAGACCGAATCGGAGGCAGTATCACCTAGGAATGAACGGGACACTGCTGCAGGCGCTCGATAACTTCCTGCTCGATTACAACATCGGGCACGCCGTATTTCTCCTGTTCGTGCTGTCGGTCCTCGGGACACTCCCGCTGAAATCACAGAAGGTGCTGTCGCTGAACGTACTCGCCTTCGGCCTCATCTTCATGTTGATCCCGAGCAGCGAGGCACCGATACAGTTCACGTACCTCGGTATCGTCTTGCTCATCATCGGACCGGTTCTGTACGCGACAGCCCGCCGATAACGCGTCTCCCGTCTCCGACGGCGACGACGCTTCCGACCCCACAAGTCCGTAATGATTTTGCCGCCAGCCACGTAACACGAGGACACAATGAGCGGTAGCCCCGACGACGACGAACTCGACGAGCTTCGACGCAAGAAGATGGAACAGCTCAAAGAACAGCAACAGCAGGGCGGCAACGAGGAGGCCCAGCGACGCCAGCAACAGCAGGCCGACGCACAGAAGCAGGCGGTCCTCCGCCAACACCTGACTGACGGGGCGCGAAAGCGACTCAACTCCGTGAAGATGAGCAAGCCCGACTTCGGCGAGAAGGTCGAACGTCAGGTCGTCGCGCTCGCCCAGAGCGGCCGGATACAGGGCAAAATAGACGAGGAGAAGATGAAGGATCTCCTCCGCGAGCTAAAGCCCGACTCCCAGAGCTTCGACATCAAGCGCCGGTGAGATGGAGCTCGCGCTGCTCTACAGCGGCGGTAAGGACTCGACTCTCGCCGCGCTTCTCCTCGACGAGTTCTACGACGTGACCCTCGTCACGGGCCATTTCGGCGTCACCGACGAGTGGAAACACGCCCGAGGAACGGCGGCGACGGTCGGCTACGAGTTCCGGCGGATGGAACTCGACCGCGAGGTCGCGGTCGAAGCCGTCGACCGGATGTACGAGGACGGCTACCCCCGAAACGGCATCCAGCGCGTCCACGACCACGCGCTGGAACAGGTCGCCGGCGACGGGTACGACGCCGTGGCGGACGGGAGTCGGCGCGACGACCGCGTCCCGACCGTCTCCCGAGCGGAGGCCCAGAGCCTGGAGGACCGCTACGGCATCGACTACATCGCACCACTGTCCGGCTTCGGCCGCGGCGCGGTCGACCGCCTCGCCGACGCGACGCTCGAACTCGACATCGGTCCGAGCGAAGTCATCCAGCGCGCCGACTACGAGGGCGAACTCCGCGCCTTGCTCGCCGAGCGACACGGCGAGGCTGCCGTCGCCGAAGTGTTCCCCGACCACGACCAGACGCGAGTGACCGGCATTCGGAAGTGAGGTGGGCGATGTTTTGAGATCGAACCGTCGAATTCCTACGAGACGTCCGCGAGAGTCGACGATCTGAAGACCTCGAAAGTCCCGCCCTTTCCGGTAAGTCAATCTACATCAGGTGAACTTTCGAGGTGTTTTCGCCAACGAGTGCAGTAGCCGGTAGCACAGATCACGTCCAGTGGAATCGTGTTCATGTACCTAGCCGCAGATAACAGGTTTCAAGCGCACGCTGGCACAATTCGGGTGTATGTACGACCGACTCAAGGGGTTCAGGGATTTCTACCCCGGCGAAATGAGCGCGCGGCGGGAGACCATCGATACGCTCGAAGAGACCGCCAGCCGGTACGGGTTTCGCGAGGTTGGAACCCCCGCGCTCGAAGGGACGCAGATGTACGTCGACAAAAGCGGCGAGGAGATAGTCGAAGAGCTGTACGCCTTCGAGGACCGAGGCGGGCGCGAGGTTGCGATGACGCCGGAGCTGACGCCGACGGTGGCTCGGATGGTCGTCCAAAAACAACAGGAGCTGTCCAAGCCGATCAAGTGGGTCTCGACGCGGCCGTTCTGGCGCTACGAAGAGCCCCAGCAGGGGCGGTTTCGGGAGTTCTACCAGACGAACGTCGACATCTTCGGCTCCAGCGATCCCGCCGCCGACGCCGAGATCCTCGCGTGGGCGGCCGACGCGCTCACGGGACTGGGCCTCACCGGCGAGCACTTCGAGTTCCGAGTCTCCCACCGAGACATCCTCGGCGGCCTGCTGGAGTCGTTCGATGCGGATGTCGACACCGAGGCGGCCATCCGCGCCGTCGACAAGAGCGACAAGATAGAGAAAGCGGAGTACCACGGGCTGCTGACCGACGCCGGACTCAGCTACGACCAGGCGGAGCAGTTCGACGACCTCCTCGCGGTCGACGCAGACGACCTCGACGAACTGATCACGTTCGCCGACACCGACCGCGTCGAGGCGGCCGTGACGAACCTGCAGGACGTACTCGCCGCCGCGGAGGACTTCGGCGTCCGCGAGTACTGCACGCTCTCGCTGGAGACGGCGCGCGGCCTCGACTACTACACGGGCGTCGTCTTCGAGTGCTTCGACTCCACCGGTGAGGTCTCTCGCTCTATCTTCGGCGGCGGCCGCTACGACGACCTCATCGAGAGCTTCGGCGGCCAGCCCACTCCCGCGGTCGGCGTCGCCCCCGGTCACGCGACGCTATCGCTGCTCTGCCAGCGGGCCGGCGTCTGGCCCGAGGAGGAACTCTCGACGGACTACTACGTGCTACAAGTCGGCGACACGCGACCCGTCGCCGCCCGCGTCGCCCGCGACCTGCGCGAGCGCGGCCACGTCGTCGAGAGCGATGTCGCCGGGCGGAGCTTCGGCGCGCAACTGGACTACGCCGACTCGATCAACGCCGAGACGGTCGTCATCGTCGGCGAACAGGACCTCGAAAACGATGAACTGACGATCAAAGACATGGAGAGCGGCGACCAGACGCAGGTGCCGGTCGACGAGTTCCCCGGCGACGACGACGCGCCGACGTACGAAGACCTCGGGTAGTGCTTCCCGTTACAGGACTGTTCGTCCCGCGACTGGGGTTTTAGCGGTTGCTCAGTTCTCTCCGATGGAACGGAAGACAATGAAAGCCAAGTACGGGCGACGGCTAACCGGGAATTCGGGGACCGTAGTGACGACCAGCCCTCGCCGGATATCGAATGGGGTACCGATCAGGAACGGTCGCTGGCGGTATCGTACTGGATGACGGCTGTTACGAACTGGTAGTTAAATCGTGGGGAGCGCCGGGGTC
This sequence comes from Halostella sp. PRR32, assembly GCF_034808085.1. Classification (NCBI taxonomy): domain Archaea; kingdom Methanobacteriati; phylum Methanobacteriota; class Halobacteria; order Halobacteriales; family Natronoarchaeaceae; genus Halostella; species Halostella sp. PRR32. The sequence goes on from NZ_JAXHGL010000002.1 coordinate 87,825, forward strand.
CGGTTCAGTAACAGCGCGGTGTACGTTCACAGAACCTGATCTGGAGTCCCCAGTGCCCGTTGGAGCGACGGAATTCAGCGACGATTCTGCACTCGGCAGGTTATTTGTCGTATGCGGCAGTATCGCCGGATATGAACGCTCGAAACGCGATAGATCTGGTCCTCGACCCAGACATAATCGTCTTTCTCGTCCTCGGAGTGGGGATCACGGCCGCCTTCTTCGACCTCTGGTTCGCCGGTCTGGTCTTCGCGCTCGGATTCGGGGTGTTACTACCTCTGTCGGATGTCCTTTCGAAAAAACTCGGGACGGACGAGGAGAGCGACACTCATGACAAACGGTGGGACCAGCACGATATCGGGGAGGAAAGCGACGAAGTCGACGAATCGGCCGCCCTCGAAACCCTCCGCGAGCGCTACGCCCACGGAGAGATAGACGAGATCGAGTACGAGCGCCGTCTGGAGGACCTGCTGGCGACCGAGAGCGTCGACGACGCGCGAGAGTACGTCGCGGAGCGGCGCAGTGGCGGGGAGCGTGACCGAACCGTCGACCGCGACAGGAGGACGGAGCGCGAGCGGCGCTGATGGACGCCTACCGGATCGCCTACGACGGCCGGCCGTACTACGGGTTTCAGCGTCAGCCAGACGTTCCCACGGTCGAGGACGCGCTCTTCGACGCCCTGCGCGACCTCGGTGTCCTGTCGGGCGACGCGCCGCCGGGGTACGCCGCCGCGGGGCGCACCGATGCGGGCGTCTCCGCCGTCGCCCAGACCGTCGCGTTCGACGCACCGGAGTGGCTCTCGCCCGCCGCGTTCAACGGTGAACTCCCCGCGAGCGTTCGAGCGTGGGCGCGGGCCGACGCGCCGCCGGGGTTCCACGCGACGCATCACGCGACCGCCCGGGAATACGTCTATCACTGCTTCGCTCCGGACGCGGACGCGGAGCGAGCACGGGCCGCGCTCGACCGACTCCGCGGCGAGCACGACTTCCACAACCTGACGCCGGACGACGACGGGACGGTCAGGGACCTGTCGGCATCGCTGGCGGTCGACGGCGGGTATTTCGAACTCGCGTTCCGCGCCGACGGGTTCGCCCGGCAGTTGGTCCGACGGCTCGTCTCGCTGGTCCGCGCCGTCGCCACGGGCGAGGCGGCGATGGAGAAGATAGACCGCGTTCTCGCGTCCGACCCGCTTCCCGGGCACGAGGGCGTTCCACCCGCACCGGCGTACCCGCTGGTGCTCGTCGACGCTGAGTATCCGGATCTGGAGTTCGCGGTCGATCCGGACGCTGCGGCGAGCGCGCGGGTCGTGTTCGGCGAGAAGCGGGCAGAGTGGCGGACGCGGGCGCGAGTGGCCGGAGAGATAGCGGACCGGATCTAGTCCCACTCGTCGGGCCAGACGCCGGCCGCACGCATCCCGGACTCGTACGCCTGTTCGCGGAACGCCCCGCGGAGCGTCGCCGCGTCGACGCGGGGGAGGGCAGCATCCAGGTCGGCGAGTTCGCGCACGAGCAGAGCGGCGAGCATCGCGTGCGTGCGGAGGTTCCGGCGGTCGACCTTGTCGCGGGTGTCAGCGCGGGTGTGGGTCCACCCGCGACCGCGCTCGCCGACCGTGTCCGCGGACGCGCGGTCGCTGTGTAACTGGAGCGCCGGCACGCCGTCGCGCAGGAACGGCCAGTGGTCGCTGAAGGGGTGCGGCTCCGGGTTCTCCCGGACGGGGTGGCCGGATTCGTCGCCGACGCGCTTGACGACCTCGCTCATCGCGTCGGAGGCGTGCGTGAATGCCCGCAGGTCCCGGAATCGGCCAGCGCCGTCGACGTTGACGACGGCGCGCACGCTATCGAGATCGAGCGCGTCGGCGAGCGCCTCGCTCCCCATCAGGCCGAGTTCCTCGCAGCCGACGCCGGCGACGCACACGCGGCAGTCGAGGTCCAGTTCCGCGAGGATCCGCGCCGCGCCGACCAGCACCGCGACGCCGCAGCCGTTGTCGAGCGCCCCCTCGCCGACGTCGTGGGCGTCGTAGTGGGCGAGGACGACGACCTCCTCGTCGGCGTCAGCGGGGCCGAGGACGCCGCTGACGTTCCGGCTCTCGCCCGAGTCAATCGCCGCGTCGACGTCGAGACGGACGGTCGCGCCGCGGTCAGCGTACTCTGTCAGCCACGCGCCGGCCTCCTTCGAGACGCCGACGCCGGGGACTTCGCCCGCGGCGTCGAACCGGAGCGCGCCTGTCGGCGGCAGTTGCCCCTCGACGTGGTTCGCGAAGACGAACGCCGCCGCACCGGCGTCGACCGCGTGGCCGTACTTCTCCATCCGGTGGAGGAAGCGCCGGTCCGGCGGCGTGTCCGTGCTCGCGACGACGACACTCCCGTCGACCGCAGCCGCGTCGATCTCCTCGGGCGTGCCGTAACCGGCGTCGACCAGGTCGGCCGTCACCTCACCGGCGGGCGAGTACGGGAGCGCGACCGTCTCGAAGGAGCGTTCGACCGGGTCGGTCACCGAGAGCGATGCCGTACCGCGGGTCCAGCGCGTCATCGGGAACGACCGCCGGGTCACGTCGCGGACGCCGGCGTCGTCGAGCGCCTCCGCGACGATGTCGGCGGCGCGACGCTCGCCCTCGTGTCCCCCGAGGCGGGTCGGGAGTTCGGCGAGGCGGGAAAGCACCGTCCACGGGGCGTCGTCGCGCCAGGCGCGACCGAGCGCGCGGTCGAGTTCCGTCTGCGTCACGGGTCGAGATCCGACCGCCGACCGGATAATGATAATGAAAGATAAGCCTTACCTCCCGGGTGCCCTAATTGAAGGTCATGAGTTCGGTACCAGAACGCTCGGAGATAGACGCCGAGTACAAGTGGGACTTAGAGAGCATCTACGCGGACGACGACGAGTGGGAAACCGCCTACGAGAACGTCGCCGAACGCGTGGACGAACTGTCGGCCTACGAGGGCCGAGTCACGGAGGACGGCGACACCCTCCTCGACGTGCTCGAACTTCGGGACTCGATCATGCGGGACGTCTCGATGGTGGCCGCATACGCCCGGATGCGCCGCGACGAGGACACGCGCGACCAGGAGTACCAGGCGCTGACCGCCCGCGCGCAGTCGCTTCACTCCGACGCCGCCAGCGCGGCGAGTTTCATCTCCCCGGAGATCCAGAAACTCTCCCAGGACGACATCGATGAGATGGTCTCGTCCACCGACGGCCTCGAGAAGTACGACCACTATCTCGACGACGTGTTGCGGATGAAAGAACACACTCGCTCGGCCGAGGTGGAAGAACTCCTCGCCGAACTGGGCGAGGTGACCCACGGCACGGGTGAGGTGTACAACATGCTGGCGAACGCCGACATGGAGTTCCCGACCGTCGAGGACCCTGACGGAGACGCCGTCGAGATCACGCTCAGCAACTTCACGAAACTGCAGAAGCGTCCGAACCGCGAGTTTCGGCAGGAAGTGTACGAACTGTTCTACGACGACTGGGCCGACGTGCGCAACGCCGTCGGATCCGCGTACAAAAACAGCGTGAAAGCGGACGTGAAAGAGGCCCAGGCACGCAACTACGACACCGCACGCCAGGCCGCGCTCGACGGTCCGAACGTCCCCGTCGAGGTGTACGATAACCTCGTCGAGACGGTGCGGGACAACCTCGACAAACTCCACCGCCACGCCGAACTCAAGCAGGAGGCGCTGGGCGTCGACGAACTCCAGATGTGGGACGTGTACATGCCCATGACGGAGACCGAGAGCCCGGATGTCGAGTACGAGGAAGCTAAAGAACACATCGTCGAAGCGGTCGGGGCACTCGGTGAAGAGTATCAGTCTCGCGTTGCGGACGGGCTCGAGTCGCGCTGGGTCGACGTGTACGAGAACCAGGGCAAGCAGTCGGGGGCCTACTCCAGCGGCACGTACGACACACAGCCGTTCATCCTGATGAACTATCAGGACGACATCTCGTCGATGTACACCTTGGCCCACGAACTCGGCCATTCGCTGCACTCCCAGTACACCAGCGAGACGCAACCGTACGTGTACAGCGACTACGAGATATTCGTGGCCGAGGTGGCGAGCACCGTCAACGAGGCGCTGCTGACGCACCACCTCCTCGACACGGTCGAGGACCCGCAGTTCCGCCGGCACGTCCTCAACGAGTATCTGGAACGGTTCCGGTCGACGCTGTACCGCCAGACCATGTTCGCGGCGTTCGAACACCGCGCGCATGAACTCGAGGAGCAAGACGAGGCGCTCACGCCGGATCGCCTGGACGAGATCTTCGGCGACCTGAAGGCGGAGTTCTACGAACCCGCCGTCGTCGACGACCGTATCGCGCGCGAGTGGATGCGGATTCCCCACTTCTACCGCGCGTACTACGTCTACCAGTACTCCACGGGCATCAGCGCCGCTGTCGCGCTCGCTCAGGGGATCCTCGACGAAGGAGAGACGAGTTCGGGCGAACCGAACGAGGCGTCTCGTCGCTACATCGAGTTCCTCCAGCGCGGATCGCGCGAGTATCCGCTCGACCTGCTCCGACACGCCGGCGTCGACATGCGCTCGCCAGACCCGATTCAGCGGGCCTTAGACGCCTACGACGAGCATCTGGACGAAATGGCGTCGCTGATCTGACCCCGGACGGCGCACACTCACTATCGACCGCGACCCAAAGGCACATTTAGGGAGCATTTCTTAACCGTTCATAACAGATGTCTCGTAGCCCTTCGCTCCCGGACAGACCACGACTCGAACTCGACCCGGAGATGGACGACGAGGAGCGCCTCGAAGCGCTCCGCGAACACTTCGCGGATATCGTCGGCGTCCACGACGAACTCACCGAACAGCTAGACGCCGCCGACGCGCGCCGCAAGGACCTCAAGGGAGACGTCGACAGGCTCGAACGCGAAAACGAGAAGCTGAAAACCTCCTCGCTGTACGTCGCCACGGTCGAGGAGGTCGCCGACGACGAGATAGTCGTCAAGCAACACGGCAACAACCAGGAGGTTCTGACCGAGGTTTCGTCGCGGATGCAAGAGAAGCTAGAGGCCGGCGACCGCGTCGCGGTCAACGACTCCTTCAGCGTGCAGACGCTGCTCGACAACGAAACCGACGCCCGCGCCCAGGCGATGGAGATAGACGACAGCCCCGAGGTCCGCTACGAGGACATCGGCGGCATCGACGAGCAGGTCCGCGAGGTCCGCGAGGCAGTCGAGGAGCCGCTCGTCCGCCCCGAACAGTTCGAGGAAGCGGGCATCGACCCGCCGAGCGGCGTCCTCCTGCACGGCCCGCCGGGCACCGGTAAGACGATGCTGGCGAAAGCGGTCGCGAACGAGACGGACGCCACGTTCATCAAGATGGCCGGCTCCGAACTCGTCAGGAAGTTCATCGGCGAGGGGTCGCGGCTCGTCCGGGATCTGTTCGAACTCGCCTCCGAGCGCCAGCCCTCTATCATCTTCATCGACGAGATAGACGCGATCGCGGCAAAGCGGACGGAGTCGAAGACCTCCGGCGACGCCGAGGTCCAGCGGACGATGATGCAACTGCTCTCGGAGATGGACGGCTTCGAGGACCGTGGGAACATCCGCATCATCGCGGCGACGAACCGCTTCGACATGCTCGACCGCGCCATCCTCCGGCCCGGCCGCTTCGACCGACTCATCGAAGTGCCGGAGCCGGGACACGAAGGGCGCGTCCAGATCCTCGAGATCCACACTCGTGGCATGAACATCGCCGACAGCGTCGACTTCGACGACCTGGCGAACCGCACCGAGGGGTACAGCGGGGCCGAGATCGAATCGCTGACGACCGAGGCCGGGATGTTCGCCATCCGCGGCGAACGCACCGAAGTCCGCATGGAGGACTTCGAGGAGGCGCTCGACAAGATGGAGGACGAGGACGGTGCCGGCGATACGGTGACGAGCGGCGGCTACCCGGATTACGCCTACTGAACCGACCTTTTGCGCTGTCGTTCGGAAATCGCGGAGTGATTTCCGTGATGACGAGACGACGAAGGCGTCTCGAACCACGCGAGTTGAGTGGTCCGCCACGGGCGGGCACGCTCGCGAGGCTCGGCAACAGCTCGACCGAAATCACACCTCCTTCACTTCGCTTCACTCCGTCCAGTCGTCGGACCGCTCGCTCCCTGCGGTCGCTTACGGATCTACTACTTGCAGATTGCCTGCCCTCCCCCGTCATCGCGCGCCTCGCCGTCGGTCATGGCGAGACGCGCTCTCGGCCGTGGGACTCGCCTCTCGCCGAACCGCAACGCCTTACGTAGTCGGGCGTTATCTCCGGATATGAACACGATTCGCGTCGTCTGGGGGACGGCGACGGGACCCACGGAGATGGCGTCGTACGACGCCGCGCTGGCCGAGGCGAACGTCCACAACTACAACCTCGTCCCCGTTTCGTCGGTGATTCCGGCGGACGCGGAGGTAGAGGCAGTCGGGGACGCGCCGGACCTCGGCCCGGCCGGCGAGCGCCTGACGGTCGTCGAAGCGAAGGCGACGGTGGCCGGACCCGGGCGTGCGAGCGCCGGCCTGGCCTGGTCGCCGTCCGAGGAGGGCCCGGGACTGTTTTACGAGGCCGGCGGCGAGACGGGCACAGAGGACATCCGCGGACGCGTATTGGAGGGTCTTTCGACGGGGCAGGAACTCAGAGACTGGACGTTCGAGTCGACCCATCACGAGGTCGTCACGGCCCCCGCCGAACCCGGCATGTACACCTCGGCGGTCGTACTGGCGGTGTTCGGCGATTCGGACTCGCTGTTCTGACGGCAGAGTACCCCGGCCGATCCCTTTTTACGAGGGAGGACCGTATCACAGATACCGAGATTCTCATGAACGGAAATACGCCGTACGCTGGGAACCCAGGTATGACCCAGGCTGGCAAGCGTGCCACGGCTGATCTCCCCGAACTGACACAGGATCAGCGACGCGCACTACGTCAGGACGTCTCCCGTATCGCGGCGCGAACGCGGGAATATCTCCCCAGCGAGTACATCGTCGACTCCGAAATCTCTCACGGGTCCGGCGGCCCACAGGCGACCGTCGCCGTCCGTCCGCCGGTCGGCCACCCCGTCTCCGCCGGATTCACCCCCGACCAGGACGACCTCGACGGCGAAGACCTCATCGCCGCGGAGGACCGCAACGAAGTCGCCCGCGGTCTCGCCGCGAGTGCCGCCCTGCAGGTCAAACAGGCCATGCAGGAGGGCGTGACGCCGACCGCGCGGTAGATTAGTCCCTTTTGCGAGGAGAGAACGCTTCGTTAGCGACCGCGTCGTTAGCGTGTACTGATGGCCGGGAGCGCGGTGCGAGCCCTCGCGGCGAGCGCCGCGCGACTCGGGGAAGGGCAGGCTTTCGTCAAGCATTGCATCCGCGAGCGAACGAGTGCAACGAGTGAGCGGTCCAAGGAACCGTCGAGGGAACGCAGCGACCGAGGAGGTGACGTAGTCCGAGACGACTTCGTCGTCTCGTCATCACGGAAATCACTCCGCGATTTCCGAACGACAGCGCAAAAGATCGTCGCGTTACTTGCCCCAGAACGGATCCCGCTTCCGCTGCTTGTCGAGGTACTGCTGGAGCGCCTCGAACTCGTCGGCCGGAATGTCGTCGGAGAGTTCCTGTTCCAGTATCTTGGCGTGTTTCTCGGGGAGTTCCACCCAGAGCTCGTCGCCCTCGTGGATCTGGCGGCCGACAGTGGGGCCGTCGATGGCCACGCTGACGCGGTCGCCGCGGCGGGCCTCGTCGACGTCCTCGCCCTGCTCCTGAATGCCTTTGATCTGGCCGATCCTGTCGGGCTCGTTCCCCTCGAACAGGACGACGCGGGAGTTGTTCTTCACGGTGCCCGAGACGACCTCGACGCCGACGACCGCGGGGTCGTTCTGGCGGAAGGTGTGGTCCGGGAGGATCTGGAACCGCGCGGGACGAGTGATGTTTTCGAGGACGGTCTCCTGTTGAGCCTTCTCGATCTCTTCGACGTACTCCTCGTACTCCTCGATGAGTTGATAGATGACGTCGCTTGTAAAGAGGTGGACGTCGTCGCGTTCCGCCTGGTCTTCGGCGTCGTCGAGCACGTCGACGTTGAAGCCGAGGAGGGTGCGGTGTTTGTCCTCGTCGGCGGTGTCCGCGACGCTGATGTCCCGCGGTGCGACGTCGCCGACCTCGGCGCGCATGATCGGAACTTCTGCCTCTTCGAGGGCGTTTGCCATCGCTTCGAGGCTACCGAGCGTGTCGGCTTTGATGACGACGCCCTCCTCGCCGGTGCTGACGGCGATGTCGGAGAGTTCCTCCTGGACCTCGCCGATGACCTCGTCCACGTCGCGGTCGCGGACCACGCGGACCGGCGCGCCGGCCATCGCCTCGTCCAGGTCGGGCGCGGCGATCTTCACGCCTGACGCGGCAGAGATGGAATCGACCGTGTCGAAGCGGCTCTCGGTGCGGATCTCGGCGAGCGGGCGAGGTTTCAGCAGCGCGCGGACCTCCGTGACGATAGGTTCGTTCTCGCCACCGATGACGACAGTGTCGTTCTCGCTGACCGTGCCGTCGTAGAGGACGACGTCTATCGTGGTGCCGAACCCCTTCTCCTCTTTGACTTCGAGGACGGTGCCGACGCCGGGGCCTTCCACGTCGATCTCCATCGCCTCCTTCATGTAGCGCTGGGAGAGGCCCATCATGACGGTGAGGAGGTCGGGAACGCCCTCGCCGGTCATAGCGCTGACCGGGACGACGCCGACGTTGTTCTGGAAGTTCTGGACCCGCCAGTACATGTCCGCGGAGAAGCCCTCGTCGGAGAGGTTACCGATGATCTCGTAGAGGCTCTCGTCCAGGTCCGAGCGGACGCGGTCGCTTTGCTGGTCGTAGGTCTGCTGGATCGGTGTGTCCTCGTTGGGGTTCCAGCCGGGGACCGTGTCGATCTTGTTCGCGGCGACGATAAAGGGGGTCTCCGAGCGCTTGAGGATGTCCAGCGCTTCGAGCGTCTGCGGCTGGAAGCCGTCGTTGACGTCGACGACGAGGATGGCGATGTCAGCCAGCGCGCCGCCGCGGGAGCGCAGCGTCGTAAAGGAGTGGTGCCCCGGCGTGTCGATAAAGAGCAGTCCGGGCAGGTCGAAGTCGTCGGGATCGACGAGTTCGCCGGCGATCTCCGAGATGACGTCGAGCGGAACGGCCGTCGCGCCGATGTGCTGTGTGATCGCCCCGGACTCGCCCTCGATGACGGCGGAGCCGCGGATCTTGTCGAGCAGGCTGGTCTTGCCGTGGTCGACGTGGCCCAGGACGGCGACGATAGGAGTACGAAGGGATTCTGACGGGTCGCGTGTATCGGTATCAGACATAGCTAGCCACCGGAGAAGGTTCTTGTGTAGGACTACTCTGCGCACCATTTAAGCGTATCGTCATCGGTCCCCCGGGACGCGGGAGCGGCCGCTCACGACGGCGGCGTCGGCGACCACGGCGAACGGTACCACCAGAGCGAGCCAATCGACGGTACTCACCCCTGCCATGTTCGTACGTGACAATAAGATCGTGAATAAACGTGCAGGTCGATCGGCGTACGAGACACGAATCTAACAGGTCGGCGGGGTCCGCAGCGTCAGACGGCCCGTGGCGTTTATAGTTCATTAGTTGAAAAGGGATGGTATGTCCGGCATACTCGCCGAAAACCTCTCCGGGAAAGCTGTCATGGGGTCTGACGGCACTGAACTCGGAATGCTGTACAACATCACGATGGACCTTCGTACGGGCGAACTCGACAATATCGTCATCGACCCGACGGAGGACACGCCGACCCGTAGCATCGATCTCGAAACCGACAGTGGCGGCCGATACCGCGTTCCGGTGTCGCGCGTCCAGGCAGTGAAAGACTACATCGTCGTCCAGCGGTAAATGTACGTTCTCGATTCGTCTGCGTTCATCAACGAGTATCACACCGACGAACAGATGGCAACCATCCCGATGGTCCGGGAGGAACTCGAAGACGAGAGCGCCTACCGGTTCGACGCGATGGAGGGGTCGGGGATGCACATTCACATTCCGGGCGACCAGACGACGGAGAAAGTCCGCCGGGCCGCACGGGAACTCGGCGACCTGGCCGAACTCTCCGACACGGACGTTCGCCTCATCGCGGCCGCGTTCGAACTCGACGGGACGCTCGTAACCGACGACTACGCGATGCAAAACGTCGCCGAACGGTTGAACGTCCAGGTAGACGTCATCGCACAGGACGGTATCACAGAACAGCGTTCCTGGCAGTTCCAGTGTCAGGGTTGCGGGCGCGAGTTCGACGACAACAAGGACCGCTGTCCTATCTGCGGCAGTTCACTTTCGCGGAAGAACCCATCGAACGCGTAGCGGTCATCCGTCCGGCCGCTGGTTCTCGGTCCGTTCTAACCCCTGTTCGATCAGCTGCCGCAGAACCTCCTCCTCCGTGAGACCGTACTCGCGGGCGAGCGACTGGACGCGCTCGCCGATGTCGTCCTCGCAGACGATGGAGTACTGTCTGACCATAGACCTGTTTGACCGACGATTAGAATAAAACCCTGTCAGACGGCCGTCAGACGATCAGCCCCGGCGCGTACCCGGATATCTCGACGTAGAGCAACGCGAACTGAACGGCGTTCAGGGTTCCGTGGATGAACGCCGGAACGAGAACGTTGTCGGAGAGCGCGTAGAACGCGCCGAGCACCAGCGAGAGCGTGAAGATGGTCGCGAGACTGCCGATGACGCCCGGCGTGAAACCGCCGTAGGCGGGAATGTGGACGGACGCGAACACCAGGCTTGCGACGACGATAGCGGTCGGACGGGAGAACGCGTCGTACATCGACTTCTGGACGATGTTTCGGAACAGCAACTCCTCGCCCGGTCCGATGATCAGAAACGACACCGGGATGAGCAAAAGGAGGATGTCGGCGTTCCCCTGCCGGGCCTGTTCGACGGTGGAGTGACTGGAGGAGGGGACGCCTATCAGTTGCAGGGCGTAGCTCAGGCCGATGAGGCCGCCGAAGATAACGACGATCCCGAGGACGGCAAGGCCGACATCTCGGGCGGAGGGGACTCGGAGGTCGAGGAAATCGATCTCGCGGTCGGAGAGACGGATGTAGGCGAGCGCGGTCACGCCGGTTCCGATACCCAGTCCGAGCGCGCCGACGAGTTGCTGTCGCATCGCCGTCATCTCCGACCAGACAGTGAGCCAGAGGACGAGATAGACCAGAAGCGAGGCGACGTTGAGCGCCAGGTAGCCGAGAAATCCGACGCCCGAACTGACGACCGTCGTTCGGGTCATGCTGGTGAGGCGGTCGTCGGAGATGGCAAGCCAGTCGGCGACCGCCGCGAGGACGCCGCCGATGCCGCCGACGATGACGCCGAACGAACTGATATCCAGTATCGAAAGGCCGAACGCGAGGTCAGCGGTCGGCGTCCCGCTGACGAGCGCGTACCCGCCGACTCCGACTGCCGCGAGACTTGCGACCGCGGCGATGGGGGCTGCGAGTCGCCGGTCCAGCACGTCGTACCGCCGGGCGAAAAAGGCACCAGCCGCGATAGCTGCGACGGCGACACCGAGCGACGTGACCGTCACTGCGCCGCCGAGCGAACCGATCGACACGTCGTCGGCAACGCCGTCGATCAGCAAGAGCGATGCCGCGAATAGCGCGATTCCCGTGAGCGAGGCCCCGATGTCCGACGCGAGCGACTCCTCGGACCCGCTCGCGTAGTCGCTCGGGGCTGCCGTATCATCCATGTCCAGGTATTCGTGTCCCGAAAGTAAAGCCCTCCCCTTACTCGATGACGAGCCGCTCCTTCTCGGCCACCGCCTCGGCCTCCTCGAAGCGTCCGCCCCCCAGCAGTCCGCGGGCCGCGCGCTTGCCCCACTCGACGGCCGGCTGGACGAACGTGTCGACGTTGTACAGTTCCCCGGCCAGCACGCAGGCGGCCTCCATGCCGTACAGCAGTTCGCCCAGGCCGCGTTCGTCGACGCGGTCGAGTTCGACTCGAACCGACGGGCGGCCGGCGGCGGCGAGGCTGGCCTCGGTCGCCTCGAACTCGGCGTCTAGCAGTTCACCGAGCGAGGACCCCCCGAGATACGACAGGCCCTCAAGGTCCGTTTCGGGGATCGCACGGTCCTCGCGCTCGCGTGCCCGTACCATCGTGACCATCTTGTCCCGCGGCCCGGCGCGGTACAGTTGCAACTGCGAGTGCTGGTCCGTCGCACCGAGGGCGCGGGCCGGGGTCTGCCCAAGCCCGTCTTTCCCGAGGCTCTCGGCCCACAACTGGGCGAACCACTCGGCGTAGGTCTCCAGCGATTCCGCGTACGGCATCACGGCGTTAACCGACGCACCGCGCTGGTCCAGCGCGTACGCGCCGGCACCGTAGGCGTACGCAGGCGACTCGAACAGCGACCCCGAGAGTCGGTTGGCTTCATCGCGAGCGCCGTCGAGGATGGCTTCGATGTCGTGACCCCGGATGGCGGCCGATGCCAGCCCGACCGTCGAGAGCGCCGAGAACCGGCCGGGGACGCCCGCAGGAACGTCGAGCGCCGGCAGGTCGTGTTTCTCGGCCAGGCGTCGGAGCGGCCCCTCCTCGCCGGTGGTGACGAAGGTTCGCTCCGTCCAGTCGACGCCGGCACGCTCCATCGCGTCGCGGACGACCAGGAAGTTCGACAGCGTCTCCGCCGTCGTGCCGGAGCGCGAGACGGCGTTGACGACGGTAGCGGACAGGTCGAGCGAGCCAAGGAGCGAAGCGACGCGCTCGGGGTCGACGTTGTCGAGGACGTACGAGTCGACGCCGGATTCCAGCGCGTCGGCGATCGTCGCCGCGCCGAGGGCGCTGCCGCCGATGCCGACGGTGAGTATGGCCGCGGGGTCGTCGAACCGGTCGACGGCCGTCCTGATCGCGTCCGGGTCCGCCGTCTCGGGCAAGTTAAGCGCGGCGTAGCCGTGGTCGGCGTCGGCGCGGCCCGCTTCGATCCGCTCGTGTGCCGCCGCGACGTCATCGTCCAGTCGTTCCAGCGCCTCCCGGGAGACGCCTGGCGAAGCTACCGACGAGAGCGCGTTGCCGAGGTCGACGTACATACCCGTGATCCCGCCGCCACGGTATAAGTCAGTACCGCGTCGTTTATTCCGATGTCGCCCCAACCGCCGGCAATGCCAGACGCTGACGAGGAGCGGACGTACGGCGGCCTGCCGGGAGCGTTCCCCTACGCCTTCCGGTCGAGCGATTCCCGGGTGTTCCGGAGCTACGCCGTCGTCAGCGCGCTGGTGACGGTCGGCGTCACGCTGCTGCTCGGCCTGGCGCTCGTCGTCCTGATCGGTAACACCGTCGGCGGAGCCGGCGGGTCGCTCACGCTCTCGCGCTCGTTCTACGTCCTCGTCGGCCTGCTCGTCGTCGTTCCGATGGTCGCGCCGGTGCTGCTCGTCGCCCGACGACACCGCCGCACGCGGAGCGAGACGCGGTACGACCGCCGCCTCGCGGCCGCCGGGTACCTCTTTCTCGCGTCGCTGTACGCGGGCCTCGTGATCACCGTCCCGCCGTCCCAACAGACGCCGGCCTCCGGCCCGCTCGCGCCCGTCGTCGACGCCATGTACGCGCTTCCGGGGATGGCCGGCATCGTTCCGCCCCTCGTCGCGGCGCTTCTCATCGGCCTCGTCCACTGGCGGTCGGACGATAGCGGTCACTGAAACGGGTGACACGCTGATCGCATCGCTGTCGTGCGAGCAGGTGTGCAGTGACTGTCAGTGACTGCTATAGGGCGTTTCCGTACCGCGACCGACACGAGCAAAAACCCCGCGAGCGTACCACCGGCCATGTCGGAGAAAACCGGAACGTTCCTCGTCACGCACGCGGACGAGGAGTCGGCCGTGTTACGCAACGTCGAAGACAGCCAGGTTCACACGCTGTCGTCGAACCCGGGCATCGAGGAAGAGGAGGTCCTCTCGGCGACCATCGCGCCGGACCCGCCGCTGGAGGTGACGTGGAAGGTGATCGACGTCGGAGAGCGTCGGACGGTCGAACTGGTCGACAGCGACCTCTCGCCGACCACGCAGGCGATGGAGATCGCAAAGAGACAGGACGTGGGAGAACTGGCCCGCGAGGAGCGGGCCGGCACCGGCGAGATACACGTCCTCACGGTCCCGGAAGGCACCGCCGACGAGGCCGCCGCGGACGTGCTCGACGACGAGGCGACGCTCGCCCGGGCCGCCCGCCTGGACGCCGTTCGCGTCGAAGTCCGGTCGGACGACGACGCCGGCGTGGTGAACGTCCGCTACCTGCCCGACTAGGCGTTCGGCCCGCCCGCGCTCTGGATGCGCCAGTTCCCCTGAATGCCGCAGGCCTCGCGGACGGTGAACTCGACGGCCGTCCCGTCGCCGATCCGTTCGGGGCCGTCTATCTCCTCGACCCGAAGCGGCACGTCCAGTTCGCTCCCGCAGCAGCCGGTGCCGACGAACTCCTCCCAGACGTCGCCGACCGCGACCTCGTCGCGAGTCTTCCGCAGGAACGCGCGAAACGACGGTTTCTCGACCTGAAACCGACCCCAGTCGCTCAGGTCTTCGGGGTACGAAACGACGACCTTGCTCGCGGTGTCCCGGCTCATACTGTCGGATACGTTCTCGACCCGTTTAGACGCTCGGCCGGTGCGTAACCGACCAACGGACTGAGCGTTCGGGCCGTGGTCGTATCGACAGAACACCGCGATCACCCGGTCGTGTTAACCGCTCACAGACCGCAGGAGGGCGTTTTCGAGATAAGAAAGCTTATTCGGGACGGATACGGATTCGCGGCCATGGTAGAGATCGAAGTACCGGAGATCGATTACACCCGGTACACGAATCGCCAGTTGGCGGCCATCCCTCTCGCCGTTCTCGCGGTCGCGCTGGCGATCCTTCTCGGGTGGTATCTGTTCACTGGGGCACCCGTCAACCCCGGCACTGCGTTCACTGGCGGGGCGGAACTCACGATTCAGACGGATCAGTCCGAAGACGCAATCCGTACGGCGTTCGACCAGGAACCGTCGAACGTGCGGTCGATCCGCGGCGAAGAGGACACGTATATCGTCGAGTTCCCGCCGTCCGACATCGGAGCTCTGGAATCCCAGGCTGACGACGCGGGCTTCGAGGTCCTCTCTAGTTCCTCGACGTCGCCCAGCTTCGGCTCTCAAGCTCAGACCGAGGCGCTGTACGGCGTCGTCATCGCCTTCGTCGGGATGAGCGTTCTCGCGTTCGCCTTCTTCCGAACGTTCGTCCCCAGCATCGCTATCGTCATCTCCGCGTTCAGCGACATCGTGATCCCGCTTGCACTGATGAACGTGTTCGGGATCGATCTCACGCTCGGGACTATCGCCGCACTCCTGATGCTCATCGGTTACAGCGTGGACTCGGACATCCTGTTGAACAACCACATCCTGCGACGGTCCGGCGAGTTCTACGACAGCACCCATCGTGCGATGCGGACCGGTGTGACGATGACGCTCACCTCTATCTCCGCGATGGCGGTGATGGCCATCGTGGCCACGCTGTTCGGGATCGACCTGCTCAGCGACATCGGTCTCATCCTCGTCTTCGGGCTCACCGCGGACCTGATGAACACGTACATGCTCAATCTTAGCCTGCTTCGATGGTACAAGTTCGAGGGGGTCGCTCGATGAGCGCACTCAGCGCTATTCGGTCGAACTGGCGCGTCGTGATGCTCGTCATCCTCCTGTTGCTCAGCGTGTTCGCCCTGTTTGTTCCCGGCGCGACCGTCGGCGACGACAGCGCGAACGTCCAGAGCGACGGCCCGACCAATCTCCAGTACGGCATCGAGCTAGACGGCGGTGCCCGGATCCGCGCGCCGGTGATCGGCATGACCGCTGAAGACGCGGAGTTCGAAAACAAGGCCCAGGTCGAACGGGACGTAGCTACCGAACTCGGAATCGAAACCATCGACGTCAGCGCCAGTCGCACCTCCGACGCGACGACCGTCGAAGTGTTCGACGAGAACGTCAGCGAGAGCGAGTTCGAGAGCGCACTCGCCGCGGCGAACGTCACCCACGGCGAGATCCGCAACGGCGTCACCGCAGATACGAGACAGACGATAGTCGAAGTCCTCGACAGGAAGATAAGCGAGTCCGGCCTCGCCGGCGGGACGGTAACGCAGTCGACGACGGCCGGCGGCGAACGGTACATCGTCGTCACCGCTCCGAACCGCGACCGCGAGGAACTCCGGAGCCTCATTCAGAGCCGCGGCGAAGTGCGGATCGACGCGCTGTACCCCGAGCAGAACAACGGCTCGACGGAGTACCGCCAGGAGTTGGTGCTCCGCGGCGAGGACATCGACCCGGCAAGCACCGTCAAGCAAGACGAGCGCACCGGCGAGTACTTCGTCTCGGTGACGGTCAACAACGACGAGGCGGCCAACGAGATGGCCACCACGCTCGACGAGGCCGGATTCACGAACCGGCAGGCGTTCAGCAACTGTCAGTACGACGCCCAGCGCGAGAACAACACGGATCCCGGCTACTGTCTGCTGACCGTCGTCGACAACGAAACCGTCTACGGTGCGGGCGTCCGCCGGGACCTCGCGACGAGTTGGCGTCCCGACGGCGACTTCACCCGGGACCCGCAGTTCCGGATGACGGCGAACACGCAGGAGGAGGCCCGCAACCTGCATCTGAGCCTCCAGGCCGGTCGCCTTCCCGCGCCGCTCGACTTCGAGCAAGCGCAGACGCAGTTCGTCGAACCGTCGCTCGGTGACCGGTTCAAGACCAACTCGCTGATCACAGGGATCATCGCGGTCATCGCGGTCTCGCTCACGGTGTATCTCCGCTACGGCAACGCCCGCGTCGCGGCACCGATGGTCGTCACCGCACTCTCGGAGGTCGTTATCCTCCTCGGGTTCTCGGCGGCGATCCAGTATCCGCTCGACCTCTCGGTGATCGCCGGGTTCATCGCCGTCATCGGTACGGGGGTGGACGACCTGATAATCATCGCCGACGGGGTGATGTCCGAGGGCGATGTCAACTCCAGTCGCATCTTCCAGAACCGCTTCCGGAAGGCGTTCTGGGTCATCGGTGCGGCCGCCGCGACGACCATCGTGGCGATGAGTCCGCTCGCGGTGCTCTCGCTCGGCCAGCTACAGGGCTTCGCTATCATCACCATCCTGGGCGTCCTGGTCGGCGTTCTCGTCACCCGGCCCGCCTACGGTGACATCCTCCGCGCGCTGGTGACGGACCGCTAGAACTCCTCTAGCCCCGCCTGCTCGGCCGCCGCGAGGATATCGTCGCAGGTCGACCACGACTCTCGTGCGAACGGCGGCAGACAGCCCGTTTTCTCCACGTGGGACGCGAGAAACTCCCGCGTCGTCGCGTCGCTCGGATAGCCGCTGCCGACCGCGCCGTACTCCTCGGCGTACGCCGCCATCTGGGCGTCGCGTTCGACCTTCGCGACGACGCTCGCCGCGCCCGCGGCCGCGTGGGCCTCGTCGGCACCGTGTTCCGCAGTCAGGTCGACCGCCGCCGGAAGCCGGTCCGCGACGCGGCGACCGAACCGCGATTCGCTCGTGTCCCCGGCGTCGACGACCCCGCTCATTCCGTCCGCGACGACGCCCGCGAGTGCTTCCGCCTGGGCGACGACGGTGAGCGTGTTCATATCCGTCTCCGGCGCGTCGATCCGTTCGGGCGTGATCTCGGCGACAGCGATGTCGACGCGGTCGTCCTCGCGGAGCGATTCGGCGAGTGACTCGCGCCGTGACGGCGACAGTTTCTTCGAGTCGTCGATCCCGTCCGGTAGAACCGCAGGGTCGTCGACGGCTACAGCCGCCGCGAACATCGATCCGAGGACGGGTCCCTTGCCCGCTTCGTCAGCGCCGAACACGGCAGTCATAGCCCATCGTCCGGCGGGCGAGAGAAAACAGTTTGCGGTGTCGCACCGCGCTCAGCCCGTGAGGTCGGCAAGCACCTGCTTCAGTTTCGAGCCCTCCGCGCGGCTCTTGAGTTTCTGCAGGGCATCTTTCTCGTCGTTCAGGTTGGCCTCAAGCGCGTCCGTCACGTCGTCGTCGACGTCCATCTCATCGGCGAGTTGGATCATCCCCTCGTACATCGATATCTCCATGCGCTCGGTTTTGATGCCCGCACCGACGAGAGCGACGTTCCGGAGTTCGTCGTCCCGGATCTCCGTCGACAGTTCGTTTTTCTCTTCGACGAGGCCGTCGAGGGCTGCCGATTCACTCATCGTCGGTTCCCTGCCGATCGACTCGAAGACGGTTTCGAGCCGCTTGACGTGTTGTTGTGTCTCTTCCTCGTGTTCCTGGAAGTCCTCGAACAGTTGCTCTTCGGTCACCTCGTCGGCCATCACCGCGAGGTTGTCGACGAGTTCGTTCTCGACGTAGTAGGCTTCTTTCAGGTGGTGCTCGAACAGGTCGTGCGGTGTTTCGATAGCCATTGTCCCCCAGTGATCGATCCGGACGACCGCTCATAATCACCCCGGGTAAACCACAGGAGTGCAATACGATCGTTGACGGACCTATATAAAAACGAACGGGTGAGCGAACTCAGTCGTCGGCCGGCGGAACGGCGGGACCGATCTCTTCGAACTCCTCGCTCTCGTCGAGGTCTGCGACCTCGTCGTCGTCGTCCGATTCCTCTTTCTCGGTTTCGTACGCGAACTCGTACTCGGTCAGGCGTTCACTCTCGTAGTGGTGGCACATGGACTATCCCCCATGATATGCTAGGACGTACCGCGCAAAAAGTTTCGGCCGACTACCCGGACGATGGTTCGGAGGCCGGTCCCGTCCGCGAACGCCGGAACCCGCTCACTCCCGGAGGTACTCGGGGTCGTCGAAGGGTTCGTCCTCGCCCTGCACGTCGACCACGTCAAGCGCCGTCACCTCGGCGTCGACGCCGAGCAGGTCGGCGAGACTCGGCTCCGTCCGTCCGTTGTCGCCGCTGACGAGTTCCTTGACGTAGAGGCCCCCCTCGCCGTGGAGTTCGATGGTGGCGCGGGTGTCATCTTCCAAGGACCCCTCGATATCGTACACCTGTCGCGTCCGCGTGACGCTCGCCCGGCGATGGTCGACGCGCTCGGGCGTGTACTGCTCGATCGTCGCACCGTCGAGGTCGTCGAGTGCGCCGTCCAGTTCCTCGGCGGAAACCGGTTCCGCGAACTCGACGTCCATCCGGTAGGTCTTGCTCGCGTCGAGTTCCTTGACGCGTTCGACCATCCCGTGTGTCGCGAGCGCGAGGTCGGTCACCTCGACCGACCCCTCGGCGGCGTCGTTGATCGCCGCTTCGAGTTCGTCGACATCGGGCGAGCGGAACCCTGGTTCCTTCACTTCGACGACGAACGGGCGGCCGCGTTCTATCATCCGCGCGTCGACGTCCTCGCGGCCCGCGCCGTGGAAGACGGCCTCCTCGCCGTCCATAGCCTTGCGGACGTGTGGCGCGACGAGTTCTTCGACGCTCTCGTCGTACAGATAGCCGCTCCCGCCGCAGTAGTCACAGGGCTCCTCGCCGGCGTCGCCGAGTTGCTTGCCGCTGCCACCGCACTCTCTGCAGGGCCACTCCGTCTGTGGAATGTCACGCTCTAACTTGCGGTAGCGACCGTAGACGAACGCGGGGTTGACCTGGATCTCCACGTCGCCCTCGCGTTCGAGGTTCAGAAGCGCCAGCACGTCCGGACGGTTGAAGTCGACCATCGTATCGGTGAGTTCCCCCACGCGCTTGCCGACCTCGCGGTTGAACTCCGATTTGAACCGTTCGCCGGCGTCGTCCGTCTGGGTGGGCGATTCGACTTCGTCAGCGGTGTCGTCGAGGCCCGCCTCCTCGCGGAGCAGTCGCTCGTTCTCCTCGATGAGCGGCGGCGTGCGCGTGCCGACCTGATATGTCTCGAAGTGGAGGCCTTCGACGGCCTCCGCGACGCGTTCGGCCCACTCGTCAAACTCGCCGGAGCGGCCCTCGCAAACCCAGCACTCCTCGGGGCTCACCGGGTCGTACTCCTCGTCGTCTTCCAGAGCGGCGGTCACACGCAGCGCCTTCCCTCGTTCGCCGTTCGTCAGGCCGAAACTCCGGTCCGCGAAACAGCGGCCGAGGCAGGCGTCGCAGACGGGGCCGGCGTCGATGACCCCGCGGGCGTCCTCGATGACGGTCATGTGTCCCACCAGGCCCGGCGGGGGTAATTGCCTTGCCATTCCGATGAACGTATGGACGATCACCCGTACGTCACGGTATGCGCCAGTTCGTTATTCTCGGTCACGACGCTCCGACGACGCCCGACTTCCCACTCGACGACATCACCGGCGGTGCGGGCCGCCTCGACGTGCTCTGTCGCTGTGTCAACTCCGCGTTTTTCCTCTCGCACGACATCCGCGAAGACGTTCGGGTCCACCTCGTACTGGCGGACGAGTTCACCGTCACGTTCGAGGGGAGCGACCTGCGCCGACTCAACCCCGACGAGCGCTCCACCGCGGCCCTGATACGAAACGCCCTCGACGAACGTGAGGAAGCTATCGGACACATGCCCGTCGAGTCCAGCCCCGGCGTCTCGCTCACGCGACGCGGGTTCGAACCGGTTCTTGAGGACGTTGCCGCCGAAAGCACCGTCGTCCAACTGCACGAAGACGGCGAACCCGTGGTGGACGTTTCCCCGCCGGAAAACCCCGCGTTCGTTCTCTCGGACCATCACGACTTCGAGGCGGACGAAGCGGACCTGCTTGCCGACGCGGCGGACCACCGCGTCCGCCTCGGTCCCGAGCGACTCCACGCCGACCACGCTATCACCGTCGCGCAGAACTACCTCGACACCGGCGGATACGAGTCCTACTGATCGCCGGCCGTCACCCGTTTCGGAACTGTTAAAAACGACACCGCCCTTGTCTCTCGTGCGGGCCGGTGGGGTAGCTTGGTATCCTTCGGCCTTCGGGTGGCCGTAACCGCGATTCGAATTCGCGCCGGCCCACTTTTCCCGCACTTCGCAACGGCGAGCGTAGCGAGTCGTCCGTAGTGCGTGGAAAATTAACGCCAAGCGAATTCGAGCAGACGAGACGCGCGCAGCGAAGCGAGCACGTCTCGGCAAGTTCGACATTCGCGCCGGCCCACTGCCTACTTAATCCTTTCCCTGACAGTTAGCGGCCGCTTTGTCGCGGTGGGACGAGGCTGAAACCTCGTCCTTCGGGGTTCCGGATTCTGCGTGGACTGCGAAGGATCTCCTGCGGTTCTTTTCTTTGATTGCGCCTGTTGAAACCTTTTGTAGGCGATAGATTCAGCGCCCTCGGTGGTAGATACAGAGTAAGCACTGACCATTGGAGAAACCAAATTTCAAGTCTGTTATCGACATAAGATATTTATCTGATCGTCGGAGACTGCTATACAGTATGGCTCAGTCCTCACCGTGGCGCGTTTTCTTTGGTCAAGAGGTGTGGATCGCCTTTCTCCTCATACTTGGCGCGTATTTTCTCCCACCCTTACTTTTCGGCACTCAGTTGTTATACGGTTCACCGGACACCTATCTGGAATTTATCACAACAAACAAGCAGCATCCTAGGATGTGGATCACTTTCGTGTGTGCCATTGGTTCTAACGATGTTTGTCATATACACGTATCTGCTGGCGGTTGCCGTCAGCACCGTGTACCGAGTAGAATCGAATAGATCCCAATATAGTGTCTAAGCTTGAAGAGAAATCATGTCTCTTACTAATAAACTCATGCTCCGAGGAATACTCTTTATAAGATATTGACTGTATTCCGCAGAATTCGTTTTTTGACCAGCGTACTTGGGTTCCTTCTAAAGAAGGGTTGTGCACGGCATGACCGTGTTAACGCGATTCCCGTGACCGATCATTCATACAGAGTGTCGCATAGGTGTGTACAAAACGAAATTACTCGGTACCGACCCACTTCCACGTAAGTGCGGCGTCAGATGCGATGTGGATCGTCCAGACGTATTGCGTTGGGATGTCGATCCACCGTTCGATCGTCTCTCCCGTTTCCAGTTCTCCTGTCGCCTTCACGCGACCGCTGCCTTCGGATTGAGCAATGGACCCCACCTTCGTGACAGAGTCCGGGGCTACGGTGTAGCGGTCGTTGATACGGAACTCCGACATCGCGTCTGCCGTCGGCGTGTTCGAGGTGGTTTCAGCACCCTGGACAAACTCGGAGATTCTTACGTGGACCGTGTGCTCGATCGTATCCTCGTTTTCTATCCGCACATCTCCCCTCTCACCTTGTTCGCTGTCCGTGCAACCAGCGAACGAGCCGACACCGGTCGCCAACAGGCTTTGGCAGAACGTCCGGCGTGTTGTTCTGAACATACGAGGGGGAAGAGTTTAGTCTATTGTAGAATCGATATTGCTGATCGCTTCAACGGAGTAAGAGTAGTCGTGGTGGTCCTGGAAGTCGTCTGTGTCGTTTTTATAATTGGACTTTTGGGACGCCCCGCAGTCGAAATGGGAGAAGTTATCCCAACCAGAGGTGCTGTACTGCACATCGTTGTTTCCGTTTTCGCCGTACACGTATCCAGTGGCCATCGGAGTGATATTATCAGTCATGGGTTCATCGTGATGATTGTCCCAGCGGATATCATAACAGCCATCATTGTGTTCATTCCCCATTATATGTCCAAGTTCGTGCCAGACGAAATGCCGACTCTCATTGTCGTTCACGTATGCACCGGAGTACACCGCGACACCATGAATATCAAGGCCATCATAGGTGATGTGGGTTTCTGCACCACCATAACCGTAATTCCAGTACCCGTGAGCGATAATTACGTGATCGCCGTGCAGAAGATCACCGTTGTCCACGAGGTTTTTCAGACTTCTTTCGACGAATTCTTCTTCACTCCTTCCCCATCTGGCGTTTACGCCTGTACTCCCCCTATTCACCATTGTCATACGGTGGGAGGTATTGTTCGTGATATAATTGGTAGCCGATTGGGCCTGTGTTTCGACGAGTGGGTAGCTCCCACCCTGGCTTGAGTGTGCGAAAACAGTACGCTCGCGATGATACATAATCACTCACCCCCACTTTGGGGTTGAATGATCGGCATTTCTCCTAGATTCCGAGCGGTGACGATGGGTGTTACTGGACGCGACATAGATTCCCCTTCACCGCTGTAATCCCTGCCTCTCACGTTTCGAGGCTCCAACTCCAGCGTTCCGGCCGAGCCACCCTGTAGATTAAGTGATCTATCGGCCACGGATACGATAGCGGTCACGCCGTCGAACCGCACTCTGGGTCTCGGCCCCCGATACGCCTCTTCCAGCATCATCCGATATCCTCGCCTTACGGGAAGGAACTCCTGTGGGTTAGGCCCGGTCACCGTCGCAGGAGCCTCATATATGGATTGTCCATTCACACTCACGAGGGGATTATCACTGAGGAACTTCTGCTTTTGTTCTTCTGTCACGGTTTCAGAGACATACACCTCATCTTCGTGGGAATTGTACTGATATGGTGCGAAGTTATCGGTGTGAGAGGGTGGGAAATTCGGAACATCCCCGTGTTATATATCGATTTCGACGAAGGGTCGCCCACCGGAACTCGCTGAGGCGGGCTTGGCGATACCGAGTGTTACTGCACCGGCAGCACCAGCGGTCGCCAGTAATTCCCTTCTATTCTGCATCCAGTTACTATCCTCTTTTTCTCTTTATAGCAACAATATTATTTGTATTTAATATATATAAAAAAAATACCGTTAATGATTAATTGGATATAATTTTAAATGTGTTAATATGATCTTGACCGTTGGTTTAATCTATCGATTTACCTCGACTAACAGGCCGAGTTGTTATTCTGAGCAATCTAAACAGAAGGCTGAAATACGGCATAAGGGAGGCACCCATCTTTGCCCCCCTCACATGGGGGTAAACACGGAAGGCCGACCGTTCGCCCCCGAGCGGAGCGACGGGGGCACGACCTTGCTGTCGCTGTCAGCATGAATGAGCGAGCGGAATACCCGTTTGGGACCCCCGGAGGCGCGAGAATACGGCGTTTCTTGCGCGAGTGAGTGATTCAATGTTTCTGTTCGTATCCCCGCACCGCGTGGGCAATCTGCTCAATTGAAGCATCCTTTGTTGCGAACGAGTATGTCTTATTAGGGGTGTGTAAGTAGAGCACCCTTCGACGGAAGAGTAATCCCAGTATAAACGTGATTCCAGCAATTACAATAACAAACAACCCGAGCTCCTCCCCTATTCCCATGGGAATTCTATCAGATAAAGAATACAATATCAGTCCGATTAACAACTCTATCAACCCATAATTCAGATATTCTTCTGGATATGATGGCAGTTTATATTCGACCGAATTGATTGCATTTAGAGATATATCAACTACCTTTTTATCCCGAGTGAACACAAGACGATTTGTTGTACAGGCAAGAGTTCCCTTTTTATCATTTGAGATTGCGTCTTTTCCCTCGTATGCAGAAGATTCAACTACAATATCTTCGGTGTCCTTGGTGTAATTATCAAGGTCCATGTGTCACAATTAGGTATATGACAAAGACGTTCACAAAACTGTTCTCTTTCTGGGATATGGCTGATGAGCTGCATCAATCTCCCCTTCAAGGTACAGCCGGCCCCATGTAGTAATCTCGTATGCGTTCCGATGGATCGGTGCAATCAGTCCAGCGTCGGCCAGCAGTTTACATCGGTCCCTGATTGTCCCTTCCGGTGCTTCGATATACACAGAAGAGGCTATCAGGGACGGCGAGGACCACGATTCGTCTGCGAGGTGTTCGAGTATCCGGTCGTCTAGGAGGGTCATCCACGTATCCGACCGTCGGAAGGGCATTATTCAGTTGTCTCGTTGGTTCCGTTCGCGTTTCCATTTCCGTTGCCGTTCTCGACCTCTATCGGGTCGTCCTGTGAATCTCCACTGGTGATGTCGACTATCTCGACACCTTCAGGTTACAACTACGGCCACACTCGCGTGAGCGTTCAGCGGGTTCGATACCGGGAATCTCAATCACGAGTGTTCTCGATAGCGATCCAGCTTTCCTGCTTAACGAAGGTCTCGATCCCGTCACGTCGGTCGAAATCGCAGTATCCGACTCCTTCATCGAGTTGAGCGACAGTCTGGGCTTCGATGCGGGTTACGTTCTCAGCGTTGAGGACACAGTGGTTCGCCGCCGTATCCGGACGTAATGCATAGAGCCAATTCGAGCCATACGGTCTCACGACGACGTTGTAGGCCTCCGTTGTTCCATCAACGAAGTGGACCGTCGTCGGGTCGTCTTCGTCACCGTTTGAATCACTCATTTGTATCAGCCCTCCTCTGTTGAAGTTCGTCGTGTCGCGGCTTAGTAGTTCCCACCGCTGTAGAACACAGTCCGTCGACGACAGTCGGTACACCATTCGATTCCACCGATGCTGACTGAGTAAGGGTTGATTCGCGAACTGTTCGACCTTCTGTACAGCCCTGTTCCGACTCGGATCGAAAATTACAGCCTGTTAGGCATGTTTTCCGGCGGTAAGACTCCTCCGCCGTTCCGGGCGATAACAACACTGCGGATCCGACCACTTTCAACTGGGTAGCTATAGTACTGCTAGAGAATGCCCGGAACGCTGACGCAGGCGCTGTCGTACACGATGATAGCCGTCGTGGCCGCACTCGTCGGCGGACTCGTCGCAGTCTATCGTCCACCGGGAGCACAGATGGAGAGTAACGTACAGCACTTCGCCGCGGGCGTGGTGTTCGCCGCTGTCGCCGCCGAACTTCTGCCGGACGTTCACACGCGAGCGCCGAGCGTGGTCGTCGTCGGCTTCGCGATCGGCGTCGCAACGATGCTCGGCATCCATCAACTCAGCAAGTACGTGGAGAAACGCGGTATCGGCGGGAAGGCCGCGGGGGCGTCCGGTCTGCTCATCACCGTGAGTATCGACATGCTCATCGACGGCGTCCTGATCGGCGTGACGTTCCTGGCCGAGGCGGCCACTGGGATCCTCATCGTCGTTGCGCTGGCGATAGAGGTCCTCTTTCTCGGCGTGACCGGCGTCATCGCGCTCCCGGAGAAGACTGGGACGCTCAAGAAACTCGCCGTCCCCGCCGCGTTCGGACTCCTGTTACTCGGCGGGGTAGCCGCCGGCGTGCTCGTCTTCGACGGCGTCACGGGAACGCCGATCGCTCTCGTGCTCGCGTTCGGGTCGGCCGCCCTCCTCTATCTGGTGACCGAGGAGCTCCTGGTCAAGGCCCAGAAGGTGCCCGAGACGCCGACCTCGACGACGCTGTTTTTCGCCGGGTTCCTCCTCATCTTCCTGCTCGACATGCTCCACTGAGAGGTCGAAACGGAGGTATTTCGGCCGCGACAGATATCCCGTCGAGCCGTACCGCTCAGTCTCCGCCGTCGACCGCTCCCGATACTGATATGTAAGTCCCGTCTGATCGTAGAGAGGAATGAGTGTCGACCGCGTTTTCGAGGGGCCAACCGAGGATGGTACCGATGGCTGACACCGGATCCGCGACGGCGAGAGAGACGGCGGCCGACCATCCGCAACTGGTGGTCGTCTGCGGGCCACCGGGCGTCGGGAAGACGACCGTTTCTGAGGGGGTTGCCGACCGGATCGACGGGGAGTTACTCCGGACCGACGTGGTTCGTGAAGACGTCGCTCCTGACCCGGAGTACACTGATGCGGAGCGAAAGCGCGTGTACGATGAACTGTTCGCTCGCGGCCGTAAAGCGGTCCGGCGCGGCGAGAACGCGGTGCTCGACGGGACGTTCCAGTACCGCCCTGTTCGGGAGCGGGCGCAGTCGCTGGCTGACGAACTGGGGGCGGAGTTTCGGTCAGTGAAAGTCGAATGCGCCGAACCCGTCGTCAGAGAGCGGATAGCGGGGCGAACCGACGACGAAAGCGACGCCGACTTCGAGGTACATGCGATGATCCGCGAGCAGTTCGACCCCCTCTCGGTCGACCACGTGACGGTCGATAACTCCGAGACGCTGGCCGAGACCCAGCGGCAACTCGACCGACTCTTCTGAGCCGTGTATCGGCGGACGCCGCCGCCGGACGATGCCAGAAAACCTTTGCACCGACAGTAACTGGTCGAGCTATGAGCCAGACGTTGAACGAACTGTCGAGAGCGCGTGCCGCGACCGACCGAGAGGTAGTCCGAGGCCCGTGATCGACCCGGGAAACCTGTCCCGTCGCGACCTGCTGAAAGCCGCCGCCGGAACGGGAGCGGTCGGCGCTGGTGCGCTCGCCGGCCTGCAGTTCCTCGGCGGTGAGGACGCGCCGACGACCGAAGTCGACGACGACCGGGCACGTGAACTGGCGGAGCGGTTCGCGCCGACGCTCTACTTCGACGCCGCCGAGCGGTGGTTCCCGACGGACCCGCGGCCGTACGAGAGCGAATTAAACGGTGAGACGGTCGTCGACGGGTTCGATGCGCTCGACGGCTACACTGAGCGGTTCACCGACTCCGAGGCCCCGCCGGACCCGACCGTGTTCTACCGCGCGATCCGGTACGAAAGCTCGCCGCTTGCGGTCGTGCAGTTCTGGCTGTACTCGGCGTTCGACCAGTTCTCGACGAACTTTCACTGGCACGACTGGGAGGCGGTTCACGTTTTCGTCGACGTCGAGGCGGAGACGCCGCAGCTGTTCGTCGCCAGCGCCCACTCGCGGAAAGTGCCGAACAACGAGTTCCTCGACCCGGATCCGGACGCGTTCCCGCGCATCCTGCCGGAACTCGGCTCGCACTCCAGCGGCCTCTCTGTCAACGAGAACCGCGATAGCTTCCAGCGGTTTCCACTGCCTGACGCCGTCGCCGACGTGACGAACCAGGTGTTAGCCGGCGTCGAGGTCGTCGACGAACTGCCCATCGCCTACGGACTCCCGCGGGACGAAGGGACACGGCTCCCGTTCGTCGTCCCCGAACTCGATGGCGAACCCATCTACGACCACGACCGCTTGCCGGCGGTCGGCCGGTCCGACCTGATCCCCGCCGGCCTCACCGTCCGATCGTTCGAGGACCTGGCGTCCCCGCCGAACGACCTCCCTCAGCGGGAGACGGGGCTGGTGTTCGGCCACGACCACGAGGACGCCGCGGACGTCCGATACGCGCTGGAACCGACTGCCGACGTGGAACACGTCGGCGAGTTCACCGGTCCGCAGTTGAGTTTCGAGTTCGCCGTCCCCGAGTTCGCGGAGGACAGGGTCGCCGGTCACATCACGTCGACGGGCGTGCCCTGGGACCAGCCACGGTACGACAACCCCGCGGCGGATATATCCGACCCCTCGCACCGGTCTACGCTTGCGGATCGATACGACGCCATCGCCGGCCCTGACGGGGCGGGTCTGGTCGTCGCCGCGGTGCAGGAAGCCGTCGAAAGCGCTGACGCGCCCGACGGCGAGGGCGTGACCACGGCGGACCTCGGTACCGAGGCCGTGGTGCTGGTCGAGAGCGACCCGGAGGCAGTCCCGACGTTCGGCGGCGTCGCAGTCGCCGCGGACGTGCCCGCCGGCGACCATCGAGTCACGGTCAACGGCGCGGGGGTCGCCCCGCACAGCGAGCGCGTGACGGTAGACGAGAGCGACACGGCGACGACGGCGGGCGTCGACGGCCGGATAGCGGTCACGGCCCGCGAGGACGCCGTCAAACTTCGCGTCGATGCGGACGGGACGGACGCGGATCTGCGGGCGCTCGCGGTGGAAGACGACTTCGGGGGTCGGCTGTACGATGCACCGCTTTCGGGGCGGGACTCAGTGTACGTCCACGGCGGCGGCGCGTACACGACGGAGGTTCGGGACGCGGACGACGAGGTCGGCGCGTTCCGTGTCAATCCCGGCGAGGAGAGCGAGGTGACGATCGACCGGCCGCGGACCGGCAAAGCCTCGCTCGCGTCGTTTCTCGCCGCCCTCTCAGAGGAGACGGCGAGACGGGTGCGGGCGGAACTCGACGACGATGACGACGGAGATGACCGAGACGAACCGGGCGACAACGGCCGGGGAGTAGCGCGAGCGCTAGAGGCGGTGGCCGACGCCGCGTCCCGCGCCGCCGAGCGGGCAGAGGACGGCGACGGGAACGGTGCGGACCAGCGTCTCGAAGCGGTCCGAGACCGACTCCACCGCGTCGCGGAACGGCTGACAGAGACGGACGACGACCTTCCGGACGCCGTGACCGCCGCCGTCGGGCGGCGGGTCGAACAGGCACGGCGGCGCAACGAGCAGGCGCTCGACGCCGGGAGCCTCTGAACAGGAGTTCGAACCGTCGGCCGGCGAGGAGACCGGTCGCCGCAGAGAGCCGGTCGCCCAGCGGAACCCGTGGCAGCGGCACCCGCGTTCGACGCGCTTTAGCCGCCGAGTGAGGGACGGTACGGTAGATGCCACGGGCGATCGAGACGCAGGACCTGGTGAAGGAGTACGGCGACTTGCGCGCCCTCGACGAGCTCTCGATCAGCGTCGAGGACGGCGAGTTCTTCGGCTTGCTCGGCCCGAACGGGGCCGGAAAGACGACGTTCATCGAGATACTCGTCGGGCTGGTCCGGAAGTCGGGCGGCGAAGCCCGGGTGTTCGGCCACGACGTCGTCGACGACTACCGCGAGGTCCGCGACGCCATCGGCCTCGCACCGCAGGAGTACAACGTCGACCGCTTCTTCCCGATCCGCGAGGTGTTACAGCACAAAGCCGGCTATCACGGTATCCCCGAAGACGAGGCCGAGCGCCGCGCGGACGAGGCGCTGAAGACAGTGGGGATCTACGACAAACGCGACGAGCGCTTCGACTGGCTCTCCGGCGGGATGAAGCGACGGCTACTGCTCGCGCGGGCACTGGTCACGGACCCGGACCTGCTCATCCTCGACGAGCCGACGGCGGGCGTCGACGTCCAGTTGCGCCACGACCTCTGGAACATCGTCCAGGAACTCAACGAGGGGGGTACTACCGTCCTGTTGACGACGCACTACATCGAAGAGGCGGAACGGCTCTGCGACCGCGTGGCGATCATCAACGAGGGGCGGAAACTGGAGGTCGCCAGTCCGGACGAACTGATGGACCGCGGGACCGACACGATTTACGTCCGGACGCAGACGACGCCGTCGACAGCGCCCGACCTCACCCATCTGGACAGGGTCGAGGGCGTGACGATAGAGGACGGCCGGCTTGCGGTGCGGGCGAAACAGGGCGGCCGCGTCGCGCCGCAGGTCCTGAACGAACTAGAGGCTCGCGGCCACGAGATCGTCGACCTGGAGATCACCCGTACGTCGCTGGAAGAGGTGTTCGTCGAGTTGACGAACGACGACGGAGAGGGGGTACGGAGCGGCGAGGAGTCCGCCGGGATCCCGGGAGGTGACTCGGCGTGAGGTTCCTGTCCGTGAGCACGTACGCGCTCGTAAAGCGGGAGATACTCCGGTACGTCCGTCGGCCGTCGAACACCTTCCTCCCGCCGCTGATCACGAACGTACTGTATTTCTCCGTGTTCGGCGTCATCCTGGGGGACCGCATCGACAAGATTCAGGGGTTCGATTACATCGTGTTCATCCTCCCCGGCCTCATCGTGCTCGGAGCCATCTCGAACGCGTTCGAGAACGCCTCGTTTTCGATCTTCCACGGGCGGTGGAACGAGTACATCCACGAAACGCTCACGTCGCCGATGTCGTACACGGAGATGGTGCTCGCCTACATCGGCGCGAGCGCGCTCCGCGGACTGGTAGTCGGGGTCATCATCGCGTTCGTGGGGTACGCCTTCGAACCGGTCGGCGTCGCGCGACCGTTCTACCTCGTCGCCTTCCTCGTCGTTATCTCCGTGCTGTTCGCCAGCCTCGGCGTCGTGGGTGGCCTCTGGGCGGAGGACTTCGACTACCTGACGGTGATGAATCAGTTCATCGTTCGTCCGCTCGTGTTCTTCGGCGGCGTGTTCTACTCACTGGAGATCCTTCCGCCGCTTTACAGGACGCTGTCGCTACTGAACCCGATGGTGTACATGGTCAACGGCGTCCGGTACGGCTTCCTGGCGTACTCGGACATCGACCACAACGTCGCTCTGGCCGTCCTGTCGGCGTTGACGCTGGCGGTCGTGCTGGTAGACATTGCGCTGTTCAAACGCGGCTACGGACTCACCGACTAGCGGCCGAGCGACGGACCGTTCGGCGCACTTTTGCGGGCAGTAGCCGTACTGGCGTGCATGGACGCTGACGACGGCTCACGTGACGGGACGAACGACAGCGGGTCTGCCGACGACTGGGACAGTGACAGCGGTTCTGTCGACAGCGACGGTGACAGCGGTTCTGTCGACGACGGTCTGGCGTGGGAGACGCTCGATTCCGGCGTCGCCTACTCCTGTCCCGGGTTCGACGTTATCAAGGAAGACGCGCGTCTCCCGGACGGCACCGAGACGGACTTCGACTACCTCACGGAGGGCGAGAGCGTCGTCGTTCTCCCCTTCACCGCCGACGGCGACGTCGTTCTGGTCGAGGAGTGGCGTCAGGCCGTGAAACGAGTCAACCGCGCGCTCCCCGCGGGCGGTCTGGAACCGAGCGACGACGACCTGACCGCCGCGGTCCGACGCGAACTGACCGAGGAGACGGGCTACGAGGCCGGCGAGGTCGAACATCTTACCTCGGTCGAACCCGCAAACGGCATCTCGGACGTCGTCTTCCACTACTTCCTCGCGCGCGAGTGCGCGCCGACCGCCGAGCAGGACCTGGACGACAACGAGACGATCCGCGTGACGACGGCGGAGTTCGACGACCTCCGGGAGGCCGTCCGCGAGGGGGAGATATCCGACGGCCGAACGGCGCTCGGCGTGCTGTACTACGCGCTGTTCGAATAGGCCGGCGGCCGCACGCCGACAGCGGGACACGTTACCCGAGCGCCGGAGCGAGCGCGTGGGTAAACGCCGCGACCAGCAGCGTCGCGTAGCCCGCCGCGACAAGTTGGACGGCCCGCACAGGTCGCGCAAGTCGGCCGTTCTCGCTCGCTTCGGACGCGAGATAGCCGGCAAGCGGGAGCGCCTGGAGCGCGTGGAGTCCGAGGAAATGCGCCGCTCGGAAATCCCCGCCGGCGTTCCAGCCGACCACCGGAATCGCCGGACTGGTGCCGACCGCGCTGGCCTCCAGCGCGACCATCGCGCCGCCCTCGTACGACCCGACGACGAACAGCGCGATGCCGAGGCGGATGCCCCATTCGTACGCCGGGGCGACGGAGAACTCCCGCCTCCAAGCCCGGACGAGTAGCCACGCGACGACCGCGACCATGGCGACGATAGTCAGTCCCATGACGGCGTATACGGCCGTGTCGAACGCCGTCGACTGGTTGAAATGCGATTCGACCCCGCGTGCCGCCTGCCCGGCGATGAGCGTTATCTCGACGACGCTTGCCGTCGCCACGACGAGCGACGCGCGCCGCAGGGTGCTATCGGCGACAGGGAGGTGGTGACCTATCCAGCCGAGCGTCGCGGTGAACAGCGCTATCGAGCCCGCGAACTTCGCGGGTTTGAGCCAGACCGGCTCCCCGCCGACGGTCCGCGGATCGAGGGCGATTCCGGCGGCGAATCCAAGGAACAACGCGGCGTTGAGCGCGGCGACGGCGAACAGGAGCGAGTTTCGTCGGCGGAGCTCCGCGACGACGGTTGCGGGACGGTTCCAGCGAGCGTACGCGGCAGTGTTGCGGATCACTGCGTGAAGATCCGGCCGAAGCCGAGGAATCAATTTGCCCAACATCTTGGTGTTGGACGCCGATAGCGACAGATGATACGAGATGATCAGAGCTCAGTTCCACGTTCAACTCCCCGAGGGCACCTGGGTCGCTGAAGTGTCGCGCTCGTTTCCGGAGGCGACGTTCCGGCTTCTGACGGGGTTCAGGGCCGGTTCGACGGCGATCGAGCTCGGCGAGGTGGAGGCAGACGACCCCGACGCCGTGTCCGCTGCCATCGACGACCACCCGTCTATCGTCGCGTACCAGCGTCTGGAGCGCGCCGACGAGACGGTCGTAGCGAGATACGAGACGACGGACATCGGACTCTACGAGGCCGTCGAGCGGTCGTCGGTGCCGCCCGAGTATCCGATCACGGTTCGGAACGGCTGGATCGAGTACGAGTTCACCGGCTCGCGGGAGGTGCTGGACCGCTTCCGGACGGCGGTCGAAGCGGCCGGCCTCTCGTACGAGCTACGCTCCGTGGTCGGAAACGAGAACTCGTCCGGGCTCCTGACCGACCGACAGCGGGAGGTGCTCGCCGCGGCCGTCCGGGAGGGGTACTTCGAGGTGCCGCGGGAGTGTACGCTCGCGGACCTCGCGGCCACGCTGGAGGCGGACAAGTCCACGGTGAGCGAGATCCTGCGGCGCGGCGAAGGGAGCGTCGTCAAGTGGTTTCTCACTGGAACGGACGGTGACACCGAGTTCTGACCGCAACGACGCGGAACGGAATCCTTACCCACGCGCCGGGGCTACCGCGAACCAATGCGCGATCACTTCGAACTCCGCGACGCGGACGCCGCGGGCCGCATCGGGGAACTGACCGTCCCCCGGGCGGGGGTGACAGTCGAGACGCCGGCGCTGCTGCCGGTGATAAACCCCAATCTGGATACGATCTCCCCGTCGCGACTCGCCGAGGAGTTCGGCGCGGAGATACTCATCACCAACTCCTACATCATCCACGGGAACGAGGAACTCCGCGAGCAGGCACTGGCCGAGGGCCTGCACGAACTGCTTGATTTCGACGGCGCGATCATGACCGATTCGGGGTCGTTCCAGCTGTCGGTGTACGGCGAGATAGACGTGACGCCGCCCGAGATCCTCGAGTTCCAGCGCGACATCGGCTCGGACATCGGCACGCCGGTCGACATCCCGACGCCGCCGGACGCCTCGCGCGAGACCGCCGAGATCGACCTGGAGACGACCGAGGAGCGCATCGCCGAAGCCGAGACGATAGACACCGGCGACATGCTCGTCACCGCGCCGATACAGGGGTCGACCTACGCGGACCTGCGCGAGGAAGCGGCCCGGACCGCCGACGCGTCGTCGCTCGACGTGTTCCCCGTGGGCGCGGTCGTGCCGTTGATGAACGACTACCGGTTCGACGACATGGTCGACGTGGTCGCCGCGTGCAAGCGCGGCCTCTCGGCGGACGCGCCGGTCCACCTGTTCGGCGCGGGCCACCCGATGATGTTCGCGCTCGCCGCGGCGCTCGGTTGCGACCTGTTCGACTCCGCGGCGTACGCGCTGTACGCACGCGACGACCGCTACCTCACCGTCCGCGGCACGCAGCAGTTAGACGACCTCGATTACTTCCCCTGCTCGTGTCCGGTCTGCGCCGAGTACACCCCCGACGAGGTCCGCGCGCTCGGCCGAAACGCCCGCGAGGAGGAACTCGCCGCGCACAACCTCCACGTCACGTTCGCCGAGATACGGCGGATCAAGCAGGCGATCCGGACGGGGAACCTGCTCGAACTCGTCGAGACACGCGCTCGCGGCCACCCGGCGATGCTGGACGGCTACCGCGCACTGCTGGACCACGCCGAGCAACTGGAGCGCGAGGACCCGACCTCAAAAGGCACGTTCTTCTACGTCTCCTCGGAGAGCGCGCGCCGGCCGGAGGTGCTTCGCCACCGCGAGCGCCTCGACCGGATCGACGCGCCGGCGGGCGACCTACTGCTCACGGAGGGGGCGGACGTAACCGGCTACGACGAGACGTGGCGGCTCGTCCCACCGTTCGGCCCCGTACCGCCGGCGCTCGCCCAGACGTATCCGCTGACCGCGGAGACGCCGAGCAGGGCCGACGACGAGGCCCGCCGCGCCGCCGCCGAGGCCGTGGCGCGATTCGCCGAACTGAACCCCGAGACGGCGGTCACCGTCGCCCACTACGACTGGCCGGACCACGTCGTCCGGCGGTTGCCGGACGGCGTCGAGCGGATCGACCTGGCCGAGCGACAGTAGTTCGCCGAAGCGCGGCCGGCGAGCGCGCCGAGCGGAGCTACGTTTCGGCCCGCATCCGCTCGTGGGCGCGCTGGAGGAACGAGTCCGGCAGCGCCTCCACGTCGCCGACCTGTACCCGCCAGAGGTTAGCGTAGAGGCCGTCCGCGGCAAGCAGTTCCTCGTGACTGCCGCGCTCGACTATCTCGCCGTCGTCGAACACGAGGATGGTGTCGGCGTCACGCACTGTCGAGAGGCGGTGGGCGATGGCGAACGTCGTGCGGTCCGCGGTGAGGTCGCCGAGGCGCTCCTGGATGACCGCCTCCGTCTCGTTGTCGACGTGGCTGGTCGCCTCGTCGAGCACGAGGACCTCGGGGTCCTTCAGGAGGGCGCGGGCCAGCGCGACGCGCTGTTTCTGGCCGCCGGAGAGCTTCACGCCGCGCTCGCCGACCGCCGTCTCGTAGCCGTCGTCGAGGTCGGTGACGAACTCGTGCGCGCCGGCGTTTTTCGCCGCGGCGACTACCTCGTCCCGCGTCGCGTCGATCCCGTAGGCGATGTTCTCCTCGACCGACCCCGTGAACAGGTACGGCTCCTGCGAGACGTAGCCGACGTGCTCGCGGAGGCTGTCCAGAGTCACGTCGCGCACGTCCCGCCCGTCGATCCGCACCGCGCCATCGTCCACGTCGTACAGGCGCGGGAGCAACTTCATCGTCGTCGACTTGCCGGCCCCCGTCGGACCGACGAGGCCGACGAACGACCCCGGTTCGGCCGCGAAGGAGACGCCGTCGAGTGCCGGTTCCTCGCTCCCCTCGTAGCTGAACGTCACGCCGTCGTACTCGACGCGGCCCTCGCGGACGGTGAGGTCGTCGGCGTCCGGGCGCGTCCGCACGTCGCTTTCGCCCTCCAGCAGGGTGACCACCCGCGCCGCCGCGGCGCGGGCGTTCTGGTAGCCGTCGAGGACGCCCGCGAACTGGTACATCGGGAACTGGAACCGGTTGCTGTACAGCAGGAACGTGACGAGCGTCCCGACCGACAGCGACGCCGTGAAGAAAAGCGGCGGGCCGAACAGCACCCAGTAGCCGCCGACGAGGAAGGTGACGGCGTACCCGACGGAGGTCAGCCCCGAGATGGCCCCGATCAGGCCGACGCGTTCGAGGAAGGCGCTCCACGCGATGTCGCGGTAGCCCGCCGAGGAGTCCTGCACGCGCTCTCGCTCCTCGTCCTCGGTGCTGTAGGACTTGATCGTCTGGATGCCGCCGACGTTGTTCTCCAGCCGGCCGTTCAGCTTGCCGACGCGGGACCGTTTCTCCTCGTACTTCGGCGAGACGCGGCGCTCGAACAGCCGCGTCACGCCGAAGAGAACGGGCAACACGAGCAGCGCGACTGATGCGAGTTGCGGATGGATCCAGAGCATGAACGCCGAGATGCCCGCGGTCATCACCAACACCCGGATTCCCATCGAGACGATCTGGGTGAAGAAGTTCTCCAGTTTGTTCACGTCGTTGTTCAGCACGCTCATCACCTCACCCGTCTGCGTGTCGTCGTAGAACGCGAGTTCGCGCTCCTGTGCGGCCTCGTAGGCGTCGACCCGCACCTCGTGTTGCATGTGCTGGGCGAAGTTGCCCCAGAGGTAGTCCGCCGTGGTGCCGAAGACGAGCGCCGCCGTCGACAGCACGACGATGAGGCTGAGCGTGAACCAGAACTGGCCGGTCCGTTCGGCGGGTATCCACGCGTCGGGGAGAAACCGGATCGAGTACTGCTGCGTGCCGGTAAACAGCGCGTCGATAGCGACGCCGAGAATGTACGGCATCACCTGCGACACGGCTACGGTGAAGACCGTCAACGCGATGCCGAGAGTAAGGTGGACTCGGTAGCCGTCGCCGTACCGCCTGACGAGGGCGAGGAGAGCGCGACGGCCGTCCCTGTCCGTGTCTAATTCGTCCATAGATAGGGACGCGCTACCGGTTCAAAAAACCTTGTGGGGGTGTGCGAACTTCTGGCAACCGAACCGCGGCCGCGTCGACAGCGCCCGGGCCGTAACGACACGCTCATTCCGGCGGGGCCACTCTCGACGGGTATGACCGACTACTTCGAGGTCCACGAGCGCGACGGGGCCGCCCGGGTGGCGGAACTCCGCCTCTCGGACCCGGTGACGACGCCGGCATTAGTCGACGAAGTGGACCGCGGCGGCGACCCGAGCGCCCGCTCTCACGGGATCATCGAGGACGCCGGGAGCCTCTGGCCCGAGGAGCGCGAACTACCCGAGGGCGACGAGTCGACGCTCACCGTCCTCCCGCACCGCGCGTTTCCCGGCGGCACCGCGGACGAGGTGCAGGAATCGTTCGCCGTCGACCACCCCGAGGTCGAGTATCCGAACGCCGTCGTCGTCTCGCCGGACACCGCGGCGGACCACGCGGCGGACGCCTACGTCGTCTCGGGCGCGCCGGGGTTCGTCGGTCACGGCGCGGCGTTTCGCGAGGCGATAGTCGACATCCGCGAGGCTATCCCCGCAGACAGTGCGCTGTATCTGCCCGGCGCGGCCACGCCGAAAAACGTCGCCGTCCTCGCCTACGCCGGCGTCGATCTGGTTGACCCGGACAGGGCCGTCGTGAAGGGGACGCAAGGGAAGTACCTCACCAACGACGGCGAGGCGTTCCTCGAAGACCTGACTGAACTCCCCTGTGCCTGTCCCGCCTGCCAGCGGTCGGTCGAGGAGTTCGACCGCGAGGACTGCGCCCGGCACAACGTCAACGCACTCGCCGCGGAACTCGGACGCGTCCGCGAGCGCATCCGCGCCGGTCGCCTCCGGGACTACGTCGAGGGGCAGGCCCGTCACGAGCAGTGGCTCACCGCGGCGTTTCGCGAGTTCGACCAGCAGTGGGGGTACGTCGAGGAGCGCACACCAGTCTATCGAACAGCGGAGATCACCGCCGCGACGGAAGACACCATGCGCCGCGTGGAGATCCAGCGCTTCGCCGAGCGCGTCACCTCGCGATACCGCAACCGGTTCGACAACCCGCTGGTCCTCGTGCCGTGTTCGGCCCGCAAACCGTACAGCGAGTCCCAGAGCCACGGGCAGTTCCACGACGCTACCCAGTTCCGCGCCCACACGGTGTCGATGACCTCTCCGATCGGCGTCGTCCCGCAGGAACTCGAACTCACGTACCCCGCCCAGCACTACGATTCGGTCGTGACCGGGCGGTGGTCGGCCGAGGAGAAACAGTTCGTGAGTACGATCCTCCGGCAGTATCTCGAACGGAACGAGTACCCCCGCGTCATCGCACACGTCCCCGGTGAGGGGTACCGCGACATCTGCGAGCGGGTCGAGGAGTCGCTCGACGTGGAGTTCGAGTACACCGTCGAGGACCACCCCACGACGACCGAGTCGCTGGCCAATCTCTCGTCGACGCTGTCGGGCGAACTCAAGTTCTCGAAGCGGGAGCGCGAACACAACACCGTCCGCGCTATCGCCGACTACCAGTTCGGTCCCGGTGCCGGCGACGACCTGTTTGGCGACATCTCGACGCAGAGCCGCTACCCCAAACTCCGCGTACACGACGACGGGGGAGAGCAACTCGCGGCCATGGTCCCGCAGTACGGCGTGCTCGCGTTCACCCTCGCCGGCGCGCGCCGCTGGGTTGACAGCGACGCGGCGACGAAACGGGTCGAGATAGATGGGTTCACCCCGCACGGAAGCGTTCTCGCACCGGGCGTGCTAAACGCCGACGACGACATCCGCGTCGGCGACGAGGTCGTCATCGAGGGCCCGGCGGCGTTCGCGGTCGGCCGCGCGCAGATGACGGGACCGGAGATGGCAGAGAGCACTCGCGGCATCGCATGCTCGGTTCGTCACGTCGACGAAAAGTAGCGCCGGTCGGCGAGAACACGCCGAACTGGACAGTCACTGAACGATATGTTCCATCGTCGCGGCGTCGCGCGTACAGACGCCGTCGACGACCTCCGGGAGGCAGATCCGCCTGTCCCACCCCACCCGTTCGAGTTCCGCGTTTACCTGTTCCATACACGACAGTACCCGTCGCATCGCGTCGTCGCGGGTCGAGACGGCCCCGATATCGGTCACGTGGTGCGCCTCGCCGCTTCGCTGGTGGCCGCGTATCTTCCAGATGCCCCTTTCGCGGGTCACGCTCAGAGCGAGGTCGCCGCCATCGTGGGCGACGACCAACTCGTCGTCGCCCTCCTTCCGCACCGCCCAGCCCGACGGCAGATCCGGGCCGTCGTTTCCCGCGGCGACGGTCCGCTCCTCCGAGTGGTCGCGGCGTGTCATCGCGCGTCGCCACCGGTCGGAGCCGGGGTCGTCGTGTCGATCACGTTTTCGTTCGATCGCCGCGTCTTCTGTGAATTTCACGCCGGTAGGAAGTATACGTAGATGAGTGATAAACTGCTGATACCGTTACGGACCGTTTCGATCCGGTGGAATCAGCCTACCGATGGGGACCGCCCGACCAGGGAACTGCGAACGGATGCCATCGCCGATTACTATCGTGTCAGTTCGGTGAATGCAGTGATTCGAACAGGCGCAGAGAGGCGTTTAAGCGGCAGTTAGTTTCGGAGGCTCACGGAAAGCGCGACTTACGAACATATCGCGAAGGGAAGCGAAGCCCTCGCCCGGTAAGCCGTTCGTAATTGGGAGCAGTGAACCGAGTCGATCACTACCGAACACGTCGTTCGTTTTTCGCCCGCGGCGAGCGTTTTTGGTGTAGCGGTCCGGAACGTACGGCATGGACGAAGTGTCACTCGCGGTTCCGAAGCCGATCGTCGACTCGCTGCCGGAGGACGGCCAGAGCGCCGCGACGGACATGCAGCGGGCGGTCGAAGGATGGGAGTCACGGATAAACCGAGCGATAGCGGAGGCCGACGACGACCGCGAGGCGGCGGGGTACGTCGCCGACGCAGTCGAGCAGTTCGACGACCGCGCGGAGACGTTCGACGAGTTCGTGCCCGAACTCCGGGCGTGGGGCCAGTCGCCGATCTACGCCATCGGCTGGCGAAACCTCTACGCAGACCTGATAGAGCAGATCTACGAACGCGACGACATCGCCGACGAACTCGACCGGGAGCGAAACGCCCGACTCGTCGAAGACGGTATCCGCCTCAGCGACAAGTACTGAGAGAGACTGTTTTCCTTTAGTTCGGTCGTTCGCCGACCACACGTCGGCGGACACCGGCAAACGGTTACAGAACACCGACACAGCATGCGGGCGACCAATAGCGGCCAATACGGCTCTGCGGCGGAGGTTTAAGCGCGTCGCACACTAGTGCCGCGACATGGAGATCGAGTTGCGGACCTTCGCTACCTTCCGGGACGCCGTCGGGCAGAAGGAAGTCGCCATGGACGTCGACGGCGACCGGACCACCGTTGGGTCGGTCCTCGCGACGCTAGAGGACGAGTACGACGGCCTTACCGGACAACTGCTTGAGGACGGAGATATCCGACCGCAGTTGAGCATACTCAAGAACGGCCGGGAGGTGATCCACATGGACGGGACGGAGACGGTCCTCGAGGACGGCGACGAGTTGTCGCTGTTCCCGCCGGTCGCCGGCGGAAGCGAGCGGGTAACGCGCACGCGTTCGTTCCGCGGCATATCGCGCCGCTTGGCGGTCCGGTATCTGGAGAACCTCGACGGGGAGCGGGTGGACGACGACGCCGTCGAGGGCGGGGACTGGCGCGCGACCCTGTCGGCCGACGACGTGGCTATCGGGCCGTCGCTGACGCTGACGGAGGTGACCGTCGAGTTCGAGGGCGACCCCGCGACGCTCGATTCGCTCGTCGACGAGTTCGCACAGAAAGCGATGCGGGCCGGCGGATGACCAACGCTCGCGCTCGCTCCGGAGGGATGCCGTGACGGCGGACCCTATCGAGGGGCAGGTGCTTCTCGTCGCCGGCGCGAAAGCGAGCGTCGCGCCCGAACGCCTGCCGGCGCTCGTCGACCAGGTGCAGGCGGCGCTCGAACCCAGGGCCGACCGCTACCGACGACAGTTCGAGTGCGTCCACGAGGACGAGGACCGTGCCGTGTTTCTGGCCGACCCCGACCACTGGACGACGCTCGGCGAGGACCTGGGCTTGCGAGAGCGAGAGCGCGACGCGATCCGACGCGCACACGAGGAGCAGGTTCACCGGATCGGCCGCCGGACCGACCGCGAAGCCGAGTTCGAGACCGCTCTGGAGATCCGGACACCCGTCGTCATCGGACTGTAACGGCGCTCGCGCGTCGGCCGAGAACTCCCGTCACAGGTCTGGCTGTTCGACGGTGGCCTCCCAGAACTCGTCGCGGAGATATCGCTCGTCGACAGCGCAGTGACCGAAGGCCTTGGCGACGCGGCCGACAGTGGCCCACAACACACGCTGGACGGCAAACGGTGCGGACGGGATCTTCGTTCCCTCGCGGATGGCTTCCGCCATCACGAGTCCGTGAACGAACCCTGGCTCTCCGTACCCGCCGTCTGTACCGAACTCGCCGTCGTGGTCCTTCCCGCAGACGGTACACAGCGTCTCGGCGGTTTTCATCCACGGGAGTTCCACGTACGTCGCAACGAAGTCGTCAGTGTCGTTCCGGAAGGAATGCGACTGCCCTGGCTGTACCGTGACCTCCTCACCGGGGCCGAGACGCTGCGGTTCCCCCTCGACGACGACCGTGATCTCGCCCTCGACCGTCCGGAAGTACTCCGCTTCGTCTGGATGGCGATGGGGAGGAAGTGCAGTCGCGTCGGGAGCAAGCCACAGCAGGATCGCCGGGCGCTCGTCCGAATTCTCGTCGGGAGTACGCAACAGGGTGAACCACTGACCAAGTCCGGGACTGGAGACCAGAGGGCGCGAAGCGTTTCGGAGCAGGTCGGCCACGGGCCCGTTGGGTTCGACCTCTATTCCCCGGCCGTCGGTCGGTTCGCCGTTTTCGTCAAGCGGCCGTCCGATGATCGTTCCCATTCGGGAACGTGTGATATAAAACGTCATAACGCTGACGGAACGTGCCGCAGTTAGTCGACGGGATGGTACGTGCCGGTGATTCGACCGGGAGAAAGAGGCTCTCCGCGCGACCAGGCGTACTTGAACCACCGAGGTTCCCGTCGCCCGGAGTACACATTAGGGCAGAAGACGACGTTAATCGTGGGTTCTGACGGATGGCTCGGACGGCGTTTGGACCCCCTCGACGGCCAGCGATTCCTCGAGCGAAGCGACTT
Organism: Halostella sp. PRR32; assembly: GCF_034808085.1. NCBI lineage: Archaea > Methanobacteriati > Methanobacteriota > Halobacteria > Halobacteriales > Natronoarchaeaceae > Halostella > Halostella sp. PRR32. The sequence goes on from NZ_JAXHGL010000002.1 coordinate 129,800, forward strand.
CCTCGCGGAGTGCGTCGATGCGGGCCTCCAGACGCTGGAACTCCTCGCTGTTTTCGAGTTCGGCCGCCGTTTTCTCCACGGTGAGAACGTTCCGACGGACGAGTTTCGCGGAGAGTTCTCGCTGCCGCTCGTCGTACTCGCCCCGCGTGCGGAACCGTTCGACGGTCCGGATCAGTTCCTCGCTGGTGACCGGTTTGACGACGTAGTCGTCGACCGGTAGTTCCACGATGTCGAAGTCGGGGTCGACGGCAGTGACCATCGCCACGTGAGCGTGATAGTTCCGGTTCTGCATCCAGTAGAGAACCTCCTCCCCGGAGGTGTTCGGCAGTTTTCGGTCGAGGAGGACGATGTCTACTTCCGGCCCCATCAGTTCGCGCGCCTCCGCCTCGTCGGAAGCCGTTCTCACGGCGTACTCGTCGTCCAGATACGAAGCGTAGAGGGACGCGAGACTGTCGTTGTCTTCGACCACGAGCACCGTGGCGAGATCGGGCATTGTCGAATAGTTGATCGTCCTCCGATATGTTTCCTGCGGCCAGAATCCGACCGAACCCGGCGACTGAAGTGGGATGGGTCTACTGAAACGAAATACATCGAATCTCCGGTTGGACCCTCGGTCAGCCGTCTCCTCGCACCGGAGAAACCGCTGCCTCGGGATGAAACCCTCGGCCGATCAGTCGTCTCCTCGCACCGGACACACTGCTGCCTCGGGATGAAACCCTCGGCCGATCAGTCGTCTCCGGTGGCCGCCGCTCCACCGCTACTGACGCCCGTTCCGGGACCGATATCGATGCCGAGTTCGTCGAGTTTCTCGTCCGGCACGACGCCGTACTCCCAGTCGCGCACGTCGTAGTACTCCTCTTTCATCTGTTCTAGTTCGCAGAACTCGCCTTCGCTTGCGCCCTGTCCGGGGATGCCCTCGTCGCCCGGCAGGAACCGTTCGGGCAGGGAGTCGTCATCGCCGTCGAAGCCGACGAGGTTGTTGTAGTACCGCTCCAGATTGTAGATACGCTCACCGGCCTCCAGCAGGTCGTCTTCCGAGTAGTCCAGGCCGGTCATGCCGTTGTACTGGAGGACGTACTCCTCGATGCCTTCGGCGAAGGCGTTGAACTTGCAGATGTCGAACGAGTCGGAGATAGCGTGCATGTCCTGGAACGTCGCGGCCAGTTCACCCTTGCCCTCCCACTCGTAGGGGTCGACCTTCTCGGGGATCCCGAGGATCTCCGCCGCTGGGGTGTACGCACGGAGGTGACAGGCGCCGCGGTTCGAGGTGGCGTAGCCGATGCCCATCCCCTTCATGCAGCGAGGGTCGTACGCGGCGATAGCCTGGCCCTTCACGTCCAGACGACAGTCGTGTGCGCCGATCTCCTCGGCCATGCGGCGCTGGCCCTCCGCGAGCAGGTCCGCGAGGTCGTCCTCGCGCTTCGCGACGCGTTCGATCATGTCGATCATGGTCTCCTCGTCGCCCCACTCCAGCCCTTCACCGAGGTCGTCGAGATAGCCTTTCTCTGTCGCCTCCATCGCCATCGCCATGATGTTGCCTATCTCGATGGTGTCGACGCCGTAGTCGTTACACCGGTCGATCATGACGGCGACTCTGTCGCGGTCGTCGTTCATCGAGTTCGGCCCGAGCGCCCACGCCGACTCGTACTCGTAGGACTCCATCCGGACGTTCATGTCCTCGCCCTTGTGGTTGACGTCGACCTCGACCTCCTTCTTGCACGCGACCGGACAGGAGTGACAGGTCGGTTCGTCGACGAGGATGTTCTCGCGGACGTTCTCGCCCGAGACGTTCTCGGAGTCGATATTGGGCTCGTCGGGGGATTCGCTCGCCTCGGACCCGGTAGAGGTGTACCGGGCGTTCTGCGTCGGGAGGCCGTCCATCTCCTCCGTGATGTTCATCAGGACGTTCGTCCCGAACTGCGAGAGGCCGCCCTCGTTCGGCGCGGTGACGTCCGACTCCTGGATGGCCTGCATCGCCTGCTTGTGGCCCTCCATGAACGTCTCCTTGTCTTTCGGCTTCGGCATGTCCGTCCCCGATTTGACGACGACCGCCTTGAGGTTCTTCGACCCCATCACACAGCCCGTGCCGCCGCGGCCCGACGCGCGGTCGTCCTCGTTGACGATGCAGGCGTAGCGGACCTCGTTTTCGCCACCCTGGCCGATAGCCATGGCCGAGAGGTTCTTTCCGTACGCGCCCTCGACCTCGTCTTCGAGGGCCTCTATCGTATCGTGGACGCCCTGTCCCCACAGGCTCGACGCGTCGCGGAGTTCCACGTTTCCGTCCTCGACGTACGCGTACACGGGGTCCTCTGCTTCGCCTTCGAACAGCAGCCCGTCGAAGCCGGCCCACTTCAGACGCGCGCCGGACCAACCGCCGTGGTGCGAGTCCGTCACGGTTCCCGTCAGCGGCGATTTCGTACAGATCGCGATTCGGCCGCTCATCGTCGTCTGGGTCCCCGTGAGCGGGCCGTTCGTGAACGCTAGCAGGTTCTCCGGACCAGTGGGGTCGACATCCGGGCCTTGCTCGAAGACGTATTTCACCCCCAGACCTCGCGCGCCGATGTACTTCTCGGCGTCCTCTCCGTCGATACCCTCGTACCGTACGTCGCCTTCGGACAGGTCGACCCTGGCGACTCTGTCCTGAAATCCTCCGATATCAGTCATTGTAATTCACGTTCATTACATACGGACTATAACGTGTTAGACGTTCCCATACTAACGTAACCGAAACCAGTTACTCCGACGCCGCCAGGCGGTCGGTTGCCATCGGGGACGGCGGAAGTCGAACTGACACGGCATCAGTCGCCTTTTGCCGACGGACGCCCCGAGTGGAGGGTGTGTCCCGACGCTGGTATCCGGCGGTCGCCGTCGCGGTCGCGCTGTTTGTCGCCTCGGTCGTACCGGTCGATGCCGGCGGCGGTAGCGGCCCCGTCGGCGCGGATAAAATCGCCCACGTGGTCGGCTACGCCGTCCTGACCGGCGCGCTCGTCGTTGCCTTCCAGGTCCGACACCGAACGGAGGAGAGCGCCGCCGCCAGCGCCGCCGTGGGAGCGGTCGCTTACGGTATCGGCATCGAACTAGTGCAGGCCGGGATCACGTACAGGGCGTTCTCGGTCGCGGACATCGCGGCGAACGGGGCGGGAGCGATCGCCGCAGGGATCGCGTGGGTCGCAGCGCGTCGGTTCGGATAACCGTCACACCTCGTTTCTCTCGTCGGCGTTCGGGTCCGACCATTCGAACTCGTCCGATTCGCCCTGCCACTCGAACTCCTCCGCCAGGTCGCCGTTCGACCCGGTCCCGTCCGATGCCTCGTCGCGTTCCGGCGTCGAACCATCGTCGTCGGACGGAGCGCTTGACGGTGTCGCGTGGCCGACCCTCGGACCGTCAAGGGCGTCGTGGCTCGTCGCACGTTCCGAGTGATACACGTACACCACGCCGTCGTCGACGACGTAGAACGCCCCGGTTCGTTCGTCCTCGATCACTCGCCTGTCGCTGTCGATTCCCACGTCGACAAGCCCCGAGAGCGACGAGACGGTCACCGTCGGCCCGGTCCGGTGTTCGGCCGGAACTCGACCGGTCGTGATCCACTCGTCGAGGGCGTCGCGCTCGCGGGCGGTCGTAACGGCGCGGTGAACGCTCTGCGGCGGGCGAAGCGAGTCCGTCGCAGTCAGACCGACGACGAGAGCGAGCGAACCGAGGGCACCGGCGAAAAGCAGTACGCTGCCGTACGACGCGAGGGGGCCGTACTCCCGCGAAACGCGACCGGTTTCGGTGACTCGCTCCGACGCTGATCTGCCCGCGCCCTCTACGGTGTACGTCGACCCGGTCGGGACGATCGAAAGGACGTGCGTCTCGGTAGTGGTGACGCGCTCGCCCTCGACGGTCGCGGTGACGCTCGTCTCCGCGACGACCGCGATCTCCGGGTCCCCCGGTGAGCCGCCGAGTTCGTTGTCCGTCCGGGCGATGGTCCACGCCGCCTCGCTGACGTTCACCTCGAACGGCACGGCGACCGTACCGCTGTCCCCGGTGTCCACGCGGGGGTCAGTCAGTGGTTCGGTAGTGCTCCAGTACTCCCCGCCGTCGTCGGCGGAGCGGAGGCGGAGGCGGAGCGTCGTCTCGGCTTCGATGTCCTCGCCCGTGGCCGCGTACTCGTGGGTGAACGTCCCGTTGAGAACCGGGGCGACGGAGCGGAAATACCGATGCCGGTCGGTGAGTACGCTCCCGTCGGGATAGACGGGGTTCTCCGAACGAACCACGGCACCGTGCTCGTACGAGCCCTCGGTCTCGACGCTTCCGACCGTCTGCTCGGTCGGTTGCATCGGCGGGTTCACGTGCGCGCCGTATGCGACCCACCCGCCGACGGCGGTCAGGAGAACGAGAGCAACGACGACGAGCCCCAGGTTGTCGGCGACGCGCGAGCGAACGGCGGCCGCTGTCCCCGGCCCTGCGTCGCGGCCCTCGTCGACGTCGTCGGGTCGGTCGGTGTGAGTCATGTGCAGTCGATAGATAGCTTCTGGTTGGTCGTCCGTTGCAGGTCGACGGTTTCGTCGCCGGTCGCAGTCACGGAGACGGTGACGTATCCCGTCCCCTGGTCCGTCGCCCCGTCTTTGCACTCTAACTGGAGCACGTAGTCGTGCGAAGTCGTCAGCCCGACTGCGTCCGTATCTCGAACGGTCGCGTACACGCCGGGATCGGTGTCGGTCGTCCCGTCGTCGTAATCGATCCGGTCGACCGCGGTATCGAACGCCGAAGCGCCCCCGAACGCGGCGGCGTTGTCGTCGAGGAAGTAGGCGTTCCCCGTGTCGTTCCCGCCGCTGATGCTCGCCGCGGAGTCAGCCGAATTGTCGGTCACACCTAGATACGCGTCCGGATCGTTTGCGACCGTTATATTGCCCGGTCGGTCGGCCATCACGTCGGCGAAACCGACGGAACCAGTAACGAGTAGCGCCGCGCCGCAGAGCAGCAACACCGCGCCCAGGCGCTGCCGCCGGTCAACCACGGTCGACGACTCCCGCGCGTCGCTCGTTCCAGTCTCGCGCGCGCCGACCGACTCGCGGTCCGATACCCTCGGTTCCAGTCACTACCGAAGGGGTACGAATCCACGCCCCTTTAACGACTCGGCCAAACATCATGTTGGATTTTTAATAACCCAAACTATATAGGCCCGGTCCCGGCCTCCACCCTTCTCAGTTGGGCATCACCCTATTACCGGGAGACTGTCAATCCAGGTATGTGACATCGGACGGAAAACAATTGCGCGAAGTCGAACCTCGAACGGAACGGCGCGTTCCGACGAGGAGGACTGTATCCGTCCGGTCGAGCGGAAAACACAATGAATCGTAGAACATTCGTCATCAGCGTAGGTAGCATCGCAGCGACGGGCGGCGCGGCACTCGGATCGGGCGCGTTCGACCTGATCGAGGCCGACCGTACCGCCGATATCACACTCGCAAGCGACTCTGCGGCCTTGCTCGAACTCACGGACAACGGTACCAGTCAGTTCGTTGACTCAACCGGCGGTACGGACGGCGACCTGTTACAGCTCAAGTACACGGGCTCCGGCAACGCGTCCGGTGCCAACAAGAGCGCCGTTACTACCATCGAAGCCGGGTTCAAGATCGGAAACAACGCCTCCCAGGGCGTCGGCGTGAAGATAGCACACGACGCAGCGGACCCCTCCGCGGTCAACCTCTACGGCGATACCGGGAAAACGACAGCGGTCGAGTCGTTACCCACTGCGAACGGCGATCCGCACAACCTAGACGCGTACGATAGCGCGAACAGCACCCAGGATAGTTTCGACGTGACAATAGAACTCGACACGACCGTCACGGATCTCAGCGGCCTGACGACGATCACTGTCACCGCGGATCCGTCCGCCTACACCTCCTCCGCCTAACGTGACCGCACGCGTCCCGCGACGGCCAACACACGGTGTGTGGGAGCACTGGGGTACGAGGGTTGGGCCGTCGGGGACGGTATCGGTCGCACACGCGACATGAAGGACCGACTCGAAACCGCACTTCAGTTGGCGCTCGTTTTGCTCGTCGTCGCTCTCATCGCGGGGCAGGCGATCGGACAGCCAGTTCTCCTGAGTTACGTCGAAACCGGGAGCATGGAGCCGACGATAGAGGCCGGGGACGGCTTTCTCGTGGTCCCGGCGGTACTCGCCGGGTCGGTCGAAACGGGCGACGTGGTCGTCTTTCAGGCTAAAACGCTCGACGGAGGGTCGGTGACGACTCACCGCGTGGTCGGAGAGACAAGAAACGGATACGTTACGCAAGGGGACGCGAACACCTTCCCGGACCAGGAGGGAGACGAACCGCCGGTGAGCGAGGACCGGATCCTCGGAAAAGCGGTCACTGTCAACGGCGACGTGGTCGTGGTTCCAGGGATCGGTCGGGTCATCCAGAGCAGCGAAGAGGCGGTGGCAAGCGCCGTTCCGTCTGGCTCCGGCCTGCCGGGCGACGCCGGCGGAACCGCTATCGCGTTTCTGGGAGTCGGACTCTGTCTCGTCGGCGGCGGCCTGTTGCTGGGGTACGGCGGTTCGAAGAAACGAGAGGCAAACAGGCCAAGCCGCCGCGCCGAGAGTTACGAGGGGAGGCGAGTCGTTCTCGTCGTAACCGTCGCTATCGTTCTCGCGGCGACGGCCGGAATGATGTTTGCCTCGGGCGGCGTCCAGTACACTCTCGTCGCGGCGGACGACCCGGCCGACGACCCGTTCGTTCTCGAACGTGGAACGACGGGGACGGTCACGCACGACGTGAAAAACGGGGCGTTCGCGCCGGTCGTCGTCGTTCGCGAGTCGACGAGCGAAGACGTTCGTGTAACGCGGCGATCCACGGTCATCGGGCCGCGGTCCGCGGGCGAGACGACGCTCCGAGTCGATGCGCCTGACGGCCAGCAGCAGTTCGAGCGGACGGTCTCCGAGCGGCGGTACGTGGCGGTCCTGCCGCCGTCGCTGCTGGTCGCGCTTCACTCGATCCACCCCTGGCTCGCTATCGTCGCAGTCGACGCTGTGATCGCTGTCTGTGTCTTACTCGCGGGAGCATTCCTGTTTCCGGGCCGATACGTTCGGGTTCGGACCGACGCCGGCCGGTCGCCGTGGCGGCGGATCGAACGGCTCTGGGAGCGACAAGGTTGAAAAGGTCGCCGCTCAGAGAGGTAATGAGAATGGGACATCCGATCCGCGTCCTCTGTGTCGACGACGATCCGTCCCTCGCGGAACTCGTCGCGACGTACTTACAGGAGGACTACGACGATATCGCTGCGGTTCCGGAGACGGACCCGCACGTCGCACTCGATCGGGTCCGCTCGGAGACGTTCGACTGTATCGTCAGCGACTACCAGATGCCGGGGATGAACGGCCTCGAACTCCTCGACGAGGCCCGGGATCTCCGTCCCGAGATCCCGTTTATCCTCTTTACCGGGCAGGGGAGCGAAACCGTCGCGAGCGACGCCGTTTCCGCAGGCGTGACGGACTACATTCGGAAAGCGACGGGCACCGAACAGTACGACCTGCTGGTCAACCGCGTCAGAAACGCCGTCGACAGACACCGCGCCGAACTCGACTATCAGACTATCTTCGACGGCGTCACTGACGCGATACTCGTCGTCGACCCGTCGACCGGTTCGGTCATCGACGTCAACCGAGCGTTCTGTGAACTCTGGGGGTACGACGAGACGAACGCTCGCTCGCTCTCACCCGCGGACCTGACAGTGGAAGACGCCGGGGCGGAGCGGTTGTGTGACCCGTCGAACGAGAAGCGGGATATCGAATGCGTCACCGCCGAAGGCGAACGGTTCTGGGCCTCGGTGAGCGTCAAACGGGCCGACATACGCGGCACGGAGCGGATACTGGCGATCGTCCGGGATGTGACCGAGCGCCACGAACGCGAGGAGGCGCTCTCAGCGCTGGTCGGAGCCGAACAGACGCTGTTGGAGGCCGAAACGTCCGCTGCCGTCTGCGAGCGAGCGACCGAACTCGCCACGGATGCTCTCGGGTTCGATGCTGTGCAGTTGTTGCTCCGTGACGAGACCGGGACGTTACGAACGGCGGCGTCCGTCGGACCGGTCCCGGTCGACGACGAGGTGTTTGCCGCCGCGCGTCGTCAGATAGCGGCCGACGTGCTCGGAACCGCCGAACTTCAGACCCGGCGCGACATCAGCGCCGTCGGACGGTATCCGAACGACTTCCCGATGCGCTCGGAGCTCCGCGTCCCGATCGGAGACCACGGCGTTCTGGTCGGCAATACGAGCGACGAACGGGCGTTCGGCCCGTACGAGCACGACCTGGCGCGGGTGCTTTCGACCAACGTCACCGCCGCACTCGAACGGACGGACAGAGAGGAACTACTCCGGGAGCGGGAGTCGGAACTCGAACGCCAGCGCGACGAACTCACGTCGCTGAATCACACCAACAGGGTGATCCGGAAGATAAACCAGACGCTCGTCGAAGTGTCGAGTCGGGACGAGATCGAACGGGTCGTCTGCGAGCAACTCGCTGCCGCCGACCAGTATCGGATGGCGTGGATCGGGGAGTACGACCTCGTTACCCGGGAGCTAGATCCGAAAGTCTGGGCCGGGATCGAGGACGGCTACCTCCGCGGACGAACCGTCTCGGTCGACGAGTACGAGTCCAACCCGTACCGAACCGCGGTCGACCAGCGGTCTATCGCCGTCCAGCCGCTAACGCCGGACACAGTGCCCCAGGCGGAGTACGAGAGAGCGACCGAACGCGGCTACCGCGCGGTCGCGGTGATACCGCTCGTCCATCAGGGGACGCTGTACGACGTTCTCGGCGTGTACGCCGGCCAGAGCGACGCGTTCGGGGAGACGGAACGGGCCGTCCTCTCGGAACTCGGAGAGACCATCGGCTACGCGATGCACGCCGTCGAACAGCGGCGGACCATTCTCACAGACAACGTCACCGAACTGGAGATCGAACTGCGGAGCGAGGAGTCGCTACTCGTCCAGTTAGCGGCCGCGACGGGGTGTCGCGTGGAACTCGACGGACTGATCGCCCAGTCCGACGGGTCCTTGAAGCTGTTCGTAACTGTCGAAGGCAACCCGTCGGCCGACGCCGTAACGACGGCGGAAGACGTTGACGCGGAGTGGACCGCGATCACGGAGACCGAAACTTCTTCGCTGTACGAACTCACTCTTAGTCGAGCGCCGATCATCGATTTCCTCGCCGAAAACGGCGCGACCCTCAGAACGGCCAGCGCGGAGGGCACCACGGGCCGCCTGGTGATTCAACTCCCCTCACAGACGGACAGCAGGGAGCTACTGGACCTACTCGCGGACGTGTACGGTGATGTAAACCTTCTTACACAGCGCGAGCGCAGCCGAAAGCCACAGACGACGACGGAGTTCAAATCGGCTCTCCAGGCCGACCTCACCGACCGCCAGCACGAGGTCCTCCGGACGGCACATCACGCCGGCTTTTTCGAGTGGCCGCGCGTTACGTCCGGCGAGGAACTCGCGTCGTCGCTCGGCATCTCGCAGTCGACGTTCCACGAACACCTCCGAGCGGGCGAGCGAAAACTCGTCGGAACGTTCTTCGACGGAGACGAGAGCGACTACACCTGAACGAAGCGGATTTACGCCCCCGACGACTACGGACCGCCAATGAGCAAGCCGAGCCCCGACGTGTACGAGCAGGGCAAGGGGATGGACGCCCACAACAAGGTGATGCGAGGTATCCGTGCCGAGAAGGAGGCGTCCTACGATCCTCACGAGCCCACGCGGGTGTGGATCGACGAGGACAACACGCCCGACGGAGTCTACCAGAGCCTCACGATCATCCTGAACACCGGCGGGTGTCGCTGGGCGCGGGCCGGCGGCTGCACGATGTGTGGCTACGTCGCCGAATCCGTCGAAGGCGGGAGCGTCGCCCACGACGCGCTGATGGACCAGATCGACGCCTGTCTGGAACACGAAGCGGAGAACGCGGAGGAGCAGTCCGGTCTCATCAAGATCTACACGAGCGGCTCCTTCCTCGACGAGCGAGAGGTCGCAGCCGAATCGCGCCAGGCCATCGCCGAGGCGTTCGCCGACCGCGAGCGGATCGTCGTCGAGAGCCTGCCCGACTTCGTCGACCGCGAGAAACTGGCCGACTTCACGGACGTGGGCCTCGAAACCGACGTGGCGGTCGGCCTCGAAACCGGCACCGACCGCGTGCGCCACGACTGCGTGAACAAGTACTTCGACTTCGAGGCGTTCGTCGAGGCCAGCGAAGAAGCCGACGCGGCCGGGGCCGGCATCAAGGCGTACCTGCTGATGAAGCCGCCGTTTCTCAGCGAACCAGAGGCCGTCGAGGACATGAAGCGGTCGGTCCGCAAGTGTGCGGAGTATGCCCACACCGTCTCGATGAACCCCTGTAACGTCCAGCGGTACACGATGGTCGACGAACTCTACTTCCGGGACGGCTATCGGCCGCCCTGGCTCTGGAGCGTCGCCGAGGTGCTCGAAGACACTGCTGACGCCGACGCCATCGTCGTCTCCGACCCCGTCGGCCACGGCAGCGACCGCGGCCCGCACAACTGCGGCGAGTGCGACGACCGCGTCCAGAAAGCGATCAAGGACTTCGACCTGCGGCAGGACCCGACCGTCTTCGAGCAGGTGTCCTGCGAGTGCGAACGGACCTGGGACGCCGTGATGGCTCGCGAGAAGAGTTACAGCCAGCCGCTGACGCGATAGGCGTCGGTTTCTCATACTGTCGGCTGTACCTTCGGAACGATACTCGGATCTCCGGGGAGCCGATATTCTGCAAGGGAGTACAGCCGACAGTATCAGGCGTCGGACTCCTCCGAACTCGTTTCGGCGGCATTCACGTCCAGTTTCGCCCGCGGGACCCGCAGTGTCACGATGCTGCCCCGCGGATCGTTGTCGTCGAACGAGAGCGTTCCGCCGGACTGCTGGATGACCCAGTTGACCAGCCAGAGACCCAGGCCGCCGGCGTGTCGTAACTGCGTTATCTCGCGGTTCTCGACGAGCAACTCCCGTTCCGTCCGCGGGAGTCCCGGGCCGTCGTCGCGGACTTCGACCGCCACCGAATCGTCCTCGCGACGAACCGTCACGTCGACCTGCGGCGCGTCAGAGTCGTTGTGGATGACGGCGTTCTGGACGACGTGGTAGACGGCGGTCTGGAGGAGCGTGTCGGCGTTCGCGGACGCGCTATCCGGATGCGAGTATTCGACGGTCGACTCGGGGAACTCGTCTTGCACTCTCTCGACGACGGCCGTGACTGCCTCGATGACGTCGACGGGACTGCCCGTTCGGTTCTCGTTTCCGAGCGTCTGTTCGACCAGCCGCGTTTTCTCCGCCAGTTCGATCAGGTCCGTCGCTCGCTCTTCGATGGCATCGACCGGCGTAGAGAGCGTCTCCCGAACTTCCCCGCGGAGCATCTCGGCGTTCCCCCTGACGATGTTCATCCCGTTCCGGAGGTCGTGGCGGAGGACTCGATTCAACACTTCGACCCGCTTTCTGCGCTGCTTACGCTCCGTGATGTCGGTGAACACCGCGTACCGCTCGGTGTCGTTCGCGCCGACGTCGACTGGAACGACGGTCAACAGGAACTCCCGCAGTCCGTCGGCAGTCCTGCGCGTGACCTCCCGCTCGACCGTCTCACCGGCGGTCGACTTCTGGTTTATCTCCCGGTGGGTTTCTATCCTGTCCGGCGGAACGAGGTACTCCTCGACCGGACAGCCGCGTATCTCGTCGGCGGTGTAGCCGAAGACGCGCTCGAAGGCTTCGTTTACGTCGGCGATCACTGCCTGACAGTTCTCCGTACGGACGTTCGCAACCGGGTCGGGGACGTTCTCGAACAGCGCCGCGAACCGGTCCCGTTCCTCCCGGAGTTCGCTTTCGAACTGGACGCGGTCGAGAGCGTTTTCCACGTGAGAGACCATCAGTTCCGCCAGTTCCTCGTCGCTTTCGTCGAACGCTCCGGTCGAGGTCGAGATGGCCTGAAACACGCCCATATCGCCTATCGGGACGCTCAGGGCGGAGTGGTACTCGTCCGAGATGGGAGTTGCGACGGCGTCCTCTCTGACATCGTCGACGCGATAGGTTTCTCCGGTTCGGTGGGTCAGCGCCGTGAGATCGTTGCCGAGTTCCCGGCGTCGCTCCTCCCCGACCGGCAGCGACTCCGACGAGAAGGACTCTATTACGACTTCGTCGCCGTCTATCCGCTGCGTCGCACAGAGATCGAAGTTGAGAACCTGCTGTGCGGCCCTGACGGTGTACTCGTAGATCGCAGAGGGCGTCGCGCAGGTGTCTAACTGTGACGCGACCTCGTGGAGGTTGCGCACCTTCCGCTTTTGCCGCCGCAAGGCCTCCTCGACGGTCTTGCGGTCGCTGATATCTCGGACCGTTCCGACGGTACCGACGAATTCGTCGTCTGCCGGTAGTAGCGACAGGTTCACCTCGCACGGTATCCGTTCGCCGTCTTTCGATCGTATCGCTAACTCGTACGTGACGACGGACCGGTCTTCGGAATCGCGCAACTCGGAGATGAGGCGGCGACCGCGTTCGACGTCGTCCGGGTCCATCAGAACGGAGACGTGTTCGCCGAGCAGTTCGTCGCGAGTGTAACCGGTGTACGACAGCAGACTATCGTTGACCGCGGTGTATCGCCCGTCGGCGTCCAGAGCGTACACGCCGTCGCCGACCGCCTCGACGACAGATTCCATCTGACGGAGTTCCGGCCGCCATTCCGACCGGCCTTCCGCCGTCTCGTCGTCGAAGAGAGCCTCGACCCGGTCGAGGAGTGTCTCGACGCCGTCGCACTTCGGAACGTATCCGTCGGCACCGCTCTCGATAGCCCGCCCAGCGGCCGATTCATCGCCGGAGTCGGTGTAGAAGACGAACGGTAGATCCGCGGCGTCCAGCAGGTCGAAACCGGTCCCGTCCGGCAGTTCGGTTTCGCTGACGATGCAGTCCACCCCGTCGCTTTCGAGTACGTCGAGCCCCGTCTCGTAGTCCGTGACGGCTTTCAGCGACGCTGATGCCGATTCGAACGCCGCTGCGACGGACTCCCGGTCAGCGGCGGACGGGTCGACGTGGAGCACCGTTATTTCCTCTGACATCGGTCTATCGTTCGAAAACGGCCTATCCGAGAGACGAAGGCCTGGTTCTTTAATCTTCCACCAAAAAGTTTAAACCGATTGTTACTCTGCGGCGCGTTCGAATCCGCGGAGGATCCCCGCTCCATCAGTCCCGCCGATGTCGGGGAGAGTCGCACGTTCGGGGTGCGGCATCAGGACTGCGACCGTGTCGTCCGCGCCGAGGACTCCCGCGACGCTGTGTTTCGAACCGTTGGGGTTTGCGTCCTCGGTGAGTTCGCCGTCGGCGTCGCAGTACCGAAAGAGGACGCGCCCGTCCGCCTCTAGTTCCGTCAACCGCTCGTCGGTCACCTCGTAGCGCCCCTCGCCGTGGGCGATAGGCACCTCGATCACGTCGCCCTCCTCGTACGCGGCCGTCCACGGCGTGTCGGCGTTCTCGACACGGAGGTGGACGCGTTCGCACTGGAACCGCGCGCTCCGGTTCGTGGTGAACGCGCCCTCGGTCAGCCCGGACTCGCATCCGATCTGGGCACCGTTACAGACGCCGAGGACGGGAACGCCGTCGGCGGCGGCCGCGCGGACCTCCTCCAGTATCGGCGACTGTGCGGCCATCGCTCCGGCCCGCAGGTAGTCGCCGTACGAGAACCCGCCGGGGAGTACCACGCCGGTCGTCTCCGCGGGGAGACCGTCCTCGTGCCAGACGATCTCCGCGTCGATGTCGAGGTTGTCAAGCGCACGAGCGGCGTCGCGGTCGCAGTTCGACCCGCCGAATCTGATGATGGCGACCGTCATCGCTCGTCGACGGTGATATCGTAGTCGTGGATGGTCGGATTCGCCAGCAACCGCTCCGCCATCTCGTCGACGCGGTCGGTCGCGTCCTCGGCCGATTCCGCATCGACGTCGATCTCGAACCGGTCTGCCGAGCGGAGGTCTTCGAGTTCGAAGCCGAGTCGTTCCAGCGAACGCTGGGTCGTCTCGGCCTCGGGGTCAAGCACGCCGCGTTTCAGTCGCACCGTCACCGTGGCGGTGTAGGCGGTCATTATCTGAACTCCCGTATTCGTGTTCAAAAACTCTTGTGACTCGGCGCCGGTGTCCACGTTCGTGGATAGGCAGTAGCTACACGGAAACGAAGGCTTTTGCCCTCGGATGGCGGAGAACTCCCCGATGACGCCGCTCGACACCGACAGGAGGGAGTTACGATGACGACCGATCTGACCGAGATCACGGTTATCGGAGACGACGACACCGGACTCATCGCGCGAGTGACGACGCTTCTGTTCGAGCGGGGAGCAAACATCGAGGACCTGGACCAGGCCGTTCGCGACGGCCTGTTCCGCATGACGATGTCCGTCGACACGACGGGGATGGTGTGTACCGACGCGACGCTCAGGTCGGACCTACACGACCTCGGCGACGAACTCGGCGTCGACGTACAGGTCCGGTTCCCGACCGACCGCGAGACACAGCAGATAGCCGTCCTCGTCACCAAGGAGTCGCACTGCCTCGAAGCGCTGTTCGAGGCCTGGGCCAACGGCGATCTCGGCGCGGACATCGGCGTCGTCATCGGCAATCACGACGACCTTCAACCGCTCGCCGAGCAGTACGGCGTCCCGTTCCACGACATCGGCGACGGGAAGGGCCAACCGGACGAGGGCGAACTGTTGGACGTGCTGGCGGAGTACGACACAGACCTCATCGTGCTGGCGCGGTACATGCGGATCCTCAGCCCGAACGTAGTGTTCCGATACGAGGACCGGATCATCAACATTCACCCGAGCCTGCTACCGGCCTTCCCCGGCGCGAAGGCCTACCGACAGGCGAAAGAGGAGGGCGTCCGCATCGCAGGCGTCACCGCCCACTACGTGACGACGGACCTGGATCAGGGGCCGATCATCACTCAGCGCGCCTTCGACGTTCCCGACGACGCTGTAGTCGATGACCTCAAACGTCGCGGCCAGCCGCTGGAAGCCGACGCGCTGCTGGAGGCGGTCAAACTCCACCTCGAAGACGGCGTGAGCGTCCACCGCGGCCGCACCAGCCTCCGGGACGAGGCCGAGGGCTATCAGCTCGGCCTCACCGACGCCGCGTCCGAGGCCAACCCGGACCGACCGCTCGACGGCATCGGCGAGGCTGTGGCGGAGAACGGGTCGGTGGAGGAATCCGCCGACGATTGATCGGCGACGAGTGTCTTTCGTCGCTGCGATCGCGGCGGATACAGCCGACGATTGATCGGCGACGAGTGTCTTTCGTCGCTGCGGTCGTCGCCGATGAACGTCGAACGGGTGCTCACTCGTTCCGCCACTCGTCCAGACAGGCCTCGCTGCAGAACTGCCGACGGTCGACGGCACCGTCGACTATCGTCGTGTGAACGCGGCGGTCCGCCGCCGGGACTGTCGACTCGCCGCAGTTCGCACAGTTCGGCGCGTCGTCCGCGCTGACCGCTTCGCCGAGATCCGACGTTGGGTCGACCATAGGCACGAACGGTAGCGAGGGTCACACTTCAAACGTCGTGTTGGTGCAGATGACGACGGGACTCGTCGAACCGGCCGTTACAGCCGCCAGACCTCGCCGACGGCCGAATCGAGCTGGGGCGCGTCGAACAGTTCCCGGCCGACGTACGCGTTCGCACCGGCGGCGTACAGGTCGCGAGCGATCTGGATCACGTCGTCGTCGAGCGGTTCGGGCGCGGACTCGCACAGCGATTTCCAGTCGGCGATGTCCCGGCGCTTCGCTTTTGCCTTCGCGTCCTGGACGGCTTCGACCCACTCCGGTTGGGTTCGCTTGTGGTACTGGCGGATAACTTCCTTCGATATCTGCGTGCCCTCGTAACTGAAGCGGTTCTCGTCGAACGTGCCGACGACGTCCGCGACGCGGATCTCTCCCCGGTAGTAGAGACACTCGATCTTCCCGTCCTCGTGGGTCAGGCCGGCGTCCTCGGCGCGGTCGGTGACGGTCCGGTTGACCCCGAGCGCGGTCGCTTCGAGGTCGTCGATCGACGCCGTGCCGGCTATCGCGTCGGCCTCCTCGCGGGAAAGGTAGCGGTCGCTCTCCTCGTATTTCGTCGAGAACTCGACGATGGGGTCATCAAGGTCGACCCCGTCGTCGGGCCACGTTTCCATGTCGAGACCGTGGTCCGCGGGGTCGGTCCTGCGGCGCAGACTGGATCCGACGGGGACGCGATTGCGGAAGACGATTTCGAGCGGGACGAGGTAGTTCTCGCCCGCCGCCTCGTGGTACGCGTCGTAGTCGTACTCCCGGCCTTCGTGCGGGAGCTCCGGTACCTGCGTCAGATCGATGGCCATCTCGCGCGGCGGCTCGTCGACGTCGGCGAGCGGAACCGGGTCGTCCGAACCGGCGGGGATCACCCCCCGGTAATGAGTCGGAATGCCCTCGTCTTCCAGCAGTTCGAAGTTGTACGCGCCCATCGAGCAGAGGCTAGCGCCCTTCTCCGGGATGGTGTCGGGCATCTTCCCCCAGTCGAACACGGAGTAGTCGTCCGTGAACACGAACGACCCCGCGCCGAGTTCGTCGTCGCTCGCCGGTTCCTCGATACGGAACTCCTTGACGCTTGTCACGCGTCGACCACCACGGTCATAGTTCCATTGCCGGGGGCGCGGATTATGAAGGTTTCAATCGGCGCGCCCGCGGAGCGGTCGTCGGCTCGGGAATGACCGGCGTCGACGCCGGCTTCGTCCGTCTCGTGTGGTTCCAGCACGAAGTGCCGGACCCGCTACCCTTTTGCACTACGGGAGTAGAGAGACGACAATGACCGACGGACCCGCGACTGGACCGGGCGGCCGCGAGACGATCCGGTTCGAACACCGCCCGGAGACGGACCAGTCGTTCGAGAACGCGTTGCGAAAAGCCCGCGACGGCGAACGGCTCACAGTCGCCGACGGCGTCGAACTCATGACCACGGGCACCGACACCGACGGGATCGACCGAGAGCGCAGAGAGCGCGTGCTGGCGGCCGCGGACCGCCGCCGCGCCGAAGAGGTCGGCGAGGAGGTGACGTTCGTCGCGAACGTCAACAATAACGTCACGACTGCCTGCAACACCGGATGCCTGTTCTGTAACTTCAAAAACACCGCGGAGAACTTCGAGAACGGGAGCGAAGGGGAGCACGCGGGGTTTACCAAACGCCCCGCCGAGTCTCGCGAGATAGTCCGCGACGCCGTCGAGATGGGCATCTACGAGGTCACTTCCGTCTCCGGCCTTCACCCGGGGTTCGCGCTGGACGAGGAACATCTGGAGATACTGGAGACGAGCGACCGCGGCGACCTCAACTACAAGTCTCCGAACAGGTACGAAACCGACCCCGGCACGTACTGCGAACAGATCCGGGCGATGAACGTCGACGGCGTCCACGTCCACTCCATGACGCCGGAGGAAGCGTACCACGGTCGCCGCGGCACGGACTGGTCGTACGAGGAGGTGTACGGTCGCCTCGCGGACGCCGGTCTCGACAGCGTCCCCGGCACCGCCGCCGAGATCCTCGTCGACGAGGTCCGCGACGTGATCTGTCCCGGCAAGATCGGCACCGACGAGTGGATAGAGGCGATCGAAGCCGCCGCGACCGTCGGCCTCGACACCACAGCGACGATCATGTACGGCCACGTCGAAAACGAGATGCACCGCGTCATGCATCTAAAGCGGATACGCGACCTGCAGGACCGCACCGACAACATCACCGAGTTCGTCCCCCTCTCGTTCATCCACGAGAACACGCCGCTGTACGAGTACGACATGGTGGAAGGCGGCGCGAGCGACGCCGAGGACGAACTGATGATCGCCGTCTCGCGGCTCTTCCTCGACAACGTCGACCACATTCAGGCGTCGTGGGTGAAATCCGGCGACGCGAAAGGACTGAAACTGCTCAACTGCGGAGCCGACGACTTCATGGGCACCATCCTCTCCGAGGAGATAACGAAACGCGCCGGCGGCGAGTACGGCGAGTACCGCTCGTTCGACGAGTACGTCGACATGATCACCGCCATCGGGCGCACGCCGGTCGAGCGCTCGACGGACTACCGGCAGCGCCGCGTCATCGACCCCGACGACCGACCGCACGGGCCGAAGCTAGGGCCGAAAGCTGACGGAACGCCGATGCTAAGCGGCGAAGCGCGGGCGGCGGACGACTGAAAAAGGGAGTCGCGTTCCCTGTAGAGGAAACCGGCGACCGCACACGTGGGGGTCCCCTGGTCCGAGCGAGCGGCCGTGAGTGTACCGCGGCGAGATGTCAGGAGGTATGTCGCTCCTCGGAAGAGCCTGGCATCCGGGAGAGGAGGAGCGGGTAGCCGCCCCCGAGTACGGCCCCAAAGACGACGTGGCCGGCGAGGAAGGCCAGGTCGAAGTTCGGTATCGGTGGAGAGCGCGACGTTACCGCGCTGATCCAGGTCGGCATGAGAACCGATGCCGCGACCAGCCAGACGACGACGCTGAACGCGATCCCGACGGCAACTCCGGGCCCCACCCGGGTAGCGAACCCGTGCAGTGGCTCGTAACTGACCACTCGCGCGTAGACGATTCCGAATACGATACTGTGGTTGAGATGTAGGAACAGACCGATTCTCGGACTCCCTGCCAGCCCGTACAGTAGTCCGACCTTTTGTAGCTGCTCGGGCGTGGTCCTCGCGGTCAGCACGGCGAAGGCGATTCCCCCGATCAAGCCTGCGACCCCTGCACTGATGAGGTCGTCCGGCCCCATTCGGGACGACCATTCGCGCCGGGAGTTGCTGGCCATGCTGTACGGAGGTCGTTCATACGTATACGAAGATCCCAACCTGTCCCTGAGACAGCATCCCAGTCGCGCGTCGCGTCGCCGACTGTAGGTCGCTACTGAACCGAAATCGGTCGATCTGTCGGAGTTCGGCTGCCGGTGCAAACTGACACCCGATCACCGCGTTCGCCAGCAACCGGATCTACGAACCCCCGTCTCCGGAGTCGTCCGTCAGAACCCCGCCCCACGCGAAAGGTTTAGTCGACGCTGGTAGTATAAGACGCATGAACAAACTCGCTCCTGCGGGCGAAAACGCGTGGGAACTCCCGCGACACGCCCGAATCGTCGTGTACGACGAGCGAGAGCGCGGATTACTCACTATTTACGACTGCGCGGCGGCGCAGAAACCGCCGACTGCGCAACTGCTAGGCCGCCTTAACCGGGTAAGCGCCGATTGCGAGCGCGAGGCGACGCCGACGGGCGAACGCGTCACCCTGCGCGAACCGGCCGTGCTGGAGAGAACGGGCGAGGACTGCTGGAACGTCGAGCGCGGGAGCGGAGCGAACGGCTGAGCCGATCCTGTCGACGGCAGCGACTCGTCAGCGGGACTGGCTGCCCGCACTTGTCAGTGTTGCCGCCGATGGCGTGCGGTGACGTGGTGCGAAGGCACCTCCGGCCGTAGACGGGGTCGTCCGGACTTTCGAGAGTTCCTCTATAGCATCGGACTGGCGAAATATAGGCGCGAGAAACGCTATAGGCACCCCCGACGGTTTGAGGTTGGCGAGTGTCGAGAAGGTATGGCGGACGAACACGCCACTCGATGTGAATACCAACTCGAGATCGGACTGATCGACGACGATTTCTCCAGCGAACCTTGCGACCGCCCCACCTGGGAAGACCACGATTACTGCGTCTGGCACGCCAAGGTCGACGGGAAAACCAAGGAGACAATCGAGGAGGCCCAAGAGGAATCATCGGTGGACGTCGACGGGGCGTATCTCCAGGGAGCGGAGCTCGCCGGCGTGGACTGGTTCGCCGAGTCGTCGATCGTCGGCGCCGACCTGACCGGTGCCGACCTGCGCGGGGCCGATTTCTCCGAGGCGGACATGATGCTCACGACCCTGACGAACGTGAGCGCGATAAATACGGACTTCTCGGAGGCGAATCTCGAAGGGGCCATCTTCACCAACGCCGACCTCCGTCGGGCGACGCTCCAGAACGCGCTCCTCAACGACGCAGTTCTCACCGACGTCCACATCGGGGGGTCGACGGACCTGGGGGACGTATCTGCCTACGAGCACGATTCCGTCGAGCCGAAGCTGAGCAACGTCCATCGGTTAGAGGCCGCCGCCTGGGCGTATCGCCAACTCGAACAGCTGTATCAAGACAACGCGCTCCCGAGGTTGGCCCAGCGGAGCTACAACCAGGAGAAAGACGCCCGCCGTAGGCTCGCGTGGCAGGAGGGCGACTACGGGGAGGCGATCAAGTGGTCGGCCTCCAAGTGGGTGATGAAGTACGGGAGCAGCCCGTATCGGATCCTGCTGGTGTCGCTCATCGTGATCACCGCGTCCGCGCTGCTGTACCCCCTCACCGGCGGCATACGGGAGGTCGGGGACGAGTCATCGATAACGTACTCGATCGATAATCCGCAAGAGGCGCCCACCTGGTGGATCGCCAGGGTCATGTTCAAGAGCTTCTACTTCAGCGTGGTGACGTTCGCCACGCTCGGCTACGGCGACATACAGCCTATCGGCATACTGGCACGCTTGCTGGCCGGCGTCGAGACTATCCTCGGGACGCTCTTGGCTGCGCTTCTGGTGTTCGTGCTCGCCCGGATCGTGACGTGGTGAACGGACCGCGTCAGGTGGGTCGGCCGACGACCTATCGCTCGCGGACGGTCATCTCGGCATCGCCCTTCGGCTGGAGCGTCACGGCGGCCGACAGGTCGAGGTCGTCGTACTCGCGTTCGAATTCGAACGCGGAACAAAGCGTCGCAAGCACCAGTTGCGCCTCAGTCATCGCGAACTGCTGGCCGATACACCGGCGCTTCCCGCCCCCGAACGGGAAGTACGCGAAGTCCGGGCGGTCGTCGCCGTCGAGCCATCGCTCGGGGCGGAACGCCTCGGGGTCGTCCCAGTAGCGGTCGTCGCGATGGAGCACCCACGTCGGCAGGACGAGCAGCGCGCCTTCGGGTACGCGGTACTCGCCGAACGTCACGTCCCGAACGGGTTCCCTGCGGATCTCGTGGGCCGGCGGATAGAGCCGCATCGACTCTCTGACCGCCGCGTTCGTGAATTCGAGCGCGTGGAGGTCCGTCATCTCGGGGCGGCCGTCGACCGCGGCGTCTATCTCGGAGCGTACGCGGTCGGCCGCTTCCGGATTGCGCGTCAGCAGGTCGAGGGTGAAGGTGAGTGTCAGGGCGGTGGTCTCGTGGCCGGCAAACAGAAAGGTGAGCATCTCGTCGCGGATCTGCTCGTCGTCCATCGCCGCGTCGGCCGAGAGCAGCATCGACAGGAGGTCGTCGCGGTCCTCGTCGGCCGCTCGGCGCGTATCGACGATGTCGTATATCTCGTTTTCGAGGTGTTCGAGCGCGCGGTTCCCCCGGCGGATCATCGGGATCGGGGCCCAGTCGGGCGCGAGGAACGTGATCGGCTGGTTCTGCGGCTGCATCGGTTCGCGAAGCGTCTCGGCGGCGTCGAAGATCCCCCGGTCGTCGAGGTCGATGTCGGACCCGAACATCGCCGCGGTGAGTATCTCCATCGTTAGACGCATCATCTCGGGTTTCATCGCGCGGGTCTCTCCGTCGGCCCAGTTAGCCGTGCGCGCCGCCGTCCGGTCGACCATGATGTCGGCGTACCGCTTGATGTGGTCCATGTAGAACGCCGGCTGGATGGCCTCGCGCTGGCGCTCCCACAGGTCACCCTCGCTGGTGATGAGCCCGTTGCCAACTATATCGCGCAGCTGGTCGGAGCTGCCCTGATGCTTGCGAAACTGGTCGTCCTCGTTCAGTAGCACGCGTTCGATGTCGTCCGGGTCCGTCAGCATGTACGCGTCCATCCCGATTATCTCGTAGTTGACGACGCGGCCGTACCGATCCGCGCAGCGCTCTTTGAACGCGCAGGGACCGCGAACCCACTGGTGGGTGTTTCCCACGAGCGGCAGTCCCCGCGGTCCGGGTGGGTCCCGCACGGGCGGTCTCTCGGGGTCGGTAGCGTCGCGTGGCGCACCCTCGGACGACAGCCTCGTTTCGGGCATACAGTGATATCTACGCGCCGAACGCGGGTAAGGAGACTGCGCGGCATTCGGGGCCGGTTTAAGTTCGGCACCGAGGACCGACCGCAGACCACGTAGATATTTGACACCGAACGAGGAACTGCCGGGTATGCGTTACGTCACGGTCAGGATCACGCCGAAGGAGGGGACGGCGTTCCATCCGCTCGGACAGGCGTTATCTGACGAACCATCGGTGACGCGGGAGGCGGTCCACCGAAACGAACTGCTGGACGACGGTACGTGTGCCATGCTCGCGGAGGCGCGCGGCGACCGCAACCGGTACGAGGAGATCTTGGAGGAGTCGCTTCACGTCCTCGACTACGCGGTCACCGGGACGGACTGCTGGTGGTACTCCTACACACACTACGAGCCGACGGACCTCACCCGCAGGATGCTAGAGCAGCGGGGCGAATCTGAGGTGATGATGGAGATGCCGTACGACGTCGCCGAGGACGGGTCGATGGAGATCACGTTCGTCGGGGACGAGCAGACGTTCGCCGGCGCGATGCCGATGGGCGGTGACGCGTTCACCATCGAAGTGTTAGAGACCGGCGACCACCACCCCGAGGTCGACGACCTGTTTGGAACCCTCACCGCCCGGCAACAGGAGATACTCGACACCGCCGTCCGTCTCGGCTACTATCAGAACCCTCGCAAAGCGACTCACGAGGAGATCGCCGACCAGGTCGACGCCTCGCCGAGCACCGTGGGCGAACACCTCCGAAAGATCGAATCCCACGTGTTCTCCGAGTTCGTACAGACCGGTGCTGCGGGCGACACGCGGCGACGGCCTAAATCATAACGGCCATCAGCAGGGCCGTCAGCACCAGGTTGGCGAACGAGAGCACCAGCATCCCCTTCCACCCGACGCCGATCAGTTGGTCGATCCGCATGCGCGGCATCGCCGACCGGGCCCACTGCGTGAACAGGAACACGGCCCACAGTTTGATCAGGAACCAGACGATCCCCGGGAGGACGGGCCCGGCGGGACCGCCGAGAAACAGCGTGATGATGAGGCCGGCCCCGAGAAAGATGTGCAGGAACTCGCCGAGGTACAGGAGGACGAAATACACCGACGAGTACTCGGTCTGAAACCCGGCGATGATCTCCGTCGGCGCTTCCGGCGTGTCGAAGGGGTTGCGACCGACCTCCGCGAGGTTTGCGACGACGAAGAGGACGAACGCGAACGGGTTGACAAAGGCGTACCACGCCGGGATCGAGAGACCGGCGACGGAGACGAGCGTCCCCTGTTGTGCGGCAACTATCTCGCTCGTTTGCATCGTCCCCGCGAGCAACACGATCGAGGCAGCGGTGACGACCAGCGGGATCTCGTACGCGATGTTCTGTGCAACGGCGCGTAAACTGCCGAGCAGAGAGAACTTGTTGTTCGAGGCGTACCCCGCCATCGTCATCCCCAGCGTCGCCAGCGAAGCGACTGCGAAAGCGAAGACGATCCCGGTGGCCGGGTCGGCCACCTGGATCCCGCTTCCCATCGGTATCACGGCGAAGCCGAACAGCGCCGAGAACGTGACGAGCAACGGCGCAACGTCGTACGCCGGACGGTCGGCGCGCTCCGGTACGATCAGTTCCTTCGAGATGAGACGGACCACGTCGGCGACGATGATCAGGAGCCCCAGCGGCCCCATCCGGTTCGGCCCTTTCTTCCCCCAGATGGTCGCCAGTACTCGGCGCTTAGCCCACGGTCCGGCGACCGCGGCGTTCGTCAGAAGGATGACGGCGACTGTGGCGGCGGCGAGCAGTCCGCCCACGGCAGTCCCGGCGGGCCCCGGGTCCGCGCCGAATCCGAGGTCGCGTGCGAGCCTCTCGGTAAGCGTCAGTATCGACATTGTCCGAGAGTTCGCAGGCCAGGTGCGTAATCCCGGTGCAGGGGATACGCGGCGGATTTAAGTCGGCCGTGTCGTCGACCCGCCTCGGCGGGACTCAGTCCGCCGCCAGCGAGGTGCCGCCGACGACCGCACGGTAGCGTTCGCCCGCGGCGTCGTCCGCGTTCAACGCTCGCCGGATCGGGTCGGGGAGCCAGTCGTCGCCCGGCGCGGGGTTGCCGTCGAACCCGGGCGACCGGAGATCCTCGGGGAGATATCGCTCGTACACCGGTAGCCGTTCGTGGAGCGGCACGTCCGCATCCGCGGCAATGTCTTTCAGTTCGCGCAGCGCGGGCCACTCGTAGTCCGGGTTGATGTGGTCGTCGGTGATCGGCGAGACACCGCCCAGGTCGTCGATGCCGCAGTCGACCACGTCCCGTGCCGGCGCGAGGTTCGGCGGGACCTGGACGGATATCTCCTCGGGGAGACAGTGCCGGGCCATCGCCACCGTGCGCCGGAGCGTCTCGACGTCCGGCGACCCGCCGTGCCAGCGCTCGTTTTCCACCACCGGCTGGACGATCAGTTCCTGTATGTGGCCGTACCGCTCGTGCATCTCCCGGATGGCGAGCAGGCTCTCCGCACGGTCGCGCCAGTCCTCGCCGACGCCAACGAGGATCCCGGTCGTGAACGCAACGTCGAGTTCGCCCGCGTTTCGGATCGTGTTCAGGCGCTGACCGGGGGTTTTCGTCCGGGGACCGCCGTGGGCTCCCACGTCGGCCGTCGTCTCCAGCATCACGCCCATGCTGGCGTTTACCTCTGCGACCGTCGCCATCTGTTCGTACGTCTGGTCGCCGGGATTGGCATGGGGGAGCAGGCCCTCCTCCAGCGCTATTTCGCAGACTTCGCGGAGATACTCGTGGATGGAGTCGTGACCCCACTCGTCCAGTTGCCCGTGGATCGCTTCGTAGCGGTCGTCCGGGTCGTCGCCGAAGGTGAACAGCGCCTCGGTACAGCCGGCGTCAGCGCCCGTTCGAAGCGTCTCGCGGACCGCCTCCGTGCTCATCAGCGTCGCTTCGCCCGGCGGGTCGAAGTAGGTGCAGTAGGTGCAGGTGTACCGGCAGGCGGTCGTCAGCGGAACGAACACGTTCCGACAGAAGGATAGTTCGTCCGCCGGAGAAACGTCGTCCGGGGAGACCCCGAGTAGTTCTTCGACTGCAGCGTCCGCTATCGCGAGGTCGATATCGTACTCGTCGATCCCCGGTATCATAGCCACCGGTTGCACGCGTGACGATAAAAACATGTTACTCTCAACTTGTGTATTCTCTCTAATTCCGGTAAGATTAAGTCCAGGCCTCGTATTCGAAACCGTATGTCAGAAGGAAATAAGGTCGCGGAGCAGCAGGCGGCCGACACCGCGGGGGAGCGCCGCCGTCAACCAACGACAGACCAGGGGTTCTTCTCGAAACCGGTGGTTCGCCGCACGCTCGTCACCCACGTCGCGGCGTACCTGCTCGTCGTGGTCGGCATCCTGTTGCTCACTCGGTTCGTCCCCGACCTCGCTGTGTTACTCGGCGTGGAAGGTGAACTGGCGTCGGTCAGCGACCGCGTTCCCGCCGTGGCGAACGCCGTCGGCGGCCCAGCCATGATCGTCCTCGGTCTGTTCGCGTTCCTGCTGTCGGTGTTTGCGGGTCCGGTCGTCGCCGGCATCGTCGGAGTCGCAGTCGGACTGAAAGAACGCGCCGAGCGGAAGACGCTGACGCTCGCGTCCGGTCTGGGCGGGTTCGTCGGCTACCTGCTCCCGATCGTCACGCTGTTTCTGCTCGTGGATTCGCAAGTTCCGACGGCGAGCATCGGCTTCGGTGACGCCCTCACCAACGGCATCGCGATGAGTCTCCCGAGCGCGCTCGTCGCCGCCGGAATGACGTATCTCACCACCTGGAACTAGCGGGTGACGGTCACGCGACCATCCGTCGCGACGAGTTCGAATCCGGCGTCGCGTAGCCACGCTGACGCGTCGCCCTCGCCGTGAAGCAGGAGTTCCGCAAGGTCGGCACGCTCGTCGATGTCCGTCGCGAGGCGATGCGAGTCGACCACGGAAAACGCAGCGCCGAGGTCGCCGGCGCGCCGTCGGTGGTCGCGGAATGAAACGCCGTGATAGTCGACGCGGAACTCGGGGTGGCGCACGACGAGCGCGTTCGTCCCACCGCCGCGACCCGGCGCGGCGACGACATCGCCGCCTGTCGCGTAGAGGCGTTCCAGCGCCGCCGGCGAGGCGAGGCCGAGGTCGGCCATGACGACGGCGACCGGGCCGTCGGCCTCGCCCAGAACGGCGTTGACCGCGGTCGAGAGCGACCGGTCGTCGACGGTGACTGGCGCGTCCGCGTCGACGGGGGCGGTCGACAGTATCGTCGGGTCGCCGCCGGCGGCCCGGACGCTCCTTAGCACGTCCGAGAGCATCGTCCGGGCGAACGCCGACCGCTCAGCGGACGAGAGGACATCGGCGAGACGGGTCTTCGGGTCGCCGGCGGCGAACGGAACCACGGTACGCATGGCTCGGCGTTACGTGTGCAGAGAGAAAAGTCGGGCGTTCGCCGACGGATCGTCGTCAGCCCAGTTTGTCGTAGTCGTCCTGCTGTCGCTGGTAGAGAACGTACCCGCCGCCGGCGAGTACTATCAGAGCGACTAGTCCGACGACGCCGTACAGGAGCATGCTACGGGTTTCGGCGCTCGATTCCGACTGTTCGGCCGCGTCCTGTGCGGAGTTCGCGTTCTCTATCGCCTTGTCGAACTCCCCCGCCTCGTAGAACCCGATGGCGTTGTCGAGGTCCGACTTCGCGTCGGATACGTCCGCACCGTTGCTCTCGGCGTCGTCGATGGTGGTCGCCGCCTCGTCGATGGCCGTTCGCGCATCGGCGCTTTCCTCCGTGTAGTGGTGGGTGTCCCAGCTATCGATGGTGGACGTCCCGCCACCGTCGCGGACTTCGGTGAACTCGGTCAGGAGGAAGGTTTCCGCGGGGTCGTAGCTGAAGTTCTGGACCTCGGGAACGGTCCCGGAGACAGTCACTTCTACCTCTGCGACGTCGTCGTCAGCGCTGACCTGTTGCTCGAACGTGTCCCCGCCGTAACTCTCGGTCTCGCCAACCTGGTCGCCGGCGTTGTCGTA
Source organism: Halostella sp. PRR32 (assembly GCF_034808085.1). Lineage (NCBI taxonomy): Archaea > Methanobacteriati > Methanobacteriota > Halobacteria > Halobacteriales > Natronoarchaeaceae > Halostella > Halostella sp. PRR32. The sequence goes on from NZ_JAXHGL010000002.1 coordinate 156,845, forward strand.
CATCGTTATCGACCAGGACGCGTTCGTCAGGTTCGTTTCGCCCTGCAGTGTCCACTGCCGGGGGGTATCGCCCTCGTAGAGGTCCGAGAACGTGTACGTAACGGAGACGTCTTCACCGACCTGTGCCTCTTCGGGAGCGTCGTCGGCCTGAACGGTCGCGAGTGCTGCAGCGGGGGCAACCGCAGCGAGCAAGACGGCCAGAGCGACGAGCAGCGTCGTTAGTTTAGAAGAGCGGCTCAAGTTCATCATCGTCATCTTCGACTAGGCTCTCTAAGTTATCTTCGCTTTCCTCCCGGATCTCCTCGATGTTGTCCTGCGCTTCGATGGCGACCTGCTGGAGTTCCTTGATGCGCGGAACGTCGTTGACGCCCGACAGCAGGATCACACTCGCCACGAAGTTCGAGGACGGGACCGGGTAGTCGCCGCCGCGGACCTCCATCGATCCGGTCTGCTCTTCGAGCCACTTGCGCCCGCGCTCTATCCCTTTCCGGTTGAGATGCTGGGGTGGACCGCTCATGACGAGGAGGGCACGCTCGGTCCCCTCGATCTCGCACGGGAGAGTCAGACGGCCGAGCGCGGCCTTCCGGACGAGACTCGTGATCCGGTTAGTGGTGTGTGCGGTGTCGATCCCGTCGTCCTCGTCGCCGGTGAAACGGGAGAGGAGTCCGCCGCTGTCGCTCTCGTTTTCGACCTCTTCGCGGGCGTATCCGACCGTGGAGACGCCGCCGCCGGAGAGCGTGTTGATTATCTCGCTGGAGTCGACGACGCTCTCGGCGACTTCGTCACCCTGGCCGACCTCGCCCGCACCGAACAGGATGCCGAAGCGCCTGACTATCTCGTCGTTTATCTCCTCGTAGCCGCCCTCGACCGATTCCCCAGCCTTGCGCCACGAATCGTTGTCGAAGACGAGGAGGTTGTCTACCTCGCGCACGAACGTCTGGAACGAGCGCGCGGCGTTTAACGTGTATATTCCCCCTTCGTCGCTGCCCGGGAGGACGCCGAGTCCGTAGACCGGTTCAGTGTAGATGCGCTTGAGGTGTTTCGCGAGGACGGGAGCGCCGCCGCTGCCGGTCCCGCCGCCCATCCCGGCGATAATGAGGAATGCGTCGACCTCGTGAACCGGAATGTTGTCTATCGCGCCCTGTACTTCGTCGATATCCTCTTCAGCCACTTCCGCGCCGAGTTCGTTGTCGGCACCGACGCCGTGGCCTTTCACCCGCGACTGTCCGATGAGTACGCGGTTGTCCTGAGGGATCCGCTCCAACCCCATCAGGTCCGCTTTCGCCGTGTTTACCGCTACGGCCGACCGGACGATGCCGCTGCCCGATCGCTCGTCGTATTCGAGGAATTTATCGACGATTTTCCCGCCAGCCTGTCCAAAACCGATCATCGCCAGTTTCATGCTTAGTATCCGGGGCCCCGTTGCACAGAAACGAGTGCGATGATGAATATAAGTTTTGTGATGGTGCAAACCGCTGTCGCAGGACTAGTCACCGACTAAATCCGGGCACGGAAGCGTTGTATAAGCCTTCATTAACACTCCCGCTGATAATTTCACCACGCAAAGTTAGTCCATTTTAAGTTTCGTACGATCTGCTTACTCGGTCAATCCGAGATACGACGACAGCGTAGTGAGCGACGCCTCGTCTCGCCCGAAGGCGTCAACGCCGTTATCGTTCGTCGTGTTGTCGAACTTGAGCGACCGGTACTGGTCCGCGCCCATCGGGAAGCCGGGGATCGCCCCGGCAACCGTCAGTCCGACACCGGCGAGCGCCATCGGAACCGGAACGACGGTGACGCTCTGGCCCGCGGCGCGGCGGGCCCGCTTGGCGACATCCGCGAGCGTTAGCACTTCTGGTCCGCCGATTTCGTACGTCTCGCCGACGTGAGACTCGTCTTCGACCGCGTCCGCGAGTATCGGAACCATGTCGCCGACCCATATCGGCTGGAACCTGCTTTTGCCGCCGCCGGGAAGCGGCGCGAGATACGGCGGCGTGAGCTTTTTCGTGAACGAAACGAACTCGCCGCCCTCGCCGAAGACGACGGACGGCCGGATGATCGTCCAATCGAGGTCGGAGTCCTTGACGACCGTCTCGGCCTTGCCTTTCGCGCGAATGTAGGCGGTCGGACCGTCCGGGTCCGCGCCAAGCGCGCTCATCTGGACGAGACGGCCGACGCCGTGATCTTCGGCCGCTCGGACGACGTTTTCCGTTCCGCCGAGGTGGACGCTCTCGTGGGTCGCACCGCCCTTGGGCTTGAAAAGCGGTGACAGCGCGACGAGATTCACGACCGCGTCCTGGTCCGTAAACGCCCCTTCTATCGAGTCGTACGCGGTTACGTCACCCATCGCCAGTTCGACTGTCTCCGGGAGATCCGCCTCGTCGGGACTGCGTGCGAGGGCGGTCACGTCGTGGCCGCGGTCGTCGAGTTCACGGCACAGTTTCTCGCCGATGAATCCCGTACCGCCCGTGACCAGAATCTTCATGTGTCGAAGTAGCCGCGGAATCGTCCTAAAGGTACCGGGGGAAACATGTGTGAATCTATGGGTCAGAGGCCCGCGCGCCCCAAGCCGGACGACTGATATGCCAGCGCCCGGAACTCCCGCGCATGCTCGTGACGCTGGAGGGGTTAGACGGGAGCGGCAAGACCACTGTATGGGAAGCCCTCCACGACGCGTATCCGGACGCGACGTTTACCCGCGAACCGACCGAAAGCTGGTACGGCGAGGCCGTCGAACGGTCGATAGCCGACGACGACGCGGACCCGCTCGCCGAACTGTTCCTGTACACGGCCGACCACGCGGCCCACCTCGCGAACACCGTTCGGCCGGCGCTCGCCGACGGCGGACTGGTCGTCTCGGACCGCTACTCCGACTCGCGCTACGCCTACCAGGGTGCGACGCTCGAGGGTGAGATCAAACGACCGATGGAGTACATCCGCGGCGTCCATCAGCCGTTTACCGTCGAACCGGACCTGACGATCTATCTGGACGTAGACCCCGGGACGGCGGCGGAGCGAAGCGGCGGCACGAACAAGTTCGAACGGACGGAGTATCTCTCTCGGGTACGGGAGAACTACGAGACCCTTATCGAGAACGACCCTCAACGGTTCGTTCGGATCGATGCCACTCGCTCGCCCGAACACGTCGTCGACGCGGCCGAGGACGCCGTCCGGACGATGCTCGACGCCGGTAACAGTCGATAGCGGCCCAGCTTTGTGCAGAACTCTCTGAGAAACTCGCGGTCAGTACAGGGGCCCCTATTCAAGCGGATCCAGTGTCTGTGCGAATAGATCTCAAACAGGGAGAATCTTCATACTGATCGGCTTGATTGTACGAATCCGTGAGATGATAACCGTTCATTCGAGTATCCCGATCGACCCGGACCACTTTGACGAGGCGAAAGAGTTGATCGCTACTCTCACAGAGCGGTCACGAGCGGAGGACGGAACGGTCCGGTACCGGGCAATGATCGACATCGAGGACTCCACCACCGTCCGGTTCTTTGAACAGTACGAGGACAAAGCAGCGTGGAAAGCACATACCGAATCCAAGCATTACGAGGAGTTCACGAGTAAACTTCCGGATCTGGTCGACGGCCGGATGGAAACGATCAACGTCGTGGACGGAGAAACCCACGTTCACCGCTTTACTGTGGAGGACCTCGACGAGAATTCGTCCTGACGTGCAGTTGCGATCCCCAGCGAACGGCTGCCGTTCGCTATTTCGGCGTTCACAACGCTAGTTGGAAATCGACGGGGTCACACACCGACTTACCGAATACGGCTGTTCTCTTCCGAGGGCACCACCGAACACGAAAACCGCAGTACTGCCGTCCGATATCGAGTCTCTCCTGCCTGAACTCGCCCTCTAACCCGTTACCGCCGGTCGCGCGTGGTGTCCGGAAGATCGATCTCCTCCGGCGACGGCAGCCAGAACAGGTCGATCGAGTACCCGAGCGCGAGCGGCAGCAAGACGACGACGAACAGCGCGGTGTTGCGGTCGCCCAGGTTCCCACCGAGACCGAGCATCCCGGACAGAAACAGCGTTGAGACGACGAGGACGAGCGGAGTGAGTAGGAGAGCGAAGATAGCCGATCCCCACTGGGTTTTCATCCGAACGCGGAAGAATCGCGTTGCGACCGTCGCGATGAGGGTGTGGAGGCCGGCGATGACGAGGAAGCCGACGAGTGAGGCGACCGAAACCATACCGGGCGTTCGGACCGGACGGCCTTTGGCGTATCGGAACGGCTTTCAGGAGTGCGGTCGAGTCGGCGTCCATGCACCGAGTTATCGGCGAGCGAGACCTGTCGTCGACCTCGTTCGACCCCGAGACGGCACGGACGATGTACCGCGATATGGTGCGCGCACGGCGGTTCGACGAACGGGCAATAGCGCTCCAGCGGCGGGGATGGATGAGCGGCTACCCGCCCTTCGAAGGTCAGGAGGCGTCGCAGATCGGCGCGGCCCACGCCCTGGAAGAAGACGACTGGCTCTTCCCGACCTACCGCTCGAACGCCATGCAGATCGCTCGCGACGTACCGATGAGCGACATCCTTCTCTTTCGCCGCGGGCGGGCGGAGTATCACTCCGACCACGACATGCCGGTGTTTCCGCAGGCGGTCCCGATCGCCACCCAGATCCCCCACGCCGTGGGGGCGGGGATGGCGGCGAACTACCGCGGGGCCGACCACGGAGTCCTCTGTTACTTCGGCGACGGAGCGACGAGCGAGGGTGATTTCCACGAGGGACTGAACTTCGCCGGCGTGTTCGAAACCCCGACGGTGTTTTTCTGCGAGAACAACAACTGGGCGATCAGCCTCCCGCGACAGCAACAGACCGCAAGCGACACCATCGCGGAGAAAGCCAAGGCGTACGGGTTCGGCGGCGTTCAGGTCGACGGGATGGACCCGCTCGCGGTCCACGAAGCGGTCGAACAGGGGCTGGAACGCGCCCGTGACGGCGATCCCGTCCTGATCGAGAGCCTCACCTATCGGGTCGGCGCACACACGACGAGCGATGACCCGAGTCGATACCGGGAAGACGAAGAGGACCTACCGGAGTGGCGGACCCGCGACCCCATCGAACGATTCGAGGAGTACCTCCGCGAACAGGGCGTCGTCGACGACGCCTTCGTCGAAACCGCCCGCGAAGAGGCCAACGCGGAGTTAGACGAGGCCGTCGAGACGGCCGAAGCCGTCGCTGAGGCAAACCCCGACGACGTGTTCGACTACGTGTACGCGGATATTCCGGCCGAACTCGAAGCGCAGAAGCAAGCGGTTCGCTCGCACGCCGAGCGGAGCGAATGAGAGACGCGAAGGTCGTGGCCGTGGGTTACCCCATCGAGATGTAGGTTTTGGTGTCTGCGACCCCGTCTAGCCCCCGGATACCGGCCGAGGTCGTATGCAGGACGTCGTACACCTCGTCGACGTCCACCTCCGAGATGATATCGTAATCGCCCGCGACGATGTGGGCCTCCACGACCTGCTCCAGACCGCGGATCGAACTGAGTAGATCTTCCGACTTCCCGGCCGCCGTCTTGACCATGATGAACGCGTGGACCATGTGATGTGTGGTACTCTATGCCACGTCAAAAACCTTTGGCCACCAGGGGGAGGATGGATTAATCCGGTCATAAGATGCCGTTTTCTCCTTATACTTTTATCTTACTTAATGATTTTAACCATATATTATAATATTAAAATTATATAGCTTATTAGATCTTATATATTATATTCAATAAAAAATTTTAATAGCTCGAAGATTATTTTATAATTTATGGTTAATAAAATCAACCGCAGAAAAGTACTCTCGATGTCTGGTGCATCAATTAGTGCAGTCTCATTTGGTATCGGGAAAGCAAGAGCTGACAGTTGTACGGAACCTGACTGGTTAGAAGACGGATCTAGATGGAACTATGATAATCCAGATCTAGTTGATTCAGATGACTTAGATGACGGGTGGGTATATAGCACTACATACATGTTGCCGATGTTTACAAATGGTAATGGGGAGTCATTGTTCCACGGGGCTACAGCTGTATTCGGATTTGATGACTGTGGGACCGGTAATTATGAAGCTATGATAAAAGGCCAAGGAACAAAAATTGAGGTAAATGATGGTAGTCTATATGCTAGTATGGATCCTGAAAGAGTCTGTGTATGGCCAGATACCGCAGGGCCTGCCGAACAAACAAATGTCGAAGCAAATATTGCTTGGACAGCTATCAAAGGTGCTGTAGGATTAGCTAATATGAAAGTTGGTGCAGCCATTCTTGCCGCTGATCTATTTGAATCTGCTGTGTTTACAGATGGTCATTCAGATGAATTAAATAATGGTATGTACTATGCATGGGGGCATACAAATAATAAGTGGTTATCGACACTTAGACACAATATTGTCGGACATTTCATAGATTTCTTTATAATGCCTGAGACCACGGTAGAGCCTGTAAAATTCAACCTCCACCATTATATAAACACCCATCAGAGGAACATTTATGATTCTTCTCGTGATCCGCTGCATGAATGTGAAGAAAACTATGAATTCACTTGTGGAGCAGGTATCTCTACTCAAAATTTAAACAACCGTTTGACAAAGGGTGAAATCGAATCATTAGGCCTCCCGGAAGAATTTGTCCAAGGCGGTCCTGTCTACCGTGTTCCCCCAGATAGAATCTCCATGAGGACTACAAATTAGTATCTTTCAGGTTGACTGAAAGATTAGTAGTATTGGCGTATTATTTCGGTTAGTCTGTGTTGGTTTTAATAGTCCTTCCCAGCGTCTGTTCATTATCAACAGTATGTACTATAAATAATTCTGTTATATTTATGCCCGTATACTCTATTGAAACTGAATAATTTACACTACCAGAACACTCTACTGAGGGTGGAGACCACTGCTTTGATGCTCTAATTTCACAAATTGCACTTTCACCATCGACCTCAGTCGTGATGGCTGAACTGATTCCATATCCTTTTGGAACATTGTAAATTCGACCCTGGATTTTGATTTTCTCCTGTTTGTGTTGTTTTATTCTTGTATACTCATCTTTATTTCTGCATATTGCATTTTCTATTTTAACATCTGAAGAGGCTTGTCGGCTTTCCTTAGGAGGATTTATAATTGAACATCCTGATATAAAAGCCACTCCCCCTGTGATCAAACTAATGTATCTTCTACGGTGCATAGTACCACTATACTGGCTAATGAGTAATGGCTTTTGGTAACAAATATTAGAATATATTATGTAGAATAATCTGTGAAATATTATACACACATACGGTGGTCCGCAATCGGGCTGGAGTAAACTTATTCAGGGGGCCTCACGTATACGTAAACATGCGGTTCGTTATCATTGGAACGGGACGGGTAGGTTTGCGGACCGGCCGCGTGTTGCGCGAGGAAGGCCACGAGGTGACGCTCATCGAGCGGGACGCGAAGAAGGCAAAGCGCGCCCGCGATCAGGGGTACGAAGTCATCGAGGGCGACGGCTCCCGCGAGGATATCCTCGAACAGGCTGACCTCCAATCTGCCGACGCGATCGGGGCGCTCACGGGCGATCTCAACGTCAACTTCGCGGCCTGCATGATCGGCAAGCACTACGGCTGTCGAACGGTACTTCGCATCGACGAGGACTACCGCGAGGAGATATACCGAAAGTACGCCGAGGAAGTCGACGAGATCATCTACCCCGAGCGCCTGGGTGCGATAGGCGCGAAGAACGCGCTGCTCGGCGGTGACATTCGGGCTATCGCCGACATCGCCCAGAACCTCCAGGTCGTCGAGCTAACCGTCACGAACAACGCGCCGACCCGCGGATACACGATCAGCGAACTGCAGTTACCGGCGAACGCACGGGTGCTCGCGTTCGGGAAAGCCGACGAAGCGCTGTCGATCCCCAGCCCGGACGAATCGCTCGAAACCGGCGACCGGGTCGTCGTCCTGGCGGACTTCGACGTGCTCGGCGACGTGAGACAGATCCTCGTCGGCGAATCTGGCCGCGCAGCGGCCGGTGGTGTGTGAATGGTTACTGCGTACATCATGGTGAAAGCGAACACGGGCGAAGCTGACCGGTTGCGAGACGACATCAAAGCTATCGACGGCGTCGAATCCGCCTACATCGTCGCCGGCGACGTCGACATCATCACGAAAGTGGTCGTCGACTCGCCGGCCGAGGTCAAGGGGATCGCCGCGACGGAGATCCAGTCGACGAACGGCGTCGAGGACACGCAGACGTACATCGCGATGGAATAAGACGCGTCCCTCTTTTTCGCCGAGGTGGCATCGGTCAGAGCGGCGTTCCGCCGCGTTCGCTGCCGTCGTCGCCCTCGGTCGCCTGGTCACCGCGTCGGCGGGCCGCCGAGAGGAGTTGAGCAACGGGGTCGCCGTAGTCGTAACCGGGAACGATCCCCTGGAGATAGGTACCCTCGACGAACTCGATCAGCGCCTTGGCGTCGTCGACGCCCTGTCCCGCGTTCGCGGCGGTGAATTCGAGTTCGACCCGCACAGTACCGTTCTCTCGCTCGACAGTCACGTGTTCGTTCGACGACGCTTGCGCCACGTCGAAGGTGTCTTCGAGACGGAGGGAGAGCGTGTCGTACCAGCCGTCTTCGACCGCATCGGCCACTTGCTCGCCGTCGACAGCGGCGTCGAGCGTCGGTAGCTTAACAGTTACCTCGAAGCCGCCGGCGCGCTGTCCGTCGGCCGGGCGGGCCCCGACGGTCGCGTCGAACGGCGTGGTGGTGCAGGCGAAGACGCCGTCGCGTTTCTCGAACGCTCCGTGAGACGAGAGCGCAGTACGGATCGCAGAGATGTCCTCGTCGCTCATGAACTGTCGCTACGCGCTCGCGTGGGAAGGCCTTACCGTTTCGTCAACCCCGTACGCGACGTTCGACTGCGTTTCGCTGTCGTTTCCGGAGTCTCCACCGAACCCAACTGTGGCGTTCGAGCGCAGGGTAGTACCAGTGCAGGTACTGTCGCACTACCAATGACGGAAAGGGTCTCGTGTCGACTGCAGTGTACGAAAGGGAAGGCCGAGGTTACCGTATTGCAAGTTTGTATTACCGAGGCCGTTGAAGCAATGAAGCGGTGTCGAGTCCGGATAAGCGGATCACTATCTGGCAACAAGAAAACGGTGTCCCGTGATCGCTGAGATGAAACCCGCCTCAATGAACTAACGGCGGTATTAGTAGTCAGGAAACGGTTTACACGCTGATCGAATCGCTATCGAGCGATCAGGTGCGCATCGAGTTTCAGTGACTACTAACCACCAGTTCGATGGGGGAAGTGGACGGACCACTCCCGGGTCACGTCGGACGGTTTCGCGATCCGTCGAACGGGACCCTAACCTATCTGCCGTCGGTGTTTTTCAGCCGAGAATCCCGGCCGAGTGTGCCAGAGAGAGTGCGAGGGATGCGATTCGAACGCATGAACCCCTACGGGAGCGGGTCTTAAGCCCGCCGCCTTTGGCCTAGCTCAGCCACCCTCGCGCACCTGTATCTTCCCGTCTGCAGTGAAGTTGTTTACGGTCCGTCAGTCCGACACGGTCGACCGGCCGGCAAAAATTCAATGGGAAATGTTATATTATAATCGGATACAAAACAATATCGCGGAATAATCTTCCCATAATATAATTAATCATTTTGTATAACCGGTAGTTTTTTGGACGAGTGTGTGATATTGAGATCAACCCTGGGTGGGGTTCACTAATGACAGAACGTACGCTTTCGGGCCTGAGCCGACGACGGTTTCTTGAGAGCATCGGTGCGGTAGGTGCGCTCGGTCTGGCCGGCTGTTCCGGTCTGGGGGGTGGGCCGGGCGGAAACGGGGGCGACGGGAATCGCCTGACGATGGCGCAGGTGAAATCGCCGATCGAGTTCGACCCGATCGTCCTCAACGACGTCCCGTCCGATCAGATAACGAGTCAGGTAGTCGAGGGGCTGTACACCTACAACCAGGAGGGGACAGACATCGTTCCCGAACTCGCAGCGGGCGATCCCGAGCAAAACGACGACGGAACGCAGTGGACGGTCGAGCTAGACGAGAACGCGACGTTCCAGAACGGCGACCCGGTCACGGCGGAAGACGTGAAGTACTCCTTCGAAGCGCCGGTCAAAGAGGAGACGGAAAACGCCGCGGAACTGAACATGATAGACAACGTCGAGGTCGTCGACGAGCGGACGGCCAGGTTCAACCTCTCCTTTCCCTTCGCGCCGTTCAAACAGGTGCTGACCTGGTACGTCATCCCGAAGGCGGTACGGGAGGACGATCCGGACGAATTCAACCAGAACCCGGTCGGCTCCGGGCCGTTCGAGTTCGACGATTGGCAGGAGGGTGATTTCGCGCGGATCACGAGATGGGACGACTACTGGGGCGACCCGCAACCGAACCTCGAACAGGTGGAGTTCGTCCCGGTCGAGGAACCGACGACGCGGGTGACGAGCATCACGACCGGTGAGAACGACGTGATAGAGGAGATCCCGCCGAAGCTCTGGGATCAGGTCGAAGGCGAGGACAACATCTCCATCGAGGAGGTCAACGCGATGGGGTACTTCTATCTCGCGTTCAACTGTAACGAAGGGCCGACCACGGACCGGGAGGTCCGCGAGGCGATAGATTACACCTTCTCGATGGACCAGGCGGTCGAGAACTTCGTCGAGCCGACCGGCGTGCGTCAGTACAGTCCGCTCCCGGACACCGTCGCCGAGGACTGGGACATGCCGATAGAGGAGTGGCAGGGCATTCCGCACGACAAGGACATCGACCAGGCGAAAGACCTCCTCGACGGCAACGACAACGTGCCCGACGACTGGACCGCCAGAATCATCGTCCCGCCGGACGACAAGCGCGAACAGCTCGGAATCACAGTCGCAAACGGTATCGAGGAAGCCGGATACAGCGCCAACGTCCAGCGCCTCGACTGGGGCGCGTTCCTCGACCAGTACATCAGCGGGGACCCCAGCGACTACAACATGTACACGCTCGGGTGGTCGGCGGCTATCGACCCCGACGACTACCTCTACTACTTCTTCGCCGAGGAGTCCCACGGCGTCACGGACGGGACGTTCTACAACGAGATCAGCGACCAGGTGATCGAAGCCCGCCGGACGCCGGACCGGGACGAGCGCAAGCAGATGTACGAGGAGGCGATAACGACGATGTTGGAGGACAGGCCGCACTTGCCGTCGTACAACCTGAAAAACAGCTTCGGCGTCAGGGACTACGTCAGCGATTTCGCGGCGCATCCGATCAACAGCTTCAGTCTGGTGAGTGACTGGAACAACGTCTCGCTGTAGCAGTGACGCTCACCAGCTTTCGTATCGGGTTCGATCGGTGGGAACCAGTCGTCCGTCACGCGCGACGCGGACGCCGTAGAGCGAGGTGATCCCCCGTGGGAATGCTCCGGTACACGGTCCGACGACTACTGCAGGCGATCCCGGTACTGCTCGGCATCGTCACTATCACGTTCCTGCTAACTGACGCCATCCCGGGCGACCCGGTGAGCATCATGCTCGGGCCGTCACCCAACGCCGAGCAGGCGGCCGCGATCCGGGCGAAGTACGGCCTCGACCGGCCGCTGTACGTGCGATATCTCAACTACATCGCCGACGTCGTTCAGGGCGACCTGGGTCACAGCCTCTACTACGGGGTGCCGGTCACCCAGAAGATAGCGGAACGGATGCCGGTGACGCTACTGCTTCTCGTATCGAGTTTCACGTTCGCTATCCTGACGGCGGTCCCGCTGGGTGTCATCTCCGCGAAACGACGGAACCAGCCGACCGACCACGTCTCGCGGGTCGTCGCTCTGATCGGCGTGAGCACGCCGTCGTTCTGGATCGGCCTGTTGCTCATCATCGTCTTCTCGTTTCACCTGAACCTGCTTCCGGCGACGAACCTGATCATGCCGTGGGCGGACCCGGTGAACGTCGAGGGGGCCGGTTCGCGCCTCGACGTACTCGTGATGGCGGGAGAACACCTGCTCATGCCGACGATAACGCTCGGAACGCTCCAGATGGCGGCGATCACCCGCATCGAACGCTCCGCCATGCTGGAAGTGCTGTCCGAGGAGTACGTCAAACTCGCCCGCGCCTACGGCGTTCCCGAAGGAACGATCCTCCGGAAGCACGCGTTCCGAAACGCGCAGCTGCCGGTTATCACCGTCGTCGGCCTGCAGTTGACGGCCGCACTCGGTGGCGCGGTGCTGACGGAGACGGTGTTCAGCATCAACGGGATGGGCCGGTTGATCATTACGGCGATCAACAACCAGGATTACGAGCTCGTGATGGGGACGACCCTGTTTTTCGGGCTCACGTTCGTCATCGGCGTGATACTGACCGACCTCTCGTACGCGTACATCGACCCGCGAGTGACCTACGGAGAACGAGAATGATGGCGAGACTACCACGACTGATACGACCGAGACGCGGGGGAGACGACTAATGGCAACGACGAGCGACACGCAATCAGACGAGATGCTCTCGTCGGGGCGCGAAGAGGGCGGCGTCGAGGAAGAGGAGATCGAATCGCGAGTCGGCATCAGCTACACGCTGTGGCAGATCCGGCGCGACCCGACGGCGCTTGCCGGACTGGCGATCATCTCCGTGATGACGGCTATCGCGGTGTTCGCCTACATCGACGCAGTCATCTTCGACCGCCTCTCGGACTACGCCTTCTTTGCCAACATGGGCGTCGAACAGTACTGGTTCGCGAACAACTACTGGGTAAACCCCGAAAACGACCCGGCGAGCGTCCGGAGTCTCCTCCCGCCGGCGTGGATGGAGAACACGTTCGGCCAGGGGACCTGGGACCACCCGCTCGGCACCGACCACCGCGGCCGCGACATCCTCGTCCGCCTGTTCTACGGCACCCGGATCGCCATCCAGGTCGGGTTCATCTCGACTGCGATCGGGATGGTCGGCGGGACGCTGGTCGGAGCCGTTTCCGGCTACTACGGCGGGTGGATCGACGACGCGCTGATGCGGGCCGTCGAGACGCTGTATGCCATCCCGTTTCTGGTGCTCGTCATCGCGTTCATGACCGCGTTCGGCCGCGACCTGACCTACGCGATGATCGGCGTCGGGATCACGACGATCCCGGTGTTCGCCCGACTCATCCGCTCGCGAGTCGTCAGCGTCCGCGAGGAGGATTACGTCGAGGCTGCCCGCGCGGCCGGCGTCCGCGACCGGAACATCATCCTCAGACACGTCATCCCGAACAGCTTCGCGCCCGTTCTCGTTCAGGCGACCCTGCAGATCGGCGTGAGCATCCTCATCGTCGCCGGTCTCTCCTTTCTCGGGTTCGGCGTCCAGCCGCCGAAACCGTCGTGGGGGCAGATGCTCTCGCAGTCACGCGGGTACATGTTGCCGAACCCCTGGTTCAGCGTCTGGCCGGGAGTGGCGATACTGATCACCGTCGTCGGCTTCAACCTGCTCGGCGACGGCCTCCGAGACGCGCTCGACCCGAGGGTGAACAACTGATGAACGGAACCGACCCGCTGCTCGAAGTCCGCGATCTGAAGACGCAGTTTTTCACGGCGGAGGGGACCGTCAGAGCGGTCGACGGCATCTCCTTCACCGTCGAGGAGGGTGAGATAGTCGGCATCGTCGGCGAGTCCGGAGCCGGGAAAAGCGTCGCGGCGAGTTCGATACTGCGACTCATCGAAAACCCCGGAGAGATAGTCGGCGGCGAAGTCCGGTACAGAGGCGAGACCCTCGTCGGGTTCGAGCAACGCGACGGCGAACTCCGTGAGCGCGACGACATGCTCTCGAACGAGGCGGTCCGAAAGCGGATCCGGGGACGGGAGATAGCGATCATCTTCCAGGACCCGATGGAGAGTCTGAACCCGGTGTTTACCGTCGGCGGACAGCTTCGGGAGTTCATCGAGATCAACCGCGACCTCCCCGAATCCGAGGCGCGCGAGGAGGCCGTCGACATGCTCCGCGAGGTCGGCATCCCGGAGCCGGTGAAACGGTTCGACGACTACCCGCACCAGTTCTCCGGCGGGATGCGCCAGCGCGTCCTCATCGCCATGGCGCTTGCGTGCGAACCGAGTCTGATCATCGCGGACGAGCCGACGACGGCGCTCGACGTGACGGTCGAGGGCCAGATCTTGGACCTCGTCGAGGACTTACAGCAGAAGTACGGGACGAGTTTTATCTGGGTCACACACGACATGGGCGTCGTCGCAGAGATCTGCGACCGCGTCAACGTGATGTACCTCGGCGAGATAGTCGAACAGGCGTCCGTCGACGACCTCTTTCACGAGACGAAACACCCCTACACCGCGGCGTTGCTCGACTCGATGCCCCGCCCGGACGAAACCGTCGAGGAACTGAACCCGATAGAAGGCGTGATGCCCGAGGCGATCAACCCGCCGAGCGGGTGCCGGTTCCATCCGCGCTGTCCCGACGCCCGGGAGGTGTGTGTCAACGTCCACCCGGAGAACCGCGCCGTCGCGGAGGGTGAGAGCCACCCGCACCGGGCGGCCTGTCTGCAACACGAGGAGGTGTTCAGGGCCGGCTACTGGGGGAGCCAACCGCTCGACGACGCGGAACGGGCACAGAGACACCGGGAACTGACCGCCGACGGAGGTGGCGCGGATGAGTGACGCGGACGACGTGGCGTTCGGTGACACGCTGCTGTCTGTCGACGGCCTCACGAAGCATTTCACCGACGACGGCGGATTTCTCGGAGGGCTGACGGTCGACATGGACGACGGGTTCTCGCTCGCGTACGACCGCGATTCCGTGCGGGCCGTCGAGGAGGTGAGTTTCGATATCCGGAAAGGCGAGACGCTCGGGCTCGTCGGGGAGTCCGGCTGCGGCAAATCGACGCTTGCCCGGACCATCCTCCGTCTCCTCGAACCGACCGACGGAAACGTCTACTTCAAGGGGCGAAACCTCGCGGAGATCGGCGGCGAGGAACTGCGCAGCCAGCGAAAGGACATGCAGATGATCTTCCAGGACCCGCAGTCGTCGCTGGATCCGCGCATGAAGGTGGGGCGCATCGTCGAGGAGCCCATGAAGGCCCACGGGCTGTACGGCGACGCCGAAGGCCGCGAGGAGCGGGCCAAGGAACTGCTTGAGAAGGTCGGACTCGACCCGCAACACTACAACCGCTATCCGCACGCGTTCTCCGGGGGTCAGCGTCAGCGTGTCAATCTGGCCCGGGCGCTGTCTGTCAACCCCGACTTCATCGTCTGTGACGAACCCGTCTCGGCGCTCGACGTCTCCATCCAGGCGCAGGTGCTCAATACGATGAACGAACTGCAGGCGGAGTTCGGTCTGACCTACCTCTTTATCGCTCACGACCTCTCGGTCATCCGCCACATCAGCGACCGCGTCGCGGTGATGTATCTCGGCCAACTCGTCGAACTGGCCGACAAGGAGGAACTGTTCGAGAACCCGCAACATCCCTACACCCGCGCCCTGCTGTCGTCGATACCGGTTCCGGACCCGCGGGCGAAGGGGACGCGGGGCGTCCTCGAAGGTGACGTTCCGAGCCCCATCGACCCGCCCAGCGGCTGCCGGTTCCGGACGCGATGCCCGGAACTCATCGCGCCGCCGGAGTACGACCTCACGCCCGCCGAGTGGGAGAATATTCGGACGTTCACCCGCGCCGTCGACCGGCGGGCGTTCGAGGCGGCGAGCGTCGACGCCGTGCGCGAGCGGTTTTTCGACGACGCCGTCCCGTACGGCGAGGCGGGGACCGTCGTCGACGAAGCTATCGGTCTGGTCTGTACCGACGACTGGGAGTCGGCGGCGACGCTCCTTCGGGAACGGTTCGCCGAACAGAGCATCTGCGCCCGGGAGGAACCCGCCTACGAAGTGCCGACGGAACACGGCGACAGTCGGCATTTCGCGGCCTGTCACCTCCACAAGACTGACCTCGACGAGGTTCACTGATCCGCGTCACCGAGCGAACCGTCGCGGACAGCGGACACTTCGTGCATCACGCACCCACGCGAACGCCGCGCTCCTACTCGATTCGGACGGTCGTGGAGTCGGCCGGGCGGTCGCCGTCGATAGCGAGGAACGCACCTATCTCGTACTCTCCGGGATCCGCGGGAACCCATCGGGTCCGGTCGTCGACTCGCTTGAAGCGACCGTCCCACGTCCGGGTTATCTCCTTTCGCTCCCGGGGGGAAAACGCGAGGTTCCCCCCGTCGGAACTGCGTCGCCGGGGTTCGTCGCTGGCTTCGAGTTCACCGTCGACGGTCCACCCCCAGAGGCGCTTCCCCGGCGTCCGGACCGTGAGGGGGACGGGGAGACGGTTCCGAAACTCGACCGTGATCGGGATCCGGTCACCGACGGTGTACAGGTCTGCATCGGTGGTCACGCTGACGGCGACCGCGCGGCGCGCGACCGGTTGTGGGACGAACGACCCGAAAAGTCGACGCAGGTGGTCCCGGGTGTCGTCGAGGCCGTGTCTGTGCTCGCGTTCGTCCCGCGGCATCGTCACCAGTCGACAGAAAGCGTCCCGTCGTCCTGCGGGTCCGGCGCGATCTCCTCGTCCGTGCGCCGGTCCACGACGTGGATACAGCCGTCCCCCTTCTTCGCCGGGCACACCTCCGCAGCCCGGACGTTCTCGTCGACCTCGTCCTCGTCTAAGAAGTACGACCGCGGTTTCGCCATCCCGCTTTTCAGGTCCATCTCCCAGTTGGTCGCCACCTCGGCGCACTTGCCCGCGCCGAAGCACTTGTTCGCCTCGAAGATGATCTTGTACGGTTTCTCTGCCACCGGCGGGGCGTCGCTCTCGCCGACGTCGCTCGCCGCGAGGACCTCGTCCGAATCGCTCATTACCTGAACTCTCGGTACGGACGGACTTTCGGCTTACGGTTCCCGGCACCGATGTTTCACCCGACGGCCCGTTATCAGCGACGGTTCTCGGGATCGGAATAGCAACTCCCGCCGCCACAGAGCGCTTGAATAATAACTCTTAATACGAAACTCCCCGCCGGTTAATACATGACAGTCGTCAGCGTTTCGATGCCCGAAGCCCTGCTCGAACGAATAGACAGGTTCTCCGAGGAACACGGCTACACCGGACGAAGCGAAGTCATCCGCGAGGCCAGCAGGAACCTGCTCGGCGAGTTCGAGGACAAGCGTCTGGAGGACCGCGAACTGATGGGCGTCGTCACCGTGCTGTTCGACTTCGAGACGACGAGCGTCGAGGAGAAGATGATGCACCTCCGGCACGAACACGAAGACGTCGTCGCGTCGAACTTCCACAGTCACGTCGGCGGCCGCCACTGCATGGAGCTGTTCGTCCTGGAGGGCACCCTCGAAGAGATATCCGCGTTCGTCGGCCAGATCCGCGCGACGAAGGACACGCTGAACATCGATTACTCGGTCATTCCTGTCGACGACTTCACCGCGCTCGCCGACACGGAGTGACGGCTGGGTTCGGTCGAGTACCGGACGTCTGGATCCCGGAACTCGGGACCGATCTTTACCTCAGATCTGCCGCCTAGGTCGTGTGAGGTCGCTTATGAGCGTGCTTTTCACCGCCCCCGTTGACGCTCGACGCATGGGTGCAGCTCCGCCCCCGTCCGAGATCTTCGACCGCGCGGCAGCGGAGGGACAACGACGACTCGACCAGTCGACGCTTGAACTCGCCTCGACCAGTGTCATCGCCGGGTTCACGATCGTGTTCGGCCACATCGCTCTCGGGATCGTGGAGGGACTCGTGGAACCGGAGTTCGGCGAGGTCGGCAAAATCGCGGGCGCACTGGCGTTCGGGTTCGGGCTGGTGTTTCTGGTCGTCGGCCGGGCGGAACTGTTCAACGAGAACTTCTTCGACCCGGTCGCAGCGGCGGTCGAACAGTCGGGGTCGTGGCTGGTCTCACCGATCCTCCGTCTCTGGGCCGTGACGTTCGCCTTGAACCTGGTCGGGGGCCTCCCCTTCGTGCTTCTCCTGTCGGTCGAGGGCGCGCTACCGCCGAGCGCGGCGACGGTGTTAAGCGAAACGGCCGTGGAACTCGTCCACCGGACGGCCGTCGGCGAGTTCGCGAAAGCGTTCACGGGCGGCGCGCTCGTCGCCCTCTTGTCGTATCTCCTGCAGGGCGTCGACAGCGTCGGAAGCCGGATCGTCCTCGCCTACATCGTCGGCGTACTGCTGGCGCTCGGGCCGTTCGACCACGTCATCGTCACCGTGTTGCACGTCGTGTTTGGCCTCTTCCTCGGGGCGGAGGTCGGCCTCGCGGCGTTAGCCGAGACGACGGCCGTGACTACGGCCGGTAACCTCGTCGGCGGACTCGGTCTGGTCACGCTCACCCACGTCGCGCAGTGGAAAGGAGCGAGTGAGACGAACGGGTAACCGCCACGAACTCGGTAGTTCGTGGCCGTTGCGACGGCGAGGCTCACCGCCTCGTTTGCGGCGAGAGGACGCTCACCGCCTCAGTCGCGGTGGACGGTCACCGACTCCAGCACGACCTCCTCTTTCGGCTGGTCGTTCGGACCGGTTTCGACGGAGCCGATCTCCTCGACCACGTCCATTCCTTCGGTCACCTTCCCGAAGACGGCGTGGCGGTCGTCGAGGTGGGGCTGAGCGTCCAGCGTGATGAAGAACTGCGAACCGTTCGTGTCGGGGCCGGAGTTGGCCATCGAGAGGATTCCGGCGTCGTCGTGGCGGAGTTCGTCGTGGAATTCGTCCTCGAACTCGTAGCCGGGACCGCCCCGCCCCGACTCCGTCGGGTCGCCGCCCTGGATCATGAAGTCCTCGATGACGCGGTGGAACGCGACGTCGTCGTACAGCGCGTCGCCGCGCGTTTCGCCGCTCTCGGGGTCCGACCAGGTGACGGTGTCGGGCGCGGGGTCGGCGTCCGCGGCGGGGTCGTGTTCGGCCAGGTTGACGAAGTTCTCGACCGTTCGGGGGGCGCGGTCGTCGAACAGTTCTACGTCGATATCGCCTTCGCTCGTGTGCAGCGTCGCAGTCAGATTACTCATACGCCTACTGGGAGCGCCCGGGTGAAAACCCTGCTGACATTCCTCGGGTCGGAAAGAGGAGACCGCCGACGCACGACCCCGACACCGAACGGACACGAGACCGTACACACCGCACGTACAAGGGACCGCGCACCCACCACTGAGTATATGCACACTGCCGAGCGCGTCACGCTCGCTCGTCTCCCGTCCGGCGTCGCGGTGACGACGACGGTACACACCTACGAGGGATCGGCGGACGGTCCGACGGTCTACCTGCAGGCGGCACAGCACGGCCGCGAGGTAAACGGGACGGAGGTACTCCGCCGCGTTCACGACACGCTCGCCGACGCCGACCTCGCCGGCCGCGTCGTCGCCGTCCCGGTTGCGAACCCGCTCACGTTCGACCGCGTCTCCTACACCACGCCGGAGCAACTCGACAGCGTCCACTCGAACATGAACCGCGTGTGGCCGGGCAACCCGACGGGCACGCTTCACGAACGGCTAGCGGCCGGCCTGTGGGAGTTCGCGAGCGACGCCGACGCCGTCGTCGACCTGCACACGGGGAGCCCCGACATGCACACGCACGTCGTTTTCAAAGACGGGGACGCGCAGTGCCGCGAACTGGCGGCGGCGTTCGGAACCGATCTGCTGCTGGCGGAGCCCGCAGGCGACGACGCGAGCGAGGAGTGGAAACGGCGGAACTTCTCCGGGAAGTTCCGCGTCGCCGCCGCCGAAGAGGGAATCCCGTCGATCACGCCGGAACTCGCCCACAGCAAGCAGATAGTCGAGGAAGCGGTCGAGACCGGCGTTTCGGGCGTGCTGAACGTCCTCCGGTATCTCGGCGCACTGGGCGGAACGCCGGACCGCGACGGCGAACCGACGGTGGCCCGGAACCACCTCGGCCGGGTCAACGCGGCGGAATCCGGGCTCTTCAGGCCGAACCCGGACCGCGCCCTCGGGGAGCGGGTCGCGGCGGGGACGCCCCTCGGAACGGTGTACGACCCGACGACGTACGAAGTCCTGCAGGAACCGACCGTCGACCGGAGCGGGATCCTCTATTCGCTCACCCGCGAAGCGACCGTCGTCGGCGGGGACAAACTGGCGAACGTGGCTATCCCGCGGGACTGAGACGGGCGTCGGTATCGAACCGCTCTCGCAACGACCAGAACTGGCCGAACGTATCATAAACCTGAAGCGCTAGTACGGTGTATGAACCGATCCGTTTCGCTCGAAGGAGCCGCCCTCGACGCTTTCCCCTCTCAGGTAGCGATCCTGGACGCGGACGGCACCATCGTCTACACGAATCAGGCCTGGGAGGAGTTCGGCGCGGAGAACGGTATGCAGACGGATTCCCTCGGGATGAACTACCTGAACGTCTGCGACAGCGACGAGGAGATCCGCGAAGCAGGCGACGGGATACGGGCCGTTATCTCGGGCGAGCGCGAGTCGTTCGAACACGAGTACCCCTGTCACTCTCCGAACGAGCGCCGCTGGTTCATGATGCGTGCGGTCCCGTTCGACCGCGGTGACACCGCATATGTTCTCGTGATGCATATGAACATCACCGAGAGAAAATTGGCCGAAGAAGCCGTTGCCGACCGCAACGAGCGCCTGAAGACGGTCGCTAGCGTCCTCTCGCACGACATCAGAAACCCGCTAACCGTGGCGATGGGAGAGTTGGACCTGCTGGCGACGGAGAACGACTCCACACACGTGTCATCACTCCGACACGCTCTCGATCGGATCGGATCCATCGTCGAGGACTCGCTCGTGTTCCTCCGCCGCAACGAGATCGACCTGGGACCGGTCGACCTGGGTGCGGCGGTACGAACAGCGTGGGCCGCCGTCGACACCGAGGATGCGACCCTCGCCATCGACGACGCGCCGACCGTTCGGGCGGACTCCGCAGTGGTTTCTCATCTACTGGAAAACCTCATCAGCAACGCGGTCCAACACGGCGGCGACGACGTCACTGTTCGCGTCGGACGGATAGACGAAGCCGACGGGACGAACGGGTTCTTCGTTGCCGACGACGGCCCCGGGATCCCCGAGAGCGAGCGAGACAAGGTGTTCGACTACGGCTACACCACCGCCGGCTCGGGTCTCGGTCTCGCTATCGTCGACCGGACGGCCAAGATGCACGACTGGTCGGTCAGCGTGACGGAGAGCGAAAGCGACGGCAACTCGGCGGTAGAGGAGAGAGCCGGTGACTCAGCGAAGGGTAGGAATGACGGCGAGACGGGAGAGAGCGGAGGGTCCGAGTCTCGCCGGGACGACAGGTCCGGCGGCGCGCGGTTCGAGGTGACGGACGTAGAGATGATCGAATGAGCCGGAATCCGGTGGGACCGTTCGACAGTGTCAGAACGCGCGGAGGTCGTCGAGGACCGCCGCGGCGCTCCCGTCGTCGATGGCCTCGCGAGCCAGGTCGAGACCGTCCTCCAGCGTCTCCGCGTCGCCGCGGGCGTAGATCCGGAATGCGGCGTTGACGGCGATGGCGTCGGCGAAGTGGTCCTCACGGTCGCCGGCGACGACCGCCTCGGTGATGCGTGCGGAGTCGGCAGGCACGTCGTCGACTTCGAGGTCCTCCTCCTCGAACTCCATGCCGTACTCGGGAGTTTCTATCTCGTAGTCTTCGAAGTCGCCGTCGCGCCATTCGGCAACTTTCGTGTACCCCGGCCGGATGTCGTCGTACCCTTCCATCCCCTGGAACATGATGACGCGGTCGGGGCTCTCCGTCTCCATCTCGGCGAACGTGTCAGTCACCTTCTTGGCGAACGCGAGGTGGTAGAAACTGCCGAGGTGGACGTTCGCGTTCGCCGGGTTCGCAAGCGTCTCGACGGTGTTGACGAACGTGCGTACGCCCATCTGGTCGCGGCGCTCGTACAGGTCCTGAATGCCGGCGTTGAACTCGGGCTGGTAGTAGAACCCGAACCCGGTCGCGTCGACCATGTCCGCGCTCTCGGCGCGGTCGAGTTCCGTTCGGACGCCGAGTTCGTCGAGGACGTGCTTGTACGCGCAGGCCTTGTGCGTCGGCACTCGGTCGCCGCTGTGGGCGACAACGGGGGTGCCCGCGCCGGCGGCGACGACGCCGGCGGCGACGCCGAGCAGCGCGCTGTCGTTTTTCCCGTCGTAGTTCGCGCCGCAGTCGACGGGGTCGGCGTCGGGTTCGGCCCGCTCGACGGACTCCTCGACCATCACGTCGGTGTAGGCCGCCAGTTCCTCGGGGTTGTTCCGCTTCCAGCGGTTCGCCAGCCAGAACGCCCCGAGCGTCGTCGGGTCCGGTTCGTCACCCAGGATCCGCTGGAACGCCTCGCGGGCCTGGTCGCGAGACATGTCCGCAGCGGATTTCGGCCCGGAGCCGACGACCTCAGTCATCAGACGCTTCAGGGGCCACTCGCCGTACGTCTCGGTTGCCTCGGCCATACGCCCGGGTTGGGTCGCGCCCCGCAAAAGCGTCCCGTTTCTCGGAACCGTTCAGAGGCTGTTGTGATTCGTGTCGGTGTTTCGCCGACGTGGGATGGCCGAACACCGGCACACAGTGCCACCAGTCTGGCTCTGTTGAAACCCCCGACAGTTCATCGGACGTAGTGTGATAGGTAGGGCTGCGGACTTGACAGATGGAGCGGAGACGATATGTTAAGTTCTCCCGTGACGATCTGACCTCGTATGGACGACACCGGTTCGTTCTTCGACACCTTTGCGGCGGTGCAGGACGCCAGGTTTGATCAGCAAAACGGGAATTCTCCACCGGAAGACGTCGGCTTCTATCGAGATCTCGCAACCGAGGCCGACGGTCCCGCACTCGGAGTTGGCGTGGGA
Organism: Halostella sp. PRR32; assembly: GCF_034808085.1. NCBI lineage: Archaea > Methanobacteriati > Methanobacteriota > Halobacteria > Halobacteriales > Natronoarchaeaceae > Halostella > Halostella sp. PRR32. The sequence continues at coordinate 179,587 of NZ_JAXHGL010000002.1, forward strand.
ACAGGTCGTGTATACCTCGAGTTGCTTGACGCTGGCCTCGATGTTGATGGGTTTGACCTCTCGGAAGGGAGTTTGAACCGTCTCCGGTCGAAAGCTACCGACCGCGGCCTCTCACCGACTGTATGGGTCGACGACGCAACCGACTTCGATGTCGACCGTGAGTACGGATTCATCTATGCGCCGGCCCGAGCATTCAATTTCACACATACGCTTGAGAAGCAAAAACAGGCACTACGAAGCATCCGAGATGCGCTCGCTCCCGAGGGCCGCTTTGCGTTAAACACGTTTGTCCCTCGGTTCGACGCCGTCGAGGAGTACGGTGAGCCTCAAACCGACGAGGTAACCATCGACGGCGAACAGTATCGGGTCGTCCAGACTACGTACTTGGACGACGAAGTGGAACAGGTAACCAGATATCAGCGAGAGCTATACCACGATGGAGAACTCGTAGCGAAGCGGGAGACGCCATTCGCGTTGATTCCGAAGCGGCAATTCGAACTCTTGTTCGAAGTCACTGGTTACAGCGACTGGACAGTCACAGGAGATTTCGAGGGAGCCCCGCTGGACTCTGCAGAGCAGGAGATGGTATGGATTGTCGACGCATAGGGTCGAGAACGGAGTTGGTACCGGACTACGAGCCCTACTCTCCGAACGTACCGGTTCGTTTTCCCACTGCATTGACCACAGCCCGTTCGAACCTACCGTCTCTAAGGATCTCAACGAGGCCAACGATCCGCCTCAGACCTTGCGTTGCACCGTCGGCCACGCCGGGTCGACGCCGACCAGTTCAGCGCTCCGGTCCCACAGCGCCCGACGGAGGTCGGCGTCCTCCGCGGCGGGTGCCGGGTCGGCGGGGTCGGTGCCGTCGAAGTAGTGTCCGGATGCGTTCGCGACCTCGTCCGAACAGGCGACGTGAGCGAGCGCCAGACCGCCGTCTTCGACGCTTTGCCCGATCGGGAGGATAGAGAGAAAGCGCATGACTGCACGGACCCACACCGAACTGTCGCGGTAGAGGCCGCTCGACGGGATGAACCCGGGATGGACCGCAGCGGCGGTGATATCCGTCCCGCGTAGGCGGTCGGCGAGTTCGTAGACGAACAGCACGTTCATCAGTTTCGTCCGGGCGTAGGCGTCGAACCCCTCGTACGGTCCCGTGAGGTCGAGGTCAGTCCTGTCGAGGGAGGCCCGTTCGTGGACGCCGGACGCGGTGACGACGACTCGGGAGGGCGCGCTGTCGGCGAGCAGCGGCATCAGTTCGTGAGTCAATAGGTACGGCGCGAGGTGGTTGACGGCGACCGTCGTGGGGACGTTCTCCTGCGTCCTGGTCCTGTTCCCCCGCGCTATCCCCGCGTTGTTCACCAGCGCGTCGAGGCGGTCGACGCGGTCGCGAACGTCGGCCGCGAGGTCCCGAACCGCCGACTGGGTCGCCAGGTCGTACCTGAGAAACACAGCGTCGGCACCCGCCCGCCGTATCCGCTCGACCGTCGCCTCGCCGCGTTCGGCGTTCCGGCCGACCAGCAGCAGCGTCGCCCCGGCCGCACAGAGTTTCCGCGCCGCGAAGCGCCCGATGCCGCGAGTCCCGCCGGTCAAAAGCACCGTTCGTTCGGAGCAATCGGGGATGTCCATGTCCGATCCACGGGCTCACGAAACAAAGAAATCGGGGCGTGAACGGAGAGGGCCGGAGCGACCCGAAAAAGGTACCTTCGCCCAACCCTCATATCGATCAATGAGCCTCCAGTCGGGCGACTGGCGCGAGCGTATCGACGACTGCGACGCCAAACTCGTCGACGGATTTCAGAGCGAGTTCCCCGTCGAACGGCGACCGTTCAGGGCCGTCGGCGACGCTATCGGTACGGACGAGACGGACGCGCTGGCCCGCGTCGAACGCCTCGCGGAGGAGGGCATCTTCCGGCGGTTCGGCCCCGTCCTGAACCCGCCGGTGATCGGCAGTTCCACGCTCGCGGCCGTCCAGGCCCCCGAGGACCGCTTCGACGAGGTGGCCGAGACGATAAACGGGTATTCGCAGGTAAACCACAACTATCGGCGCGACCACGAGTGGAACGTGTGGTTCGTCGTCACGGCCGCTTCGCTGGATCGGCGGGACGAGATCCTCGACGAGATAGCGGAGCGGACCGGCTGTGAGGTGTTGAACCTCCCGATGTTGACGGACTACTACATCGACCTGGAGTTTCCCGTGATGAACCGCGACCGGTTCGCCAGAGAGAGCGGCGAGGAGCCGCGCTCCGCGGGATCCGCGAGCGGAGAGACTCCGCAAGCGCTCCGGGGGACGTCGGTCGACGCAACCCGGATCAGCGAGAGCGCTGCCGGCGACCTGAGCGAATTCGAGGGGAACCTCCTCCTCGAAATACAGGACGGCTTCCCGCTAACTGCGACGCCGTACGAGGACGTCGCGGACGCGCTGGACGCCGGCGTCGACGACGTTCTCGCGGCCATCGAACGCCTGCGCGATGACGGCTGTATCAAGCGGATCGGCTGCGTCGTCAACCACGTCGTCACCGGGTTCGACAGCAACTGTATGGTCGTCTGGGACGTGCCCGACGAGGACCTTGACGACCGCGGTACCGCCGTCGGCAGCCTCCCCTACGTGACGCTGTGTTATCACCGACCGCGCCGCGAGGAACAGGGGTGGCCCTACAGCGTGTTCACGATGATACACGGCCGCGACCCCGACGCCGTCGACGAGAAGATAGACGAACTCGCGGCCGAACACCTCCCCTACGACCACGAGCGCCTCTACTCGACGGAGACGCTGAAACAGACCGGGGCGCGCTACGAGGACATCGTTTAACGCTGGAACTCGATAGCAGCGCCCTGTCCGAACCCGACACAGAGCGTCGCGAGGCCGCGGTCGCCGTCGCGCCTGATGAGTTCGTGGATCAGCGTTACCGGGAGGCGCGCACCGCTGGTCCCCAGCGGGTGACCGATGGCGATGGCACCGCCGTTGACGTTGAACTTGTCGTCCGGGACGCCGAGTTGGCGCTGGCTGTACACCGTCTGGCTGGCGAACGCCTCGTTCAGTTCGACGAGGTCGTAATCGTCGATGTCGCGGCCGGTCCGCTCCAGCAACCCTTCAGTGGCCGGAACGGGACCGACGCCCATGATTCGGGGGTCGACGCCGACGACGTTGTTCGCGCCCACTTCGACCATGATGTCGAGGCCGTGGTCCTCTGCGAACGCCTTGCTCGTCACGAGCGTCGCCGCCGCCCCGTCGCTGATCTGGGATGCGTTGCCCGGCGTGACGGTCCCCTCGCTCTTGAACACGGTCGGGAGTTCGGCGAGTTTTTCCTTCGTCGTGCCGGGCCGCAGGCCCTCGTCCTCCTCGACCAGACCGTCCTCGGTCTCGATGGGGATTATCTGGTCGTCGAAGCGGCCCTCCTCGGTCGCCGCGCAGGCGCGCTGCTGGCTCCGAGCGGCGTACTCGTCTTGCTCCTCGCGGGAAACGTCGAACCGCTCGGCGACTTCCTCCGCGGTCATCCCCATCTGGAGTTCGCCGACGTTGTACTCCTCGGCCATCCGGGGGTGGATGTAACCGTGGCTCGCGCCCATCTCGACGCGGGACATCGACTCGACGCCGCCGGCGATGATGGCGTCGCGCTGGCCCGCGCGGATGGCGTCGGACGCGGAGATGATAGTCTGCATCGACGACGCGCACCAGCGGTTGATCGTGGTACCGGGAACGTCCTCGCCGAGGTCCGAGAGCAACGCGATCACCCGTGCGAGGTTGTTGTCCTGTTCCTCGCGTTGCTGGGCACAGCCCCACATCAGGTCGTCTATCTCCTCCCCGGAGAGCCCGGTGTCGGCGAGTATCTCGTTGATCAGCGGGATCGACAGGTCCTCGCTCCGCACGTCGGCGAAGACGCCGTCCTCCTTGCCCTGCGGCGTTCGGTACGCCCGCACGATGACGGGCGTCGTGTCGCTTGCCATGCGCGAATCGACGTTCCTCACGAACTTAAATGGGCATAAAACCAGCAGGGTTGCGAAAGGAGTTTGACCGCCTACGGACTGTTTCGGGGGCCGCCCCCGTATCTCGTCCGAGCTATCGCCCTCCCCGCGAACAGCAGCGTCACCGCGATCCCCCACAACAGGTCGTGGTTCCCGGAGAGAAGTATCGCAGTCGCCCACAGGGGCGACTCGAGGCCGTGAAACGTTCCCAATGACCGAAAATAGACGACGACGGAGAACGCCAGGACAGCCAACCCCTAGAACAGACTCGGTAGATGGGTGGATTCGATCACGTACGGATCGCTTGGCGCGCGTTTTATCCAGTCCGGGGGATCTTGTATTTTCCCTTTTCGGTGGTCCGCCGAGAGCGCATCACAACACACAAACCATTTATCCGCTACTGATCTCGGCACGATCATGACCGACCGGTTCTCGCTGCCGGACGCCCTCTCGGGTCGCCGCGGGACGGCGGTTGCCCTCCTCGCCGTGACGCTCGGCGGACTCGTCGTCCGCCTCTACGACCTCGGCGCGCGGGTCGCCCATCAGGACGAGGCCCGCGTCGCCTACTGGACGGTCCGGTACGCCGTGACTGGGGTTCACGAGTACCGCCCCATCGTCCACGGGCCGTTTCTGCCGCTGGTCAACAGCAAGGTGTTCGCCGCGCTGGGGGCCAACGACTTCACGATGCGGCTCTCGACCGCGCTGATCGGGGCCTGCCTGCCGCTGTCCGCGTGGCTGTTCCGCGACCGCCTGCGCGACAGCGAAGTCGTCGCGCTGGCCGTCGTACTGGCGTTCAACCCCATCCTCCTCTACTACTCGCGGTTCATGCGGAGCGACATTCCGCTCGCCGCGTTCACGTTCATCGCGCTGGGGCTGTTCGTCCGGTGGTACGACACGCGCAAGCACCGCTACCTGTTCGCGGCGACGGCGTCGTACGCGCTGTCGTACACCACCAAGGAGAACGCGCTGGTGTACGCGCTCTGTCTCCTCGGCGCTGCGGTCCTGTTGCTCGACCACAGACTGTTTCTCGCCCGCGTTCGCGACCGGAACCCGTACGGCGAGTTGCGACGGTACGCCGCGGCGGCCCTGACGTTCGACCCCGTCAGCGCTCGCCGTCGTGACGACCGCGGGCGGCTACTCGCCGGACTCCCCGACGCCGTTCGCGCCCGGAAGACGAAACTCCTCCTGAGTCTCGCCGTCGTCGCCGAGTTCTTCGCGGTCGTCGTGTTCTTCTACGCGCCGCGGAAGGGGAGCTACCCGGACTATCCGACCCACATAGCGGGGGGAACCGAGGGGATAGGCCTGTACTGGTCGCTGGAGGAACTCGCCGCCGGCCGACCGGGCATGTTCGTCGCCGTCGTCGAGGACGCGCTACTCGTCAGTTGGCGGAAGTTCCAGCATCAGTGGGGGACCGGCGAGGACCACGAGTTCCTCTACTACTGGAACGACTACGTCAGCACGATGGAGGACGGCGCTGTTGTCCTCCTCGCGCTCGCAGTCGTCGGGTTCGTCGCGGACCGGTACTCGTCGCGGGGACCACGCGACGTGGTCGCCCTGGGCGGGTACATCGGCGCGGTGAGCGTCTTCGGCTATCCGATCATCACCGACATTCCCGCGCCGTGGGCGACCATCCACGCCCTCGTCCCGCTCGCTCTGCCCGCCGCGGTCGGGCTGGCACTGATCGGGCGCTGGGGCGTCGACGCGTACGCTGACGGCGACGGGGTGGGCGTCTCCGCGGCGGTCATCCTCCTGTTGCTCCTGACGGCGCAGGTCGGCGGGGCGGTGATGGAGACGAACTACCGGAACCCGACCGACCCCGACAACGAACTCGTCCAGTACGCCCAGTCGTCCTCGGACCTGAAGCCCACGCTGAACACCGTCTACGAGATAAGCCGGGAGAACGAGGGCGTCGACGTGATGTGGTACGGGTCCGAGTTCAACGCGCGGAACGAGTCCATCAACGACCAGCCCCCGGCTCGACCGAGCGGCTGGTTCGACAGGCTGCCTGTCGCGTGGTATCTCGAGGCCGAGCAGTACAACCGGGACGAGACCGACGCCGAACTCGTCGTCGAAAGCACGACGAACGCGAGCCAGTTCGACGAGGACCCGCCGCCGGTTATCATCTCGCTACGGAACGACGCCGGAGCCTACGAGCGGAAGCTAGACGGCTACCGAGCCCACCAGTTCCAGCGCTACTTACACGGTAGCCCGTTCGTGATCTTCATCGACGAGGCGTATCTCGACGAGGAGTAAAGCGGTATCGAGTACGGGAGAGAGCAGCGGACGACCGCGAGAGGGACAATTTCTACCGGACGACCGCACGGAGAGAGCCGACGGACGACCGCGACGCAGGACGGGCCGACTGCTGGCGCGAACAGCCTGACGCTGTCCGGCGGTTCAGTGGCTTGCGCGCTTCGACGGCCTTAAGATTCCCCCGTCCCAACCCTTCGGGGAATGAAGGACGGGGCGCTTGACGTCGTCGAGTTCCTGTTGACGACCCGGGTGTACGACGACGAACGAAGCTTAGACGAGAACGACCTGCCGCCGCGATACCGCAAGGTGTTCTGGACCGGCGGCGACGATGAGGACGAACCGGGCGGCATCGAACGGCCGCTGTCCGTGACCAACAATACCGCGCGGTCGGCGACCGGCATCGAACGACCGTGGGACGCCGTCTCCGACCTCATGTTTACGGAACGTGACGAGTTCACCGGCTCTATCTCGCTCAGCGAGTCGGAGATGGCCGAGGAGTGGTTTCTCGACCGGGCAGACGACGCCCGGATCCGGAGCAATCCGACGCTCGCGTACTACTTCGAGGGAGCCGACGGCGTGGATGTCGAGTACGAAAGCGCGCGGGAGGCCAACCGACCGATCCAGGCCGACCGCGTGTGGATAGATAGCCTGCTTGAGGAGTACTTCGACGACGAGGAAGAGGAGGAGATGTTAGACCTCGTCGACATCCGCGCGCCGGAGGAGATAGAGATGACGCTCGACGACCTGGTGCTGACGGAGGACCAGGAGGCGGAGATCAACAAGATCGTCAAAGCCATCGAACACCGCGAGTACCTCGCGAAGATCGGCCTCCGCGAGATAGGGAAACTGCTGTTCGTCGGCCCGCCGGGGACGGGGAAGACGTCGTCCGCCCGGGCGCTGGCGCACAACCTCGACCTGCCGTTCGTCGAGGTGAAACTGTCGATGATCACGAGCCAGTATCTCGGCGAGACGGCCAAAAACGTCGAGAAGGTGTTCGAGGTAGCGAAGCGGCTCTCGCCCTGTATCCTCTTCATGGACGAGTTCGACTTCGTCGCCAAAACCCGCTCGTCCGACGAACACGCCGCTATCAAGCGGGCCGTCAACACCCTGCTCAAGAGCATCGACGACATCAGTCTCATCCAGGACGACGTCTTGCTCATCGGCGCGACGAACCACCCCGACCAGTTAGACGCCGCGGCATGGCGGCGGTTCGACGAGATCGTCAACTTCCCCAAACCGGACCTCGGGATGCGGGCGGACATCCTCAGAGTGATCACCCGGGCGATGGACATCGACGAGTTCGACCCCGAGGGGATCGCCGACCTGACGGAGGGACTGACCGGCAGCGACCTCCGGATGGTGCTCCGCGAGGCGGTGCTCGACGCGCTGACCGAAGAGCGGACGACGCTCACCCAGCAGGACCTCGAAGACGCCGTCGCCGACTTCGAGGAGCGCGACACGCTGAAAAACATGGACATGATCGAGGGCGACCACGACGCGCTGGTCGCCGGCGGCGACATCGGCGGGTCGAGTGATGGAGGCAGCGGACACGACCACTCTCACGACCACTGATGCGAGTCACCCTGCTCGGCACCGGCGACACGACGGGGACGCCGACCCCCGGGTGCGACTGCGAAACGTGCGAGCAGGCCTCGGAGATGGGAGTCGAACGAACCCGGTTCTCCGTCCACGTCCGCAACGACCGAACGGGCGAGTCGCTGCTGGTCGACGCCAGTCCGGACTTTCGGCACCAGTTTCTCACGCAGGACGTCGACCTGCCCGACGGTATCCTCGTTTCACACGTCCATTTCGACCACCTCGACGGACTCGGCAACGCATACCGCCTGCTCGACGACGTACCGGTGTACGCCGCCGACGAGACGGACCCGGAAACCGGTGAGAGCGTCGCGGAGACGGTCGAGCGGAAGTACGACTATCTCGACGCCGTGACGGTCGAACCGCGGTCGCCGCTGTCGACGTTTCGGGCCTGCGGCTTCGACGTGACGCTGGTTCCCGTCGACCACCCGCCGCTGGTCTGTTACGGCGTCGTCGTCGAGGACCCCGATACGGGCGCGAAGCTATCGCTCTCGGGCGATACGAACTACGCTATCCCGGACGAGTCCCGGGAGCGACTCGCGGACCCCGACCTCCTGCTCGCGGACGCTATCGTTCCCGCCAGTCTCTGCGAGCATCACCCGCTCGGCGGCCGTCACGAGGGGGCGGACGGCGTCCCGCGGACGTTCGGCACGAAACACATGACTCGCGAGGGGGCGCTGGCGCTCGCCGACGACCTGGACGCCGCCCGGACCCGACTGGTCCACCTTGCACACTTCTATCCGGCCGCGGAGGCGTTCGAGGAACCGCTCGCGGTCGACGGAGAGGTGTACGAACTGTGAGCGGCCTGCGGGAGGGATCGCGGCTGGTCGGCCTCGTCGCTGTAGTCGCCGCCGGCTACGTCCTCGGGTCGCTGTTGTCGGGCGGCGGCGTCGACTGGTTCGGCCTCGGCGTCGTCGTCACCGGTGCGGCGATGGTCCTCGCTCTCCTGTGGTACGTCAGCGAAGAGTTCGCGGCCGAAGAGACGTGAATCGTGCCGTCTCTCCCGCCGATCTGGGGCCGAGTTCGGTACGTCCGCCCGGAGGAAAAACCGACAGTATAAAACCGGACGAAATGCCAATCAGATTATGAAACGCTCGAAAACGCAGTCCGTTCGACGAATCCTCGCGACGCTTTTCGTCACCATGATCGTCCTCACGGCCGGTTGTTCCGGCGTGACGGGTATCTTCGGGAACGACGACGGGGATAGCGGGGTCGAACCGTACACCGAATCCGGCGATGAACTCACCGGCGAAATGCTGAACGAGAGCCACCGCGACACGCTCCGTTCGGCCGGATCGTACACAGCCGAGGTCAACATTTCGCTGACGAGCGACGAGTCCTCGATCACGCAGGACACCCGGGGGAAGGTCGACCTGGAAAACGACCGTCAGTACGTCGTCCAGTCCGCCAGCCTGTTCGGCAACCGGACTACCTACCGGTACATGGCCGATAATGTCACCTACGAGAAGGTGGTCCCCGAGGGCGGCGACACACGGTACGAGACGACTCAGAACGCGGAGACCGCGTCTGCGTCCGTCAACACGGACAACATCGACGCCTTCGAGTGGGAACAGCGCGGCACCGAAACCCACGAGGGCGTCGGTGTCACCCGGTACGAGGCGACCGGCGTCGCCAACTACAGCGCACTGCCGACCGACGCCAGCGAGGACAACATCAGTGACCTCTCCGCGACGCTGCTCGTGACCGAAGACGGCGTGATGTACGAGTACACCGTCGATTACACCCGGGAGTCCGACTCGACCCAGGAACTCTCACTCCGTTACGCGACGCGAGACATCGGGTCGACGACGGTCGAAGAGCCGGACTGGCTCGACGAGGCACAGAGCAATAGTAGTCACTGAAACGATTTACACGCTGATCGCATTGCTTTCGTGCGATCAGGTGTGTATTGATTTTCAGTGACCACTATAAGAGAACCAGTCGAGACCCGCCTGTCGCCGCGCGACGCCGTCGGGGTCGTCGACCCACGGTGACCGGTCCGCGCGTTCGGCGGCGGCGTCGACAGTGGGGCCGTCGTCGGGTGCGTACCCCGGACAGTCCGGTCCGCATTCGTTTCCCGGGTCGACGACGCGGCCGTGCCAGTCACAGCGCGGAACGCCGCCGCGCTCGACCGTGGCCCGCCGGCAGGCCGGAAACTCGTCGGGTCGCCACCCCTTGCCGTAGGCGCGTTCTGCCAGGCGGCGACGGTACTGAGCTTTCTCTGCGGCGGTGACTGGCCGTATCTCGGCGCGACCTGGGTGTTCTTCGACGAGTTCGATACCACCCGCAGCGACGGGAAGCGGCGTCGGCGGCTGAACCACCTCGACGCCGTCGGGGGGGTCGAACCGCCAGACGCCGACCTCGTCGGGGATGCGGTTCAGATGCGCACGGGTGACGTGGCTCTCGGTCGCGAGGACGACTTCGTCCGCGAGAGCAAGGCTGACATCCGTCCGTAACTGGCGACGGAGCGCGCCCGGCGAGCCGAGATCGGGTTTGTTTTCGATGGCCCGGATCCGGCCGAACCAGTCCGGATACCGGGCGACCTGTCGGACGTAGTCGCGGTTGCCCCGTCGCTCTCGCTCGAAAAAGCCGACATCGACGGCGCGGTCGACCACGTCGCGGGCGCGGTCCGGGTGGCAGTCGAACGCGTCCTTCCAGTACTGGAAGCGGCCGGGCCCCACGTCGCTCTCGACGGCGAGGGCGGGGATCCGTGCCGGCGTTATCTCCGTTCGGGCGTCGAACTCCGGACCAGGGGTCACGGTAACGACATCGAGGATACGGTTCCCGGGAGCGGCGACACCGCCGCCTAGCTGTCGGGCGACGAGCGTCTCTGGGTCCTCCAAGTGGGCACACAGCGCCAGTTCGAACCCGAACTCTCGCACGACTGGAGAGAGGGGCGCGGACGAAAAAAGGGTCGCGGTCAGTCGGCGTCGGCCTACCGTCGAACGGCCGTCAGATCATCACTAACAGGTCAGTTGCGTACATCACGACGAGGCCGCCGAGGAACGCGATGGCGTTCGTCGCGCTACCGAGGCGACCACCTCGGTCGCGGACCATGTCGGCTATCTCCCAGACGACCTGCGCGATAGCTCCGACGCCGAGTGCGAGGAAGAAGGCACCCAGGGTCGGCGAAAAGGCGAATCCGCCGATCCAGCCGCCGAGGATGACCGGCGCACCGGCGATCGCGCCGATGGCGACGAAGTGCCCGAGCGCGGGGCGCTCGCCGCGGGCCACCGGTGCGACCACGGCCGGTCCCTCCGTGACGTTGTGGATCATGAACCCCACGACGAGGAACGCGCCGAGGGACATCCGACCGAGCGCGAACGCGCTACCGATCGCGAGTCCCTCTGCGAGGTTGTGGAGGCCGATACCGACGGCGACCATGTACGCAAGAGCGAGGCCGCTCCCTCGGTCGTCGGCGCTCCAGGCGGTGACGGATTGGACGACGAGCATCGCTCCGAGGACACCGAGGACGACCAGCAGGTGGCCCTCGTAAGCGCCGGGGATATCCTGCGCCACCTCGAACGCCTCGAAGCCGCCGTCGAAGCCGAGGAAGGCGAGGACGCCCGCGGAGAAGGCGAGCACGGCGTGGAGCCAGCGGTCGCGCATACCCTGCATGAACGGAAACCAGAGCATGCCGAGCGCAACAGGGATCACGCCGACGAACAGTCCCACCAGCGCGAGCGTCCCGAGCGTTCCCGCCGTCATTCCGGGCGTCGGTTGCGGTGCCTCGATGTCGTGATGGACCGTCGTTCCGTCGGAGAGGACGAGGGCGACGTCGAGATCCCATCCCGGTTGCCAGTGGTAGAGGACCCGCACCGTCGCGCCCTGTCCGGGTGCGAGCGTTCGCGTCTCTTCGCCGCCGCTCGTCACCGTGTGTTGCCAGTACGCCTCGTCGACAAGCACCTGCGAGACCGTCACCGGTTCGGGACCGTTGTTCACGACGTGTAACACGACGGTGCCGTCGTCCGGGAGCGTCGCGTGGCTCACCGTCACGTCCGGCAGCGGTTCGCCGGACTGGACGCCGCCTAACGGCGGTGCGACCAGAAACCATCCCACGATGAGCGCCAGTAGCAGCAACGGCACCGCTGCAGCCACCCATCGGGGCAGACCGAAAGGCACGTTCACGCGGTCCGTCGCGGTGCCGCCGTCCGTGGAAGCGTCTGCGTCCGTCATTCAGACCACCTCGAAGAAGCTCATCCAGCCGAGTTCGGCGAACTCCGATTGGTGGGCGTGAAACATGTACAGACCCTGCTCGTGGTCGGAGTAGTCGAGTTCGAGTATCCCCCGCTGAGCCTGACACTGCATGACGGTGTCGACGGTGCTGTGAGTGGGTTCTAGCGTCGTCCCGTGGTCGTAGTAATCGTAGAACTGCGAGTGCGTGTGAAAGGAGTTGATCGGGTCGAACTCCGTCGCGTTGAGCAAGTACACGCGCTGGCGCTGGTTCTTGTCGATTTGGATGGGACGGATCGTTTCGCCGGCTTCCCACTCACCGTTGGCGTCGGTCGACCCGACGCCGTAGGCGAATGCGCGCGTGTTGGCGGCGTACACCTCGTTCTCGCCGTCGAAGTTGGTGTCGAACCCGTTCATCACCATCACCATCTCGTCGTAGCGGGCGTTCTCGGAGTACTCGTGGTTGCGCGTTTTGGCCGTCTCGACGAGTTCCGCGGCGTATTCGTCGGAGACGGGACGGTTTCCGGAGACGTACTCGCGTGGATTTTCGCGGACCCGATCGGGGTCCGGGTCGACGACGATAACCCCGTACAGGCCTCGGTGGAAGTGTTCTTTCAGGGGGAGCGAGTGACAGTGATAGAAGTGCAGGCCTGCCGGTTGGGCCTCCCACTCGTAGGTGAATTCCTCGCCTGTTTCGAGGACGCCGGGGCCGTTCTGCGGGGTACCGTCCATCCGCGGATCGACGTTTTTCACGTGCGGATGGATGGTGTGAGCGTGTGAGCTCCCGTTGACGAACGTGACCCGGATGGTGTCGCCCTCCACGACGCGGAGCGTCGGACCGGGGACCTGCCCGTTGAACGTCCATGCGTCGAACTCCACGCCCGGCGCGATGGTGATCGTCGTGTCCACGGCGGTGAGCGTGAAGTGTCGCACCGTTTGTCCGTCCTCCTCGTAGACGTTCTCGTTCACGTTGTCCTGGCCCTCGCCGCCCGTGTTGAACGTCCGTAGGAAGTCGTGCGGGTCGAAATTCTCGTCCCCATACTCGCCGTTCGGGCCGAAGTTTCCGTGTTCATCGTCGTCGTGGTCGCCGTCCGCCGCGCCCGTTCCGGAGAGGCCGAGGGCGGCACTTCCGGCGACGCCGATACCGCCGAGAACCGACCGGCGACTGACGGTATCCGGAGCGAGCGTCGCCGTCAGGCGGTCTTCCAGCGCCGCCGTAAGCGTCTCGGCGTCGTCGTAATCGATACCCGTCACGATCTCTCTCCACATCGAGGATCCGTTCTCGAATCGATACTGTCGTCGACAGTCCGTCGAGTCTGTGCCATATCGAAATTAGACTAGTCTAAATATTATATTTAGGAGTCCTAACTAGATGTTGCCGGTACTCAAAACTCCGGGCTGCGCTGTGATGTAAGCGAAAACCGCGTCGACTGGAACGTTGGCGAGAAAGCGCGAAAACGGTCGATATCAGGCAGGGAGTTAGCCCTGCGAGCGAGACAGCGCGGCGACGACGGCACGGACAGCGACGAACGGGACGGCGGCGATGGCGACGAACAACACGGCCGTTCCGACGACCATGGCGAACGCGCCAGCGCCCTCGAACGAGGTGATGACCGCGACGCCGCCGGCGACGGTGAGCGCGGCGACGGCGGCCCAGAACAGGCCGACCAGCGCGCGGTTCGCTCGGCGGACTATTTCGCCGACGCTGCTTACTGGAGCGCCGGTTCGGACGGCTCTCGAACTGTGGTCGCGTCGTACTGAAGTGTGTTTAGCAGGCATCGGTCTTCACAGATAGATAGAGAACCCCCAACGACTAAAGTATAATCTGAAGAACATTTCTGTAGCCCGGCTTACTGAAAATCCTTTCAGTAGTTCAGGGCGTCGTCCGGACTTCGTCGCCGACCGGCGTTCGCTCGACTTCCGTGACGGTCAGGTCGTCGTCCACCGTGAGCGAGAGCGTCTCGCCGCTTCCCGAACTGGGCGCGTCACGGCTGCTGGCTGGGCCTTCTTCGTCGCATTTGACCGGGACGTCGAGTCGGATCCGCCAGGGGTCCTCGGAGACGACAGTCGTGTACTCGTCGTCTGTACACCACGCGAGCGTCCAGAACGGAACCTGATTCAGATCGATGCCGTGGTCGCGGTAGAACGAGACTATCTCCGCGTGGTCGAGCAGTACCTGACCGATAGAGGTCGTCAGCTGATGTCGGCAGCGCTGGCACTCATGGCGGACCGCCACGTCGAGTTCGAGGGTCGCGGGGTCGCGTTCGACGGTCGTCTCGACGGTGCCGCTGCACTCCGGGCAGACGCCGTCGGCCATCAGGCAGTGTAGATGCCGGACGCGCTGGTTGAACGCGGCCATCACCTCGCCGGTCGTACGGTCGTCGAGACCGCCGGGCGGGAACGGGTAGTTGGCGTGAATTCGCCCGCACTCCTCGCAGTCGACTACGATCCGCTCGTCGTCGTAACTGGCCTGCAGTCCCGCGCCGCAGTCGACGCAGTTGCCCTCGACGCCGAACGGTTCGATGCGTGGATGCTCGTTTATCGATCCCGCCTGCACGGCGTGAATGACCGCCCAGCCGGCGTGTCGGAACCCGTAGCCGTCCTCGGTCTTTCGCACGAACTGGCCGCGGAGTTTGTCGAGGTGGTAGTTGAACTGCGCGCTGTCACGCATTCCGACGCGTTTCCGCAGGTCGGAAAACGACACCGGTCGCTCCTCGGCCGTCCAGAGGGCTTCGAGGATTTCCAGTCGCGTCTCGTTTCCGATGACGGAGAACGCCTCGGCTGGAGTCATGCAGTCGTCGCAGTCCTGCAGGACAGTTTCGCTCGCTTCGCTGGCCTCGCTCATACGAGGGTGATCTACTGCCACCGCCTAAAACGTTCGCTAAATTACATTCATGTAATGGCAGTTATTATTTCCGCCGCGTTCGACGCTCCGGAAACTGAATTCGACCGGTCGGGGCCAGGGCTGGATCGGCCCAGCCAGCACTGAATCGTATACGGAGGCCCGGTCGGATGTAACGGGACGGACGAACGGCCCGCCGCGACCCGCACGAGAACAGTAGGTTTATCAGTCGTTCGGGGCGAAATCACTACAAGATTACTTCAGGAGGTCACATGCCAGGAACACACCAACAACCGGAGGTGAACATCGGACTCGTCGGCCACGTCGATCACGGTAAGACGACGCTAGTCCAGGCGTTGAGCGGAGAGTGGACGGACCAGCACAGCGAGGAGATGAAGCGGGGAATCTCTATCCGTCTCGGCTACGCGGACGCGACGTTCCGCCGCTGCCCGGAAGGCGATGAACCGGAAGCGTTCACCGTCGAGGAGACGTGTTCGGAGCACGACGTCGAGACGGACGTACTCCGTACCGTCTCGTTCGTCGACGCGCCGGGCCACGAGACGCTGATGGCGACGATGCTATCGGGTGCCGCGATCATGGACGGTGCGGTCCTCGTCGTGAGCGCGAGCGAACCCGTCCCCCAGCCCCAGACCGCGGAACACCTGAGCGCGCTGGACATCATCGGCATCGACAACATCGTCATCGCACAGAACAAGGTCGACCTGGTCGACGCGGACCGGGCACGCGAGAACTACCAGGAGATACAGGACTTCGTCGAGGGCACCGTCGCGGAGGGCGCGCCCATCGTGCCGATCAGCGCCCAGCAGGAGGTCAACGTGGACCTCCTCATCGACGCTATCGAGGAGGAGATCCCGACGCCCGAACGGGACCCCGACGTGGACGCGCAGATGCACGTCGCGCGGAGTTTCGACATCAACCGCCCGGGAACGACCTGGGAGAAACTGTCCGGCGGCGTACTCGGTGGAAGCCTCGTCAAGGGCGGTCTGGAGAAAGGCGACGAGATCGAGGTCCGCCCCGGACGCGAGGTCGAAACGGGCGGCCAGTCGGAGTACCAGCCGATCACGACGACCATCCGCTCGCTGCAGGCGGGCGGCGAGACGGTCGACAAGGTGACTCCCGGCGGACTGCTGGGCGTCGGTACCGGTCTCGACCCGAGTCTGACGAAAGGCGACGCGCTTGCCGGGCAACTCGCCGGGCCGCCGGGTTCGCTCCCGCCGACGTGGGACTCTTTCACTATGGACGTCGACCTGCTCGACCGCATCGTCGGCGACATGGACGGCGGCGAAGTCGACGACATCAGCACCGGCGAACCGCTGATGATGACCATCGGGACGGCGACCACTGTCGGGTCAGTGACGAGCGCCCGCGGCGACGAGGCCGAGGTGCAGTTGAAACGGCCCGTCTGCGCTCAAGAGGGCGCGAAGATAGCGATCAATCGCCGTATCGGCGCGCGGTGGCGGCTGATCGGCATCGGGACGCTAACCGGGTAGATGACGACCGTCGCCCTCGATACGAACGCGCTCATGATGCCCGTCGAACTCGACGTGCGGCTGTTCGACGAACTCGATAGGCTCCTCGACAGCTACGACCCGGTTGCGCCACAAGCCGTCGCGGAGGAACTCCGGAAACTATCGGAGACGGGCGGCGAGGAGGGCATCGCCGCGAGCGTCGGACACGACCTGGCGACGGACCGCTGTCTGCTCGTCGATACGGAAGAATCGTACGCCGACGACGCCATCGTCGAACTCGCCCGAGAGGACACGACCGACTACGTCGTCACGAACGACCGGCCCCTGCGGGACCGCGTCCTCGACGCGGACGTGCCAGTAATTGGTTTAAGGGGCAAGAACAAACTTGCGATCACTCAACCATAACATATGTACAAACGGGTCAGGCTCAAGGACACCGTCGAGGTACCACCGGAAGAACTCGCAGACGTCACGCCGCGTCTCGTCAAGCGTCTCCTCCAGGAGAAACTGGAGGGGCGCATGGACGAGGACGTGGGAAGCGTCGTCAGCGTCGTCAACGTCCACGATATCGGCGAGGGGACCGTCCTCCCGAACCGTCCGGGCGTCTACTACGAGGCGGATTTCGACGCCGTCACGTACGACCCCCAGATGCAGGAGGTCGTCGACGGCAACGTCGTCGAAGTCGTCGAGTTCGGCGCGTTCGTCGGGATCGGTCCCGTCGACGGGCTGCTCCACGTCTCGCAGATCTCGGACGAGTATCTGGCGTTCGACGCCGAGAACCAGCAGCTCGCGTCGAACGAGTCGAACCGCACGCTCGGCGTCGACGACGCCGTCCGAGCGCGCATCGTCACGAAGAGCATCGACGAACGCAACCCTCGGGACAGCAAGATCGGGCTGACAGCGAAGCAGGTCGGCCTCGGGAAGCACGGCTGGCTCGAAGAGGAGCGCCAGCGGCGACAGGCGACCACGGGTGAGTAACGATGGCCGAGGACCGACTCGTCTGTCGCGAGTGTCACCGCGTCGTCGAACCGAACGTGGAGACCTGTCCCTCCTGCGGGTCGAGTAGTCTCACCGAAGACTGGGCGGGGTACGTGTACATCGCCCATCCCGAAGTGAGCCAGATCGCCGAGGAGATGGAGGTCGAGGAACCGGGAGCGTACGCGCTGAAGGTCCGATAGCGTGGTGCCAGAGGAGTCCGACCCGCTCTTGCGGCTGCCGGACGAACTCCGGAGTGCGTTCAAAGACCCGCTCGGCCCCGTCGAGACAGACCCGGAGCGCGTCCTCGCTGACGTGACCGGTCCGCTGGTCGCCGTCGGGGATATCGTTACCTACCACTTCGAGCGCGTCGGCCGCACGCCGGACGTCGCCGTTATCGACGGCCGCACCAAGCGCAAGGCGGTCGAACAGGAGGTCCGTGAGACGATCCGGGAAGACGAGACTGTCCACGTCACCAATCCGGCAGCGACGCTCACTGTCGACCTACTCACCGCGCTACGTGACGCCCTGGGCGACGAGCGCCGGACCACTATCGTCGTGGACGGCGAGGAGGACCTCGCCACGCTTCCGGGGGTCGTCGCCGCCCCCGACGGCGCGAGCGTCGTTTACGGTCAACCCGACGAGGGGATGGTCCACGTTCGCGTCGACGCGGAAACCCGGGCGCAGTTCCGAGACCTGCTGACGCGGATGGACGGGAACCACGTGCGGGCGCTGGAACTGCTCGACGGATAGCGTGCGGGACCCGGTTCGCGCTCGCGCCGCCGGGAGGCAGAGAGAGACAGATCTATTATCGCTCGCGAACGGTACGGATATATGGAAGAGCCCGCCCTCCGTCGACGGCTCGACGCCGCCCTCGCGCTGTTGGTCGCGAACTTCCTGCTCCTGCTTGCGCTCGCGTTTCGGTACGTCCCCGAAACCGCGGTCAGGCTGTTAGCGGTGACGGGATTGGTCGGCTACGGACTATTACGGGAGAGTTGACGAGCCGCCACGCTAGAACTCGATGAGTCACTCGGTCCGCGTCGGCCGTCGTAGACTGTCCTGTGGGCCGGTTTCGCCGCGACAGCGTCCGCGAGTGATCAGGTCGCGAGCCAGCGAGAAGAGAGCGGCCGGCGGAGCGGGGCTGGGAAAAACGGTCGCAGGGGTCGTTCGAAATCCTTTTACCCGTTTCGAGGAGAAGTAAGAGGTAACTGATCACACCATGGATGTCGACATTATCGACGAAGACGAGAACCCGATGTTGCACCGTACCGACGTGACCTTCGAACTCACGCACGACGAAGCCACGCCGTCCCGACTGTCCGTCCGCGACAGTCTCGCGGCGAAGCTCAACAAGGACGCCGAGGAGGTCGTCGTTCGCAACCTGGACACGAAGTTCGGGATGCGCAAGACCGTCGGCGAGGCCAAAGTGTACGAGACGGCCGACCACGCCCGCGACGTCGAGCAGGACTACATGCTCGAACGGAACAAGATAGTCGCCGACGAGGAGACCGCGGAAGAAGCGGAGGAGGCCTGAGATGGCGCGACACGAACTCTACAACGACGACGGGTCGACGGACCGCGAGATGTGCCCGCGCTGCGGCGACACGTTCCTCGCGGACCACGGCGACCGCCTGCACTGCGGCCAGTGCAGTTACACCGAGTGGGAGTAAAGGCGATGCGCCGAGCGGAAGCGAGGCGCACCGCGGACGGCCGAACGACGACCGCAGGTGAGCCGTGAGCCGCGGCACTCGCGTTCTCGGTATCGAGGGAACAGCGTGGGCTGCAAGCGCCGCAGTACACGACACGGCGACCGGCACCACGTTCATCGAAACCGACCCGTATCAGCCCGAGAGCGGCGGCATCGACCCGAGCGAAGCCGCCGAACACATGTCCAACGCGATTCCCGACGTGGTCGGGACGGCGCTGGATGAGGCGGACGGCCCGATAGACGCCGTCGCGTTCTCCCGCGGACCCGGACTCGGCCCGTGTCTCCGGACCGTCGGCACGGCGGCGCGGGCGCTTGCGCAGGCGCTCGACGTCCCCCTGATAGGCGTCAACCACATGGTCGCGCATCTGGAGATCGGCCGCCACCAGTCCGGGTTCGATTCGCCGGTCTGTCTCAACGCGAGCGGTGCGAACGCGCACGTCCTCGGCTTTCACAACGGCCGCTACCGCGTCCTCGGCGAGACGATGGACACGGGCGTGGGCAACGCTATCGACAAGTTCACTCGTCACGTCGGGTGGTCCCACCCCGGCGGGCCGAAAGTCGAAGCGCGCGCGGACGGCGGCGAGTACATCGACCTGCCGTACGTGGTCAAAGGGATGGACTTCTCCTTCTCGGGGATCATGAGCGCCGCGAAGCAGGCGTACGATTCGGGGGAAGCCATCGAGGACATCTGTTTCTCCTTACAGGAGAACGTCTTCGCGATGCTCACCGAAGTCGCCGAGCGCGCGCTGTCGCTGACGGGCAGTGACGAACTCGTACTCGGCGGCGGCGTCGGCCAGAACGACCGGCTTCGAGAGATGCTCGCGGAAATGTGCGAATCCCGGGACGCCGACTTTTACGCGCCCGACCCGCGCTTCCTGCGGGACAACGCCGGAATGATCGCGGTGCTGGGCGCGACGATGTACGGGGCCGGCGACACCGTCGCGCTCGACGAGTCCCGCGTACGCCCGGACTTCAGACCGGACCAGGTTCCAGTCACCTGGCGCGCGGGCGAGAGCGTCCGTCGGCGAGCGCCCGAGGGCCGCAAGCGCCAGGGTGCCGAGGCGGTCGTCGAGATGGGAGAGGAAACGGTGACGAAACGCCGCGTTCCCAAATCCTACCGCCATCCCCAGTTAGACGCTCGTCTGCGGCGGGATCGGACGGTGCTCGAAGCGCGCCTCACTAGTGCGGCCCGGCGGCAGGGCGTCCCGACGCCCGTCGTTCGGGACGTAGACGTTGCCGAAGGGACGATCGTTTTCGAGTACGTTGGAGACGCCGACCTTCAGACCGATCTCACCGAGATGCGAGTCCGCGACGTGGGGCGTCATCTCGCGACCATCCACGCCGCCGGGATCGTTCACGGGGATCCGACGACGCGGAACGTCCGGGTCGACGGCGACCGGACGTTCCTCATCGACTTCGGACTCGGCTACTACACGGACGACGACGAGGACTACGCGATGGACCTCCACGTGTTCGAGCGGAGTATCGAGGGCACTGCGGAGCACCCTGAACGACTCCGAGAGGCGTTCGAAGCGGCCTACACCCACACTGGTAACAAAAGCGTCCTGACCCAGTTACGCGCGGTAGAGGGCCGCGGCCGGTATCAGTGAACCGGCGGCTCCGCCCCGTCGAACGGTGAGCCACTAGTAACGTTCTTAATCCAGCCCGTCGTAACGTCTCGTATGGCCGACAAGCCGAAGTCAGGCGAACTTCTCGGCGTACCGTACAACTTCGAACGCCCCTCAGTCAGTCGCCTACTCTCCTCGTACTGGCAACCCGGTGACGGGATGTTAGTCGAGAAGCCGTTCGGGATCGGATACACGCTCAATCTGGCTAGCTGGCGTTCCTGGGTCGTTCTCGGGATCGCCGGTGTCTTGCTGTGGAACGAGCAAAGCGACGGTACCGCGGACGAGGCAGACGAGGACGAACCGGTCGAAGTCGTCGTCGACTGATACTGTCGGCTGTACTCCTTTGAAGAATATCGGACCCCGAGGCCCGAGCATCGTTACGAAGGTACAGCCGACAGTATGAGACAGCACCGTTTTCGAGCGGTCGACTGCGACGACCGAAATCTATCTGCACGGACGAGGGTGTCGACAGCGACAGGTCCGGTACGGACCGTTGGGGACGTCGAATTACAACAGCGAAAGATATCTTCTGTAGAAGCCAAACTGGTGGGGGTCGATAGAAGCAAAACTGACGGAAGGCGAATGGATAAAACTTGTATTGAGTTTATTCTAATAGATCGGTACCGGTCATGAGAAGTATAATTATTCCAAATATAACAGATAAAGGACACAACGGTTCTAATCCTGACCAATTGACAACGTCTCTGGACGCAAACCGATCTCGAACTCAGAACAGCACCTTACAGCACGGTTGGAGTAAACTGGCCAATCGAGCCGAAATACAGTAGTCACGGAAACACTTCAAGCACTGATCGAATCGCTGTCGTGCGATCAGATATGGCTTGGCTTTCAGTGACAACCGTCGCTCTCTGAGCCGAGGTTTTGGCGCTAATGTAGCGAGAGAACCAGTATCTCTCGCGATGCCGGCCAGATGACCGGACCATGGCGGGCCTGTCGTATATCGGGAATAGTAACGCTGTATCCGTCGTCTGAGATAAGCTAGCCGAAAGAAAGAGGATTTCTTGAGAGATCCCGAGTTCGGTCTGGTAGAACATGAGTAGAAACGTCACTGGTAGTATAATAATATTTATTTGAGTGTATAGCTGTCTACTTTCATAATATCATACACTGCCATATAGTAAACTCAAGATCTGTTTATCCTACAGAGCCAACTGGACAGAACTCCCGTCTCTCGTCGCCACTGGCGATCTCTGAACGCGTTCTTCCTGCCGTCACAGTCCTTTACACCCATAGGCCTGTGATAGTGTGACAGTTCGAAAATTCCGCCAACCGCGGCAGAAAACATAACGGGTGGGGAGAACTCGTCGACTCACTCAACAGCGGCCACGGACGTACCTGAGGGGAGGAACGGCGATGGTGGCTTGCTGAGACTGAGACAGAGTACAAGTAACTCGGACAGAGATGCGATGCGAACTCTCGGTTTCGAATCCACTATGGAAGACCGAACAGAGCTACCAGATCTGCACCAATAGCCACGCTACATCTCTTTTTCCGGCTATCAAAAGTGGCGGGACGAGAATATCGGTGAAGGAACTCCTCTCGGGAACCCGGTCAGGCGAAAAGGCGCAGGTTCCGAGTGCGGTGTCGACTGGAGTTTCCGTTGACGGAAGCGAAACAGGACTGGATCCACCAACGGTACAGATCGATCCCGTCGAATTCCTACGCTCAGCCGGGTTTCTATTCGTTCGGCGTCTCTCGTTATTCTTCTCAGTTCCGTTCGAGGACACCATAACCGGAGCGTTTTGTACACTACTAGTGACTGATGTGCACTACTGTACGTCGTATTCTACTAATTCGGATCTCGATTGTTATTTCGGCGGTGAATGTGCTAATCTTAACGGTCCCGAATGTACATGATTGTTAGTCAGAGTGTGGATATCATTCGTTTCCAGAGTACCCTCAGAGTGACGCGCTAAAACCACCGGATAACCGAACGTGTTCCGGTAGCTGGTGATTCGCAAGATCCTACTTGCTTGGATATCCGTTGCTACAATGGTCTCAAGGACGTGTTTTGCCTACCAAATCCGGTAGTTGGCGGCTGAGGCGGTCATACCACCGCGTTCTCCGAACTGCCTCGAGATCTCCTTTCGGTTGCGTACGGGGACTTGCGAGTTCCACCTGTTCGATCACAACGGATTTAACCACCGAAAATGATATTAGTGCTGTACATTATGGAAGGCAATGCGCAGCAGAGAGACCAGTCGTGGGACGACGCGGCAGCACAACTGGAAGAGTATCCACCGAGCGTGAAACTCGTCGCGAAAGTGCTTGACATTCACGGCGAGCTGGGCCAACAGGCGATCATCGAGGAAACCCTGCTGCCGTCTCGCACCGTCCGCCACGCCGTTAGCCTGCTAGACGAGAACGGACATCTAGACAGCAGACACTGCTGGAAGGACGCCCGCAAACGGCTGTACAGGTTAGAACTAGATCAGATCGAAACCGACCAGCAATCGCTCGCACAGTGATGACCCAGCCGTTGCAGGGGTCGACAGCGGACACCGATTCGGATCTAACAGATCACCAACATGAGTGAATTCACCACGCGCGTAGAAGAGATGGATATCAGCGGGATCAGGGAAGTGTTCGAGGCGGCGAGCGAAGACGCCATCAACCTCGGCATCGGACAGCCCGACTTTCCGACGCCCGAACACGTCAGAGAGGCGGCGCTATCCGCGATAGAGGACGAACTCGCCGACTCGTACACGGGTAACAAAGGGATACCCGAACTTCGCCAGGCTATCAGCGAGAAATACGAACGGGACAACGATATCGCCGTCGATCCGGACGACATCATCGCGACCGCCGGGGCCAGTGAGGCCCTACACATCGCGATCGAGGCTCACGTCGGTCAGGGTGACGAAGTGATCTATCCGGACCCGGGTTTCGTCGCCTACAAGCAACTGATACTGCTTGCTGGCGGCACGCCCGAGCCCGTCGGACTGAGAGACGACCTCACTCTCGACCCCGCGACGGTCGAGGACGCGATAACCGAAGACACCGCGATGTTCGTCGTCAACAGCCCTGCGAACCCGACCGGTGCGGTCCAGTCGGAAGCGGATATGCGGGAGTTCGCCCGTATCGCCGACGAGTACGACGTAGTCTGTCTGACTGACGAAGTGTACGAACACATCATCTTCGAGGGCGAACACCGCAGTCCGATGGAGTTCGCAACCACCGACAACGTCGTTCAGGTGAACGCCTGTTCGAAGTCGTACTCGATGACCGGATGGCGGTTAGGCTGGGTAGTCGCGTCCGATGAGCGGATCGAGCGGATGCTCCGTGTCCACCAGTACATACAGGCTTGTGCGAGCGCACCGTCACAGTACGCCGCTGAAGCCGCACTGTCGGGGACTCAAGACCCGGTCGGCGAGATGGTAGCCGCGTTCGAGAAGCGACGCGACGTGGTTCTCGACGGACTGAACGACATCGGGCTGGAAACGCCGGAGCCGAAAGGTGCCTTCTATGCGATGCCGAAAGTTCCGGATGGCTGGGCGGCTGAAATGCTGGAAAACGATGTCGTCGTCGTTCCCGGTGACGCGTTCGGTGAAAACGGTGCCGGGCACGCGCGTCTCTCGTATGCAACCAGTGTCGAAGAACTGAAAGAGGCGTTAGAAGTGATGAAATCTGTCACTCGGACATCCTTTTAACGGTAGAACGGCGTCGTTTTCCGCCCACGGTTCGTTTCTCCTACAGCAGTTCTTTTTTCAACCGTTCCCCATCTGTCTTTATGTCGAACAGAAAGATTTTTATTGGATGTAATGATGGGTGGCTTTGTATGGCACGGGATACATGGACAGGTCGTATCGGCTTCATATTAGCCGCCGTCGGAAGTGCTGTCGGTCTCGGGAACATCTGGCGGTTCCCCTGGATGACTGCCGAGAACGGGGGGAGCGCGTTCTTGCTCACCTATCTCGTCATCGTTCTCGGCGTGGGCGTGCCGGGACTGGTGGCGACGTTCGTCATCGGTCGGCGTTCGAACCTGAACCCGGTCGGTGCATTCAAATCCCTTGGCGGGTCACGCGCATGGTCGTTACTCGGTGGACTGTGCGTTCTGACCTCTCTGGCACTGATCTCGTTCTACAGTGTCGTCGGAGGCTGGGTCCTCCGCTACTTCGTTGGCAGTTTCACCGGAGCGTACTTTGGTGATCCGGCAGCGTACTTCAACGCCGTCAACTTCGGGCTACCGGCGTTTATGTTCCAGATCATCTTTCTGGGGATAACCGCCCTCATCGTCGTGGCGGGGATCAAAGACGGTATCGAGATGGCGACGAAGTTCATGATGCCTGCGATCGCCATCCTTCTCGTCGGTCTGGCGGTTTGGGCGTCACAGCAGGCGAACGCGATGGAGGGGTATCAGTTTTACCTTTCCTTTGACGCGGATTATCTCGCTAACAACTTCCTCGCAGTCGTCGGTTCGGCCGCGGGACAGGCGCTGTTCACGCTATCGATCGGTGGTGGGACAATGCTCACGTACGCGTCGTACATCAACGACGACCGGTCGCTACCGTTCGACGCTTCGCTGATCGCCATCCTCAATCTGGCTATCGGCGTTGTTGCGGGGCTCGTCGTGTTCCCCCTGCTGTTCACGTTCGCCGACGGTCCGACCGGCGGCGGGGAAGGCGCACTCTTCGTGAGTATCGCCGGCGCGTTCGCTGATCTGCCCGCCGGGCGTCTCATCGGGATCGCGTTCTTCCTGGTTGTGCTGTTGGCTGCACTGACTAGTTCGATCAGTATGCTGGAGATCCCCGTCTCGTATCTCGTCGACCAGTTCGACATCGACCGGTCGAAAGCTACCGGGGGAATGTTCTCTCTCGTCTTCGTGACGGGTGCGATTAACGCGTTCAACGCCGAGGTGTTCGCACTCATCGCGGGTCCCATCGTGAGCCTGCTCATGATCCTGGGCCTCATGGGATTCATGTTCTACGCAGCGTGGGTTCTCGGTCCGGACGCCGTCGACGAGTATCTCTCCGGAGCGGGTCCGGTTTCCAGCGCAGTCGCCGTCCCCTGGCGGTACGCGATCGGGACGGTGTTCCCGCTGTTCCTGCTGTTCTCGTTCTACAGTGACGGCCTGAGTGTGGCCGGCTTCTCGCTGTCCACGACGGCGATACTCGGACTCACTCTCGCAACCGGCATTCCGTTCATCCTCTACCTACGCATGTCCGGCGGCGCAGTCCCCTCGGAAAGCGTCGAAACCAGCGACTAACCCCTTTCTGCGGTACTCTTCGGGCGGATGTGACTTTCTCACAATAAGAATTATACGGCGAATAGCTGTACTGTTCGGCATGCCCGGAGAAAATCGGAAGAATCGCCCGGTCACCACGACCGAAACGTCGCTGGAGATCCTCGAAATCGTCAAACGAAACGACGGCGTCACGCTGTCTGACCTGAACCGAGAGCTAGACGTCGCCCGAAGCACGATCCACCGACACCTCCTGACGCTCGAAGACAACGATCTGCTCGTGCGGGAGGACGGTGGGTACGGTCTCGGCCTTCGATTTCTGGATTTCGGTATGCGGTCTCGAGAGCGGATCGAGTTCTACGATATCGCGCGAGACCAGGTCGACAGGCTGGCAGAGGACACTGGGGAGAAAGTCTGGCTCGTCGCGAAAGAAGGCGATTACAGCGTCCATCTGTACAAGGCCCACGGTGCAAACCCCCTCGAAACGTCGGCCAGGGTCGGTCAGTACCGGCATCTCCATCAGTTGGCCGCCGGAAAGGCGATCCTCGCACACCTCCCGGACGACGAACTGGAGGGCATCATCGAGAGACAGGGGTTACCGGAGAAAACCGAGAACACGGTCGTCGACATGGACGACCTGACCGAGGAGCTAAACACGATCCGGGAACGGGGTTGCGCGTTCAACCTGGGCGAGTCGATCGCGGGCCTCAACGCCGTCGGTGCGCCGCTTCGGACCGAGGACGGCTATCCGATCGGCGCTCTCAGTATCTCGGGGCCGGCGAATCGCGTGAAAGGCGACCTCCTCCGCGAGCAGTTGCTCGATAAGTTACTGGCGGCCATCGACGAGATCCAGATTCATCTCCGATACTCCTCTACCGACTAACTCCGGCCGTTGCTTCTTTCGTTTCTTTTCGCTTCTCTTTCCGTTCTGTTCACGGATGACGACGCGGGAAGCGTCACAAAAGCTCACGAACGGTAGGCGAAGAAAAACAGCTACACTCGGGACGGATTCAGACGGGGTCGAGTCCGTTCTCCTCGCGAAGGACGTTGATGTACTCGCGGAAGCCCGTTTCGAGGTCGTACTCGGGTTCGTAGCCGAGGTCTTCCTGTGCCTTCGTCATGTCGAGGCGCTGGGTCCACGGGAGTTCGCCGTCGTCGCTGACCTCGATGTCGGCGTCCGGAACGATCCCTCTGACGGCCTCGGCCGCCTCGCGGACGCTCGCGAGTTCGCCGCGGACGTTGTACACCCGTTGCGTGAGGTCGGACTCGTCGGCGAACGCCGCCTTGCGGAAGCCCTGCGCGATGTCCTTGACGTGCTGCCAGTCGATCTCCTGGTCGCCGTAGTCGACGCTGAACGACTCGCCGAGTGCGGGCTTCTCGATGATGTTGGCGAGGAACGCGCTCCCACCGGTTTCGCGGTACGGCCCGTACGCGACGGTCGGGCGGATCGCCACGTCGGAGACGCCGTACTCCTCGCGGTAGACGCGAGCCTGGTGCTCGTTGTACTCCTTGGTCGCACCGTAGAGGGTGTCGGGCGAAACGAGGTCGTCCTCGGTGACCCACCAGTCGCCGCCGTCGTCGTAGTTCTCCGGCGGGGCGTAGATAGCGGCGGAGGACGCCCACGCGACGCGTTCGACCTGGTCGTCGAGCGTGCGTGCGGCCTCGAAAATGTTGCTCGTCCCCTCGATGTTCACTTCCAGTGCGGCACGGGGGTTCGACTCAGCCGTGTTCGTCAGTAACGCCGCCAGGTGGACGATGTGAGTCGTGTCCGTCTCGGCGACGGCGCTTACGACGTCCGTCGGGTCAGTCACGTCACCGCGGCGGATCTCGACGTCGTCTTCGATCCCGAGTTTCGAGAGGATCCGGTCGTCGGTCGAGAGGTCGTAGGCGACCACGTCGTGACCGTGTTCGACGAATGACTGTGCGACGTAGGAACCGATGAATCCGGTCCCCCCGGTTATGAGAACTGTAGCGTTTTCAACCATCACGTTGACACTCGTGCGAAGAGCAAAAAAGCGTTGTGCTGTCCGCTGTACCTGACTGTTTACCCGAGATTCGTGCGCTAACACCAACTCACAGGGAGTAGAGAGGAGACGGGTTACTCGTGGAGGCCGCCGACCTCTTCGTAGAACGACGACTGGAGCGACTCGACCATGTTCTGGTCCCTGTCGATACGCACGTCGACGACTGTGGGGATATCTGCTTCCTTCGCCGCCTGAAGTTCGTCCTGAAGTTCGTCCGCGGAGTGAACGTGAACGCCCTGTGCGCCGAACCCTTCAGCGACCTGAATGAAGTCGGTGTCGTGGAACTCGACGCCGGGGATCTGGTCGTCCATCTGTCGGACCATCCCGAGACTCGTGTCGTTGAGCACGACGAACGTCGGAGCGACGTCGTACTCCACGGCGGTTTCGATGCAGGTCATCGTCATCGTGAACCCGCCGTCTCCGGCGACCGCGACGACGTCTTTGTCGGTCGTGACTGCGGCAGACACGGCCGCCGGCCCGGCCCATCCCATTCCGCCGACGCCGCCGCTGCCGAAGTACGTGCGGATGTCCGGCGTCTGGAGGTAGTTCAACAGCCAGAAGCGGTTGTTTCCGGAGTCTGCGGTAACGATCGTGTCCTCGTCGACGATCTCGTTTATCTCCGCGACCGCACGCTGCGGGAGGATCGGCTCGGCGTCCGACTCGCACTCGGACACGTGGAACGATTCCCGGGCCGTTTCGGCCCGGTCGCGGGCCCAGTCGTTCCCCGGCGTGTGATCGGATGCGGCCTGGTCGAGGAGCTGTAAGGTCTGCTCCGCGTCGCCGATCAGACCGACATCGGCGGGATACACCCATCCGGCGTTCCGGGTGTCGATGTCCGCGTGGAGTATCGTCTGTTCGTCCGGTCGGATGAACGACTCCGCCTGCCAGTTCGTGTCCATGGGGTTCA
Source organism: Halostella sp. PRR32 (assembly GCF_034808085.1). Taxonomy (NCBI): domain Archaea; kingdom Methanobacteriati; phylum Methanobacteriota; class Halobacteria; order Halobacteriales; family Natronoarchaeaceae; genus Halostella; species Halostella sp. PRR32. The sequence continues at coordinate 208,349 of NZ_JAXHGL010000002.1, forward strand.
TCCGACAGCCGACGATGAGGAGGGCGTCCGCCTCGCTCACCATCTGGTTCGCCCCTTCGTGTCCGAACGAGCCGATGACCCCCGCGGCGAGGTCGTGGGTCTCGGGGATCGTGGATTTGCCGAGATACGAGGTCGCGACGGCCGCGTCGTACGTCTCGGCGACGGATTCGAGTTCGTCGTACGCCTGAGAAACGTGGACGCCGTTTCCGGCGATGATCACCGGTCGTTCGGCGTCCGATAGTTCGCTTGCGGCCTGTTCGACGTCGGACGCTGTCGGGCTCGGGTCCCAGTTTTCGGTCTGTTCGGATGCCGACCAGAGCGGTGGGAACTCCTCGTCCGAAACGTCGTCCGTGACGGCCTCGCCGTCCAGGATGACCGCCGTCGGTCCCGGGCGTCCGGCGGTAGCGTGTTTGAATGCCAGTCCCAGCGTTCGGAGCGTTTCGTTCGCCGTCCGGGGGAACCACCACTCCTTGGTCACGCCGTCTAAGATCTTCGGGAGCGAGAATCCCCCGTAATCACCTCGGGCCTGCTGATACGGCGCGAGCGTGGAGTAATCCCCGCGCTCCGACGCCTCGGTGATAGCGACCATCGGAGACGATCCGAGTCGCGCTTCCATCTGGCCGATCGCTCCGATACTACCGATCCAGGGGCCCTGTCCGGTCAATACCCCCGGTTCCTGATGGAGTCGACCGTACATCTCGGCCATCACGCTGGCTTCGCGTTCGTCGCGTGGACGAACGACGGTGATGTCCGAGTGTGCGAGTTCCTCGAGGAGTTCTATCGCACGACCGCCGGGATATCCGAAGAGATACTCTACATCCAGGTCTTCTAGAGTGTGGACGAGTTCCGTACTTACCTTGGTCATAGTTATGCGCTTACTGTGTTGGCTTACACGCAGTGAATCGATCTGGCGAGCGAGTCAGGTGCCCGGGGTCAGATCTCCTGTCTGTGTGCAAGGCGTAATACCAACGACTCCTCGCGGTAACTTTGTTCTGTCGGTAGATCCGAGTGGTGCCCGGACCCGGCCACTGCTGTCGGTTTCCACGAGACACTCTCGCGCTGACGAGCCCGCGGATGCCGGATCTGCGGTTCGTGACCGGATACTGTCAGCTGTTCCCGTTCGTCCGTTTTCGCGATCCGTCCCTATCGCTACTAGTTGTACGCTCGCGCGCTGGCGTAAACGCCCGACGGTACAACCGGACACGTTGCCACCGATCCGACCGAAGAGGACCGAGGATTTCCGAAAATCCGACCGTCTTTCGCCGTCTGTTCCAGTTTCTTCGACATCACTGAAACATGTGAACGGGAGCCACGCAACAACTAAGTAATGGGACGGAGTTTATTCGCTTATGGCTTCCGCCAGCAAAAGAGAGATTCGCGCGGCCACTAAGTCATCCAGGCGCAGTGGCGCCATGCGAAGCGTGATCGCTCTCTTTACATTTACACTGGCGGAACTTGCTTCTCTGCGTCTCGCCACGCGGACACGCGAGAAACACGCTCTCTGGGATTAGTCCACGGACCTCGCTACCACCGAGCCCGGGGGCGCCCAGACCGCCCGCCGCACTGCCTGCTAAACAGATAGAAGCCGACCAACGGAAAACGGAGACACCAATGAGTGCACAAGACGAAATCGAGCAACAGACTATCAGCAACACGCCGCAAGCGAACGCCGAACCCATCCGGATCTTAGACGAGAACGGCAACGTCCTTCCGAACGCGGAGGTTCCGGACCTTTCGGACGACGAGCTACTGTCCATGTACGAGGACATCAAGCTCGCACGTGAGTTCGACCAACGCGCGATCAGTTTACAGCGACAGGGACGGATCGCGACCTACGCGCCGATGACTGGACAGGAGGGCTCACAGGTCGCGACGAGCTACGCCCTCGACGACCAGGACTGGTTGTTCCCGACGTACCGCGAACACGCGGCGAAGTACGTCCACGGCGTGGACCTCGCATCGATCCTGAAGCCGCTTCGCGGATTGAGAGAAGGGTACGCGGTGCCCGACGATGTCAACGTCATGCCAGAGTACATCCCGATCGCCACACAGGTTCCGCAGGCGATGGGAATGGCCTGGGGGTTCAAGCTCCAGGGACGGACCGACGAGGCGGTTCTGTGCCATCTCGGGGACGGAGCGACCTCGGAGGGCGACTTCCACGAGGGGCTGAACTTCGCCGGTGTCTTCGACGTCCCCGCGGTTTTCGTCTGTAACAACAACCAGTGGGCTATCTCGGTTCCCCGCGAACGCCAGACCGCAAGCGAGACGATCGCACAGAAGGCTCGCTCGTACGGCCTCGAAGGGATTCGGGTGGACGGACTCGACCCGCTCGCCGTGTACAAAGTCACGCGCGACGCCATCAACAAGGCGAAAGACCCCGCCGGAGACGAACTCCGGCCGACCTTCATCGAGTCCATCCAATACCGGTACGGGGCGCACACGACCGCCGACGACCCGTCCGTCTATCGGGAGGAGAACGAAGCGGAGGAGTGGCGGGAAATGGACCCGATCGACCGCCTCGGGAACTATCTGCGCGGCGAAGGGATCCTCGACGACGAACTGGAAGCGACGATCGACGACCGGATCGAGGCCCACATCGACGAGGCCCTGGGCGAAGCCGAGAACGCGGAAACCGAGCCCGAGATGATGTTCGAACACGTCTACGACGAGATGCCCGCCCGTCTGCAAGAGCAGATGGACGAACTGAACGCACTTCGCGAGAAGTACGGGGACGAAGAGTTCTCCGAGGTCTTAGAATGAGTTCAGCGACGAACCCAGAAACGGAGACCAAGACGGACCGCCTGACGCTCGTCGAGGCCGTTCGCGACGGTCTGTACACGGAGATGTCACAGGACGATAGCGTCATCGTCCTCGGTGAAGACGTCGGCAAAAACGGCGGCGTCTTCCGCGCGACCGACGGACTCCACGAGGAGTTCGGCGAGAACCGGGTCGTCGACACGCCGCTCGCCGAGGCGGGGATCGTCGGCTCCGCGATCGGCCTGGCGATGACGGGCATGAAGCCGATTCCGGAGATGCAGTTCATGGGCTTCATGTACCCTGCGTTCGACCAGATCGTCAGTCACGCCGCCCGGTTACGGAGTCGTAGCCACGGCCAGTACTCGGTTCCGATGGTCGTCCGCGCGCCGTACGGCGGCGGTATCCGCGCGCCGGAACACCACTCCGAGTCGAAGGAGGCGTTTTTCGTCCACGAGCCCGGTCTGAAGGTGGTTTCACCGAGTACGCCCTACGACGCGAAGGGGCTTCTCACGGCGTCGATCCGGGACCCGGACCCGGTCATCTTCCTCGAACCGAAGCTCATCTACCGCGCGTTCCGGGACGACGTCCCGACCGAGTCGTACGAGGTTCCGCTGTCCGACGCCGCGATCCGTCGGGAGGGAAGCGACATCTCGGTGTACACCTGGGGCGCAATGACCCGGCCGGCGCTCATCGCCGCCGACAACCTCGCAGAGGAGAAAGGCGTCGACGTGGAAGTCGTCGACCTCCGGACGCTGTCGCCGCTCGACAGCGAGACCATCGTCGACTCGTTCAAGAAGACGGGTCGGGCCGCTATCGTCCACGAAGCCCCGAAGACGGGCGGGCTAGGGGCGGAAGTGGCGTCGACAATTCAGGAGGGTGCGCTACTCCATCAGGAAGCACCGATCAAGCGGATCACCGGGTTCGACGCGCCGATGCCGCTGCACTCGCTCGAAGATTACTATCTGCCGCAGGCGGTCCGGATCCAGGAAGGCATCCTCGAAACGGTCGACTTCTAACGACCCCACATTCGACCTGCACTGTTCTCGCGGAGCTGTACGTTGGTAACAGAGCTGAATACGCGGGCAACACAACATCCAGCGCGTTCTGTCGGCAAGAACTACGTCTCGCCGAGAGTCCCATCGCTGTCCCCACGCCGTCTGATGGGCCGCTCGGAAACGCGAGCGTTCCGAACGACTCGTCGGCCGGACGGTGCTGTTTTACACGGACTTCTACCCGATGCTGTCGGCCCTGTGTGAGCTATAGTAACCAGTGACAGTCATTGCACACCCGCTCGGCTGCTATCGGACGATCGCGGTGTGAACCATTTCACTGGCTACTACAGTTCCCAGAGAGGCCTGCGAGACGCTTCACTGACGTGGATTCGTCATATTGACGGACGGAAGTCAGTGAAGAATTTCGCGGGGATGTTCCCGCGAAATATCTGAAACAGTTCCGTCCGTCAGTATCAGTATCACTGGCCCCGCCACCGCTTTCCCGGAGTCGCGGTAGTTGTACCGCTAACTGGGGGCGACGACCGCGTGGTCGCCGTCCCGGGTGTAAGTGTGGGGGTTAAAATGTCTCGCCGAAGCAGTCCTCGTCGCAAAAGGAGAACTCTGTGAACCGACCGGAGGAGCCCTGAACCGTGACGTACTTGTACTGGACGCGCTGCTCAATGCTTTCACCACAGCCATCGCACGTGGTGGAGTTCTCGGTAAGCTGGATGCGGGTAGAGACGCACTCTACTCGCTCCGACTTGCTTACCTGTCGGACGTTTTCGGCCATTACGATAGCATCGTAACGCCGGGACCTATTTAATCCATGGGTTAGCGGCAGGTTCACGTAGCATCGAACGAACCGCCCGGTTATCGCGGGACGGGAGGTGATTTCCGAGTAATCCGAACAACGGAAACTACCACGACGCGGACTGCGCTGACAGTCGCCGACTATCGATCCAGGAAAAAGCGGCCGCAGTACGGCGGTTTCCGCGTTTAGATTGGATTGCAGGCCTCGGGAATAGGACTCGAAACTGACGATACCGATAGATTAAGCGAGGAAAATGTCCAATTTACTCGGATAGAGAATTACGAGCATAGGCGTGTAATGCAGCCGGTGGTTTTCACTCATACACCGGGTTGAGCAGTACAATCCGTCACTCCGAGGGAAAACGCGCAGATCGAACCGGCACAGACCGGACGGTTCAGGGATTCTTCGCCGGAACGAACACGCGCCGCTGGAATTCACCGGGGTTGTCCGAGTCTTTCGGATATATTCGACGCGAACTGGCGGACCCTCAACCATTATTATCTCCGGGGAGGAGATGTAACTATGAAAATCGTTAACTACGAACTGTACGAGGTTCCGCCCCGGTGGCTCTTCCTCGAAGTTACCACCAGTGACGGCCTCGTCGGCTGGGGTGAGCCGATAGTCGAGGGGCGGGCGAGTACAGTCCGCGAGGCCGTGGAGGATATCTTCGAGAACTATCTCCTCGGGAAAGACGCGTCTCGGATCGAAGACCACTGGCAGGCGATGTACCGCGGCGGGTTCTACAGGGGAGGTCCGATCCTGATGAGCGCTATCGCCGGCATCGACCAGGCGCTCTGGGACATCAAGGGGAAGCGACACGGACTGCCGGTGTACGAACTGCTCGGTGGACCGTGTCGCGACCGGGTACGCGTCTTCCAGTGGATCGGCGGCGACCGGCCGGAGAACATCGCAGAAGAGGCGGAACAACTCGTCGACACGGGGTACACCGTCCTGAAGATGGATGCCGCGGGACTCGTCGATTTCATCGACACGCCGTCGACGGTAAACCGTATCGTCGACCGGGTAGCGGGCGTCCGCGAGGCCGTCGGCGACACGGTTGACATCTGTCTCGATTTTCGGGGCCGCATCTCGAAGGCGATGTCGAAGCGCCTCGTCGCGAAACTCGAACCGTACGACCTGATGTTCGTCGAAGAGCCGGTTCTGCCCGAGCACAACGATTCGCTGTCTGCGATCGGAAACCACACCACCACGCCGCTCGCGACGGGCGAGCGAATGTACTCGCGATGGGATTTCAAGCCGCTACTCGAGGAGGGAGCGGTCGATGTCGTCCAACCGAACCTCTCACATGCAGGGGGGATCACGGAGGTGAAGAAGATAGCGGACATGGCGGCCGCATACGACGTGGCCGTCGCACCCAACTGCCCCGTCGGACCGATAACGCTTGCCTCGTCGATCCAGATCGCGATGTCCGTACAGAACTTCCTCGTGCTTGACCACGGCTTCGATATCCAGATGTCCTCAAAGGATATGGCCTACAAGTACCTCTCCGACGCCAGCGTGTTCGACCTCGAAGACGGCTACATCGAACCGCCGGACGAACCGGGTATCGGGATCGCGATCGACGAAGAGACCATTCGGGCGCAGTCGGACAAGGAGATCAGCTGGCACAACATGATCTGGCGGCACGCCGACGGGAGCATCGCCGACTGGTGAAAGTTCACGTTGCATGAACTCCCCTGATGGCGCTGGCTCGTATCGGACCGGAGAGTGAGACGCTATCTACGTGTCCGGACGAAACTGACCGCACCGGCAGCGTTATCGACCGAAATCGGGGGCTGGAGGGCAACCCCGCGCGGGTCGCGTCGACGCCGTCCGAAGCGAACACGCAGTGAATCGGAAGACTGCCAGAGTCCGATTACAGCCATACCTCTGTAAAACACGAACCGCTGTCGCTGTTCGGGTACCCACCCCGATATTCACGTTGACGAAACATCGACGAACGGTACTCGCTGCGGTGGCGGACTGGGCGAACCCGGACTGTCAGGATCTGTCGTGAACTATCCGCAGTCTCTCGCCGGCCGGCCGGAGGCAAGTGTTCATTCAGCATGAACAAATAGCGCTCTATCCCGGACACACGGTCCCCGGGGCCGACCAGTCACGTGAACCGTTGGACGGATCGCTATCCGCATCTTTCATCCCGTTCGTCCCACAATTTTATTACAGTCCCACCGGGAGATGGAGGTACAATGGATCTACTAGCCATTGTGGCACATCCTGACGACGCAGACATCTTCTGCGGTGGCACACTCGCAAAGCACGCTGACCGGGGCGACGACGTCGTCGTCGCCCACATGACGCGGGGGGAGTACGGCGGGTTCGACACGACCGAGTCGGATATCGCCGCGACCCGGGAGGCGGAAGCGACGGAAGCGGCGGAGGTGCTGGGCTGTGACTGTACGTTCCTGGGTTTCGAAGACGGACGTATTACGTACTCGCTGGAGAACCGACGGCGCATCGTCGAGGTGATCCGGCAGTACGAACCTGCGGTCGTCCTCACGCACTACGAGGACGACATGCATCCGGACCACCGCACGACCTCTGAACTGGTTACGGACGCATACTACATGGCGTCGCTTCCGCTCGTCGAGACGGAGTCCGACCCGCACGACCCGGACAACGTCTACTTCTTCGGCAAGCCCACGTCGTCGTTCGACCCCGAGGTGTACGTCGACATCGCGGAGTATCAGGAGACGAAAGAGCGAGCGATCGAACGCCACGAGTCCCAGGTGAGTTTCCTCGAGGAACACGGCGGGATCGACGGGGAGTTCGACGACCTCGTCGACAGCACTCGTGCGGAAGCACGCGTCCTAGGAACGGAAGCCGGCGCGCAGTTCGTCGAGGGGTTCGTACCGTTACACCAGCCGACGACCGACTACCTACGATGACAGATAGTATCCGCGTCAGATCCGCGTCAATCGAACGTTTCAATCCCTCTCCTGGCCACTCAGGCTTGACTGTATCGAAGCCACCTGGGGAAAATACTTATGTGGTGGGCATGGAATCAAGGGATAGGCTATGAGTACCGTATCGATCCAGGACCTGAAAAAGGTCTATCGGAGCACCGACTCCCCAATCGTCGCCGTCGAAGGACTCGACATCAGTATCGAGGACGGCGAGTTCCTCGTGTTGGTCGGCCCGTCCGGCTGTGGCAAGTCGACCACGCTCCGCTGTATCGCCGGGCTGGAGACAGTCACCGAGGGCGAGATCACCTTCGACGGGAAACCCGTCACCGACGACAAGCCGAAAGACCGGGACATCGCGATGGTGTTCCAGAACTACGCGCTGTACCCGCATTTCACCGCTCGGGAAAACATGGCGTTCGGCCTCAAGATGACGACTGAGCTCTCGGACGCCCAGATCCGCCCCAAAGTGGAGGAGGTCGCACAGATGATGGGGATCGAGGACCTGCTGGAGAAACAGCCCGGCGAGCTATCGGGCGGCCAGCAACAACGGGTCGCTCTCGGTCGAGCCATCGTCCGCGACCCGAAGGTGTTCCTGATGGACGAACCGCTCAGCAACTTAGACGCAAAACTGCGCTCGGAGATGCGCACCGAGTTACAGAACCTCCAAGAGCAACTGGGCGTGACGACGGTGTACGTCACTCACGACCAGACCGAAGCGATGACCATGGGCGACCGCGTCGCGGTACTCAACGACGGCGAACTCCAGCAGATCGGCACGCCGCTCGAATGTTATCACGAACCGGAGAACATCTTCGTCGCCGGGTTCATCGGCTCGCCGGAGATGAACCGTCTGGACGTGCGCCTCGACGGCGACCGCCTCGTCGACGAGGAACTGTCCTATCGGATACTCGAAGGGACCGCAAAACGCATCAATAGCTCCGAACTGACACTGGGAATCCGGCCCGAACACATCCGGGTGTCGGACGACCAGGCGAACGCGGACCTCACTGCGGGCGTCTCCGTCGTGGAACCGATGGGCCAGCAGACAAACCTCTATCTCGAGTTCGGCAGCGAGACGTTCACCGCAACCGTCACCGGCGAGACGATGTTCGAATCCGGCGACACCGTCGGGATCGAGTTCCCGCACGAATCGGTCCACCTGTTCGACCGCGCCACCGGAGAGGCACTGGTCCACGGGATGGAACAAGCCACTTCACCGGATCAGACGGCCTGATAACTCCATGGACTCTATCACAACTGACGACGCACCGGAAAGCATCGGACCGTTCTCCCAGGCAGTCCGGGACGACGGGACTATCTACGTCTCCGGACAGGGGCCTGTCGACCCCGACACCGGACAGATCGTCGACGGGGGAGCGGGTGACCAGACCAGACGGACTCTCGACAACGTGGCGGCCATCCTCGAAGCCGCCGACTGCGACTTCGGCGACGTGGTGAAAGTGACAGTGTACACCCGCGACATGGAGGCCTACGACGAGATCAACGACGCCTACGCCGAGTACGTCGACCCGCCGTATCCCGCCCGTTGCGCCGTCGAAGTCAGGGACCTGCCGATCGATATCGACGTCGAGATCGAGGCGATCGCCCATGAGTGAAGCGCCTCGGTCGTCGGCGAGAAGAGCCAGACAACGACCGTACAGATGACCGAACCACCGACAGACGCACACACTACGATGACAACAGAGAACGTATATCAGCGACTCGGCGTGGAAGAAGTGATCAACGCGGCAGGCACCAAAACTCGCATCGGCGGAAGCCTCATTCGGCCGGAGGCGGCGGACGCGATGCGAGAAGCAGCCAACGGCTTCGCGGAGATCTCCGAACTCCAGGCACGAGCGTCGGAACTGATTCGGGACGTAACCGGCGCGGAGGCCGGATACGTGACGTCCGGAGCGAGTGCCGGACTGACGATGGCCGCTGCGGCCTGCATCGCTGGTGACGACCCCGAGAAGATGCGTCAGTTGCCGTCGACCGACGGGATCCCCGACCGGATAGTCGTGCCTCGAAGTCACCGGAGCAGTTACGACCACGCCTACCGCGTCGCCGGGGCGACGATAGCAGACGTCGGCGCGAACGACCACCGCCTTGGAACGGGCGCGGAAAACACTAAGCTCTGGGAGATCGACGCCGCGATCGACGAGGAGACGGTCGCCGTCGGCTACATGCAGAAGCCGTCTACGGACCCGCCGCTGGCGGAGGTCGCCGAGGTCGCCCACCGCCACGACGTGCCGGTCATCGTCGACGCCGCCGCCGAACTCCCGCCGGTCGAGAACCTGCGGCGTTTCGTGGACGCAGGTGCCGACCTCGTTGCGTTCAGCGGCGGGAAAGCGATCCGGGGGCCACAGACTACGGGGATCCTTGCCGGTCGGAAAGACCTGATCCGGTCGACCGCGCTCCAGCATCTCGACATGCACGAACACCGGGCCATCTGGGACCCGCCGGCCGGCCTCATCGACAGCGACGCGGTGGACGGCATCCCCGGCCAGGGCGTCGGTCGCGGGATGAAAGTGAGCAAGGAGGAACTCGTCGGCCTGATCACGGCACTGGACCTGTTCGTCGAAGAGGACTTCGCCGCGTCGTCCCGCAAGTGGCGAGCGCAGGCCGAGGGGATAGTCGACGACGTGGACTCTCTCGACTGCGTATCGACGCGAGTAGACGGCGGTGACGTTGCGACCGTCGTCGTCACGGTGGACGGAGCGGCTGCCCCGGCCTCCGCGACGGACGTCGTTCGACGCCTTCGAACGGGGTCCCCGCCGATATTCGTCGGGAGCGACGACATCGACCGGGATCAGTTCACCATCAACCCGATGTGTCTCGCCGACGGGGAGGCTGACGTTCTCGTCGACCGACTCTACGAGATCCTCTCTTGACCCGGTGGCGAATCCGGCGACTGGCAACCTCTCCACACTGGCGGTCTACCGTTCAGAGCGTTCGCCGGGGTCGTCCGCGAATCGCTTCGGTGACTTGCGTCCGGATGAGAGAAAAGCAGCGAACGTCAATGTCGCCCGTTGTTCACGAGAACGAAACTCCGATCAGGGGCGGAGAACCGCTTTGATCACGCCGTCACGTCGCTCGGTTACCGTCTCGAACGCTTCCTCGTACGCCGCGAGCGGGAACTCGTGAGTGACGATGCCGTCGACGCTCAGGTCCCCTCGGCGGAACAGTTCAGCGCATTCGTCGACGGCGTGGGCGGCGGTCACACCGCCGACTACCTCCAGTTCCTTGGCGACGATGTCGTTCGGATCGACCTCCCGTAGACCGTCGAACACGCCGGTGAGAACCACCGTCCCGCGCTTTCCGGCGGCCTGCAAGCAGGTGTTCACCACGTCGCCGGCACCCGCCGCCTCGACGCAGATGTCCGCGCCGTCGCCGTCGGTGTGGTTCCGGATGGCCTCGACCGGGTCTTCCTCGCGGACGTTGACCGTCCGGACAGCGCCGTAGTCCGCTCCCACGGAGAGCCGTTCGTCGCGGGTGCCGGTGAGAACGATATCTCGGACGCCGCGGGCGCGCAGGAGCTGGACGCCGAACAGGCCGAGCGACCCGGGGCCGAGGACGACGGCGGTGTCTGTCACTGACGTTTCGACGCGTCGAAGCGCGTGCTGGGTACAGCCCGCGGAATCTATCTGCGTCGCGGCGACATCGGAGATGTCGTCCGGCAGGGGCCGAAGCGTCTCCTCGGGGAAGGCTGCGAACTCGCGGTATCCTCCGTCGATCGTAAAGCCGATCTCCTGTAAGTCGCGGCACTGGTAGTAGCGCCCGTCCCGGCAGTGGGTGCAGGTACCGCAGTAGACGAACCCGTGGAGCGAGACGCGGTCGCCGACGGAAAGCGACGTTACGTCGTCGCCCAGTTCGACCACTTCGGCACACACCTCGTGTCCGGGAACCAGCGGATACTCCGTCCACGGCGGCCCCTCGCCGTGGATCAGACCGACATCGCTGCCGCAGATGCCGACGGCACGGACCCGCACCAGAGCCTCGCCCGGTTCCGGTTCCGGCCGGTCGCGGTTTTCCTCCCAGACGGTACCACTCCCATTCGTGACTAGCGCTCGCATTGATTCGGTGTTCCCCGGGTATCAAAATAAACCTGTTGCCCCGGTCAACACTCACTCCACGGTGTCCGTCAGGAAGGCTCGCCGCCGGCCCGGTCGTACTCGACTGGCCGACCAGCAGCCGGAACTGGCGGGCGGACGCAGTCGTCTGGGAGAGCAACTCAGTCGAGCAAGCGACCTCAGCCGACCGGGGGAGTGAACTCAGTCGAACGGAAGAGCGTCCGCCGGTTTGATCAGACGAACGTCGACGGTTGATTGAGCGGCAGTTACTTGCATTCGTTAAAGATTTCTTACGAAACATTTATGAACCGGCCAATGCTCGGTAATTTCTGTCATGGCAGACAGCCATAGCCAGCTAGACGTACATAGTAGTCGGAGAAGCGTGCTGAAAGCGACGGGCCTGACGGGGACAGTCGGACTCGCCGGCTGTCTCGGCGTGCTGGGCGACGGCAACGACGGCGACGTGACGCTCCAGATCCGGCACATGGACGCACCGGGACTCGAAGACCAACTAGACAAACACACCGCGGATTTCGAGGACGAAACCGGGATCGCAGTGGAGTACGAACTCATGGGCTGGGGCGAGGCGTCGGAACAGCAGATGGCGAGCATCACGAGCCAGAGCGGACCGGACGTCGAGGAGATCGCTTCCTCGTGGATCCCTCAGCAGGTCGAAGCGGGCGGCTGGATGGACATGCAGGAGATAGACGGGTATCAGGAACTGGACCCGTTTTTCGACCCTGTCCAGGACGTTGCGATGTACGACGGCAAGCAGATCGGTGTCCCCTGGTACTGGGGACCGCGCGGACATCTTCAGTACGACCCGCTTCTGGAAAATGCTGGCCTCGACGGATCGCCGTCGACGTGGGACGAACTCGCCGACATGAACGAGCAGTTCCAGTCGGAGTATCCGGACAAGAACCTCTTCGGGCTGACCGGCGTCGTGCCGGACCTCGGCCACCACTTCGCGACGCTGACCTGGCAAAACGGCGGTCAACTGCTCTCGGACGATAACTCGGAAGTCACGTTCAATAGCGACGCGGCCGTCGAAGGGATGAACTACTGGGCGAGTCTGATCAGCGAACACGACGCCATCCCGTCTAGTTCCGCCGAGTGGGGACCGAACGAGATCAACAGCGCGTTCATTAACGAGCGGATCGGAAGTCTCTGGGGGTCGCTGACTGCCGTCGAGCGCTTCGAAGAGGAGCGAGACGACGTCTCCCGCGAGGACTTCTCGATCCACGAACTCCCCGCCGGACCGAACGGCGACAGCGCGACGTTTTTCGGCCTCGAACTCGTCGGAATTCACCCCTGGACGGACCACCCCACGGAGGCCGCCAAGTGGGTGAGTTACCTCTCAAAACAGCAGGTCAACGGCGAACTCTCCAAGTCCGTCGGATTCCTGCCGACGCGCGAGGACAGTTTCGAACTGGACATCTACGAGGGACACCTGTACGACAGTTTCCAGGAGGAGATCCTCCCGACCGGGAAAACCTTCCCCGCCGTCCTCGGCTGGGGGCAGGTCGAAGAGTCTATCAACAACGCAGTCGGCGAGATCCTCACGTCCGTCGCCACCGACAACTGGGACGAGAGCGTCACTCGTGAGGAACTCGACGACGCGGCCCAACAGGCCCAGAACGCCCTAGACAATCAATGAGCGAGGGCCCCTCCGACACGACATCGGGACACGCCGTCGGCGATCCGGAAAGCCGTGATACCCACGGGGTGAGCGGATGGATCCGACAACGGACTCGCCTTACCGAGGAGAACAGGTACGCCTACAAGCTCATCCTCCCGGCGATCGCCATGATGTTCATCATCCACTTCGTTCCGATCGTCTGGGGGTTCGCGATCAGCTTCATGGAACTCGACGCGCTGTACATCGCTCGGTGGACGGAAGCGCCGTTCACCGGCCTCAGCAACTACACGCGGGTACTCGACCCGGCGACGATAGTCGGCCAGCGCTACTGGTTCTCGCTCCGCCAGACGCTCATCTTTACCGTCGGGAGCGTCGGCGGTGCCTACGTTCTTGGACTGATCACGGCGCTGATCCTGAACCGCGGGTTCCGGGGGAGCAAGGTGGCCCGAACGCTGATCCTCCTTCCCTGGATATCCCCGATCGTCGTCGTGTTGCTGACTTGGCGGATGATGCTCCTCTCGGACACGGGGATCATCAACCACCTGCTACAGACGGCGGGGATCATCGACGAACCGATCCTCTGGCTGCTCGGAAGCAAGACGATCATCTCGGTGACGCTCACCAACGTCTGGATCTACTTCCCGTGGGCCACGATCATGCTGTTCGCGGGGCTGAAATCGATCCCCAACCAGTTGTACGAGGCGGCATCGATCGACGGTGCCGGTCGGTGGGGGAAGTTCCGCTACGTAACGCTCCCGCAGCTGAAACCGGTGTCGGCTGTCGTCGTGCTGTTGATGGTGCTCTGGTCGATGATCAACTTCACAGTGCCGTTCGTGCTCACCGGTGGCGGGTCTGGCCGACACGGTGAAGTGCTGATGCTGTTCATCTACAACTACGCGTTCCAGAACTACGAGTTCGGGCTGGGTGCGGCGATGAGCGTCGCTCTCTTCCTGGTCGCGATGGTGTTAGCGATGGTTTACTACCGGAGAGTTATCGACGACAGCTTCGGCGGAGGTATCGGCGGATGAAGATGAAAGACGAACACCGGGACATGCTGTTCGACCTGCTGGCCAAGTCGGTACTCGTCTGTATCCTCATCTTCGCGTTGTTCCCGATCTACTGGATGGTCATCACCAGCTTCCGCACCTGGTCGGACGTGACCCAGACCGACCCCAGCCTGCTACCCACGTCGTTTTACTATCAGAACTATCTGGACATGTGGGACCGCTTCCCGCTGATCGACTACTTCGTGAACAGCCTCGTCATCTCGCTGACGACGACGGCACTCGCGCTGTTCATCGGGAGCCTCGCGGCGTACGCGTTCTCCCGCTACGACTTCCCCGGCAAACAGCTGTTCGGCGGCGCGATCCTCGGGACACAGATGATCCCGGGCGTGTTGATCCTGTTGCCGATGTATCTGCTGTTCGTCTGGGTCCAGACGAACGTCGGGATCCCGCTACGGAACACGTATCACGGGATGATCTTCGTGTACACGACGTTTACCGTTCCGTTCGCGATCTGGATGCTTCGAGGCTTCTTCGACACGATCCCCGCGGCACTGGAAGACGCCGCGCGTATCGACGGCTGTACGCGTTTCCAGGCGCTGATACGGATCGTGTTCCCGCTTGCGGCACCGGGTATCGCCGCCACCGGGATGTTCGTGTTCATCGCCGCCTTCAACGAGGTGTTGTTCGCGTCCATCCTGGCGTCCAGCGACGTGACGCCGTTCGCGATCGGGATCACTCGGTTCGAGGCCCGTTCTCAGACCTTCTGGGGACAGATGATGGCCGCTTCGACGGTGGCGACGATCCCGCTGTTGGCGCTTTTCGTCCTCTTCCAGCGGCCGATCGTCGAGGGACTGACGTCGGGGAGCGTGAAGCAGTAGCACACACCGAAAGTTCCTTATCCTCTCTTTGCGTGGCTACTGTTACCGATGGTCGAGACTGGCACTAGTTACTTCGGCGTCCGGAGCGAGAGCCACGTCCGGGAAGACCTGGACCGGTTCCGCGAGCGCGGCCTCGACGCCGTCTTACACACGTTCAGCGAACGCGACCGGGAGTACTATCAGGAGACGATGGCGGATATCGTCTCGGCGAGTCACGAGCGAGGGTTCCGGGTGTACGTCAACCCGTGGGGCGTCGGACGCGTCTTCGGCGGCGAGGCGCTCTCGGAGTTCATCGGCCGTCACCCGGAGGCCTGCCAACAGCTATCGACGGGACAACGCCTTCCGGCGGCGTGTTTCAACCACCCCGAGTTCCGGGAGTACATGCGAGAGTGGTCCCGCGACGCGGTCGCGACCGGCGCTGATGTCGTCTTCTGGGACGAGCCGCACTGGTACATTCCCGAATGGCACGGCGACGAGATACCCCAGGGTGCCTGGACCTGCCGGTGTTCCGCCTGCCAGGACCGATACGAACAGGAGTACGGCGAGGAGATGCCCGCCGAGCGGACCGACTCGGTCGACGAGTTCCGGGAGGAGTCCCTGCTCGATTTCTTCGAGGAGATGACCGGCGTCGTGGCCGCCGAAGGGGCCGAAAACGCCGTCTGCGTTCTTCCCAGCGACGACTGGGACCACGGCCTCTCGGACTGGGACCGACTCGCGGGCCTCGAAGACCTCGACGTGTTCGCGACCGACCCGTACTGGGCGATCCACGACCACGACTGTGCGGAGTTCGTGGCCGACAGCACGGCACGCGTCACCGACCTCGCGGACCGGCACGACCTCGAAAGTCAGATCTGGGTGCAGGGCTTTCGGCTCGACGACGAGGCGGCGACGGTCGAGGACGTGGCGACCGCGACGCGGGCCGCCCTCGACGGCGACGCCGACAGCGTGTTTATGTGGGGGTACGATGCCTGTGAGTCCATCTCAAGTATCGCCTGCGAGGACCCCGAGGCCGTCTGGGAGTCGTATCTGATGGCGCTGCCCTGACTGGATACCGGCCCGTGAGCCCGATAGGTGATCCTGACGGGGGTGGGCAAACTATATTTATTCGGCCACCGACTGCACTGGTATGAACGATTCGCGCGGCGAGACGGTCGACGCGACGCGGACGGCGTTCGACATCGTCGAGACGCTCGCGGCGGTAGACGGCGCGCGACTGACCGACATCGTACAGGAACTCGACCTCCCGAAAAGCACGTGTTACAAGCACCTTCAGACGCTTCGGTCGCTCAACTACGTCTACCGTGACGGCTACGTGTACCACGTCTCCCCCCGTTTCGTCGAGATCGGAAACGCCGTCACGTCGAATCGGCAGGTACCCGAGTTCCGCTCGGAGATAGACCGCCTGGCGGAGATCACACAGGAGGTCGCCGGTGTGTACGTCGAGGTCGGCGGTCTCGGCACCGACGTCTACCAGACCGTCGGAGAGAGCGCCGTGGAGGATATCGGCGAAGTCACGAACAGTGCGTATCTCCACTGCACGGCCCCGGGAAAAGCGATCCTCTCCGGACTCGACGAGGACCGAGTGTCCGAGATAGTCGAGGGACACGGAACGCCGACGTACACCCAAAACACCATCGCGGACGCGGAGGAACTGTTCGACGAACTGTCCCGCATTCGCGAACGCGGCATCGCCTTCGAGCGCGGAGAGCAAGACGAGGCGGTCCGGAGTCTCGCGATGACCGTTCCGGACGCCGTGACCGATAGCAACGTCGCGGTGTACGTGGCCGGGCCGGCAGACCGTATCACCGGCAAGCGCTTCGAGCAGGATTACCCGGGCATCCTCGCCGACATGCTGAACCAGATCGAACGCGACTACGCCGATGAGCAGTTCCCGTCGAGCACTCAGTGAGTCGTCACACGTTCGATCGACGACCGCGGTAGGGGCGAACGCCCCGTTTCAGTCGGGGGTAGAGAGGTCGAATCCAGACGCAAGGTCGTCCGCATAATCGGGGTTTAGCCGGTACTCGTTCTGTTCGCCGGTCCAGCGCTGCTCGTCGACGTCGAACTCGCCGCTGTACTTGCGAGTGAATCCCGCGCGGATCCCGGAAATGCCCTGCGGTCCGCCCGTTTCGACGCCGTACTCGTCGGCCATCCGCTCGCGTACCGCCGCGTTCGTCAGCCAACCGTCGCCGTCGAGCAGGGTTCTGACGTACGCGTCCTGCTTTCGGCTGAGGCGGTCGAAAAAGTTGTCCGGAAGCTCTACAGCGTTTCTATGGTTCGTATCGTCCGCCGCGTCGGGCACATCGACTTCCCGATCCCTGTCGGATTCGGCATCACCGGTCAGAGCGATAGAGACGATTTTAGCCGCCTGCTCCTCCGAAACCTCGCGTTCGAACTCTATCCCTGTTCCAGTTATCGTCACCGTTATGGTCATGTCCAGCTCTTGTCCCTCAAGCTCTTAAAACGTTACAAGAACTCCAGAGTTTCTACAGCCCGTACGCGGAACGTCGCGCCCGGGCGTGTCTCCGCACGGCGTTTCGGCGGATGCCTGATACTGTCGGACAGTAGTCCACGAGAACTGTCGGCACACCGAGGTCTCGACTCTCGTCAGGACGGTCCGTCCGACAGTATGCGCTCAGGTGAGCGGATAGAGGGCACTGGTTTCGTGAGGCGAGTAGACCCCGTCGTCGAGGATCAGAAACGTCTGTTCGTTCGCCAGTAGCCGCTGAAGCTCGGACGCGTGCACGATGAACTCCAGGGTCGTCCCGACCAGCTTTTGGGCCGGATCGGAGATGTCCGGCGACCACAGAAACCCGCCGTCGGGGAGGACCGGATGGCCGGTAACCTTGAACTGGTGCCCGTCGATCGGTTCGATCTCGTAGCCGATGGGGTATATCCCGTCCATCGTCGCGAACGGGGTCAGGCCGTCACCGACGACGATAGGCCCCGTTCCGGACCCTCCGTACCGTCGGGCGTACTGGGCCGCCTGTTCGACTGCCGCGCCGCCGCCGAGGAGTTTGAGGAACGCCTCGCGCCCCGCCGTATCCAACGTCTCCCCGTCGTCGTATCGCCCGACCACCGCGGCGGATCCTCGCTGGACGAGCAAGTCACACGCCTCGACGGACCCGTTCGCGTCCGCGAAGACGATCCGGACGTTCGACTCGGGGATCTCGTCGGGAGCGAGCGTTCCGTCCGCGCAGACGAACCCGTCGTCGTACTCGCCGACGTAGTGGAGGAGGTTGGCGGACGCGGCAAACCGGTCACGGAGTTCCGCCGTCGAGAGGTCGCTGGCGACCGAAACCTCCAGCGACTTGGTGGAACACGTCCGGAGGATATCGCTGAGCCGATCCGCCTGTGAGCCCGAATCTGAGGAGTTGTCGACTACGACGGCCCGAGCGGTATCCTCCGCGCTGACGCCGTATTCAAGCGCGTTCTCGAACCCCTGTCGCCGGGCGCGGAAGGCGTTTGTCGGCGGGTCGTCGTCCGCCCATCCGACAAACGGGAAAGACTCGGTGTCGCGGTCGCGCGCTCCCTCGGACGATCGCGGCGCAGCGTCCGAGAGCATGACCTGTCCCATGTGGGCGAGCACGTACGGCAGGAGTCGCGCGTTGCGGACCGTCGGGGCGACATACGCGCAGTAGTGCCACGGCGGCAGGACCGGTTCGAGTCGCTCGTACGGCAGCGACAGATACGTCCGGAGGCGCTCGTCGATATCCGCACGATACACTCGGTCGAAATCCGGCGGCAGTGACCGCAACACGTCTAACTCGCTGAGTCCGGCCCCCTCGTGTTCGAACTTGACCAGCGTGTCGAGCAGGAACACCCGGCGAAGGAGATCAGCCACCTCGAACTGGAACGTCGGCATCGGCTCGAACTCGTGTGTGAGGTCCACGTCCGGCGCACGCAGGATCGGGGATCCCCGCTCGTCGATAGTCACCTCGGCGTCGAGGTAGTACGCGAGCGGTGCGACGGGGAGTAACGATTCGATACTGTCCGGAACGCGGATCGCTACACTCGTGTCAGGAGCGCTCTCGCGAACTGACTCGGGAATCGCGGTCTCGTCGCCGAACTCGACCCGCGGCGGATGCCGTCGGCTCATCGGACTCGTCACCGTCACACCGCCGGAGGGGTGAGAGACCGAGAGGGCGCTGATAGCCGTCGCGACGCCCGCCGTCGTCCGGGGGACGGTGACAGTCTCGGTCGGGTACTTCGTCATCGACTGGAGGCCAACAGTGACCGCTGTCGGATGCTCGAAGGAGAGGATCGTCCGATTGGCAGAGTCACGGTGGACCGTTGCGGACCCCTCGAAGTTGACGAACACCCGCATGTCCAGGTCGAACAGCACGTTGTACCGACCCCGGTCGAGCGAGATCGATTCCTGGTCGTTGGTGAACTTCTGTCCCTCTATCGGTATCTCGTCGTCCCCGAGTTCCGAGATCCAGGTGTGAGTCCACGGGGGGAAAACGAGCTGGCGCGTCCGGCCCGAGACGGTGGCGTCGACCGGCCGTTCGAACTCGGCCTCGGGGGCCGGCTGGTCCCAGCCGAACAGGTCGACTTCGACCTCGTTACCGCTGACATCCACGCCCCGGATCGTCGTCCCGACCACTGACAGTTCGACTAGATCCACGTCAGATCTCGCCCCCGGACTCGGTGTGGAACTCCAGGCGCGCGCCGCCGGACTCGGATTCGGTTACGCTCGCCGACCAGTCGTGGGCGTTCGCTATCTCCTCGACGATGGCGAGTCCGAACCCAGTGCCGCTGTTCGCGGTGGAATAGCCGTACTCGAACACGGTCTCGCGCTCCGCTTCGGGGATGCCGGGACCGTCGTCTGCGACGTAAAATCCCGCCGTCCCGTCCAGTCCACCGACAGTTACCGTTAGTGTCTCGCCGGCGTGGTCGTCCCCGTCGGCGGAAGGGGAGCCGTCGTCGGCCGCTGTCTGACCGCTCGGGGACCCGTGTTCCACGCTGTTTCTGAAGCAGTTCTCGAACAGTTCCGAGAGTCGGTCCGAGTTGGCCTCTATCGACGGGAGGTCGTCCAGTTGCAGGTCCGCGCCCTCAGTCTCGACGTGCGTCCAGGCCTCGGTCGCAACAGCGCCCACGTCGACCGTCTCCGTTTGACCGATGATCTCCCCCTCACGGGCGAGCGTGAGCAGTTCGCTGACCATCCGGTCCATCCGGTCGAGTTCCTCCGCTGTCTCCTCGGCGTAGGTCATCTCGCCCGAATCCAGCATCGTCTCGACGTAGCCCGTGGCGATAGACAGTGGGTTGCGAAGGTCGTGACTGACGATGCTCGTGAACCGTTCGAGCCGCTCGTTTTTCCGCTCGAGGAGCCGCTCTCGCTCCTTCAGGTCCGCGATATCCGTGTAAATGAGATACCCTTCAGTGCTGTCGGCATCGCTGAACGGGACGTTACGGAGCAGGAACGGGCGGCTACCGTCCACCGTCAACCGTTCGACTTCGCGGTCGAGTTGAGCGCCGGCAGCGATCGATTGGTACTGCTCTGCGGCGCTCTCACTTTCGCTGTCAGGAACGAGTAGGGACTCGACGGGTCGGCCTACCGCGTCGTCCGGGTCGTACCCGAACAGCCTGACGAACGCCGCGTTCACGGCTTCGATCCGGGGAACCCCATCCTCGAGGACGTACCGGACGGCCGCGTCGGGGACGTTCTCGAACAGCGCGGCGAACCGGTCCCGTTCCTGAGTGAGAAGCGATTCGAACTCGACGCGTTCGACGGCGTGCTGGACGTGCGTACAGAGCAACTCCGCCAGTTCGCGGTCCGTCTCGGTGAAGGCGCCGACGTTCGTCGAGATGGCCTGAAAGACGTAGTCGTCGCCCAGCGGAATAGACAGCACCGACTGATAGCTGTCCTCGGTCGGCCGCGCCTCCGGATGGTCGCCGATGTCGTCGACGAGAAACGTCCGCCCCTCGCGGATCGTGCGACCGGCGATCCCGTCGCCCTCGTCCAGCACCTCCGCACCGACCTGGATGTCGGACGTCGCCGCCGCCCGCAGAACGATGCGGCCGTCCGACCGCTCCGAGATCGAACAGGCGTCGAACTGTAGGACGCGGTTAGCCGAATCAACCGCGAGTTCGAGGATCTCTGTCACCGAATCGAGGGTGTCTAACTCCGAGGTGATGTCGTGAAGCCGTTCGACCTTCTCGTTGGTTTCCGCCTCGGACGGTGTCGTCTCCGACACGCGTTCGAGTTCGGTAAACCGGACGAGTCCACCAACGGTGCGCCCGTTTCCCGCGAGTGGCGTCGTGTCGATCCGGTAGAGAGTGTCCTCGATAGAGCGCTGTCGCGACCGCGATTCGCCGTCGAGCGTAGCGCGGTAATCCGATTCGAGGTAGGCTCCGGCCGCCCCGCCGGGGATATCGGTCACCCGCTCGCCCTCCATCAGGACGCTCTCTCCCGCCACGAACGTGTGTCGAAAGTCCTCGTCGAAAACCGCGACGGCGTCGGACTCGTCGAGTCCAGTCAGTGCGCGTAGCGCCGTCGAGCCGTGTCGGTCGACGTGGGGTTCCTCGGCAGAAACGAGAGCATCGATGCGCCGGGCGAGCAGTCGATACGCGTCGTCGGTTCGCTCGCCCCGGCCGGTGACGACGTCGTCAGCGCCGGCGTCGAGCGCTGCTTCGACGGACGTATCACCGTCAGAAAATAACACGACCGGCGTCGTCGGGGCAATCGACCGGAGGTCCGCAACCAGTTCGAGTTCGTCGGACTCAGACCCTCCACTTCCGCAGACGACGCATCCGACGTTCGGTTCTCGTTCGACCGTCGCCCGGGCGTCAGCGACTGTATCAACCGGTATGACCTCCCCGTATCCCAGTTCACCTGTAACGCGCGTCGTCGCGGGGACTGTGATTGCTGGTTCGTCGACGATAACTATCACCGGCGGATCCGTCATTGTGTGTTAATAACACCTCAGAGTAATTATACTGTTGGCTGTGGAGGTACGTTCCGGTAGACTCGCCGAAAGATCCCTGTGAACGTTCAGCAGTGACAGCGCGGTAGCAGGCGTCCGGCTATTTACCGGCGTGGTGGCGAGCATCCGGCGGACACGGGAACCGTACCGACGCCTATTTTCCCGCGGGGTTCGCCTCTCGAAGTATGATCCGGTTCGTCACTGGAAACGAGGGGAAAGTCCACGAGGCGCGCGAGTACCTCGACGAGAGCGTCGAACAGGTCGACTACGACTACACGGAGATCCAGGGAGAACTGAAAGATATCGCCCTATACGGTTCACGGGAGACGTTCGCGGAGACGCCCGGCGACGAGCCGGTTCTGGTCGACGACACGGGACTGTTCGTCGAGGCGCTGTCGGGGTTTCCCGGCCCGTACTCCGCGTTCGTCGAGGACACGCTGGGGATCGAGCGGGTCTGGGAGATCGCACAGCGGGAGGAGAACCGCCGTGCTACGTTCCGAACGGTACTTGCCTACTACGACGGCGAGACGGCCGAGACGTTCGAAGGGAGCGTTCGCGGGCGGATCGTCGCCCCGCGCGGCGACGACGGCTTCGGTTACGACCCCATCTTCGCACACGACGGCCGGACGTTCGCGGAGATGAGTACGGCGGAGAAAAACGCAATCAGCCATCGTGGGCGGGCGTTGGCGAAGTTCGCGGACTGG
Source organism: Halostella sp. PRR32 (assembly GCF_034808085.1). Classification (NCBI taxonomy): domain Archaea; kingdom Methanobacteriati; phylum Methanobacteriota; class Halobacteria; order Halobacteriales; family Natronoarchaeaceae; genus Halostella; species Halostella sp. PRR32. The sequence goes on from NZ_JAXHGL010000002.1 coordinate 231,057, forward strand.
CTCGCCGAGCGGAACGAGTGATACTGACGGACGGAAGTCAGTGACGAATTTCGCGGGGACGTTCCCGCGAAACATCGGAAACAGGAACGTCCGACAGTATGAGTCCGGCGCGTCGACGGTCTGCGCTCTGAATTCTCCGCTGTTGTCCTGCTCCGCGCGGTGCAGGGATCAGTACCTTTTTTTCCGCTGTCGAGTACACTCGGCATGGAAAAACTCCGAGAATCCCTCCACGACGCCCCGATCATCGAGAAGGAGGGCGGCTACGAGTACCTCGTTCATCCTATCAGCAACTGCGTTCCGATGCTCGAACCCGGACTGCTCCGGGAAGTCGTCAACGAGATCATCCAGAAGGCGGACCTGGAAGACGTAGACAAGATCGTCACCCCCGCAGCGATGGGGATCCACATCAGCACGGCGGTGTCGCTGATGACAGACATCCCACTCGTCGTCATTCGCAAGCGCCAGTACGGCCTGGACGGCGAAGTGGCGTTGTTTCAGGAGACGGGGTACAGCGAGAGCGAGATGTACATCAACGACGTCGACGAGGGCGACCGCGTGCTGTTGCTCGACGATATGCTCTCGACCGGCGGCACGCTCAAGGCGATCATCGAGGCGCTCGACGATATCGGCGCTGACCTCGTCGACACGGTGGTCGTGATGAAGAAAGTCGGCGGCGAGAACGCGCTGGCCGACGGCGACCACGAGGTCAAGACACTCGTCAACCTGCGGGTAGAGGACGGCAGCGTAACTCTCGTCGACGAGCAGTCAGTGACGCCGACCTAGGCTCGCGGGTCGCGGTCCGGTCCCGGGTACTCGCCCTCCTGTGTGGCGTCGTAGAGGCTCTCGGCGTCGAACACGGTGGCGAAGGCGTCGGGCGTACGAACGGACAGCCCCTGATACGGCTGGATAGAGAGGCCCGTCTTCGCGGAGCGAAGCGTCTCGTCGAACGAGAGCAGGTGCGCCGCTCCGGACTGGTAGGCGCTGGCGAGGCCGGGATGGTCGTCCGGCGGGTGGTCGACGGCGACGCGCTCGTCCTCGATCCGTTCACGCCAGTCGCTCGCCAGACCGTCGTCGGCGAGCGCCGCTATCGCGGCTTCGGCGTCGTCGAGCAGGGCCTCGCTTGCGACGAGATCGACCCACGAGTGCCGGCGGACGTGGTCCAGCGCCTCGCGGGCGGGACCGCCGACCAGGAGGTCCGCAACGAGCACATCCGCGTCCGCGACGACGCGGGTCGGGTCGGGGTCAGTCATCTCGGCGCTCACCGAGCGTGTCACGGATAGCTTCGACGTCAGCGTCCGTCCGGTCGGCGCGGTCGAACAGGTCGGCCCAGGTGTGGCTCATACGAGACAGCAGGGACCGACGAGCAAAAAACCGGTCGACGCTACCGCAGGTAGCGGTAGGCGAGCGCGCCGGCGACGAACGCGACGCCGACGTTGACGAGGAGCCCCGCGACGCCGACGGCGGCCGTCAGGAGCGCGTCGTCGGTGTCGGCCGCTGCCCGGCCGAGTTGGACGGCGACGACGGCGAGCAAGACGCCGAGCAGTGCGGTCGGAAAGGCCATTACGAGACCGCCACCGGCCACCAGCGCCACCGCGGCGTACAGCACGCCGAGAATCAGATTCGCGCCGCCGGTTCGCGCGCCGAACGCGTACTTGCCAGCGAGGCCGCCGCTTCCGTGACACATCGGGAGGCCGCCGAGCGGGACCGCAGCTAACGTCATCGCGCCCATGCTCGTCGAGAGGTCGTCGGGGGACACGTCGCGGTCGAACAGGTCGGCACAGAGAACGGCCGTCGCGACGGCGGCGTTGCCGACGGTCATCGCGAGTTGCGCGACCGCCCCCTCGACGACCACGACCGAGAGCGTCGGCGCGCCGCTGGGAAACGCCGCGAGCGCGGGAACCGCCGGCGACGGGACCCCGGTTTCGGCGACGGCGAGGCCCGCCCCCACCGCCAGCACGACCAGCGCGCTCGCCTGTCCGCGGCGCGCGAGCACCGCCGCGGCGGCGACTCCCACCCCGAGAGCGGCGACCGCGACGTTCGCCTCGCCGAGCGAGATGCCGGTTTCCAGCAGCAACAGGGCCACCGCGAACTGGACGCCCCGAACGACCGGTCGGCCGACGACCGACTCGACCCGGTCGAGCGCGCCGAGTGCGCCCATTGCGAGGAGGACGACGCCGGCGAGCAACCCCGCCGCGGCGAGTTCACCGGCGGTGAGCGCGCCCGCTATCGCCAGCCCCGCGAGCGCCTTCATCGGTTCGACTGACAGCGGTAAGCCGTAGGCCACGCCCCAGACCACCTGAAAGACGCCGAACAGAAACAGGACGTGCGGGAGCGACACCGCCGTCGTCGCACCTAGTGCGACGACTATCGGCAGCACCGTAACCGAATCCCCTAACGCGCCGGTCAGCTCTCCCGCGGAGAACGACAGTCGGGCGCGAAGCGACTGCACCGCCGTGGCCATTTAACCATCGTACTGCGTGAAGGCTCATTACCGTTCGGAGAAATCAGAACCGGTGGCGCGAATACGTTCGGGTAACTGTTACTGGTTTCTCCTCACCGCCACAGATTTCCTCGTCATTCCGTGCAGTTCGTCGTCGAACGGTGTCGCCAGTGACACGCCGGTACCGTCCGAACGGCGTCGAGGACGGCGACGAACAGGGGTGTACGCGACACGGGTAGAACGGAGCAGAGACTCGGAACACGGAGTCATGCGTCCGTCTGACGGGTATTTATGCCCGCACGGTCACGAGATACCGCCGGGCGCGCCGCAAGGCCTCAGTTCCCATCCTCCCGACAGCGCGCCCGGCACACCGCTATCTCCCACCCGCACCTTTTGCGCCCGTTACCCGTCGCGAGACGGACTTACGACGGTAGGACGGACGTTCGAACCTCTTCGACGGCCTCCGACTGAACGATGACGGCGATCCGGTCGTCCGCCTCGATCCGCGTCCCGGGAAGCGGGATCGTCAGCGATTCGTGTGCGCGACCGTGCGCGTAGATGCGAGCGGTCGATGGCAGGTCGACGCTGCTGATCCGTTCGCCGATGAGCGGCGACCCGTCGCGAATGGTAAACACCGTCAACTGGAGTTGTTCGGTGAGGTCAGACACGACGTTGAAGTCCCCGCCCAGCAGCGCGGTTTTCGCGCCGGCCGCTCCGAGCCGCTCGGGGTATATTATCTCGTCAACGTCGTCCGCGTACTTCTTGTATATCTCTTCGCGGTAGTCCTCGTCGATGCGCAGGACGGTCCGACAGCCGTAATGCTTGCCCACCATGCAGGCCGCGAAGTTGACGTTCAGGTCGCCGGTCAGTCCACCGATGGCGTCCGCGGTGTCGAGCCCGGCCTGTTCGAGAACCTCCTCCTCGGACCCGTCGCCTTCGACCGTTTCGAACCCGTCAGTTATTGCGCGTTCGGCCTTTTCCGGGTCGTTTTCGACGACTATCACGTCGTGGCCCTCCTCCCGGAGGATACGAGCGGTCCGGATACCGACCCGGCCGTACCCGACGATGACGAACTTCATAAGGAGTCATACGAAACCGGGGGTGAAAATAGTGACTACGAACCGTCGGCACACGACCAGAGGCCCGTCCCGTTCGCCCGGGCCCGTCGCTCCGCGTCGGCGTACTGGTCGCGGTCCGCGAACTCGGTGTCGTAGAGGCGCGCGTACCCCCGGTCGACGAGTTGCCGGTTGAAGTGGCCGCCGTCGTACTCGACGTACGCGAGCAGTCGGCCGTACCCGCCGCGGCGGTCGGACTCGGGGTCGACGACGAGCGTTACTTCCTCGCCCGCCAGTTCGGTTCGGGCGAACTCGCTGGACCGGTGACCCCAGTCTCGCAAGCAGTCCCGTCCTGTCTCGGTGTCCGGGACGCCCTCGAACTCCGCCGGGTCGTTCTCCGCGTGGACTTCCGGTGTGTCGACGCCGAGTAACCGCACTGTCTCGCGCGTGCCGTTCGGATACTCGACCTCGACAGTGTCACCGTCGACTACCTCAACGACCGTCACGTCGTGGCGTTCGGTCGTCCGCGGGTCGTCTCCGACGACTCCGCCCAGACAGCCGGCGAGCAACAGAACGAACAGACACGACAGGAGGACGCGGCGCATCGGTGTCTCATGAGAGCGGACGCCACTTCATAGTCCCGGGACCGGACGAACGGGCAAGCAGACACTGACGGATGTGCGTCAGTGTGGTAGCGTGTGCAACTGTTTACACACCTGATCGCACTCGCCTAGGATTCCAGATATGTGATAGCTTTTAAACGCTACTGTATTTTGACCCGAGTAAACTCGGCTGAACCGTCGCTAACTACCGTGGAAATCGGGTGAATCCGGTGTGACGCTCTCGACGGTTGAAGTGGGTGTACCTGCCAGAACCGAGTGCAATGCGCCTAACCAAGATCGCGGCACTCGGACTCGCGGTACTGCTGCTGACCACTGGGGTCGCGGCGGCCGCGTCCGGCAGTGCCTCCGTCGACGTACAGCCCGCGAACGAGAGCGACTCCGCACAGGGTCCGCCCGCGAACGCGGGGAACGGAACGGCGTCCGACGCCGACGGCGAGCGCGGCCCCCCGGTTGACCTCCCGGACCAAGTTCCTGACCACGTGAGTGACATCCACCAGGCGATACACGGGTTCTTCGACGGGACGATCGACTCCCTCGGCGACGCGGTCAGCGACCTGACGCCGGGCGAGGAGAACGACAGCGAGGCTGAAAACGCCGACGACGATGCCGAGAACACCGACGACGATGCCGAGAACACCGACGACGATGCCGAGAGCGACGCCGACGAGGACGCTGACGGTAGTCCCGAGAACGACGCCGATAGCGATTCCGAGCGTCGGGACGGCCTCTGATAACAGAAGTTGCGATAGACCGGCTTCCCGCTGAACCGCAACGGCTCTCCGCCGCACTCGCGGACGGATTTTCCTTCGTTTTACAGTCCGGCTTCGAACCGGTACATCTCCGACCGGAACTTCGCCTCCCACCGGCGTCTCAAACGGATGGAAGCCGCGATGCGGGCTTCCGGTTCCCCGCCGCGCCGTCTCCGCGCACGTCCGCCGGAATATCACCGGTCGCCGGCGGATGCAGCGTCACCAGGCCGTCCGCCGACGGCGCGCTCGCGATAGTGACCGTATCGCCGTTCCGCTCGACGTAGTACGCGTCGGCGAACGGTCCGTCGTCGAGGACCCAGTGGCCCGCGCGTCGCTCCGCGCCGTGGTACGACAGCAGCCGCTCGTACCCGTCGACGAAGGTACTCGCGTTGTCCGCGTCGTCCCAGCGGATCTGCCAGACGTAGCCGGCGTCGTCTCCGTTCTCGTAGGCGTACAGCCGGTCGTTGCCCCAGCCGTTCGAGTAGTTGAGGTCGTAGTCGAGCGCCGCGCCCCCGCCGCGCTCGCGGACGAACGCCTCGCTGTCTATCACGGACCCCTCCCGGTCGTCGTACAGCGTGTACGCGAACATCGTCGCCAGACCGGCCTCGCCGACGGTCACCGTTCCGGACCCGTCGCTCCGGCGGACCCGCTCCCAGTCGTCAGTGCTATGGTCCCGGCTGTCAAGCGGGAGCGGCCCCGCAACGTCCGGTCCGTGGATGATCTGTTCGGTGCTGACGGGCGGGTCGTCGTACTGGTCGGAGACCCCCTCCCATCCCTCTCGGCTCCGCACCGATTCGACGTAGGACTGTCCTTCGGCGTACGGGAAGTACGACAGGATGTACAGCCCCATGTGGATGTCGGGGGCGGCGACGTCGGCGTCGCCGCCGGTCCCGCCGGTCGCCCGCGGCCGAAAGCAGTCCCACTCGGCCTCGCAACGGGCCTCGTACTCGCCGTCGACGAGGTTCGCATCGCCCTCGATCAGCGAGAGCAACGCTGTCACGCGGTCGTCCGACGCCGAGGGCGGCGCTCGGATCTCCACGCCGTTTCCGTACCGGAACTGGTAGGCGTGATACAGTTCCTGCGAGAGCGTGATCTCGTCGATACTGGGCTGTTCGGAGTCCGAGACGATCACGATACGGTCCTCGGGAATGCTGTAATAACCCAGGACGGACGACTCGCTGTTTTGCTGTGCGACGGATGCGGAGTCCGCGTCGTCGCCGACCAGAAACAACGCGCGGTGGTGCACGTTCTCGTACACGCGGTCCCCGCCCGCGGCGGTCTCACCAGGCGTCTCGTTTCGATACTCGTCCCGCCTGACGACGGTTACGTCGACGTCTTCCCGGAACTCGACCCCGCGGATACGTTCGACGCGAGCCATCGACCGGGCCACCACGGCGTCCAGTTCGCTGTCGTTCAGTCCGTTGTCGGAGTCGACTGACAACGAGGCGTTGTACCAGTGGCCGTTCTCCCACCCCTGAACGTCGGTCCGTGATTCGTTCGACTGATCTGTGGGGTCATCGGTGTCGGCAGGACTGAACCCCGTGGGAGCGGCACAACCGGCGAGGGCAACGAGAAGGAGGACGAGTAACAGTGACGGACGAGACGGTCGCATCCTCCGAGTGTACGGTCGCCGAGAAAAAAAGCCACCGGGAAACGTGGCGTTCCACGATCACCGCCCGGCCGACGGATCGTCGGCCGCCGTCGCCCGGCCCACCCGGTCGGCAGTCGTCCCACACCGACGCCCGGGTAACTGATACTCGGGCGACAGATATCGAGCGTTTTGGTGCTGATAGCCGTATATCCCCTATGGCGCGACTGGCCAGGGTACTCGACGTCGTGATCACCGTAGTCAGGTCGAGCTACGAACACGACGTGAGATATCCGGCGGCGGCGCTCGCGTACTACGCCTTCGTCTCGTTCGTCCCGGTCCTCCTGCTGGCGTTTGCGGTCGTCGGCGAGCAGTTCGCCGCGGAGATCGAACGGGCAGCGCCGCAGTTTCTCACGCTCGAAGCCCGGCGGTTGATCTCTCAGGCGACGACGACCGCGTCGGGACAGACAGGTGCGTCGGTGCTCGCTATCGCCGTGATCGGCTGGAGCGGTGCGAACGTCGCCATGGACTTCCAGACGGTCGTCGAACGCGTCGAAGGCGTAGAGGAGCAGCCGTTGCGACAGCAGTTCCGCAACTCGGTCGCCGTCCTCGGGTCGCTCGGGCTGGCGATACTCGCGGTGCTTTTCACGAGCACGCTCTTTACCCTCCCGCCGGCGGGGTCGTACGCCGGTCTCGTCATGCTGTTTATCGTGCTGACGGCCGCGTTCGTCCCGCTGTATTACGTGCCGTCCACCGTTCTCCCGACGCCGTCGTCGGCGCTTCCCGGCGCGCTGACGGCCGCGTTCGGGTGGACGACGATCCACACAGGCATCCTCTTCTACGCCGCAAACGCCGGCAGGTACGCTATCTACGGCGTTCTAAGCGGGATCATAATCATCCTCACGAGCCTCTACATCGCCGCCGTCGTGCTCCTGACCGGGGTCATCGTCAACGTGACCCTGGTGGAGAAGGGGTACGTCATCGCGTAGCGAGTCGGTCAGCGAACTGGCCCGACAGCGCACCCAAGCGGTAGCCGCCCGGACGACAGCGCGTCCCCGATGACGGAATCGGGAAAGCAAAAAGAAGATCTGTCCGTACTCTCGGCCGAGTACTCGTGAACGGGGCGCTATGGGCGAAAAGGAGCCGTTAGCGTTTCCGATTCGCTTTCCGAGGGGAGACGGTTCACGCTCGAACCGTGCGAATTACTCCGCTGTTGAAACTCCAAGACCAGCGACCGCAAGAAGAGCCTAGGCCGGGATTTGAACCCGGGCTCTCGTCGGCATTCGTTGACCAATCTGCGCGGGCTTTTGCTCCAGATAGAGACGAGCCTATTGAGCGTGTCTGGTATGAATAGTTCCGCCATTTCGATGATGACATCAGTGATTTACTGCTACAGAATCTCCAAGAGTATTATCAATGGTGTAAATCAAACTCGAATTCTCTACAGTATTCTAAATACGATATAAAACATCACCAAGAGAAAACAGAACAGTATCTGACAGATTGAGTCCTATCGCTGTCCTTTGCATGAAAGGGCTGAGGTGAGTTTACTGTCCTTTAGGCCCTCAGAGCAACGAATTATAGCTCACTAAACAAACTCCATGAAGTTACTGCTGCGGCTGTGGTAGGAAAACCGACAGCACATAACAGCAATAAGCTCCCGAACCCAACAGCATGCCTCCCCTGGATATCAAGGGTTGGCGAGAACTTAGGTAGTGGTTCAAAGGCAGTAAGAGCAAAGAAGAGAATCATGAATAGGATAACACAAAGGAAACTTCCGAGAACCGCGAGATACGAGGCTCTGGCCTGCTTCTTGGCTCGTTTATCTGACAGCACAGCTTTTGCCCTCGGTAGTAAGTGGTTGAATTGGATCGATAGTGGAGTATAAATAAAGGCTGCAATACCGAGTAACCCAAATGCAAACCTGAGTATGCCAATTTCTGTCATTAAACTAATTTCTATCCTCGCTCTACTGTTTTGAATGTTTTCACTTTCACGGGGTGCCTCTTTGCATGAGAAGGACTGCTGTGTTCTGATAAAAAGAAATTCAATAATCTCTCACAGTCGGGATTCTCGTTATTAATTATGTTCCAAATGTCAGGTTCTGACTGCTCAATGAATTCACCTTCGTATCGCCAGCGGTTCTTGTTGTAGTCAGACCACTCGACAAAGGGGAGCGATTCCGAGACAGAGTTACCACTTTTCGTTGCTTTGGCACTCATGATTTACTCCTTAGTTCTCCAGACAAGCAGGTATCCGATTGGGCGCTATTTTAGAGGGACAGGCGTTTCTGTTGCGCCGCTCAGAAGGGAACTCGTCGGAGAACTTCCTCACAAGAGTAGACTCAATCTATTCGTATATTAGTTTTATTCCAAATTTGACATCTGGCTCGATAGCGGATTTGATGAGAAACTTCTGGCAGAGTAACATTTGTACGCGAGTGCCAGAGAGGATTGATGTTCTAACCGGGTGGCCCGTTCTCGATGATGCCCTGTTTGGAACCGTAATTCTTCAAAACAGAAGCACGACGTACGGTGTCCGCGGGCGCGGGTGTCCTTGACGACGTCGAGCCAGCGGCAAAACCCTCCGCGAGACGGGTGGAATTCTCGTTGCTAATCGGGGAAATACTAAATGAGAAGGGCGCTGTACTGGAATTACAGCCTGCGACGAAGGAACAAGCCTAGGCCGGAATTTGAATCCGGGCTCTCGTCCTTACCAAGGACGCGCTTTACCGCTAAGCTACCCAGGCGCGTCTGGTGATTGGCGGTTGCTGTCTTTAGGCGTTTCGATTCCGTTCGGTCATCGGTCGGACGCCGATTTCGGGACGCTATCGGTGCCGCTACCGTCGGTTGCGGTGGCTTCGATGCCGAGAGCGCCGGGCGAGTCCGGGAGCACGGCCTCCGCTGAAGAGAACGAAGAGCCGCGGCCGTCGGCGAGCGCGGCTGCGGTGTCGAGCGTGGCGGCGGAGGGCGTGACGCCGACGGCGGACGTACCCGCGATGACCGCCAGTTCGAGAACGTTGCGTTCGAGGGAGCCGTCGAGCGCCGGCGCGTCGGCATCGGGCGCGCGTCGCCGCGTCTGGTCCCGGCCGAACGCCTGAACGGTGGCGACGGCTTTGTCGGCGGCGTCGGTCCGGGCCAGCAGATAGAACCCGCGGGAGACGAGGACGTCCGCGGCGAGAACGTCGAGGTTCGGTTCGGTGTGGTCGTCGCTCTCGGCCCACGGTTCAGTGCGGGCGAGCGTGCGGGTGAGACGAAGCCCGTCGTAGATCAGTTGGACGCCAGCAGCGCGATTCGAGATGCTGGCGAAATCGATGTTCTCGTCGGCGGCCCGCGCGGAAAGCAGTGCGAGTGCACCCGGCGTCATCGAGGCCTCTCCGACGTGGTCGTCGATGACGTCGTGGAGTCGGTCGGGCTCGATGTCCCGAACCGCTTCGCGGGCGGCGCGCCGGCACGTGGCGGCCTCTTCCATTATCGCGGACTAGCGGTGGGAGGGGCAAAGACCTTTGGAAACGGACCACGACATCGGGACGTGATCGAATCGAGCGACGACGGGCGGATCCGGACGGTGACGCTCGACCGACCTGAGCGCAAGAACGCCCTCACCCCCGACGGGCTGGACGCCCTTCGAGACGCAGTTACCGAGGCCGAGACGCCGGTGGTGTTTCTCCGGGGCGCTGGCGACGCGTTCTGTGCCGGTGCGGACTTGAACGTGGTCGACGACCTCGACCGAGAGACGGCGAGGGAGTTCGCCCGCCGGGGTCAGCGAACCGCCACCGCCATCGCCGAGGCGGACAGCGCGGTCGTTGCGGGCGTCGACGGCGCGGCGCGGGGAGGTGGTGTCGAACTGGCGCTGGCCTGTGACGTCCGGGTGGCGACGACGGACGCGACGTTCGGCGAACCGGGCGTCACGTTCGGCCTGTTCGGTGCCTGGGGCGGGACGGTGCGGCTTCCGGCGGTCGTCGGTGAGAGTCAGGCGAGAGACCTCGCGCTCTCCGGACGGGTCGTCGACGCCGCCGAAGCCAGGCGGATCGGGCTGGTCTCTCGCGTCGTCGCGGACCCGCGGGACGTGGCGGCGGAGATAGCCGCGAACGACCGGGCGGCGCTGTCAGTCCTCACGGAGCGTCTCCGCGACAGGTCGGACCGGGAAACCAGAGAGAAACGGGAGGCGACCGCGTTCGGCGAACTTGTCGCTGAACGGGACAGTCGCAAGGGTTAGGTACGCGGTAGTTCCCATTCATACCTATGACCGAGTGCGACCACTGTGGGGCCTCATTCGACGGGGAGGAGGAGTACCTCCGTCACCTCCGCGACGAGCACGCAGGGGAGTTGAGTCGGATCGAACAGCGCCGGGTCGAGGGACTGACGGAGAGCGAGGATTCGGATGGGATCCCCACTGTCGCCGTGTACGGCGTGACCCTCGTCGGCATCCTGATCGCCGGTGCGCTCGCGTACGTCCTGCTCGCAGGCGGAGGGAGCGCGGCCGAGGACGTCAAAACTGAGCCCCACTCATCGGGTAGCGTTCACGAACACGGCACGATGAACGTGACCATCGACGGTCGAACCCTCGATTTCAGTAAGGACAGGTTCCAGATGCAGGACCGGAACTTCTTCCACTACGAGGCCGGGAGCGGCGAACGGTGGCACGTCCACGGCCAGCGAGTCACTCTGGAGTACGGCCTCTCGACGCTCGGTATCCAGGTGACTAAAAACTCGGTGAGGTTCGAGGGGACGACGTACAACGACGACGACGAGGGCACCAGCGTCACCTTCGAGGTCAACGGCGAATCGGTCAACCCGCGCGATTACGTCCTGCAGGAAGGCGACCACGTCCGCGTGATCGTCACGACGGAGTGATCCCTGTCCGTGACAGAACGTCGGTAGTCGCTACGGCGACGGTTCCGCCGGCGCGGGCGGCAGCGACCGCTTGTGCTTGCTCTGCTCGTACAGTTCTCGGACTCTGTCGATCGTGTCGCGGTCGATGTCGAGCGTGCGCTGTGTGGCCGCGACTGACAGCGTCCCTTCGATGTGCAGCGCCAACACGGCGTCGAGCGTGTCGTAGTCGACGCCCATCTCGTCCTCGTCGGTCTGGTCCTCCCACAGTTCGGCCGTCGACGGTTTCGTGACGACCCGTTCGGAGACGCCGACGTCGCTCGCCAACTGGCGCACTTGCTGTTTGTACAGGTTACCGATGGGGTGGCAGTCCACCGCGCCGTCGCCGTACTTCGTGAAATAGCCCGTCAGCGACTCGCTCTTGTTGCCGGTGCCGAGCACCACGCGGTTCTCGTGGTTGGCAACGAGGTAGTTCAAGACGCCACGGACGCGCGCTCGGCTGTTCCCGACGGCCGTCGTATCGTCCTCCGCCGCCGGGTAGGCGTCCAACAGGTCGTCGACTATCGGGTCGATCTCGATCACGTCGTGGGAAATCCCCAGGTTCTCGGCGACTCGCTCGGCGTCGCTCATGTTGTCCTCGCTGCTGACCGTCGCAGGCAGCACCAGCCCGTACACGCTGTCGGTTCCGAGCGCCTCGACGGCCAGATACGCGGTCAGCGCGCTGTCTACGCCGCCGGAGAGCCCCAGCACTGCTCCGTCTGCCCCCGCCGCGTCGACGGTGTCCTCGATGAACGACGTGATGTTCTCCCGGCGCACCTGCAGTTCCGACTCCGAAAAGCGGAGATCGAGCATCAGACTGTGGTACGGGGCGAACGGCCTAATAGTCACTCGTTATTCGCGAAAACTGGACGAATGACGAGTGTCCGGTTCGGTGAGCCGAAGCGCTACGTTGAAGTACGCTGACCGGAAAGAACGGAGTGAGTTGGATCCTGGCCGAGCAGTGCGAGGGCAGGACCGACGCATGAAGCGCGCCGGTGGTGAGCAAATCCGAAGGATTTGCGAGCCTCGGCGCGAGTAAGCGAACGAGCGCCGGTGGTCTAGTGGTAGGACATGAGCTTCCCAAGCTCATAGCCCGGGTTCAATTCCCGGCCGGCGCATCCACAACTTAGACGGCCTATTTTTCCTTTTTCCGTTTGTTGAACGCTAAGAAGAAATAAGTGTGTAGAACCATGGAACCACTAACCGTCGAAACTCCACGCCCTACGGCGGTTTCCGAACAGGCCAAAGGTAACACTCTCAATCGGGGGTATCCAGATGGATTTTGATCTCGGCTATAACGAAGCCGACGCCAGCGAATCTCCCGAAATTAGAGACATAGAACTTCCCCGTCCGCCAGTCTGCAAGAAGAATGGGGAAATTCTCAAAAAGTATGCTATGGTCTAATAGAGGTGAGTACGCGAAAGCTTTTGACCCAGACGAAGCCACGGAACTCCTTGAATATCTCCAGCAACGGGCAGGGAAAGGAGACAACTATCTGGACCATATTCAAAAAGCTATCAAACGCTTATTCAGCTATTGGAGAGTTTCCGATAACAAACATATTGGAGAGTGAAACCATGGCATAGAGATCACCACAAACCACGGAAGCGACGGGAAGAGGGGCCGCGACCGTTTCCGCCCCCACGAATTTCAGGAACTCTATGACGCTGCAATTAGACTCAGTGCCGTCAAGAACTACTATAATAAGAATATGAATTCCGACGAACGAGATCGAATTAAAATCCTGCTCGCCAAATGATTCTGCAAGCCGGAAGAACAGTATTGGCCCGGAGGACTTTGAACAGTCGAATTCGTGGAAAATTCCGTCTATTATCGCCGTTACACTCGATACCGGTCTTCGACCAATTGAAATTGGAAAGGCCAGAACCGACTGATTTGACCTTGATAATGGCGAAATTCAGGTTCCAGAAGAGGAAGCGATAAAGAACGAGGAATATTGGGAATGAGGTCTTGGGGATACCGCTACAAATGCCGTTCTAAAGTGGTTAAAAGAGCGAGAGACCTACGAGAAGTACCGGGGTCAGGAAAAGATGTGGTTTACGGAGCGCGGAAATCCGTACAGCTCTGGACCACTAAACGATATTTTGAGCAAACTCGTTGATGAAGCGGAAATCAAGCCCGGAAACCGGAATCTCGTATGGTATTCTATTTGTCATGGTGTAGCTACTCATTGGGCAGAACAGAAAGGAATCTATAGAGCGAAGAATCAACTTCGTCACAAGGATATTGAAACGACTCTTGGGTACACCCATCACTCCGGTTCAACACTACGTCGGGATGATAAAGAAATGTGGTGAGATTCTTCGTTAGACAGCAATATCAAAATAGATTGAATCGCTTTCTTGATCTCATTATCTTCTGTAGATAAGAAGGAGAAGTGAAGGCCGTTTTCGATCTTGCTCACACTATAAAATTCCAAATCAAGAGGTATTTGTAGATTTTCATCTAAAACGGACGCTCCTGAATCAGATAGCTCCGATAAAGGTATCCCCATGTCCTCAAGAACCTCTGCCCCTTCGGGAGCTATCCGCTGACCCTCTGAAACATCATATACATGGATCTGAATTGCAGTTCGAGGACGTAATTTCAACCCCAGTTTTGAGAGGCGTGATGAAGGCGGCGCTTCAGCTTCATGAAAATAGCTAATTCCTATCGGAGGGCGCCATCGTACTGCATGAAGTGTTACTTCTATCCTATAGTTATCAATTTCAATTGTTTCAAGGCTTTGAATTGTATCCCTTAGGTTCGAGCGAACGGAGTACCGATATGATAGGATAGCAACTGTGGTTGCCATCCCCACAAGCAATCCTTGGCTTATCCCGGCAATTAGTTGAGGGAAACCGAATTCATCTGCAATGAATAGTCGAACGACATGGGCGAGAGGAATTATGCTGATAATCCAGAAGAAAATGTGAGCATCTGAGAATATTCCATCTATCCAAGGGTATTGATCTCTACTTTCCGCTTGGATTTCTTCATCAGCCATTAGTAGATCGATCCACCATCACACATTTATAATTTCCACTACTGGAACAATAACTACCATCAGAACATTCCAAACATCAAGTAGGATAGCGAGAACGGAAAGTGATTTTCGTAGGAGGGCGGATTCTCTTCTAGGTCCCATCAAACCAGATAAATAATAAGATATTCAACAAGTCCTATAAACTCCGTTTATCGGCGTTCGCGAACGGTTCCAGTTCGCTCACTCCCGGCCGGCGCATCCTGCGACGAACGAACCTGAGACGGTCAGTTCTCGAAGCACCGTTCTATCTCGCCGGTTTCGACGATATCAACGAGCGCCGAGGTCGCCGGTTCGTCGAACCGGAGCGGTCGCCGCCACCACGGCCCCTTACCGGAATCCGCCGAGAGGCCGGTCACGATTCGGTTCGGGTCCGCACCGGCGGTTCGACTCGACAGCGGGATCGCGCGGTCGAACAGTCGCGATTCGGCGGGGTCGCCCGACAGCAAGACTTCGGCATCGACCGTCTCGCGCTTGACGTGGGCGTTGTTCGCGAACCGCTCTCGGTCGGCCGGGTCGAGTGACTCGTACGCCGTGACGGGGTCGCGGTCGAGGCGGAACGCGCCGATCAGGTACGCGCCCCACTCCGGTGCCGCCCACGTCGGCGGGTCGCCGGCGGTCGAGAGCGTCGCGTAGAAGAAGGCGTAGTCGCCCGCCGCGAGGTCGGAGAGCGGGCCGGCCTTGACAGCGTAGTCGTCCCCGTAGGTGTAGGCCTCGCACTGGGGATACTCGGCGAATTCGGGATCCAGATGGACCTCGGTGTCGCGGACGTCCGACGGGACATCCATCTCGACGTTCAGGTCGGCGTACGTCGGGAGCGACACCGCCGCGGGTTCGCGTTCCGGGATCGGAACGTACTCGAAGCGTCCGTCGGGGTGAACCGGCGCGCGGAACCCGGGAAGCGTCGTGTTCGCACCGACGTTGACCGCTACACTCCGTGGCATACTGCGAGCTACGGACGCTCGCCGGAAATATGGTTCGCAGGGACGGTCCGCGGACCGGAGAGCGAGGTTACATTCCCAGGCGCTTGACGCACTCGTAGCAGTAGGTGTACGTCGGATTGCTCTCGTTTATCGTCCCGCAGTGCGGACACCGGCGTCCGTCCACGTCGTCCTGTTCGGACCGCCCGGCGTCGTGGAGGTCCTGTGGCGCGTCGCGCCGGTCGCGCGGAACCGGTTTTCTGGGCGAGTAATCGCCGCCGTTCTCGCCGGAAAAGGAGGGGTTCGCCGAGTCGTCCCCCTGTTCACCCCGGAGATAGTAGTAGTAGATAGCCAGGTGTAGGAGAGCGAACGAGACGACGTAGATCAGAGCCCACTGTGGGATGTCCACGTGTACCACTACGTACTGCAAACACTTGTGTATTCGTGGCGGACCGTCAGAGTTAGGCGACAGCCGTTACCACTCGCCAGTATGGACCGTCGGACGCGCGTCGTTGCCCTCTCTGCGGTCGTACTCGTCCTCACCGCGGTGTTCGGCCTGCAGGTCGTACTCACGGATACGACCCAGCAGGGAACGGCCGTGGCCTCGGGGGCCGGCGAACCGTATCCCGGAAACACGCTCATCAGCGTCCAGAGCTACGGCGACGACTTCGACGGAAAGGCGATGGAGGTGACGCCGGACGGCGATCGAGTGTGGGTGTACGACCCGCCGAACTCGCGCGTCTTCGACTCGGAGATGCTCGACAACGGAAACCTGCTCGTCGCCGTTGCGACGAAAGTAAAGCGGGACAACTGTCCGACCGCCCAGATACTCTATCACTCCCGGGAGTGCGTCCACAATCGGATTCTGGAGATAGACGGCGACACGCTGGCGGGTGACGACGAAGAGATAGTCTGGCGCTACACCTGGTACGACGAGTACGTCCTCAACCACGAAGTGCACGACGTCGACCGCCTCGACAGCGGCGAGACGGCCATTGCGGACATGGGCAACGACCGCGCGTTCACCGTCGCCCGAAACGGAACGGTTACGTGGCAGTGGAACGCGACCGACCATCTCGGCGAGGGGACGGAGTTCCACGAGGAGTACGGCGGTCCGGAGGGCGAGGGTTCTGAACGCGACTGGACGCACATGAACGACATCGACCACCTCGACAACGGGAACTTCCAGTTATCCGTCCGGAACTTCGACACGGTTATCGAGGTGGACCCCGAGACGAACGAGATCGTCGGTATGGTCGGCGAACCCGGGGATCACGAGACTATGTACGAACAGCACAACCCCCAGCGCCTCGACGAGTGGGGGACGCTACTCGTCTCGGACAGCGAGAACAACCGAGTCATCGAGTACAGCGTCGACAACGGGACGAGCGTGTGGGAGTACGGCGGGAGCGACCTCCTGTTCTGGCCGCGAGACGCCGACCGTCTCCCGAACGGGAACACGATGATAGTCGACACGTACAACGACCGCGTGGTCGAGGTCGACAGCAACGGAGCCGTCGTCTGGGAGTACCGCGGCGTCGCGATGCCGTACTCCGCGGACCGACTTTCGGTTCCCGAAGAGGGCGGCGAGACGGTGCCTGGATGGCGACTCGGTAGCCGGACGGCGGAGCAGTCCGTGGTCGCGGAAACCGCCGCAAAGGCCGAAGCCTGGGCTCGGTTCGTCTTTCCGAACTGGATCCGACTGTCCCACCTGCTGACGATCTCTGCGGGTGCGCTCGCGTCGCTGCTGATCGTCCTCGATTTCGCCGTTCTCGGGACACGTCGGCTCTGGACCGTGCTTCGGAACGATAGTAGCCGGTGACACATTGCACACTCGACCGCCTGCTATCGGGCTATCACTGTATGAACCGTTTCACTGGCTACTATCGCTAGACGGTGAGAGACTGTCGTACGTCAGTTCGGTAGTTCGCCGACCGCGCGTCGGCGAAGACCGGAATACAGTTACGACGACCCCTATGAGAGGTCCCGGTCGAACTCGTCGAATACGTCGAGACCGTCGTCGAGTTCGAACTCGATCCGGCGTTGTTCCTGGCGGTTCTCGTTCGCCTGATCGATAGCGACGGCGACGTCCTCCCATCCGGGTTTGATCTTCACGCTCTCGGCCGGCATCCCGACGGCGATGTGGTGGTCCGGAATGTCGTTCTGGACGACGCCGCGGGCACCGACCAGTGCGTTTCGCCCGACCTTGGTACCGGCACGGACCATCGCGTCGTAG
This sequence comes from Halostella sp. PRR32, assembly GCF_034808085.1. Taxonomy (NCBI): domain Archaea; kingdom Methanobacteriati; phylum Methanobacteriota; class Halobacteria; order Halobacteriales; family Natronoarchaeaceae; genus Halostella; species Halostella sp. PRR32. The sequence goes on from NZ_JAXHGL010000002.1 coordinate 248,582, forward strand.
GTGACGCGGGCGTCGTCCTCGATGATAGTGTGGTAGTTCTGGACCGCGGTCTGGTCGACTACGTCGTGGTCGTGGCTGTACACGTGGACGCCGTCGCTGATCGAGACGCGGTCGCCGACAGTGATCCGTCCGCGGTCGTCTAGGTGCACGTCGTCGTGGACGACCACGTTGTCGCCGACAGTGATGTTGTGGCCGTACGTGAACGAGATTCCCTTGAAAAAGCGGCAGTTGTCGCCGCACTCGTCGAACAGGTGTTTGGCGAGCATCCGTCGAAAGCGGAGCGCGAACTCGACGTTGTCGGCCATCGGCGTGGCGTCAAACTGACGCCAGAGCCACTGGAGATGCTTCGAGCGCTGAAACCGTTCCTCGTCTTTTTCGGCGTAGTACTCCGATTCGACCGTCGCGTTGCAGGGGTCGTACCCCTGGAGTCGAACTCGCGTCGCGTTGGAAACGGGCTTGCCGGCCTGCCACCGTTCGAACGCCTCTCGGTCCCCGTACAAGTCGACGAGAACGTCCTGAACGACGGAACAGGTGTCCTCGTCGCCGGACAGCCGACTATCCACCTCCTCGATGAACGCCGTCACACCGTCGTCCGCCTCTTCGGGGAGTGAGACGTGTCGCTTCGTCATTGTCACCCGTAACGCGGGCCGCGTTGAAATGGATTCGGATGACCGAAGATAGCGTTAGAGCGGTGGGTTCGGGGCGCTACGACCGTGCTACCGGCCTCTGTGAAAAATCCGTAATACACATATATTTGTTATATCATGTAGATGTATGGAACTGAAGAGGCGGACTGTACTCGGTACTGCTGGACTGACGCTCGTAGGCTCCGCTGGCTGTATCAGTACGGCTCTGGACGCCGTCTCCGGAACGTCGTTCGACACGCTGACGGTGACCGTCTCGACGACGGCCGCCTTCAGCGGCCAGATCGAGTTCGACGACGGAAACACGACGAACAAGATCCCGGTCTCCGGCCTCGGAGAACAGGAGTTCGTCATCCCGGACGACATGAAAGAGAGCGACCAAGAAGCGGTCGACAACATCGAGCCGCCGATTTCGGCGTCCGTGTTTCCGCGGGGCGGAGGGGCTGACGAGGCGGTATCGCTGGAACTGATCGTCGAAGCGGACGGCGAAGAACTCGGCACCGACACGGCGACGGGCGACGAGACGGCGACGGTCAAACACGACCCCTGACGTCGAGCGAACCGGACCCGATAAGTGCGTTGCATCCCAACGCGCACCCATGCAGCACCGCGAACTCGGAAGCTCCGGCGTCGAGGTCAGCGAAGTCGGGTTCGGCGCGTGGGTAGTCGGCACTGACTGGTGGGGCGACCGCGCCGAAAGCCAGGCGGTCGACATGATCCAGCACGCGCTCGACCGGGGAATCACCTTCTTCGACACCGGCGACGTGTACGGCCACGGCGACAGCGAAGAACTGGTCGGCCGCGCCCTCGCTGACGTCCGCGACGAGGTGACGGTGAGTACGAAAGTCGGCTACGACTTCTACAACAACCCGCAGGCCGGCCACGGCGAACTGCCAAAGCGGATCGACGGCGAGTGGATCGAGACGGCGGTCGACCGCAGTCTCGACCGACTGGACATGGACTACGTCGACGTGCTGATGCTCCACAACGCGAACGTCGACGAGGTCGACCGCGACGTACTGGAGACGCTCGACGACCTTCGCGAGGCCGGCACCGTCGATGCCGTCGGATGGGCGCTCGGCCCCTCCATCGGGTGGCTCGCCGAGGGCGACCGCGCCATCGAGGAAGGGTTCGACGCCGTCCAGGTCGTGTTCAACGTCCTCGAACAGGCACCCGGCGGGCATTTCCTCGACACTATCGAAGAACTCGACGCCGACACTAGCCTCCTTCCCCGAGTCCCACACTCCTCGGGCCTGCTGAACGAACAGGTCACTCCCGACACCGAACTCGACGAGGGCGACCATCGCGCGTACCGCCCCGACGAGTGGTACGAGACGGGGTGGGAGAAGGTCGACGCGCTTCGGTTCCTAGAGCAGGATGGGGAGCGCACAATGGGACAGGCGGCCATCCAGTGGCTGCTTGCCCACGACGCCGTCGCCTCCGTGACGCCGACGTTCCGCACCGCGGCGGACATCGACGAGTGGGCCGCCGCTCCCGACACGCCGCCGCTCAGCGACGAGGAGGTCGACCGCGTTGCGGAGCTTCACGCTGACAACTTCGGCATCGACCGCGACGACGGCATGGACAGTCTCCGCTCGTCGGTCGACGGCGAAGACATCGAATCGGCCGGAATCGAGAAGATGAGTGCGGGAGATTAACCGGGCGAGCGTTTTACCGCGAGTCAGTGATCTCGCGCGCTTTTGTACGGGCGACTGATCGGGTGAGAACCTCGGCGCGAGATAGCAGTCACCCGCGTTTTTGTGCCGCGGGCCGAACGGTCGAGCGTTTCACCGGAGACTGCACTCGGCGGCACGTTTGATCCGGGGACCGAACCCCCTCGCTTCCGCTCGAAACCGCTAGACTGCGCGACGGGAGACAGCGGTATTTTTACTTTCACCCTACAGTGCAGGCGACCGGTCGTTGCGCCGTCGGTCGAAGCGTCCGCCGACCAGTAGCGGATACAGTCCGTTCGGGGCCAACCGTTAACCCCTCGCTGGTGGTACGTCGTTCCATGGCAGACGACACCGTCAAGATCACGGCGACGCTGGAGATCGAAGTCGACGAGGACGAACTCGAACTGACCACCGAGGGGGACGGTCCGATGACGGCGGACCTCGTCGCACCGGGTGTCGACGGTGTCTTGCGGGCAGACGCCGTCACGTTCGCGTCCAGCCAGGGCACCGAAATGGATGCACAGACGCCGCCGAGTCGCCCGGGAGAGCCGCCCGCGGAGTTAGACGAGGCTGTCGAGAGCGCCGACATGGCGGGACACGTCGAACCCGCCGAAACCGGCGAGTCGGTGAGCGAGGCGGAGATAGCCGAGGCGCTCCCGGACGACCCCCTCGGCGACGAACAGCCGACCTTCGCGGACTCGAAGGCGCGCTTCCAGTTGTTCCGCGACAGGGCCGGCGACTGGCGCTGGCGGCTCCGCCACGACAACGGGAACATCATCGCCGACAGCGGCGAGGGCTACTCCTCGAAACAGAAGGCCGAGCAGGGCCTCCAGAGCGTGAAGGCGAACGCGCCGGGGGCGGAGGTGGAGTTAGCGCCCGGGAAAGAGTAGGAACGGGAGTGCGGTGAGAAGCGGACGCGACAAAGTTCCGAACGACAGCGCGAGAGGTCGCGTTAGGCGAGGAAGACGTGTCGCGGCCGGTCCGCAAGGACCTCCCGCCCGAAGTCGACCGTGTCGGCGAAGGCGTCGCTGCGGAAGAACTCCATGCAGTCGTCCTTCGAGTCCCAGCGGCTAGTGATGAACATGTCCGTGTCGTCTTCGACGTTGGCGTAGAGATGCGTCTCGCGGTGACCGTCCATGTCCGCGAGGAGGCCGCCGACGGTGTCGAACCGCTCGACGAACTCCTCGCGCGAGTCGGGCTTGACGGTGTAGAACATACCCATCGTGCCGAACGCTGAAGTGCCGTCGTCACCTTCCTGTCGGACGATATCGGGCAGGTCCGAGAGGTAGTCGCTGGCGGTGTCGGCGGCGTCCGCCGTCTCCCAGATGGAGACCACCGCGGGGTTGGAGCCGTCAGCCTCGTAGACGGCCGTCTTGACGTGGGTGTCGTAGCGGTCGAACCCGTCGCTCAGGTCGTCGACCTCGTCTCGAAGGGCGTCGACGTCCGCTTCGGAGTAAAGCACCAGCGAGAACACGTCCTCGCCGTGTGGCTGGCCGGCGTAGATGCCGAGGTCGTCGAGTTCATCGCGGATGCGCGTCGCGTCGCCGCCGTCGCCGGTGTGGTCGCCGTCGTCGTCCGCAACTGTCGTCTCCCCGCCGCCGAGCGCCCCGGCGTGCGTCTCCGTCACGCCCGGCAGGCCTTCGAGAAAGCCCTGTGCGGTGTCGGCCGCGCTCTCGGTTTCCCAGACGGAGACGATAGCCGTGCCGTCGTCGGTTTCGTGTACCTCCGTCAACACGTGCGTGTCGTAGTGTTCGAAGTTGCCGCGGAGGCCGTCGACCTCCTCGCGGACGGTCTCGACGTCAGCGTCCGAGCGGAGGACGAGGCCGTGAGACCCCTCCGGGGCGTCGACATCGACGCCGACCGCGGCGAGTTCGTCGCCGATGTCGGCCGCGTCCGCGGCGGTGGGATCGCTCTCGCCGTCGCCGGCGAGCGCCTCGGCACCCGCGTCAGTCGGCACCTCGTCGCCGGCGAGCAGTGCGTCCAGATCCTCGGGCGGGAACCGCCGGCCGACGTAGAACTGGCCGAACTCGGCGAACTTCGACGACGAGGGGTCGAAGCGCATCTCGTACAGCAGGTCCTTGATGTCCGTCGGGTCGTCGGCGAACAGCGTGACTCCCCACTCCCAGTCGTCGAAGCCGACGCTGCCGCTGATTATCTGGGACACCTTCCCGGCGTAGTCGCGGCCGATGTCGCCGTGACTCGCCATGTGTTCGGTGCGTTCCTCCATCGGAAGGTCGTACCAGTTGTACTCCGGATCGCGGCGCTTGCTCATCGGGTAGAAGCTGACGTACCCGTCGTCGGGTATCTCCGGGTGGAGGCGAGACCGAATGTACTGTGCGAGTCCCGAGTCGTCGGCAACCTCGTCCTCGAAGTACTCGCGGGCCCGCTCGCTGTAGCCCGACGCTTCGGTGACGGAGACGTAGGAACTCGACCGCTCCGTGAACTCGGCGAGGGCGGTCCCCTCGAACTGCCGCTGGAGGGCGTCGAGAGCCGCCATCGTCGGGCGCAGGTGGACGATCATGATGTCGGCCTTGTGACCGACGACGCTGTAGACGGCGGACCCGCCGTCGTCGGGGTCGACGCTCTCGACGTCGCGGAGGTACTCGACGCCGGCTTCGATAGCGTGTTCGCGGTCCCGTTCGGCCGCCGCCCGCCAGGCGTCCCAGTCGACGGTTCGGAGGTCGTGGAGCGCGTACCAGCCTTCTTCCGTCGGCGGGGGATCTCGTCTGTCCATACTCCAACGTTAGGACGGATCGAGTAAGGGCCTTACCGTTTCGTTCGGGGTCGCCGCGGAACTATCGTCTGGCTGTCGGACGCAAAGAACCGACCAGTCGCGAAACGTGGGAGTAATAAGACTGATATCTATCGGCTCTGATCAGTCGATCGATGCCGCCCTCTCCGCCCTTCATCGACTCGGCCACCAGCGAGTTAGACACGGACCGCCTCATGTACGAGGCGATACCGCTCGCAAAGCTGATCGCGGCGGTCGGCGCGATAGCGATCGTCCCGTTCGGGTTCGCGATCCTGTTCGGACGCTCGTTTCTTGCCGGTCTCTTCGTGCTCGTCGGCCAGTTCGTCGTCGCAGTCGGGACCGGTCTCGTCCTCCTGTACGTCGCTCTCCGGGCGCTGCAACTCGCGAACGCGGACGACGGACAGATCGGCGAATAGTTACGCACGCCCACGAGGAGCCGCGAACTTCCAGCGGACGCCGGGAACCGGCGGGCGCTCGGCCGGAGTATCACCCGACCGGAGACGACCGAAACCCTTTCACAGTCACCACGGAAAGTGCCTCCCAATGCGGAAGAGCGGCCCACCGAAAGGCCTGATCTCGTACGTCGTGCTCGAACTACTCGACGAGAAACCCCGGTACGGATACGAGATACTCAAGGAGATAGAGGACATCAGTGGCGGTCACTGGGAGCCGTCGTACGGGTCCGTCTACCCCATTCTCTACAAGTTCGAGGAGAAAGGCTGGGCGGAGCGGATCGAACGCGAGGACGAGCCCGACCGGAAGTACTTCGAACTCACCGACGACGGCCGCGACGAACTGGCCGAAAAGCGCGAGGAGAGCGCGGAAAAAGCGAAGGAGTTCGCGGACGTCATCCTCGGGTTCTATCACGTCTACGTCGGCTTCACCACCGACGACCGCTTCGAGTTCCCGACGGTCGAGAACTCCTGGCGGTTCGACGAGGAGTTCAGCGCCTGGATCGTCGAACAGATGATCCGCCACCACGAACACTACTTCGACGAGTTCGACCGGATCGAGGAGACGCCCGAGGAGTTCAACGAGCGCCACGGACTCGACGAGAACTGACTCCAGGCCCCGGGTCGGACCCTGATACTGTCGGACGGAAGCCCGCGAAGACTGTCGACACGCCGGGATGTCGAATCTCGTCACGGCGGTCCGTCCGACGGTATGAACTCCGCCCGTCGACGAACCTGTTTCTCGCTACCCGAGGAGTTGCGGTCCGAACACCAGCAACAGGAAACTCACGAACATCGTCAGGCCGACCGTCGTCGTCACCGTCCGGGTGAGTTCGTGCGTGGTGTCGATCGGGAGCCGCGAAACGACCGCTTCCGTGCTCGTCCGGAGGATCCGTCCGCCGTCGAGCGGGAACGCCGGGATACAGTTGAAGAAGCCGAACTGGACGTTTATCCACCCCGTCCAGAACAGCACGTTCGCGAGGGTGAACACGCCGCCGCCGAGGAACGCGAGCGGGCCGTCGACGACGTAGAAGTTCGTCATCGGGCCGGTGAATCCGGCGAAGGGGAACGCGAATCCCGCGAGCGTTCCGAGCGGGAGAAACAGCGTGATCAGTATCTTGCCGAAGAAAGAGCCGACCGGACCGGGCAGGTCCGGACCGCTTCCCGCGCCGCCGTCTCCGCCGAGCAGCGTGAGATACTGATCGGAGGGGTACGTCTGAATACCGAAGTCGCTGACCGTGAGTCCGGACATCCCCTCCGCCTGCCGCGTGACGCCGATGAAGCCGATGTCGTCCCGCGGATGCTCCCCGAGAGTGACGTTGTACGTCACCCGTTGGCCGTCTTTATAGGCGACCATCGACACGTCGTCGCCGGGCGAGGAGTTGTCGGCCCAGTCGTGGAGGTCCGACAGCGATGTGACCCGACGGTCGTTCATCCGGACGATCACGACGCCGTCGCCCGCGGACGCCTCGGACTCGGAGAGCGGGCCGTCGTCAGCGACGTGGACGTACGCGCCCACTGGGAACGTCGCCTCTCCGGTCGACCCGTTCTTCTGGACGGTCGCCGCTATCACTTCGCGGTCCTCGACGGCGTTTTTGAACGCCTGTTCGGTGTACACTTCAGTACCGTTGACCGCCCTGATAGTGGATCCGCGCTCGACGTTTACCGGACCGTCCGGCGTCACACCGGTGACGAGTAGCGAGCGGTTGACCGTTTCAGTGTTCTCCCCGTTTATCTCCACTTCCACCTCCCGGTCGTCCTCGCTCTCGAGCAGAGCCGTGAGGTCGTCGTTCGTCTCGACCTCTTGTCCGTTGACCGCGGTGATGCGGTCACCGTAGCCGATCCCGGACTCGTTGGCGGGCGACCCCGGGAGACTCCCGCCGACGGCAGCGCCGGAGGCGAGGCCGATAGAGCCCGCGACGGGGCCGAACAGCAACGCGAACGCGACGACCGTAATCGCGAAGTTGTTGGTGACGCCGGCCGCGAGCATCCGCGTCTTCGCGCCGCGGTCGGCCGCCGCCTGACTCTCCTCGTCGGGTTCGACGAACGCGCCGACCGGGATGATCGTGAAAAAGGCCAGTCCCATCGAGTCGATGTCGATCCCCTCGACGCGGGAGAGCAGGCCGTGCCCGCCCTCGTGGACGATGAGGCCGAGCGCGAGGCCGGTGATTATCTCGGGCGCGACCGAAAGCGGGAGGAAATCGTTGACGCCGGGGATGACGAGGACGTTTCGCGGCTGATTGACCGCCGTCGACTCCGTCTGCTGGAGCGCGGCGAACGCGCCGAACAGGAGGAAGACGAACGATCCGACCATCAGGACGATGGAGATGCCGATGCCGAAGTTCGCCCAAGCGCGCCAGAGGCGTTTCGGGGCCGAGAGCCAGTCCAGGAACTCGCGGCCGCGCTTCGTGTGGAGGGTCATGATCGGCCCCTGAGTGCCGATGTAGTCGGGTAGCAGGCCCTGCCGCCGCAACAGCAAGACTACGAACCAGTAGACGACGATGCCGGCAAGCACCCACGTCAGCGTACTCATTGTTTCACCGTGGGGGCGGGCAGGTCAAATGGGTTTGGTTCCGCGGACCGTCAGTCAACGCTCGCGCCGGAGTCGCGCTACGACGAACGTCTCGTCCAGTTTCGCCAAGAACGGACCGAGTTTCGGTCCCTGCTCCTCGTCGAAAAAGAGGCGGTAGCCGACCGAGAAGAAGTCGCCGACGGGGATGTCGTGGCGCTTCGCCGTCTCGTATATCTCTCCCTGGATAGCCTCGGGATCGTCCTCGCGTTCGACGAAGTCGGCGAGTTCGTCGAGCGCCGCTTCGGTGTTTTCGTCGAGTTCCACGCCGGGCATCTCCCGGCGCTTGAGTTCGTAGTTGAACTCGTTGTCCGTGCGGCGCGCCCACTCGCGGGCGCGTTCGACGCGGGCGAGCGCCTCCTCGATGGCCCAGTCGGGCGCGTCGGCCGGGATGTGGCCCTCGCGCCGGGCGATCTCCTCGCGCAGGTCCTCGTCCTCAGTCATCCCGAGAACGGCGGCGAACGTGTACGGCAGGCGGACGCGCTCCTCGCGGACCTCCCGTACTGCGATCGGATACGCGCGCTCAGCGAGTTCGCGCTCTCGCTCGTCACCCTCGCGTTCGCCGAAGTACACCGCTTCGAAGTTGTCGAACTCGTCGACTAGCTGGTCTAGCCGGGAGATGTCGAAGTCCCGCGCCCTGCTGGGGTCTTTCGTGAAGAAGTACCGGAGCACCTCGGGTTCGAGCATCTCCAGTACGTCCGAGACGAGGACGACGTTCCCCTCGGAGGAGGAAAAGGGCTCGCCGTTCAGCGTGAACCACTCGTACACCATCGGCACCGGCGGGTCGAACTCGAACACGTTGCGCGCGATGTCCTCGCCGCTCGGCCAGGAACCCTCGGCGTGGTCCTTGCCGAACGGCTCGAAGTCGACGCCGAGCGAGCGCCACTGCGCGGGCCACTCGAAGCGCCAGGGGAGTTTGCCCTCGCGCAGAGTAGCGGTGCCCTCGTGGCCGCAGCCTTCGATGGTGCGGTCGCCGGCCTCCATATCGGTACAGACGTAGTCGACGGTGCCGGCCTCGACATCGACGGCTGTCACCGTCTCCGTGATCTTGCCGCAGTTCTCACAGACCGGATTGAACGGGACGTACTCCGCGTCGATCTTGTCTTGGTATTCGGCGAGCACCTCTCGGGCGCGGTCGGCGTTGGTAAGCAGATAGCGGGTCGCGTCCTCGAACTCGCCGCTCTCATACATCTCGGTGTTCGAGACCACGTCGAGAGAAACGTCCAGTAGGGCCGCGCTCTCGGCGATGAGACTGGAGAAGTGTTCGCCGTAAGAGTCACAGCAGCCGAACGGGTCCGGGATGTCGGTGTACGGCTTGCCGAGGTTTCGCCCGAGCGCGCCGGCGTCGACGTCGCCGAGGTCCACGAGGTTCCCGTCGAGGTCCGCGAGTTTCCGCGGGAGTTTTCGGAGCGGGTCGCGGTCGTCAGTGGTGAACACCTGTCGGACTTCGTGACCGCGGTCGCGGAGGCGCTCCGCGACCACGTACCCCCGCATGATCTCGTTGACGTTGCCCAGATGCGGGACGCCGGACGGCGAGATACCGCCCTTGACGACTATCGGCTCGTCGGGGTCCCGGTCGAGGACCCGGTCAGCGACTTCGTCGGCCCAGAAGGCTCGGTGTTCATCGTCCTCTCGCAGCGTGTACGGGTCGCTCTCGGCGGTCATCTCTCGGCCCAGTAGGTCGGTTCGTCACCCGCGGTTTCCGGGATGACGTCGGTTCCGTCGTGTTCGCCGTCGCGAACGGCGTCGGCGATCCGCTGCGGGTTCGTGCCGTCGAGAACGATGGTTCGCACGCCCGAGCGTTCGATGATCTTCGCCGCGAGCAGGTCGACCGGGGCGGAGCTACCAGCGGTCATATCGATGTCGGCGATCACGTCGACGAGTTCGCCCGCGGAGAGGCGGTCGAACGGTTCGGCACCGTCGTCCTCGTTGGGGTCCGCGTTGAACACGCCGGGGACGCTCGTCGCGTAGACGAGCAGGTCGGCGTTGACGTACTCCGCGACCGCCGCGCTGACCGCGTCGGTCGTCTGCGCAGGCGTGACGCCGCCCATTACACAGATGTCGCCGCGACGCATCGCTTCCCCCGCCTCCTCGTAGTCTTCGGCAGGTGCCGGGACGGCGTCTTCGCCGAGCGCCGCGATGAGCAGGCGCGCGTTCAGGCGCGTCACGTCGATGCCGATCTGGTCCAACTCGATCTCGTTCGCGCCGAGGTCTCGCGCTGTCCCGATGTACTCCCGGGCGACGCCGCCGCCGCCGACAACTGCCCCGACGGAACAGCCGTCGTCAGCGAGTGCCTCGATGACGGCCGCGTGCTCGCTGACCCGCTCCGACCCGAGGTCGGGCGCGAGAACGCTCCCGCCGATAGAAACGACCACTTTCATGCTACCGCCGAGTAACCCTGTCGCGCTCTTAAGGGTTGCCAACTCTCTACCGTTTCGACTGTCGCGCCCGAACGGCCGCGCCGAACGCCGCGGACATCCAATCTCGCGGAGAGGTAAAGGCGCGGTTTCTCCCGCGTGGCCGGGCTTGGGCCCGTCATTACAAACCCCTCAGGGGTGGTCGTTTCCCGTCACCCTATGCGCCGCCCTATCGTACTCGTCTGCCTGTGCGTTCTGCTCGTCTGCGTCGCCGCGGGCAACGCGGCGGCCGCAGGCGCTACCGGCGACGCGGCGACCGTTGTCGACGGCCTCGAGAACGTGCAAGAGGACGACGCGGATCCTGACGACGCCCACGGCGACGACCGAAACGATGCGGATGACGCGGACGACGGCGACGAGGCGACCGATTCGGACTCCGACGACGACAGCTCTAACGGGGAGGGACGCGCGGTCGAGGTAGCGACAGACGGCGACAGAGAAGTCGGGATAGAGTTCGAAACCGACGAGCGCGACGTGGAGATAGCGTTCGAGAGCGAGGAGGGGGTTGTAACGGTCGAAACCGAGGACGGAGAGCGCGAGGTTCCGGTCGAAGACGGGCGGCGAGAGACGCTGTTCGAAGACGGCGAGCGCGAAATCGTGCTCGATACCGAAGGCAGCGAACACGAGATAGTGATCGAAGGCGATGACTCTCGCGAGATACCGCTCGGCACCGCGGGCGCCGAACAGCGAGAGAGCAACGCGTCGGGACCGGGTATCGACAGCGACGAGGACAGTTCGGATGCGGCTGACAACGGGGCGACAGGCGACGAGAGCGAACGAACTGGAGACACCCTCTCGGCCGGGCAGGAAAACGGCTCACAAGGGAACGAGACGGTGTCGGACGACGGAGTGGAAGACAACGGAGCGGAAGACGACGGAGCGGAAGACGACGGAGCGGAAGACGACGGTCCCCGGACAGTCGGCGTGACGAACGTAACCGCGAACCGCACCGAGGTTTCGACGGGAGAGTCAGTAGCCATCCGGGCGGTGGTCGTCAACGAGGGCGACACCGAGACGACGACGAACGTCACGCTTCGTCTCTTCGACGAGCGGGTCGGAACTGAGACCGTCACCCTGGAACCCGGCGAAACGCGGACCGTCGAATTCGTCCGCGAGATCGAAACAGCGGGAACGTATCAGGCGTCAGTGAACGGCCAGTCGGTGACGATCAGGGTCACCGACGGCGAAACCACGACGGCCGAGGAGGAAACGAACGGCGGGGGACTCGACGGATTCGGGATACTGGCCGCCGTCGCCGCGCTTGTACTCGGAGCGCTTCGGTGGCAGCGACAGTGACGACACCGCGGGCGAAGGCTACAAGCCCCGGCGAATCGAAGTGGTGATATGAAAGTACTCGGCGTCGTGGGACCGTCGGACAGCGGAAAGACCACCCTCGTCGAGCGGTTCGCCGAGCGGTTCGACGGCCACGGGACCGTGGCGACGGTGAAGCATCTCACGCACGCACCGGCGGTCGATACGGACGGGAAAGACACCGCGCGACACAGGGCCGCAGGCGCGGACCGGACGTACGGTATCACCGACGACGGCGAGTGGTTCGGAACCGGCGACTCCCGAACGCTCTCGGAGACGCTGGACGATCTCGCACCGCAGTACGACTATGCGGTCGTCGAGGGGTTCAGCGGCGCTGACATGCCACAGGTCGTCCTCGGCAACCGTGACCACCGAGGCGAGGCCATCGCGACCGGCGAAACGGCAACGGACATAGACGTGGGCGACGTGGTCGACTCCCTACGAGAAACGGAGCCGTACGAAACGCTCGGGTCCCTCGTCGCCCGCGCGAAACGCTCTCCGGCGGCGGAGAAAGCGGGCGCGGTAGCCACGTTCACTGGACGGGTCCGTGCGAAAGACCACGACGATGACGAGGCGACCGAGTTCCTGGAGTTCGAGAAGTACGAAGGCGTCGCCGAGGACCGACTCGACGCACTTCGTGCGGAACTGGAAGACCGTGACGGTGTGTACGAGGTACTGCTGCACCACCGAACGGGCGTTGTCGAGTACGGCGAGGATATCGTCTTCGTCGTCGTCCTCGCAGGACACAGGAAGGAGGCGTTTCGTACGGTCGAAGACGGGATCGACCGTCTCAAAGAAGACGTGCCGATTTTCAAGAAGGAAGTGACGGTCGAGGACGAGTTCTGGGTTCACGAGCAGTGACGAGATGTAATAGTTGGAAACCCAACACATACCTCGGATAATAATAGATACCCCGAATACAGAGTTAGATACGATTATAAAACGTCTCGTTCCCTCTCGTCCGGTTATGAAGGGTAAACTAAATAACATGAAACGGGGTAAAAACCGTAGATTGGGCTAAAAGCGCTCGAAACTGGCCGAAGCATCCTTCCTTTATAACATATCCCCGGTATTACGGGAGAACGAGGCGACAACAAATGAGCGCAACCTCGCAGCCCTCCACTGAAGACCCGACTACAGAGAACAAGGAAGATCGACTCAAGCAGTTCCTCCGGCAGAAAGCGACGGACGGGGAACTGTACTTCAAGAGTAAGTTCATCGCGGACGAAGTCGACCTCTCCCCCAAGGAGATCGGCGCACTGATGGTGAAACTGAGCGATTCCGCGAGCGAGCTAGAAGTCGAGAAGTGGTCGTACACGAGCGCGACGACGTGGCGCGTCGAACCGGCCTGATCCCCCGCAGTCCCCGCCCCACAACCCCGCTGTCAGTGGGTTTATCACGCTACGTCCGCTAAAAACGCCACGATGGCGAACAGAGATGGCCCCGACGTGGGCCCCCCCGCCGATTCGTTCGCTTCTTCATTTCGAGTGTACGAGGTGCGGACCGACGGTGACCAGTTACTGTACTACGGCGACCCGCTCGTCCCGCCGGAGCAGTTGATGGAACACATCTGGCCGCGCTTTCGTGCCGACGGGTACGAAGTCCGATTGACTCGCCGGACTGGCGAGTACGTCCTCGTCGCAGAACCCGTCGACGTCGGCGTCGACGGGATCCCGTGGACGAACGTTATCCTCGCGGTGGCGACAGTGTTTTCGACGCTGTTTGCCGGGACGGTGTGGTACGGCTACGACCCGATAGCGAATCCGGAGACGCTCCTTGGCGCGTGGCCGTTCACCGTCGCGATCATGGGCGTTCTCGGGGTGCACGAACTCGGACACTACGTCATGAGCCGATACCACGGCGTCGACGCCACGCTCCCGTACTTCCTCCCGCTTCCGACGCTTATCGGGACGATGGGCGCGGTGATCAAGATGAAAGGGCAGATGCCGGACCGCAAAGCCCTGTTCGACATCGGTGCGGCCGGTCCGCTCGCTGGGCTGGTCGCTACCGTCGTCGTGACGGCGGTCGGTCTGTCGCTCCCCCCGGTCGACGTGCCGCCGGGAACGCTCCCGTTCGAACTCGGCTACCCACCGCTGCTGGTACTCATTGCGGACCTGACCGGTCAGCAGTTGTACTACCCGCCGGGGGAATCGATCCATCCGGTCGTCGTCGGCGGCTGGGTCGGCATGTTCGTCACCTTTCTGAACCTGCTACCGGTCGGTCAGCTAGACGGCGGCCACATCGTCCGGGCGATGGCCGGCGACCGCCAAGAGACGGTCGCTGCGCTGGTCCCGGCCGTCCTGTTCGGTCTGGCCGGGTACCTCCACTACGTCCGGAACGTCGCCGGTAACGCCATCTTCCTCTGGGTTTTCTGGGGCCTGTTCGCGTCGGCTATCGCCTTCGCCGGGCCGGCGACGCCGGTGTACGACGAATCGCTCGATACCCCGCGGATGGCGCTGGGAGCGCTCACCTTCCTGCTCGGTGCGCTCTGTTTCACGCCGGTGCCTATCGCCTACGGCGGATGAACTGAAGCTGACGGCACCCACCCCCGGCGTCACTCACCGTGCGTGAATCCGCGGTCCGGCAGTGCGTCCCCATCTATCGTCACGCCGCTTTCGGTGACATCGCCGACCACGGTTATCCGCGTCGGCGAGGCGTCCCTGACCGCAGCGACGGCGTCTTCAGAAACGGTAAAGACGAGCTCGAAGTCCTCGCCGAAGAACAGCCCCATTTCGCGGCGTTCATCGGCGGTATCAGCCGCCGCGTCGACGCTGTCGTCGACCGGTACCGCCGCTTCCTCGACGGCGAACCCGCAGCCGCTCGCTTCGGATAGCTGATGGAGCGAGCGCGCGAAACCGTCACTGGAATCCATCATCGCCGTCGCGTGCGGGGCAATAGCGCGCCCCGCTGCGACGCGCGGTTCGAACCGGAAGAGGTCGTTCGCCCGCTCCGTCTTCCCTCGCCGAAACAGCCGTAACGCGGCCGCGCTCCGGCCGAACGTTCCGGTAACGCACAGGCGATCACCGGGCACTGCGCCACGGCGGCGGACGGGGGCTGTCGTCTCTCCCAGCGCCGTCGTCGCGACGGTGAACTCGTCGTGTTCGTCCAGGTCTCCACCGACGTATTCGGCGTCTACGCGCTCGCAGACGGCCGTCGCTCCGTCGACGAAGGCGGCGAGTTCCGCCTCGCCGAACGACGGCGCGGCGTACGCGGCGACCGCAGCAGTCGCGTCGGCACCCATCGCGGCGACGTCCGACAGCGACGCGCCGACGGACCGCCAGCCGGCGGTGTACCGGGTCGTCCCGTCCGGGAAATCCGTCGTCTCGTGGAGCATGTCGGTCGTGAGCACCTGGTCGTCGACGACGGCGGCGTCGTCGCCGGCCGCGCCGACGGACTCGCCCAGCAGCGCCAGGGCAGTCCGTTCGTTCATAGTCGACCATCCCACCGGGGGCCGAAAAACCGACCGGTTAGCCGCCACTGAATCCGGATACCGCAGACCCGGTGGTTTCAACTGCCGGACGGTCGTCAGTACGCCGCATGGTCAACGGGAGCACCCGGGCGAAAATAGCCGGATTCCTCGGGGCGCTGGCGATACTCGCCGGTCTGTTCTGGGTCGCGGGCGTCGACGAGATACTGGCAGCGCTCGGGCGCGCGCGACCCGTCGTCGTCGCTGCCGTCGTCGTCGCGGCGCTCGGGTGGCTTCTCGCGTGGGGGCTCGCGCTCAGGACCGTTCTCGACGCACTGGGAATTTCACTGTCCGTGCCGCGGTCGTTTCTCGTTTTCGCCGGCGCGATGTTCTCGAACAACGTGACGCCGTTCGGCCAGGCCGGCGGGGAGCCGTTTACGGCCCTGATCATCTCGCGTACGACCGACAGCGAGTACGAGACGTCGCTCGCCGCGATCGCGAGCGTGGACGCGCTGAACTTCGTCCCCTCTATCGGGTTCGCGCTACTCGGCGTCGCCTACATGGCGACCGAAGTGACGTTCAACGCACGTCTGGAGTACGCCGCCGCGTCGGTCGGGGCGCTCGCCGTTGCACTCCCGGTTGCCGCGTATCTGGGCTGGCAGCACCGCTATCGAGTCGAGCGTTCGGCGGTTCGAGTCGTGACGCCGCTCGTTCGCTGGCTGACGAAGCTCATCCCACGGAAGTCGCCGCCGACCGCCGCCGACATCGAGCACCGCATCGAGGGGTTTTTCCACACCATCGAGCGGGTCGGAACGGACCGACGGACGCTCCTTCTGGCGCTCGGGTTCTCGGCGCTCGGGTGGCTGGGTCAGATGTGTTCGCTGTGGCTCTCCCTGTACGCGCTCGGCCATCCCGTCTCCTTCGGCGCGGTGATGGTCGCGATCCCGCTGGGGAGCGTCGCGGGAGTGACCCCGCTTCCGGGCGGACTCGGCGGGGTCGAAGCGGTTCTCGTCGCCCTGCTGGTACCCACGACGGGCCTGATGCTGTCGACGGCGAGCGCCGCCGTCGTTATCCACCGAACAGCGACGTACTGGCTGTCGACGGGGATCGGCGGCGTCGCAGCGTCGATGTTCGGGGTGACCGATAGCGGGTGATAACGACCGGCGCGGGCCCGTGGGAATACGATGGCCTTAAATGCCGCGCGAGGGAAGGCGATGGTATGACAACGCTGTACGACGTTCCGGCGGACGCGCTCATTGACGCGCTCGCCGACGAACTCGAGGACCAGATCGACGAACCGCAGTGGGCGAAGTTCGCAAAGACCGGTGCCGGTCGCGAGCTACCCCCCGAACAGGAGGATTTCTTCGCCGTCCGCGCCGCGAGTCTGCTTCGCAAGGTCGCGACGAACGGCCCGATCGGGATCGAACGGCTCTCCACCCATTACGGCAGTGCCAAGCGGGGGTCCAACCGCTACCGCGTCGCCCCCGCGAAGCGAAGCGACGGGAGCAAGAACGTCATCCGCACCATCCTTCAGGACCTCGAAGAAGAGGACCTCGTCGAGACCGCCGACGGCGAAGGCCGCCGCATCACCGCTGAGGGCCGTAGCCTGCTCGACGAGACCGCCGGTGACGTTCTCGAAGACCTCGACCGTCCCGAACTCGAACGCTACGCCTAGAGACACCAACTTTCATACTCGCTGTCGCTAAAATAGCATTCATGAGCGACAGCCCCGCGATCCGGACCGACGCCCTCTCCAAACGCTACGACGACACGCTCGCCGTCGACGACCTCTCACTCTCCATCGAACGCGGTACCGTTTACGGGTTTCTCGGGCCGAACGGAGCCGGAAAGACGACGACGATGCGGATACTGGCGACGCTCACCCGCCCGACCTCGGGGACCGCCCACGTCGCCGGAAACGACATCCGCGACCGCGAGTCCGTCACACCACACATCGGCTACCTGCCCGAGGAGCCGCCGCTGTACGACGAACTCACGGGTCGTGAGCAACTGGAGTACATCGCTGGCCTCCGGGACATTCCCGAGCAGGAGGCGACAGAGCGGATCAACCGCCTTCTAGAGCGGTTCGACCTGGCCGAGGACGCGGACAAGCGGATCAACGCCTACTCCAAGGGGATGCGACAGAAGACCGGCGTCATCCAGGCCGTCCTCCACCGCCCCGCAGTCGCCTTCCTCGACGAGCCGACGAGCGGTCTCGACCCCCGCGCCGCGCGGACGATGCGCGAGACCATCTCCGACCTGGCCGAGCGGGAGATGACCGTCTTCCTCTCGACGCATATCCTCCCCGTCGTGGACGAACTGGCCGACACGGTCGGCGTGCTTCACGACGGCCGACTCGTCGCCGAGGGACCACCCGAAGAACTCAAGCGCCAGGCGGAGTCCGGGGAAAGCCGGAGCCTCGAAGACGCCTTCCTCGAAGTGACCGACACGCCGGCGACGGCGGACTGAACGCCCGAGAGGAACCGACAGATCACGTTACGGGTCGGTCGGCTCAGTCGACGGATCAGTCGTACGGGTGACACCGCGCCAGCGCCTCGTGGACGGCGTCTTTCCGACCGAGGAACGTGATGTGGTCGCCCTGCTGGAGCGTGAAGTCGCCCTCGGGGACTTCGTTGTTGCCGTCCCGACCGACCAGCGCGATGAGGACGCCGTTGGGGAGTTCGTCGTCCAAGTCGTCGATCGTCCTGCCGACGAGGTCCTCGGCGGTGACTTCGATCTCCTGAACGTCGCCGGAGCGCCCGAGTTCGGTCATCCAGTTCGACAGCGCCGGACGCTCGATGACGTTGTCAAGCGCCCACGCAGTCGCCATCGAGGCGGAGATGGTCCTGACGCCCAGGTCCTCGAAGGCGTCGACGTTGTCCGGATTGTTCGCCCGGGCGATCACGGTTTCGACGTCGAACTTCGAACTCGCTAGCTGAGCGACGAGCAGGTTGGCGTCGTCGTCTCCGGTCGCGGCGGCGACGATCTTGGCGTTTTCCGCGCCCGCAGAGCGTAACACCTCGGTGTCGGTGCCGTTGCCCTTGTGGACGGTGAATCCCTCGTTCCGGGCGCGTTCGACGATCTCTTCGTCGTGCTCGATGAGGACGACGTTCTCTCCGCGGTCTTCGAGGCGCTCGGCGAGCGAACGGCCCACCTTCCCGCCTCCGACTATTAGTACGCGCATAGGTATTACATCAAGGTACTCCGCTATCTTTCTGGCGAGACCGCCCTCGAACACGACGGTCGCCAGGATGACGAGGAACACGGTGCCGACGAGAATGTTCGCCTGCGTGGCGACGAGTTCCGCCTGCGCGATCTCGCCGGCCGCCCGTAGCTCGTCGGCGTGAGACTGGAGTTCGAGTGCGAACAGCGTCGCAACGGACGCGGGGATGATCCCCCGCGGTCCGACGAAACTGACGAACAGCTTCTCCCCCTTCGTGAACTGTGCGCCGCTCGTCGAGAGGAACACGAGCAACGGGCGCAACACGAGCGCGACAGCCAGCACGACGATTATCCCGCCGACGCCGAGTTCGAGCAGGCGGTCGAAGTTCAACAGCGCCGCCAACGCGATGAACACGAACGAGAGGACGATGAGCGTCACGTCGCCTTTGAACTCCTCGATGTTCTCCTCGTACGGCAGATCGGCGTTTCCGAGGATGATCCCGGCGGCAGCGACGGCGGCCACGCCGGACTCGGTCGCGATCGTGTCCGCGGCACCGTAGGCGACGATGGCACCGGCGAGGGTGAGTAGACGGGCGTTCTGTGGCGCATTGCCGGGAGAGAGGTCGACGTTCCCGAGCACGTACCAGATGACCGCCGCGACGACGAGTCCGACGAGGAGGCCGACCCCGAGACGCTGAGCGAACTCGGGGGCGAGCGAGTACGGGTCGGACGCGCCGGGCTGGAGCGCGTCGAAGATGACGACAGCGGCGATCGCGGCAGTCACGTCGTTGACGATCCCCTCCGTTTCCAGCGCGGCGGCGACACGGTCACGGACGGGGACGACGCCGAGGATCGGCGTGATAACCGTCGGGCCGGTGGCGACGAGCAGTGCGCCGACGAGCAGGGAGGTTCCCCACGTCGCACCATCTATCGCGAAGCGGACGGCCACGGCAGTGCCGATCAGTGCGATAGCAGCGCCGATAGTGACGAGCCGAAACGCCGCGGAAGGCGCTTCCTTCAGCTTCTCCACTTTCAGGTGAAACGCACCCTCGAAAACGATGATCGCGACGCTCAGACCGACGATCACCGACAGTGAATCACCGAAGGACTGGCGGGTGACGAACCCGGCACCCTCCGGGCCGACGGCGATACCGGCAATGATGAGAAAGAGGACGCTAGGGACCTGAAAGCGGTCGGCGAGTACCTGGGAAATGACGCCCAAAGCGACGATAAACGCAACCAGCGGAAGGAGGTTGCCCGCGCTCACGCGAGACACCCTCCGCTCGGAAGAAGGGAGAGTTGCCGACTGCTATCCGCGAACCTGAAGCTCACCCGTCGTGTGTCCGCTCTGCGCATGTTACCCGCCATCAGACGGGTCAACGAAGTCCGCCCGTAAAAAACGCCGACCTTTCCTCCCGCTTTGCCGATTGTCGGCTGTGACCCCGTTTAGATACCGTTCCGGGATAGAGAACGCGTTCGACTCGGTACTGTGGAACGCACCCTGTATGCAAGTTGATCATTCGTGCGACTGGGTTGACTGCGAGGTGGACTCGTATATGTCGGATATCAGACTTCCGTATCGGTCCAGAATATTGCGGCGCTTTTTCTTCATCGTCGGCGTGAGCAGATCGTTTTCCTCCGTGAACTCGTCGGGAACGAGGCGGAACTGCTTGATCCGCTCGTGGGATTCGAACCGCTCGTTCACCTCGTCTACTTCCGCCCGGACGAACTCGTGGACGCGGTCGTCCTCGTACATCGCCGCGCGGTCGTCGGGGAGGTCGATCCCCGTCTCCGCGGCCCACTCCCGGACCGTGTCGTCGTTCGGAACGATGAGTGCGCCGACGAACTTCTCGCCGTCGCCGACCACCATACACTGTTCGACGACCTCGCTCGACGCGAAAGCGTCCTCGATGGGGCCCGGCGCGACGTTTTTCCCGGTCGACAGGACGAGCAACTGCTTGAGTCGCTCCTCGAACACGATGTAGTCGTCCGGGCGCTGCCGGACGATGTCGCCCGTGCGGAACCAGCGGTCGTCCGCGTCCTCGTCGTCTTCGGCGTTCCCGGCGTTGCTGTCGCCGGGCAGTCGGGAGAACGCCGCCTCGGTCTCGCCCGGCCGGTTCCAGTAGCCGTCGGTGACGTTCGGTCCGCGAACGAGGAGTTCACCGACCTCGCCGTCGGCGTCTTCGAACTCCCCCGGCGGTAGTACGCTGTCGTCGAGATAGACGTCCACGTCGGCGACCGGCGGTCCGATAGTACCGACTTTCGGTTCGTCCGGCGGATTGACCGAGACGACGGGGGAGGTTTCGGTGAGTCCGTACCCCTCGTAGATCGGCAGTCCCATGCCGTGATAGAGCGCACAGAGGTCCGCCGAGAGGCTTCCGCCGCCGCTGATGAGCAGTTCTATCTCGCCGCCGAGCGCGTCCGTCACCTGGTCGAAGACGAGTTTCTCGGCGACGGCCTGTTTCGCTCGCAGCGAGAGCCCCGGCGAGTCCGCCTCGTGGTAGGCCCGCCCCACGTCAGTCGCCCACTCGAAGATGCGTTGTTTCAGGCCTGACTCGCTGGCCTGTTCCCTGATGGCGTCGTATATCTTCTCGTACACCCGGGGGACGCTCGTCGCCGACGTGGGCCGGACGGCCTGGAAGTCCTCCTGGATCGTGTCCGAACTCTCCGCGTACGCGACGCAGGCACCGCAGGCGAACATCACGAAGTGGCCCGCGGTGCGCTCGAAAACGTGGGCAAGCGGAAGGAAAGAGACGGTCCTGGTCTCCTCGTCGATAGTCAGATCGCCGTCGCGGTCCGGTCGGAGAGCTAACCGCTTGCGGATCTGGTTGACGTTCGACCGGAAGTTGCGGTGCGTGAGTTTCACGCCTTTGGGCCGGCCGGTCGTTCCGGACGTGTAGATGAGACTCGCCAGGTCGTCGACGGAGCGGTCGCTCAGCCACTGTTCGTACTCGTCGGGGTCGTACTGTTCCGCTCCGCGTTCGTGGACGGTCGCCAGCGAATACACGTCGTCGCGGTCGGACTCGACGGCGTCCATCGTCACGATACAGTTGAGGTCGAGGTCGTCCTCGACGGCAAGCACCGTGTCGAGTTCGTTCCTTCCCTCGACGACGACGGCGGTCGCGTCAGGGTCGTCGAGCAGGTAGTGCGCTTGCGATTCGGACGACCCCCTGTAGACTGTCGTTACGACGCCGCCCGCCGCGAGCAGGGCGAAATCGCACTGCGCCCACTCCATGCGAGTGCTCGCGTAGAGACCGACCCGGTCGCCATCCCCGATCCCGAGGTCGCGGAAGCCGGCGGCCAGGCTCCGCACGATATCGCGCACGTCGGCGTACGACAGCGCCCTGTACTCCCCGTCCGGTGCCGCCTGAACGACGGTCCCGGCGAGCGATCGGTCGTAGACGCCGCCTTTGTACTGCTGGGCGGGACGGTGCTCGTTTCGCGCCGCGCTGTCTTCGAACATGCGCGGCAGCGTCGTCATCTCGATGACGTCGTCCGTGTACTCGGATTCGGCCTCCCGCCAGGTCATACCGTATGATAACTAACCACGATGGTATAAAAGATGAGGAACGATAGACCCGTGTCAAGCGGTTGTTTCTGCCCGTGCGAGTCTCACTCCCCGTGGTCGAGATACGTCAGGACGCCTCTGACGTTCATTGCGGTCTCCCCGCGGGCCTTCCGCTCGCCCCACACGTGCCCCATGTCCGCGTTCTCGACGAAGTGATCGATCACCGCCTCGTCGTCTCCCAGTTCCTCGCGCTTCCGTTCGACCGCCTGCACCCAGTCGGTCAACACGTCCGTGTACTCCGCAAGGACGCCGTCAGCGTCCTTCGGGCCGAAGTGCGCGAACAGGAGCGTCTCCGGGTCCATGGCGACGAGCATCTCGGCGTCGGCGAGGGTCCCCTCCAGGTCGAACTGCGGTGGCGGTGACGTTTCCGTTATCTGGGAGATCGACGGTACCCAGATCCCCGCCGCGTCGGCGGTGAAGACGGCGTCGTTCGCGGGGTCTTCGAACACGACCTGGTGGGGTGCGTGCCCCGGAGCGTGGTGGACGACGAGTTCGTGGTCGCCGAGGTCTATCGTGTCGCCGTCTTCGAGTTCCGTGATCCGAGAGTCGGGGACCGGTTCCGGTTCGGTGTAGAACTCGATCTGGTCGCCGACGGCGCTTTTCGTCCCTTTCCAGAGGCGCGAGGGGTCGGCGAGGTGGCGTGCGCCGCTCTCGTGGACGTACACCTCGGCGTTCGGGCAGGCATCGGCGATGAACCCAGCGCCGCCGGCGTGGTCGAGGTGGACGTGCGTTATCGCGATAACTTCCAGGTCGTCCCGCTCTATCCCCGCCTCGTCCAGCGCGGCCAGGATGCGCTCGTAGTTCGTGCCGATGCCCGTGTCGACGATAGCGGGTCGCTCGGCGTCGAGAACGTAGACCGACCCGTACTCCGCGGTGTCGTACATGCCCGTGTCGACGTAGTATAGGTCCGTACACTCGCCCGACGTCACCGTCCGAACGTCTCCGGGTTCCATGTGAGATAGCCCGCCCCCCGGCGAGAAAATCCTTGTGCTGCGGATCGGTAGGTCGGTCCGTCAGCGCTGGCGACGCCTGAGACCCAGCGCCCCGAGTAGGCCGGCGGCCGCCGCGAGGACGCCGAATCCGGGTTGCCCGCCGCCGTCACTTCCGTCGTCGGACGCGGTCGTCTGCGGGTCCGTTCCGCCGGTGTCGGCTGTCGTCTCGTCGTCGGTCGCTTCCGTGGCCGTTTCGTCGTCGGTTGTTTCCGTGGCTGTCCCGTCGTCAGTCGTGGGAGCTCCCTGCGTTGTCGTCTCCGTCGGCGGGTCGCCGAAACTGATGTCGCCTTGCATCGACGACGGGTGGATCCCGCAGCGGTAACTCACCAGGTCCTCGCTCGCGGTGAACGATATCGACCGGGTCGCTCCCTCCTCGCCTACCGTCTCGGTCCTGGCGACCGACTCGTCGTTCTCGTCGCGGAGGACGAGGTTGTGGCCGACGCCGTCTGCGTTCTCCCAGACCAGTTCGTACTCCTCGCCCGCCGTCAGATACAGGGTCGGATTCTCTTCGCCCTCGATCCGGTCGGGGGAAACGCCTCGCCAGCCCTGGATGTCACTCGCCAGTCGGATGGTCGTCTGCTGGTCGAGGTCGCGACTGCCGCCCGCGGCCGTCACTGCCGGAACGGCGACTGCCGTTGCGGTGGCCGCTGTCAGGAACCGACGCCGGGAGGTGGATGAGGACGGAGCCATGTCAAGTAGCGAGTACCGGCGGCGGATAAATATGGGTGCGGTTGGGCGTGGTGTGAGCCGTTCCCGTAGTTCCGACACGGTTTTGCCTCGGCGCGGGAAACCAGCGGACAGGAATGCTCGACCGGACGTACCTACGCGAGAACCCCGACGAGGTGCGGGACGCCGTCGACCGCAAGGGCGTCGACGGCGTGGACGTCGACGCGATTCTCGCACTCGACGAGGAGTGGCGCGAACTGAAAGCCCGCGGCGACGACCTGCGACACGAGCGCAACGAAGTCTCCAGCCAGATCGGCCAACTGAAACAAGACGGTAAGGAAGAGGAGGCCCAGGAGGCCATCGACCGCTCACAGGAACTCAAAGCGGAACTGGAGGACGTGGAGGAGCGCGCGGACGAACTGGCGGAGCGACTCGAACGCGACCTGCTCCGCCTGCCGAACGTTCCCCACGAGAGCGTCCCGGTCGGAGAGGACGAAAGCGACAACGTCGAACGCTACCGCGAGGGGTTCGACGACCTGCGGGAGATGCCCGACGACGTGACTCCCCACTACGACCTGGGCGAGGAACTCGACGTCCTCGACTTCGAGCGGGGCGCGAAGGTCAGCGGCGGCGGCTTCCAGTTCGTCAAAGGCGGCGGGGCTCGCCTCGAACACGCGCTCGTCCAGTTCATGCTCGACGTCCACCGGGAACAGGAGTACGTCGACGTTCTGCCGCCGATCCCCGTCAACAGCGAATCGATGGAGGGAACCGGCCAACTGCCGAAGTTCGCCGAGGACGCGTATCGCGTCGGCGCGCGGCAGGACGACGAGTACGAAGACGACGACCTCTGGCTGCTGCCGACCGCGGAGGTGCCCGTCACCAACATGTACCGCGACGAGATCCTGCTTGACGACGACCTCCCCGTCAAACATCAGGCGTTTTCGCCGAACTTCCGCCGCGAGGCCGGCGAGCACGGCACGGAGACGCGAGGCTACGTCCGCGTCCACCAGTTCCACAAGGTCGAACTCGTCAACTTCGTCCGACCGGAGGAGAGCTACGACCGGTTAGAGGGCCTGTTAGACGAGGCCGAGGAAGTCCTGCGCCGCCTCGAACTCCCCTACCGCGTGCTTGACATGTGTACCGGCGACATGGGCTTTACCCAGGCCAAGAAGTACGACATCGAGGTGTGGGCCCCCGGCGACGACATGGAGGACGGCCCCGCGGAAGGCGGCCGCTGGCTCGAAGTCTCCAGCGTATCGAACTTCGAGGACTTCCAGGCCCGCCGCGCCGGCCTGCGCTACCGGCCGGAGCGCCACGAGGGCGCGGAGTACCTCCACACGCTGAACGGGTCGGGCGTCGCCGTCCCGCGCGTGATGGTCGCCATCATGGAGTACTACCAGAACGAGGACGGCACCGTCACCGTCCCCGAAGCGCTCCGCCCGTACATGGGCGGCCAGGAAGTCATCGAGGGCCACGACCGGGTCGGCGAGAGCGCGCTGGGTGCCGGCGAACGCGACTGACGGAAGCAGGTCGGGCGCGCCAGTCGAACTCGACGAACGCGCAGCCACGAACCGGTGAGTGACCCCTTCCAGTCTCACGCCGCCCCCGCACGAACCGCGAGAACTGTTCTGACTGCGAATACCCGTCCACACGAGCGCATGTAGACCAGTCTCTCCCGCAACCGGGCGGCCGTCCGGAAAGCGGACGACACTGACGGTGAGAACGACGGGTAGCGCTACCAGTCCGTGGAAACCCGCGAGCGTCTCGCCGGGTCCCGAATTCACGTATCCCAGCGTACCGCTGGCGGCGATCCCCGCACCGAGCGCCGCGGACAGCGCGTCGGCGTCCGAAAGCGGCGGGACGGAACCACGCCGGAAACCGAATAGATGATCCCGGAGACGAAGACGGCGAGCGATAGCCGGAGGAGCGCTGCGGAACGGGGAGAGAGCGATCGACGGTTCCCAGCGGACATATTCGCAAGAACTCACAAGGGGAAAAAGTCACTTGAGGCCGATCTGGACCAATAGTCCGCCGCCGGAGGCGGCCTATCGCCGCCGCCCGCGAGACAGGGCTCTCACGCGGACGAGATCGGGCGATATCACTGCGTGAACGTGTCGAGTCGTTCGATCCGTCCGTCGTCGGCGAAACGGTGAACGTCGACGAACTGAAAGAGCACTTCGGTGTCGGCGTCCTGTCGAGTCTTCGAAGCGGGGTTCGATGCACTCCGCTCGGCCGCAGTTTCGAGGCGGCCGCGCGCGGCCACTTCCCGCTCGCCGTCCGCGACGAAGACGGTTCGGAGTTCGTGGACGGTGTCGGTCATCGGGCGGTCGTCGCGCATGAACGAGACGAACGCGTCTCGGCCCTCGAAGGTGCGGTCGGGGCGGCGCTGGACGAACTCGGGGGAAAGCAGGGCTTCGAGGTCGTCGTACGCGCCGTCGTCGAGGGCGGCGTAGAACGAGCGGACCGTCTCCTCGGCGTCTGTCATGCCCGTAGGTGCGCGGGCCGCGGCCGAAAAGCCACCGGTCACTGCGCCCGTCGCCGCGCGCTTACTCCGAAAGCGGGTAGAGGTCCGAAATATCCCCGTCGTCCGGGGCGGAGTGCAGCGCTTCGATGGCGTCGTCTCGGTATTCGTCGCCCCATTCCGGAGCGTCGTCGGCGTAGTACTCGGCCGACTCGGCGTACCACTTCGCTGCTCGACGGTACGCGTCCGCCGTCTCGGCGGCCGTCGCTGCGCGGTGGGCAACCGGGTCCGAGCCGAACCGTCTGGCGGACTCGAAGGCGGCCGCCGCCTCGTCGAAGTAGCCGAGGGCTTCCCCGAACGTGGCGTCGGCAGTCGACCAGTCTTCGCGTTCGAACGCCGTCCGAGCGGTTTCGAACTCCGACCGTCCGAACCGAAAGTGGTTGCACGCGGTGCGATAGCGTTCGATCGCCGTTCCGTCGTCCTGAACCGCTTCGACGGCGTCGCGGACGGCTTCGAGGTCCGGGAGGTCGACCGGCGACTCCCCGCACCAGGCGTACTCGACGGTCAGGTTCGCGTCCAGAACGAACACCGACCGCTTCGGGACGCGCTCGTGGCCCTCGAACTCCGACTGGAGGACGCCGTACTGCTCCGCGACGTTGCCGACGCTGTCGGAGAGTAACGGGAACCCCAGGTTGTACTCCGTTGCGAACGCGCGGTGACTGTACACGCTGTCGGGTGAGATGCCGAAGATCGTCACGTCCCGTTGCATGGCGAAGAGTTCGAGGTCCTGTAACGCGCACAACTCGTCCGTACAGGCAGGACTGAAATCAGCGGGGTAGAATGCGAGAACGACGATCGATTCGCCGTCGTAATC
This sequence comes from Halostella sp. PRR32, assembly GCF_034808085.1. Classification (NCBI taxonomy): domain Archaea; kingdom Methanobacteriati; phylum Methanobacteriota; class Halobacteria; order Halobacteriales; family Natronoarchaeaceae; genus Halostella; species Halostella sp. PRR32. The sequence goes on from NZ_JAXHGL010000002.1 coordinate 275,529, forward strand.
GTCGAGGGCATACTCGCCGATCTCTCCGTCGTCCACGCCGGGCAACTGGAACGACGGGGCGTCCGAACCGACAGCTATCATGAGCGACACGTACACCTCCGCCACCTTAGTTCCTCTCACATAACGGACAGTACTTCGTCGCCGTTCCGCGCGCCGCTCCGAGGGTGACGCGGTAACCCGGAGCTACCGCTGCCGCGGTACACGCGCGGCGGGACCACCGCGGTACACGCCCTCTATCACTCCCTCGGGCGCATCTCGAAGCTCTCGCGCTCGACGAGTTCGTGCGATCCACACTCCGGACACGCGGTCGGGTCACCGTCCACTTTCGCCCCGCAGTCAGCGCATTCCAGCCTGACTCCTTTCTCCGTGCGCGGCACGAGCATGTCCTTGAGTTTATCCACGATGCTCATAAGCGTCGATCCGGCCCAGAAACCGAAGTGTGTTAGCATCCACCAATACCGCGAGGGATCAGTAGCGGTGGCATCCGAGAGTTCCGTTGAACGAGGCTGTCGTTCGCCCGAGCGGTATGAAAGGTGTAAATTCTTATCTCTGGAACGTTCAGAATCGACAACACATGCTCGACATGAAATCAAAGGCGGTGTTTCTGACCACCCTGCTCATCATAAACATCGTGTCGTTTCTCTTCGGTGGAGTGCTCGGCTTCGTCGTTTTCGTCCCGTCTATCGGGTTCGCGCTCCACGTCCTGCGGCGATAACGACGTGTCGTCGGCTCCGTGCAGTCCCGCCGATAACGACAGTCCGAGCGCTTTTTGCCGGATCCGAACCTACGTATCTGCGTGGAACTGCACGTCCGGTACGAGGGCGACGACGACCCGAAGAAATGTACCGCCCGGAAACTCGAACGGTTCGACCTGGCGGCACTGCATCGCTCGGCGAGAGCAACGCCGTACGGCGTCGTGTTGAACCCCCACGCCGAGCAAGCGCTTTCGCCGGCGGATGCGGACGCTAACAGACTCGTCGCGCTGGACTGCTCGTGGGAGACGGCCGGCGAGGCGATGTTCGACCTCCCGGGCGAACACCGGGCGCTCCCCTTTCTCGTCGCCGCGAACCCCGTCAACTACGGGCGGCCGTTCCGCCTGACGACGGTCGAGGCACTCGCCGCCGGGCTTGTCATTCTGGGCGAGCGCGACCACGCCGAGCGGATCCTCGCGAAGTTCACCTGGGGCGAAACGTTTCTCGAACTCAACGCGGAGCCGCTCAGGCGCTACGCCGACTGCGAGGACTCGACCGAGATCGTCGCCGTTCAGGATGAATACCTCGCCGAGGAGTGATAGAGACGGGTGTGTGTCATTTCGGCATTTCGCCGACGCGGGGTCGGCGACTACCGGTACACAGTTACAACCAACCCGATGACGCGTCCACTCGGAAACCCTTTTATTCGGTGGCGGGCAACTGGGGGGTATGGCTACGTTCGACAAAGCGGAGGGACGCATCCTCGACAAGATGATCTGCATGCGCTGTAACGCCCGCAACCCCAAACGCGCCGACAACTGCCGCAAATGCGGCTACAAGAACCTTCGACCGAAGGCAAAGGAATCCCGCAGCGCCTGATCCATCGCTCGTTTTCGCAACTGACAGACGCTACTCGTCGGGGTATTTCGGTTCTCGCTGTTTCGCCCGCGATAGCGCAGTCTCGATCACGTCGGTCACTTCCCCGTGGAACTCTCCGCCGTGACCGGCGTACATGTGTTCGACGGAGTCCGACATTCGCGATAGGATCCGCTCGATGCTCTCGATGAGTTCCTCGCGGGACTGGCCGGGTCCGTCCGTCCGACCGAAACTGCCGTAGTCGAACGCGCCGTCGTCGTGGACGACGACATCGCCGCAGAATATCGTCGATCCGCTGACCAGAGCGACGTGGTCGTCCGCGTGGCCGGGCGAATACACCACCTCGAACGTCTCGTCGCCGACAGTCACCTCGTCGCCGTCGTCGACCGCCGTAGTTCGGTGCGGATGGTCGCCGTAAGCGTACACGTCCGGGTCGAACGCGTCGATCACGGCGTCGAGTTCGGCGACGTGGTCGCCGTGCTGGTGCGTAAGTACGACGGCGTCCAGTTCGTCCGTCTCCTCCCGTATTCGGTCGACGATACCGGGCCACGCACCCGCGTCGACCAGAGTCGGTCGGCCGTCCAGTGCGAGGTAGGCGTTGCAGGTGAAGGTGTCCGCGTCGGCGGTGACGTTGATGACGTCCATACGCTCACTGGACCGCACGGCGGCAAAACAGTGGTGGGCCAAGCGCGAGCGCCGGGAGTAAAGCGGCGGGCGAGAAACGGGCAGTGCATAGCGGCGGACTTCCAGCGTGTACGGTCTGAGAAACAGCAACGCATCGGCGACGCCCAGCGAACCGCGGCGCTCCGCCCGGGAAATTTTTTAGGAACAAATCACTATTTTCAGTCGTAGCATGGGTTTCGGGAGCTACGACGAGTCGGAACAAGATACTCAGAACATCGATGCTGATATCGACGCAGACGACGGCGTCGCCACCGACGAAACCGACCACGACGGCGATATCGAGTACGAGATCGGGGCATCGAACGACGAACTGATCGACCGCCTACAGGACATCAAAGACGGCGAAGCGAACTGATGAAACCCGGGACGCGGGCGCTCGGCGTCGCCGAGTCGTTCCGCGACGAGACGAGCACGCTCGCCGGCGTCGTCACCCGTGCGTCCCGGACCGTCGACGGCTTCGCTTTCTCTTCGTGTACGGTCGGTGGCGACGACGCGACCGACGCTATCATCGACCTCTACCGGCAACTGGACCGCGAGGACGTCCGGTACGTTGTCGTCGGTGGGGTCGCGCTCGCCTGGTACAACATCTTGGAGCTGAACCGGGTTCACCGGGCGACGGACCGACCGATTTTATCTGTCACGTTCGAGGAGAGCGAGGGCCTCGAACCGTCGCTCCGTGCCGAGTTCGACGGCGACGCGCTGGACTGGCGACTCGATGCCTACGAGGCGCTGCCGCCGCGGCGTCCGGTCGGCGTCGGCGACGAAACGGTGTTCGTCCGGAACGTCGGCATCGCCGACGCCGAGGCGGACCGCGTCGTCGGGGCGTTTACGCCCGAGGGCGGGCGGCCCGAACCGGTCCGCGTCGCGCGGCTGGCGGCGCGGGCGTGCGACGAGATCCGAAGAGAGTAGTACGAGCCGACGAACGGGGGCGTATGGACGAGATGGAGGGACTCGCCGTCACCGACTGCGAGCGCTGTCCCGCCCTCTGCGAGTCGCGAAACCGAATCGTCAACGGCGTCGGGCCGGCCGACGCTGACGTGCAGTTTATCGGCGAGGCCCCCGGTGCCAACGAGGACGAACGGGGAGAGCCGTTCGTCGGCCGGAGCGGCGACGTGCTGGACGACGCCCTGCTCGCCGCCGGACTCGAACGCGAGGCGATCCGGATCAGCAACTGCGTGCGCTGTCGGCCGCCGGACAACCGCGACCCGACGACGGAGGAACTAGCGAACTGCCGCGGCTATCTGGAGTCGGAGATAGCGGCGGTCGACGCGGAGGTCATCGTCACCCTCGGCAAAGTCCCGAGCGAACACCTGCTCGAACGGGACGTCGCCGTCACGAACGAGGCCGGGTCGTTAGTCGACGTGCGCATCGGCGGCGAACCGCGGCGCGTGCTGATCTGCGTCCACCCCGCCGCGACGCTGTACGACCGGAGCCAGGAGGAGACGTTCGAGGAGACGCTGGCGACGGCGGCCGACCTCGCCGGCGTCGAGACCGGGAGTGGTGGGCAGTCCAGGCTCGGTGAGTTCTAAGAAAGCTCTTGCAGCGGCTCGGTGGCCGCTGCTGTGCCCTTCACTGTCCACCGAGTGGCTTCGGGAGTGCCTTCGGGAGCGGCTTCGCCGCACCGAGCCGTCGCTCGCTCTGCTCGTGAAGACGGCAACGGATGTCGCGACCGCTTCGAGTGCCTGCCCGTCCCCGTCCGCTGACCGCGCTCTCCGCTCGCGCCGGTCAGCGCGGCCGCAGTGTTGTCGTCCTCCTGTCCGGACCCGTCGGCGAGCGCAAGCGCAGGATTAGTAGTGTCAGCTGTAATCCCTTGAGGAATATCGGACCCCGGAGGTCCGACTATCCTTCCGAAGTTACAGCCAACAGTATAACTCGGTGGGGTCGTTAGAGTTCGACAAGATGGACGAGGCGTCCCTTCGGTACGACGCGGTGCTTTTCGACAACGACGGCGTGATCGTCGAGCGGACGAGCAACGGTGTGATGGAACCCGCAGTCCGCGGGGCCTTTCGGGAACTGGGCGTCGACGAACCCGACCCCCACCACGTCGAATACCTGATCCGGGGTCCGATGGACGAACTGGGAGATATCTGCAGGGCGTACGGCATCGACCCCGAACGACTCTGGGACGAGCGCGAGGCGCGCGCCGCCGCGGGCCAGAAGGAATCGATCCGGAACGGCGGGAAGCCGCTGTACGACGACGTCGCCGCCGTCGCCGACCTGTCGCTCCCGCTCGGCATCGTCAGCAACAACCAGTCCGAGACGATCGACTTCGTCGTCGACCACTACGACCTCGACTGGTTGGACTTCGCCAGCGGTCGCGAGATGAGCCTGGCGGGCGTCGGCCGGAAGAAGCCCGAACCGTTCTACCTCGAACGCGCGCTCGACGCACTCGGCGCGGAGTCGGCGCTGTACGTCGGCGACAGCGCGGTCGACGTGGCCGCCGCGGACGCCGCCGGCATCGACTCCGCGTTCGTCCGCCGTCCCCACCGCGCCGACTACGACCTGCCCCACGAACCCACCTACGAGATAGACGGCCTCGACGAGATACCCGACCTGGTTCGCAGCGCGACGGTTCCGGAGTAGTAAGGAACTTGACCGCGACGCTCCTACGGGTTCGCATGAGCCAACAGACCGCGGCGGCGACCGAGAACGACGGGGCGACGGCCTCGGTCGTCGTCGTAGACTACGGCCTCGGGAACCTCCGCAGCGTCACGCGCGGTCTCGAACGCGCGGGCGCAGAAGTGACGGTGACCGACGACGTCTCTACGTTTCCTGACGCCGACGGCATCGTCCTCCCCGGGGTCGGCGCGTTCCGCGAAGGGATGGAAAATGCCGGTCCGTACCGCGACGCCTTACTCGACGCCGCCGAGCGCGGCCAGCCAGTTTTCGGCATCTGTCTCGGGATGCAGATGCTCCTGACCAGCAGCGAAGAGGCCGAGCGCGCCGGGCAGGGCGACGTGCAGGGTCTCGACCTGATCCCCGGCCGCAACGTCCGCTTCGCGCAGGGCCAGAAGGTACCCCACATGGGCTGGAACGAACTGAACGTCGAGCGCGACCACCCGCTCGTAGAGGGCGTTGACGGGGAGTACGCCTACTTCGTCCACTCCTACTACGCCGAACCGGACAGCGGCGACGCCGTGGTCACCACGACCGACTACGAGGTCGAGTTCCCTAGCATCGTCGCGAACGAGGCGGGCACCGTCTTCGGCACGCAGTTCCACCCCGAGAAAAGCGGCGAGACGGGACTGCAGATCCTGCGGAACTTCGTCGACATCTGCGCCGAGGAATAGGACGCCGGCGTTTTTTCAGCGTTTCCGGATCGAACGTATCAGTCGAGCACAGGTGTGCGAGCGTAGCGAGGCGACCCAGTTCCCTCCGGACGGCCGGGAGCGCGGCGCGAGCCCTCGCGGCGAGCGCCGCGCTCCCCGGGGAAGGGCAGGCGCTCGGAGTGTCCTCGCGACCGCGAGGACTCGCCCAAACTAGCGGGCCTGGGTCAACGCGCGAGCGGGAGCGAGCGCGTTGCGGCGTCTTGCCGAACGAAGTGACAAGGCTCGGAGGACGCTCCGCGTCCTCCGGCGGACAGTGAAAGGGCGCAGCGCGCCGCGCCAGCGGCGCGCAAGGGCTTTCTATAGGAACTCTCTGACTTCCGAGTACCACATGTCGTGATGGTCCACGGCGTCGATTCGCTCGGCGATGTCGACGGCGAGCGAGTGCCAACAGCGCTCCGTCGGGTCCTCGGGGTCCAGGTTGTACGCGCTGTCCTTGCAGGTACAGCCGCCGTCCTCGACGACGTACTCCTCGCGGTGGCCGACGACGACGATGAAATCACGGTACTCTTTCACACGGCCTTCGGAGACGGACTCGATTGCGCGTGCCCCGCGGTCGCCGTGGACCGACGTGATCCGATCGACAGCGTCGGGCGTGAGTTCGCCGGCGTCTTCCAGCGCGGCTTTCCACTCTTCGACCCGCGTCACGGGTGCCACTCCGTTCGCACGGCGTCGGTCCTGATCACTGTCATCCAGTAAACAGTCCCCCGACAAAACAGGTTCGGTGTGTAGGGTGCGTGAACGTTAGTGTGCGACCCGAGAACGTGGGTACAGCATTCGTTGTCGGTGACGACTTCGAAACTGTTGCAGCGCCGGTAGATACATCGTCAGGAACCCCAGACCCCGCCTCCGATCCACACGCTTACGGCGTCCCGGGGGCGAAAACGGGTATGCACGTCCGGGAAGGTGGGGTCGAAATCGAGGTACCCGAACAGGAAAGCGAGGGTATCGACGACGCCGTGTTCTTCAATCCCGTCCAGGAGTTGAATCGCGACCTCACCGTCGCCGTCCTCCGCGCGTTCGGCGACCGGGAGGAGCGAGCGGAGACGTACCTCGACGCGATGGCCGCGAGCGGCATCCGCGGCGTCCGCGCGGCGGCCGAGGGGTGGGACGCCACGCTGTGTGACGTCGACGCGGACGCTATCGACCTGTGCGAGCGGAACCTGGCGGCGAACGACCTAGACGGCACTGTCGTCCAGCGCGGCGCGAACGCGCTGATGCACGACGACGTGTTCGACGTGGTCGACATCGACCCGTTCGGGACGCCGATGCCGTTCGCGGACGCCGCGTTCGCCAACACGCGTGACCTGGTTTGCGTGACGGCGACCGACACCGCGCCGCTGTGTGGCGCGCACTTCGACAGCGGCGTCAGGAGCTACAGCGCCGTCCCGCGAAACACCGAGTACCACGCCGAGATGGGGCTCCGAGTGTTGCTGTCGGCGCTCGCCCGGACCGCCGCGCGGTACGACACGGGTGTCGTGCCGCTTTTTTCCCACGCGACGAATCACTACGTTCGGACGTACCTCGAACTGGAACACCGCGCGACGGACGCAAACGCCGCTATCGACGAACTCGGCCACGTCTACCACTGCGAGGACTGCCTCTACCGCGAGACCGAGCGCGGCCTGATCGCGGACCCGCTGGACGACTGTCCGAACTGCGGGGGCGAACGCGTCGTCACCGCGGGACCGATCTGGCTCGGCAGCGTTCGGGACCGTGAGTTCGTCGCGGATGTCCGCGACGCGGTCAGCGGCGACATGGGCACCGCCGAGAACGCACGCGACCTGCTGGAGACGGTCGAACACGAACTCGACCAACCCACACACTACGACCAGCATCGCCTATGCAAGGAGTGGGGTCGCCCGGCGGCGGCGATGGACGACTTCCTCGGGAAACTCCGGACTGCCGGCTACGAGGCGTCCCGTGCCCACTACAGCGGGACGGCGTTCAAGACGGATGCGGACGTGGCGGCCGTCCGAGAAGTCACCGAACACGAGTAGTTTCAGCAAACAGTATAGTGTTTCCGCGCCGAAGAATCGGACGTGCGCCAGCGACTCCAGCGGTCGGTCGGGTTCGGAAAGAGCGTGGCCGCCGTCGTCCAGAACCGGCAGGTCACCTTTCTGGCGGCCGGCATCGCGTACTACGCGTTCGTCTCGCTCGTCCCTCTCTTGTTGCTGGCGCTCGTCGTCGCGAGCGTGTTCGGGGGCGAGGCGCTCGCCGAGCGAGTCGTGAGCGCCGCCGGCGAGATACTCACCCCATCGGGTGCCGACCTGGTCCGCGATGCGCTGACGAGCGAGAGCGGCCGGGGCGGCGCGACCGTCGTCGGTATCGCCGGCCTGCTCTGGGGCGGTCTGAAAGTGTTCCGCGGTCTCGACTACGCGTTCTCGGCGGTGTACGGCACGACCGGTGAGGAATCGCTTCTCGGAAGTGTGCGCGACGGCCTGATCGTGCTGTCGGCCATCGGCCTCGGCGTCGTCGTCGTCGCCGTCATCAACGCGCTGGTCGGAACGTTCGCCGGCCCGCTAGCCGGCGAAATCGCGTCGGTCCTTTCGCTGGTCTCCCTCTCAGTCGTGTTTTTCCCGCTGTACTACGTGTTCCCGAACGTCGCGCTCGACGCCCGCGGGGCGCTCCCCGGCACCGTGTTCGCCGCCACCGGCTGGACGGCCCTCAGCGCCGTGTTCCGGGTCTACGCCGCGAATGCGGACGCCTACGCGGCGTACGGCGTTCTCGGCGGCGTCCTGTTGCTCGTCACCTGGCTGTACGTCGGCGCGATGGTCGTCATGCTGGGTGCCGTCGTCAACGCGGTACTCGCCGGCTACGCGGAGGACCGGCAGTTACAACACGACAGACATAGACAGACACGAGCAACGCGAGCGATGACCGACGATATAGCCACTGACGGGGACGCTGGGTCGGACGAAGACGACGGACTCACCGCCGACGATTTCGAGGCAGACGAGACCACGGACGAGCGGCACTCGTCGAGCCCACACTCATCAGGCGGCGAGGACCCCGACAGAGCCGACCTCGAAGCAGAGATAGAGCGCCTCCGCGAGGAAGTCGAGGACTTCGAGGAGGAGATCGAACAGCGGACGGTCCACCGGGACGACATCGAGAGCGACCTCAAACGCTACGTCCGCAAGCGCGTCAGGCGGGGCCACGCTCGGGGGTGGGGTCCGTACCTCGTCCTCCTATACGGTACCGTGATGACCATCGGCGCGTTCTACCTCCTCAGCGGCGGATGGGCGATACTCGCGATGATCGTCGTCTGGCTGTCGACGCTCGGCCTGTACGTGCTGATGGTACTGTTCGGTGCCGGCCTGTCCCTGCTCGGCGCGCCCGGGCGGATACGTGACGCTATCGGTTCCTGGCGCTCATGAGCCGCGGGGTCGGAGCCGTCGAGATACTCCGTGACATCTTTCCCGAACCGGTCACGGCCGCGTTCGCCTTGCTGACACAACTCGGCGACGTCTGGTTGTACGTCGTCATCCTGACGCTCCTGTACTGGTATGGGAACCGAGAGCGCGCGATGCGAATCGTCGGCGTTGCGATCGGTGCTATCGCGCTGACGCTCGCGCTGAAGTACGCGTTTGCCCTCCCTCGCCCGCCCGCCGACCCGCCGGCGCTCCCCGAGAGCGTTCCGGCCGTGCTGGAACCGCTGTACGAGGAAACCGTCAGCGCTGACGGGTACGGGTTCCCCAGCGGGCACGCCGTTGGGAGCGCCGCCGTCTGGGGTGCGCTCGCGCTTTGGACCGACATCGGCACCCGCCGACAGCGGTTCCTCGCGGCGGCGGCGCTCGTGGCCGTCATCTCAGTGTCTCGTCTCGTCCTGGGAGTTCACTATCTCGTCGACGTGGTGGCGGGCGTCGCGGTTGGCGGTGCGTACCTCGCCGCAGTGGCCGTCGCCGTCTCGCGGACAACGGACGGACCCACGGTCGCGCTCGGGGCCGCGGCCGCCGTTGCGGCGCTCGGTATCGTCGTGAGCGGTGCGAATCAGGAGCTTCTCGCGGCGTTCGGGGCCGCCGCCGGTGCGCTGGTCGCCTGGCGACTCGCCGACGTACCGGCCGAACCGTGGCCACGGACGACCGTCGGCCTGGGGTACGCGCTGGGATGTGTCATCGCGCTGGAACTGCTCGTACTCGCCTGGCTACTCGTTCCTCTCCCCGACTCGGCGGTCGTCGTACTGTCGTCGCTATCGCTCGGTAGCGTCGTCGCCGCACCGGCCGGGGTGCGCCGCGTGAAAGAACGAAACGCGAGGACGGCACAACAGTAGGTGGTAAGACAGTCTGTTTATTTGATTGAGTGTTTGGAACGTATCCGAGTGGTTCGGTAGGTGAGTTTGATCCCGGAACATATTTGTCGGGAAAAACAGTACAGTGAGACGATAGCTACTGTGAAACGTCTCTACAACCGCAGTGACGAGTGGCTGAAGGGCCTCTCTCGTGGACCGTATGCCGTCTTCTTGGGGATATCGTCCGGTGTTGGCGTCCTCATAGCCGGATTACTGGTGAGTAGGGATCTCCTCCTCGTTCAGGCGCTCACGATAGCGCTCGTCATGTTCAGCTTGGAGTACGCGTTTGGTCTCCACCAGACGACTGACGAGTGACTGGAACGACTACCGGCCTATTTCCACATCACGCACTCTTACTGACGAAACAAACTGCCGGAGCAGCCTGATACGGGTCGGGTGACCCGTGAAACTCCCGCTTTCCTCGTTAGAACTTCTCCAGATACTTCTCTTCCTCCCAGCTGCTGACGTGAGTCTTGTAATCGGCGTAATCGGCGTTTTTCGCCTGAGCGAACTTCTCGCTGACGTGTTCGCCGAGCGCCTCGGTGACTACCTCGTCGTCCTGAAGCGCGTCGACGGCAGCGCCGAGGTTCGGCGGAAGCGTCTCGATGCCGTACTCTTCGCGTTTCTCGTCGTCGAACTCGTAGATGTCCTCGCGGACCGGTTCGCCGGGGTCGGCGTCGTTTTCGATGCCGTGCAGACCGGCGGCGATGACGCTCGCAAGCGCGAGGTAGGGATTGCACGACGGGTCCGGACTGCGGATCTCGAAGCGAGCGCTCGCGCCGGCCGCGTCGGGGACGCGGATGAGCGCCGAGCGGTTGACGCCCGACCACGCGATGTACACCGGCGCTTCGTAGCCGGGCACCAGGCGTTTGTAGGAGTTCACGGTCGGGTTCGTGATAGCCGTAAACGCCTCGGCGTGGTTCAGGACGCCGCCCATGAAGCTGTAGGCGGTGTCGGAGAGATTGAACTCGTCGCTTTCGTCGGCGAAGGCGTTCCCGTCCTCGTCGAACAGCGAGATGTGGCTGTGCATGCCGGAGCCGTTGATCTCACCGATCGGCTTCGGCATGAACGTCGCGTGGAGGTCGTTCTGTTCGGCGACGGCGCGGACGACCGCGCGGAAGGTCGCGATGTTGTCGGCCGCAGTGAGCGCGTCGTCGTACTTGAAGTTGATCTCGTGTTGCCCCTCGGCGACCTCGTGGTGACTGGCCTCGACCTCGAAGCCCATGTCCTCCAGCGTGAAGATGATCTCCCGGCGCACGTCGCTCGCGAGGTCCTTGGGCGCGAGGTCGAAGTAGCCGCCGTTGTCGTGTGGGTTCGTCGTCGCGTTGCCGTTTTCGTCCTTTTCGAAGAGGAAGAACTCCGGCTCCGGACCGATAGAGACCTGATAGCCCATGTTCTCGGCGCGGTCGAGAACCCGTCTGAGAACCTGGCGCGGGCCGCCGGCGAACGGCGTGCCGTCAGTGTTAGCAACGTCACAGATCAGGCGAGCGCTCGCCGCATCGCCGTTGGAGCGCCACGGGAGGATGGCGAACGTCTCGGGGTCGGGTTCGAGGCGCATGTCGGACTCCTGAATCCGAACGAACCCCTCGATAGACGACCCGTCGAACCAGATCCCCTCGTCGAACGCTTTCTCGACCTGTCCCGCGGGTATGGAAACGTTCTTGACCGTCCCGGTGATGTCGGTAAACTGTAGCCGGACGAATTTAACGTTCTCTTCCTCGATTTTCTCCAGTACTGCTTCCTCCTCCTGGGTGAGGCCCTCAGCCTCGTCTGCAAGATTTCCGGTTGTCATTTTTCTCGTCAGTGCATACGAACATCCCAACCACTAAAACGCTATCCTTCTGCGCAAATCTTCCGACTGCGGCCATAAATTGGATATTCGTAAAATTATAATGTGTGGGGTGAGTGAGTACCTATAATGACGTACGAAAATCTCGACGCAGAACTAGTAAATGCACTTCTGAACGACGGTCGCGCCAGCCTGCGAAGCCTGGGCGAGGAACTGGACGTATCCGTGACGACCGTCTCGAACCACCTCTCCGACCTCGAAGAGAACGGCGTCATCGACGGCTACACCCCCGTCGTCGACTACGGGGCGCTCGGCTACGACGTGACCGCGATCATCCAGCTCAAAGTCGAAGGGAACGCGCTGCCCGATATCACGGACCGGCTCGAAGGCCACAATCAGATGATCAGCGTGTACGAGGTGACCGGCAACTACGACATCATCGCCATCGGGAAGTTCATGGACACGGACGGGATGAACGAGCAGATCAAGACGCTGCTGACCGACCCCGACATCAACGAGAGCAACACGAGCGTCGTGCTGGACGCCGCCAGCGAGAACGACCAGTTCACCCTGGACATCGAGGAGTAACGTTTTACCCGCGTCCGTTCGACCGATCGTCGTCCGATGACTGAGAGGCTCTCTATCAGACGGTACGACTCAGACGACCAGCAGCGCGTCCGCGAACTCCACGAAGCGGCCCTGCGAAGCGTCGACTCGTACGTCGAGGGAGTTCCGGATCCGGACATCGACGATATCGCCGGGACGTACCTCGCAGACTGCGGCGAGTTTCTCGTCGGCGAAATCGACGACCGGATAGTAGCGATGGGCGCGCTCCGCCGCGAAGACGAGGCCACGGCGGAGGTGACGCGGATGCGCGTCGACCCCGACTACCACCGACAGGGGTTCGGCACCGCGATGCTCGCGGCACTGGAAGACCGGGCCGCGGAACTCGGCTACGAGACGCTCGCTCTCGACACGCTCGACCGACAGACGGGGGCGAAGCGACTGTACGAATCGTTCGGCTACGAACGGACGGGACGGGAACAGCGGGGCGAAAACGGCGAATACGTGCGACTGTTCTACCGAAAAAACGTATAACGACGGCCGGGTAAGCGGTGAGGCCCTTGTTCGGGCCGAATCGCCCGCCACGCGGACGGGCCGTCTAGAGTGGAGGGGCCGCAAGCGCCGTCAGGCGCGAGCGACGTGTTTGGCTGGGTCTGTCCGGCCGAGCGGTCCGCAAAGCGGAGTAGAGGTAAACAGTGGCCTGTCTACATCGCGCCGCCCATGCCACCCATGCCGCCCATGCCGCCAGCACCGCCGGGGCCGCCTTCGTCGCCGCCCTTGTCGGTCGACAGGTCGCCGGCGGAGATGATGTCGTCGATCTTCAGCACGAGGTTCGCGGCCTCGGTAGCGCTGGAGAGCGCCTGCTCCTTGGAGTGTGCGGGTTCGACGACGCCGGCGTCGAACGTGTCCTCGACGCTGGAGGAGAACACGTTCAGGCCGGCGCGGACGTCGCCCGCTTCGTGGTCGGCGCGGAGGTCCACGAGCGTGTCGATGGAGTCGAGACCGGCGTTCTCGGCGAGAACGCGGGGGACGAGCTCCAGCGAGTCGGCGAAGGCTTCGACTGCGAGCTGCTCGCGGCCCTCGACGCTGTCGGCGAAGTCGCGCAGACGGCTGGCGACCTCGACCTCGATAGCGCCGCCGCCCGCGACGATGCGGCCGTCGGAGACGGTCTGGGAGACGACGTCGAGCGCGTCCGTGAGGCCGCGTTCGAGTTCGTCGACGACGTGGTCGGTCGACCCGCGCAGGATGAGGGTCACGCCGTGGTTGTCGTCGCCGGTGACGTAGAACATCTCGTCCTCGTCGTCGCGGGTAACGTCGCCGTAGCCGAGGTTGTCGGCGGTGACGCTGGAGAGGTCGGAGACGATGTCGGCGCCGACGACTTCGCGGAGGAACTCGATGTCGGACTTCTTGGCGCGGCGGACGGCGAGGATGCCTTCCTTCGCGAGGTAGTGCTGCGCCAGGTCGTCGATACCTTTCTGACAGAAGACGACGTCAGCACCGCTGTCGGCGATCTGCTGGACCTTCTGTTTGAGCTGTTCTTCCTCCTGGTCGAGGAACTGCTGAAGCTGGTCCGGGTCCGTGACGGAAACCTCGGTGTCGACGTTGGTTTCCTCGACTTCGACAGCCTGGTCGAGGAGCAGGATGTTCGCGTCCTCGACGCTCTTGGGCATGTCGTCGTGGACTGGGTCCTTGTCGACGGTGCCGCCGTTGATCAGTTCGGACTCGCCCGCGGAGCGGCCGGTCTGCGTCTCGATGTTGAGGAATTCGAGGTCGACCGTCCCGTCGACCGTGACGGCGCTGACGGCGTCGATGATGAGCTGGGAGAGGTGCTCCTTGTTCAGCTCCGCGCCCTTGCCGGTCATGGATGTCTCGGCGACCGAACGGAGGAGGTCCTCGTCGTCGGCCTCGACTTCCTCGGCGACGTTGCCGATCTCGTCGCGGGCCTGCTCGCTGGCGAGGTGGAAGCCACGGATGATCGCCGTCGGGTGGATGTCCTGTTCGAGAAGGTCCTCGGCGTTCTTGAGGAGTTCACCGGCGATTGCGACGGCCGTCGTGGTACCGTCTCCGGCCTCGTCCTCCTGCGTTTCGGCGACCTCGATGATCATCTCGGCCGTCGGGTTGTCGATGTCCATCTCCTTGAGGATGGTCACGCCGTCGTTCGTGATGGTAACGTCGCCCATCGAATCGACGAGCATCTTGTCCATCCCTTTCGGGCCGAGTGTCGAGCGAACGGCCTCTGAGACCGCACGCGCAGCGGAAATATTGTAGTTCTGCGCGTCCTGGTCTTTGACTCGCTGAGACTCCTCGCTCATTACGATCATCGGCTGACCGCCCTGTTGCATTCGCTGGCTCATAGTCAACTGAAGGTATGAATGTGATTCTATATAAAGGTTTATTATTTGTACGGGAGCGGCGCAGTCGAGTTCGCGCAGTGTGTCGCCCGAAACCCCCATACTGCGGTGGTATTGGCGTCGTATCATGCCAAATGATACCACGATTAAAGGAGGGGTGAGAGAGGTGTGATCTCCCCGTTTATATGCATACCAGTGCGGTCAGTCGGAGTCGACTCCGCACAGTTCGGCGGACCTCTCCGCACGAGGAGTACGCGGCAGGCGGCGAGTGTTGCTACGGCTCCGGGTCGAGCGGTTCGGCGACGGCCGGCGCATCGTTCGTCGGGTCGTTGACCGCCGGGGAGACGGGATAGGCCCGCATCTCGTCCGCTGGATACGGGTCGAGCAGTTCCCCGGCGTCGGCAGGGTCTGCCGTCAGCCACTCTCGCTGTTCGGCCTCGTCTAAAATGACCGCCATCCGGTGGTGCAGATCCTCGATCAGGTCGTTCGGTTCCGTCGTGACGACAGTGAACGTCAGCATGCGTCTCGTTTCAGTCGACGCCTCACCGTCGGCGAACGCGTCGAGACCGACCTGTTCGATTTCGGTCTCCCAGGTCGACCAGAGGCCCGCCATCGCGAACGGGCGGTCGTCCGTCCGCGTGACGCGGTACGGTTGCGTCCCCCCGCTCTCGTCGACCCACTCGTAGAAGCCGTCAGCGGGGACTAAACATCGCCCCGCCTGCGGCCCGCCGGTTTCGTGGGACTGCTCGAACGCGTCGCGGAAACTCGGCTTCTCGGCGACCGTCTCCGCACGCGCGTTGATCAGACCGTTGCTATCGTCGTCAGCCCAGTGGGGAACGAGTCCCCACTTGTGGAACTCGATCCGGTCGGAAGCCGCGTCCCGGACGACGGGCAACTCCTCGCCCGGTGCCATGTTGTACCGCGGTTCGAGATCCCTCTCCGGGGTAGCATCTAACAGGTCGATTACGGCGTTCTGAGGCGCGAACAGACTGTACCGGCCACACATTGTCGGCTCTACGTTCCCCGGTACCAAAACGCCGCTGACTCCGACGATGACCAGTAGTCACCGCCTTCGGCCGCGGAACGGCCGTTATTCGGCGTGTACTGAAGGGGGAATCGGTCGAAGCTGTTCGTAGGTGACGGGCCAGGTCACCTGGTGGGTATGAACGACAACTGTGAAGCCGTCGTTTGTGAAAGCGGGTGGTACGAGATCCGTGATCCGGGTCGGGTAGGCCACTGGATCGCGGTCGAGAATCCGGTCGAAGTCCGTCCGTGAGACGGGGACTTGCTCGGGACCCGTCCCGGTCGCGACTCTCGCGGCGCGTACTGACGACCGTCAGTATCAGAAGCTGAATCGCCTCTACTCCGTCTTCACCGCCGCTCCGGCCTCGACGACGCCGTCGCCCGCTCCGTTCCCTGGACCCGGCCCGTCGCCGCTCGGCCTGTCACCGCAGACCGGCAACCGCCGGACGCTCCATTTTTTTGCAGAGAGCAGTCGTAGAGAGCGCCGATGCTCCTCGCGAGTGGAAGTGCATGAAAACGCCAGGACAGGGATTTGAACCCTGAATCCCGAAAGGGAACACGCTTTCCAGGCGTGCGCCTTGCCATTCGGCCATCCTGGCTCACTCGGGAGTAGTCGGGTGTTCCGTTTAAACCCTTTTGTTCCGTCTCGCCAGCCAGCCCTCACCGAGATACGAGAGGGCGGTCGCACCGCTCCCGACCGCGACCGCGATGCCGACCACTGCCGGTACCGGGACGCCTGCTCCGCCGGCGAGCAGATACCCCTGGTACAGGACCAGGAACGCGAGCACGCCGACGACCCCCCAGAGGAGGCTGGACCTGACGCGAGACCTCACTCCGACGAAGCGACGGCCTCTATCTCGACGCCGGCACCTTTCGGCAACTCGGACACCTCGACGGCGCTTCGCGCCGGTGGGTTGTCGAGGAAGTACTCCTTGTAAGCCTCGTTCATCTCGTCGAAGCTGTCGATGTCGTCGAGGTAGACGGTGACTTTCAGGACGTCTTCCGTGTTCAGACCCTCCTCTTCGAGTATGGCCGAGACGTTTTCGAGAGATTGGCGCGTCTGGACGGTGATCGACTCGTCGTCTAACAGTTCACCGTCGGCCGTCATGGGGAGTTGACCGGCGGTGAACACGATCGAGCCGTCAGTCGTCGCCTGGCTGTACGCCCCGACGGCGGCGGGGGCGTCCGGAGTGTCGATAATGCGTTTCACGCCCGAACTGTCGGGAGCGGGGGACTTAAAACTCAGTAGCTCTCTCCCGCCTCGACCGGCCCCGCAAAAACGGAGTACAGCACGGCGAAGTAGGTGATCACCAGCGGGATCAACAGAGCGGACGCTATCGTCATCAGGTTCAGCGCGAGCGTCGAGACGGCCGCGTCCGCGACCGAGAGTTCCGAGGACGGATCGATAGACGGGTACAGGAGAACGGCCACCAGCGCGACGAAGCCGTACGTGAGCGCGCCGGCGACGCCGAGCGCGAGATGGTACCGTTCCTCGCGCATCGCGCGGACGTATCCACCGACAAGCGCGACCGATAGCGCGACGAGCGCCGCCGGTACGGGAGCTAGGAGACCGCCGCCCACGTTCGGCGCGGTAAGCGCGAGCGTTACGAGCGACGCGACGACGAGCGCGAGGTAGCCGGTCACCGCGCGGACGCCGTACGCGGTCGTCTCTGACTGTACGACTCCGCGGGTTTTGATCCCCAGGAACGCGGCACCCGAAACGACGGTGAGAGCAACGAGCGCTAGACCGACGAGCGGACCTGCGAGGGTGAGACTTCCCTCGGAGCCGGTTAGCCACGCTGTCGCAAACATCCCGAGCAGGAACGGCGCGCTGACGCTGCCCACGACGAAGGCAACACCCCAGATCCGCCGCCACCGCTCGTCGTGGCGCTGCTCGTAGAACTCCGGAGCCAACCCGCGGAGGATGAGTGCGGCGAGGAACGCGAACAACAGGATGTAGTGACGGCTGAACAGCCCCGCGTACGCGGCCGGGAACGCCGCGAACAGCGCCCCGCCGAACACGACGAGCCACACCTCGTTTCCGTCCCAGAACGGCCCGATAGCAGCCAGGAGCTGTTCCTGCTCCGACTCGTCGTCGCGGGTGGCAAACAGCGCACCGACGCCGAAGTCGAACCCGTCGAGAAAGAGGAAGGTCCCCAGAAACGCGAAGACGATCCCGAACCACAGTTCCGGCAGGGAGAGACCGAGTACCGGCCCGCTCGACAGCGACAGGGGGTCAGTCATCGACAGTCACCTCCTCGGGCGGTGCGGGCGCTTCCGAAGTCGTCACGTCTGCCGCGTCCGGCGGCCCTCTCCGGAGCAGTCGAAAGATGACTCCCGAGTAAAGCGCCAACAGGAGCGCGTATCCGCCGGCGAACCCGACGAGCGTCACAGTTGCCTCCGTGCCAGTCAACCCGGGCGAGACGCCGTCGGTAGTTCGCATGACGCCCTGTATCACCCACGGCTGGCGGCCGACCTCGGTGACGATCCAGCCGAGTTCGACCGTGAGTATTCCGAGTAGTGACGACCAAGTGAGCGCCCGGAGCAGGCGCTCGCTCTCGAACAGTCGCCCCTGATACCATCGGTACCCTCCCCAGAGCGCGAGGCCGACGAACCAGAAGCCGAAACCGACCATCGCGCGGAACGACCAGAAGACGAAAGCGACGGGAGGAGAGCCGTCGAACTCGTTTAGACCGTCGACGACCGCGGACGGGTCGCCACCGCTGGCGAGCGCCGACGCGAGACTCGGGAGACTCACCGTAAACAGGGTTTCAGTGCGCGGGTCGGTGAACCCGTCGAGGCTGGTGGGAACTGCGAGGAGGTGGAGGTCGGCGTGAGGACCGGTCTCGTACTGCGCCTCCATCGCGGCGAACTTCTGGGGCTGAGTCTCGGCGACGTGGCGGGCGTAGCTGTCGCCGTGAAGCACCTGAAACGGCGCGGTGACGAGCAGGGCGACCAGCGCCACCTTCAGCGTCATACGCCAGAAGCGGTCGTCGCCGCCCGTTCGGACGTAGTAGGCCGCCACACCGGCGAGAAACAGCGCGACCGACAGCACGGCAGCGCTCTGCATGTGGACGAACATCCACGGGAACCGCGGGTTCGCGTACGCGGCGACGGGGTCGACGAGCGTCACGACCGGCTGACCCCCTTCCCGGGCGAGTTCGAACCCGCGAGGCGTCTGCATCCAGGAGTTGGCGACGAGTATCCACACTGCCGAGAGCCACGTTCCGAGGCCGACGAAGACGCTCGACAGGAAGTAGAGGCGGTCGGACACCCGGTCGCGGCCGAAGACGAACACGCCGAGAAACGTCGCTTCGAGGAAAAACGCCATCATCCCCTCGACGGCTAACGGCCCCCCGAACAGTTCGCCGGCCGTGGTCGCAAAGGCCGCGAAGTTCGTCCCGAACTCGAACTCCAAGACGATACCGGTGACGGTGCCGACGACGAACGAGATGGCGAACACCGACGTCCAGAACGACCGGAGTCGCGGGTACACGGGGTCGTCCGTGCGAACCTCCTTCCACGTGAAATAGACGAGGAACGGAGCCAGCCCCATGCTCATCACGGGGAAGATGATGTGAACGATCGTGGTGAGGGCGAACTGAAGTCTACTGGCGAGGACTGGGTCGATCATGGCTGTGCGAGGGTACCAGCCGGTAGTTAAACGAAGAGGCGAATAGGTTCGCCGTCGATAGCCACTCGCCGGGAACGGGAGAAAAGAATAGGTGACTCCGGTAGAAACGTCTACAGTTACACTAACACGTCCACTTCGTAGCCGCGGTTCCGAAGTTCCGCCAGCAGTCGGTCGACGTGGTCGTGGCCGCGCGTTTCGAGATCCAGTTCGACTTCGGTGTCGCTCATGCCGATGTCCCGCGACGTGCGGTCGTGCTGGATGGCGTAGATGTTCGCGCGCATGTCGGCGATCACTTTCAGCAGGTCTTCGAGAGCACCGGGCCGGTCTTTGAGAACCGTTCGGACCTTCAGGTATCGGCCGGTTTCGACCAGTCCGCGCATCACGACGGTCGTGAGCATGTTGAGGTCGATGTTCCCGCCACACAGCGCCGGAACGATGACCTCCTCGTGCTCGTAGTCGAGATGGCCCTCCAACAGCGCGGCGAGGGGAACGGCACCCGCACCCTCGACCATCGTTTTCGAGCGTTCCAGCAGGTTCGTGATGGCCATGGCGATGTCCGCATCAGGGACGGTTACGACCTCGTCGACCCGTTTCTGGATCACCTCGAACGGGAGTTCGCCGACGCTACGGGTCGCGATACCGTCCGCTATCGTGTCGACGCCGTCGAGTTCGTGTATCTCGCCTTTCTGCAGGGAGGTCGCGACTGAGGAAGCCCCCTCAGCCTGGACACCCACGACGCGCGTCTCAGGGTCGTGGGCTTTGACCGCCGTTGCGATGCCGCTTATCAGACCGCCGCCGCCGATGGGGACGACGACGGTGTCGACTTCGGGGAGTTCCTCGACGATCTCCAGACCGATCGTCCCCTGTCCGGCCATCACCATCTCGTCGTCGAAGGCGTGGACGTACGTGCGGTTCTCCTCGCGTTCGATCTCGTGGGCGCGTTCGGCGGCATCGTTGTAATCGTCGCCGTGGAGGACGACCTCGGCCCCGTAGTTCCGGGTTGCCCCGACTTTCGAGATGGGGGCGTTCGTCGGCATGACTATCTTCGAATCGACGCCGACCCGCGAGGCGGCGAGCGCCACGCCCTGTGCGTGGTTGCCGGCGCTCGCGGTGACGACACCCGCGTCTTTCTCGGCTTCCGAGAGGGTTTTGATGCGGTTGGTCGCTCCGCGGATCTTGAACGACCCGGTCCGCTGGAAGTTCTCCAGTTTCAGATACACCTCCGCGCCGGTCATCTTGGAGTAGGTGTGCGAGTAGTCCAGTGGCGTGTGTCGGGCGGTTGCTGAGACCCGTTCTCGCGCCTCGCGTACGTCCGCGAGTTCGATCATGGATCAACATACTCTGCCACCTTGGTAATGATTTATGATGTTCCGACTGCCGTCGGTCTGAGAAGGGATACGGGTAGTACCCGAAAGGGGATGCGGGTACTACCCAAAGGGGAATGCACGGTGCGTGTGTCGTGCGTCTTTCCGTGGCGGGTCCGATAGTATAAACCCCACGCGTGCGGGGTGAAAGTGGAACCGCCCGAATGCGCCGCCGTGAAAAGAACGTCGCACGGCCGTCAGACAACTGTCATTCGTCACTGTGTACCACGATGTTCTCGCTGTCCAGATACGTTCGGACTCGGCTCTCGAAGGGGCCGAATCCCGGCCATTCGACGGACGAATCGACGCCGAGACGGGCGGGCGTTCCCACGTACGTGGCGACGCTGTCGCCGTCCGCGGTCGGCACCGTCACTCGGACGTACAGACCGCCGTCGACGTTTTCGTAGGCGTCCAGCGAGCCAACGTCGTCCGTTTGCAGGATCCGTCCGTCCGCCGTCCCGCCGGGCGCAAGCGTCGGATACTCTCCGTCCACTTGATGGAGGCCGTCCAGACGCGCCGCCCCGTGATACGAGTACTCGTCGAGTACCGCGTCGGCCCGGGCCTCGTCGGTCAGCGTCCCGTAGACGAACACGTCCATAGCTATGTGTTCGTTGCATCTCCCTCGCTGTCTGCGTTGCGGTTCGTGGCTGATTTCAGCACACAAAGCATTTAATTACTCATCATATGCATTTAGTGTGAAACGGGAACAGATATTGATAGGTGCCACAGTCGCCGTCGTGGCGACCGCGGTGCTTCTCGCCGCCCTGTCTCCCGCGGCCCTCGCCCCACCGGACGAGGAACTGCAGACCGAGGGAGACAGTCGGTTAGGCATCGAAGAGGTTCGGATCGCTCCCGGCGACGTATCGAGCGGCACCGCGACGCTTACCGTCGAGACGCGACTGCGACACCGCGGGTCGGCGGCGGAGAACGTCACCGTCCTGTTGCGGGCGGTCGACACCGAGAGAGGCATCGTGAAGACGACCCGGGAGTTCGACGTCGGCACGGTTTCCGGCGACCGGGAAACCGCCATCGAGGGCGGCGTTACCGTGCCCCGGAGCGGTAACTACCGTATCGAGACGGTCGTCTTCGCTGACGGTCAGCGCGTCTCCGAGGGTCACACGGACGTCAGGGGCGTGGGGTCGCTCCATCCGGTCGTGTTCCAGGAATTCGACGACGCCGGAATGGCAGCCCTGCCGTCGGTCGAGTACTCGGTCAGCGACGCCGGCGAGAACCGGACATCGCTCGATGTCGCGGCCTACGTGACGAACTCCGACATCGAACGGGCGGAGAGCGTCGACGTGGTTCTGGTCGCTCGACAGGCGGAATCGAACATCGTCGCCGACAGGGAAACGGTCGAAGTCGGGTCCATCGCCTCCGGCCGCACCGTGACGCCGAACGCGTCCCTGACGGTTCCCGACGGCTACAACTACTACCTCGACGCGATGATCTTCCGCGACGATGTCCTCATCACGTCGACGCGAGCGCCGGCGACGCTCGCACCCGGGCAGAACTTCTCCGCCCCCGTCGACGAGGGCGGTGACGAACTCGAAGTCGGCGAGTTCGAATCGAACGACGAAACGACAGCGGAAGAGAGGACCTCCCGCGATGGCGATTCGCCGCGGTCAGGGGGTGACGGCCAACCGGGCTTCGGCGTTGCGGCCGCGTTGGTCGCGGTCGTCTGTGCGGCACTGCTGATACGGAGAGAACGATGACGAAGGAGACAGACGCTACGAAACCGAGGCGAACCGACGGTCCCGACAGAGACACCATCCGACAGTATCTCCAGTGGGGCGTACTCGTCGCGTTACTGTTGCTCGCGGCGGTGTCGCTCCTCGGGTTTTACACAAATGCGACGGATGCGATAGCGCTGTGGGTGGCAGCCAAGTACGAACCGCTGTTTCTGGCCGGGTTCAACCTCGCCGTTCTGCTGACCTCGGCTGTCGGCGTTTCGTACGTCCTGCGGTCGCTGTAGCGACGGCGGCGTCCCCTATCGCCGCCGTCACCGCACCGTGCGAAGGTCGACGAACGTTCGTTCGGTCGCCGTGATCCAGGCTGACATCCGTTCGAACCCGGACGCCCCCCGCGGATAGAGGGTACACTCGTCCGGTTCGCCGACCCGTTCGACAGTGACGGCGTGCAGTTCCGCGTCGGGTGTCACTGAATCGTCTGCCGATGTGTTGCTGTACATGGTGTGTGGCGTTCGCGACCCGGAATCGTTCCCCATCCCCACGTACTCCAAGTCACGTCACGGACTTGGTTATACGCCGGCTAGCGACGTCGAAGTGTGCACTCGGTGAAAGCCGAGTTCCAGGGACCATCCGGAGACGTTCTGAGAAGTCGGGTAAACGGATTTTACGCCGATAACTGGCGGTACAGGGGTAAATTCCGGGTTCTAAAAAAACAGTAGTGTGCGTGTAAACCGCGGATATCAGCACCAGAACGGGCGGTCGTGTTGTTTTGTTGAGGATATTCGCCGCGGTCCGATTCGCTCGCGGTTGACGAGGCTCGCTCGACTCGAAAGGCGGTGCGGTCGGGTCGCCGCTGGTCCCTCACCGTTCGTCGATAGGGACGAACTCCTCGTCCTTGGAACCGACGTACCGGGCGCGCGGCCGGATGAGGCGGTTGTCCTCGAACTGTTCGAGGACGTGGGCGATCCATCCGCCGGCGCGGCTCATGGCGAAGATGGGCGTGTAGATGTCGATGGGGATACCCATCTGATAGTACGTCGACGCGGAGTAGAAGTCGACGTTCGGCGCGATGCCTTTGTTCTCGGCCATGTACTCCTCGATGGCGACGCTCATCTCGTACCAGCGCGTGTCGCCGGCCGCCTCGCCGAGCGCCTCCGACTTCTGGCCCAGGATCTTCGCGCGGGGGTCTTTGACGTTGTAGACGCGGTGACCGAACCCGGGCACGCGACGGCCTTCTTCGAGAGCGTTCTCGACCCAGCCGACGGGGTCGCGGTCGCTCTCGTCGACCTCCTCTAGCATCCGCATGACGTTCTGGTTCGCACCGCCGTGGAGACCGCCCGACAGCGTGCCGATAGCGGACGTGACTGCGCTGTGGAGGTCGGCGAGGGTGCTAGAGGTAACCATCGCCGAGAACGTCGAGGCGTTCAGTCCGTGGTCGGCGTGTAGCACCAGCGCCATGTCGAACGTCTCGGCGAGTACCTCGTCCGGTTCCTCGTCGTTGAGCATGTAGAGGAAGTTCGCCGCGTGGCTCAGGTCCTCGCGGGGTTCGACGACTTCCTGTCCGTTTCGGAGGCGGTTGTACGCGGCGAGAACGGTCGGTATCTTGGCCGTGATCCGGCGGCCCTTCCGGAGATTGGCCTCGCGGTCGTCCGGTTCGTGCTCGGAGTCGTCGGGGTCGTACGCCGACAGCATGGAGACGGCGCTCCGGAGCGCGGCCATGGGGTTTTCGTCCTGGTCCGCGAGTTCGGCGACTGCATCCATCACGCCGTCGTCCACGTCCCTCTCGGCCACCATCTCCGCGGTGAACTCGTCGAGTTCCGCCCGGTCCGGCAGGTGACCGTGCCAGAGCAGGTACAGCACTTCCTCGTAACTGGCTTCCCTGGCAAGGTCTTCGATGGCGTACCCCCGGTAGATGAGACGACCCTCGTCGCCGTCGATGTGGCTCAGACCGGATTCCGCGACAAGCACACCCTCGAGCCCTTTCTTCAACTCGTCAGACATACCGTGTCAATTGCTTACCTGCCGGGAAAAGCATTATCGTTTGCCCGTAAACGGGAAGAACCGGTATACAAACGATCACTTCAGAGACGCTCGTACCGCCTCGGTGTAGGCATCCGTCCGATCCTGGGAGATCCAATGGTACGCGTTTTCCAGCGCCTCGACCGCCGGTGCCGGGCTATCCCCGTCCGGTCGATCCGCGTAGTTGGGCGGCTGGGAGTCGTCGGTCACGCCCTTCAGCAGGCGCGTCCCGTCGAACCAGGGGATCTTCATTCACGCGTCGGCGAGTGTCTTCGTCGCCGCTTGGTCATCGGCGAACACGCCCGGACCGTGACACGTTCGATAGTTTCGCTCGGCCTCACCGCCGCGAGACGGCCGGAGCGGCAACGTTTTTCTCGGGAGGCGTTCAACTCGAAACCATGGACGCGCCCGTAGAGGTCGAGTACGAACCCGCGAGCGTCAAGGAACTGCTCGCGGAGATGAAAGACACCGCAGAGTTGCTCATCGACCTCTCGTACTCGGCCGTCCTTCTCGGCAGCGACGAGGTAGCCGAGGAGGTGCTGGCGCTCGAAGAGCGGATGGACGTGTTGCAGCTCCGGGCAAGAATGAGCCTGTTGATGGCCTCCAGAAGCACCGACGACGCCGAACAGCTCGCACCCGTCCTCGGCGTCGTCGGCGCGGCGGAGAAGATAAGCGACGCCGCCGGCGACATCGCGAAGGTCGTCATCGAGGAGATCGGTCTCCCGGACGCGATGCGGACGGCGCTGCCCGACGCCGTCGAAACGCTGGTCCGCGCGACCGTCCACGACGACAGCGAGTACGTCGACCGGACGCTGGGAGACATCAACCTCGAAACGGAGACCGGAGTCCGGATCATCGCGATCCGACGCGGCGGCGACTGGCTGATGAACCCCGACCGAGAGACTCGGATCCGCGCTGACGACGTGCTCCTCTTGCGCGGGCCGAACGACGGCATCTCCACCGTCTACGCGACGGCCACCCGCGAAGCGTACGACCGGACGGAGCCGGTAGAGGCCGGCATCGACGACCTCGAACGCGCCGTCGACTCCATCGTCCTGATGAAAAACATGAGCGAACTCGCCGTCGACCTGGCGTACGGGTCGGTGCTGTTCGACAGCGAAGACGTCGCCGCCGAAGTGGCCGAACTCGAAGCGGAGGTCGACGCACTACAGTCGCGGTTCGAGGCGTGGACGCTCCGCGCCGCCGCCCGTGTCGACGACCCGGTCTCGTTGCGGGGTCTGGTACAACTCGGCGCGAGCACGGAGGAGATAAGCGACGCCGCCCTCGAGATATCGGAGGGCGTGCTCCGCGGCCTCGGCACTCACCCGGTCGTTGCGGAGGCGGTTCTGGAGAGCGACGAGGTGATAGTCAGATTCACCGTCGAACCGAACAGCGAACTCGACGGCGTCAGCCTCGGCGCGCGGGAAGTCAAAACCGAGACCGGCATGCGCGTCATCGCCGTCCGGAGACCGAGCGGAGAGACGGGCGACGACTGGGTCATCTCGCCCGGCCCCGAGACGGAACTCCGCGGCGGCGACGTGATCCTCGCGAAGGGGACTCGGACCGGGGCGGAACGGCTAGAAGCGCTCGTGAGTTAGTAGACCGACCGGTGGCGATTGCCGTTACTCTCGCATAGCGAGTCTGACCGCCGACACCACCGTCAGTGCGGTCGTGAGCAACATCGCCGACGTGACGGCGGCGACGAACGCGAGCGCGAGATACAGGAACGGCGAGCGGCCGCGGAACGCCGCGCCGGGGAGGACAGCCGGGACGACGACAAAAAACCCGTAGAGGACAACGGCGAACCCGACGCCAGCGGCGGCGCTCACTTTCGCGTGGCGGGGCACGTTCAGCGCCCGCATGAACTGGACCATCGGCGGCCGGTCGGGGGCGTCCTCGGACACGTCCGAGCGTGTGAACTCTACGACCAAAGCCGCATCGTTCCGCCGCGAACGGATACGAAACCGACCGTCGGGTCGAACGACCGGAAGTCCGAACCCCTAAGGCGTATCACATCCACGATCCGTCAATGACGACGCTGGGCACAGCGAGCGCGGGCCCCGGGGAGATGGACACGGGGCGACTTCGTGTCGGCGAGACCCGTGACGGGAGTCCGGCGGAACTGCCGGTCGCGGTGATAAACGGGGCCGAACCCGGTCGGACGCTGTACGTTCAGGCCGCGAGCGACGGCGACGAACTCAACGGCGTCGGCGTGATCCAGCGGTTCGTCCCGCAGGTCGACCCCGGGGAACTGGCCGGCGAAATACTCATCGTCGGGATCGTGAACTACCACGCCTTCCAGGTCGCGGAACACCGGAACCCGATCGACGACACGAAGATGAACCGGGCGTATCCGGGCGACGAAAACGGCACGTCGAGCGAGCGGATCGCCGCGGCGACGTTCGAGACCGCGACGCGTGCGGACCTGATCCTCGACCTCCACCAGGGGTCGACGAGTCAGATGTTGAACGAAGTGCGGGTTCGCTGCGGAAGCCGTCACCGCCTGCACTCGAAGTGTCTGGAACTGGCGAAGGCGTTCGGCTGCGGCTACGTCCTCGACCAGAAGGGTCCGGACGGTCAGCTAGCGCGTGCCGCCCCCGACGAGGGGGTCCCGACCATCGACCCGGAACTCGGCGGGTCGGTCGGCTGGGACGAGGAGAGCATCTCGATAGGCGTCGAGGGAGTGTTCAACGTACTCAGACACTACGACTTTCTCGACGGCGACGCGGCGCTTAACAACCAGACCCGCGCCGGCGGGTTCGACCAGTTCGGGTCGCCGGTCGGCGGACTCGTCCGGTTCCGGCGCGAACTCGGCGACCGCGTGTCCCGCGGGGACACCATCTTCGAAGTGACCGACGCGTTCGGACAGGAGAAGGCCACGGTGACCGCGGACGGGAGCGGTATATTCTGGCGGGCCCGCCGCCTTCCCCAGGTCGCGACCGGGGAGTACGTCTGTTCGGTCGCCACCGACATCGACGAGTACTGACGCGGACGACCACCGAAACCGACTACGACAGATGCCCACTGACCTTCACTGCCGCGCTTGCGGCAACGAGTACGACGCCGGACCGGACGAGCCGTGGCGCTGTGACTGCGGTCACGCGCTCGATTTCGCGAACGAACCGCTCCCCGAGGGGAGTCCGCCCCCGTTCGAGAGACTAGATACCCGCCGGGGGCTCTGGACGTTCTTCGAGTTCCTGCCCGTGAGTCAGCAGGTGAGTCTCGGCGAGGGGTTCACCCCGCTCGTCGATGCCCCGGACTGGGACGCCCAGTTCAAACTGGAGTACGTGTTCCCGTCCGGGAGCTTCAAGGACCGCGGGGCGACGGTGACGCTCTCGCGGGCGGTCGAACTCGGCGTCGACACCGTCATCGAGGACTCCTCGGGCAACGCCGGGGCCGCCATCGCGACCTACGCCGCCCGGGCCGGTCTCGACGCCGAGATATACGTTCCGGCGGACATCAAGCAGTCCAAGCTCGTCGCCATCCAACGCGCCGGTGCGCGGCCTGTCCGCGTCGAAGGCGGGCGCGAGGCTGTCACCGAAGCGTGTCTCGACGCAGTGCGCACCGGTGACGGCTGGTACGCCAGCCACGCCTGGAACCCCGCGTTCTACGCCGGGACGATGACGTTCGCCCTCGAAGTCGCCGCCCAGCGCGAGTGGACGGTGCCGGACGCCGTCGTCCTGCCGCTCGGCCACGGAACCCTCTTTCTTGGCGCTTACCGCGGCTTCAGGGCACTTCGGGAGGCCGGCATCACCGACGACGTTCCCCGCCTGCTGGGCGCGCAGGGAACCGGATACGCGCCGTTCGCGGCGGAGCTTCAGGACAACCGCCCGGAGCGCGAAGAGCCGGGCGCGGAACTGACCGCCGCTCTGGACCGGGACGACGAACCGGAGGCGGTAAACGAGATAGTCGACGGCATCCACATCCGCGACCCGGCGCGGAGAGAGCAGGTCGAAGACGCCATCCGGGAGACGGACGGCGACGCCATCGCACTGGGCGCGGACGCCGTCGAAGGGACGCTCGACCGCCTCCACCGTGCCGGGTTTTACGTCGAACCCACGAGCGCCGTCGCGCCGGCGGCGCTCGGCGAGTACCGCCGCGAAGGTGTCCTGGACGAGGACGACGACGTCGTCGTCCCGCTGACCGGAAGCGGGATGAAGACGTTATAGCCGTACTCCTCATAAATGATACCTATAGAGAAGTTGCCAATACGGATCAAACTAGCCTCGATCGTATAATTTAGAGGTCATAACAAGTTCGCGCGCTCTACAGAGTCGGGAGAATCCGGGATATCTTCGTGACGGAGTCTGACAGCCGTCAATGTGTACAGAGACACTATTGAATCAGCTCGCGTAATTGTTAATTAACGAATCATCAACCAGAGGTTTATATAGCCGTACTTTGCCAAATATCCCCGCAATAGTATGTTGGTATACTGTATAATTAATAAGTATATCTAGCTATAGCAAGACTTAAGTTCTGATCGTCGGACCCTCGTATGTTCCCATGAAAGACCGCCGAAGCTTTCTCAAGAGTGTGGGCGCAGCGGGCGGTGTAGCATTCACAGCGGGATGTATCGGACAGTTCGGAAGCCAGCCGTACGGTGACGGTACGCTTACGTTCGTCATGTCGCCGACGGAACCGCAGGAGTTCATGGAGTCGCAGTACGCGCCGGTACGGGACTATCTGGACGAGGAGACCGAGGACGACGTCGAGGTCGAACTCCAGTATGCGAACAACTACTCGGCGGTGCTTCGTGCGCTCGGCGAGGGCAACGCCGAAATCGCCGAAACCGGGCCGTTCGCCGCCGCGCTCGGCGTTCGCGGCGATCAGTGTGACGTGATCCTCCAGCGGTACGCCTACGGTTCGTGGGACTACCACTCCGTACTTATCACCAACGAGGACAGCGACATCGAGGAACCCGCCGACCTCGAAGGACGCGACATCGGCTTTGCCGCCACGACCAGCGCCAGCGGATCGCTGTACCCGCTGTACATGCTCAAGCAGGCCGGTCTGGACATCGGCGACGCCCCGATGAGCGACGACGGCGCGGACTTCACCGCCTCCTGGTCCGGTCACGCGCAGGCGTTCGAGGCGCTCCAGAGCGGACAGATCGACGCGGCAGGCGTCGGTCGATTCATCACCTGGGACTACGGAAACGAGGACTACGTCGAGGGCATCCGCGAGGTCGACAGCGTCTCCGGCATCCCGCGTGCGCCCATCATCGTTAGCCCCGAACTCGACGACGAGAAAAAGGAGAAGTTCACCGACGCCTTCCTCGACGCACCCGAGGATATCTACCTGGGCGAGGACGGCGAGGAGGACGCGGAAGACGAGGAGAACCCGGACGACCTCTGGTTCAGCGACGTACGCGAGGCCGACGTCGACACGTACCAGCCGGTCGTCGATGTCGCCAACGAGCTTGGCATCGAGTCCGACCTCCTCGACGAAGGTACCGAGTAACCGTCACAGAGTCATAACTTCTTCAAGTGGAATCTACTCCAATGCCCGCTGTCTCCGTTCAGGACCTTACCAAGACGTACGGCGAGGGCACGACGGCCCTCGAAGACGTATCTTTCGAGATAGAGAAAGGCGAGTTCGTCGTCGTCCTCGGCCCCTCCGGCGCGGGGAAATCGACGCTGCTGCGCATCCTCAACGGTCTGACGACGCCCACGGACGGGTCCGTCGTCATCAACGGCGAGGAAGTCCAGGGCCGTCGAAGCGACGTGGCGATGGTGTTCCAGTTGCACTACGTCATCGAGAGCATGAGCGCGTATCGCAACGCGCTGACGGGCGCGCTCTCGCGGACGGGCCTCCTCAGTAGCATCCTCACGTGGTACGACGACGAGGACAAACAGGCCGCGCTCGACGCGCTAGACACCGTCGGCCTCCTCGACGAGGCCGAACAGCGCGCGGGGTCGATGTCCGGCGGCCAGCAACAGCGCGTCGGCATCGCCCGAGCGCTCGTCCAGAACCCGGCCCTGCTTTTGGCCGACGAACCCGTCGCCAGTCTCGACCCGAAGGCGGCAACCGAGGTGATGGGGTACATGCGCTCGGCCGCCAAGGAGCGGAACCTCACCACTATCGCATCGCTCCACCAGGTGAACATCGCCCGCGAGTTCGGCGACCGGTTCATCGGCATCCGCGACGGCGAAGTGGTGTTCGACGGCGGCGAGGACGCCCTGACGATGGAGGCCGTCGATGACATCTACTACGGGGAGGGCGGCGACGACCCGATGGAGGTGCTCGGCCAATGAGCGACGACACGAGCAGTGATTCGCCCGACGACGTGGTCGAAGACGGCGGAACGCCCGAAGACCGTACGCGAACCCTCGACGAGACGCTCGCACGGATCGAGCGGAACCAGCGCATCCGCCGCTTCGCACTCGGCGTCGGGCTGGTCGTCCTCGGCGGCATCACTGCCGCGGGCCTCATCTTCATCGGTTTCAACCTCGCCGACCTGACGCGGACGTTCCCCGGCTTCCTCGAGTCGCTGTTGGACTTCATGCCGCCGGACTTCGTCGACTTCACGACCTACACGTCCGAGAACGACATCCGCGGCCCGCAAGCGGTGTACGAGAGCCTGATCCGGCCCGGAACGCTCGTCGAGAGCCTCGCCGAGCAGGACGGCCTCGTCGGCCTGTCGGTCATCACCATCGCCATCGGGTTCTGCGGGACGGTGCTCGGGTTCCCGCTCGCACTGACGTTCGGCGTACTCGGCAGCGAACGCGTGGTCCCGTTCCCGTTCAACTTCATCTTCCGCGGAACGATGTCGACCATCCGGGCTATCCCGGCGCTCGTGTGGGTGCTCATCTACATCCCGCTGGCCGGACTCGGACCGGTCGGCGCGCTACTGGCCGTGGCGACCGACACCGTCGGAAACCTCGGCCGCCTGTTCACGGACGAACTCGAGGAGATCGACGACGGCCCGATCGAGGCTATCGGCTCCACCGGGGCGTCCGACTCCCAGCGCGTCGCCTTCGGTATGCTCAGCCAGGTGTTCACGTCGTTCATCGCCTGGACGCTGTACATCTTCGAGATCAACGTCCGAGTCGCCGTCTCGCTCGGCGTCGTGGGCGCGGGCGGCATCGGGATGTACATCCAGCAGCGGTTCTTCGGCTTCCTTGAGTTCGGAAAAGGGATGGCCGCGATCATCATGGTTATCGCCATCGTCCTCTCCGTCGAGATGATCTCCTCCCGTCTGCGCGCACGGCTGCGGCCGAGCGAACACGAGAGCAAGAGCTTCCTCGACGCGCTCGGCGAACTCACCGACTCCGACAAGTGGCTCGGCAGCCGGTCGAAGGAGTAAACCGACCGGTTCCGGCCGTCGAATCGCACACCACGTTTCTCCCGCGGTCCGTTGAGGGGTCAGCCGCGCTGCGCTTCCGCGTCCCGCGCCGTCGAAAGCACCGCGTCGTGGACCGCGCCGTTCGAGACGACGAGGCCCCTGCTGTCGTGGTGCCAGCGGTTTCCTTCTAGATCCGTCGCCTCACCCCCCGCACACCGGACGAGGTGAACGCCGGCGACGGTGTCCCAGGGGTTCCCGCGGAGGTTCGAAAACACGCCGTCCAGCGCGCCCATCGCGACGTATCCCAGGGATATCTGTGCGGACCCGTACCGCCGGAGATCCGCGAACCGCTCGACGACGCCCTCCGCGGCGGCCGCGTACTCGTCTCGACTGTCGAAGTCCCACCAGAGCGTCGGCGAGACCGTCGCCGTCTCCGGGCCGTCTCGCCGGCTGACCGACAGTTCGTCGCCGTTCAGCCGCGCCGTCGTCTCGTCCGCGAGGAACTCGTCGCCGACAGCAGGCGCGACCGTCGCGGCCGCGACCGGTTCGCCGTCGGCGACGGCGGCGACGCTCGTACACCAGAACGGGACGCCGCGAACGAAGTTGTTCGTCCCGTCGATAGGGTCGACGACGAAGGCCGACCCCTCGTCGGGCACCGTCGTCGGCGCGTCGTTCTCCTCGCCGACGATCGTGACGTCCGGGTAGTCCGCCCGGATCGTCTCGATGACGCGCTCCTGAGCCTCTCGGTCGGCCCGCGTCACCACGTCCGTGTCGCCGTCTTTCGTCTCGACGGCGAGGTCCGTCCTGAAGTAGTCCGCGGCGACGGCCGCCCCCTCGCGGGCGGCGCGGGTCGTGACGGCCGCTCGCTCGCTCTCGCTGTCTGCCATGTCGTGATTCGCGCCGGCGAGAAGGATATGGGCACCGGTTTCGCGGCCGCCGGTTGATGCACAAAGCGTTAGTTCGGGCCGGAAGCATCACGGAGTATGCGATACCCGGGAGAGAGACAAGTGCTTTCGGCGGCTGAGGTGTCCTGATGGTCCAGCGCGTGCCGAACTACTGTCCGCAGTGCGGGACTGCGGTCGAATCGCGGACGTTCGAGGGCCGGGAGCGCCGCTACTGTCTCTCGTGCGAACGGTTCGTCTTCCGGAACGCCGCGCCCTGCGGCGGCGTCGCCGTGGTCGACGGCCACACCGACGCGGTTCTGCTCGTCGAACGGGCGGTTCCACCCGGCAAAGGTGAGTGGACGTTCCCCGGCGGTCACCTCGAAGCTGACGAACCGCCGGCGGCCGGCGCGGCCAGGGAACTCGAAGAAGAAACCGGCATCACCGTCGACCCGGATGACCTGCTGCTCGCGGACGTCCGCCAACTCGATCCGTTCGACGGGAAGTACGTCGTCTCGATCCGCTACGCCGTCGCGCGGTCGGCGACAACGGGCGTACCCGAGGCCGGGTCGGACGCGGAAACTGCCGAGTTCGTCCCGGTCGAGGAGATACGGGACGAAGCGCTACCGTTACGCCCCCACGTTCGACCGCAGTTAGACGACGTACTCGACGCGCTGGGCGACTGATAGGGGCTTTGTAACTGTGTTCCGGCATTCACCGACCCAGTGTCGGCAAAATGCCGAACTGGCTTGTGACAGTCCCTATGAATGGCTCTCGCAGTTGGCTGTCGGATGTCATCGAATTGTTCGGACATTCCCGTCGTCGTTCGGCAACTGCTCAGTACAGGCGAAAACGTTACCTGAGCCGCTATCCACCTCTCCGATAGCTGTCAGAGATGGCGTGTTAACCGCAGAAAACGAGCGTCGCAAATGCGCTACGGTTTCAGCGGGAGACTCGTCCTACCGTTCGAGCGCATGACTTCTCTGTTGCGGTCGGGCCACGCCAGTAACCGATCACGTAACAACTCCCCGTCGACGGTCTTCGGATCATAGCCAACGGTTTTGGCAGTGATCGTCAAAACGATCCAGCCACCGTATCCCAGAATAACCGTCACGCCAGTCAGTACGACTACTGAGACGCATACCCTCACAAGACGCTTTCCGAACCGCACGTCTGCGTTATTCGATTCTTCCAATTCTGTCATACATACAACCACTATATATGGTGTTAAAAAGATAGCGGCACTTCTCTTGCTTACACAGTGTTGCGTTTGCGCCTGTATTCAGCACGACTTGCCGGACAACATCTGAAACCGGTGAGCCTCAACGGTCAGTTCGCAAACAACCACACCGACTGGTTCGCCAGAACACGGGAGAAAGAACCTCCCGAGAGTATCCCGATACCACCTGTACCCGGTGCGGAGAACAGCCTGCTAGGCTCATTTCTCAGGATGAGTCGGCGCGTCGAACCCGCCCCGAACTAGCGGTTTCGCAATATGGCGGCGCGCGCAGGGCGGAACCTCGTACCACCCGCGTTCCAACTCGCGGTCGACGGGACGGTCGACCTTCCCCGCCGCGGCGGTTCCGCAGTCCCGACAGCGGTAGCCCTGGTTCCGGCCCGCGCTCTTCATCGAGCGACCGCACTCGGGACAGTCGGGCGTGACCAGTTCCGTCCCGTTCAGGTCGCGGACGGCGAACTTCTCCAGTTTGAGCGTACCGTCGGCCACTTCGCCGCAAGCGGTGATCCGGTCGCCGGCGCGGAGCGCGCGGACGCGGTCGCGGAACCGCTTGGTGGGTTCGAAGGCGGCGCAGTCGAGGGCGGCGTCGCCGTCTTCGAGCGTCAGGAAGACGTGGCCGCCCTCGCGGGTCTCGGGCGGGTCGGCGACCGTCGCATCGACGCGGTAGGAGCGGCCGTCGCGCGCGTCGGCGAGGGCGGCGTCGCGGAGGTGCGCGTCGGTGCCCTGGTTCGTCCGGAACAGGGCGGTCGATTCGACTGGCTCGCTCTCGATGCGCTCGGCGACTTCGCGGACCGTCTCGGGGTCGTCGCCGCGGATGCCGTGGAGGATCGGGCCGGGCGTGCGCGGGACGCAGACGGCCTGTCCCTCGCCGCGGTCGACGGTGTCCCAGGCGGTGGGGTAGGCCTCGTCGGCGGCCGCGAACACCGAGTCGAAGTCGATATCGCGGGGCGTCCCGCGGGCGTCGGGGTAGCGGTAGGAGATGTGTTCGTAGGTCCACTCCGGGACGGCGCGCCAGGCACCGACGGCGGCCAGCGCGCCGATCGTTCCGCGAGCGTTCTTCCATCCGGCGCGGCGGTAGCCGTGCGCGTCTGCGAGTTCGGTCGCATCGTCGATGGCGTGGTGGTCCCGAATCGCGTCGCGGGCGAAGGCGGCGACATCGTCCGGCGCGTCCTCGGGCGCGTGGGGCGCGACGACCAGTCCCGGGTTCGTGTTCTCGTCGTCGGTTTCGGCCGCCGCGGCGAGGACATCGTGAGCCACGTCGAACGCGGCTCCGGGATCGATATCCGCGTGGACCGCGAGCGCGGCGTTCCCCCGTGTTTTGTAGGGAACTGCGGGGTTCAGGCGAACGAGTAGCAGTCGCTCAACCTCCCCGCCCGCGTCGCGGATCCCGTCGGCGACGGTGCGAGCGACGTAGGTCGTACACATCCCGCGCTCGCGGGAGTCGGTGTCGTCGATCCCGAGGACTACCGGCATCGTCGTCCCGTAGACGCCGCGACGGTGTAACCCCTTTCGTCTCACCTGACTGTATAAGAAAGTACCGCCGTCTAGCAGGTAAAACCGCCTGACGCCGTTCGGACACCGGCGACACAACGCATATATGCGATGAAAGGCTTACCTATGGGTATGACTCGGTCTGCACTGGTCGGCAACGTCACCGCGATGCTCGAAGACGCGGGCTTTACGGTGAGCGACCGGTGTGCGATCAGGCCCAAAAGCTTCGACATCGCGGCCCGCCGCGGCGACGAACTCGTGTTACTGAAGATCCTGGCGAACATCGACGCCTTCGACGGCGAAACGGGTGCCGAAATGCGCCGTCTCGGCACCTATCTCGACGGGACGCCGATGGTGATCGGGCTTCGCACCCGGGACGAGGAACTCAAGCCCGACGTGGTGTACTTCCGGCACGGCGTCCCCGTGTTAAGTCCGGACACGGCGATGAACCTCTTCGTCGAGGAAGTGCCGCCGCTCATCTACGCCGCGCCGGGCGGTCTCTACGTCAACATCGACGGCGACATTCTGGCCGACAAGCGCGAGGAGAAGGGGTGGAGTCTCGGTCAACTCGCCTCCGAACTCGGCGTTTCCCGGCGCACCGTCTCGAAGTACGAGGACGGGATGAACGCCTCCGTCGAAGTGGCACAGGACCTAGAGAACATGTTCGAAGCGCCGCTGACGAGCCCTGTCGACGTGTTAGACGGAACGGAAGAGGTCCACGACGCGGATCCCACGCCGGAAGACCCCGAGGCGGACCCCGACGACGAGCGTATCGTCGCCGTCATGACGCGAGCCGGGTTCGACGTCCATCCCACGCTCCGGTCGCCGTTCAAGGCGGTCAGCGAGGACGGTGAATCCGGTGAAGGGACGGTGCTGACGGGCCACTCCAAGTTCACCCGGACCGCCGAGAAGCGCGCTCGCATCATGGGCTCTATCGGACGCGTCACCCACACCCACTCCGTCTACTTCGTCGACAGCGCCAAGCGCGACTCCGTCGAGGGGACCGCAATCATCGAGCGAGAGGAGGCCGAATCGGCCCACGACGCCGAAGAACTCCGCGACCTGATCCGTGAACGCAGCGACGGGGAGCCCGCCTGAACGCTCGCGCCGTTGCGGCGGTCGACGAACAGGAATCCGTAGCCGCGGCTCCTGAAAGCATTTACCGGAGTCGCCGGAAGCTTCCGCCATGCGCCGCCGCAGTTACGTCCTCGCGCTCGCCGGTCTCGCCGGTTGTGGAACCCCTGATAGCCGCGAAGGCACGACAGCACAGTACACCGCCAGCGTATCGGTCCGCGCCTCGGACGCGGTCACCGCTCGCGTCGTCGTTGCCGACGACGACACTGGCGACCGGGTGTACGACGAGCGACACGACCTCGAACCGCTGGACCGGTTAGACCTCTCTGACGCGTTCGACCCGGGGCGCGGCTACGTGGTTCGCGTCCTGATCGACGGCGAGGTCGAATTCGAACGGACGGTGTACGCGTACGAGGAGTACGTTCTCCGGATCGCGAACGGCGACGTGACCGTCGAAGCGCACGGCGAACGCTGACCGCTGGGCCGTTAAGAATTGTCGTAACTGCGTCCCGGCGTTCGCCGACCCCGCGTCAGTGAATCACCGAACTGACTGACAACAGCCCCTATCAGGCCGCGCCGTCGCCGTACGTCTTTTCGAGGTACTCGACGATGTCGTCGCTCTCGGGCATCCCGTCGACGCCGTGTTCCTCGTCGACGAGGACGGGGACTCCGGTCTGGCCGCTGACCTCCTCCACCTCGGTGCGCTCGCTGTGTGAACTCGGGACCATGTGAGACTCGTACTCTAAGCCCAACTCTTCGAGTTTGTTGACGACTTTCGCGCAGTACGGACAGCCTTCGAGTTCGTACAGTTCCAGATTCGCCATGTCGCTTCGTAGTCCTCCCGGACAAAAAAGAGGACCGAAGGTGTGTGCTCCGCACGCATTTCCCCGAAAGCGAAAGCGGACGCCGGCCTACAGCTGACCGGTGAGGATGCCGCTCGTTCGGACGAAGAAGTAGACGACGAACGCGCCGGCCAGCGCCCACTGCCCGATGGAGACGTCTCTCGCCTCGCCGGTCGCTGCCTTGACCACGGGATAGCTGATGATCCCGGCGGCGATACCGTAGGCGATAGAGAACGTCAGCGGCATGATGATGATAGTCATCCCGGCGGGTACCGCGTGCGTGACATCGTCCCACCGAATGTCGGTGACGTTACCGAGCATGATGATGGCGACGACGACCAGTGCGATGTGCGAGGCGTACTGTGGAATGGCCGCGGCCAGCGGCACGACGGCCAGTGAAAGCAGGAAGAGGACGCCGATGACCAGCGCGGTCATGCCGGTCCGGCCGCCCTCTTCGACGCCGGTCGCGGATTCGATGTACGTCGTCACTGTGGACGTGCCGAGCATACCGCCGACGGTGGTGCCGACAGCGTCGGCCATCAGCGGCTTGTCGATGTCGGGGAGGTTCCCGCGCTCGTCGAGGAAGTCGCCCGCCTGACCGACGCCGACCAGCGTCCCCGCCGTATCGAAGAAGTCGACGAAGAAGAACGTGAACACGACGAGCGCGAAGCTGAACGCCTCCACGTTCTGGAAGCCTTCGATGAACGCCCCCGCCAGAGGCGTGATGTCGTACTGGGCGTCAGGGAGTTGCGCCGGCGCGAGAACGCCCTCGCCGACGACACCGCCGAGGGTCAGCCCCCATCCCGCGACCGCCGTCAGGAGGATGCCGAGGATGATCGACCCACGAATGCCGTTAGCGTACAGCGCTAACGTCAAGAACAGGCCGACGACGGACAGCACGGCGACGGGGTCGGACGCGAGGTCGCCGAGCGCGAGGATGGTTCCGGCCTGGTCGGCACCGACGACCACCTGCATCGCTTCCAGCCCGATCAACGCCAGGAAGAGGCCGATACCGGTCCCGACCGCGAACTTCACGGGTTCCGGGAAGAGTTTGATGACGTACTCCCGGGCACCGATCGCCGTCAGGACGATGAACAGCACACCTTCGGTGACGACGGCGGCGAGCGCCGTCTGCCAGGGAATGCCCATCGCGCCGACGACCGTAAACGCGAAAAACGCGTTGAGCCCCAGACCCGGAGCCTGACCGAACGGGCGGTTCGCGTAGAACGCCATTACCAAAATCGCCGCAGCGGAGGCGAGTATCGTCACGACGGCAAGCATCTGGATCACCTCGACATCGCTGTATCCGTCGATGGCGATGCCCGGCGATGTTATCTCGCCCGCCTCGTTCGTGGTCTGGGCCATGATCGCGGGATTGACCACGATGATGTACGACATCGTGAGAAACGTCGTGACCCCCGCCAGTATTTCGGTCCCCAGATCCGTCTCGTGCCCCTCGAAGTCGAAGTAGTCTGCTAGTGTGTCACTGATCGCCATATCTCACTATCTATAAACAAGTCAATCCTACTTAATGATTACCGTGATCCGGCTCGTTACGCCGCAGAGACGTGACACCGCGCCTTCGTCAGACCGCGCGCAAGTTTAAATACGACGGCGGCGGATCCGTAGACGAATGCACGTGGGGGACCTCCCCCTGCCCCCGGAGTTCGTCGACCACTTCCGGGAGGAAGGGATCGAGTCGCTGTATCCGCCACAGGTCGCCGCCGTCGAGGCCGGCGTCCTCGCGAGCGGAGCGAGTGATATCTCGTCGGAGAGTTCCGACCGCATAGCTACCGACGAGTCCGTCGTCGCCGCGATTCCGACAGCCAGCGGCAAGACGTTCGTCGCGGAACTCGCGATGCTGACCAGCGAGGGTCCCTCGCTGTTTATCGTGCCGCTACGGGCGCTCGCGACCGAGAAGTACGAGACGTTTCAGGAGTTACCGGGCGTGAGCGTCGGTATCGCGACGGGCGATTTCGACGCCAGCGACGAGGAACTCGGCGACCACGACATCGTCGTCGCGACGAGCGAGAAAGTCGACTCCGCCATCCGCAACGGCGCGGGGTGGGTCGAAGACATCGGGTGCGCCGTCGTCGACGAGATCCACCTGCTCGACTCGCGGAGTCGCGGGCCGACGCTGGAGGTCACCATCGCGAACCTGCAGCGTCTCACGCCGGACCTGCAGATAGTCGGCCTGAGCGCCACCGTCGATAACGCCGACGAGGTGGCCGACTGGCTCGACGCCGAACTCGTTACCGCGGAGTGGCGGCCGGTCGACCTCCGGACCGGCGTGTACGCCGACGGCGCGATCACGTTCGAGGGCGGAGACACCCGCGCCGTGCCCGCGGACGGTGACGCCCCGACGGAGGCGCTCGTCCGCGACGCCGTCGCCGAGGGCGGCCAGTGCCTGGTGTTCGTCAACTCCCGCGGGGCGGCCCAGGACCTCGCACGAGATCTAGCTGACGAGGGCGTCGTCAGCGACGCCACGAGTGAGGGAGAAACGGCGGCCAACGGCGGCGTTCGGGGCGACCCTGCCGCCGTCGCCGAGGAGATACGGTCGACGGCGACCACCGGCACCGGGACTGCACTCGCCGAGTACGCCGAAACGGGCGTCGCGTTCCACCACGCCGGCCTGCGGTCGGAACACAGGTCGAACGTCGAGGCGGCGTTTCGCGACCGTGCGCTCTCCGTCATCTGTGCGACGCCGACGCTCGCCGCCGGGGTGAACGTCCCCGCGCGGCGGGTGGTCGTCCGCGACCACCACCGCTACACGGACGACGGCGTCGAATCGCTCCCCGTGCTGGAGGTCCACCAGATGTTCGGCCGCGCCGGGCGGCCCGGACTTGACCCGTACGGCGAAGCGGTACTCGTCGGCGACGGGGACGACGCCGCCGACCTCCGCGAGCGGTACATCGGCGCTGACCCCGAAGCCGTCACGTCGAAACTCGCAAACGACGACGCCCTCCGCACGCACGTCCTCGCCACCGTCGCGAGCGGGTTCGCCGACTCCCGCGAGGACCTACTGGACGTGTTCGGGTCGACGTTCTACGCCCATCAGGACCCGGATGCCGACCTCACCGGCATCACGGACGATGCCATCGCCTACCTCGAAGAGGCCGGGATGATCGCCGACGGTGGCGACCTCTCCGCGACGGAACTGGGCGAACTCGTCTCGCAGGTGTACGTCGACCCGCTGACGGGCGCAGACGTGTTGGCGGCGCTCGACCGTGCCACCGAACTCGACCGCGTCGAATCGCTGACCGTTCTCGAACTGGTCTGTGACACGCCGGACATGCGCGGGTCATACGTCCGCAACAGCGAGGCAGGCCGTCTCACGCAGTTCGCGATGAACAACGAGGCCGTTCTCGCGAAGTCCGTCAGCGATTTCGACGGCGACTTCCAGGCGTGGCTGGAGTCGCTGAAAACCGCTCGCCTGTTGGACGACTGGATCCACGGCGAGGACGCCGCGGCACTGGCGGAGCGGTACGGCGTCGGTCCGGGCGACATTCGCCGGACGGCCGAGCGCGCGGAGTGGCTTCTCAACGCGACGGAGTCGCTCGCCGAACAGGTCGAAAACGAGGGCGGTATCACGGAAACGATCCGGGAGACGCGGGAGGCACTGGGGCGGCGACAGCCCTGACGCGCCGGAGAGCCGTCATCCCGGGAAAGTCAGAACTGCGTCAGCGATCCGACCGGGGCGTCGGTCCGCTCTCTGGCGCGGGCGACTCCTTCGTCGCCGACCGCGATGAGCGCGAACACGCCCGCCACCGTGGCGTCGGCGTGCTGTGCGATGTCGAGCAGGAGTTCCTGCGTCTCGCCCGAGCGGATGAGGTCGTCGACGACCAGCACGGTTTCGCCGCTCCCTATCGCCGACGACGGCAGGTAATACGTGAGTTCGATGCCCGACTGGAGGCGCTGGCGGGACTCGATGAACTCCTCGACGGCGGTCTCCTTGGACTTCTTCGCGTAGGCAGAGCGAGCGCCGAAGTAACTCGCCATCGCCGCCGCGAGCGTGATGCCGTCGGTCGCCGCGGTCAACACGACGTCCGGTCGCTCGAAGTCGAACGCGCCGGCGGCGACGGGCGCGATGAGGTCGAGAAACGACTGGTCGAAGACGACGTTGGAGTTGTCGACGTACCCCTCGTCGTCGACCTGAACGCGCTCTTCGAGTTCCCGCCCGAGCGCCTCTCGACCGACGCCGTCGACGACCTGACGGGCGCGGTCCGTGCTCGGGAGAACGTGCCCGTTGACGTACCGGTTGAGATCGCCCGCAGGGAGGTCCGTCAACTCGGCGAGTTCGTCGTACGTACGCGTCTCCTTCAACATCCGCAACACTCGGACGGACCGTAGCTGGAGTGCGGCTTTCTCGGCGCGGTTCATAGCATGTATGCATTATTCCGCAAGTATGAATACGTCGATGAGTGACAGACGCTGAGTCGACACAGTCGTGGATAGATAGGCTTCGTCCGTAGTGGAGCCATACGAAACGAATCCCTCAGAGCTACGGGGGATAGAGACGTGAAAGTGCGGAGAGTCGTTGAAGCGGTTCGGGGGGACGGGAGAGATCAGGTCGGTGCAGTTCTACTTCAGAAAGGTCGGCGCACTCCGCCGCTGGTCGACCTCGGTTCGAAGGTGGTCGCGGAACTCGTCTATCTCGACGCCGTGTTCCTGGCTCTCCGAACGGTCCCGAACCGATATATCGCCGTCCTCCTCCTCGTTGTCGCCGACGATGATCTGGTAGGGGACGCGGTCGTCGTGGGCCGCGCGGATCTTGCGTTCGAGCGTGGAGTCGCGGTCGTCCACCTCGGCGCGGAACTCGTCGAACTCGTTTCGGACCCGGTACGCGTAGCCCTTGTTCTCGTCGCTGATAGGCAGGATCCGGACCTGTTCGGGGGCGAGCCACGGCGGGAAGTTCCCCTCGAAGTGCTCGATGAGCACCATGAAAAAGCGCTCGTAACTTCCGTACAGCGCGCGGTGGATCATGACCGGCTGATGTTCCTCGTTGTCCTTGCCGACGTAGGACAGGTCGAACCGCTCGGGCATGTTGAAGTCTAGCTGGACCGTCGGGCCGTCCCACCGACGACCGATGGCGTCCTCGAAGGCGAAGTCGATCTTCGGGCCGTAGAACGCGCCGTCGCCCGGTTCGATGTCGTACTCCTCGTCGCGAGCGTCGAGAACGGATTCGAGTTGGGACTCCGCTTTCTCCCAGATCTCGTCGCTACCGACGCTTTTCTCGGGTCGGGTCGCGAGCGCCACGTCGTAGTCCAGGTTGAACGTCGACAACACCTCGTCGATCATGTCCATGATCTGTTCGACCTCGGATTTGATCCCCTCGGGCCGGACGAACAGGTGGCCGTCGTCGATGGTGAACGCCCAGACGCGCGAGAGCCCGGAGAGTTCGCCGCGCTGCTCTTTCCTGTACACCTTCCCGTTCTCGGCGTAGCGGATCGGCAGGTCGCGGTACGACCACGAACTGTCGTCGAAGATGGTCGCGTGGCCCGGGCAGTTCATCGGCTTGAGGCCGTACTCGTCGTCGCCGACGTCAAAGATGAACATGTCGTCCTTGTAGTTCTCGTAGTGGCCGCTCTCCTGCCAGAGATCGGTCTTGAACACGTGCGGCGTCTCGACGTACTCGTAGCCTGCGTCGAGGTTGAGGTCCTCGACGAACGACTCCAGTTCCCGAAGCACGGTTTTGCCCGGCGGGTGGTACAGCGGCAGGCCCGGGCCGGTGACGTCCTGAATCGAGAACAGGTTCATCTCGTTGCCGATCTTCCGGTGGTCGCGCTTCTCGGCCTCGCGCTTGCGTTCGAGATACTCCTCCAGGTCGCTCTCGTCCTCGAAGGCCGTCCCGTAGACGCGGGTCTGCATCGGGTTCGCCTCGTCGCCGCGCCAGTAGGCGGCCGCGATCTCTTCGAGTTTTACCGCGCCGATCTCGCCGGTGGACTCGACGTGCGGGCCGGCACAGAGGTCCTCCCACTCGTCCTGGCTGTAGAACGTGACGGTCTCGCCGTTCTCGGCGAACTCCTCCAGCAGTTCGAGTTTGTACTCCTGGTCGGCCAGGCGCTCGCGGGCCTCGTCGACGGAGACTTCCTCGCGTTCGATGTCGTAATCCGCCTCGATGATAGCCTCCATCTCGGCCTCGATCTCGCCGAGGTCGCTCTCGTCGATATCCAAGTCGTCGAAGTCGTAGTAGAATCCCTCGTCCGTCGGCGGGCCGATAGCCAACTGGACGTCGTCGTACAACCGTTCGACCGCCTGTGCGAGACAGTGCGCCGCGGAGTGGCGCATCACTTCGAGATAGTCGTCGGCCCCGTCGGTGACGATCTCGATCCTGGCACCGTCCTCCGTGACGGGTTGTTCCTTGGCGACGAGTTCGCCGTCGATCCGACCCGCGACGGTGTCGCTACCGAGTCCGGGACCGATCTCGTACGCGACGTCCTCGACGGTCGATCCTCGTTCTACGTGGAGTTCTGAACCGTCTGGTAGTACTACCGCGATGTCGTCGTGTTCTGAGTTTGCGTCCTGTGACATAGTTACACCTCTTGCTGGGCGGGTTCGGCCAGCGAGAGAATCGACAGGTGTCGTAGTACGGGGTTAGAAGCGGGCGAAGGCCCGACCTGTAAAGTAGACACCTGCCATCGTAGTTCCACCTTAGCGGGGGGAGTGAAAAAGCGTTGCGATGCACCCGAGTGAAAAGCGGTTAGTTTCCGCAGCGGAAACGACCGTAGCGATGCCCAGACGAAGAGCGTTCCTTTCGGCGGCGGTGGTCGGCGTCACCGGTTTCTCAGGATGTACCGGTCTACTGGGAACGGGAGACAGCAGCGAGCCAGACGGAAACGTTATTGAACTCACGGGGACCAACGAGTTCAATCCCGACGAGATGACGGTTCAGACGGGGACGACGGTGACGTGGGAGTGGACCTCCCCCAACCACAACATCGTCGTCGACTCTCAGCCCGACGACGCCGACTGGGACGGACACGAACAGATAGAGAGCAGCGGGCACACGTACGAACACACCTTCACCGTCGCCGGGCAGTACGACTACTACTGCAAGCCGCACCAGTCAACGGGAATGACCGGAACTATCCACGTCGAGGAGGGAGAGGAGGAACAAGAAGAGTAGCGGGCGTTTTCTCGTTCAGTGGTTCGCCCGATGATTTTTACAGATGCCGGGCGAAACTACACCTATGCCCGGGACCCCTTCGAACAGCAGACCGCTGCAAACGGTCGGCGTGATCGCCGCTCTCATCGGCGTCGTCGGATTCACCGTCTTCGGCTGGCGCTGGGGAGATACGAGTTCCCTCACGCCGACGGTCATCGGGGCCGCGTTCGCCGCGATAGCCGTGGCGTGGACCGTGTACGCACGGTTCCGGTGACCACTGTCAGCCAGCCGCGCCGCCGACATGCACCATAGCGGAAGTACAGCGAACTTACACCCTATTTCCGTGAGTGAACTCGGTCGAAAGATCGCCTTATCGGCGGAACCGAGTCGTGATCTTTTCCCGCTACAGTGCATGCGGAGCGTATGTC
Source organism: Halostella sp. PRR32 (assembly GCF_034808085.1). Lineage (NCBI taxonomy): Archaea > Methanobacteriati > Methanobacteriota > Halobacteria > Halobacteriales > Natronoarchaeaceae > Halostella > Halostella sp. PRR32. The sequence continues at coordinate 320,176 of NZ_JAXHGL010000002.1, forward strand.
GGGTCGACACACGGAAGAACAGACGCTCCAGGTCGTCGGCGCTGCCGCCGTCGTCGTCGGACTCGTCGGACTGGCCATCTTCGGTCTGGAGTTCGGCCCTACCGGGGCCCGCGTGCTGACCGTACTCGGCGTCGCCGTCGCCGCTGTCGCCGTGGTGGCCGTCCTGTTGCGGGTCGATTAATCCTGTTCTGCCAGCAGTTCCTCGGCGGTGACGAGCGACTCCAGTTCGACGCCGGCGTCGGCGAGGTTCTCCCGGCCGCCCTCCTGACGGTCGACGACGACCAGGGCGCGGTTCACCGTCGCGCCCGCGTCGCGGAGCGCCTCGACCGCGTCGACGGCGCTTTGCCCCGTCGTGGCGATGTCCTCTATCACGACGACTTCCTCGCCCTCCGTCAGGTCGCCCTCGACGAGGTTGGCCGTGCCGTACTCCTTCTGTTGCTTCCGCGCGATGACGTAGGGGGTGCCGGATTTGACCGCCGTCACGGCGACCAGCGGGACGCCGCCAAGCGCCACGCCGCCTAGCTTCGCGGCGTCAACCTGCTCGGCGAACGCCTCCGCGATCAGTTCGAGACAGCGCGGGTCCGTCTCGAAGAGGTACTTGTCGACGTAGTAGTCGCTCGTCCCGCCGTGAGAGAGTTCGAACTCGCCGAACTTCACGGCGTCCGCGTCCCGCAGCGCCTCGATGAGTTCCGCGTTGGCCATACGCGAGCAAGCGCGGCGACGGGGCTTAAGCGCCGTGGAACGGAGCGAGAACGATCAGCGGACAAATGGCCGTGCTAGCGGTCGCGAGCGACGCGAGGCGACGAAGTCCCCTCGGAACAGCCGAACGGGCGGCATTTTTTGGCAGAAAGTCGTTTACCACGGCTCGTTTTTCAGCCCCAACCAGTATGCAGCGACGTTCGTCGTCACGTGCAGTATCGGCGTGAGAACCAGAACGACGGCCAACACGGGAAGCGTGAAGGTGTCCATCGCCCAGTCGAACGCGCCGAGAAACGTCAACAGGAGCGCTCCGACGGCGAAATCAAGCTGGTCGAGACCGGGGAACGCGGCCCCGCGCTGGCGGCCGGTGCGGCGCTTGAGGAACGAGGCACCGATGTCGCCGAGCATGGCCCCGAGCGGCAACGCGACGACCGCTGCCGGCGGGAACGTGGGGAGGGAAACGTCAAGCGTCGCTCCGACTTCGCCGGCGGACGCCGAGAGGACGAGCGCCAGGACGGCACCGACGAGCGTCCCGAAGAGGGTACCGCGCCAGGTTTTCCCGTCGCCGAGGATCCGGCGACCGCCCCACGTCCGCCCGCCGTCTATCGGTTTCCCGCCGCCGGCGAGCACCGCGACGTTGTTCGGGACGTACGCAGGGAGCATGACCCAGAACGCCACGACAACACTCTCGAATATATCCATACGCGCCGACAGGATTCCGCGGGTCTTAATGCACCGTGGTTTCCGTAGAAGGGAACCGACAGCGGATTCGATGTGGAGGCTCGTCGGCTGACAGGATGAGAAACGACACAGCCACCGGTCTCGGCGTCACCGTCTGCGATTGACGTTGGGTCGGATGGAGCATTTGTAATAAATTAAAAGGGTCGGTGACCTACCCTCGACCATGATCCCGCCGATAGCGAGCAAGTTTGTCGCGGGCGAGACGCCCGCGGCGGCTCTCGACCACTCCCGTCGCCTGAACGACAGAGATGTCGGAGCCATCCTGAACCTGCTCGGCGAACATTACGACGAACCGGAAGCGGCGGCAAGCGACCGGGACGCGTATCTCGATCTGATAGACGACATCGCCCGCATCGACGGCGATATCTGTATCTCGGTCAAGCCGTCGCAGATCGGTCTGGACATCGGCGAAACGACGTTCAGGGAGAACCTCGAAGCTATCGTCGAACGCGCAGACGACCGAGGGGTGTTCGTCTGGGTCGACATGGAAGACCACACGACGACTGACACGACGCTCGACGCCTTCGAGGACTTCGCGCGCGAGTACGACGGAGGCGTCGGAGTGTGCCTCCAGGCGAATCTCAAACGAACGCTGGACGACGTCAAACGTCTTGCGGACGTTCCCGGGAAGGTCCGTCTCGTCAAAGGTGCGTACGACGAACCGGAAACGGTCGCCTACACTGAGAAATCCCGGGTGAACGAAGCGTACCGAGACCTGTTAGAGTACGCGTTCGAACACTACGACGGCGGTATCGCCGTCGGGAGCCACGACCCGGAAATGATCGACTACGCGCGCGACCTGCACGCGGAACACGGCACGGAGTTCGAAGTACAGATGCTGATGGGCGTCCGCGAGGACGCTCAGGACGACCTCGCCGAGGAGTACGAGGTCTGGCAGTACGTTCCGTACGGCGACAAGTGGATGTCCTACTTCTACCGTCGGGTGATGGAACGCAAGGAGAACCTCCTGTTCGCGCTTCGAGCGGTCGTCAGCGGGTGAAATCTAACTATTGTGACCGTTTAGCACGATAACCGTGCTACGGCACCGCTTCGTTACGCGACGGCACGGCTAGCAGGAAACGAAAGGCCTGATAGTCCCCCGTGAGAATCCGAGAGATATGACCTCCTGGAAGCGGGACTTCGCAAGTGGACTCATCGTCCTCGTCCCCGTTCTCATCTCGGCGTACGTCATACGGTGGGTCTACGGTCTCGTGGCCTCCGTCACGCCCGAAGCGATCATCAAAGAGCAGATGCTGGCGGACTACGGCATCAGTACCGCATACGCCGAACTGATCCGGGTGTTCGTCACCCTCCTCGTGTTCGTCGTCCTCGTGTTCGCTATCGGCTATCTGATGCGGACGGCCATCGGCGGCTTCTTCGAAGCGGCGGTCGACGATATGGCGAACCGCGTCCCCGGCCTCCGCGTGGTGTACAACGCGTCGAAGATGGCCGCCGAGACTGCACTCGGCGGTACCGAGGCGCTCCAGACGCCGGTGAAACTCGAACCGGTGCCGGGAATCCGGATGACGGCGTTCAAAACCGGCCGCGTGACCGACGACGGTCGCGAGATCATCTTCCTGCCCACGTCACCGAACATCACGACCGGATACGTCATCGAGATAGAGCCGGAGAACCTCACGGAAACCGACGAGCGCGTCGAGGAGGCGCTCACACGGATCCTGAGCGCCGGGTTCGGGGATTCCGACCAGAACAACAGCCGCGGCATCCCGATAGACGTCATCGAGCGGTCGGTGGACGACGACGACTAGAAACGACCTGTTTCGCCTCGGGCGCACCGAAGGCACACCCGAGGCGAAAGAAGGTCGGCGTTAGCAGGCACCCGGCGATGCAACAGCCGTTAGACGTAGTCGAACCACTCGTCGTACTTGTCGGTGCGGCGCTCGACGATGTCGAAGAACTCCTGTTGGATCTCTTCGGTGACGGGGCCGCGGGTTCCGGATCCGATCTCGACGTTGTCGACCTTCCGGATCGGCGTGACCTCCGCTGCGGTCCCGGTGAAGAATAGTTCGTCGGCGGTGTTGAGTTCGCCGCGCGAGATCGTCGCGTCGTCGTGGACGGTGTAGCCCAGATCCTCCGCGATGTCGATGACAGTCTGGCGCGTGATGCCGTCGAGGATGCTCTCCGAGAGTCCGGGCGTGTACAGTTCGTCGTCGCGAACCAAAAACAGGTTCTCGCCCGGACCTTCGGCGACATCGCCCTCCTTGTTCAGAACGATAGCTTCGACGAAGCCGTTGCGGCGGGCCTCCTCGCCGGCCAGCATGCTGTTTACGTACAGTCCGGTGGTCTTGGCGTTGGTCGGGATCTGGCTGGAGGCGTGTTTCCGCCACGAAGAGACCATCACCTCGACGCCGTTTTCCAGGGCGTCCTCGCCGAGATACGTCCCCCACGGCCAGCACGCGATGGCGACCTCGGTCGGACAGTCGCCCGGGCTAACGCCGAGGCTGTCGTACCCGTAGAACGCGATAGGCCGGATATAACAGGATTCGAGGTTCTGCTCCCGGATCAGCGTTTCGGTCGCCTCGGTCAACTCCTCGCGAGAGAAACCGATCTCCATGTCGTACGGTTTCGCGGACTCGTAGAAGCGGTCCAGATGTTCCTCCCAGCGGAAGATGGCGGGGCCGTTCTCCGTATCGTAACACCGGACGCCTTCGAAGATGCCCGTACCGTAGTGAAGCCCGTGCGTCAGGACGTGAATCTGGGCGTCGTCCCAGTCGACGAACTCGCCGTCCATCCAGATCGTGTCGACGTCGCCGAACGCGTCGCTCATCGACGGTCACCTCTCTTCGGTGGCATGTTTCCAGTGCGAGATTGCTGTCCACGGATGGCGCTCACGTCCCTGTGTGCCGAGTACATACCGGAGTCAACGAAGCCATCCCTAAAGAGTGTTGACGGTCCGCGGTTCCGAGTCCGCTGTAGTTTACGCGTACGGTGCTACGACGGGAGCGTACCGACGGGAAAGACGGTAAACGGCGAATCAGACGGAGGACCTGTGCAGTTGCTCGGCCAGTCGCTCCCCCTCGACGAACGGCGTTTCGGTCCGTCGGCCGTAGCCGCGGGCGTCCTCGGGGCTGAGCGCGTCGCCGGTTTCGTCGTCTAACATCTCGCAGACGACCGCCGCCGGCGTGCGGTCGGCGGCGAGCGCCAGCGCGACCGCGTACTCGGTGTGGCCGCGGCGGTCGGCCAGGAGGTCGGGGGCGGCCCGCAGCAGGTGAACGTGGCCGGGCGAGCGGAACGTCTCGGCGAAATCGACGCGTTCGGGGTCGGCGGCCGCCGCCGCGAGTTCGGTGATAGTCAGCGCGCGGTCGTTGTCCGTGATGCCCGTGTAGGTGTCGCGGTGGTTCACGGTCAGCGAGAACGACGACCGATCGTCGTAGCCGAGTTCGTGGTCGGCCGCGACAGGATGATCGACTGCAGACGCGAAAAAGGGGAGGTCGAACGCTCGCGCGATGTCGTCGGACAGCGCGACGCAGACGAGACCACCGGCGTCGTTTCGCATGCGAGCCACCGCCTCGGACGTGACGGCGTCGGCCGGGTAAACGATGTCCGTCTCCCCCTCGCGGTCGGCGGCGTCGTGGATCAGAACGGGGTCGCCGGTTCGAAACGCTTCCACGGCGTTGTCGACTGCACTCTGGCGGCGACTCATGGTTCGGTCACGCTGATCGTCAGGTGGTCGTCGTCGTCCAGTCCGAGTTCGTCGCGCAACTTGATCGGCGCGATCAGTTCGATCTGGTCCTCGTCGTGGTGGGTTCGCTCCGGGGTGATGATGTGACACTCCTCGTACCGCGTTCCGTCGGTGGTCTCGATGGCGGCGGGGTAACAGATCGCCGGCCCGTACGTGCGTTCTTCGTCTTCCCACCCTTCGATCGGAATGGGGTCGAGCGACGCCATCGCGGACCGACGCCGCACGCTCGCCTCGGTCAGGTCCACGTTCAGCGTCCCGGCGAACGGTTCATAGCCGAGGCGGTCGACGAACTGCTCCATGTATCCCGGCAGCGAAATGTAGTGGCGGCCTTCGCCCATCCCGCCCGTGACTGTTCCGGCGAGTTCGACCCCCGCGTCGGCCTCGAAGATACGTCGGTACTCCTCGTACTCGCCGCGGAGCGCGCGCTGTCCGGCGTCGGTGATAGCGACCCACTGCCCGTCAGAAACCGTGTCGCGTTCGACGTAGTTCTCGTCTTCGAGTCGCTGGAGACGCCGGGACGCGGTCTGGTTCGACGCGTCGAGGCGGTCCGCGAGCCCCGAACAGGACGTCTTGACCTCGCCGGCGAGTCCGCCGTCCAGTGCGAGAAGCTTCAGCACTGCGAGTTCGTCGTGTCCGACCGCCGCCGACGCTGCATCTGACATACGAGAACATACTTAGCCGTCGGTGATAAGCATATCGGAAGTGGAATGCATTCCAAATTTGGAACAGTGTACAACGGGACCGGAGTTGACCAGTTCGCGACGGGAATCGAATAGTCTCTGCCGCAACTGAGTCGAAGTCGTCTAGTCACCAGCGGGGGAACTCCCTAAACGCACCGATCCAGTCCGGTGACCCCGCTAGCAGCGGTTTAATCCTGACCGGTTTCGATTTCGACGTTCTCGAACGTCACTTCGACCGGTTCGGCGTATCTATCGCCGTTTTCTTGGTCATGGCGCATGTACGCCGGCGGGTCGACCTCGACGGTGATGTCGTACTCGCCGTCGCCGGGTACCTCGACGTTTTTCCCGTAGTGATGGAGGCCGGGATGCCAGACGAACGGGACTTCGAACGGTCCGACCGTCTCGCCGTCTTCCGGGTCGAGCGTCGACCGGACGGTCAGCTCCGGGACGAACCGGCCGTCTGCGGCGTCCGTGACGGCGACCTCGAGGTGACAGTTCTCTTCCTCCGGTTCCGTCCACTCCAGGTCGCCGTCGTCACCGGGGACGTACATCCCCTCGGCCTCCTCCTGGGCGAACCCGACGACGTAGTCGTCGACGGTCCGCAGACCGCCGGTTTCTGCGACCTCGTCTATCATGTAATCCAGCGCCCGGGTGTACGCCTCGCCCTCCGCTTTCGCTAATTCGAGTTGCCGTTCGTCGACCTCGTCGCTCGTGGTTTTCTCGCTCATTGAACTCCGGTCGCCGTACCACGCCAGGCGGTAAAACGGTACGCGTCATAGACTGCTGTCACTGTTTTCCGGTGTTTGCCGACCTGGCCGCCGAAATACCGAACTGACGTACAGCAGTCCCTCTCAGCCGCCGACGACGGGGTCGCGCTCCCAGAAATCGCTCCCCTTCTGGAGCTTGGGGACCCAGGTGTCCTCGTCGCGAGCCAACAGCGCGACGCGCGACTGCGGGACGCCGCGGATCTCGTCGTGGTCCGGCATGTGGGCCGCGACGTCCTCGGCGAACGCCATCACGTCCTCGTGGTCCGGCATCGAATCGCGGTCGAGACGGCCCTGCGAGTGGCCGACGTGCATGTACGCTTTCAGTTCGACGAAGTCGGGGTCAGCGCGCCGATAGAACCCGGCGTACCAGTCCGGGTCCTTCATGTTCTGACCGTTGACGAGCGTCGTCCGGAGGACGGTTCGGGTGTCCTCTTTCTCGGCGAGTACGTCCATCGTGTCGACGAGACGCTCCCAAGCGTCGTCGTCGACGGGCTTGACCACGTCGTCGAACGTGTGTCGCTCCGCGGCGTCGACGCTGACGTACAGCTGAGTCGGGTCACATCGGTCCAGCATCTCGGGTTTCGTCCCGTTGCTCACGAGGAACGTAGTGATGTCGCGGTCGTGGAACTCCTCGATGAGCTCCGGGAGGTACGGGTACAGCGATGGTTCGCCGTCCAGGCTGATAGCGACGTGACGTGGCTCCATCGCCTGCTCGAACACCTCGCGGGGCACCTCGTCGTTGCCGCCGAACCCGGAGAGCAGTTTCTTCTGGAGTTCGACGCTCGCGTCCGCGACGGCGGCGGGGTCGTCCCACTCGACGTCGCCGAGTTCGTACGCGTGCCCCGCGTGGTCCCGCCAGCAGAACACGCAGCGTTCGTTGCATTTGACGACCGGCGTCATCTGGATACAGCGGTGGGACTCGATGCCGTAGAACGCGTACTTGTAGCATTTCCCCTCGCCGCGCAGGGCGTTCGCCGTCCACCCGCAGGTCTGCGCCGCGGTGTGGTTCTCGCTGTGGTAGTCGGGATTCCCGACCTGTTTGGGCCCGTCCGAATCGCTCATTGGAGAAACGAATGCGGTCGGACCTGAAACATCCTTTCCTCCCGCGGGACGTCTCGGAACGTTCTCCCCGCTCGAAAAATGAGACACGACACCAGATATCATGCTCTATAGGAATAAAATCCTGTTCTTTAATTCACTCCAGTTATTAGCAGGAGACACACGTGCCTTCGCTGAACCACGATCCGCTCACGTACGAGGACATCACACCGGAACGCCGTCCGAGTCTCCGGCAGGCGCTCGTGCCTGTACTCGGCGTTGTCCTGTTCCTCGGCGTGGGCTCCGGCTATCTGAAGCTCGCTCCCCACGGCCCGTTGCTGTGGAGTATCGTTCTGACCGGGGCCGTCGGTAAGTACTGGCTCGGGTTCACCTGGGACGACCTCTACGAGGGAATCGCCGACAGCCTCCTAATGGGGCTCCAGGCGATCCTCATCCTGTTCGTCATCTACGCGCTCATCGCCACGTGGGTCAGTGCGGGGACCATCCCCGGGCTGATGTACTACGGCCTCGCGGTGCTGACGCCGGACGTGTTTCTCCCCGTGACTGCGGTGCTTGCGGCCGTGGTCGCGTTCTCTATCGGGTCGTCGTGGACCACGGCGGGGACGCTCGGCGTCGCGTTCATCGGGATCGGCTCCGGCCTCGGCATCCCGGAGCCGATGACCGCCGGCGCGATCCTCACCGGCGCGTACGCCGGCGACAAGCAGTCGCCGCTGTCGGACACGACGAACCTCGCGGCGGCGGTGACTAACACCGACCTCTACGACCACATCCGCGGGATGCGGAACGGCACGGCCGTTGCGTTCGGCCTGTCGATCCTGCTCTATGCCGTCCTCGGCCTCCGCGCGGGTGGCGCTATCCCCGCCGGTCGCGTCACGGAGATACAGGGCGCGCTGGCCGGCACCTACGACCTCTCGGTGCTGGTGTTTCTGCCCCTGGTCGTCACGTTCGGCCTGGCGCTGTACGGCTACCCGGCGCTTCCGACACTCGTCGCGGGCGTCTTCGCCGGGACCTCCGTTACGACCCTCGTACAGGGCAGGTCGTTCACCGACGCCTGGGCGGTCTTTCTCTCGGGGACGGAACCCGAGACCGGCGTGAGCCTCGTAAACGAGTTGCTTGCGAGCGGCGGGCTCTCCGGGTCGGCGTGGACCATCTCAGTAGTGGTCGCCGCGCTCTCGCTCGGCGGACTGCTCGAACGGACCGGCGTGCTGGCGGTGCTCGCTCAGTATCTCGCCAGCGCTATCCGGGACACGACCGGTCTCGTAGCCGGGACGGGAGCCGCCGCCATCGCGGTGAACGTGTTCTCGGCCCAGCAGTACATGAGCATCGTCGTGCCTGGCATGACGCTCCGGAACCTCTACGACGAGTACGGCCTCGACAGCGCCGACCTCTCCCGGGCGATCGAGTCCGCGGGGACGCCCACCGGCGCGCTCATCCCGTGGCACGCCGGCGGCGTGTTCATGGCCAGCGTCTTCGGCGTGAGTACGCTCTCGTACGCTCCGTACTACTTCTTCGCCTACCTCTCGCCGCTGGTGCTTTTCGCCACCGCCCTGACCGGGCGCGGCTTCGTTACTGACGATCCGGAAGCGGCCCGGTCCGACGCGCCCGCCGTCGCCGACGACTGAGAGATTGTTGTCACGGTTCCCAGGTATTCGCCCGCGCGTGGTCGACAAAGTACGACCCGAAGTACGACAGTCCCTATGAGGCCCTGGAGACAGGTCTTTGCCCTCCTGCTGACTCGCTCTCGGATTTCGACCCGAACGGGACGCGTTCGGATTCCTCGTCTTCTATGTCGGTATCGTCGCCCGCACCACGTCCGTGTATCCAGTCCCGCCCGTCGTCTCGGCTGGCGACGGAGCGACTGACAGCGACGAGGTGAGACCTCTCCCCGTCTGTATTCTGTTTCGTTCACTGCCGCCGAGCGGTCGAACGCGGTCGCTCTCCGGTACGTTGCTGCTCAGAAAATACAGTAGTCTACGCGCTGAAGAGACGAATTACTGCCGAACGACGTTCGTCGCGCGCGGTCCCTTGTCTGCCTGTTCTATATCGAACTCTACGTCAGTACCTTCCTCGAGATCGGGGCCGCCGACGTCTTCCATGTGGAAGAACACGTCCTCGTCCTCGTCCTCAGTTTCGATAAAGCCGTAACCGCCTGTGTCGTTGAAGAAGTCAACCGTTCCGTTTGCCATTGCTTCTAAAGAGAGAGGCCCTCCACGGATAACCCTTCCGAGAGTCGCGTTACCACAGGCCGGGCCCGGCAGGAGTACTCGTCCGTTCCTCTTCGCGCACGCTCGCCGACCCCAGAGACGCCACACCAACCCGTTACCCCTTTACTCGCCGGCCGAAAACAGGGGCGTATGTTCATAGCCGTTCGAGAGGAAGTCGAAGCCGCGGTCGAGGACGCCCTGACCGCGCTCGACCTCCCGACTGACGACCTCGGTATCGAGGAGCCGCCGGAAGACGTCGAGGCCGTGCTGGCGTCGAGCGTCGCCTACCGGCTGGCCGGCGAGGTCGGTGCGCCGCCGCCCGAGGTCGCCGCCGACATCGCAGCCGAGATCGACGCGAGCGACTACGGGTACGTCGCCGAGGCCGTCCCGCAGGGCGCGTACGTCAACTTCCTGCCGAGCGACCGCTTCTTCGCGGACACGCTCGGTGAGGCACAGAACGACGGCTACGGCCGTCTGGAGCCGAAAGACACCTCCGTCGTCGTCGAACACACCAGCGCCAACCCGACCGGTCCGGTTCACGTCGGCCGCGCGCGAAACCCGATCGTCGGCGACGCCGTCGCCAACGTTATCGACTACGCCGGGTACGACGTCTCTCGGCACTACTACGTCAACGACGCGGGCCGACAGATGGCCGTGTTCACGTGGGCGTACGAGACGTTCGACGAGGCGGACCTGGAGGAAGCCCCGGAGCGCGACCGCATCGAGTACGACCTCGTACGCTACTACCGCAAGGGCAACGCGTTCTTAGAGGAAGGCGACACCGACGAGGTCGAAGCGGCCGAGGCCGAGATCGAATCGATCATGCAGGGCCTCGAAGCGGGCGACGAGGAGACGTACGAGCGCGTCAGCGAGGTCGTCGACCAGGTGCTCGGCGGGATGCGCGAGTGTCTCGGACGCCTCCCAGCCGAGTTCGACCGGTTCGTCAAGGAGACGAAGTTCATGTTCGACGGTTCGACCGACGACGTGGTCGACCGTCTGCAGGACCTGGACGAAGCCATCTACGAGGAGGACGCCTGGCAACTCGACCTGGAGGCACACGGCATCGACAAGAACCTCGTGTTCCTCCGCTCGGACGGCACCAGCCTCTACCCTACCCGCGACCTCGCCCACCACGAATGGAAGTTCGAGAACTACGACCGCGCGGTGACCGTCCTCGGCGAGGACCACAACCTCCAGGCCGAACAGCTCCGGACGACGCTCGACCTCCTTGGCAACGACACAGACCAGCTAGAGCAGGTGCTGTACTCGTACGTGAACCTCCCCGAGGGGAAGATGAGCACCCGCGAGGGAACCGGCGTCGACCTGGACGACCTCCTCGACGAAGCCGTCGCCCGCGCGCGTAAGGAAGTCGAGACGCGCCTCGACGACCGCATCCGCGACGACGAACTGGACGAGGACGACGTCGAGCGGATCGCACGACAGGTCGGCATCGGCGCGGTTCGCTACGACATCGTCTCGAAACAACCGAGCAAGGCGATCACCTTCGAGTGGGACCGCGCGCTGGACTTCGAGGCGCAGTCCGCGCCATACGTGCAGTACGTCCACGCACGGTGTTGCGGGATCCTGAGCGAGGCGGCGCGGGACGACGAAGCCGACGACCTCTCCGACGTCGACGCCGACCGCCTCGACACGGAGTACGAACGCGACCTGCTCCGGGCAGTCGCGCGATTCCCCGCCGTCATCGAGGAGGCCGCTGACGACCTGAAACCCCACGTCGTCGCAACCTACACCCGGACGCTCGCCGAGCGGTTCAACGCGTTCTACCGCGAGTGCCCAGTGCTTTCCGACGACGTGGATCCGGAGCTACGGGACGCTCGTCTCGCGTTAGTGACGGCGGCCAAACATTCGGTCGGGAACGCCCTCGACGTTCTCGGAGTCGAAGCGCCCGACTCGATGTGATCAGAACACGCTTCCGCCGACGAAGGAGATAGCGGCGATCGCCGAACCGATAACTAACAGGACGAACAACAGTATCCAACCGAGCGGAACGGAGTTATCCCTATCTGCCATACCCGAAGTTGTCGGAACTCCCTGTTCAACCTTCCCGTTTCAGCCGAGGAGACGACCGAAGAACCCGCCGTCCTCGTCCTCGTCGTCCTCGTCGTTCGCGTCTCCGTCGCCGTTCTCGGGGTCCGGCTTCGGCGGTTCGCGGTCGCTGAACGGGATCGCGTCCTCGTCGATGTCGTCGCTTTCCTGGCTCTCCTCGTCCCCCTCCGCGAAGGTAACGCCCTCGGACCCGTCCGCGGTCTCGGTGTCGGTGTCTGACTCCGCGTCGGGGATAGTGACGCCGTCGTCCCCCGCGTCGGCGGTTTCGTCCGTCTCCGCTTCGGCCTCCGAGCCGTCGGGGGTTTCCCCCTCGGCGGGTGCGTCGCCGTCGACGGTATCCTCGCCGGCCGTCTCGCTGTCGGCCGAGTTATCGTCAGCAACGACGTCGTCGGCCGCGTCGTCCGCGGGTGATTTCGGCGGACTGTCGGACGTCTCTGCCGATACCGACGCGTCGCGGTCCGCGGACGCGTCCGTCTCAGCCGTACCCGTATCGGCGTCCGACGGTTCGGTTCCGTCGGCGTCAGCCGTCTCGTTTCCCGTGTTACCGCCGCTCTCGTCGGTGCCTTCGTCCGGAGTCGTCCCCTCGGTAGAAGAGGCGGCATCCGCTTCGGCTTCCGACTCCACAGGGTCGGTCGCGTCGGCACCGTCGCCCGCAGGAGCGCCGTCTGCCGGCGCGGCGTCTCCGGTGCCGTCGATCCGGTCGGCGAGGCCGCGGTACGCGACCCCTGCGGGGCTTTCGGGCGCGTCGACGACGACCGGTGTCCCGGAATAGATGGCCTCGTGAACCGCGTCGTCTTCCGGGATGGTTCCGAGCAGGGGGACGCCGAGTTTCGACGCGATGGCCTCGAAGTCGATTCCCCGGTCGTCCCGCGCCCGGGTCAAAACGAGACCGGCGACGTGTCCGTCGGCGCGGTCGGTCAGGTCTACCGTCTTCTCCGCGTCGCGAACGGCGGCCGGGTCGGGCGTCGAAACGAGGAAAACGGCGTCCGCGAGGCCCAGGGGAAGCACCGTCTCGTGGCTCACTCCCGCGCCGACGTCTAACAGGACGTAGTCGAACTCCTCACGGAGGCGGTCGACGACAGCACCGAGTTCGGTCGCGTCGACGCCCGCGTAACTCTCTAGGTCGCCGCCGCTCGGGACCGCAGCGATGTTGTCGGCGAGTTCGTACGTCGCTTCTTCGACGGACGCCTCGCCGGCGAGTACCTCGTGCAGCGTCGTCGAGTCCGGAGAGAGACTGACGAATCCGGCGAGGTTCGCCATCCCCAGGTCCGCGTCGACCACGGCGACGGTGTGGCCGGCGCCGGCCAGTGCCGTACCCAGGTTCACGGTCGTCGTCGTTTTCCCGACACCCCCCTTCCCGCTCGCGATAGCGTAAACCGTCTTGTGAGACATATTAGTCAATATCCCGAATGTGTAGCGGGAGCTTTATAAATCGTAACCTCCGGAAACGAGACCGGCGAAAATATCAACCCTATCTCATTTCAGCGGGAAACGTCACTCGCCCGCGGCGGCTTTCGGCCTTGGCCTGGGAACGCTCTCCCTCGGTCCGCCACCCGGCCGAGAGGTTGCGGAGCGGGCGGTCCCATGGGCTCGCAGCAGTCCACGGCGGCCGACCCGCCGGCCGTCCGACCTATCGCCCCTGGGAAGACAAAGGATACTTAGCCACTCCGGGCCGTAAAATGGACAATGAGCCAGCAGGAGAGCGAGCAGTCCGACCGGAAGAAATACGAGTTCCGGAAGGTCATCGAGGACCTGAAGGAGTACGAGGGGTCGGGGACGCAACTCGTCACCATCTACATCCCGGACGACAAGCAGATCAGTTCCGTCGTCGCGCACGTCACGCAGGAACACAGCGAAGCAAGCAACATCAAGTCCAAGCAGACCCGGACGAACGTCCAGGACGCCCTCTCTTCGATCAAGTCGCGTCTCCGCTACTTCGACACCTATCCGCCCGAAAACGGTATCGTCATCTTCTCCGGGGCGGTCGACTCCGGCGGCGGCCAGACCGACATGATCACGAAGGTGCTGGAGAGCCCGCCGATGGAGATCGAGTCCTTCCGCTACCACTGCGACTCGGAGTTCCTGACCGAACCGTTAGAGGACATGCTCGCGGACAAGGGCCTCTACGGCCTCATCGTCCTCGACCGCCGCGAGGCGAACGTCGGGTGGCTCCGGGGCAAGCGCGTCGAACCCGTCAAGTCCGCCTCCTCGCTCGTGCCGGGCAAACAGCGCAAAGGTGGCCAGTCCGCCCAGCGATTCGCCCGCCTCCGCCTCGAAGCCATCGACAACTTCTATCAGGAAGTCGCCGGGATGGCGAACGACCTGTTCGTCGAAAAGCGCCACGAACTCGACGGCATCCTCGTCGGCGGCCCCTCGCCGACCAAAGACGAGTTCCTGGACGGCGACTATCTCCACCACGAACTCGGGGACTCGGTACTCGGGAAGTTCGACGTCTCCTACACCGACGAGTCCGGGCTCTACGACCTGGTCGACGCCGCGGAGGAAGCGCTCGCCGACGCCGAGGTGATGAAGGACAAGAACCTGATGCAGGATTTCTTCAAGGAGCTCCACGCCGGCGACGAGGCCACCTACGGCTTCGATCAGACCCGGCAGAACCTCATCATGGGGTCCGTCGAGACGCTCCTCATCAGTGAAGACCTTCGGGAGGACGTCGTTACCTACGAGTGCCCCAACGGTCACGAGGAACGGACAGTCATCGACCGCCGCAAGGACACGCCCAACCACACCTGCTCGGAGTGCGGCGAGGAAGTCCCCGCCGAGGATGGCGAACGCGAGGACGCGATCGACCACCTCATCGACATCGCCGAACAGCGCGGCACCGAGACGAAGTTCATCTCGACCGACTTCGAGAAAGGCGAACAGCTGTACGACGCCTTCGGTGGCGTCGCCGGCCTGCTGAGGTACTCTACCGGCGTCTAATCGGTCTGTCCTCTCTCGCTGTACTCTCCGGATCGAAGTTCTCATTTTCGCCTCTCCGCTGAGAGTGCAACTGCTACGTCGAATGATACGTTCTGACAAGGCCCGGAGTATATATACGTAAAGCGAGAACAACCGGATAGATCAGATGACCGAGATGGACACGATGGAGGGCGTCGTCGATCTCGTTACGCGGCGTATCGACGTGTTACAGTACCTCGACGGGACGACCGCCGGAAAAGAGACGCTCGTCGAGGAACTCGATATCTCCCGGTCGACGGTAAACCGCTCGCTTCGGGAACTCGAAAGCGCGGGTTTCGTCACGCGTTCCGAGGGTGGGTTCACCGCGTCGGCGACCGGTCGTACGGTCGCTGAGCTGTACCGCGAGTTCCGGACGACGCTAACCGAGGCGGTTGGCGCTCAGCCGCTGCTTTCGGCACTTCCGCCGTCGGCGACAGTGAGCCACGCTATGATCCGTGGCAGTGACATCCACGTCTCGGAACCGCCGACTCCGTACAGACCTATCGAACGTGTCACCGATCTCGTCACCGCCGCCGAGACGTTCCGGAGCCTCTCGACGGCGGTGGCCCGACCGGAGAGCTTCGACCGTATCACGAAAGCGGTGGTCGACGACGGCCTCGATGCCGAAATCGTGTTCGAGGTGTCGGTGGCCGAGCAGATCCGTACGTCGCGTGCGGATCCGATCCGGGAAGCGATGGAGAGCGATCAGTTCGCGATGTACGCGACTGCGGAGCTCCCGTACAGCCTCGGTATCGTCCGCGACTCCGGGACCTCACACGCCTTTCTCGTCGTGTCCGGCCCGGAGTCGGAGCTCCGCGGCGTCGTTATCAACGATTCGGCTGCGGCCATCGCGTGGGCCGAGAAGGTGTACCGAAACCACCGAGCGGCGGCGACTGAGCTCCCTCCGCCCGAAACACGCGACGACGCCGACGGCCACTACACATAACAACCCCCTGTGAGTACCAGTACTGGTATATGAACCGTGACGATATTTCTGGGGTCGTACAGACCCTGTGTACCCGTCACGAGTTCCTCGTCTCGCTGCGGGCCGGACCTCGCGAGAAGCGCGCCCTCGTCGAGACGCTGGACGTCTCCCGGTCGACTGTCGACCGAGCGATCCGCGAACTCCAGTCCGAGGGGCTGGTCGAGCGCGAACCGCGAGGGTTCCGGTTGTCCGCCGCCGGGCACCTCGCGGTGTCGCTCACCGAGGCGATACTGTCGGTAACCGCCGACCTTCGTGCCGCTGCCGAGGTGCTCGAACCCGTGCCCGCGAGCGCGCCGATAGACGGGCGCGTCGTTCGCGACGCCGCCGTCGCAGAAGCGACGCAGGAAACGCGGTATCGGCCGCTTTCCGCGGTCGACGAGCTATTGGCCGAGGCCACGCAGATATACGGATTCGCGCCGCTTGTCACCCGACGGGGCTCGATGGACCGTCTGGCGGAGGCCGTCACCGACCGCGGTGCCGACGCGGAGATCGTTTTCGGCGACTCCCTCGCCGTGCAGTTGCTTCCGTCGGTGGGCGAGGAGGTTCGGACGATGGTTCGGAACGGGTTCACCCCGCTTTCGACGGGCGACCTCCCGTTCGGCATGGTCCTCGGAGAGACGCCCGAAGGCTGGCGAGTTCGCGTGATCACGTACGGCGACGACGGCACTCTCTGCGGCGTGCTCAGTAACGATACGCCCGAGGCGGCGACGTGGGCGTGGGAGGTGTATCAGACCTACCGCCGCGACGCTGTCGACCTCTCGCCCGCGTTCTCATAGGGTCTGCTCCAGTTGCCGCCGTCGGCGCTCGATGTCGACGGCGGGATCGATATCCGGGGCTGCCGCCAGGCGGTCGAGCACGAGCAGCGGGTCGGTGCCGGCGGCTTCGACGCGCCCGACGAGCGTCGCTATCTCCTCGCTGTAGAGCGCGAGCGACGAGAGCAGTCCGACGAGTAGCGCCATCGGCACTGCGGCGTTTCCCTGGGGAAACCCGTCGCTTACCGAGCCGAAGTCGGGATCGGAGTCGGGGTCTTCGGCCGGGTGAAGTCGCAGACAGCCCGTACACAGCGCCGCGGCAGTTGCACTCTCGGGGACACACTCGCGCAGGTCCGGCGGGACGGCGAACGAGACGGCCGGCGCTCCGCAGTCGGGACAGTCCATATGGGAAAGAAACGAGAGAAAGCGTAAAAACTACGCCGGGTTAGTCGTCGGCTGTGAGACGGTCTTGTTCGGCCTCGGCCTCCTCGGCGGCGCGGTCCTCCGTCTCCTCTTCCTCTTTTTTCGCCTTGATCTTCTTCATGCGGAAGATCTCTTCGCGTTCCTGCTCTTCGAGTTTCTGTTCGATGTACTCCTGGTTGGTGTACAGTTCGGGTAGTAGCTTGAACTCCAGAGCGTTGACGCGGCGCTTCGTCTTCTCGATCTCGTCTAACATCTTCTTCATCGCGGTCTCGACCTCGGCCGCGAGGATGATCGAGTCGAGGAGCTCCTCGTACGCCTCGGCGGCCTCGTCGATCCGGGCGCTGGTGCCGACGACGCCGTACCCGCGCTCGTCGAGGCTCTTCTGGACCTTGCTCGATTCGATCTGCGGGACGACGACGCCCATGATGTTGTGCGATTCCGTCGTGATCTCAGGGTGTTCTTTCAGCGCCGCGGCGGCACCGCGAACCGAGACGTCGCCCTCCATGGCGCGAGCCATGTCGATCTTCTTCTGGGCCGTCTCGTAGTTCCCTTCGACGTTCTCCCGGACGTCCTGGGCCTGGTCCAGGATATCCATGAACTCCATGATGAGGCCGTCGCGCTTTTGCTCCAGCGTGTCGTGGCCCCGCTCGGAGAGTTCGATGCGGTCCTCGATCTGCATCAACTCCTTGCGAGTGGGTTTGACGTCCTTGGCCATCTTGGGTTTGGTTTGCGCGCCCGCACGGATAACTGTTTACAGTCTCGCCGATAACGCACCGGCACTTCGGCGGCAGAAATATAGTGTCATCCCGGTCTCCCTGTTCCCGACAGCGAAAAACGGCCGACTGGAACGTTACTCCGCCTCGACTTGGGCGGTTTCTGCGTCTTCCGCTTCGCGGTAGTTCTCCTCGATGAGTTCCTCGTCGATGCGGTTGAGTTCCGTCTTCGGGAGCGTCGAGAGCAGGTCCCAACCGATCTCCAGCGTGTCGTCGATACTGCGGTTCGTGTCGTACCCCTGTTGGATGAACTCCTCCTCGAAGCGGTCGGCGAAGTCGAGGTACTTGTTGTCGCGCTCGGACAGCGCCTCGCGGCCGACGATGTTCACCAGGTCGCGCAGGTCCTCGCCCTCCGCGTACGCGGCGTACATCTGGTCGGAGACGTCGCCGTGGTCGGCGCGGGTGAGGCCCTCGCCGATACCGTCGTCCATCAGGCGCGACAGGCTCGGCAGGACGTTGATCGGCGGCTGGACGCCCTGGCTGTTCAGGTCGCGGTCCATCATGATCTGACCCTCCGTGATGTACCCGGTCAGGTCCGGGATCGGGTGCGTGTCGTCGTCGCCGGGCATCGTCAGGATCGGGATCTGCGTGACGGAGCCCTCGCGGCCCTTGATGCGGCCGGCCCGTTCGTACAGCTGGGCAAGGTCAGTGTACATGTACCCGGGGTAGCCACGTCGGCCCGGGACCTCCTCGCGCGCCGCACCGATCTCGCGCAGCGCCTCGCAGTAGTTGGTCATGTCGGTCAGGATGACCAGCACGTGATACCCCTTGTCGAACGCGAGATACTCGGCGGTGGTCAGGGCCAGTCGCGGCGTGACCGTCCGCTCGACTGCGGGGTCGTCCGCGAGGTTCATGAAGACGACGGAGCGCTCCAGCGCGCCGGTACGCTCGAAGTCGTCCATGAACTCGTTGGCCTCCTCGGCGGTGATACCCATCGCGCCGAAGATGACCGCGAACTCGCTTCCTTCCTCGTCGTCCTCGGCTTCCTCGTCTTCTTCCGGCACGGTCGCCTGACGGGCGATCTGGAGTGCGAGCTCGTTGTGCGGTAGGCCAGACCCGGAGAAGATCGGGAGCTTCTGGCCGCGGACGAGCGTGTTCATGCCGTCGATTCCGGAGACGCCCGTCTGAATGAACTCCTCGGGATACTCGCGAGCGTACGGGTTGATCGCCGCGCCGACGATGTCTCGGCGCTCGTCCGGAACGATGTCCGGACCGCCGTCGATGGGGTTACCGGAGCCGTCGAGGACGCGACCCAGCAGGTCCTCCGTGACGGGCATCTTCATCGTCTCGTCGAGGAAGCGAACCGAGGACTTGCGGTCGATACCCTCGGTCCCCTCGAACACCTGAATGGAGACGATGCCTTCGCTGGATTCGAGCACCTGACCGCGCTTGATGTCGCCGTTCGGCGTTTCGATCTCGACGATCTCGTCGTATCCGATGGGTTCGTCCACCTCGGCGAAGACCAGCGGTCCGCTGATCTCGGTGATTGTCTTGTATTCTTTCATTAGTAGAGGTCCCGTAGTTCGTCGGTCATGTCTGCTTCTATCTCATCGATGAACGACTCGTACTCCTCGGTCGTTCCGATGCGGTTCAGACGTGGAGCGGCCTCGATGGCCGTGATCTCATCGACGGGCACGCCGGCGTCGAGCGCCTCGAACGCCTCGTCGTTGAACGTCTTGATCGCCTGGAGGATCTGGTAGGACTTGTCCGGGGAGCAGAACGTGTCCACGTCGTGCAGTGCGTTCTGCTGGAGGAACGACTCGCGGATGTAGCGAGCGACCTCTAGGGTGAGCTGCTGGTCCTCCGGCAGGGCGTCCTTGCCGACGAGCTGGACGATCTCTTCGAGTTCGGACTCTTCGTCCAGCACGTCGACCGCCCACTGGCGAACCTCGGGCCAGTCCTGAGCGACGTTCTCCCGGAACCAGGGGTCGAGTTGCTCCTTGTACAGCGAGTAGGAGTCGTTCCAGTTGATCGCCGGGAAGTGACGCCGTTCCGCGAGGTCGGCGTCGAGCGCCCAGAACGTCTTCACGATACGGAGCGTGTTCTGTGTGACCGGCTCCGAGAAGTCGCCGCCGGGCGGGGAAACCGCTCCGACGACGGAGACGGACCCCTCCGTCCCGTTCAGGTTCTCGAACAGACCGGCGCGCTCGTAGAACTCCGAGAGCCGCGCGGCCAGATACGCCGGGTAGCCCTCTTCGCCGGGCATCTCCTCCAGTCGCGAGGAGATCTCGCGCATGGCCTCGGCCCACCGCGAGGTGGAGTCGGCCATCAGCGCGACGTCGTAGCCCATGTCGCGGTAGAACTCCGCGATGGTGATCCCGGTGTACACACAGGACTCGCGGGCCGCGACGGGCATGTTCGACGTATTGGCGATGAGACAGGTTCGGGACATCAGCGGCTTCCCGGTCTTGGGGTCTTCCAGTTCCGGGAAGTCGTCGATGACCTCGGTCATCTCGTTACCGCGCTCGCCGCAGCCAATGTAGACGACGATGTCGGCGTCGGACCACTTGGCAAGTTGCTGCTGGGTGACGGTCTTCCCGGACCCGAACGGACCCGGAATCGCCGCCGTCCCGCCTTTCGCGAGCGGGAACAGGCCGTCCTGAACGCGCTGGCCCGTCACCAGCGGCTTGGTCGGCGACTGCTTGTCGACGGAGGGGCGGGCCTCGCGGACCGGCCACTCCTGGTGCATCTGGATCTCCTCGCCTGAATCGAGTTCGACGACCGTCTCCTCGACGGTGAAGTTCCCCGAGTCGGCGGCGACGACTTCGCCGCCCTCGTAATCCGGCGGAACCATGACCTTGTGCTCGATGCTCTCGGTCTCCGGCACGGTGCCGACGATGTCGCCGGCGCGTACCTCGTCGCCCTCCGCGACGGTGGGTTCGAACTCCCAGGTCCGCTCCAGGTCGATACCGGGCGCGTCGACGCCGCGGTCCAGGAACGCACCCATCTTGTCTTCCAGGACTGCGAGCGGGCGCTGGACGCCGTCGTAGATAGAGTCCAGCATCCCCGGGCCGAGGTCGACCGAGAGTGGTTCTCCCGTGTTCTCGACGGGTTCGCCCGGGGAAACCCCGGACGTCTCCTCGTACACCTGGATGGTCGTTACGTTGCCTTCGATCTCGATGACCTCTCCCATCAGCCCTTCCGAACCGACGTACACCACGTCGTTCATCCGAGCGTCGAGGTCCGCGGCGGTCACGACGG
Source organism: Halostella sp. PRR32 (assembly GCF_034808085.1). Lineage (NCBI taxonomy): Archaea > Methanobacteriati > Methanobacteriota > Halobacteria > Halobacteriales > Natronoarchaeaceae > Halostella > Halostella sp. PRR32. The sequence goes on from NZ_JAXHGL010000002.1 coordinate 341,188, forward strand.
GACCGCTCACGCTGTCGATGACGCCGTCCTCGCTGACGTCTGTGTCTGTTGCTTGACTCATGATTGTGTTAGTCTTCCTCCATCAGGTCGATACCGATCGCACGCTTGATCTTGTCGCGCAGTCCGCCACTCCCGGCACCGCCGCCGAGCATCACGACGGTCGGTTCGACGCTCGTCTCTACGTCGTTGCGGACGCCCCGCGAGAGATACTCGATGTCGTCGTTGTGCATCACGACGATACCGATGTTCTCGTCGGTCAGGACGCGCTCGACTGCCTCGTCCAGTTCCTCTTCCTTCCGGTCGTCCGGGACGTTCTCGAACTCACGGACGCCGGCGAGCCGGAAGCCGGTCGTGAACTCGGGACTGCCGACGACTGCGATCTCCTGGCTCATACGATCACCAGCTCCTCGTTTATCTCCTCCTCGGAGAGTCCCGCCTCCTTCCCTCGTGCCACGGCGCGGATGTTCTCGACTTCACGCTCTTTCGCGAGAACGTATCCGAGCACCGGGCAGATCGAGATCGGGAAGCGACTCGATAGCCCTCGGGAGTACTCTAGCAACGCACGATCAAGAGCGTGCTCGAACCCGATGAGGCTGTCGGCGGTTTCCAGTTCGTCTAAGGCGTTCGATAGCTCGTCGCCGTACTTGCTGTCGCGGATGTGAGTGACGAGTTGGTCGCGGTTGCCGACCAGCCGAACGAGTTCGTTCGGGGTAAACAGCTCTCCACCCTCGATGTAGTACTCGGAAGGGTCCATGTCGGCCCCGCTCCGGGCGAGCCGGAGCGCGTTCCGCGCGTTCCGGAAGTCTATCTCGGCCTGCAGGAACTCGACGTACAGCTTCGTCGGCTCGTCCGAGCCGCTGACGCCGCCGAGCAGGTTCTCGTAGAACGCGCGGTCGACCGCGTTTTCGAGCGGCACCAGCACGCCGGTCTCCTCGTACTCCTCGAAGGCCGCCGGCAGCGATTCACCGAACAGCGTCCCGTCGAGCAGTTCGACGGCGTCCTCGATGGTCCCGGCGTTCGCCAGGCGTTCGAGAAAGCGGTCGTCGAACTCCCCGGCACGGATGTAGTCCGTCTCTATCTCTTCGGCGCTCGCGCCGGAGTAGAGTCCACGGAACGTCGTCTTCGCGTTCCAGGCGTCGAACTTCCGGAGGTAACTCGCGATCCGGTCGTACATCTCGCCGCCCGACCAGCGAAGCAGGTCGTCGAAGTGCTTCGCCATGTTTCGGGTCAGTGCGTACTCGATGAGGTCGACGCCGCTGTGGCGCGAACCCAGTGCGTTGACCTCCGACTCGTACTCGGTTTCCTCCATGAACCGAGCGATCTCGCTCGGCCCCATGCGGACCAGCTTTCGGTAGTCCTCGTCGTCAAACAGCTTCGCCCGGCGGGCCCGGACGCGGGAGTTCACGTACTCGGGGTTCGACCCGGTGGCGCTCACGCGAACCACCCCACGACGGACGGGAGTCCGGCGATACGAGTTGCGATGACTTCGGTCATTGCTCCTCGAACAGGCGGGAACTGATTTCCTTCAGATTATCCTCCCACACGTCCTCCAGCACGGAATCGAACGTGTTGTTGACGCGAACTCTGCTCTCGTCGCTCTCGACGACGACGCCGCCGAGGCAGTCGACCTCGCCGGCGTACTCGTAGCCGTCGTAGTCCTCAAGCACGTCGCTCAGCAGCGCCTCGTCTTCGGGTCGAGCGTAGACGAGCACGTCGTCGCCCTCGTCGAACTCGACCGACGCAGCGGAAAGCAGGTTTCGCGTCAGTTCTTCGCGCTCGTCGCCGTCGAGGGCCGCGAGCTCCGCCTCGACCGCCTCGCGGACCTCTTCGAGGAGGTCCCGACGCGCTTCGAGCCGCTGCTGTTTGGCCTCGAGTTTCGCGCTGGAGAGTTGCTGCTCGCGCTCTTGGGCGATCTCGGTTTCGACCGCCTCCTCGGCTTCGGCGAGCGTCTCCTCGGCGTCTTCCTCCGCCTCGGATAGTATCTCCGCAGCGCGCTCTTCACCCTGTGCGCGAATTTCCTCCGCACGCGCGCGGGCTTCGTCTCGGATGTCCTCAACGACTGTGTCCAAACTCATTGTGAGAAAATGGGACTGCGGTTAGACGAAGAGTGCGACCAGCGCGAAGATGACCAGTGTCTCCGGCAGGACCGTCATGACGATCCCGATACCGGTAGAGATCGAGTCCTCGGCGAGGGCACCAACGGCCGCGGCACCGATACCGCGCTCCGCGTATCCTGCACCGATGGCGGCCAGACCGATGCCGATCGCGGTGGCACCGTCCGTCGTAATACCGGGCTCTGCATTGCCCTGAAGGCCTCCTTCCTGCAGGATTATGTTGCTGAATTGTTCCGCTGCAAGTGCGACGTCAAGGGAGTTCTCAATCATGTTTGCGTATACCTCGTAGTTGCGACCGAACAAGCCGTACTTCACCCGCCAGTGTTCATAAAACTTCCCAAACGAAACCGGCAGATACGACGGTCTCAACCCCCCAGCGAGGGGTTTTCCAGAGACATTATAGTTTCGATTTTTGGCTCCCGGTGTGGATGACCGTTCCGACAGTTTAGACGGTACCGTTCCAGTAGAAAACGTGCGGCATCAGCGTGGTGAATAAAAACCGAGACGTCAGGGATTCCCCGACTGAGGACGCGGCTGTCAGTCCTCGGCGGTGTGCTCGCGGTCGTACCCGAACGGTTTGAACACGCGACCGCCGCCATCGTAGAACTTGTCGAAGAACTCGACGTACTCGAGACGAATCCCCTGCAGGCCGGCGCTCGTCACGCCGAGCAGTAGGACGACGATGTGACCGAGGACGAAGATGAGCACGCCGGCGATCACCGACCCTACGCCGCCGTGGAGCAGGCCCCCGAACATGACTTCGCTCACTTCGTGACCGTGGTATCCGTGTTCGACGTAGTACTGCGGCGCGTGACTCGTCGCGAAGTGCCACTCGCCGTCGACGACGTACACGCCGAAGAAGAGGAGGTTGACGACGAACGCCATCCCCGCCTTCGCCAGGATAACCGCGCCGATCCGGAGATACGATAGCACGTCACCGAGCACGCTGAAGCTCTCGAGGAAGCCGACGAGACTACCGATGGCAACCCCGAAGTGCTTGATTTCGCCGTACACCATCGTCAGGAAGCCGACCGCGGCGATCGGCAGTCCGACGGAAAGGCCGATCTCGGCGGGCAACCCGTTGAAACCAAGCGCGTACGCGGCCTGTTCGCCCTCGTTGAGCACCTCGAACAGGAAGTCCGGTTTCGGACCGCGAGCGTGCCGGCTAAAGATCCAGACCCATACACCGATCATCAGCGTCGCCCAGGAGCCTTTCTCCAGGTAAGCGTCGACGAATCCGTGGTCGAGGTCGTTGACGAACCCGAACACGTACCCCAGAGTCAGGTGGAGCAAGCCGAGCAGGACGCTCACGAGCAGCCAGGCACGGCCGTAGGCGGCGAAGTGCGGCTGGAGCCCCTTATGCATCGGCGGATTACCGTTGAACAGGATCTCGCCGAGCACGTGTAGTCCGAACACCTCACCGTAGAGGACGCCGAACAACATTGTGAACCCGCCGAGCCACATTCCGATAGCGCCGAGACTGCGGAAGACGGCCTCGTCTAAGCGGCTGTACAACAGATAGCCGACGCCGAGATAGAGCAGTCCGTACCCGAGGTCCCCGATCATGAACCCGAAGAACGCCGGGAACGTCAGAAACAGAACGATCGTGGGGTCGAGTTCCGTGTACTTCGGCCGGTTTATCATCTTGAGGAGGAACTCGAAGGGCTCTGCGGCCTTGTTGTTCTTCTGGATGACCGGCGGTTCGTCGTTGACGGTGACGGCGCTGCCGCCGTCCGTCACGGCCTGCGCGCCGTCGCCCGGCTGAGCCTCGTCGCCGGGCTCCGTAACGGGTTCGGAGTGGGTCGGACGTCCCTCATCGTATTTGGCGCGTTCTAGCTCCTCGACCTCGACGCGGTCGCCGACGGCCGTTTCGAGTGCGCCTTCCAAGTCGTCGTAGCGCTCAGTCGGGATCCATCCCTCGGCGATGAAGCTGTTCGCGGTCGTGGCGAACTGTAGCGGCGCTTCCGACTTCTGGACCTCGATAGTGAGTTTCTCCTCGGCGGCGAGCAGAAAGCCCGCCGCGTCGATCCGGAGTTCCTCGAGTTCGTCCTCGACGGTGTTGCGCTGGGACTCCAGTTGTTGCCGTTCGTGGCGGAGTTCGTCGACGTACTCCTCGGGACTGCCTTCGGCGTCCGGCACTTCGACGTACGCGAAGTCGACGCCAACCAGCGCGTCGTCGAGAACGTCGTCCGACTCCGCCGAGTTCCGCTCGCTCGGATACGCGAAGACGGCGACGACGGAATCGCCGGTGAACGTCTCGTAAGCGTCGATCCCCTCGGCGTCTGAGAGCGCTTCCTCGATCTGCGCTCTGTCACCCTCGCCGACCGCGACCTCGAGGGTGTCGTAGCCCGTGAGGAGATCCAGGTCGATACCCAGATCGACGAACGGTTCGACCGACGCTATCTCCTCTTCGACGGTTCGGAGTTCGGCGTCGATGTCGTCGAGGCGGTCGTCGAGGTCGTTCGCCTCGCTGCGGATGTCCTCGAGTTCCGAGTCGAGCGCCTCGTCGGTGACGATCCGGCTCGGCCCGGCGTCGGCCTCGTCGACGCCGAGAATGCTTTCGAGCGAACGGACCGTGATCAGCTTCTCGGAGGCCTCGTCGGCACCCTCGATCGGGTCGCCGTTGTCGAAGCCCTCCCAGGAGCCGTCGTAGTCGCTCAAGTCGAGGAGGTTCAGGTCGAACGTCGCCTCGATGACGTCGTCCATGACGGCCTTCGACCCCGTCACGGACACCTTGCTCATTCGTTCAGGTCTGAGCATGCACCGCCTCCTTGAACGTATCGACGATATGTTCTATCACCTCGTCCTTTCTGAATTCGGCGCGTTCGACGAGCTCATCGCGCTCTGTAGCGCCTTCTTCGAGGATCTGCTCCCGCTTCGCTTCGTTCTCCTCGCGGGCTTCCTCGAGTCGCTGTTCGCGTAGCTCACGCGCCTCGGCCTCTGCTTCCTGACGGATCTCCTCTGCTTCCTCGCGCGCCTCGGCGACGCGCTCCTCGCGCTCTTCCTCGGCCAGCGCGACGATTTCGTCCGCCTCCTGTTCGACGTCCTGTATTCGTTCGAGAACCTCTGGCCTCGGCATACTATTAGCAGGCGTGACTTGCAGAAGCGTCTATAAGGTAGTTGCGAAAGGGACCCGAGAACTGGACCGCGTCCGGCCGGAACAGCAGAATTATTTGCGCCGCGACCAAACGTCAGAACGATGGGTATCCTCGAGAACAAGGCTCGCGCGCGATTATTCTACAAATACCTCTCGAAGGTGTACGACCCGGTGAACACGTTCATCTGGAACGAAGAGATGCGCACGGAAGCGCTCGGGATGCTCGACCTCGACCCTGACGACCGCGTCCTCGACGTGGGCTGTGGAACCGGGTTCGGAACCGCGGGATTACTCGACCACGTCGACGAAGTCCATGGGTTAGACCAGAGCGTCCACCAGATGGAGAAAGCGTGGGCGAAGTTCGGCAAAACCGACGGTCCGGTGCGGTTCTACCGCGGCGACGCCGAGCGTCTACCGTTCAAGACGGACAGCTTCGACGTGATCTGGTCGTCCGGATCCATCGAGTACTGGCCACACCCCGTACGGGCGCTTCGGGAGTTCCGCCGCGTCGTAAAACCCGGCGGGCAGGTGCTCGTCGTCGGGCCGAACTCGCCGGACAGCGGCATCATGCAACGGATCGCCGACAGCATCATGCTCTTTTACGACGCCGAGGAGGCCGACCGGATGTTCCACGAGGCCGGATTCGAATCCGTCGAACACCGACTGATGGGTCCGAGCTACGACCCCGACGTTGCTATCACGACCGCGGCACGCGCTCCCGAGTAAGTTCCGCGGCTACGGATCGCACTGTTTCCACGGCTACGGATCACGCTGTCGCCGTCGCCGACCCGACCAGTCCGCCGTTCGCATACACTTCCACGCTGACCCGGTCGCCGTCGTCGATACCGGGTGCGTTCGTACTCGCAACTCGGAACGCCGCCGCATCGCCCGCGCTCCAGGTAGTGCCTCCTTTTAGGTTGAACGGTCCGGTCGGCCCGCCGCGGAACCCGTCCGCCGCGAAAAACGGGACCGGCGGCTGCTCGTCGAGCGGCGTGCCGTCGACAGTGACTCGGAGTCGGATCTCGCTGACGTCGAGTACGTCGCCGCCGTGGTGTTCGAGTACGATCCGGTCGTCCGCCGCGTCAGCGCCGACGGAAATCGACGCGGTCGGCGTGGGGTCGGCCGGCGCGCCGATAGCCAGCAGGGCAACTGTGCTTCCGAGAACGACGGTAATCGCAAGGAGAGACGCAGTAGCGAGGACTGGGGCGATGGCACGGTCGGTCACAGCGAGTCGTCGCCGCGGCTTCGCTGAAAAACGCTACGAACTGACGGTCGCGTTTATCGTCGTCGTCTCCGTGGAGACGCTGATGAGGTAGTACGAGCGTGGCTGTAGCGTCCACAACACCCCATCAGTGCCGGTCCGGCCGACCTCCTTCCCGTTTATTTCAACGACGCCGTTGACCGGGTCACCATCAGTAGTGGTGAGGTTGAACCGCATCGGACCGTTGTTCGGCGTTTTGTTTATCGTCAGGTTCAGGCCGTCTTTGGTCGTCGTCAAGGACCCAGAGTGCGGGAGTTCCACGAGTCGGAGGCGCTGTGATTCGCGGAACACCTCGCGCGTGTTGCCGTCGATGTAGGCCGAGACAGTCCCCTGCGAGTGTCCGATCGAGAGTCGGTACCGGCTTTCACTGATGCCACCGAAACTGATAGACGGGTTGTTAGAGAACGACCACGGATAGAGTTCGGTCTGCGTATACTCGTGTAGCGCGGACGTGTCGCCATCGAAGGTGTCTGTCGTGTTTGCGTTGGTGTTGTCGAAGCGAACGGCCTCGCGCAGGTACTCGCCGTCTGCGATAGATTCGACGACGACGCCGTTCGAAGAGGCGACGACGTACGTTACGGTACTCCGCTGGTCCGCGGACCCGTCGTACACCTGGTCGAGACGCTGTCTGACGGGAGAGCGGAGCATTTCGAGTTCGTCAGCGATGGTGGACCGACGGTCGCTCTCGGAGTAGTCCAAAAGCGACGACTCCAGTTGCTCGTGATTGGTCAGTGTGTCGTCGAGCGTCTGAGAGCGGGTGTGGACGCTAGCCAGCGTCCGGAGCAGGTCGCTCTCGGATATCGAACCGTTGACGTATGCTCGAACCGCACTGCGTTCTTCCGACTTCAGCTGTTCAGTCCGCCGTTCGATATCGTCGAGCATCGCACTGGCGACTGCGGACCGGCTAGCTGCCGAACTCGCCTTCGAGAACTGTCTTTGGAACGTTCTGTTTCGGAATCGCAACTCCATCCGGTTGTCCGCCTCTGTTAGCACCTGTGACATATCAGTCTCGGAGGAAACGTGCGACGAGACGACGTTTCCGGAGGGATTCAATCTACTCGTTGTGTTGCCAGCCTCGTTTTCGTCCTGAGACAGCGTCTCGACTGCCGGTCGATCATCGGGACCAACTACCTGTTCTTCTGGGGGCGCGGTGTCGGTGGGAGGAACACCGGCAACCTGTCCCGGGACGGCGAGGAGGAGGACTAGGGCGACGGTCGTCAATCGCTTCATCGAGGGCACCTACATGCTACTGATACAAAAACCGGTCGGCGTTCGGAGAAAGATCCAGTTGTCCCGATTCGGGGGTGTCGTTAGGCCGCTTAACGACACTATGAGCGCGCCGGAAACCATTCAAAGCCGCGTCTGACGTTTTATCGACCGATAGAAAACATTTTGCCTCCAGAGATACCACCGGGGATGTATGCGGTTACGCGCCGCCGTTTCATACGCCCTCCTCATCTCTTTGATCCTCGCTCCCGTCGGTACGGGGGTAGCCGTTGCTGTGTCTGGCGGGACCGGTGGGACCCCTTCTCCCACCGGGACCGACATCCAACCGGCTACCCACGCCGCCGAACCGGGGCAAGTGATCCGGATCAACGTCACGGACTCCGGTGACGCCCGCTGGTCCGTCGAGTTCCGACAGCACCTCCACGACGAAAACGAGACTGAAGCGTTCCGCGATACGATCGACGCCGTCGTTTCCGGCGAGGAACGCCCGCCTATCAGGGAGCGCGAGTTCCAGCGCTTCGTCAACGAGTCAGAAGATGCAACGGGCCGCGAGATGGCCATCCGAGACACCGAGTACACGGGACGGATCGACAACGAAACCGGGATCATCACCATCCACTTCACCTGGACCAACTTCGCGGAGGTCGAGAACGACGGTGACCGACTGGTCGTCGGAGACGCCTTCAACGGGACATCGGGGCGGTGGCTTCCCTCACTCACCGAGACGCAGCGGCTTATAATCGATGCGCCGGACGGGTACTACGCCTCGACGGCCCCGCGAGCGCACGAGAGCGGTACCTTCCAGTGGGACGGCCCCCACGATTTCACACCGGACGACACGCCTATCGTCTACTCCGCCCAGAACGATCCCGGCACCTCGACTCCGCTCGGCGAAGAAAACGACCCGCTCCCGATGACGCTCATCGGCGTCGGCATCTTCACTCTCGTCATCGCAGTCGGCACCGGCGGCTACCTCCTCGCACGCCGACAAACCGCTGACAGCAGTGGCGGGGGCATCTCCAGAACGCCCATGGACGACGCCGTGGCGGCGTCCGACGAGTCCGACGAGTCGACCGAACCGTCGACGGCACCGACAGACGACATGGGGACGGACGACGCCGAGAACGATGACGAAATAGACGAGTCTCTCCTCTCCGACGAGGAGCGCGTCACCCGCCTGCTGGAAGCGAACGGGGGACGGATGAAACAGGCCAATATCGTCAAGGAGACGGGATGGTCCAACGCGAAAGTGTCCCAACTGCTCTCGTCGATGGACGAGGACGACCAGGTAGACAAACTGCGGATCGGCCGCGAGAACCTCATTACGCTCCCGGACGAGGACATCGGCGACCTGAACTGACAGAACGAGTGGGTCGCCGACCTTGTCAGGCACTCGTTCCAGAAACACCGTCTTCGTACTCTTGCGTTTCGAAAACGTTTATCTCACAGAGGGTAGAACCACTCCGACGATGAAGGTTCTCGTAACGGTAAAGGAGGTCGCCGAGGTTCAGGACGACTTCGAGATCGAGGGGACCGAGATCGGATCGCAGTACCTCGACTACGATTTGAACGAGTGGGACGACTACGCGATCGAAGAGGGCGTCCAGATAAGCGAAAACGTAGACGACGTGGAGGTGGTGACCGTCACCATCGGCCCCGAGCGCAGCGACGAGACGATCCGCATGGCGCTTGCGAAAGGCGCGGACCGTGCCGTCCGCGTCTGGGACGAGGCACTCGCAGAGGCGGACCTGCTGGACGTGGGCGCGAAAGTACAACTCCTGCGCGCCGTCGTCGAGGAGGAGGACCCCGACCTGATCCTCTCCGGCGTTCAGGCTGGCGACGACGCCTTCGGCGCGACGGGCGTAGCGCTCGCGGACGCCATCGACTTCGAGTGGGCCGCAGTCGTCAACCACCTCGACTTCGACGCGGACGAGAGCGTCGCGCACGTTCACCGCGAACTCGAAGGCGGCGTCGACGAGGTGACTGACGTGGAGACCCCCGCGGTACTGACGATCCAGACTGGTATCAACGAACCGCGGTACGCCAGCCTGCGCGGCATCCGGCAGGCCCAGAGCAAGGAGATCGCCCCGATGGACCTCGACGACCTCGGCCTGTCCCCGGCCGACGTCGAGAGCGACCTGGCGTTGACCGGAATGTACGAACCGGAGACCGAAAGCGACGCGACGTACTTCGAGGGAAGTCCCGAGGAGGAAGCCTCACAGCTCGGTGACGTTCTCCGCGAGAAGGGGGTGAGCCAATGACGAACGTTCTCGCCGTCGCGGAACACCGCCGCGGCGACCTGCGCGACGTGAGCTACGAGGCGATCACGGCCGGTCGAGAACTCGCCGACGAAGCCGGCGGAGAGCTTCACGTCGCCGTGATAAGCGGCGATACCGACGAGTTCTCGGAGCGTCTGAACCGCGAGGGCGTCGACCGGGTCCACACGGTCGACTACGGGGAGGAGTTCAACCACGACGTGTACCACCAGGCAGTCACGCAACTGTTCGACGCCGTCGATGCCGGCTATCTCCTCACACCGAACAGCGTCAACGCCCTGGACTACATCCCCGCCGCGGCGAACGCGCTCAACCTTCCGGTCGTGACGGACGTCATCGATCTGGACGGCGGCGACGAGAGCCTCGTCGCCACCCGGGAGATGTACGGCTCGAAAGTCGAGACGACGACGGAACTGGACACCGGCCGGGCCGCAGTCACCATCCGCGGCGGCGAGTGGCCCGCAACCGAGGACGGTGGCGACGCCGCAGTCGAATCCTTCGACGCCGACATCGACGAATCCGCGGTGCGGTCGACCGTAACCGGCTTCGAGGAGGCCGGCGGCGGCGACGTCGACATCAGCGACGCGGACGTTCTCGTCAGCGTCGGCCGCGGTATCGAGGAGGAGGAGAACCTCGACCTCATCTTCGACCTCGCCGACGCGCTGGACGCCACCGTCTCCTCGTCGCGACCGATCGTCGACAACGACTGGCTGCCGGCGAACCGGCAGGTCGGCCAGTCTGGGAAGGTCGTTACCCCCGACGTGTACATCGCCATCGGTATCTCGGGCGCCGTCCAGCACGTCGCCGGAATGAAAGGGAGCGACACCATCATCGCAATCAACACGGACCCCAACGCGCCTATCTTCGACCTGGCGGACTACGGCGTCGTCGATGACCTGTTCGACGTGGTGCCGGCACTGATCGAGGAGTTCGGCGGGTAGGTCCGCGGAGAAGCGATGCGACCGAGCGGCTCTCTTCGCGATCAACTCGTCGGGAACTCGACCCGGTAGTGTTTTTAGCTGGATTTTCCCCGTCTAGTTTTCCCGTTCAGTTCACTCACTACAGAAACCTACTGTTAAAAACGGCAGTCGCACACGGAGCCGGCGCTGACCGGGGAATTCAACGGACAGCGGCGCGACGCAACGACGCATTCCGTCCGTCTCGTTGAACCGCGGTCTCGAAACTCGCCGAACAGTATCCGGAGTAACGGGATGCTACCGATAGCATTCTACCCATTTTACTGGAAAGGGTCATCTACCGCGGGCGTTTGACCAAACTACTGGCCTATTCGTTCGCGTTACTGTTCACGCAATCGTGATACTTTCAGTTGGAACAACGGTGAACGACCGTCCCGGTTAATCCGGGAACCTACCGTCGACCACGACTGCTATGGCACGACAAAACCAGGGTCGACAGCGAGGCGGCCGACACTCCGCACAAAAACAGCAGCGAGACGAACAGGGACAGTTCCAAGGGACACAGAGTGGTTCCCAGCAGGGCCGCCAGAGCCAGCGTGGCGGACAGCAACACGGTCAGCACCAGCAAGGCGGACAGCATCAGCAGGGCCAGGGCGGCCGCCAGACGCAGGGGCAGCGAGGGGAACACCAGCAACACCGACAGCACAGCGGACATCAGGGTACGCTGCAAGGACAGGATCAGCATCAGGGTGGACGCCAGCAGGATCAGCACGGCCAGCAGGGTGGCGGTCAGCAGCAACGGCACGGCGGCCGTCACGAAGGCCAGCATCAGCAACACAGCGGTCGGCGGAGTCAGCAGACCGGCGGGCACTCCGGCGGTCGGACGAGTCAACGACAGGGACGACAGAGTCAGCAGCATCAGCAAAGCGGCCGACAACGCGGTAGTCAGCAGGGCCAGCGGCATCAGCAAGGTGGCCAGCATCAGCAGGGTCAGCGAGGACAGATGGGCCAAGGCCAGCAGGGCCAGCAGCACGGCCAACACCAGCAGGGCGGTCGCCAGCGCGGCGGTCAGCAAGGTCGGCGCAGTCAGACTGGCCAACAGAGTCAGCAGCGACGCGGCGGACAGCAGCACGGACAGCGCCAGCAGAGTCAGCGCGGACAGATGGGGCAGCAGCACGGACAACAGCACCAGCAGGGCGGCCAACAACATCGTGGCGCTCAGCAGGGCGGACGAATGGGTCAGCGACAGGGACGCCAGAGCGGTCAGCAGCGACGCGGCGGACAGCAGCACGAACAGCGCCAGCAGGGCCAGCGAGGTAGTCAGCAGCAGGGCCAGCAGAGTCACCAGGGCGGTCAGACCCACCAGCGAAGACAGCAGCAGGGCCGACGGAGTCAGCAGGGCCAACACGGCGGCCAGCACCAGTACTGACGCGTCGTAACTGTCGCCGACCTGGTTCGGTCGAGCGAACGTCGGGTCGACCAGCCACCACGGCCGGTGACCGTCGAAAGCGCTTTTTTCAGTCGATCAGTGGCTCGACGACCGCTGTGTGTCCTCGTCAGCCGGTGAGAGCGCGTGGAATTCGCGGATCGCGTCCTGAACTGCGCCGGGATCCCCAGCGCCGTACAGCGGTTCGTCCGGGGTGCGACACGGTACGTCGACGCCGAACCGACCGCAGACGTGGTCCGCCACGGCCTCGGCCATGAGGCGGTGAGTCGTGAGTTTACCGCCGACGACCGTGGTGAACCCGTCCAGACCGTCGCGGTCGGCGTGGTCGAGGACGAAAAAACCCCGAGAGATGCCGCGTTCGCCCTCGCGTTCGTCCTCGTCCGGGCCGTACAGCGGTCTGACCCCCCAGTACGTCCGTTCGACGGCGGCGTCGGCGACCGGCGGAAGCATCCGGGCGCACTCCTCGATACAGCGCTCTACCTCCCAGCGCTCCTCGTCGAACTCGTCGGGGTCGTCCACGGCGACGCTCGTCGTGCCGAGGACGACCTCGCCTTCGTGGGGGACCACGATGTCGCCGTCGGCGGGCGGACGACAGCGGTTCAGGACGACCGGGAGGTCCGGGTAGTCGACGGCGACCATCACGCCCTTCGCCGGGCGCATCGATACGTCGACGGCCGCCATGTCAGCGACCTCTCCGGCCCACGCGCCGGCGGCGTTGACGACGTGGTCCGCGCGGATCGTCTCCTCGCCGTCGTCAGTCTCGACGCGCGCTCCGACGACGGCGTCGTTTTCGACCAGTAGATCCCGCACCGGGGCGTTCGGTCGGATCGTCGCGCCGTGCTCGCGGGCGCTCGCCGCCGTGGCCGCGACGAGTCGCGACGGGTAGATCACGCCGTCCGGAACCACCATGATGCGCTCGGCGTCGTCGGTCAGGTCCGGCACCTCGTCCCCGACTTCGTCGGGCGTACGCACCTCGGCGGGGACGTTCAGGTCGCGACAGGCGGAGAGTTTCTCGTCGAAGTACGCCGGGTCGTCGTCAGTCAGTTGCACGAAGTAGCCGCAGTCGCACCCGATGCAGTGCCCGGCGATGTCCCGCAAGATTCGGTTTTCCCGGATGCACTCACTGGCTCCGCTCGGGTCGTTCTCCGCGTAGCGCGCGCCGCTGTGGAGGAGGCCGTGCGACCGGCCGGTCGTCCCGCTTCCGAGGCCGCCGCGGTCGACCAGCGTCACGTCGACGCCGCGCATCGCGAGGTCCCGGGCGGTTCCGACGCCGGTGCCGCCGCCGCCGACCACGAGCGCGTGTGAACTGTCCATAGCCGTCGTACGGACGCCAGCGACAAGAGTGGGCGGCCACAGAAAGACGGCGACGTGATCGAGCGCGCCGGCGACGGGACCCCGCGCGCCGGCGGACGCCGGCAACACGCGATTCCGTCACGTACTTGCGGGACCGGTCCTAACGCCGCAGTAATGGAGTTTCTCGAGCGTCGACAGTCGCTCATCGAAGACCGGCTCACGGCCGTCATCGACGGCGTCGAGCCGGCGGAGCTCGAAGACGAGGTTCGCCACGTGGCGCTGTCCGGCGGCAAGCGGGTTCGACCGATGGTGACGCTGCTCGCCTGTGAGGCCGCAAGCGGCGAGGCCGAGGACGCCGTCGACTTCGGCGTTGGCGTGGAACTCGTCCACAACGCCTCGCTCGTCGTCGACGACATCATCGACCGGTCGGACGTCCGCCGCGGCGTCGACAGCGCCTGGGCCAAGTACGGCTACGGACCGGCGATCATCTCTAGCGACGGGCTACTCGGAGAGGCGTTCGACCTGTTTTCCCCGAACCCGCAGGCGATGCAGATCGTCGCCGAGGCGATGGTCGAACTCGGAGAGGGCGAAGCGACGGAACTCGTGGCGAAACCCGAGTCCGAGTCCGAGTACATGGAACTGGCCCGCCGGAAGACGGGCGCACTGTTTCGCGCCGCGGCCGAACTCGGCGCGGTAGCCGCCGACGCCGACGCGTTCACAGTCGAGGCATTCGGCGAGTACGCCGAGCGCGTCGGCGTCGCGTTCCAGATCCGGGACGACGTACTGGACGCGACGGCTGACGCCGAGGAACTGGGGAAACCGACCGGTCTCGACGCGGAGATGGACCGCCCCTCGGTCGTTCAGGTGACGAACCTGACGCCGGACGGAGCCAACGAACGCGCCCGACACGAAGCGGACCAGGCGCTCGCCGCGTTAGAGCGCGTGGATACGACGGACACGCAAGCGGAGGAGTATCTGCGTGATCTGGCGAAGTTCGTTGTCGTTCGCGAGCGGTGACCGCGAGGCACTGACGAGTCACGCGCCGCCGTCAGACCGGTTCGCCGTCGCGGTCTGTCTCCGCATCCTGGGGGAACCGAGACTCCACGATAGCGAACACGAGCGTACTCACGAGTCCGAGCAGCGTTCCGCCCGTCAGCGCGGCCGCGAGGACGGAAAGGCCCGCCATATCGAGGAAATAGGCGCTGACGGCGTCTAACACGATGGCGATAGAGAGCACGTAAAACGGCGCGTTCAGGTATCGCCACTCCAGACGGTCGGCGAGGTACTCGTCGGTGATCTGGCCGAGACTCGTGGTGATTCCGGCGGCCGCAAACCACTGGACGGAGCCGTGGACGAGCGCGGCGGCTACTTCGATCGCCCCGAGCGTCCCGTTCGTCTCCATCTGCGTCGCTTCGAGTTGGTTCAGACCGTCGACGCCGCCGATGACGAGTAACACGGCGGCGACGAGGTAGGTGATGATCGTCACTCGGCCCGCGTAGAGGCTGTTTCGCGCCCGACCGACGAGCGTGTCGAGCGTCTCCGCGATACCGAGTCCACGAGAGAGGAAGTAGAGTCCGAGCATCGCAGACACGATCCCGAACACGGCACCGCCGGGGAGTTCCAGCATGCTGGCGATGACCGCGAGCGGATAGATCAACAGCAGGATCCCGAGCGGTACGAGCACCGTCCCGCGCGTTTCGGGGTCGTTCAGCACCTGCTTCATCGTGTAGTAGACGGACTCCAGGTCCTGGGCCTGCCGGACGACGACGCGTCTGACGCCGTCGATCGTGACCCGAGAGCGGATCACCGGGACGACGCTCTCGTCCTGCGCGCCGTCGGTGACCACGAGCGCCGTGACGCCCTCGCCGGTGCTTAGGCTGGCGAGCACCTCGTCGACCTCCTCGCCGACCTCGCGGTTGGCGCTTACGTCGCCGCCGTCGTTGCCCGTCACGGCAGCGACTTCGACCTCTTCGTCGGTTATCTCCTCGGCGATGTGTAACCCCTGGAACAGCACGTTGACGTCGCTGTCCTCCGGGTCGGTCGTGGCGAGGGCGACTGCAGCCTCCTCGACCGGATCTCGACCGACGACCGGGGTTCCGACGGTGGTCTTTCGACCGATGTCGTCGTCCAGGTCGACACAGAGCACCAACAGCATCGGGTGACAGTTCACGGCTTGCGCTTATTTGCTTTTGGGCACGGCGGTCAGCCGCGCCGCGTGGCATGGTTTCGGAGAGCGGTCACGGTCGCGGCGCTGCCCGCTGCAGCGCCGTCTCGGCGACGTTGCCGCCGTAGTCGGCGCTCCGCGACAGCGAGTCGACGACCAGTCCGAGGAGCTGAGCCTCTCCGGGGTCCAGATCGCGGAGATGCCTGCGTAGCTCGCGGGTGTGTTCGTCGATAGCGAGAATGGATTCGCGCGCCTCGTTGGCGAGTTCCTCCGACCGGTCGGAGTCGTCCATGAACAGCGCGTCCATGGCGTTGTTGATCACCGTGGTGGAGTCCTCGTGGAGAGCCTCTAATCCCGAGGCAACGTCGTCAGTGACGCCGTCGGGAACGTCGCCGAGTTCCAGCGCGAGGTGGGCTATCTTCGCGGCGTGGTCGGCGATCCGTTCGAGTTGGCGGGCGGAGGAGTGATAGTCGAAACACACCTCTCGGGGGAGTCCGAGTTCTTTGGCCGCTCGCGGCGAGCGCAGCGTCGCCCGGAAGATGCGCGATACCACGAAGTACAGCCTGTCCACGTCGTCGTCGCGTTCGATCACGTCGCGGGCCAGGTCGTCGTCGTTTTCGACCAGCGCCGTCACCGCGTCTTCGAGCATCGACCGGGAGATGAGCCGCATCCGCGTCACCGCGTTCTTGATCGACAGTTCGGAGGAGTCGAGTAGCTCCTGCAGGACTACCCGCTCGCTGGTCTCTTCGAGCACTTCGAGGCCGACGAGGCCCTGGACCGCGTCGCGGATGGCCCGGCGCTGGTCCGTCGTGATGCGGTTAGCCTCCAGCGCGATAATGTCGAAGCCGCTGACGTACATCGTCATCACCGCGCGGGTCAGCTGTTGGCCCTCCAGTTCCGACACGTCGAGTGACCCTTCGACTCGCTCGGAGTCGCTGCGCGGCGTGAGCAAGAGCGTGTCTTCTTCCGGATAGAACTCGACTTCGCTTCCGGCGCTAACCTCGTTGTCGTTCGCCCACGACTTGGGAAGCGAAACAGTAAACGTCGATCCGCCGGTGACCTGGACCTTTCGGGTCTCCATATCCGACAGTGCCGGCTCGTCCGGAATAAATCCACCTATTTCTATATATCTATGGTTCTTTCCAGCCATATTCTATCCTTTAACTACACTATCTGCCAGTACCTACGTATACGTCTGAATGTCCAGATAGCTTTCAGAACGCTACTGAGACGGCTAATTACCCCAATTTACCGCCTATTACGTCCCATATCATCTCAGAAACGACTGAATCTGTAGTAGTGTTGGTATCAATCCATACCCCCACATACATCTATATAGATTTCATAGCAGATTACTTATTATGACTACAGGATGGTTCAGATGATGCCAGAGCACACTGACAAGGTGCCCGGCGTGTCGCGACGTAAGTTCCTCGCCGCATCCGGCGTGGCAAGCGCAACGGCGCTTGCAGGGTGTAACGTACTCGGGGACGAAAGTAGTGACCTCTCCGGAGAGGTCAACATAACCGGATCGAGTACGGTGTACCCGATCTCCGTGGCGTTCGCCGAGGAGTTCAAGAAAGACCACTCGGACGTGGACATCTCGGTGGACTCGACCGGGAGCGGCGGCGGCTTCGAGAACCACTTCTGTCCGGGCAATAGCCACATCAACGGTGCCTCCCGCCCGATCAAGGACGAGGAGGTCGACCACTGCAGCGAGAACGACGTGGAACCGCTCGAGTTCGAGATAGCGGGCGACGCGCTGACGGTCGCAGTGAACCAGAACGCGGACTGGGTCGACTGTCTCACGGTGGACGAACTCAACCAGATCTGGCAACCCGACGGCGCGGAAACCTGGAGCGACGTCCGCGACGAGTGGCCCGATAAGGAGTTCGAACTGTACGGCGCGGCCTCGACATCGGGGACGTTCGACTGGTTCACGGAGTACGTCAACGGCGAGGTCGGTGCCCACCGGGACGACTACGAGGCGACGGAGGAGGACAACCGCATCGTTCAGGGTATCGAAGGCTCCGATTACGCGATGGGGTATTTCGGCTACGCGTACTACGCCGAGAACAAGGACCGCATCAAAGCCGTCGAGATCGACGCCGGGGATGGCTGCACCGAGCCGAGTCTCGAAAACGCGAAAGACGGCTCGTACCCGATGGCGCGACCGCTGTTCATCTACCCCGCTAAGGACGCCCTCGAAGAGGAACAGGTCCAGGAGTTCCTGAAGTACTACCTCGAGAGCGCCGAAACCGACATGGTGAGCGAAATCGGCTACGTCCCCTCCAGCGAGGAGCAGATGAACGAGAACCTGGACAAACTCGAATCGAACATCGAGGACGTCTCGTAACGTAACGCGGGCGCTTCTTTCTCCCATCTCATGAGTAGAGAATCCACTCACGTCGATCTGACAGGGGACGCAGTGAGCCGCTCGGCGAAAGAACGCGGCGTGTGGCTGTTGTTGCTCACCTGCGCAGCCCTGTCGGTGTTCGTCACGTTCGGTATCATCGGTACCTTGCTCTTCGACGCGATCGATTTCTTCACCGAGGTGTCCCCGGTGGCGTTTTTCACCGGTACCGACTGGAGTCCGGCGATCAAGCCCTACTCGTTCGGGGTCCTACCGCTCGTGACGAACACGCTGTTGGTCACGGTCCTGTCTGCCCTGATCGCACTGCCGCTCGGCGTGGCATCGGCGATCTACCTGAGCGAGTACGCGAGCGACCGCGTCCGCTCGGTTCTTAAACCCGGTCTGGAGGTTCTGGCGGGGATCCCGACGGTCGTCTACGGCTACTTCGGGCTCGTGTACATCACGCCAGCGCTCGACGCCGTACTTCCGGTGAGCACGTTCAACGCGCTCTCGGCGTCCATCGTCGTCGGCATCATGATCATCCCAATGGTATCGTCGATCAGCGAGGACGCGATGAGTTCCGTCCCGGACTCGCTCAGAGAGGCGGGGTACGGACTGGGCGCGACGAAGTTCGAGGTGTCGACCGGCGTGGTCGTCCCGGCCGCGGCCTCCGGGATCGTCTCGTCGTTCGTCCTCGCGCTGTCGCGGGCGATCGGCGAGACGATGGCAGTCGTCGTCGCGGCCGGGCAGTCGCCGACGATGATCACCTCATCGAACGTCGACACCGTGTTGTTCAATTCGATCCAGACGATGACATCCGCGATGATCGAACTCGGCGTCAGCGACCTGTCGGGCGGAACGACCGCGTACAAGGCGCTGTTCGCTATCGGTCTGACACTGTTTTCGATCACGTTCGTCATGAACCTCATCAGCACTCTCGTTGCCAGGCGCTTCCAGGAGGAGTACCAATGACGCTACACGCTCGTTTCCGAACGGAGGTGACCGCCTGATGGCGACCGACAGCGGGCGGGACTGGTTCGGGACCGAGAGGACGACCGGCTACGCGAAAGGTCGCGCGTTCGAACTCGGCTGTCTCGCCGCGACGGTGTTCGGCATCTTCATGGTGTTCGTGTTGCTGCTGTACGTCGTCGTCGACGCGTTCGCCCTGACCGATCCCGCGTACGGACCGTGGCTCGACGGCGACTTCCTCACGAGCGCGCACTCGCGGTTCCCCGAGAAGGCCGGGATCTACCCCGCACTGGTCGGGTCCGTGATGATGCTCATCGTGATCGCGCTGTCGGCCTTTCCGATCGGCGTCGGAGCCGCGATCTATCTGGAGGAGTACGCGTCCGACAACCCGATAGCGACGCTCATCGAGATCAACATCGGGAACCTCGCCGGCGTCCCGTCGGTCGTGTACGGACTGCTCGGTCTCGCGCTGTTCGTCCGGTTCGTCGGCCTCGGCACCGGGACGGTCGTCGTCGGCGGGTTCACGGTCGGCCTGCTCATCCTTCCCATCATCATCATCTCCGCCCAGGAGGCGATCCGGAGCGTGCCGGACTCGATGAGAAAGGCGTCGTACGGGATGGGCGCGACCCGCTGGCAGACCGTCTGGCGGGTCGTCCTTCCGGAGGCGCTTCCGGGGATCCTCACGGGAACTATCCTGGCGCTCGGACGGGCCATCGGCGAAACGGCCCCGCTCATCATGATCGGTGCGGCGACGACGGTGTTTAGCCCGCCGTCGTCCTTCTTCGACCGGTTCAGCGCGATGCCCCGGCAGATCTACGCCTGGGTCAGCTTCCCGAAATACGAGTTCCAGTACGGTGTGATGGCCGCGGGCGTCGTGACGCTGCTGACCGTGTTGCTCCTGATGAACGCCACGGCGATACTCATCCGAAACAGATACCAGCGGCAGTAATACCCATGTCACAGGAAACCATATCCGGCACCGACCCTAGTCCCGACGCGGACGACGAATCGCTGATCTCGCCGTCGCCGGGAGCCGACGCGGTCGGACACGAGCGAACCACTGGCGAACAGAGCGAAACTAGAACAGTCGTCGAAACGCAGGCGCTTGACGTGTACTACGGCGAGGAGCGAGCGCTGCAGGAGATAGACATCGAGATACCCGCGGAGAAGGTGACGGCGATAATCGGGCCGTCCGGCTGCGGGAAATCGACGTTCCTGCGGTGTATCAACCGGATGAACGACCTGGTTGATTCGGCGCGCGTCAAAGGCGAGTTGCTGTTCGAGGGGAAAAACGTCTACGACGCGGACGTGGACCCGGTCGCGCTCCGGCGGCGGATCGGGATGGTGTTTCAGGCACCGAACCCGTTTCCCAAGAGCATCTACGACAACGTCGCGTACGGACTCCGAGTCCAAGACGACACGGAGAACCTCGACGAGCGCGTGGAGACGGCGCTGCGCCGCGCGGCGCTGTGGGACGAAGTCAACGACCGCCTCGACGAATCGGCGCTCGACCTCTCGGGAGGCCAACAACAACGGCTCTGTATCGCCCGCGCCATCGCACCCGACCCCGACGTCCTCCTGATGGACGAACCCGCCAGCGCGCTCGACCCCGTCGCCACCTCCCAGATCGAAGACCTCATCGAAGAACTCGCCCAAGACTACACCGTCGTCATCGTCACCCACAACATGCAACAGGCCGCACGCATCTCCGACAAAACCGCCGTCTTCCTCACCGGCGGTGAACTCGTCGAGTTCGACGACACTAGCGTCGTCTTCGAAAACCCCGAACACCAGCGCGTCGAAGATTACATCACCGGTAAGTTCGGTTAGCGACGCGTATCGGGAAGTCGCAACCGCGTTCCGGATAGCTTTTGAGCGTGCGACGTGTATCGGGAGACGAATGATATCGGAGGGCTGCGAACAGTGCGCCAAGGGCGGGAAGATGGTGATGTTCGTCTACGGTTACTGTGACCAGCGGGACTGTTTCTACTGTCCGCTCGGCGAGAACCGCAAGAACGTCACTGACGTGTACGCCAACGAGCGGAAAGTCGAGTCGGACGAGGACGTCATCACCGAAGCCAAGCGCATGGACGCGCTCGGCACCTCCATCACGGGCGGCGAACCGCAGGAAGCGCTGGACCGCACCTGCCACTACCTCGAACTGCTGACCGAGGAGTTCGGGGACGAGCACCACACGCACCTCTATACGGGTATCCCCGGCGGACGGGAGAACATGCGCCGCCTCTCCGAAGCGGGGCTGGACGAGATCCGATTCCACCCGCCGCTGGAACTCTGGGGCGACATGCACGGCACGGAGTGGGAGGAGATCCTCTACATCGCCCGCGAGGAAGGGCTCACGCCCGCCTTCGAGATCCCGGGCATCCGCGCCGAGGAGGAGTTCTTGGAGTTCCTCGACGAGGGGGCCGCCGACTTCTGTAACGTCAACGAGTTCGAGATGAGCGACGGCAACTACCGCCGGATGCAGGAGAAAGGGTACGAACTGCAGGACGGCCACATGAGTGCCGTCGACGGGTCGAAGGAGATACTGGACGTGATGGGCGACCACGAGCGCGTGTACTTCTGTACGAGCGTGTTCAAAGACGCCGCTCAGCACCGCAACCGCATGAAACGGATGGCCGAGAACATCCAGCGCGAGTTCGACGAGGTGACCGACGACGGGACGCTCGTCTACGGCAAGACCCGAGCACCGGTCGAACGTCTCGATGAACTCGGCGTCCCCGAGGAGTTCTACACTGTGAAGACGGAACACGTCGAACTCGCGTGGTGGCTACTTGAGGAGATGGTCGAGGAAGGCGACGTCGAGGACGGCGAAATCGTCGAGCAGTATCCGACCGTCGACGGCACCGTCGTAGAGCGCACGCCGCTGGCGTGACGAACGTCGCTTGCGCCTCGAACGTCACTGGTGGACCTATCGTACACCTGCAAGTACCCGAGCGCCGCGAGGATCGAGCGGTTTGTGGCCGAGTTTTTCGACGAACGATTCGCCGAAGGCGAATAGGTGAAAAGGTCGTCCCGCGTCGCTGAATCCTGATAGACACGTTCCGGCGGGTCGGGTCTGACCGGAACTCTCGGCGTACGTCACCTCGTCGGAACGAATTCCTCTCAAGGACAAATTTAATACGCGTCTGAGTGATTCTTAATTACTCGGATTTGACCTATGGATTTCGAAATAGACGACGTCAAGATACTGTACGGACTCGGCGTGCTGTTCGGTCTGGGCGCGTTGGTCTACTTCGGCCGCGATCTGGTGTTCGAGCTGTCGGTGCCGGTCAAATCACTGCTGCTGTTGCTCGGATTCGTCGCGTTTTTCACGGCCGCAAGCGCGATCGATCGCCCGACGCTCGACAGCGTGCTCTACGTACTGAGTGGGGGTGCGTACCTCATGTTTCTCGGCTACACGATCGACCGGTACGACGTCGGCGACACCGGCGTCTTTCTGGCGCTCGTTTTCTCCTCGATGCTGTTCATCGGGCTCGGCTACCTGCTGCGAGAACGAGAGGCCGGCCTACCGTGGCGACAGAGCCGGTACGTACTCGCCGTCGTCGCGGTTGTCGCCGGCCTACTGATCGTCGCCGACCTGCTCGGCGGTGGCGTCGTCTACACGGCCGCACTAGAAAACGAGGTGACGAGTACCCCCGACGATCCACAGATGATCGTCGGGACCGTCACCGCGAAAAACGAGTTCGTCGGAGCGCGGAAACTGTCACCGCCCTCAGTCAGCGCCTGCGTCTACACGCCTGACCGTCGGGACTCTGACGCACAACTCGTCTGGCCCGATGACTACTCGTACGCAACGGCGGAGGTGATCGGGGGTGGAGAGGAAGTCGAACTGGATATTCGAGTGTGGCACCGTGTCCCCGGCGAAAACAACGAGACGGCACAGCAGTTCACCGTCGAGCGCGCCGCGGAGTGTCCCGACGAAACGTCCGTCACGGAGCCGACGGTCGTCGTCGTTCTCGACGAATCAGTCGGTACCGATCGACGATAGGCTGAGAGGACACGTTCACGCGAGCGCGTAGCACGTGGTTCTCGTATACCGAGGGGAAAACAGATACTGTGGGAGAAGCGTCGATACAGAGACACGGGGCATCGACGCGGCTCAGCCGCCGATGAGGACGTGTTCGACGACGAAGAGCGCGAGCGAAGTCGAGACGACGGCTCCGGCGCGGCGCTGTGCCCGCCGTCCCGGAGTCCGCGACGTGTAGTAACCGCCGCCGAGCAGGACGAGGACGGAGCCGAGAAGGGCCGAGAGCAGGGGGTCCGCGCCGCTGAACGCGCTGACCCCGACGACGGTGACGGCGACGAGCGCCGACCCGACCAGAACCGGGAACGGGGGGAGCGATTCGAGACTGCCACCGTACTCCGCGTTGTAGACCACCGGCGGGAGAGCGAGCAGTGCTGCCACCACCGCGGCGAACACCGGGTCCGCCGACGCTCCGACGAGACCGACGCCGGCCGCCAGGACGGTAGCGACCAATAGAAGTCGGTCCGGCGGGAGGAGCCAGGTCGGGTCCTCCATCCGAACGACGGCGAACGTCGCAAAGGGGTACAACAGGGCGAGAACGAACGTCACCGTGACCAGCAGGCGCTCAGGATCGGTGACGAACGCGGGTTCCAGTACGACGACCGCGGCGAGAACGGTCCCGGCGAGAACCAGTCCGACGAGCACGGCGAGTTCGGGGACGCGACGTGTCACTGATCGTGATTCGGAGAGGGCGTGAAAAAGCGTTATGCAGTGATCGCCCAAACGCAAGCGTTTAATCGCCCGGTAAAGTACCATGCCGCATGGCGGACTGTCCACTCGCCGACGAATGCCCCAGTTTCTCCGAACGGATCGAAGGGATGGGGTGCCAACACTACGGCGACCGCGGCGGCAAGGAGTGGTGTAATCACTACAGCCAGCCCATCGAAGACCTGCAAACGCAACCGGTCCAGCAACAGGAGGAACTCGTCGTCGACGTCGAAGACATCCACGAGAGCGGTGCCGGCGTCGGGCGGACCGAGGACGGCTTCATCGTGCTGGTCGACGGGGTCCTTCCGGAGGCTCGCGCCCGAGTGAAGATAACCGAGGTGCACTCGAACCACGCTCGCGCCGACGAGGTCGAGCGCCTCCCGATGGACGACGAGGAAGAACCCGACGAGGAGACGGACGGAGAAGAGACCGACGAAGCCGTCAGCGATGACAATGACGACGAAGACAGCGGGGGCCGCGGCCCCGACCGCGAGCGTCTGGGAAGCCGCGACAACTTCTGGGGCTCCTGAACGGCCGTTTCGTCCTGGTCGGCGCGTGGACAGTCCCGACCGTTTTTCGCATTGGGGTTCGTATCCACACCCGATGAGCGACGCAGACGGTGACGAGGAAGCCGTGACCGCGAACGTCGACGAGTTGCTGGACCGGGTCGGATTCGACCCGACTGAGAGCGCGCTGACGCGTCGGCAGGCCGAGGTGCTCGCCCTGCGCCAGCGGGGCGCGTCGCAGTCCGCTATCGCCGAACTGCTCGGCACCTCGCGTGCCAACGTCTCCAGCGTTGAGGCGAGCGCTCGAACGAACGTCGAGAAGGCGCGCGAAACGGTGGCGTTCGCGGAGGCGCTGAAAGCGCCGGTACAGGTCGAGGTCGAGACCGAAACCGACCTGTACGACGTTCCCCAGCGCGTCTACGACGCCTGCGACGAGGCAGGTGTGAAGGTGAGCCACACCGCACCGGACCTGATGAAGATCGTCAGCGACGAGGCGGGCGACGCCATCAGCGGACGGAAGGTGAGCGAGGCGCTGCTGGTCGGCGTCTCCAACGACGGCAGCGTCCGGGTCCGGCGGTCCGAGTGAGCGGTCGGGCCAGATCCCGGTGAATGGGCCGGACAGATCCGGCCGTCCGAGCGGATCCGGAGTCCCGAAAGATTAGTGCGCCCGCCGCGTTGGCCACGATATGGATCTTGGAATCGACGGCAACGCGGCACTGGTCACGGCGAGTTCGAGCGGTCTCGGCCTCGCGAGCGCCAAAGCCCTCGCCCGGGAGGGCGCGAACGTCAGTATCTGCGGGCGGTCGACCGACCGCCTCGAAGCGGCGCGCGAGGAGGTGGCGTCGGTCGCGGACGGCGAGGTACGCGCCCAGCAGGCGGACATCACTAGCCGGAGCGACATCGTGTCGCTGGTCGAGGAGACCGTCGACGCCTTCGGTGGCCTCGACCACGTGGTTACCTCTGCCGGGGGCGTTCCGAGCGGCGCGTTCGTGGACATGGACGAGCGCGACTGGTACGCGGCGTACGACATGCTCGTGATGAGTCACGTCTGGACGCTGAAGGAGGCACACCCCTATCTGGAAGACAGCGACGCGGGCAGCATCGTCTCGATCACGTCCACCAGCGTCCGCGAGGCCATCGAGGGGCTTGTCCTCTCGAACGCGGTGCGTCGGGCCGTCATCGGCACGGTCAAAACCGTTTCGCGGGAGTTCGCGCCGGGCGTGCGGGCCAACGCCGTGTTGCCCGGTGCCCACGAGACGCCCAGGATCGAGGAACTCATCGAACAGGGCCTCGACCGCGGCGAGTACGGCAGTTACGAGGAGGGACTCGAAGACTGGTCGGCGGACATCCCGCTCGACCGCATCGGCGACCCGATGGAACTGGGCGACGCTATCGCCTTCCTCTCCAGCGACCGTGCGAGTTTCGTCAACGGCGTGGCGATGCCGGTTGACGGCGGCCGCCTGCGCTCCTGAGCGGCGATGACCGCCGTCCCGGCTCAGAACTCGCCGGCGTCGCGCAGTCGCTTGACGACCTCCCGGACGCGCTGTGCGTCGTCTTTCGGTACGACCAGCACGCGGTCGCCGTACGCGGCGACGACCAGGTCGTCGGCTCCGACGACTGAGACGTGGGTGTCACCGTCGCTGGCGACGACGTTGTCCGCGGCGTCTATCGTCAGCGCGTCGCCGAGGACGGCGTTGTCGTCACCGCCGACGACCCGCTCTAGGGCGTCCCACGACCCGAGGTCGTCCCACTCGAACGAGACGGGAACGACGTACGCGTCGTCCGTGCGCTCCAGAACGGCGTAGTCGACGCTTACCGGGTCGGTCTCGCGGACGGCGGTGGCGAGCGGGTCGGCGTCTCGGCGGTTCGGAGCCGTTTCCCCACCGTTTTCGGCCGCCGCGACGACGGTCGAGAGCGGCGAGTCCCGCGCCTCGCGCAGGAAGGCGTCGGGCGTCCACGCGAAGATGCCGGCGTTCCAGTAACAGTCGTCGACGAGTTCCGCGGCGGTTTCGCGGTCCGGTTTCTCCCGGAACCGGCGGACCGGCGCGTAGCCGTCCTGTTCCCGTCGCGGTTCGACGTAGCCGTACTCGGTCGCCGGCCGAGTCGGTTCGACACCGAGCGTGACGAGGCCGTCAGTCTCGACGGCGACGCGGGCGGCGCGGCGAGCGGGGGACTCGAAATCGCCCCGGAGCCGGTGGTCGCTTGGCACGCACAGGAGAACGGCGTCGTCGACCCGTTCGCGGAGTCGAGCGGCGGCGTACGTCAGCGCGGGGCCGGTGTCTCGTGGCGCGGGTTCGACCAGTACGTCGGCGTCTGGAGCGTGGGCGGGCACCGCGTCGGCGTAGGCGTCGCGCGTGAGGACGACGGTTTCGTCGGCGAAATCGACCCTGTCGGCGGTCCGAGCGAGCAGCGAGCGGTCGCCGCCGAACGACTGGAACTGCTTGGGGCGGTCGCTTCGACTCGCGGGGTAGAGTCGCGTCCCGGTACCGCCGGCGAGTATCACTGCGACGATGGGGCGGTCCATACCGGCCAGAGCGACGCCGGGCGGGAAAAGTCACCAGGTCTCGATACGACCCTCGCGCACGTCCTCGGCGCAGCCTTCGCAGTCCGGATGGCCCGCCTCGAAGCAGGCTGGATGGCCCTGGTCGTCTATGTTCGCGGTTCGCTTCTCGGCGTAGCGTCGGCAGACTATCTTCGCTCGTCCGGCGTCGTCCGTCGGCAGACCGTGTTGCAGGCGGGCGGACCGGTACGCGCGCTTCGCCTCGCCGTACTGTTTGCCCGCTTTGCGCGCGGTCGACTGGACGAACCGTGAGATACGGCTGTCGTCACTCACGCCGATTCCCTCCGAGCGACATACGTGAGCGTTGTCGGCGAGGCATATATACTGTCGGCCGCGGCTACTCCGGGTATCCGAGGGCGCGTAGCTTCTCCTCGACGGAGCCGGCACCGTTCTGGACCTCCCGACGCGGTTTGAAAACCGCGAACGGGACGGTGACGAGCGCCGGGACGTAACACCGGGTCGGGCAACACGATGTTGAGGTAGTCGTTCCGCTCGGTCTCTCCCGGTCGCTCCAACTGATCCGGACGGTGTCACACAGGCGACATCTGTTGGACTGCCCACTTTCTCGCACGGGAGGGGAACGGTTCCGCCGCCACGGCTCAGAGGTAGCCCAGGTCTTCGAGTTGGTCCCGGACGTCCGACGCGTCCCGGGACGTGACGGCGCTGTCCGCGCGGAACGCCTCGCGGACGGGCGGGTCGTCCGTCGCCCCGGTCGACGGCGTGACCCGCTCGATTCCGTCGCGAACGTCGAACACCGACTCGACGCCCCGAAGCGCTTCTGCGTTGGACGCCGCGGCGTACGGGTCGTGTGTGTGGTGGCCGTCCGTCAGGCCGTGGTCCGACACGCAAAGTAGCGTGTCGTCGGGCGCGAGCGCTGCGGCTACCTCTCCGGTAAAGGCGGCGGCTAGACGGTACGCCCGCTCCTGCCACCCGTCCTCGTCTACGACCGGCGCGAGGTGACCGACGGTGTCGAGGTAGCCGAGCCAAGCGAACACGAGATCGTAGTCGCGCTGGAGGCAAGAGCGGACGATGCCGAGTTTCTCGGTGGCCTCGCTCACCAGACGCTCTTCGAGTTCGGGGACGGACACCCGGGGTTCGTGTGCCGTCTCGTCGTCGGCGCCCTCGTCGATCGAGAGGAACTCGCCGAGCGCGGCCCCGCGGTCGGCGTCTAGCCCGAGGCGCTCGTCGCGTTCGGTCGCGTAGTTCGGTACCGTGATAGCGCGGGCCGTGCGTCCGTCGAAGACGGTGTCGACGCCGCGTTCGCGGTAGTACGCCGGCGATTTGAAATCGAGACCGGCTCCGCGCTCGCGGAGCAACGCGCCGATACGCGTGCGGAGGTCGTCGGGGACGACGCGGCGGCCGATCCGCGCGGCGACGCTGATCGCCGGATTCCCCCAGGCGACGCCCTCCTCCTCGGTGGCCGCGTGGATGCCGTGGTCGTCAGGGTGAAGTCCGGTGATCATCGACGGCCAGACCTCGTAGGTGTGTGGCTTGCCGAGCGTCGGATTGTCGAACGTCGACAGCCGACGCCCGTGTTCGCCGAACGCGCCGTCGAGGTCGAACGCCTCGACCAGGTTCGCGTCGAGGGCGTCCCAGCCGAGAACGACGGTTGTCACTTCCGCACCTCCAGTTCGAACTCGACCGGGCAGGACTTCCAGAACTGTATCCTGTCGATCCGTTCGGCCCTCCGCACGCGGAAGTCGGGGTCGAAGTAGCCGCGCGAACCCAGTTCCGTCGTCGAGTCCCAGAAGTCGAACGTGCGTTCGTCGAACCCGGCGACCATCGTCACGGGCGGCGCGCTCGGCAGGTTCTCCTCGGACAGCGTCCACGGGAGCGTCACCGGCTCGCCGCCGTCGGTCACAGTGTCTCGGGGATGAGCGACGTGCGTCGGGTCGACGTACGCGTTGCGGTCCTCCCAGTGCGGGGCGTTCCCCGTCAGGGTCGCACCGTCGCGGCAGACGCGGTGTATCTCCGCCATTACCTCAGGGAGGTTCGGTAGGTGTTCGAGAACGGAGTACGCGTACACTTCGTCGAACGTCTCGTCGGCGAACGGCCACGGCGTTTCTGACACGTCGTACACCACGTCCGTGGCGTCGTACGGCCGGACGTCCATGCCGACGGCATCGGCGTCGCGCTTGGTATCACCGCACCCGATGTCAAGCGCTCGCCGCGTCGACATCCGACTCACCTCCGTCACGGGCGATCCGGCCGGCGATCCACCCGGCCGCACGGCTCGCGTGGGGGACCGGATTCCGTCCCGTCGCGGCCGCGTAAGGGACGTTTAACGCGACATCCTGAAACCGCGAAAGGTCGTACTTCGCGCCGAGATACCCCTCCTGCCAGCCGATAGGGTGACGCTCCTGGTTCGCGTGTTCGAAGCGGGCCCGGTGGTTGAACACCCAGACGTTCCCGCGAGATTCGACGTACCTGCGGAGGTACTCGTCCTCTAACACGTGCAGGTCCGGCGGGAACGATACACCTTCTACGGCGTCCCGTCGAAGGAGAGTCGCGTGCGTTCCGGCGCGTCGCGAGCGGCGCTGGACCCAGTCGGATGGGTTCTCAGTGCGCGAGGCTTTCCGACCCTGAATCCCGCCGACCAGCGGTGCCGCGGCGTCCAGCATGTGGTCGAGGTAGTGTTCGGTCAGGCGGACGTCGTCGTCGAGAAAGAGGAACCAGTCCGCCTCGACGGTGTCGACGGCGAGTTCGCGCGCTCTCGGCAGCGAACACGGCAGGGACCGTATCACCGGTTCCCACCCCGCTTCCTCGGCGTGTCTGCGGGCGATAGATCTCGTCTCGTCGGTACTCTCGTCGTCTATCAGGATCAGTCGGTCGACCTGTACGTCCGCCGCCTCGGCGCTTACCCGTAATCGCTCTACGGTCCCGTCGAGGACGTCACCGCTGTCGGCGGTCGGCATCGCCACGTCTATCGTGTCAATTTCGTTCATTCCCCACAACCCGGTTTCTCGGATCGACGCGGGTGACGGGTTTTGTTCTATAGTGCCTACCGAGTTTTCGAGAAGCTTTACGTAGATATCCGGATTCGACTGGTAAAAACACGAATTCGGCTGGAAAGCACACGGACGCAACTGGTAACAAATCCGGATATACCTCCGGACCGTTCCACTTCCACCACGCTCTACGAGAGTTTTTATGTGAAGGCGACCAAACGAGCACTGTCTCCCGACGAAACCAAGGTGGAGACACGAGGAAACGATGAATCTACGCGAACACGCGGAAGACGTACACGGACAGTTTTCGGACCAGTTAGAGATAACGGTCGACGACGTAGAGGACCGACTCTCGACGCTGGTCGACGAGTACAAAGTACCGGTCGACGAGGCGCGCCGAAGCGTTACGAACCACTACCTCGACGAAGCGGACATGGACCGCGACGCCCTCGGGAGCGGCGGCGACAACGAGGAGCGCGGCCTCGGCGAAGTCGACGAGGCGGAGGAGTGGATCGACGTCACGGCCAAGGTCGTCGACCTCTGGGACCCCCGCAGCGACGCGGTCGGCCAGGTCGGTCTCATCGGAGACCCAACCGGCACGATCAAGTTCACCAAGTGGGCCAAATCCGACCTCGCGGAACTCGAAGCCGGCGAAGTGTACCGCCTCGAAAACGTCGTCACCGACGAGTACGAAGGGCAGTACTCCGTGAAGCTCAACCGGACGACGAACATCGAGAAACTCGACGAGGACATTGAGGTCGGCGACGACACGACCGAAGTCGAGGGCGCGCTGGTCGACATTCAGAGCGGCAGCGGCCTCATCAAGCGCTGTCCCGACGAGGACTGCACGCGCGTCCTCCAGAACGGCCGGTGTCAGGAACACGGCGAGGTCGAGGGCGAGTTCGACCTCCGAATCAAGGGCGTACTGGACGACGGCAACGACGCCCACGAGGTCATCTTCGACAAGGAAGCCACCGAGGAACTGACCGGCATGAACTTAGAGGAGGCCAAGGACATGGCGATGGACGCGCTGGACACCACCGTGGTCGCGGACGAAATGGCCGAGGACACGCTCGGCCACTACTACCGCGTCGCTGGTCCGGTGTTCGGTCGCTACGTTCTCGCGGACGAACTGGAGAAACTGGACGAGCCAGCGGACCACGAGGAACTGCTGATCAAAGCGAGGTCGATATAGATGAGCGACGCACCCACCCGCGAGGTCGCACGGCGCACCTTCGCAAGCGAGTTCAACGACGCGAGTTACACGTTCAAAGAATCCGACGACGAGCGCGCGCCCAACTACGCGCTTTTGCCGACTGGCGAACGCGCGAACCGGGTGTTCGTGGTCGGCACCGTCACCGAGAAAGAAGACGTCGGCGAGGACAGCGAGTACTGGCGCGGTCGAGTGGTCGATCCCACCGGCACGTTCTTCATGTACGCCGGGCAGTACCAGCCCGACGCTGCGAGCGTACTCCGTGACCTCGAACCACCGGAGTACGTCGCCGTCGTCGGCAAACCCCGGACCTACGAAACCGACGACGGCACGGTCAACGTCTCGGTCCGGCCCGAATCGATATCTATCGTCGACGCCGCGACGCGCGACCGCTGGGTCGTGGAGACGGCCGACCGGACTCTCGACCGCCTCGAACGGTTCGAGGAGGGCGAAACGTCGGAGGAGTCACCCGACCCCAGCGGCGTCTACGAGTACGTCGAGATGGCCCGCGAGCAGTACGACCTGCCAGTCGAGAACTATCGGCGCGACCTCGTCACCGCCCTCGAAAGTTTAGACGAAGGCGAAGCGCCCGAGGACGACGCGCAAGTCGAAGCGGAGTAGACGAGGCCGTCCCGACGCCGCTGTTTTTCGCGGTTCCCGACCGTTGTACGGCCCGCTCCCGGCCGATGCGCTACCGATCCAGTATTATTACTTGGTAATCGAATAATTTAATACTATCAAAATGATTCTTGAAAACAGTCAGATGCCCAACCGGAATATCTGCGAATGCCCGGACTGTGGCCGCCTGGTGAACCAGAACGTCAACCAGTGCTGTCCAGAGTGCCGAGCAAGCCTATCTGAGGCCGGCAGTCCGAAGATCGCCTGAGCGAACCCGACGAGACGGGGTCTCCGGTAGCGGCCAGAGACGACCGATACGCCTCCGGGACCAGTCAGGTCGGCGAACGCGTCGGTGCGCATAGCCCGACGGACGAGTGCCGGAACCGGAGGGCCGCGGAACTGTCCGGTCCGTAAACAGTTCAGCATCAGACGCGTTCGATTACCTCCTCGGCGAACACGGACAGCGCCCGCTCCGGGTCGTCGTTTTCCAGGGAGACGAGAACGTGGTCGACGCCCGTCCGGTCGAGTCGGCGGAAGTAATCGCGGAACCACTCGACGCCGGCGCAGTAGCCCTGATGCAACGGTTCGGGGCCGGCGTCGTGGTCGTCCGCGAGTTCCGCGCGGACGACCATCGCGAACGGCTTCTCACCGCCCGCGTCGCGCCAATCGGCGAGATAGGAGTCGAGCGTGTCCTCAGGGAGGTGATAGAACAGCCAGCCGTCGCCGTGGTCGCCGATCCACTCGACCGTTTGCCTGGCGTGGCCGGTCGGAAACAGCGGGAGCGTCTCGGTCGTCGGGTCGGGGACGACGGAGAGGTCGCCGTCGAGCGTTCCCCACTGCGAGTCGACGACCGGAAACTCGTCGCTCCAGACTGACCGGAGGACGGCAACGCTCTCGCGGAACAGCGCCCCGCGGTCCGACGGGTCGACGTCGAACGCGGGGTATTCGGGGTCGCGGTCGCCCGTGGCGACGCCCAGAACGAGGCGACCGTCAGAGAGTCGGTCGACGGACGCGGCGGCTTTGGCGACGTGGAGAGGGTGCCGGAGCGTCAGGACGACGCTTGCGGTGCCGAGCGCGATGTCGTCCGTTCGCGCGGCGACCCGAGTGAGCCACGGCCAAACGTCGAACGTCTGGCCGGCATCGCCGAACTTCGGCCAGTACGTCGGTACGTCGCGAGCCCAGAGAGCGTCGAACCCGACCGCTTCGGCCCGGGCAGCGAGTCGCATCTCCTCGTCGACGTCCGGGGGCGACTCGTTCGCACCGGTTAGCGGGAACCCCGTTCCGAACGTGATGCCGTCAGTGCTGAACAGCCGTCGGTAGCCGGCGTTCTCGTGGCCCATCGAGTGCGACAAGGTGGCGGTCGTCCATTACGGTAGCGCTGTCGTCTCCTCCGGTCGTTCTAACGTTTTATGTATCACTGGTCAAACGGTAGCACCGTGTCACGAGAAACATCGAAGGAGCAGTCGGAGGAACCGGTCGCAAATCAGAGCGTCGCCCGGGCCAACAAACGGTCGTTCGGCGACGTACTCTCCGACAGGAAGAACAAAAAGCTGCTGAAGTACGCGGTAACCGTTATGGCCATCGTGGGTGCCGGGTTCGGTCTGACAGGGTCGATCGGAGCCGGCCAACTCGTCGACGGGTCGTCCGACAGTGAGTTCCTCGGTGCCATGTTCTTCCTTTCGGTGTTCGTCTTCATGCTTCTGTCCGGGCCGATCCTCGGCGCACTCGTTGGACTGGAGTTCGACCGACGTATTGCAGACACCCGCGAGGCGCTGATAACGTCGTTCGCCAGCGGTGCGGTCGGCTACGTGGCGATGGTGATCACCGGCGTGTTGCTCGCGACCGTACTGATGCCCGATAACCTGGCTTCCTCAGGCGGCGAAGGCGGAGCGTTCGACCTCGGCGAACTCATCGTTCCGCTCCTATTGATGGCTATCCCGATAGGGGCGGTGGCCGCTGGTATCGTGTACGCCAGCGATACGATTCTGGACTGAAGACAGACGAAGAGAGCCACGGTTCCGTCTATCCGGAACCGGTTTCACATCTACTGCCGGTTCGTTGGCTTCGGTGTGCCGAATGCGTCCGGTCAGTCGGAGAGCGTCGTCACGTACGGACCGGGCCGGTCGTCAGTCGCCTCGTTCATGTGACCGAGACCTGGTGTGACGGACGCAGCCGTCACTCCAGCGCGTCCAGATACTGTTCCACCTGCTCGGTGTTGTCGCCGAGCGCGATCGTGTCCGTCTCCTGGTCGTACTCGACGACGTTTGCCTCAGCGAGTTTCGGGACGTGGTTGTGATAGAGCGCCATGTACACTCGCTTGACCGTTTCGGCCGGTATCTCGCCGATCGGCGTCTCGTGTTCGCGGACCGCGACTTCGTCCGCCAGGTCGGCCAGAGTCAGCTGTGTCGCGTGCTCACAGAGACAGCGAAGGGCGTAACGCCGACGGCTGTCTGCGAGCAGATGGAAAAGCCGGTCAGTGGCGGGCGGGTTCGAATCCTCACCCATTCCTCCGAATCCCCATTGTGGCGCTAGTTTCGATAAGTGGATTTGAGAGTTGCGATAAACGGTCCGCATTCGAGTGATGGACTTATCAACTGCCGACGGATCCTGTTTTATCTCGCTTGCAGTCGAGAGAGGTAGTATGGTACGAGTGCTGAATAGTCACACGGACACGATCCACAAGTCACGGACGGACGAACATTACCACCGGACGGAGTGTGGCGCGCTCTCGCACGTAGACCATCACGAGGTAGAGGCGGTCGGCGACGAATTCGGCGACGACGCGGTGTCGCTGTGCGGCCGCTGTTTCGACGCGTCGGGTGGATACTGATACCGTCTGTCAGACCGTCGTGACGAGATTCGCACCCCCGTGTGTCGGCAGTCTGCATCGGCCTCCGTCCGGAAGTATGGGTTCCGCGGCCAGGCCTCACAGTTCGGGAAGGCCCGCCTCTATCTCGTCGCGTCTGTCCTCTAACCACTCGGGAAGCACGAGTCGGTCCCCCAGTTCGTCGACGTCCTCGTCGACAGTGTATCCGGGCTCTTCGGTGGCGAATTCGAAGAGAACGCCGCCCTCTTCGCGAACGTACACCGATTCGAACCACTTCCGGTCGATGATTTCGGTCGGCCTGAGACCCTGTTCCATCAGAACGTCTCGCCACTCGGACTGGTCGTCGGCCGTCACGCGGAACGCGACGTGGTGGACAGTGCCCGCGCCGGGTTGTCCACGGGGTGCCTGCGGGTCTTCGCAAACGTCGACGACGTAACCGAGGTCGCCGTCTGATTCGAACCGACGGCGGTCGCGCTCGGACGCCGTTTCGCTGAACCCCATCGTTTTCAGGAGGTTCGCGGTCGGGTCGGCGACCGACAGCGACAGGGTCACGCCGAAGAAACCGCAGATTGCGTGTTCCGCGGGTACCGTTCCCGCCGGCGGGTCGCCGTCCGGCACGTCCTCGCGGGCGACTAGTTCCAACTGGAGACCGTCCGGGTCGCGAAACGGGATCACGGTGTCGCCGAATCGCTCGCGCGGGTCGTCCGCGTCCACGCCCTCGTCGGCGAGGCGGTCGACCCAGTAGTCGGTCGAAGCGGCGGGTATCAGAAACGAGACCGTACTCGCCTGGCCGGTGCCGGCCCGTCCCTGGCGGGCGTTCCCGTACGGGAAAAACGTCATGCTCGTTCCGGGCGTACCGGTGCGGTCGGCGTAAAACAGGTGATACACCGACACGTCGTCCTGATTGACGCTCTTCTTGACGAGCCGAAGCCCGAGCGTCTCCGTGTAGAACGAGAGGTTTCGTCCCGGGTCGCTCCCGATGGCCGTGACGTGGTGGATGCCGGGAATGTCTCTGGGCATACCGTGACGTAGAGCGCGTCCGGAGATAACTGTGGGGCCGATCGCCGGGTTTCAGTCGGCTGGCGTATCTGACACCGTCAAGACTGGAGAAGACGACGAATATCGCGCTTGGGGTCGACCATCGGGAATGGGTGCGCCCGAGGGGGACTTCGAGACCGCAGTCGAGCCTCACTCAACGAGGTCGCCGAGCGCCGCGTCCAGCGTGCCCGACGTGATGACGGCCGCCGTGAGGTCGACATCCTCGTGAACCGGCCGGTCCTCAGTCAGGGGAGTCACGACCTCGCGGACCGCCTCGTAGACGCGGGCGGTTCCGACGCCGTGGGCGAGGTCGCCGTCCCCGTCGGCGTCGACCTCGTCGGGGTCGACGCCGGGTGCCGCCTCCCGGACTGCTTCGGGGGTGACGAACTCCGCGGCCTGGGCCGCACAGAGCAGTTCGGTGGCGACGATGCGCGTGGCGTTGTCGACCGCCCGCCGCGCGTTCAGCGCGGACTGGCCGCTCATGCTGACGTGGTCCTCCTGCCCGCCGCTGACCGGCGTGTTGTCCATCGACGGTCGGCCGGTAGAACGGTTCTCGTTCAGCAGCGCCGCGGCGGTGTACTGTGCGATCATGTACCCCGACTGGAGGCCGCTGTCCGGCGCGAGAAACGGCGGGAGGTGCGGTTCCTGCAGGTTCGGGTTGAGCATGCGGTCGGTCCGGCGCTCGCAGATCGCCGCGAGTTCTGTGACGGCGTTGGTCAGGTAATCGAGGCGGAGCGCGAGCGGTTCGCCGTGGAAGTTCCCACCCGAGAGGACGGCCGCGCGGTCGGTGCCGCTGGCGCGGTCGTCGACCGCGTCCGGCGGGAAAACGAGCGGGTTGTCGGTAGCGCTGTTGAGTTCCGTCTCGACCGCTTCGCGGAGGTGAGTGACCGCGTCGCGGACGGCACCGTGGACCTGTGGAAGACAGCGCACCGAGTAGGCGTCCTGCACGCGGTCGCAGTTGCGGTGCGACTCGACTATCTCCGAATCCTCGGTGAGTCGCTTGACGTTCCGTGCGCTGATCCGCTGGCCGCGGTGGGGTCGAACGGCCTGGATGGCGTCGTCGCAGGCGGCGGTCGTTCCCATCGTCACCTCCGTCGTCAGCGCGCCGGCGGCGTCGGCGGCACGAACGGTTCGTTCGGCGTCGTGGACCGCGAGCGCGGCGAGACCGACCGTCAGTTGGGTGCCGTTGATGAGCGCCAGCCCCTCCTTCGCGGTGAGAGTCAACGGGTCGAGGTCGGCGTGGGAAAGTGCGCCGTCGCCCGCGAGGCGGCGCGTTTCCCCCTCGCTCTCGACGAGGGCCTCCCCTTCGCCGATCAGCACGAGCGCCATGTGCGCAAGCGGTGCGAGGTCGCCGCTCGCACCGAGGCTCCCGCGCGATTTGACTACCGGGTGTATCCCGTGGTTGAGCATCGCCGCGAGGTGGTCGACGACGACCTCGCGTATCCCGGAGTACCCCTTGACTAGCGCGTTGATGCGGGTCAGCAACAGCACACGGACCTCTTCTCTGTCGAGTTCCCGGCCAGCGCCGGCGGCGTGGCTACGGACGAGGTTCGTCTGCAACTGCTCGACGTCCTCGGGCGGGATGCGCTGGTCGACGAGTTCGCCGAACCCGGTGTTTAGCCCGTACACCGTCTCGCCGCTGTCGAGGACGTCCTCGACGCGCTGGCGGGCCTCACGGACCGCCTCGCGGGCGTCGTCCGCGATACGAACCGTCGCGTCCTCCCGCGCGACGGCGACGACGTCCTCGGGCGTCAGCGACTCGCCGTCGAGGACGACATCAGTCACGGACGACCACCCCGTCTTTCAGGACGGTGTCGACGGGTGACCCGTCGAACCGGTACGGAACGTGGACGTGCGACGGCGCGTCGAGGACGACGAGGTCACCGGGCGCGCCCTCTCTGAGCGTCCCGCTCCCGTCGTCGCGGGAAAGCGAAAGCGCCGCGTTCCGCGTCACGCCGAGAAGGGCGTCCGCGGGCGTCATTCCCATCTCGACGCAGGCGAGCGTCGCGGTGAACCCCTGGCTCCGCGAGAAGCAGTTCGGGTTGAAGTCAGTGGCGAGTGCGACCGGTGCGCCCGCCTCGCGGAACGGCTGGGGATCAGCGTAGTCCGCGCCGAGGCCGAAGGCCGTCCCCGGTAGGAGGACGGGGACGACATCGCTCTCGGCGAGGGCGCGGGCGTCCTCGGCGCTCGCGTGAAGCAGATGGTCGGCGCTCGCCGCGTCGACGTCCGCCGCGAGCCCCGCGCCGCCGAGATGCGTGAACTCCTCGGCGTGGACCTTCGGCGTCATGCCAGCCGCTCGGCCGGCTTCGAGGACGCGCCGGGACTGCTCGACCGAGAAGACGTCCTCCTCGCAGAACACGTCGCAGAATTCGGCGACGCCCTGGTCGGCGACGGCCGGGATCTGGGCATCGACCACTCTGTCGACGTAGTCGTCTCCGTCCTGCCCTTCGGGGACGGCGTGGGCCCCCATGAACGTCGGCACGACATCCACGGGATGCTGTTCGTCAGCCCGCCGGACCGCGTCAAGCAGGCGGAGTTCGGTGTCGGTGTCGAGGCCGTACCCCGACTTCACCTCGACCGTAGTCGATCCGTGGTCGAGCATCGCGTCGAGATGTCCAAGCAGGTTCGCGAGTAGCGTCTCGTCGCTCGCCTCGCGAGTCGAACGCACGGTCCTGAGGATGCCGCCGCCCTCCGCGAGGATATCCTGATACGGCTTCCCGCGGAGTTTCGCCGCGAACTCGTCCGAGCGGTCGCCCGCGAACACGGCGTGGGTGTGCGGGTCGACGAACCCCGGAACGACAGCCTGTCCCGCCGCATCGATAGAACGGTCGGCGTTCTCCGGCGGGTACTCGCGAGTGACGGCGTCGGTGTCGCCGACCCGAACGACTCGGCCGTCGGCGACGACGACCGCCGCGCGTTCGCGAACGTCGAGCGCGGACCCCCCGTCGCTTCCCTCTCGAGTCCCGTCGCTCTCGGCCTCGTCCGGGCCGACGACAACCTCCCGGGCGTCGTACACGACCGCGTCGACGCCGCTCATCGTCCCACCCCCGCGCCGGCGAGGAAGTGGGCGAGAGCCCGGCCGCCGGCCGCGGCGGTGCGTCCGCCCTCGTCCAGCGGCGGTGCGCACTCGACGACTTCGAACCCGGCGACGCGGTCGTCCTCGGCGACGAGCCTGAGCGCACGGAACAGTTCTCTGGTCGTGAGCCCGCCCGGCGTCGGCGCGCTGACGCCCGGCGCGGCGGCCGCATCGAGGACGTCCAGGTCGACGCTGACGTACAGTTGACTGGCGTCTCGGAGCGAGTCGAGCGCCCGGTCGACGGCGTCGACCACGTCGTCGCCCACCTCCTCCGCGGTGACTATCTCGTCGCCTCGCTCGCGAACGCTGTCGGCGTACGCCGTCGACGTTTCGAAGTGTCGAGCACCGACGCAGGCGTAGCCGTCGAGCCCTTGGTCGTACAGTTGGCGGTACGGCGTCCCGCTGGTCGCGTCCTCGCGCACCTCTCGGACGTCGAGGTGTGCGTCGAAGTTGACGACGCCGAGAGTTCCCTCGTCCAACAGCGGCGCCGCGTTCGGATACGTGAGCGAGTTGTCGCCGCCGAGAAACACCGGGAGCGCGTCGACCGCGTGGACGCGCGCCGTCGTCTCCGCGACGCGCTCCTGCCGCGCCAGGGTGGTCTCTTCGGCGTCGGCGTCGGCCCCCGCCGCGTCGACCAGCCCCGCCACGTCACCGATATCCGCCACTGCGGCGACGGGGCCGGCGTCGAAGTGGTGCGTCTTGACACCGGCGAGCGCGTCGCGGAGGGCGGTTGGACCCTGCCGCGCGCCTTTCCGTCCGATGACGGCGCTGTCGGTCGGTTCGCCGACGAGGACGGCGTCGTACCTGTCGGCGGCCGCGAGGTCGACCGTCTCGATCACGTCGCCGAACTGCTCGTCGTTGGGGTCGCCCGACGTACCGGTCCACCCGTCCCAGCCGCGGGGGTCGGTGAGCGCGGTCATCGCGTCGGGTCCCGCTGGCCGTTGTCCATCGGGACGTCGACGTTCGATTCTCGGGCTTCCGTGATCGCCTCGTCGTATCCCGCGTCGGCGTGGCGGATCACGCCCATGCCGGGGTCGGTGGTGAACACTCGCCGCGCCTTCTCGGCGGCCAGGTCCGTCCCGTCCAGCACGACGTGGTTGTTGGCATGAATCGCGTTGCCGATGCCGACTCCGCCGCCGTCGTGGACCGAGACGATGTCCGCGCCCGCCGCACAGTTCAGCAAGGCGTTGAGGATCGGCCAGTCGGCGACGGCGTCGCTGCCGTCTTTCATCGCCTCCGTCTCCCGGTTGGGACTGGCGACGCTGCCCGCGTCCAGGTGGTCGCGCGTGACCACGATGGGTGCGGAGATCTCGCCCTCGCGGACGAGGTCGTTTATCCGGAGCGCGAACCGGGCGCGCTCGGTGAGGTTCTCGCGGTCAGCATCCGCGCCGTCGCTCCCGCCGGTCTGATACCCTAGCCAGCACACC
Source organism: Halostella sp. PRR32 (assembly GCF_034808085.1). Lineage (NCBI taxonomy): Archaea > Methanobacteriati > Methanobacteriota > Halobacteria > Halobacteriales > Natronoarchaeaceae > Halostella > Halostella sp. PRR32. Next base: position 381,272 of record NZ_JAXHGL010000002.1, read on the forward strand.
CGCGCCGGGAGGCCCTGGAACTCGACCTGCTCCTGTGCGAGGTCGATCCAGCGGTGAAGCGACTCCTTCTCCGGAAACAGTTCTTTGACCGCCTCGTCGGTGCGGTGGATGTCGTCGGGGTCGCCGGACAGCGCCATCCAGCGGAACGGGCCCCGTCCGCGGCAGAACTGCGGGCGGATGTACGCCGGGACGAACCCCGGATAATCGAACGCGTCTCCCCTGTCGCGGTGGGTTTCGACCTGTCCGCGGATGTTGTTCCCGTACTCGAACGCCGTCGCGCCGCGCTCTTGCAGTTCGAGGGTGGCGTCGACGTGGCGTTCCATCGTGTCTATCGATTCTTCGACGTAGCGCTCGGGGTCGTCCTCCCGTAGTTCGTCGGCTTCGGCGACCGTGTAGCCGCTGGGGTAGTACCCTTCGAGTTCGTCGTGGGCGCTGGTCTGGTCCGTGACGACGTCCGGGATGAATCCGCGGTCGAGCATCGCTTCGAGCATGTCCGCGGCGTTGATGTGGACGCCGACGCTGTACGGTTCGCCGTTCTCGGCCGCCTCTTTCGCTCGTTCGAGCGCGTCGTCGAGGTCGTCCGCCTTCTCCATGCAGTACCCCGTCTCGATGCGGCGGTCGATCCGCGACTCGTCGACCTCGGCGGCGATACAGACCCCCTTGTTCATCGTGACGGCGAGCGGTTGCGCGCCGCCCATGCCGCCGAGACCGCCCGTGGCGACGATCTTGCCGCGCAAGTCCGCACCGGAAGACGTCCCGTCTTCCGAATCTCCGCTCGCGGAGACGCCGTACTCCTGTCTGGCGAGTTCCGCGAGCGTCTCGAAGGTGCCCTGGATGATACCCTGCGTTCCGATGTACGCCCACGACCCCGCGGTCATCTGGCCGTACATGATGAGACCCTCCGCCTCAAGTTCGTGGAAGTGGTCCCAGTTGTCCCACTTGCCGACGAGGTTGGAGTTCGCGATGAGCACTCTAGGTGCCTTCTCGTGCGTGCGGAACCTGCCGACCGGCTTGCCGCTTTGGACGAGGAGCGTCTCGTCGTCCTGAAGCGACCTGAGTTCGCCGAGGATCGAGTCGTAGGCGTCCCAGCTACGGGCGGCCCGGCCCGTCCCGCCGTAGACGACGAGGTCCTCGGGGTTTTCGGCGACCTCGGGGTCTAGGTTGTTGTTGAGGACGCGGAGCGCGGCCTCCTGTCGCCAGCCCTCGCACTCTATGTCCGTGCCCGTGGGGGCACCCTGGTACTCGCGCCACTGGTCGCTCGGTTCTCCCAGTCGATCTGAACGCGCTTCCTGTCCAGCCATATCACGTGATAGGACCTCCCACGGCGAAAGCACAGGACCGCCACACGGAGGTATATTTATAAGTAAGCCGGGGGACTACCCGATAATGTACGAGGCGACGATGCGGGTGAGAGATTCGGATCAGCCGGTGCCGACGGCCGGCCGGGACGTCCGCGTCGACCTGTGGTGTAACGACCACTGCGACCTGGTCCGCGCAGTCGGAAGCGACGCGGACGCCGTCCTCGAAGAAGTCGCAGACGGTGTCGGGATCGCGGACCGGATCGACCAGGGGGACGAACGGGTCGCGATCACGGCGGACTGCCTGGCGGCCGAGCGGACGGACAACGTCGAGCGCTACGTGGCCGAACACGGCTGTCTGCTTCTCCCGCCGCTCCGGTACGTCGACGACGACCGCGTCTGTCGCATCCTGGCGCTCGATTCGACCGCGTTGCGCGACGTGTACCGCGACCTGATCGCGGACGGCCACGACGTCACGGTGGTGTCGAAGCGGGACGTGACGACTGTGACGGGCGATCGACCGCTGCTCGACCCGGGCGGACTCGTCCCGGATCTGACCAGCCGTCAGCGCGAGGTAGTTCTGACGGCGATAGAGAACGGCTACTACGAGATCCCGCGAGAGATTTCGACCGAAGCGATCGCCGACGAGGTCGGTATCGGACGGCGGACCACCGAGGACCACCTCCGCAGGGCGGAGAAGAAACTCGTGACGGCGTTACAGTCGTATCTCTGAGCGAGAGGGAGTCGAGGATCTGAACTGCGGGAATGAACGAGGATCTGAGCCACGAGAAGAGACGAGGAGACGACACAGTGCCGGCCGAAAGAGCGCTGAAGGAGTTCGGACAGTCGGGCAGTCCGGGGAATGTCCCGGCGGTACAGCCGACAGTATCAGAGCATTCCGAGCGCCGCGACGATATGAGTCATCACGGCGATGAGCGGAACGAGGATGACGGTCCGCATGACAAACAGCAGGATGAGGTCCCGGAACCGGATCGGGATGTCGCTGAACATGTCCATCATCATCGGCCCCACCGCGGAGAAGAAGATGAGTTGCGTGATAGAGAGGACGGCGATGAAAAAGCGCGCCATCGGTTCCGCTTCGACCACTAGCAACGCGGGGATGAACATCTCGGTGATGCCGATTATCATCGCCGGCGCGACGAGATCCGGGTTTGGGAGGCCGAGCGCGGCGACGACCGGCACCAGCGGTCGCGCCAGGTAGTCGAACGTCGGCGTGTACTCCGCGACGAGCACGGCCGCGAGGCCGACCGTCAGGATGGTCCCGAGGATGAGAACCGCGAGTTTGAGGCCGTCGACGAATCCGCGGACGCCCGCGTCCACGATCGATCCGGCCTCGTCGGCCTTCCGCACGGCCTCGCTCAGTGCGAACCGACCGTAGTCGACGGGCGACCCGGCAAACGGCGTCTCGGGGTTCGGTTCGGCGACGTACGCTTCGGGAACCCGGGAGAGCGGCGGGATCCGGACGAGGATCACCCCGCAGACCGCGATACAGATGAGATACGCCAGGAAGATGATCGGGAACAGGTGAAGCAGGTCGACCGTCGTTGCGACGACGCCGACGAAGCCGATGCTGACCGTCGCGAAGCACGTACAGATGATGTATACGTCGCGCATGCTGTACTCGCCGCGGTCGAAAACGTTCCGGGTGACGTAGAGGCCGACGCTGTAGGATCCGACCCACGAGGCGACGCTGTCGAGCGCGGCGCGCCCGGGAATGTGAAACAGGGGCCGCATGACCGGGCGGGCCATCGTCCCGACGAACTCCAGGCCGCCGAGTTCGACGAAGAGGTTGATGAATATCGCCCCGATGGGGATGATGACCGCGACGCTGAGGATGAGCGTCCCCCACACCAGACCGCCGACCCCCGGCGCGTGAAGCCACCCCGGTCCGAGTTCGAAGAACATGATCGGCGCTAGAACCGCGCCAGCGACCCGTAGCAACCAAAAGGCGGTCGACGTCTCCCAGTACGGGAGTTGGAGGCGGTCCGCGACGGTCTCGTCGACGCTGACGAGTCCCCGGTCGACCAGTTCGCTTACCGTCGTGAGTAGTCCACCGGTGACGATGAGAATCAACGCGAACGCGCCCGAATACGTCGGATACGTGTCCGTGACTGCCGAAACGACGATGTCGAACGGGACCGTCACTGACCCCTCCCACGGCACCGGAACGAGGAAGAACACGAACCCCACGAGGAACGCGACGACGAACTTCGCGATCGGTTTTGGTCGGAGGTCGACGAGATCGACTTCGTCTATCGTCTTGGTCTCCTCGGGAGAAGATGGTGTATGACTCCGTTGTTCGTCTCGGTCCCATGCGTTTTCGTCGAACATGTCCCTCTGTGTTTCCTTCACGCACACAGTTCGTGGAGCGCCATATGGGGATGGTTTTATATGTATTTTTATTTCAGTGGCGGATTCGAGGTATCGATCGGCATCGTCTACAGCGCTTCGAGTCCGCATCCTGACCCGACCCCGGGGTGCGTCGGCGCGGTTTCGTTGCGAACGTCTGACAAACTTTGAAGTGGATCCGCGGCGGAGAGTTCGACAGTATGGGCAACAAGAACAAGACGATCTCGTTTCGCGTCAGCGAGGACGCGTTCGAGCGACTGCGCGACATCGCGGACGAACGGGACCTCTCGCTTTCGGCCGTATTTCGCGACTACGTGGACACGCTCGTTGCCCACGACGGTCAGGTTCGGGTCGTACCCGAACACGAACTCGACGGGGGCGACGAGGACGATTCGACGTTCCCGCCCAAAGTCGAGGTGTCGAAGAGTTTCGTCCGCGAACACGAACGGCTCGAACTGGAAGCAGACCACCTCCGCGAACAGTTAGAGGAGCACAAGCGCTACGTGACGGAACTGCGACAGCGCCTGGAGGACGAAACGGCGGACGAAGAGGTGATCCATCTGGACGAACTGGACGACGAAGACGAGGCGGACGACGAGCGTCCGTACCGATACACGTAGCGGGACGAAGGAACTCGCTTGTTCTCTCGGTCAGGGGACGTTTCAGATCGGACTACTGTCTCTCAGTGTCGGGTTCGCGAGAGAGGGCAGTAACCGTAGGTCCGCTGGTACCAGATAAGATCCCTTACTCGGGTAACGGCCGTCTACACCGGATCCCGGCCGTCTGTACGATCGAATTTCCGCGTTTCCGTGTTCGCTCGTGGTGTTTAGGACACGCAAGGGCTGATCCGTTCGGACCGGTATAGGTATATTAGTATTGTATGGATCCAGTTTACATATTTAATTTATCTCGTATTTAGGTAAAAACTATCTGGTCGGTTTATTCGGTCCGCAGTTGCACACTCGTCTTAGTTAGCGTGATACAATGAGAGAGATTAGCCGGAGAACGTTCCTCAAAGCATCAGCAGCAACGACAGTCGGAGTTAGCACCCTCACCGTACCCGCCGCCGCACGCGGGCGGCCGAAAGCGCAGTCGGTTCTCGGCGATTTCGATATGGACGGCCAGTTCACGGTCGAGAACCACCGAGTCGCGGACCCGGCGACCGACGACGACCTGTGCGACGGGGACCCGCGCGCCGAGACCGAGCGCGAGAACGTGCTCCACGTAACGTCGAACGGACGCAGCACGCGCGATTACTCGGCCGGTCTCGTCAACCTCGAAGACCGCTTCGACGAACCGCTCACCCTGAACGAAGTCTCGGCAGACGAAAGCGTCGCGTTCAACTACTTCCAGGGACCGCACAACGAAAACGCCGCCCCTGACGAGGTGTTCCTGATAGTCCGGAAAAGACACGCCAGTGGCGGCGGGGACGACGATACCGGTCTGTTCGCCGCGTTCAAGACGATAAACGACGGCGTCGATCCGGACCCTCGAACCGTCTCCTGCGAGGACGACAACAAACGGTGGCGGGGGGTCGACGTCTCAGCGCAGATAACCGGTCGCGGCCGGAGCTGGTCAGACGTTCAGGTTTCGGAAGACGAGATCCGGAGCGGACAGATGGCAGCCGAGACGGCACGGACCCTCGGGGGTCAGAGAGACCGGTTCGAGAGCGCCTTCGACCGGTACGGGGAAGGGGCCGAACTAGTCGCCGTCGGATACGGGAGAGGGAGCATCAGACAGGAGATAGCGCTCGACATGTACTACGACAACCTCGTGGTCAGGCGGAACGGAGACGACCCCATCGAACTCGATTTCCCGGCGACGATCCCGATGGACGTCGAGTTCAGGCCCCCACAGATCAATACCGCCGGCAGGGGCACGCTCAACGCGTCACTCTCTCTCCGTCAGGAGGAAGTCGGTCTCGATCCCAACGACGTGATCGCGGATTCGGTCAAACTGATGCCGTACACCTCCGTCGCACCGGTCACTGGACGGGGCGCGACAGCCAGGTCTGTCAACGTGACTGGCGGCGGTCTCCGAGCCAAGTTCCGGGCGGACCGGGCCGCCGATGTCCTCGGAACGGGCGAGCAGGAAGTTCTGATCTGGGGCAGGTTCGACAACGAACCCCGAGACGTCTTCCTCGCACAGGGGTCACTGACAGTGCGTGACCCGAGCGGATTCGATCGACGCTCGTCCCGCGAATGAGCGCTGTCGGTGCCGTCGCAGTAGCGACTCCGGCACCGAACCCCGCCCTTTTTTGACGTGGGACCGCTCAGCGTGCGGTCGATATCTCCGTCGTTTCCACAGCGTCGATGATGGCGTCGACCTCCGACTCCGAGAAGCCAGTCGGCGCGTACGCTGCCCGTTCGTACGCTTCAGTCAGCCGTTCTAGCAGTCCGGCCGCCTCGCCGTCGATCCCCGCCGCCTCGCACGCCCGGTAGAACTCCCAGTGCGTCCGGACCGGCGGAACGTCGAACGCGCCGGACAACCGCCGCCGAACGTCACCGTAGGTCAGTTCGACGGCCTCGTCGGGCCGCCCGGATTCGAGCGCCGCTCGCGCACCGTCGAGCGACGGTTCATCGGTCGGATCCGGGTCTCGAACTGGAGTTTCAACGGCGTTCTCGCCGCTCGCGGCGCTCTCGGCGGGATTCGATGGGTCACTCGTCGTCCGACGCCGTCGCCACAGGAGGCCGCTGCCGACGGTCGCCATCGCGATCACCAGCGCGACCTGAAGGAAGCGACGCCACTCGGTCGGCAACAGTTGCGTCCGTTCCGCCGTTCCGCTAACGGTGATATTAGTCGACGCCCGCGCGTCGGCGAGATTCGTCCGGTTCACCGAGTAGACGGCGGCGAGACGGACCCGCCCGCTACCGTCGTCGAGGACGGACGGCGGAACGGCGATAGCAGTTTCGTACCGGCCGTTGTCGTCGGTCCGGACGGTGTCGACGACTGAACCGTTCACCCTGAGTTCCACGCGCTGGTCGGCGACGGCCGTCCCGTCGACCGCGGTCAGCCGTCCAGTGACGTTGATCCGTTCTGCACCGCTCTGGGACGCCGAGAGCGTTATCGACGTATCGGACTTCCGAACGGTCACCGCCGCCTCGGCGGCCGTCGACGAGAGCGCTCGCTCGCGGAACGGCAGCGACGCGTTGATCCGTCGGTCGCCCGTCGGAACCGTGGCCGGAAGCGGCGTCGTCAGGGAGAACGTTCCATCGTCGTCGGTTCGGGTCTGCCCGAGGGGGACGCCGCCGACTCGGATCTCGACCGGTACGGCACCGACGGGATCGCCGTCGACCGACACCGAACCGGTGACGGCGGCCGACTCGTCGAATGCGACATCGGACGGCGTCTCGTCGAGCGTTACCGTCGGCGTTTCCTGCGATAACTCGACGGTGACGTTCTCGGCGGCACCGAGATATATCGAGGCGTCAGACGGGACGAACCGGACTGTCGCGTTCCGCGTGTCCAGCGGTTGCACCGTCGGACGGAGCATCAGATCGAAGTGGCCGGTCGCGTTCGTGGTCGCGCGGCGACGCCGGTCGCCAAACTGTAGCACGACAGTCTCGTTGTCGAGCGCCGACGCGTTCGCCGTCGTTACCCGACCGGTAACCGCGAGCGGGTCGCTGAACGACACCGTTCGGGACCGGCGCTCGACGGTGAGCGTCGTCTCGACGAACTCTACCTCCCGTATCTCGCGTTGCGTTGCGGTGACGTTTTCCGTGATGTTCGCTACTTCCCGCGACTCCGCTGTGAGGTCCCTGTCGGTTCTGTTCGAGACGATCCGATAGTCGGTACGGAGCCCGGACCCGCTGTTGTTCACGTCCCCTGCGATGCGGTCGAGCGTTCGGGCGAGGCGTCGCGCGCCGGACTCGTTCCCGTTCCGCTTGGCCTCCCGATATCGTTCTCTCGTCTCGCGGTACGCCTGTGCCGACGAGACGAACTCCTGTTGGTTCTCCTGTGCCCGTTCGAACGCCGAGCTATCGTTTCCGTCGCTTCCCGTCTCGCCCTCGACGTCGACGAGTCGTTCGAGACGGTCAGAGTACCCGTCGCCGACGACCGCTCGCGCGGCGTCGTACTCCTCCTGACTGAGGCGGAGGGTGCTCTCGCCTAACTGGTCGGCCAGTCGAGCGGTCAGCCAGTCGCTGACATCGTCCACGTCGCCCTCTTCGCCCGCCTCGGACGGGTTCTCGTGTGGCGTCGAGGTGTTGTTCTCCTGTCCGTCCGCCTGGCTGAGAGCGCGGGGATCGCGGTCGGACGGCGGCGGATCTACGGCGTCAGTTGCGGCGGCCGTTGCCGTCGACGGAACGATCGCCGCTCCACAGAGGAGGATCCCGATCGCGAGGGCAACAGCGCACTGTCGGCGGGGGTCCATCAGCTATGGGTAACTGATTCCGGGAAGCGACAAAAACGCTTCCGTGGCCGAGGGGAGGCGACCCCTACCTTCAATTATCGGGGCGGAGACTAACGAAATAATGGAGCCGTCACGTCGGTACTGGGCCATCGTCACGCTCGTCGCGTTCCTCGCGGTCGGCGGGGCAGCGATCCGCCGGAAGACACTGATCGTCGGTGCGGCCGTCCTCGGTGGCTGGTTGCTCGCCCAGCAGTTCCGGTTCGTCCGAGGTTTGCGCTCGACGGTCGGGACGGTCGATATCGAACAGACCCTTTCTCAGCGCACGGTCACGGCCGGTGACAGCGTCACCGTTGCCCTTTCCGTCACCAAACCGGCGCTGACGACACTCGATCTCGCGGTTACGGCGTCGCCGCCGCTCGGTACGACGGGAGGTGCCGAGCCGGACCGGACAGTAGCGTTAGGCGGCCAGGAGGCAACGACCGCGTTCGAACTATCGCTTCCCGTCGCGGGCGAGTTCGAGTTCGACCGGCCGCGCCTCTCCGCGACCGACGCGCTGGGCCTGTTCCGCGCGGTCGTTCCCGTCGGCACCGCCGAATCGATCACCGTCGAACCGCGCGCTCCGAGAGACATGCACATCGGCGAGGCAGGCGACCGGATCGCGACGGGACTCGGCGAACACACCTCGGACCAGCGCGGGTCAGGACTCGAACCCGCGACGGTCCGACAGTACACTGCGGGCGACGACGTCCGCCGGATCGACTGGAAGGCGACGGCCCGGCTGAACCATCCCCACGTTCGCGAGTTCGAACTCGAAACCGACCCGACGACGGCGCTGTTCGTCGACCACCGTTCGGCGATGGCGACGGGACGCGACGGGCAGACGAAACTCGATTACGCCCGCGAAGTCGCCCTGGCGTTCGTCAACAGCGCGCGGTCGCTACGGAGCCGGGTCGGCCTCTACACGGTCGGGGACGCGGGGACGACGAACGCTCTCTCCCCCCACAGTTCGGCGGAACACTACCGGCGGCTCCGACGCGTTCTCGGCGACCTGCGACCGATCGGTACCGACGAGACGGCGAGCCGAACGCTCCGGCCCCCCAGAACGACGGGCGAGACGAGCCGTGCCGCCGCGTCACTGGCCGACGACGAGTCCCCGTTCGGGCGCACGCTTCGGCCGTACTTCGATGCACGTACGAGCTACGTCCATCGGATCGCGGACCAGCCGCTTGCGAGGACCGTCCGGCAGCAATCCTTACAGTTGAACGACACGGCTTGGTCGATCATCGTCACCGACGATACGAACCGCGAAGCGATCAGAGACGCCGTCACGGTCGGCCGCCGGGGGAACGGGCAGGTCATGGTGTTTCTCACACCGAGCACGCTGTTCGAAGCCGGCGGTCTCGCCGACCTGAAGGCCGCCTACGAGGCGTACGCGTCGTTCGAGTCGTTCCGCCGCTCGCTGTCGAGTCTCGAACGGGTTTCGGCGTTCGAAGTCGGGCCGGGACGACGGCTGTCTGCCGTCCTGTCGGCACAGTCTTCGAGACGTGAACGCGCGACGCCGGGGAGGGGATCCACGTGAGTGAGCGCCGATCGGGGTTCGTCACGATATCTCATGGCCCGGTGGGTGTACTGGGCGTCATCGTCGCGGCGTCGGCGCTCGCGGTCACTGCGGACCAGTACGGTCTCGTCGGCGGCGCACTGCTGGTCCTCGCGGTGATCTTTCCGCCCCCGTACACCGTCGCGCTGGGGCACGTGCTTCTCGTTGCACTCGATCCGAATGGGCTTTCCCCGGCCGCACTGGTCGCCGTCGAGGCCGGACTGCTCGCGTCGCTCGTCGACGCGAGCGCGTCCACTGCGCGCGGTCGCGATGCGGTCGCGGTGCTGACTGCTGTCGGCCTTGTCGTCGGTGTCGTCTGGGGGAGTCTCCGCTTGGGGGCGACACACTGGACAAGCGTCGGCTTGCTGGCACTCGTTGTCGCACTCGGGAGTTACGGGCTGCACCGCTACGAACTGGTTCGGTTCGACCTCGTGGGGACAGATAGATGAGCGGGAACGAACAGCTATCGACGACCCAGGAGAAAGAGGAACCGACCGCTGGCGACGACGAACGGTCGACCGGCGACGGAGACGACGAACTCCAATTACAGGTCGAACTGCTCCGCGAGGAGAACGAACGTCTGCGACGCTCGTACGCGCTGGCGAGGCGGAGTAGCTACCGGCGGAGCGCTCTCGGACTCGCCGCGGTCGGCGTGCTCGCGACGGTCGGTGCCGTACTCTTTCCCACCTCGCGGGACGTGTTACTGGCTCTGGGCGGGACGGGGCTGTTCGGTGCCGTCCTGACGTACTACCTCACGCCGGAGCGGTTCGTCGCCGCCGACGTCGGCACCGCAGTGTACGGCGCGATGGCGGACACGGAGGGCGCTATCGTCGACGATCTCGGCCTCACCGACCGGACGGTGTACGTTCCAACCGGTGCGTCGAACCCGGAGGCGTGGCTGTTCGTCCCGCAGCACGCCGAGTACGAGATCCCCGACGGTGACGCGCTCGCCGCCCCGTTCGTCGTCGGCGACGAGCCGAGCGAGCGCGGCGTCTCGATACGGCCGACCGGGAGCCCGCTCGTCCGTGAGTTCGACGCTGTCCGGACAGGCGACCCCGGCGACGACCCGGCTGCCGTCGTCGACCAGTTCGCCGACGCCGTCACCGAGCAGTTCGAACTCGCGGAGAGCCTGAACGCCGATGTCTCACCCGACGAGCGGCGTGCGACGGTCGGCGTGACCGACAGCGCGTTCGGCGGCGTCGACCGGTTCGACCATCCGATCCCGTCCGTTCTCGCTGTGGGATTGGCTGGGGCACTGGACGCGCCAGTCGTTGCCGAGACGACGAGCGGGGACGCTGAGCGCGCGGACTATCTGGTGACGCTCCGCTGGCCCGAGACCGCGACGGCGTGACGGTTCAGCCGTCAGTCATCCGGCCGCCGTCCGCCGTCACTGAATCCGAGCCGGAGTCTGCCGATGTCGACTCGCCGCTCGGCGATTCGACTCCGGCGACTATCTCGTCGACGATCGCCGACGGCGAGACGTCTCCGAGTTCCGCGTCGGCGTTGAGAACGAGGCGGTGTGCGAGGATCGGTTCCGCGAGCGCCTTCACGTCGTCCGGGATGACGTACCCTCGGCCGTGGATCGCCGCACGCGCTTTCGTCGCGTCGAGGAAGGCGAGCGACGCTCGCGGCGACCCGCCGTGTTCGACGTCCGGGTGCGAACGCGACTCGGCGACGATGTCGATGATGTACTCCCGGACCCGTTCGTCGATGTAGACGTCTGCGACGGTGTCGCGGGCGTCCACGATGTCGTCCCTGTCGACGACCTGCTCGACGCTCGAGGCGTCGAGCGTGGGGTCCTCGTCGAACCGCGAGAGCAGCCGCGATTCCTCCTCGCGGTCCGGGATACCGACGGTGAGTTTGAACTGGAAGCGGTCGCGCTGTGCCTCGGGCAGTTCGAAGGTCCCTTCCATCTCGATGGGGTTTTGCGTCGCGATTACCATGAACGGGATCGGCAGTCCGAGCGTCGTCCCCTCGATCGTGACGTGGTCTTCCTGCATCGCTTCGAGCAGTGCGCTCTGAGTCTTCGGCGTCGCGCGGTTGATCTCGTCGGCGACGACGACGTTCGCGAAGACGGGGCCGCGCTGAAGTTCGAACTCTCCGGTGTTCTCTCGATACACCTGCGTCCCGGTGATGTCCGCGGGGAGGATGTCCGGCGTCATCTGGATCCGCGAGTACTCCAGGCCGGAGACCTCGGCGAAGAGGTTCGCCATCGTCGTCTTGGCGGTCCCCGGAACGCCTTCCAGCAGGACGTGGCCGCGCGTCAGCAACGCGATCGTGATACGCTCGATGAGGTCGTCGTTGCCGATAAGCACCGATGACATCTCGTCCCTAGCCTTCTCGTACAACGTCGCCGGATTAGCCATTGTTTTCACGTTCGATGCGGCGCTCCATAATGGCTTGTGTCACCCGTCGGACGCGCTCGTCGTTCCAGTCGGGATGCCGGTCGCGGACGGCGGTCGCCACGTCGTCGGCCGAGAGTTCCGGAGGCTCTGACTGCGACTCGCCGGAACTGACGGACGGAACCCGCCTCCCGGCGGTCGGCCACTGCGCCCAGGCGGCGATGGCGATAACGCCGGTCGTCCCGAGCAGTATCTGGAGGACAGACGACCGCTGGACGCTGATGAGGGCGGCCATGAGCGGCGGCACGTGCTCGGAGTGCGAGTAATCGAGCAGGACCCGGTCCGCGGACCCGAACAGTCCCCTGACGAACGCGCGGTTTCCCGGCCGGTCCAGCATGGCGTTGATGAACAGGCTCGGGTCGCCGACGACGACGACTCGTCCGTCGCCGACGGACTCCGCCGTCGCGACCGGATACTCGGACAGTGTTTCGGAATCGTCGAGTTCGTCGTTACGGTTCCCGTCGAAATACGCGTAGGCGGAGGTCGTCGCGAGGACGGTAGTGCCGTTCGGTCGGACGGCAGTTCCGTGGTTCAACGTCAGGCGTTGGACGTCAGTCGGGAGCGAGCGGTTCGAGACGTTGGTCGCGAGCGGGAGCGCCGGCGAGCGGTAGTGTCGGCGTTCGTCGCGCAGCGGCCGCCCGTCGACGCGAGCCCTTGCACCGAGGTCGGCCAGCAGCGCGTTGCCGCTGTCGCCGAAGTCGTCCGCGACGACGAGCGTCCCGCCGTTTTCCACGTACTCGCGGAGACGCGCGGCGTCGCGGTCGTCGTACCGCTCGTCCGGAGAGAGGACGAGCGCGATGGAGTCGTTCGTCGCGACGGAGTCGTACTCGTCGACATCGCGGACGACGAACGGTTCCGCCCCGTCCGCCTCCGCGGCGCTCCGCAGGTCTGATGCGCCGTCCCAGCCCGGGTTGAACGCGCCGAACCCGGCCGCCGACGTACTCGCCGCGACGCCGACGGCGAGGACGGTGCCGAGCGCAATCGCCGCGAGAAGCAGTTGTGGGTACCCGAGGTCGAACGGGGAGCGCATCAGCCGAACACCCCCGGCGGCAGGATTTCGAGGAGTCGCCTGACGACGATAGACGCGAATACTGCGAGTCCGAGCAGGATGATCCATTTCAACCGCGCCCGCCACCGCGGCGTGACGCCAAGCGACCCGGTGAGTTCGACCACGACGAGAAAGCCGATGAGCGAAACGACGAAAAACAGCTCAAGCGAAAACGCCCCCAACAGCGAGAGAGAGAGGATCGTCGCGAGCAGCCAGGCTACCTGCGCGTGGATGAACCGCCAGCGTCGACGCGTGGCCATTATTTGTGAGTGATCTCGTCGAGATACAAAGTAGTGATCCATCCCGCTGTCGAAGTCGGTTTACGGCCGCCCGGTGAACGTGCGGATAGAATGTGGCCCTGGGGACATCTCGCGGTCGGGTATCTGCTTTACTCGGCGTACGTGCGTCGATACGACGGCCGACCGCCGGGCGGTATCGCGGCGTTGGCGCTCGCGTTCGGGACGCAGTTTCCGGACCTGATCGACAAACCGCTCGCCTGGAGCGTCAGCGTCCTGCCGAACGGCCGGTCGCTCACACATTCGGTACTCATCGCCGCGGCGGTCGTCTGTCTCGTCGGTCTGGTCTGTCGACGCCTCCGCAACGGGCCTGTCGCCGTCGCATTCGGTCTCGGATACCTCAGCCATCTCGCCGGCGACGCCCTCCCGGTCGTCCCCGGCGGAACGGCGGACGAACTCGCATTCCTCCTCTGGCCGCTCCTGCCGCCCGTGGAGTACGACACCCAGCAGGACTTCGCCGCGCACTTTCTGGGGATCGAACCGACGCCGTTTTTTATCTTCCAGATCGCCCTCTTCGCGGCGGCGCTCGTCGTCTGGATGCGGGACGGCAAGCCCGGAGCGACCGAACTGAGAGGCCTGCTCGGGAGACGGGAAGAGAGCCCACGAACCCGGTGATCGGTCGTCTTACCGGTCCGCGCCGGCGACCGGGTCGTGCCGGGAAACGAGGACGGCGACCAGAAACCCGCTGACGAGACTGACGGCGATTCCGAGCCCCGCGCCGCCGACGAGTATCCGCGGCGAGAGACGGACAACGCCGTCGAAGCCGACGATAGAGCCGACGAGGCGGTTCATCCCGAACGCGACGGGAAACGTCGCGAGAACGCCCAGCACGCTTCCCAGTAGTCCCAGAAACAGCGCCCACAGCGTCGTCGTCCCGACGGTCGTCCACCGTGACCATCCAAGCGCACGGAGAACGCTCAGTTCCCGGCGTCGCTGGTAGATCACCGACGACAGGACGTTGGCGGTCAGCGCCAGTCCGCCCGCGACGGCCAACGTAACCAGACTCGCCGCGGCCGCGAGAACGACGGCCTGTTCCCCGAGTATCGCCCGTATCTGCTCCTCGTTCGTTCGGACCTCGTAGTCGGGGTGGGCCCGTTCTATCTCCGCTTTCACCGCGGCCGTCTCCGCGCCGTCACGCACGTCCACGGTGATGAACGTCGCCCGGTCCGAGGCGGTCGTCCCTGTGACCTCCTGGAGTTCGCTCAGATGCATCGTCACGGTGGGCGTCCCCAGAAACCGCGAGTACGTCGGCGAGATGCCGACCACCGTGAACTCGTGGTTCCGCGCGGTTTCGATCGTTCCGCCGACGTGGAGGGTATCGCCGACGGTGACGTCGAAGCGGTTCGCCGTCTGGCGGTCGATCACCAGTTCGTGCGTCATCGGCCCGTCGTAGCTGCCGTTCGCGTAGTGGACATCGTCGTTTCGGAAGGGGTTACCCTCCGCGATAGAGACGGACGGTCCCCGCGCCGGCGCACCCGCCCCGACGTGGGTCTGGAAATCCGACCCGTTCGGGCTGACGTAGACGGACTGGAACGCCATCGGCACTGCCGTCTCGACACCGTCGCGCGACTCGATACCGTCCGCGACCTCGTGTGCGTCGACCACGGTGTTCTCGATACCGCCGACAGTTCCCGGGTCGAACCTGACTGGGCCGCCGGTCACCCAGAGGTCGCGGTCCGCGGCGTCGAACTTCGTCTCAGCCGTCGCGAGGACGCCGACGCCGACTCCGGCGAGCACCGTCGCCGCGAGGACCGCCAGTGCGATGCCGACGACGGCGAGCGTGGTCCGGGCCGGGTCGTGACGGATCCACGCCCCGGCGACGCCGGCCATCGCGCGGAGCCGCTGGACGGCTCGTAACGGTCGGATCACCGCGTTATCACCTCCATTGGCCGGGTGCGATAGCTCAGGTAGACCGGGTACAGCGAGGCGACGACACCGATCACGACGGCCAGACCGATGCCGTAGGGAACCAACACGGGAGAGAAACGGGCGGGCGGGGCGTCACCGACGACCGACGCCGCGATCCGGTTCGTCCCCTCGACACCGGCGGCTCCGAGGCAGACGCCGAGAAGGCCGCCCAGGAGAGCGACCGTGAGTACTTCGACGAGAACGACCAGCGCTCGCGACCGCCGCGTGTAGCCTACCGCCGCCAGCAGTGCGAGCCGTCGGCGGTCGTTCGTGACCTCGAGTCCCATCATCGTCGCGACCGTCAGCGCGCCGACGCCGACGGCCGTGACGAACGCGGCGACGACGACGGCGAGCGGGAGTTCGTCCCCCCCGCTGCGGTCGAGCCCGACGCCGTCCCGCGCGATCACGTTCGTTTCCGGATAGACGCCCTCCAGGTCGCCGCGGACGCTCGGGTCGTTCGTGATGACAAGTATCTGATTCGCGTGGTCGCCCTCGGTCGTCCCCGTGACCGACTGGAGTTCCGCGAGGTGAACGACCGCTATCGGGACCGAGCCGACGCCCGCGGAACTCGCACCGTCGACATCCTCGACAGCCACGCGCTGCGTTCGGACGTCTCGCGTTCGAAGCCGAAGGTCTGTGCCTTCGGAAGCGTTCAGCAGGCCGGCCGCGCTCTCGCTCAGGACGACCTCGTTCATCGGGTCGCCGCCGTAGCTCCCGTTCGCGTACCGGGGGTCGCCCGCGGTCAGTTCGCCGGTCGAGACGCCGGCCACTTCGAAGGGCTCGTCCGACGGCACGACGCCGACGACGAGGACGTACTCCCCGACCCCCGCGGAGGGGTTTTCGAGTCCGACGAACTCCAGCAACACGGGCGAGGCGTGGTCGACCCGGGAGTCGTCGGCGATGGACAGAGCCGTCGCGTGTGAATCCCCCAGTCGGAGGCCGTCCGACGCTACCGTCATCGTCGAGGAGCCGTCGTCCGGAACGATCCAGTAATCCACGTCCTCGCCGCCGACGGTCGCGCCGCTCGCGAGACCGAGCGCCACGCCGGTGACTGCGAGGGTGAATCCGACGGCGACGGCGACGCCGACGACGGTGACGAGCACCCGTCGAGAGCGCCCGCCGACCAGTCTGGCGACGGCGCTCCGGGCACCGACCCCGACCAGTCCGACGAACCGTCTCAGCCTCGATCCCTCAGCCATCGTCGACGATCTGTCCGTCCCGTAGGTGGAGAACCCGGTCGGCGCGACGCAGCGCTTGGTCGTCGTGTGACGCGAGCACCACCGCTCTGTCGTCCGCGACCTCGGTCAACAGTTCGAGAACGCGCTCGCCGGTCGCGGAGTCGAGTTCGCCGGTCGGTTCGTCGGCGAGCACGACATCGGGGTCCGTCACGAGCGCGCGGGCGATGGCGACGCGTTGCTGTTCGCCGCCGCTCAGTTCGTCCGGACTGTGTGCGGCCCGGTCACCCAGTCCCACGGTTTCGAGGAGCGATTCGGCGCGGTCGCGCCGGGCGCGCTTCGAACGGCCACGCTGGATCAGCGGGACCGCGACGTTCCCTCGGGCGGAGAGCGAGGGAAGCAGGTAAAAGCGCTGGAAGACGACCCCGACGTGGTCCAACCGGAGTCGGGTTCGGCCGCGGCCCGAAAGCGCCGTTACGTCCGTCCCGGCGAGTTCGATCGTTCCGTCGGACGGTTCGTCGAGGCCGGCGAGGAGATGGAGCAGCGTGGACTTGCCGCTCCCGCTCGGTCCCGCGATTCCGACGACCTCGCCGCGGTCGACGGCCAGCGAGACGCCATCGAGCGCGGTCACGCTCGGACGGTCCGTCGACCGAACTCGCGAGAGCCACCCGTCCGCCCCGCGGGTGTACTCCCGAGTGAGCGACCGGCACGAGAGGAGCGTCTCGTCGTTCGAGCGCGTCTCCGTCTCCATGATCGTCCCATCTCCTCCAGTATTACTGTCCGAGTTCAGCCGGGTCACTCCGGGTCCTCGTCGACGATGTCCGTCGGATCCAGTTCGTCTTGCGCGCCGTCGGCACCGTCGTCAGTAGCCACACCGCCGCTGTCCGCCGCAGCGCTCGTCTCGCCCGGCGACCCGGCCGACCCGACCCCGCCGCGGTCACCGAGGGCGGCCGACGCGTCGGAATCGTCAGCGTCGGATCCGTCCCCGCCGGGTCCGCCAGACAGGAAGTGGCGGCCGCCGTTTCGCAGTGTGTAGTAGAGGATGCCGGCGACGACGAGCGACGCGAGCAAGAGCGGGAGGAGTACCCCGCCGGTGCTCTCGTCTTCGTCGCCGGTCCCCGAACCGGTCGTCGCCGTCGTCGTCCGCGGCGGTTCGTAGACCGCGAGTTCGCCTGCGTCGACGCCGGCGATGCCGATCTGATACCGGCCGTTCTCGTCGAACTGTCGCGTGTACGTCACCGTCTCCGAGTCGCCGGGGCCGAGGGTGACCGACTGTCGGTCGACGACCGTCCCGTCGACGGTCAGGTTCACCGTGAACGTCCCCGCAACGTCGGCCGTGTTGTGGACCGTGGCGCTCGCAGTCGTGGCGTTACCTGCCGCGATCCTGTCCGGGTCGAGCGTCACGTCGGAGGTCCGGAGCGCGGACCGGGGCGCGGCCTGCGGTTCCGCGGTCGAGACGGAGAACACCGAGAGCCCGGGCGACGTAGCGGTGTAGCGGTAGCCCGCGTCCGTCGACCCGCGTACCGCGGTGTCGAGTTGCTCCCACTCGTTCCCTGTGTATCGATACAGTGTGACGTCGCCGGGATCGAGTCCGCGCGTTTCGAGAACTGTATCGTCGACAGTGAACGTAAGGGAGACGTCGTCAGTCGGCGGGTCCTCGTCGTGAGAGACGTTGATGTACCCGATGTCCGAGTCCGTCCCGTGGACTGAGGGGACAGGCTCGGGCCCCTGCGTCACGGTCATGTCGAAGTCCGTGTCCCGTGTGAACTCGACAGCTACCCGTTCCAGTCTGACGCCCTCGCGGTCGGCGAGCACTGACGACAGGTCGAGGTCGACGGGGTCGTACGCGGTGGCATCGCGGATCTCGACGGCGGCCCCTTCGCCAGCGTCCGTGACAGCAACGTCCGTCTCCGGAGTCGGGTCGCGGCCGTTCGACGGCGGTGCGCCGCCGCCCGGCACGGTTCCGCCACCGTCGTCGGGAGCAGTTCCGTGGCCGCCGCCGGACGACAGGCGGAACGTGTCCGTCTCGGTGTACATCGCGCCGTCGGCGTCGACGGCCACGTGAACCCACCGGTAGCGCGTATCCGTCGTCCAGTTGTCGAGCGTCTCGACCGTGAGCGACTCGCTCGCCGAACCGTTGACCGCAGTCATCGAAGCGTCGAGACGTTCGCCGCCCTCCGCGGGGACGTACTCCGTGTCCGGGTTCAACTGGGCCGGCGCGACGCTATCGACGAACGTCGGGAGGGAGACCGACCCGACCCGCCGGGCGTCTGTCACCGTCGTCCCGTCGACCGTGACCGTGCCCTCGAAGCGTGCGACGCCGTTCGTCTCGGCGACCGAGTGTTCCACGACGACGTCCTCGGATGCGTTGAAACCTTCCGAGAGGTCCTCTCGGACGTCGACGACGAAGCTCTGGTTCACGTATCCCGTCGTCTCGTCGTAGACGACGACCGTGTGGCCGACGGGACCGTCCGCGTTTTCGACTGACGCGTCGAACGTGAGATTCGTCCCCGGCGTTACCGTCGACTGCCCGTCGATAGTCGTCGGCGCGACCGACGACGCCCCCGTCCGAACGGCCGCCTGATCGACGCCGAGCAGCGTCGCATCCCCGTCGACAGAGAGGTTCCCGTCCGCGACGACGAGTCCGTCACCGTCCGAGGCGTTCGCCAGCAGTAACACGTACTGTCCGGACTCGGGTGGGTCGAACTGGACGGTCGCCCGGCCGTCAGCGTCGAGTTCTGTATCGCCGACGTGCGTGAACGTCAGGTCCTCGTTGATCTCCCCGAGGTTCATGTCCAGCAACGAGAGCGAGCCGACCTCGGTCCCCAGAATCGTACTCCCGTCACCGGACGGTTCGAGACGCCCGGCGACGAGACGCACGTCCGTCCCGCCGAACTCCGCGGAGCTGCCGCCGGCCCGGACCGCGTCGAACTCGACGGAGACAGTGTCGCCCTCCTCGAACACAGCTATCGGATCCGCGTTCAGGCTCGCCTCGCCGGCGTCCGGGCTCCGGACCCGCCAGTCCGCGTTCGGTACCTGCATGGCCGCGTCGGACTCGTCCGCGCGTAGTGGGAAGATCGCGCGCTCCCAGATATCGACCTCGTCCCGGAGGCGGTCGCCGGCGGCGGTTCCGTGCGTCTCCTCGCCCGACGAGTTGTCCGTTCCCGGTACGACAGCCGCTGACGGTCCGTCGGACGGCATCTCTGATGCGGACGGAACTGCCACCGCGGATCCGGTCGCCGATGCGGTTGACGGTGCAGTGGTGACCGCGACTGCGACGCCGCTCATCACCGAAAGCGGCAGGGCGAGTGCAACGGCAACGACCGTCACTCCCCGTGTGCTCGCCATCGGTTTACACCTCCGTGACGGACTCGGCCGAGACCGCCCTCTCACGAAGGCGTCGCGCTTGATACCGCGATAGTCCCCCAGACCTCCGCGAGTTTTTATTATCTCTTATTTTAGTCGAATCATTTACCATATCAGATGAATCAATACACTATCTCATAATATTTTTTCACGATATCTAATATGTAATGTCCCGCACCGGCCAAAGTTCCGTGCCCGAGAAACCGTCGCACCCCCTTTTTATCCACAAATGTTATTACTGAAATTGAATATCCATATAGTGTGAATAGAACTGTCCCGGTGGCTATCGTACTTATCGCCGCCACGATACTCGCGGTTCCCGCCCACACGACAGCAGACACCGGACCGTCCGACCACGAACTGGCCCCTGACAGGTACGAGATGACGGTCTCGGACGCCATTGAAACGCCCGTGCGAACGGTCACGTTACAGGAGACAGACCACGAGATATCGAGTCTCACCGTCGTGGATCCCGGTGAGTCGGTCTCGGTCAGCGTCAGCGGTCCGAACGAAACGTACCGCGTTTATCTCTACAACGGGGACGAGCAGATCGTTTCGGAGAGACGTGGCGACGGAGACGGGTCGTTCACGTTCGATCTCTCGGGGAATGACCCGGGTTCGTACATGCTGGCAGTGCAGCAGGACGGCTATTACCGGACGGTTCATCCGGTCGTAGTTCGCGGCTACGAGGTGACCGTCGACGCCGCGGAGGTGGTGACTGTCGGCGACGACCTGACCGTCACCGCGAACGTGTCGCGGATCGCGGACGCGCCATCGCCTGACAGTGTCGAGGTGACAGTGGTGGACGACGAGACCACCGTCAGAGCGACCGCGACGCAGACATCGGAGAGAACGTACACCGCATCGGTGTCGACGGGGGACATCGGAACGGGCGAGTATTCGCTCTACGCGGGCGTGCGCTCCGACGATCCGGCGTTCGGCGAACGAGCGGTCGTCGGTATCAGCCGTTCGGTAGATCTGTCGGTCGAGCAGGACCGAACAACCACCGAAAGCGGCCCGTCGAACGGCGGACCGTCGGGAGGCGAGAGTCCGGCGACGACCCCAGCATCAGAGACGACGCCGGAAACAGTGACGCAGACGACACAGCCCTCGGCGACTGTCACGACGACGGCGACGGGTGAGAGGACCCCGACGAGAACCGAAGGAACGACTGAGTCGACGTCGACCGCCACCGGAGACGCTTCGGTTCTGACGCCTGACTCGTCGACGACAGCGCCTGATAGCGACGACGGCGGTAGCGATAGTTCGGGACAGTCAGGACTGGGGATCCTCGGCGCGATCTCCGCGATGGTGTCGATGAGTCTCCTCGCTATCAGGCGGTCTCGTTCACGGTGAGACCCCGACATTTTTTGCGGTTTCCAGTGTGGGAATAATGTATGTCCACAGAGACGGACTGGAGTCACCTGTTCCCCGCGCCAGTCCGTTCGCTCCCGGCCGATCTCGTCGCCATCATTGCCGTCGTTAGCCTCACGAACCTGGCAGTGCTCGCTCCAGTTCTCCGGGACACGCCAGTCCGAGTCGCGCTCGGCCTCCCGTTCGTCCTCTTCGTACCGGGATACGCGTTCATCGCGGCACTGTTTCCGGAGGGCGGGACCCCGCCGTCCGAGGTGGAACGAGACGGTCGCTTGACGACCGCGCTCCACCGCGACCGCGGCATCGACGGCATCGAGCGCGTCACGCTCTCGTTCGGGCTGAGCATCGCCATCGTTCCCCTGCTCGGATTGGCGCTGAACTTCACGCCGCTGGGCGTCCGCCTCGTCCCCGTACTGGGAAGCGTCAGCGCCTTTACGCTCCTTGCGACCGTCGTGGCCGCGCATCGCCGGCGGGACCTCCCCGAGGACGAGCGGTTTCGGGTCCCCTACCGCGCCTGGATCGCAACCGGACGGTCGGAACTGTTCGAACCAGATACCCGTGGAGACGCCGTGTTGAACGTGGTTCTCGTCCTCAGTGTCCTGCTCGCCGTCGGGAGCGTGGGGTACGCCGTCGCCGCCCCGAACGAGGGTGAATCGTTCACCGAATTCTACCTCGTTACCGAGAACGAAACCGGCGACCTCGTCGCCGAGGAGCATCCGACGGAGTTCACGCGGGGCGAGAGCGAAGAGATCGTCGCGGGCGTAGTCAATCGGGAACACGAACCCGAGGAGTATCAGGTCGCGGTCGAACTTCACCGAGTCGAACTGGCGAACAACTCGACGCGAATACTGGAACGAGAAGCAGTGTCACAGCACGCGACAGGGCAACTCGGACACAACGAGACGTGGCTCCGAACGACCAACGTCTCGCCGACGATGACCGGTGAACGTCTCCGGCTAACGTACATGCTGTACCGTGACGGCGTCCCTGACCGGCCGACCCCCGAAAACGCATACCGGGAGTTGCATCTGTGGGTGAACGTGACGGAGTCGGAGAACGAAACGACAGCGAACAGCGACGACGCAGTTCGGGAACCCGGTCGTTCGACGGTACGGGGTGGTTCGGCCGGCCAGGACGCGACACAGAGTCGTCTCCCTCGAGTACGAGTCCAGGTCGCCCGCGTCGGACGGGGGACCGCGACTCGGCCGCTCTGACTTCACTCTATTTCGGCTTCCACAACGGGGTCCGCCTGCTGGCGGTGCGATTCAAAAAGCTTCGACGCCCAGGTGACCGCCGCTCGCGTGTCGTTAACCATGAGACCAGCGATACTGCTCTGGTCGGTGTAGACGACCACACAACAGTACGTCGTCTCGTCGTGGTCGGCGATCATGAGACCGAAGGGGAGATCGCCGGTCACGTACGGCTGATAGTCGCCGGCCGCGATCCGGTCCGCTATCCAGTCGTACGTCGCCTGAACGTGTTCGTACACCGCTTTGCAGAACACGATTTCGGCGGTTGCACCCCCGTCGATCGCCATCCGGAGCGCGTCTTCGGCCTTCGGCGCAGCGTGGGCCTGCGAGAGCCCGCGGATCCGGTCGGCATCGCGAATGATCTCGGTCAGGACGGAGACCGGAACGGCGGGAGCAGGCTCTTCGGCGACGAAGACCTCAGCGTCCCAAATGAAGTCCAGACTGATCGGTGTCTCTTTCGGGAGGTGTTGGAGCAGTTCGTCTGCAGCGACGATGGCTTCGGCGCTCTCTTCGTACCGTGAGTACTGTTCGTAAAGGAGTCGTCCACAGACCGTCAGTTCGTAGGCACTGTTTTCGTACGCGACGAGTCCGAACTGTTCGAGGTCCTGTACACCTCGGTTTACAGTCGAGCGTGAGACATCGAGTTGGCTGACCAGTTCCCGTTTCTCCGACGGGTTCTCGGCGAGCACGTCGAGAAACTCTATCCGCTTAAACACCGTCTCCATCATCTCGCGCAGGCCTTCGTTCATTCGTTTCGCTCTGTGCTATAATTACAGGCAGAGGATTTTTATATCTATTTCGTAGGTTGATTGAAATTTCAG
Source organism: Halostella sp. PRR32 (assembly GCF_034808085.1). Lineage (NCBI taxonomy): Archaea > Methanobacteriati > Methanobacteriota > Halobacteria > Halobacteriales > Natronoarchaeaceae > Halostella > Halostella sp. PRR32. The sequence continues at coordinate 404,528 of NZ_JAXHGL010000002.1, forward strand.
TAGGTGAATTTACTAAATCCTCCATTGTAGCTGAAAATCATCGATGGAGGTAATCGCATCGTCACGGTCACGTACAGTAATTACCTTGAATAAAATTAGATAAATAAACTATATTTATAGAAGAATGAAATCAAGAACACAGAGGTGGGTGTCCCGAGGAGGGGTCCATCGCGTTAGGGAACGTAGCCGACGCACTCTACCGGCCGCAGTTATCCGTGAGGGCTGGTCCAAGTGTGCCGAGTACGACGAGTGGAAAGTGGAGCCAAATGAGGGGTACACTGCAGGAAATTCCGCGTCATGATGCAAGTACCGATCATTACCCTCGATTCGATCCTGTTACTACTTGCAATAGGCGTCCTCCTTTGGGGGTTCGAACGATATCGGTCACGGTTCGTCAAAAGCGATCTTTTCGCCGCAGTGATCTTCGCCGGTGGACTGTTGGCCATGGCCTTCGCTCCGGGGCTTTTCGGAATACTCGGTGGGGCCCTCGATATACAACAGCGACCACTCGTGATGTCGATGGCGGCCAACCTCGGCCTGCTCACGTTCCTACTGTACGTGTCGAGCGTCGTCCAGAACGTTCGTGGCGACCTCTCGGAACTAACGCGCAATCTCGTAGTCGACGACGCGCCGATGACAGACGGCGGCCGAGAGAGCATCTACGTAGTCATTCCGGCGTACAACGAGGCAGAGACTATCAAGTCGGTGGTTCAGTCACTCCCGGACCGAGTTCGAGGACACTACGTTCAACCCGTGGTCGTTTCGGACGGGTCCGCTGACAACACCGCAGAACGGGCGCGGTACAACGGTACCATCGTCGTCGAACACCCGCTCAACCAGGGCCAGGGCGGCGCGCTGAAGACCGGGTTCGAAATCGCGCAACGCGACGGGGCGGCGGTCGTCGTGACGATGGACGGTGACGGACAACACCCGGTCGAGGAACTCGACAGACTCGTATCGCCGATCGTCGACGGAGAAGCGGACTACGTGATGGGATCGAGACATATCGGCCAGGACGAATCCGGGAACAGTATCGTGAGACAGAGTGGAATTCGGTTCTTCACGGTGCTGATAAACGTGCTGACGAAGGCGGACATCACCGATTGTACGAACGGTTATCGGGCGATTCGGGGGTCCGAACTGGATGAGTTAACGCTGACTGAAGAGCGGTTCAGCGCACCGGAACTGATCATCGAAGCTCGGAAGAACGGGCTGCGTATCAAAGAACTCCCGATCATGATCAAAGAGAGACAGGCCGGCGAGACAAAGAAACCACAGATCGGCTACGCGGTCGGACTAACTCGGGCGATCCTCATCAGTTGGCTACGATAATGACCGATCCGTCTCCCCGTTCTGGAACGAGACCCATTCGGACGGTACTCTCCCGTGTGTAGCAGTGTGAATGTCGCAGTGAGTTCAATACAGCAATGACAGATCAGTGTGAGGCCGAGAATCTGAAGATACTACGTGTAGCTCAACAAGTGTATCCGAAAGCCCTCGGTGGCGGCGCGTATCACGTTCACGCATTAAGCAGAGACCAGGGCTTGAGAGGTCACAACGTAGAGGTAGTAACCGTGTCCGACGACAGCCGTGGATACAGAGACGACCACTACGACGTGACCGCATATCCCTGTACTGTGGAACTGTTTAAAAACCAGTTTTCCGCAGACGTTCTCAAGTCGCTGATCGACCTGGGCAAATACGACGTAGTGCATGCACATTCTCATCTGAGAGCAACGACGAATTTCTGTGCTCTGTCCAGGTGTATCAACGACACACCGTTACTCATCACGAATCACGGCAGTCACTCTCAAAGCGTCCCGTACTGGTTCTCTGAGGTGTACAACCGCACCGTTGGACGGTTCACGATGAATCGTTCGGACGTCGTTTTTTGCTACACAGCCGAAGAAAAGCGGCAGCTCCGTGAGTTCGGGATCAGTACGGACATTGAAATCGTCCACAACGGCATCGACCACGAGATGTTCCGACCGCAGACCGACTCCGACCCTCGAATAGAGTCGTCCGGTCCAGCGATCCTGTTTGTCGGAAGACTTTGTGAGGGGAAACGACCGCAGGACGCTCTGATCGCGTTCGAAACGGTCAAACGGACGTATCCTGACGCGGAGTTGTTCCTGTGCGGGGACGGCCCGTTGCGGACTGATCTCACTGACTTGGCCGAAAGGCTTGGGTGCAGGAAATCAGTGCATTTTCTCGGCCACATCGAGTACAACGCGATGCCGTCGATCTATTCGGCCGCCGACGTTCTGGTCCTTCCGAGTCGGACGGAGGGATTTCCACGGGTCGTTTTGGAGGCGCTCTCGGCTGAAACGCCAGTCGTAGTTTCCCATCTCGAACAGATCGCCTCGCTCGTACAACAGGTCGGCAAAACAGCACCGGTCGGGGACGCGGAGGCCTTCGCCACGAGGGTTCTCTCGTTACTTCGTGACCAAGAGGAACTAAAACGATTGGGGGAGAGTGGCAGGGAAATCGTCAAAGAGCGGTTTTCATGGTCGGAAACAGTCGAGGACGTAACTACGGCAACTCGAAAGAAGGTCCGCAACAAGCGTGAGAATGATGCGGTATAGTCGGAGTGGCGTCTGAAAGTAGCCATTATTCTGCTGTCATTCGTGCTGATCAATTCTTCTATCTCGTAGAGCATGTGTGACCGTTCCACTGGCTCCGTTTTACGTTATATCCTTCTCCGAGATCACCGGATCGAGAGTTCTACGATCCCTGTCTATTCCGGTCGTCCCAGTGCTGTCTTTTTCATCTACGTCTGTAACGTTCTGTTCAACGATTCTGTAAGATCGACTCGACGGAGCTGAGGATCTGCTCGCCGGTTACTCCGTTGCTGTGGTTCTCTTTGACGTACTTTCGGCCTTTTCGACCGATATCACGCCGTCGAGTCGGCGAAGAGAGCAGTGAGCTCATCGTTCGCCGAAATTCGGCCGTATCTGAGTACGTTACAAGTCCGGTCGGACCGTCCGTATAATCGTCAATACCGAACGCACTGTTGGTGAGGACGGGAAGCTCCCATGCTTGAGCTTCGAGGAAGACATTCGGCATCCCGTCCGTATAGCTCTTATATATTAGTATATCAGACATACGATACAGTTCGGAGATGGTATCAACGTGTCCAACAGCGTTGATCCGACAGCGCACATCGGGAGACGGATAGATGCGGTTTATATCTTCGAGTAACTCCGAGTAATAGGAGCCGTTACCGGCGATAACGAACCGTACCGACCGGTTCTCGGATAGGATCGGCTTCAGCGCCTTCAGCATTTCTCGCGTCCCTACGTATTTTCCCTTGAACCGTAAGTTCGTGACAGTCAGAACAGTAAAAGGGCCCTCCTCTTGCAGATCAGACGCGGTATCACGACTATCGCTGACCTCCTTCGGTACGGGCGCGAGTTCTATCCGCTCCGGAGGACAACCCGTGTACTGTTCGACGCTACGCTGGATCTCGTTGGAAACGACTAGGAATCCGTGGGTGAAACGGAACGTAAACCGACGAAGCAGACTCCGAGCCTTGTATATTGAATATTTTTTATAGTTGCGCTGCTGGATATGTTCTTTCCTCTTTGCTCGGTTGACTCGCCACGCATCGCCACCCAGTCGGACGATCAACGTAGTTCGAGTCAGTATCGAGACTATCGTCGCAACGAAACTAGCGAACCCGTCTCCTTTCGCGAGGATAACATCCGGCCGCTTAACTACCGCGTGATACAGTGCCGAGAGCAACAACAAAGGGTATCTCCAGACGGGACTGCTATCCGGGTTCGTCGTCAGGATGGACGCTGAGACGTCAGTCGTCGAAAGCGGCTTTGCAAGTTCTTCTGTTCTGGTTTCAGAGACGACTACGATTTCAGTCAGAGTCATCGATTACCTCCTCAACTGTGTTCACCAGCTTTTTTCGAACGTTTTTCCGGTAGAACCGTTCCGGGCTTTCGACAGGTAAGCGCTCCCAATTCGTCAGTTTTGACACGAATTCGCTCTTCGAACTGAACAGATTAGACGTTGCCTCCGCGACGTCACCGACGTTGCGAGCCAGGACCGGAGTGCCCGTAGACAGCGCTTCTAAGATCACTCGTGGAACGCCCTCAGTCAAGGACGGATGAATAAGGAGGTCAGCGGCGTGTAGATACTCCGGTATTCGGCCCGGATCGACCGGGCCAACGAAATCGACGTGATCCCGTATCACCGAGAGTTCAGGTTCCGTTCCGTCTCTCTGTCCGACGAATACAAAATGCAGATCTTCCCGTCGTTCGACTACCCGTGGAAGCGTTTGTCTCAGTAAACGCGACCCCTTCTGCGGAGTGAACCGCCCAATGAACAGAATTACGTCCCTGTCCGTGCCGAAGTCGATTTCGCCCAGATCGTTTCGTTGAAACCGTTTAGAGTTAATCGACGGGGGGATCTTGACGATTCTTTCTCCCGGGACGTTCCGTCGGACGAGCCGTTTCCGACCGGTTTCTCCCAGAACGATGGAACGATCCGCAAGTACCGGGGGAACACGACCAAAGACGTTGTTGACAAGATACGACACGGGTTTCTTGTACCCGTCCTGATACCGGTACGAGCGAAACCGGTCACCGCTGTATCTATAGAGAAACGGAATATCGTGAACCTCAGAGACTATGCCCACCACTAACCCGTGTGTCGGCGGGCGAGTGATCTGCAGTATGAGGTCAGGATCATTGTGTGCGGCGTACTGCCAAGCGAGAGCCGCCTCGGCTCTCCGTCCGGACGAGAAATTCCCTCGATACACGGTATCGTAATACTCGTCTATACGAGTGCGATAGCTCGGTTCAGTAGTCGTAACCAGATCGAGAGAATACCGCTCAAGCATCCACCCGATGTTCGTCACGGTGTTTTTTATGTTGAATTTGTTCGTGAAACAGCCCGTGAATATCGCTATTTTTGGTTCCATCTATGCAGTGTACCCGAGATCTCGGAGTCTCTCCTCGACTGAGCCTACGTCTTCGAGCTGATATCTCTCCTTTCTCGAGCCTTTTTCGATGGAACGTCTGTTCTCGAATGGACACTCGAACCATGGGATTTTCACTAACTCATCGACGTAGATCCCCAAGGGATGGCCCCACCCGCGTACGGGTATCGGCGACATAGACTCGTTGAACAGGTTCCCGTGATCCGAGGTGACAACCGTTTTCCCATCTAACTCATCGATGATCTCCTCTACGTGTGGAATACACCTCTTCAGATTCGATTCGTAATGCGCGTAGAGTTCGTTTCTCGGCACACTCAGTTCGTTTTTCATCAATTTGGTCCACAGGTTCACCTCGTCTGTTCGTTTTCCCGATAGGTGCCCTTTATCGAAGTCGGTGTTCGAGTCGATGAATGGGTAGTGTGGCTGAATGTAATGTATGACGTATCTCTTGTTCGGATACTGAGCCTGTAGTTCATCGACGCGCCCGTTCATGGTTTCCGGGAGAACTGTGCCGGTTTCGGAGTCCCAACCGTCCTCCCTCCACACGTTAACGATATCAAACAGTTCCGGCGACAGGGAGTTGAAATTGTGATATAGCTGGGGGTTTGCAGTGATATACACCGTATCGAGGAGTGACCGGCCCGCAAAGTTCCCACGGAGGAATTCGATCGTACTCGATCCACGAGATGTTTTCCGGGATAAATCGCCAGTCAGCGACCAGTTCTCGGAAAACGTATCGTATCTGCAAGCGTCGAGAACGATCAGATTATCCCAGTCCTGTTCAAATACGTCGACACCGTTTTCGTTATACCGCCTCCTGTTCAGCCGCCGATGGTATAAGTTATTTAACTTTTGTACTGCCAGTCGAGGGTGTTGAACTGCAGAGACCAGAGTTGAACCCATCAGAAGGTAGTATTCTCTTAGAGAGTAATTAAACTAATTCTCACTAATAGAAAATATAATACATTTTACTTTAATACAGACGTATTTCTAATTGAATGTCGTTTCAATAGTCTTAAGATAAATTGATATGTAGAGGTATAATACCTACCCAGCGGAGAACAACCGTTGATGCCTGGCCCTTATGAGTCTGTTTAGCCACTACGAGAGGTGTCGTGAGTAATGGGGGAGGGTTCTTCGTCGAAATTGATCGTCTCGTCCCTCGATTCAGTCGTTAAAGGGTCGTACTGGTATTTCCTCGGGATAGTGGCGAGTAACGTATTACTGGTTGTATTTAACCTACTACTCACGCGATCACTGGGGGCGGACCTGTACGGGATTTTCGCGTTTGCGAACTCACTCGTCATGTCACTGCTTCTCGTCTCCAGTTTCGGTGCGAACAAGTCCGTTTTGAAGTTCATACCGGAGTACGAGGACGACAAGTCCACTCAAAACGACATATTCGGTCTAACAGTTATCAGTTCGCTATTGGGGTGTAGTTTGATCGGTGGGACGCTCTACCTGTTTTCCGGGGTAATAACGTCTCTCACATTAGAAGATCCGCTACTAGTTCCCGCGCTTGAGATATTTTCACTTATTCTGATAGTTCTCACCTTCGTCGAAGTCATTAAAAGTTCCTTTCGCGCCATGGAGATAGCATCGTATCCGATACTGATCGACAAAATCCTACGGCCGACGGTATACACGTTCGCTGCAGCGGCAACATACGTACTGAGTCTGTCGCTGTATGGGTTTTTGCTTTCGTTTCTGTTCTCCGTGGTTCTTTTATTCGCAGTTTCACTGCTGTTTTTCATACGGAAGTCCCGAATTCGTCCGACGTTTTCGTACTCACCGAGCAGGATCTATGAGTATTACAATTATTCCCTTCCAGTCAGCCTGAAAGACGCGGCATCGATCCTGTATACTAGAGTTGACGTTCTAATGGTCGGGGTCCTGCTCAGTTCCAGTTCAGTCGGAGTATACAACGTCGTCGTACTCGTATCGAGCATTATCGCGTTTCCGTTATCAGCGATAAACCAACTGTTTCCACCGATCGCGTCGAAGCTCTACTCGTCAGATCAGAAGCCAACGCTGAACGCCGTATATAAAATAGTGACACGATGGTCGTTCACAGCGTCGTTGTTTCTGGCGGCTTACCTGATAACGTTCCGAGATAGTGTGTTACAACTTTTCGGTAGCAACTTCACGACCGGAGCTACTATTCTGATACTGTTAGCGATAGCAAAGCTGATTAGTGGTTTAGTCGGTCCCAGTGGGTACGTTCTCATGATGTCTAACCATCAGTATCTGGTTCTTTGCAATCAGGTTACGGTCGGCGTATTGAACACTATACTCAACTACGTACTGATAGTAAAGTACGGTATCGTCGGCGCTGCGATAGCAACAGCACTCTCGCTCAGCGTGATTAACCTCATTCGGATCGCCGAGGTGTATCATATGGAGGGGTTGTTCCCGTATTCAAAGGCGATGCTGAAACCCGCTGTAAGCGGGGTCTTCGGACTGGTAGCGATGTACGGTGTGAAGACACTGATGGGGAATACGCTCTCATTGCTTTTCGGCGGTGTGTTTGGGTTCGGTGTCTACTTAGCGGGCCTTGTCGTTTTAGGCTTAGAAGACGCCGAAGTGAGGATATTAGATAATGTTCTCCCGGAGAAAGGAACGAACGCGTTACTCGGGTATCTGGAATAGATCGATCACACCCCACCGACTGAGATGTGGTAATCTAAAGGTATCCCAGTTCCTCCAGTATCTCTTCAGTTTGGCGGTCAACGTCGGCGTTTTGGTCCCGAACCTCCGGTGCCATGGCTCTGGACCGTTCCCACTGATTTAGCTCTCGGTTGAGTTCGATTACGGTTTCCCGGTCTTTCGCGAAACGGTTCTCTGATTCCCAGGGGTCGTTACGGATGTCGTAAAACTCGTTGTTCGAATCAGAGGCCCGAATGAGTTTGTGTGTCTTCGTACGTATCGCCCGTAAACTTCGGTCGAACGTCCGCATACGATCATTTACCTCGGAGAGCCGTTCCGTTAGGGCTTCCATCGAAGGCTGTGGAGCCATGTATTCAGAGACCACGAAGTCGTGTCCGCTCTCTTCAGCATTCGGATGGAAAGAGTTCCCGCGGAGGTTCTCTTTCACGGACGCGTCCTCTTCGCCGATCAGGTCGAGTATCGTGGGAAAGATATCCGTATGCTGAACCAGTTCGTCCGGGTTCGTCCCGGTCGAAAACCCACCTCCCTCGACTATCAACGGAGTGTGTACCAGCGTATCGTACAAGCAGTACTGATGGTCCATCAGTCCGTGGTCGCCGATATTCTCCCCGTGGTCCGAGGTGATGATGAAGATGGTGTCTCTCTCGGTGAGGGTTTCGGTGATTGTCCTTCGCAACTCGCCGATCCTGTGATCGAGGTATCGTATCTCGCCGGCGTAGAGCGCCTTCAGGCAGTCCAGTTCGTCTTCCGAAAGGGAGAGCGACCCGTTGATGTACTCCCAGGGGTTCTGCGGAACGTTCACCGCTTTCTCGTAGCTTACACCGCTTGGGAGAAACTCCGTTACAAATCGCTCGGGCGGGTCGTACTCCAGATGCGGTTCGAGGTAGTTCACGAAGAGAAACACCGGATCGTCCCGGGAATACGACTGTAACTGCTTACGGATCCATTTGTTCGCCCTCGCCGCTCCGTTATCGGAGCGAAATCGGGACCGGTTTTGATGGTACAGTCCGTTGAGAAAATTGATAACAGGGTTGCCCGACAGCGTCGTTTTCACTGCTTTCCGTAATCTGTCACGGCCTTCGTTTGTCAGACCGGCTTTTCCGAAATCTTCCCCCCTTTGAATCAGCTTCCACCCTTTGAAGAACTTATCAAACTCCCTAATAATTCCGAACTGATCGTTGATCCAGGCGTTGTTAGAGGCCCCCATCGTCGTATACCCGCACTGATGTAAAATCGCCGGGAAAGTCGGAACTGACGGATCTAAATACTTATTGCCGGCGTGGGCACCGTGTTCGGACGGATGAACACCCGTGAATATCGACGCGTGAGATGGTAAGGTCCACGGTGCTGCTGCAAACGCGTTCTGAAAGGACGTTCCCCGAGAGGCGATATCGGCGAGGTTCGGAGTGACATTCCGTTCGGTTTTCCCGACAAAATCGTATCTAGCGGTGTCCATAACGATCAGTACAATATTCGGATCCGGCTCATTTTCACCCATAACTACAGTTGTGTGAATTACTACTCACGAGTTAATCAAACTATTCCTTCCGAGGAATATAATTTGAGCTAGCGGGTCCGCTTCGTGGCCTTCAGTATTTCGTCTGTCAGTTCCACGATATCGAATCCGTATTCCGCCAGCAGGGTTCGGACTTCGTCTTCGCTGCTGCCCTTTCGGTTCAGGGCAGCGGGATGAACTTCAATATATGCGAGTCGGCACTCGTCCGAAGACAGCACTTTCGGAGCCCCACGGACCAAGTTGCCCTCTTCACCGAGAATGTCGGATTTAACGATAGTTGGCGGGGTTACGTTTTCGTCTTCCACGACGGCATCGAGCGTCTTGACTGGAACTGTCGGGCCTGATCCGGATTGCCGAACGGCACCCATTCCCCCCGCCGTGTCTCGGCGAATATCGAATCGTATCTCCCCATCTTCGTTTGAAACTGCGTAGTTTTTCGCGTTCGCATCTACGTCATTTAATTCTAAATTCCGAACGAGGCTATCGAAGGTTTTCGGATGGGGTTCGAAACAGACGATATCCACGTCCGTCTCCTGGAGGCCGACGATACAGCTGATGAGGCCGATATGAGCACCGATATCGTAGAAGACGTCCCCGTCAGTTAGCTCGTGAAGTAGATCGTCGAACAGCTGGTTCTCGTAGCTTGATGTAACGTCGGGGAGAAAGTTGTGTTCTCGTGCGGACTGTTTCCGAAAGGTCGCCTCCGTCCCGTCAATGGTTATCGTTTGTGTCGTCTCATCGAGGTTTCGTTCCTCTAACCGGTCCATGTAATTGAACAGTTGATAGTACGTCCTGTCGAGAGCGACATCAATTCCTGTTCGCTGCATGACGTTTTTTACCGGTCCGCGGTATCCGTACTGGAGGAACTTTGACCGGAAGGTGTGTAGGAACCGTTGAACGGATCTCATAGTACAACACGATGTTGTTTTCTGTATTAAATACAATGTACTAATACTATTGTAATTAAGTCAATGAATACGCGATACCTGTGAGGGACGGCGCTAATGTTTCCTAGGTCAGGTCCCCTGTTTCAGCGGTGTCACAGGAACGCCCCATGTGTAGTAGCCGCTGACAGTGATTGTACATCTGATCGCAGGACAGCGATGCGATCAGCGTGTCAACCGCTTCAGTGACTACAGTAGTTCGTCACCGGCGTCCGTCAGTATCCACAACAATATTCACCGGAGACGCGGATATCCCTATATGGTGAAGTCAGTGCCGGTGACTCGATGGGGATAGCGAGTCGATTGGAGATCGATCCGCAGGTGTTGACCCTCGCGCTCGCCCGCATGACCGAGTCGGTCGGAAACTCCTTTCTCATCGTGGTGCTCCCGCTTTTCATCGGGAGTGGAGTGATCCAGGGGAACACGTACGGCCTGACAGAGGTCGCAGTAACGGGCATCGTCCTCTCCCTGTTCGGGTTCGTCAACAGTCCGTTGCAACCGGTTACTGGTCGACTGTCCGACCGAACCGGCCGTCGAAAGGTGTTCGTTCTGATAGGCCTGGTACTCATCGGTGTGGCCAGTTTCTCGTACTCGCTTGCGTCGGCGTACTGGCATCTCGTCGGGTTGCGCGTACTGCAGGGCATCGCTGGCGCGCTGATCATCCCGACGACCGTGGCCCTGGTAAACGACCTGGCGACGGCGACGAACCGGGGCGGAAACATGGGCACCTACAACACCTTCAGGCTTGTCGGCTTCGGGGTCGGTCCCATCGCCGCCGGTGCCGTGGTGTCGGCCGGTCCGTACGCACTGGAGTTGAGTACCGTGCAAGTCGAGTTTAACGGGTTCGACGCCGCGTTCTACTTCGCGACGCTGACGGCTACCCTCAGTTTCGTTCTGGTGGCGTTCCTGATCCGCGATCCCGACATGGAATCGGCCGAGGCGGGCGATTCGATGGCCGGAATCACCATGATCGACCGCACTGGCCAAGGGGTACTCGACCCCGTCTTCACTCTCGGCGTGGTTTCGTTTTTCATGGCCGTCGGGATCGCGATGTTCGCCACGCTCGGTGATATCATCAACGCGCGACTGAACCAGGGGCCGACGTTGTTCGGACTCCAGTTCGCGGCGTTCGTCCTGGCGCAGATCCTGCTCCAGATGCCGATCGGACGGGCGACCGACTTCTACGGTCGAAAGGGGTTCATCGTACTCGGCATGGTTCTTCTCGTACCGACGACGTTCGTACAGGGGGTCCTGTACGACCCGTGGCTCATGTTCGCCGCCAGATTCGCTCAGGGCGTCGCCGGGGCGATGGTGTTCGCCCCCGCGCTCGCGCTCGCTGGTGACATCGCCCCGGACGGGCAGTCCGGATCGACGCTGTCCGTGTTGACGATGGCGTTCGGATTCGGCGTCGCTTTCGGGCCGCTAGTGTCGGGGTTTCTCGTCGAGTTCGGGTTCGTGGTCCCCTTCGCGTTCGGCGCGTTCCTCGCCGCTATCGGGGTGGTACTGGTCTGGTCGCAGGTCGAAGAAACGGTGACGTCGAAGAAGTCGGTCTTCCCGACCGACTGACTCGCGGAACCGGTTTCGGAGTCGGGAACGCGAGAGGCTCGTCCGACGCATTCGGAAAACCTTCGGCCGACGCATCCGGATACGAGCGGCCGGCGCGGGACGACGGGGAGAAACGCAGACTACTACAGTCTCAGAGAACTGCTGTCGCTCAGCCCGACAGCGTCTCCTTTTCGTCGCGGATCCGCCGCTGCATCTCCTCGTTTCCGTCGACCTGCGCGAGCTGTTCGGCCGCTTCGAGCGTCCGGACGCCGTTGTCGAGAAACGACAGAACGTCGCCCTCGTAGGCGTACAGCATGTAGTCGTCGCCCATCACGTCGACGATAGCCGCGGGACCGAGACCCTGCGCGCGCAGTTCCAGCAGGTAGCGAACGAACTTCTCCTCGGGATGTCCGCAGTACGGGTTGTTGTTACAGCCGCAGTCCAGAAAGTCCTCCGCGAAGTCGAGTACCTTGTCCCGCGTCGCCTCGTTCAGTTTCTCCAGACCGTCGCCCTGAAAGAGCACGTCTAGCGTCGCCCCCTTGAACGCCCCCTTCGGGATGTTCGTCTCCAGCTGGGAGGCGAGCTGGCGGTGGTTCTTGACGTATATCTTGTCCGTGATGGCCACTGTTGACCGTTCGTAAGGGCGGCGTGAGCAAAAGCGTCCCGGATTCTATACTGTCGGACGTAACTGGTTCAGATATTTCGCGGGAACGTCCCCGCGAAATTCTTCACTGACTTCCGTCCGTCAGTATACAGTCCGCCGCAGGTCAGGCCGCGCCGAACAGGAACATGAAAACGGCCACCGCGCCGGCCACGATCGATGCCCCAGTACCCGAGAGGTTTCGACCGTCTTCGAGACCGAACCGCCAGATGACCGCGCCCCAGAGCGTCCCCAGCAGTCCGAACACTGCTCCGACCGTATGGAGTACGCCCAACTCGCCGATCACGTCGTCGCGAAACACCGTCGGGTCAGTTCCGGCAGTGACCGTCACCGGATCGAACGTGAGAGACAGGACGACGAGGACGGCGGCGAAGCTCACGACGCTCGGGACCAGCCCCCAGGCCGCGACGACCCAGGCGTTCGATCTCGGCCCGTCGCCATCGAACAGCCACGACCCGGCGTACAACAGCAGGCCGACGAACAACCAGAGGACCGGGACCCCGACGATCATCTGCCCCGCGACGCTGCCGACGGCCTTCCAGAGGAAGACGTCGATGTCCTTGTCGACCGTCGCCGGTTCATCGCAGTCAGCGTTGCCGTTCGCACTTTCGAACGTGCCGTCGCAGAAGCTCTCCGGGGGGCGGTCGGGGTTGTCGACCGTGACAGTGCCGTCGATGTTTTCGGTCAGGATAAACCCGAGAGAGTACACCCCGGCCGTCAGCCCAACGGTAACGAGAAGTACGACCGCGATGCCGCGAGCGAGGCTGATCTGGCGTCCGTCGAAATACCTGTCAGGTCTGAGGAGGGGTGTGCGAGGGGACACAGTTCTGGTATTTAATTTCGCGTGTAAATCTCTTTTGAACCATCGTACCGATAGCCACCCACAGAAGCGACGGACACGCAAGTACTCGGGTATAAAACCGCATCTAAACGCACGATACCGTCGTCAATCCGTCGAAAAACCGTTTTTACGCTGCCTGTGTGTTGTCTGGTACCATGCCAGATCGCCATCTCTCCCGTCGGTCAGTACTGCGGACCACGTCCGGCGCGTTCGGTGTCGCGCCCGTCGGCGTTCGCCACGCCAGCGGAGAGGCTATCGGTACCGCCGGACGCTGTCCCGAGGCGACGATCCGGCCGGGGATGGAACACTGTACGGACGCACACGGAGACGGCTGCAGCGACGACCATCCGGAGACGGAGGCGATTCAGGACGCGGTCAGCCGAACGCTCGAAGACCGCTACCCGAACGTCGGAACGCTGATCGACGAAGGGTTCATCCCCTACTTCGACCTCGCGTCGTCCGGCGAGGAAGGCGGGTACTCCCACTGGATCAATCCGGGCTATCTCGGCGACGAGACGGTACTTGATCCTGAGCGCCCGGAGTCCGTTCTCGTCGACAACAAGTGGTGGCGACCGATCGGCGTGATGTTCATCGCGACCGAGGACGGCGAGGCCGTCGACGACCCCCCGGCAGTCTACGGCGAGGGCGACGAGGCATGTGCCCCGTGGCATTACCACACCGGCGTTCCCGGGCGGTTCGCCTGGTGGTACTACCAAAAGGTGTACGGATCGGACGGGAAGACGAGCCTGAAACTCCCCTGCCGAACCCCCTGTATGCTCCACGTCTGGACGTATCCGAACCCGAACGGCGTCTACGCTCACGGACCGCCGCCGCGCGGGAACCGCGGCGGTCCGCCCGCTGAGGATCCGGGGTTCGACACGTGGGCGACTCCCGGCGATGACGAACTGGAGTGGAATACGTTACCCGACGGCTTCGTCAGTCAGTTCAAACCGGACACGTCGCTCCGTGACCTGCTGTTCGGGTAGATGCATCCGTAACGCGTCGAAAGACAGCAGGAGATTTCACGGGCCGTTCGAACAGATCGGTGTGAGTCTCGACGACGAATACGAGGCGGGCTGTCGGCACCGCCCGCTGGTGGATGTCACAAGCCGTCAGTCCTCCGCACACCCCGTCGGGAAACGGTCGTTCCCGAAGACGGTATAAATGGCCTCACAAATCCGAGAACGCGCTATCTGCGGCAATCCCCGAGAACAAACCGAGACATGCGGACAGTACCAGCCCCTGACGGCATCGAGATAGCCTACGAACGCAGCGGCGACGGACCGCCGCTTATCCTCCTCCACGGCGGGTCGGGGTGCCACCGGCACTGGGACGCGCTCCGACCTCACCTCGACGAGGATTTCACTCTCGTCACTCCCGACCGACGCGGACGGGGTGAGAGTGGCGACGCCGAACAGTACGACCTCGACCGCGAAGTCGAGGACCTGCGGACGCTCGTCGCCGCCGTCGACGGCGACCCCGTCGTGTTCGGCCATTCGTTCGGTGGACTGGTCGCACTCGCGGCCGCCGACGAGGTGGACCTCGACGCACTCGTCCTCTACGAACCGGCGCTTCTGGTCGGCGAACACCGCGGCGGCGACCTGGCCGACCGGATGCAGGAACGGCTAGACGCCGGCGAGCGCCGCGCGGCGATGCGGTTGTTCATCGAGGAAGCCGGCGGCGTTCCGGACGTCGAAGCGTTGCCGTGGTGGCCCGACGAGGCGAATCTCGACCGCACCGAGACGGTCATCCGGGAGAACCGCGCCGTCGAGGCGTTTCGACTGCCGGAGGAGCCTGATATCGACGTCCCCACGCTTCTCCTGACCGGCGAACGCGGGCCCGAACACCTGCGAGACGCCGTGTTCGCGCTCCGCGAGCGCCTTCCGGACACTCGTCTCGTAGAACTCGATGGCGTCGGGCACGTCGCGACCGAGTCGGCCCCGGAACGAGTCGCCGACGCGGTGCGCCCGTTTCTTCGTGACAGTCCCAGCCCGGAGTCGTAACGTATTTTAATTCTTCACCTGTTACGAATAGGTGTGTCCGGGTTGGGGTAGTGGACTATCCTTCAGCCTTGTGGAGGCTGAGACGCGGGTTCGATTCTCGCACCTGGACCTTCTCGCGACGAACGGACGTGAGGAGCGTGCCGTCCCCCGAAAGAGAACCGAATCACGCGAGACGAGAGACCGGGTCTCGCACCGGGTTCGATTCTCGCACCTGGACCTCGCTTTTCGAGGCGACGAACCCACTCGTCAGGAACTTCGAGATCAATCGTTAGCCCCCTCCTGTACGTCCGGAACGGTAAACGAGACCGTAGTCCCCTCGCCCGGAGTGGACTCGACCCAGATCTCCCCGTCGTGCCGTTCGATGATCCGCTCACAGAGCGCGAGGCCGATCCCCGTGCCGGAGTGTTCGGTGTGGCTGTGTGCCCGCTGGAAGACCTCGAAGATCCGGTCCTGGTCCTCCGGAGCGATACCGACCCCCTCGTCGGAAACTGACACCGTCCACTCCGCGCCGCTCCGTTCGGCGAAGACATGAATTCGCGGCGGTTCGTCGCCGCTGTACGTTATCGCGTTAGAAAGTAGGTTCTGGAGGACTTGACGGAGTTGCTCCGGGTCGCCGCGGACTCGCGGGAGCGACTCTGCCGTGACCTCGGCGTCGTAGCCCTCGATTTTTATCCGGAGGTCCTCGCGAACGGCCGCAAGGACGTCCGTCAGATCAACAGGCTGGAACTCGTCGCCTCGGGTTTCGACCCGCGAGTACTGGAGCAACCCGTTGATCATCCCGCGCATACGGTCCGCGCCATCGACCGCGAATTCGAGGAACTCCCGACCCTCCTCGTCGAGGGCGTCGCCGTACCGGGTCTCGATCAGTTGCAGGTAACTCGAAACCATGCGCAGAGGCTCTTGCAGGTCGTGAGAAGCGGCGTACGCGAACTGTTCGAGCCGTTTGTTCGACTCCTCTAACTGCCGCTGATACTCCCTGCGTTCGGTAACGTCCTGTACCACGAGCATCCCCGCGAACACCTCGTCGTCGGCGTTTCTGATCGGCAGCGTGTGGGCGAACAGGTGACGGTCATGATAGTCGGTCTCGAAAGAATGTGACTCTCCGTCGAGCGCCGCGTTGAAGTACGGTTCGACCTCCTCGACTATCTCGTCGGGATAGATGTCGTAGACGCTGTTTCCGATCCGCTCCTCCGAATCGACGCTGGATACGTCCAGAAGCCCTCCGCCGACAGCGGTGTAGCGCAGGTTCTCGTCGAACAGGCCGACCGCGCCGTTCGGGAAGTTCTCGACCAGCGTTCGGTACCGGCGTTCGGACTTCTCGAGTTTCCGCCGCTGTTTCTCGCGCTCGGTCACGTCTCGGACGACGCCGACTCGCTCCTGACCCCCGTCAGTCGGGAGCGACGTGAACGTCACTTCGACCGGAACGCGATTCCCGTCCGCCGTCCGGATCGTCGTGGCAAGCGTCGGGCTTGCCGCGTTGCCGTCCGCCATCTCCGCCCGTAGCTCCGACGCCCGTTCGATGGTCGCCTCGTCGACGATACGAGTAGCGTGCTCACCGAGCAACTCCTCGCGGGTGTAGCCGGTTAACTCGGTGTACGCGTCGTTGACCATCGTGTAATGGCCGTTCTCGTCGACCACGTAGATTCCGTCGTCGATCGTTTCGACGATCCGCTCGTACTTGGCCAGTTCCCGGTCGCGTTCTCTCCGGTCCGTTATGTCGCGCCCGATACCGGCCAGCACGGGGGTTCCGTCGGGGGCTTCGAGCCCGGAGGCGACGAACTCGTACGGGATCCGCTCACCGTCCTTGGTCAGGATGTCCGCTTCGACCCGCGAGCTCCCGGTTTCGAATAGCTCCGCCATCCCGTTCGCGAGCGTGTCCCGGTCCGGTTCGGCGACGAACTCCAGCGGTTGCATCGACTCGATCTCCACGTCCGAATACCCGGTGACTCTGTTCAGGCTCTCGTTCCACCGCTGGAAGTTGCCCGCACGGTCGACGACGTAAAACAGGTCGTCGACGGCGGCGAAGATGTCGTCGGAGTACTCCTTGTATCGCTTGAGCCGTCGTTCGCGTTCGTGCAGGCGACGCTCTTTCTCCGTGCGATCGATCGCAGCGGCCAGAACGTTCGCGACGTTTTTGACGAACGTCGCGTCGTCCTGCGTGAATTCGCGGCAGTCCGTCGTGTGGGTGCCCAGGATCCCCCACGGCTCTTCGAGCGGTCCGATGATGACGCTGATCCCGCTGACGACGTCGTGACTGGTGAGTAGTTCGGGGCCGGAGAACCGGTCCTCGGTGCGCAGGTCGTCGACGATGACTGGTTCCTCGGAGAGCAGCGTAAAGCCCGCCTGCGAGTCAGTGTCCGTCGGGACGGTTTCAGTTCCGACGAGCCCGTCGCGCCAGCCGACGCCCTGGCGGAGCAGGACCTCGTCACCGTCGGGCAACAGTTCCAGAACCTTGCAGTACTCGGTGTCCAACGTCTCAGCGACGGCGACCGAGGCGTCGTGCATGAGCCGGTCGAGGTCGTCAGTTTCCAGGGCGCGCTCGCCCAGATCGGCGACGACCTCCTGCTGGCGGACCCGTTTGCGGAGCGCGGCGTTCGCCTCGGAAGACGGTCCCATTTGGCACTGATAGTCGAGGGACGACTGTAAACCCTTCTTTGGAAACGGCCCGCGGCGTAGTGCGCCCCTGACAGCCGAGTGGGATGCGACGCGGCCGGCGGATCGCGGGCCGACGATTCCCCGCCACCGCACGCCCGTCGACGCGTCCTCAGGGCGTCAGCACTACCTTGATGCAGCCGTCCTCCTTGTCGCGGAACGTCTCGTACATCTCCGGCCCCTTCTCCAGCGGTTCCTGATGAGTAATGACGAACGACGGGTCGATGTCGCCGTCCTCGATCCGTTGCAAAAGCGGGTCGAGATAGCGTTGCACGTGCGTTTGCCCCGTCTTCACCGTCAGGGCTTTGTTCATCAGCGGACCCACTGGGACGTTGTCGGCGTGTCCGAGGTAGACGCCGGGAACCGACAGCGTCCCGCCCTTCCGACAGCATCTGATCGCTTGCCGAAGGACGTGCGGGCGGTCAGCTTCGAGTTTCGCCTGTTGTTTCACCTTGTCGGCGACCCCCATGACGCCCGTTCCGTGGGCCTCCGTCCCGACCGCGTCGATACACCGGTCCGGGCCGCGGCCGCCGGTCATCCCCATGAGCCGGTCGTAAACGTCGTCTTCCTCGAAGTGGACGGTCTCCGCCTCCCCGTGTTCTCGCGCCATCTGTAACCGCTCCGGAACGCGGTCGATGGCGATCACCCGACCCGCGCCGAGCATCCAGGCGCTCTGAATGGCGAACTGTCCGACCGGCCCGCACCCCCAGACTGCGACCGTGTCATCCTCCTCGATCTCTGCGTTCTCGGCGGCCATGTAGCCCGTGGGGAAGATGTCCGAGAGGAAAAGCACCTGCTCGTCCGGCAGGTCCGATTCGATCTTGACCGGCCCCACGTCGGCGTACGGCACCCGAAGGTACTCCGCCTGCCCCCCGGCGTATCCCCCAAGCATGTGCGAATACCCGAACAGCCCAGCCGGCGACTGACCCATCATCTCGCGGGCGATTTCCGCGTTCGGATTCGAGTTGTCACAGAGCGAGTAGAGCCCCTCCTCACAGAACCAGCACGAGCCACAGCTGATCGTGAAGGGGACGACCACGCGGTCGCCCTCCTGGAGAGTCTCGACGCCGCTTCCCACGCCGACGACCTCCCCCATCGGTTCGTGGCCCAGCACGTCGCCCTCTCGCATCGTCGGAACGTAGCCGTCGTACAGATGGAGGTCGGATCCGCAGATCGCGGTGGCGGTGATCTCGATGATCGCGTCGTGCGGATTGACGAGTTCGGGCTCCGGCACCTCCTCGACGCGAACGTCTTCCGTCCCGTGCCAGGTGAGCGCTCTCATCGGCCCCTCCCGGTTCGGCCGTGGACGCTAACTCCTCTCCACGGCCGTCGTTCGGTAGGTCGGCACGTCCTGCCGGTTTCATCGTCCGTACCGGTGGCGTTCTCGGTGCCCTCGATAGGACCCGTCGGTCCGTCGAACTCGATACTCCCGTCGCGTCGGCGCGACGAACACTGCACCGTCCGTGATCCGAGTCTGTCTCTCACTGTATCCCCCGATATCTACGACCACGGAACATTCATTAAAAATTGTGTAGTGTATCCAAATCGAGAGACGCAACGCACTTGCAAGTCGGGTTCTCGACCCCGAGCGAGTTCGGGAGATCGTGCAGCAGGTATATTCCGTCAGCGTGTCAGGTATACGTATGGGTGGCACACCAGCTGAAGGGGGCGTTTCTCCGGAAGAACCCACAAACCGGGACGGAGAGACGCCGGTCCTCGAACAACCGACCACTGCCGACGAAGCGACGGTCACGGAGGAAGGGACCGAACTAGAGCGAACCATCGGCCTGACGGGAGGCATCGCCATCGGCGTCGGCACGATGATCGGAGCGGGCATCTTCGTATTCCCGGGAATCGCGGCTGGACAGGCCGGTCCCGCGGCTTCGGGGTCGTTCGCAATCGGCGCTGTGGTCGCGCTCCTCGTCGCGTTACCGGCCTCAGAGCTGGCGACGGCCATGCCCCGTAGCGGCGGCGGCTACTACTTCATCTCGCGGGGAATGGGGTCGCTTTTCGGGGCGGTCGTCGGGCTCTCGCTGTGGTTCGGTCTGGTGTTTGCCTCGGCGTTTTACCTCGTCGGGTTCGGCTTCTACGCGGAGGCGGTGCTCGCCAGACTGGGCGTCTCGCTCGGCGGGTTCGACATCGTCGTCCCCCTGGCGCTGCTGTTCGGCGTGTTCCTGACGGTGTTGAACGTGACTGGGACGGAAAACGCCGCGAAGCTTCAGAACGGAGTCGTCGCGGTCCTGTTGGCGATCATCGTCGGGTTTCTCAGCTTCGGTGGCCTCTCCGCGCTCGGACTCATCGGCGATCCCGAACCCGTCAGCGAGCCCTTTCTGTCGAAAGGTGCGTTTCCCGTGCTGACGACCGCCGCACTCGTGTTTACCTCCTATCTCGGCTTCGCGCAAGTCGCCACCGTCGCGGGCGAGATCAAACAGCCCGGACGAAACCTGCCGCTGGCCATGGTGGGGTCGGTTCTCATCGTCGGCGTGCTTTACGTCGCGACCATCTTCGTGGCTGTCAGCGCGTTCGGCAGCGATCGACTCGCCTCGTTCGGGGAGACGGCGATGGTGTCGGTCGCCGAGAGCTTCCTCGGTCCAGTCGGCGCGTTCGCCATCCTCGTGGGCGGCCTGCTGGCGACGGTGTCGAGCGCGAACGCCTCGATCCTGAGTACGTCGCGGGCGATCTACGCGGTGAGCAAAGACGCGTTGCTCCCGCGGGTCGCGAGTCGGATCAACCTGCGATACGGGACTCCACACGTCGCGCTCGGGTTGGCCGGCGGTCCGATCATCGTCCTTATCCTCCTCGGTGAGGTCGAGGTTCTCGCCGAGGTCGCCTCGTTTCTGCATCTCGTCATGTACGGACTGCTGTGCGTTGCGCTGATCGCGCTCAGACGGGACGAACCCGAGTGGTACGACCCTGAGTTCCGGACCCCCGGATATCCGGTCGTACCCGTCCTCGGAGCGCTGGCGAGTTTCGCACTCATCGGATTCATGCAACTGGCGTCCCAACTGATCGGCCTCGTCGTCATGGCGCTGTCCGCAGGGTGGTACCTCTATTACGCTCGCGACGTGAAACTCAAGGGGGTTCTGTAATGCCCGGATCCGACTGGAACGTCCTCGTGCCGATAGAAGTCCTCGAAGGGGAGTCGGTCCCCGAGACCGTCATCGAACTCCTGTCGACGCTGCCGGTGGTTTTGCTCGGGTATCACGTCCTCCCGGAGCAGACCCCGCCAGGACAGGCGCGAATGCAGTTCGAGGACCAGGCACAGGCGAAACTCGACGACCTCGTTGCCGCCTTCGATGCGGCCGACGGGACCGCCGAGACTCGCCTGGTGTTCACCCACGACGAAGACCAGACGATTGAGCGAGTCGCGGACGAAACCGGGTGCGAGGCGATCCTCCACCCGAACCCATCGTCCCGGATCGAACGGCTACTGCTCCCAGTGGGTACCGATGCCGACCTCGATCAAATCGCGGGGTTCGTGGCATCAGTCGTCGGTGACCGAGACATCGAACTCACCCTGTACTACGTCGCGGAAACGGATGCGGACGTTCCGTCGGGAGAAGCGGTAGTCGAGGAGGCGACGGGTCTCCTCCGCGAGCGTGGCGTCGCCGCTGATGCGATCACCGGAGACGTGACTGTTTCCGGAGCGCCGGTCCGGGCCATCGCGACGGCGGCCGCGGATCACGACGCCGTCGTGATGGGGGAGAGCGAACCCTCGCTCGGGAGCGTTCTCTTCGGGGACCCGTCGGAACAGGTCGCCGACCGCTCGCTCGGACCAGTCATCGTCGTCCGCAACGAACGCGACGCGGACGCGAGCGCCCCCGCCGAGTGACTACCACATCGACGCGAGCGAGCCCAATCACTGCATCTCAGCGCACTCATCCGGGGATAGTACCAGTAGTGGCGTCGACGGGGGTACTATGCGGTGACGGTACCTCGTGTCGTGTCGCTGTGGAGGCGAGTAGTAGCGGGAACGTAGCCGGTGCGAGCAGTTCACAACCTGTGAGAACTCGCTAGTCGGGGGTTGCTGGCCGCCGCCGCGTGAGGTACTGGTCTTCCCACTCCTTGCGCGCCTCTATCTCGCGCTGTCCGCGGTCCGTGAGCCGATACTCGTTCGTTCGGCGGTCCTTCTCTCCCTTCTCGACTAACCCCTTCTCGACGATAGTGTCGAGATTGGGGTAGAGACGGCCGTGATGGATGTCTTTCTCGTAATACTCCTCTAACTCCTCTTTGATCGCGAGACCGTGGAGGTTCTGCTGTCCAGCGATAATGTAGAGCAGGTCACGCTGGAAACCGGTTAGATCGTACATTGTCTCTCTACTCGGCACGGATATTAGTGCGTCTACACTTATAATTAATTATTAGTTTCTGAGGATGAATCGAATCGATCATCCCGGTGTTTGTTGCGTTCGGGAGTCCGACCCCATCGGTTTTGGACGTGGCGACCGACCAGTACGAACGCATGAACGGGAGAGACATCGCTACGGAACCGGGCAACACCGCCGGCAGAGAGCGGGGCGAGGCGAGTACCGGCTACATGAACGGCTCGAAGGCGAAACGGACCGTACGGCGGGCCATCAACTCCGGCGCGGTAGCGGGATTCAGCGGTGGTATCGGGCTCCTCTGGGGGATAGTGACGCTCGGACGCGGTGACAGCGAACGGGGGATAACGCGGCTTCTCCTCGGCGGATCACTGATCGCGATCGCCAGCGGACAGCGCCAGTCAGCCGGCGATAGCGCGGGCGAACAGCCCGATATCGACCAGACGGACGTCATCGGTTCGACTGACATCGAAGCGGCCGCTTCGGGGGGCAAGACCGGCGACAGTCAACGGGCGAGCGGCGACGAAGCGCAGGAGGTCGTCGGGAGTTCGGTCGACATCGAGGACGCGGGTCCCGGCACCGAACTCGACAGTGACCCGGCTGAGTCGACAGTCGATCAGACGGACGTAGCCGGGAGTAGCATCGACGATCCCAACCTGAACGATTCAGACTCTGACGACGCAGACACCGGCGGTTAACCGGACGAGCCGAACGGGTAACTAACTGATCGGGACTGTTGCAAGTCAGTTCAGTAGTTCGCCGACACGGGGTCAGTGAATACCCGGACACAGTTACGACAGTCTCTACGAGTCGTTCGGATGGCCGGGAGGGGCCGGTCCGACCGTTCTCCGCAGGCCGGCGTGCTCCGCCGAGGGGAACTGAACCCTCAAGAGGGTCGCCCGCGTAGTGTCCCGGAGTGACCGAGACACTCGAACTCCCGAACGGCGAGGAGGTCACGCCGGAGGACGTCTTCCTCTACAACAACTACCCGTACCGCTTCGTCCCGGAAACCGACGAAGGAGACGCGTTCAAACTCTCGCCGCTGTACTGGGGCGACAGCGAGATGGACGTGCCGTTCCCCGACGAGGACGCCCTCACCGAACAGTGGGGTGACGGTTCCCGCGGAACCCTATCGACCGAGGAGTGGGAGCAGTGGCTCCGAGACGCCCGCCGCGACGAACGGTTCGGAGAGGCGGAACTCGACGCCATCGAGGACGAACTCTCGACGACGGAACGCGGGATCGTCACGGCGCTTCGGGACGCGCTCGGCCTGTAACCGAGGAATGACCCGTCGACGGCACCGAGGCCGACCGGCGGTCCCCCACCGGAATTCGCATTGGGCAAATAACATATATATGAACGCTGTGAACCGCCGAACGGGTGATATCCCATCGTCACCCACCCCCACCCCCCCATTTGCGGTTTTCGTAGATCACCCGGAGACACGCGGCTGATTCGGTACTGACTGCCAGAGTCGCCTTCCGGACCGCTTTTTTGACGCCGCCGCGAACCGTCCCGGTGGCGTGTTCCCTTCGTCCGCGACATCGACGGTCCGTCGGCTTCGACGGTTCGACGCGCTGATCGTGACTGCGCTCATCTGGTTTCTCGCGAAGTTCCTTCGGTACGCGTTCCCGCCGCTGTTCGAGACGTTTCAGGGGTCGTACGACGCATCGTACGCCGTTCTCGGCGCGGCGTACACCGGGCTAATGCTCGTGTACGCCGCGATGCAGTTCCCCTCGGGACTGCTCGCTGACCGGGTCGGGTCGGTAACAGTGATCACGGCGGGCGCGTTACTGGCGGCGGCGGGCGCACTCGCACTGGTCGTCGACTCGCCGTTTGTCGTGCTCGTCGGGGCGATGCTGCTCGTCGGTGTGGGAACGGGCGTTCACAAGACGGTCGCGGTTCGCCTCCTGTCGCGTACGTACCCCGACCGTACGGGACGGGCGCTCGGCGTAATGGACACCGTCGGCGCGTTCGGGGGCGTCGCCGCACCCGCCGCAGTCGCCGTCTTTCTCGGGTCGGCCGGACTGGTCGGCGCGGGGTGGCGGACGCTGTTTCTCCTGGCCGGGGTCGCGGGCGTCGTGCTGGCGGCGGCGTTCGCCGTTCGCGTTCCCGGTCGGATCGCCGCGAGTACGTCCGAGCGCGCCGGTGCGGGCGACGCCGAGACGGGGGTCCGACAGTACGTCGCGCTGTTTCGGGAGTGGCGCTTCGCGGCGTTCGTCCTCGCGACGGTGCTCTTTTCGTTCACGTACAACGGGTTCGTCGCGTTCCTACCGGTGTATCTCACCAGCGAGGCGGGACTCGGGACGGCGACGGCGAGCCTGCTGTACAGCGCGCTCTTCGTTGCGAGTCTCGTCCAGATACTCTCCGGCGAGGCGAGCGACCGCGTCGGCGAACTGCCGGTCATCGGAGCCACGCTCGGGCTAGCGACCGTCGCGCTCGTCGCGCTCGTTCTCCTGACGCCGACCGGCGACCCGCTACTGTTAGGGGTCGCCGTCGTCGCGACGGGTCTGGGGAGCCACGGTTACCGACCGGTGCGGGGCGCGTACCTGATGGCGGCCGTGCCGGAATCGATCGCCGGAGGGAGCCTCGGCGTCGTCCGGACGCTTCTGATGGGAGCGGGCGCCGTCTCGCCCGCGGTCGTCGGCGTCCTTTCGGAAACGGTCGGCTTCCGACCGGCGTTCTGGCTGCTTACAGCGTCGATAGCGTGCGCGACGGCGCTCGCCGGGGTGCTGTGGGCCGACGACCGCTGACCGACCGCCGCCCCGGAATAGTCCGTTTCCAGTCGTCACCGCCGATTGCAGACGATGCAGACGTGAGGGGAGAGACAGGGGAAGCTTTCGGCGCTCGGCGGACGCCATCGCCTGCTGACCGCGGCTACGCGCCGGTCGGTGACAGGGCCGAGCGCGTCTCACCGATCTGACGCCAGCGAGCGCATAACTGTGTGGGTGTCGTACTCATCCCCATGCCAGTACCCGGATACGACCCGGAAGACATCGACGACACTCTCGAATCGCACCTCGGCGAGGATGGGCTCAGAGAGCGACTTTCCGACGAAGAGTGGGAGGCCTACCAGCACGAGGACGCGAGCCTGGTCGACATCCTCGACGAGAGCGAGATAGAACGGTTGCTCGACGCGGACGGGGACGGAAACGACAGCGGCGGAACCGCCGCTGGCGACGGGACGGCCGAGGCGAACGATACGAGCCCCGACGGCGAGGACGACTGACGCCGAAGCCACTTTCTATCAGCGCACGAACTACCCCGTATGCGCGCTGTCGTTCTGGAGGAGTACGGCGAACCGCCGGCGGTGCGGGACCGGCCCGAACCGACCGCAGACCCCGACGGCGTCGTCGTGGAGACGGAGGCCTGCGGCGTCTGCCGGAGCGACTGGCACGCCTGGCAGGGCCACGGCGACTGGGCCGACGACCGAGTTCCGGTCGGTCAGGTTCTCGGCCACGAACCCGTCGGCGTCGTCCGCGAGGCGGGTGCGGCCGTCGAGACGGTCGATGTCGGCGACCGCGTCGTCGTTCCGTTCAACCTCGCCGACGGGTCCTGTCCCGCGTGTCGCCGCGGCCGGACGAACTACTGCGAGGACGCGACGGCGCTCGGGTTCGGCCCGGACGCGCCGGGCGCGTTCGCGGAGTCGTTCCACGTCCCGCGGGCCGACATCAACGCGGTGGAACTTCCGGACGGCGTCTCCTCGGTCGCCGCGGCGAGCATGGGCTGTCGGTTCGTCACCGCGTTCGAGGCGTTAGACGCCGTCGCCGGCGTGAGCGGCGGCGACAGGGTTGTCGTCGTCGGGTGCGGCGGCGTCGGCCTCTCGGCGGTCCAGGTCGCGGCGGCGCTCGGCGGAACTGTCGTCGCGGTCGACGTCCGCGACGAACCGCTCGACCTCGCCGCGGAGATGGGCGCGTCCGAGACGGTGAACGCCGACGAAGTCGCGGACGTGCCGGCGCTGGTCCGCGAATCGCTCGGCGGTGCGGACGTCTCAGTCGACGCCCTCGGGAGCGCAGAGACGTGTCGCACCGCCGTCGACTCGCTGGCGAGCGGCGGCACCCACGTTCAGGTCGGCCTGACCGGCGAGGACGACCGCGGAGAGATACCGCTTCCGATGGACGAGATCGTACAGGGCGGCCTCACGGTCCGGGGCTCTCGCGGGATGCCGCCGGCGCGCTACGGGGACCTGTTCCGCATGGTCGCGACCGACCGGGTCGACCCCGAAGCGCTGGTGACCGACACCGTCTCCCTCGACGAGGTGCCGGACCGCCTCGCCGCGATGAGCGAGTTCGACACTGTCGGCGTGGAAGTCGTGACGGAGTTCTAGCGGCGCGGCTTCACAGCGGGGAACGGCCAAGTCGTCAGGGCGCGCCGGCGAGGACGAACGTGCTCTCCGCGTCGCCGTTCTCTATCTGTCGCTCGGCGTCCGGTGGGAGCCGGACCGCATCGCCCGGAGACATGTCGACGGACTCCCCGTCGACCGACACCGTTGCCTCGCCCTCGACGAGTACGTACACCTCTTCGTGCCCGTCGTCCGCGTGGTCGTGTGGTTTCCCCTCCCACCCGGGGTCGCATTCGAGCACCGATACGCCGAGGTTCTCGCAGTCGAGCGAGTCCCGCAGCATGTGCAGGCCGCCGCCGACCGATTCTACGTCCTCGTAGTTCGCTTTCGTGTACGCCATACTCGGACTATCGACGCGCTGGACCAAAACCGATCCGGAGAACGCGCGCCCGAGTCCAGACGGTGACGGCCGCGGTTCCGGGTTCCCAGTTTGGATCAGCTGTCCGGAGCGTCGATAGCCGGCAGTTGCCCCTCGATCATCGCGCGGTCCTGCTCGAACCACGACGGCAACTGGAGCGACGACCCGAGGTCGGCGGGAGTCTCGTCGACGGTGAGACCCGGTTCGTCCGTCGCGACCTCGAAGAGAATGCCGCCCGGTTCGCGGACGTACACGGACTCGAAGTACTTTCGGTCAGTGACCCGCGTCGGTTCCAGTCCGGCTTCGTCGAGGCGCTCGCGCCACGCCGAGAGAGGGAACTCGCCCGCGCGAACGGCGACGTGGTGGATCGTCCCGGCCCCCTCGCGGCCGTACTCGGCGTCCCGGTCGAGCAGGTCGACGGTCGCGCCGTCACCGGCGGCATCCGGAACGCGGTACCGGACGCGGTCGCCCTCCTGGTCGAGCAGGTCGAAGCCGAGCACTTCGAGCGTGCTGGCGGTGTGGTAGACGCTCGTCGACAGCAACGTCACGCTGTGGACGCCGCGGATCGCGTACTCGGACGGGACATCTCCGCTCGCTCCGTCCGCCGCGGGCGGCGACGCACTCGCAACGAGTTCCAGCGGTTGCCCGTCCCCGTCGCGGAACGGGACGACCGTCTCCCCGAAGCGCTCGACCGGGTCGTCGACCGCGACGCCGCGCGCCGCGAGGCGGTCCCGCCAGTAGCCAACCGACCCTGTCGGAACGACGAACGCCAGCGCGGACGGCTGGGGCTTCCCGACGCGGCCCACCTGCCCCCGCTGATAGGGAAAGAACGTCGCGAGCGTTCCCGGCGAACCGGTGTCGTCGCCGAAGTAGAGATGATACATGAACTTGTCGTCAAAGTTCACCGTCTTCTTGACGAAGCGGAGGTCGAGCGCGTCGGCGTAGAAGTCCACGGTCGCCTGCGGGTCGCCCGAAATAGCAGAGACGTGGTGGATCCCCGGCGTCGGTGGCCGCGCCATCGGACTACTGATCTCCGTCCCCGTCGACGAGGTCGGCTAACATCCCCGAAACGAACCCGATCTCGTCCTCGTTGACCCCGTGGCCCATCCCCTCGTAGATCCGCTCGGTCACGTCTCCGTCGAGGCGCTCGAACGTCTCGGTCGTCTCGTGAACGCGTTCGAGCGGGATGTGGGGGTCCTCGTCGCTACAGCCGAGAAACACGGGGGTCCCCGCTATCGACCCCTGATACGACTCGGGGTCGACCTCCGGCCCGATGAGACCGCCCGAGAGAGCGACGAGGCCACCGTAGCGTCGGGGGTTTCGGGCGGCGTACTCGCTGGCGAGACAGCCGCCCTGCGAGAAGCCGAGCAGGAGGACGCGCTCGGTTGGGATGCCGACGTCCTCGGCCGCTTCGACGGCGTCCTCGATCGCCTGCAGGCCCGAGGAACGGCCCGGCTCGTTCGACTCGACGGGGGCGAGAAAGGAGTTCGGATACCAGGCGTTGCGCGCGGCCTGCGGCGCGAAGTAGGCCACGCCGCGCTGTCGGAACTCGTCGGCCATCGCCACGATGCTCTCTGCGGTTGCGCCCCGGCCGTGAACCAGCACGGCGGCGGCCTCCGCCGCCTCCGGTGGCGCGCCGGCGGTGACGAGCGGCTGGTCCTGGTGCGGTCCGTTCACGGCGCTTCACCCGCGGTTGCGACGGCGTCGGTGTCGGCTCGAACGCCGGTCGTGGTCGTCCGGGCCGAGCGGTTTCCCCCCTCGTTCGTTCGCTGTTCGTCGAGGATCATCTTGTCTCCTCGTACGGTTCAGAATCATATACGCATTTGCTAACGGGAACACGACCTGGTAACGGTACCGTCACCGGCGGCCGGGAAACGCTCCGAGGCCGCCGATGACCCCGACAGGTATAGGCAGGGATACGGTACGTGGTGGCGATGAAGTTTGGGGGGATTCACGACGGCACTATCTACTGCACCAGGGGACTAGAGGTCGGGACGTGGGACGCCGACGCGGGGTTCGATCCTCGCGGCAGGCTTCCGAACCCGAGCGACGGGGTCGACGGGGTCTGTTTCGACGTACTGGGGCGTCAGATCACGAAGCAGACGCTCCAGTACGTGACGGGGACGCCGACCACGGCGAACGTGTGGCCGCTCGGGGACGGGAGACTGCTCGCGACCAGCGGCAGGTGGGTGTTCGCGTCGGACGACGACGGCCGGTCGTGGGACGCCGTTCACGAACTGCCGCGGTCGTCGGGGCCAATGGGCGTGCTGCCCACCTCCGTCTGCCAATACGACGGCGATATCTACCTCGCGGAGTACTCGCTCGGCGACGAGGCCGCGAGAATCCTCGTCAGCGAGGACCGCGGCCAAACGTGGACAACGTGGGTCGTTCGGTCCGAATTCCGGCATTTCCACGGTCTCTTTCCGGACCCGTACACGGGGCAACTCTGGGGGACCACGGGCGATACAGACGCCGAGAGCGCGGTGGGGATCTTCGAACACGACGAGTTCGTCCCGGTCGGCCGCGACAGCCAGCTATGGCGTGCGGTCGGCCTTACGTTCACTCCGGAGTACGTCCTCTGGGGAATGGACTGCTCGTTCGAGGAGACGGTTGCGATCCTCCGTCTGGCCCGTGACGATATGGGGAACGACCCTCGGCCCGAAATCGTCGGGACCACGGACTGCTCGCCGTTCTATCCGACGACGCTTTCCGACGGCGACGAAACCTGGGTCGTCGTATCGACGGCCGCCGAAACGGGTATCGACACCACCGCTCCGCCGGGCCGAAAACGGAACCGCTCCGGACGGGCCGCCAGAGTGCTCGCCGCGTCGTCGGCGTCGTCGTACGAGCGGTGGCACGAACTGTTCCGGTTCGAACGGCGCGAGACGCTGGGCGACCACGTCGGACCGATCCCGACCTGCGGCGCGTACGTGTTTCTGGGGTTCGATCCGACCACCGGACTCGTCGTCAACCCGTACAACGTAAGCGAGCGACACGGCGACATCATCACGCTGTCGACCGCGGCGCGGTCCGCCGCGGTCGACCGGTCGACGGAGGTGAGTCGACGCGCATGAACGTCGCCGTACTCGCGAACCCGATGGTCTCTCGCTGGCAGGAAGCCGCGCTGGAAAACGTCGCGTCGCTGTCCGGAGTGAGCATCGAACGCGTCGTCGTCGACGCCTCCGTCAGGGCCGAGTCCTCGCAGTTGAACGCCGGCGCGGCGGTAATAAACCAGGGGCGGTCGGTGTCGGCGGCGGACCTCTCGCTGTTCGTCGACGTCCTCCGCGACAGCGGTCTGAAATCGCTCATCTACGCCGACAGGAAACTG
This sequence comes from Halostella sp. PRR32, assembly GCF_034808085.1. NCBI lineage: Archaea > Methanobacteriati > Methanobacteriota > Halobacteria > Halobacteriales > Natronoarchaeaceae > Halostella > Halostella sp. PRR32. The sequence goes on from NZ_JAXHGL010000002.1 coordinate 434,658, forward strand.
GGGTGGACGGCGTTCGGCGAGGATGCGACCCTGCATCACCTCCAGTCGTCGGACGTGACGGCCGTCGACTGCCTGTCCGACGCCGTCCACCACGAGGTCGAACCCGTCCCGGCGGACGGTGCGTGGAACACGCTACCGAACGGCGTCACCGACACTATCGCCGACGACTGCTCGGTAGTGATCCGGTTCGGGTTCGGCCTTCTCAAGGGCCGGATACTGACCGACCCCGAACACGGCGTCCTCAGCACGCACGGGAGCGACATCCGCCAGTACCGCGGGATGGGCCCCAAGATATCGTTCGTGCGCGGCGATGACGAGGTCAGCGTGACGCTCCAGCGACTCACCGAAGACATCGACGGCGGGGAGATAGTCGACGTCTCGTCGCGCGAACTCCCCCCGCACCCGACGCTCGACGAGGTGCTCGCGACCGTCCGCGACCTGCAGAGCGAGAGCTACGCGGCCGGGATCGAGAAGCTCCGACGCGACGACTTCGAACCGTGGGAACCGGACGAACTCGGGCCCTACTACAGCCACGACAACCAGGAACGCCGGGTCGGGTTCGTCGCGCGCGTTCTGCTGAAGAACAACTGGCACCGCGTCCGAAAACGACTCGTTGGCCGCGAGGATATCGACGTGGACGCGACGCCGTCGCAAGGGTGACGGGACCGCTGGCGGTCGGCCGCCGCGGCGTCCGGCTTACTGGTCCAGACTCGGCGGCGCGACTGATTCGATCCCTCGCTCCTGCAGGAGTTCCTCCAGAAACGCCGCGCGGTCGCCGATTTCGTCGGGGGCGTGCGAGTCGGTTCCGACGGTGACGTCGACGCCGTGCTCTCGCAGGACCGCCAGAAACGTCTCAGTGGGGTGGACGACCGCCTCGTCGCGGAGCGCCCGCCCAGCGTTGATCTCCGGCACCGTCCGCGAGTCGGCGAAGGCCGACGCGGCGCGGCGGTAGTGGTCCTCGGTGGCTCGCCCCCGTAGCGGTTCGACGCGCTCGATCAGGTCGGGGTGTGCGGCCACGTCGAACAGTTCCGACTCCGCGAGTGCGACCAGGTTCTCGAAGTACGAGTCGACGACTGCGTCGCGCTCCGCCCCGGTCATCTCCGCGAAGTTCGACGGGTTCTGTACGTCCATCCCGTCGACACCGTGGACGCTCCCGATACCGTAATCGAAGTCGGCGTCTCCGAGGAACTCCCGGATCGCGTCCTCGTCGCGAGGGTCGTAGTCCATTTCGACCGCGTCGTACACCTCGATATCGGCCTCGTCGCGCACCTGCTCGATACCGCGGCGGCGACGCTCGTACGTGCGGTCGAGGTTGAATCCCAACTTGGCCCGCACGTCCCGCATCGACGCCCGCTCGGAGACGTTGCAGTGGTCGGCGACTCCCACGCCGTCGAGACCGGCCTCGCTCGCGGCCCGAACCATCCACGGCAGGAACCGGCCGTCCGAGTAGTTCGAGTGAAGGTGAAAGTCGTGCACTCCTCGGCCAACGGAGGCGGAAGGCTTGTAGGTTGTGCAAGGGAGACAGAGGCGGTCGCCGAGGCCGCGGCGCTCGGTTGCCGTTCGGCGACGGCAGCCGATATCTGTCCGGCGAGCGTTCCGAACGCAGCCGACCCAACGCGCAGCGAGACGCCCGACGAGAGAGAGAGAGTCCCGCTCAGTCGGCCGTCTCCGACCGCCGGGCGGGTTCGAGCGAGCCGGTCTCCTGAATGATGTTGAACGCGGTCATGAGGTCGGTCCGAGAGATGAGGCCGACCAGGTCGCCGAACTGGTCGACCACGAGCAGGCGTCCGATCCCGTTCCCCTGCATCTCGTTGATCGCGGTCATGGCGTCCGTATCGGGCGTGACGGTCCGGAGGTCCTCGCTCATCACTTCGCCGACGGTGTAGGCGTCGCGCTCGACCTCTCTGACGTCGCGGGCGTCGTCCAGCGTGACGAGTCCGACGAGGTTGCCGTTTTCGACGACGGGGTAGCCGGTGTGGCGCTCGGTGAACATCCGCCGCATCAGTTCCGCGACCGAGGTGTCGGGGGAGACGGTGTGAAGGTCATCCCGCGGCGTCATCAGGTCGCGGACGCTGACGTCCTGAAAGGCGGCTTTCATCGTCACCTGCTGGGACTCGCTGGAGGCGCCGATGTAGATGAAGAAGGCGATGCCGACCAGCAGGATCTGGAGGTTGAACAGGCCCCAGAGGCCGAGCAAGATCGCGAACGCTTTGCCGACCTCCGCGGCGATCTGGGTGGCGCGGGCGTACGGCCGGGTCCGGGCGAGCAGCGCGCGAAGCACGCGGCCGCCGTCCATCGGGAACCCAGGAAGCATGTTGAACACCGCGAGGACGAAGTTGAGCAGGGCGAGATAGCCGAGGACGAACCGGACCGTATCGAGCGACGACGGCAGGGAGACGAATCCGACATAGCAGACGGCCCCGACCAGAACGCTGACGACGGGACCCGCGATGGCGATCTGGAGCTCCTGCTTCCAGTCTTCCGGCATTTCCGTGAACGAGGCGATGCCGCCGAAGATCCACAGCGTGATAGAGTCGATCGAGAAGCCGTAGTGCATGGCGGTCAGCGAGTGGCCTAACTCGTGGAGCACGACGCCGACGAACAGGCCGAGCGCGGCGGCGACGCCCAGTATCCACGGCGTCAGCCCGCCGGTGAGACCGTCGGTTACCAGGCCCGCGTTCCACACCGTGTTGAGCATTTCCGCCGTTCTCCCGACCTCGTTTCCGATCAGATACGCGAAGATCGGTAAGATGATCAGAAACGTGAGATCAAGCTTGATCGGGATCCCGAACAGGGACCCGATTCGAAAACTACGCATACGGGACTGTTGGTGTGGCTAAAACATAAAACACGTCCCGATAGGATTACGTCGCGGAACGCGTAACGCAGAGTATGACGCAACCGCTTCTCAGGCGGGCGGATGACGTATCGTACGAGTCAGTCGACGCCGCCGACGGGCTTTCGAAGGGCGTCCTCGTCGACGAGGACGACGGCGCGCCGAACTTCGCGCTCCGGCGGTTCACGCTGGACCCGGGTGCCGAGGTCCCCGAGCACACGAACGAGGTCGAACACGAGCAGTACGTGCTGTCCGGAGAGTACGTCGTCGGTATCGAGGGGGAGGAACACGTCGTGAGCGAGGGCGACGCACTCCTGATCCCGGCGGGGGCCGTCCACTGGTATCGCAACGAGGGCGACGAACCCGGCGCGTTCCTCTGTGCTGTGCCGAACGGTGACGACGAGATACGCCTCGCAGAGTGACGGGAGTCACCGTCGAGCACACCTCCGTCACGTGACCTGACAGAGGGAGAATGACAGGATCGATCCGACGTAGTCACGGGGTTTTTGCACGCTGAACGCCTAGCAATGAGTAATGAATCGCCCGGAATCATCCACCCCCCGTAGTGGCGCACAACGGTCCCGGAAGGCGATACTCGTCTGTCCGGAGTGCGGCCACGAGAGTCCCCCTGACGGCGACTGGGACGTCCGCGAAGAGAACCACGAAAACCGAGTTCGAGAAACGTACAGTTGCCCGGTCTGCGGCGCGACGGTGACGACTCGCCCGCGGTTCACCGAGCGACACGTCGTGACCCCGCGGTGAGAACACCCGCACGTCGCGAACTATCACGTAGATGTATCGGTCGAAACGGCGTTTAGGTCGTTCGGCAGTCTCTCCCGTCTCGAACGCGAAAACGGTAGTCGCGCGCTGTAGCCGTTTTCCGAACGCCTGAAATACCCGCATCTCGTACCCGTTCACGTGTCACGGCAGGTCCAGCAGGTGGACACCCTGTTCCTCCACGAGTCCGGCGACGACTACTTCGTCGTCGTCGAACGCGACGGTACCAGGGTGTTCCGCGCGAAGCTCGAACTGAAGGAGACGAGCGCGGGCCCACGTCCCGGGAAGTTCCGTATCAAGCAAGACTCCAGCGAGGAGCCACGGAACCCCGACGAGTTCGTGGAGATCGCCCGCGGAGCGTCGCGTATACGCATCTCACAGCAGACCTCGCCGGAAGCGCGCGAGGAGTTACAGGCGATGCTCGACGGCTATCAGCTGGAGGCGAAAGCCGTCCGGACCTGTCGCTACTGCGCCTCGAACGGGCGATATTCGCCCATCACCGCCGAAACCGCGATCGAAGCCGACGGCGAGCATATCTGTCCGGACTGCGCCAAGCGAGAACTCGAACGCGAACTGTCCTACCAGGGGGAGATGACGGGTGCCGCGCGGGACCGCCTCGAAGAGCTCCTACTGGACGTGCAGGACTTAGAGCGGATCACGAGTCTGCTGAAGGGGCATCTCGACCCGGACCTGACGAAGTTCGACGAGATAAGCGCGACGACCGACGAGGTGGACAACGTCCGCGTGGACGAACTGAACCTCCACCCCGGCGTCCAGGGACTGCTGGAGGACCGCTTCGAGGAACTCCTGCCGGTCCAGAGCCTGGCCGTCGAGAACGGGCTGTTCGACGGCCGCGACCAGCTCGTCGTCAGCGCAACGGCGACCGGGAAGACGCTGGTCGGGGAGATGACCGGGCTGAATCGGGCGTTGAACGGGAACGGGAAGATGCTGTTTCTCGTCCCGCTCGTCGCTCTCGCCAACCAGAAACACGAGGATTTCCGCGACGAGTACGGCGACGTGGTCGACGTTTCCATCCGGGTCGGCGCGAGTCGCGTCCGCGACAACGGCAACCAGTTCGACCCGAACGCCGACGTCATCGTCGGCACCTACGAGGGGATAGACCACGCCCTGCGGACGGGCCGCGACCTGGGCGACATCGGGACAGTCGTCATCGACGAGGTCCACACCCTCCAGGAGGAGGACCGCGGCCACCGCCTCGACGGACTCATCTCCCGTCTCAAACACTACTGCGAGACTCGCGCCGAGAACCGGAGCGAGTACGACGGCGGCCAGTGGGTCTACCTCTCCGCGACAGTGGGTAACCCCGGGGAACTCGCCGAGCAGTTGCGCGCCAACCTCGTCGAGTTCGAGGAACGGCCCGTCCCTATCGAGCGCCACGTTACCTTCGCCGACGGCAAGGAAAAGCCCCGCATCGAGAACAAACTCGTCAGGCGGGAGTTCGACTCGGAGTCGTCGAAGGGGTATCGCGGGCAGACGATCATCTTCACGAACTCCCGACGGCGCTGTCACGAGATAAGCCGGAAACTGGAGTACGACTCAGCGCCCTACCACGCCGGCCTCGACTACGGCCGCCGAAAGAAGGTCGAGCGGATGTTCGGCGACCAGGACCTCGCCGCCGTCGTCACGACCGCGGCGCTTGCGGCGGGGGTCGACTTCCCGGCGTCGCAAGTCATTTTCGACACGCTGGCGATGGGGATCGAGTGGCTCACCGTCCAGGAGTTCCACCAGATGCTCGGCCGCGCCGGTCGCCCCGACTACCACGACAAGGGGAAGGTGTACGTCCTCGTCGAACCGGACGGCGGCTATCACGGCAGCATGGAGATGACCGAGGACGAGGTGGCGTTCAAGCTCCTCAAAGGCGACATGGAAGACGTCCGGACCCGCTACGACGAGAGCTCCGCCGTCGAGGAGACGCTTGCGAACATCACCGTCGCCGGCAAACAGGCGAAGAAGCTCAACGACCGGATGATCGGCGACGTTCCGACGAAACACGCGCTGGGCAAACTGCTCCAGTACGAGTTCATCGACGGGTTCGAGCCGACCGACCTGGGTCGAGCCGTGACGAGTCACTTCCTCGACCCCGAGGACGCGTTCATCCTGCTGGACGGCGTCCGCAAGGAGAAACACCCCTACAGTATCGTCGCCGACATCGAGTTGAACGAGGACGAACTCTAACGGCCCACGTTCCTCATCGAAGCCGCTCGGGTTCCGCGCCGCTCCGAACGAACTCGACTCCGAGGCTTCCGAGATATCCGACGGCGAACGCGACCGTCCCGATGACGACGCCTTCTACCGCGAGAAACGCCAGTCCGTCGGCTCTGATGAAGTAGCCGAGCCGATACTGGACGGTACGGTTGGAGAGGCCCAGGAACGCATGGTCTGCGTGGTAGCCGAGCAACGGCGCGTACGCGACGAGCCAGGCGAACACGAGTCCACCCCGAGAGTAGCCCACCGTGGCCGCGGCGATACTGCCGACGACCGCGGCGTCTCCCGGGATGAACACGACGCAGCCGGAGACCGCGAAGACGCCGAACGCGTACGCTGCGAACGTTGCGACGAACAGCGTTCCGGCGGCCAGGAGACCGAGATAGCGGCCGAACGAGTTCTCGGCGGGACCGATGAGCAGGCGACGGAGGGCGGGATGCATACACCTCCGTTCTCCGACAGGGGATGTAAAAACTAGGCCCGCACCGATAGAACGAACGTCCGAGCGGTGCAACGCGCCGACGAATTCACGTCACAGGCTTTTTTCGGTCCCCCAACGTCTCACCACTGTGGCATCCGTAACGCCGGCTATCGTCGTCGTGTTCGCTATCATCCTCGTCGCCCTCGTCCTGTTCGCGACGGAGGCGATCCCCGTCGACATGACGGCGCTCGGGATCATGGTGGCGCTCCTGCTGGTCGACCCGGTGACCGGCGCGTTCGCGGACCTCGGACTGCTCGCTGACTCCATCACCGTTCTGGACTCTCCCGAACAGGGCGTCTCCGGATTCGCCAGCACGGCGACGATCACCGTCCTGGCGATGTTCATCCTCAGCGACGGCGTCCAGCGGACCGGCATCGTCCAGATCCTCGGTCGCACGATAGCGACCTACACCCGCGACGACGAAGGCAAGCAACTCGGCGCGACGATCGGTATCGTCGGCCCTATCTCCGGCTTTATCAACAACACGGCCGCAGTCGCCATCCTCCTGCCGATGGTCACGAACCTCGCTCACGAGGGGAAGACATCGCCGTCGAAACTCCTCATCCCGCTGTCGTACGCCTCGATGTTCGGCGGGACGCTGACGCTGATCGGCACGTCGACGAACATCCTCGCCAGCGACATCATGTCCCGCCCCGAGTTCCTCGGTCGCGGGTTCGGGATGTTCGAGTTCACGGCGCTCGGCCTCCTCGTCAGCGTCGTCGGCACCGTCTACCTGCTCACGGTGGGACGGTGGCTCCTCCCCGAACGGATCAAACCGGTCGGAGACCTGACCCAGGAGTTCGGGATGGGCGAGTACCTCACCGAGGTGGTCGTCCGCGAGAACTCGCCGCTCGTCGGCCAGACAGTCAAGGAGATACTCGACGAGACCGAGTACGATGTCGACATCGTCCAACTGGTTCGCGGAGACAGAGTGTTCATCGAACCGCTCAACCCCAAAACGGTCCGGAGCGGAGACATCTTCGCGGTGCGTACCGACCGCGACACGCTGCTTTCGCTCTCCGACGAGGAAGGACTCGACCTGCTTCCCGAGGTGACCGTCGACGAGGCGGAACTGGAGGCCGCGAGCGAGGAACAGAACCTCGTCGAGATAGTTATCCCGCCCGGGTCGGCGCTGCTCGGCGAAACGTTCGTCTCCTCGAACTTCCGGCAGCGCTACGACGCGACGGTGCTCGCACTCCGGCGCGGTGGCGACGTGATCCGAAGACGCCTCGACCACGTCCCGCTCCGGATCGGCGACACGCTGCTCGTCCAGGCGACGCCTGACAGCATCGACCGCCTCGACCGCAACCGCGATTTCACCGTCGCTCGCGAGATCGAGCGCAAGTCCTTTCGGGAATCGAAAATACCCGTCGCGCTGGGCATCGTCGCCGGCGTCGTCGCCGTCGCCGCGGTGGATTTCCTCCCGATCATGGTCGCCGCGCTGGCCGGCGCGCTCTTGATGGTGCTGACTGGCTGTCTCAAACCGGGCGAAGTGTACGAGTCCGTTCAGTGGGACGTTATCGTTCTGCTCGCGGGCGTCATCCCGCTCGGTCTCGCAATGGAGAACTCCGGCGCGGCCGAACTGATCGCCGACGTGATCGTCAGGAGTTCCTTGGCGCTCCCTCCCGTCGCGGTACTCGGTCTGCTGTACGTCGTCACCGCACTTCTGACGAACGTCATCAGCAACAACGCCAGCGTCGTGCTCATGGTCCCGGTCGCCTTCGAGGCGGCACAGCGTCTCGACGCGAATGCGTTCTCATTCATCCTCGCCGTGACGTTCGCCGCAAGCACCGCGTTCATGACGCCCGTCGGCTACCAGACCAACCTGTTCGTCTACGGTCCCGGCGGCTACCGATTCACGGATTACCTCCGGGTCGGCGGCCCCCTCCAGTTGGTGTTCGCTATCGTCACGACGGCCGGTATCGCGGTGTTGTGGGGGGTGTAGCGAGGGGTGGCGGCGCTGCGTCGTTGAACGAAACCCTTTACACCGCAACGGCCGAAGGAGGTCATGCGGGACCGTGGGTTAGTGGTATACTCCGAGCCTTGGGTGCTCGTGACCGCGGTTCAAATCCGCGCGGTCCCATTTCTGCCGCAAGACTTCAGAGCACCGCCGAGCGACAGCGAGGCGTGTGCGAACCCCCTTCGCGGCGAATGGACGACTGGATTTGTAACCCTGGAAGACGAGCGAAGCGAGTCTTCCGCTGGTTCAAATCCGCGCGGTCCCATTTCCTGCATCTCAGTCGACCACGTTCACCGTCACGTCCCCGGTGTCCGTCTCGACCGAGAACGTGTGTGCGCCCTCGCCGAGCGTCGTCTCGTAGGAGTTCTCAGCCTCTGTCGTCCCCCCGTCACTTCCCCAGAACTTGATGTCGCCGGTGTCGACGGTGACCTCGATCCTGGCGTCAAGCGACGACGGTAGCGTGAGGTCGACATCGCCGGTGTCAGTCTTGATGCGTGCGTCGCCGTCAAGCGCCCGAACGTCAGCCGTAACATCACCGGTGTCTACCGTCACCTCGTCTACGGCCGCCTCGCGGACCGTCACGTCACCAGTGTCCGCCGACGCGGTCACGACGCCGTCGACGCTGTCGATCCGTTGATCGCCGGTGTCGGTCCGGGCGGTGACGTCGCCAGTGACGTCGGAAACGTCGACATCGGCCGTGTCGCCGGTCACGTTCGTCGGCCCCGAAACGTTCTCCACGTTGATATCGCCGGTGTCCGCTTCGGCGCGGGTAACGCGGAAACTCTCTGGAACTGTCACCGTCAGGTCGATAAGCGGCGGGACAGAGAGCAGGCCGCCGCTGTCCTGGTTGCCCTCGACCGATATGTCGATAGTGTCGCCGGAACGGTCGACGGAGAGCGACACCTCGTCTAGCGCGTCTTCGTCGGTGGCCCGCTTGATTCCCTCGACGCCGATGTCGTCACGGTCTTCGCCCCGAACGACGACGTTACCCAGGTTACCGACGATGGAGGCCCCGTTCGCGTCGCGAATATCGACCGATCTACTCACGGTTTCTTCGGCGGTCCGTTCGCCGAACAGACAGCCGGCAATCCCTGCGATCATCGCACTCGCGCCGCCAGCGAGAACCTGACGGCGAGTCGTCGTGTGAACCATATCACACCTTGATCAACCGGTTACAAAAGGGCCGACCGACGGTTACACGGGCTGCCACTCTGAGCAAAGCATAAATAGGGGAAGGTGACGGTTCGGGCGACGGCCGACTCTCCGCGCCTACCAGTTCCACGGCCCGTGGTCGGGGTCGATGAGTCGGCGTTCCGTTTCGATCCCGTCGATTCTGGCGATGTCCTCGTCGTCGAGCGCGAGGTCCTGCGCAGCGAGGTTGTCGCGCATGTGGTCTCTGTTGCTGGATTTCGGGATGGTGGCGACGTTGTCCTTCGAGAGGAGCCATGCGAGGCTCACCTGTGCGGGAGAGGCGTCGTGTTTGTCGGCTATCTCCCGGATCACAGGAACGTCGAACACGCCGCCCTGCGCGAGCGGTGAGTACGCGACCAGCCAGTGGTCGTGACGCTGGGCGTACTCGACGAGGTCGTCCTGCTGGAGGAGCGGGTGCATCTCGACCTGATGGGCGAAAAGCGGCGCATCGAGCACGTCGCGCGCCTCGTCCAGCAGTTCCGGCGTGAAGTTCGAGAGGCCGACGTGGCGGACTTTCCCGGCGTCGCGAGCGGCGTCGAACGCCGGTAGAACGGCTTCGGCGTCGTACATTCCGGAGGGCCAGTGGACGTAGAGCAGGTCGACAGCGTCGACGCCGAGGCGGTCGAGGCAGCCGTCGATGGCTTCCCCGACCTCGTCGGGCGACGGCGGAACGTCGTGGTGGACGGTCTTGGTCGCGAGGAACACGTCGTCGCGGTCCACGTTCGCGGCGGCGAGGCCTTCGCCGACGTACTGCTCGTTCTCGTACACCTGCGCGGTGTCGACGTGGCGGTAGCCGACATCGAGCGCGGTTTGGACGTTTTTGGCCCACTGGCTACGGTCGTCTTCGGAGTACGTCCCGAACCCGAGCCGTGGGAGGTCGTCGACGGTCATAGGAACCAGATCCCGCCGGGTCTCCTTGGGAGTACGTGTTCCGGCAGGGCTGACGAATTGGAAAGCGTCAGTCGGCCGCGGATTCGAACGTCAGTCCCGCCATCCGCGATTCGAGCAGGTGGCGCTGCCAGGCGACGAGACCGCGGGGCGAGTACGGTCACAGCGGCCGCATCGACGCGCTCGACGGCTTCACTTTCACTCTGCGGTTTGCCAACCTTCATAGGGGATCCGGAACTACGGAGTTGTGAATGGCCCAGGCGGAAAACACCGAACTCGTCGATGCGTTCGAGCAGTTCTACAGGAGTTACTACCGCGACGAGATCGGGTCGCTTGCGCAGAACTATCCGAACGAGCAGCGTTCGCTGTACGTCGACTGGCAGGACCTCTACCGCTACGACCCGGACCTGGCCGACGATTACCTCTCGAAGCCCGAGCAGTTACAGGAGTACGCAGAAGAGGCGCTCAGACTGTACGACCTCCCCGTCGACGTGAGCCTGGGACAGGCACACGTCCGAATCCGAAACCTCCCCGAGACGACCGAGATCCGCCAGATCCGCTCCCGGCACGTCAACAAACTGGTCGCCGTCCGCGGTATCGTCAGGAAGGCGACGAACGTCCGCCCGAAGATCGAGGAGGCGGCGTTCGAGTGCCAGCGCTGCGGGACGCTCACGCGTGTCCCCCAGTCCAGCGGCGACTTTCAGGAACCCCACGAGTGCCAGGGCTGTGAGCGACAGGGCCCGTTCCAGATCAACTTCGACCAGTCCGAGTTCGTCGACGCTCAGAAGGTCCGGATCCAAGAGAGCCCCGAAGGCCTGCGCGGCGGCGAGACGCCCCAGGCGATCGACGTCCACATCGAGGACGACATCACCGGCGAGGTGACCCCCGGCGACCACGTCGCCGCGACCGGCGTCCTCCAGCTCGAACAGCAGGGCAACCAGCAGGAGAAATCCCCCATCTTCGACGTGTACATGGACGGCGTCTCCGTCGAGATAGAGGAAGAGCAGTTCGAGGACATGGAGATCACCGAGGAGGACAAACAGGCGATCGTCGAACTCTCAAACGACCCGGACATCTACGAGAAGATGGTCGGGTCTATCGCCCCGTCGATATACGGTTACGAGCAGGAGAAACTGGCCATGATCCTCCAGTTGTTCTCCGGCGTTACGAAACACCTCCCCGACGAGTCCCGGATTCGTGGTGACTTGCACATGCTGCTGATAGGGGATCCGGGGACGGGGAAGTCCCAGCTGTTGTCGTATATCCAAAACATCGCCCCGCGCTCGGTGTACACGTCTGGCAAAGGGTCATCGAGTGCGGGACTTACCGCCGCTGCTGTGAGAGACGACTTCGGCGACGGCCAGCAGTGGACGCTTGAGGCGGGCGCGCTCGTCCTCGCCGACCAGGGGATCGCCGCGATCGACGAACTCGACAAGATGGCCGCCGACGACCGGTCTGCGATGCACGAGGCGCTGGAGCAACAGAAGATCTCCGTGTCGAAAGCCGGGATCAACGCGACGCTGAAATCCCGCTGTTCGCTGCTCGGGGCCGCGAACCCCAAATACGGGCGGTTCGACCAGTACGAGTCGATCAGCGAGCAGATCGACCTCGAACCCGCACTGATCTCCCGGTTCGACCTCATCTTCACCGTCACGGACCAACCCGACGAAGAGGAGGACAAGAACCTCGCCGAGCACATACTGACGACGAACTACGCCGGCGAGTTGAACACGCAACGTACTGAGATGGCCTCACCCGACATCACCAAACAGGAGGTCGACGACGTCACTGAAGAGGTCGACCCCATCATCGAGGCCGACCTCCTCCGGAAGTACGTCGCCTACGCCAAGCAGAACTGCCACCCGCGGATGACCGACGACGCCCGGGAGGCGATCCAGAACTTCTACGTCGACCTTCGTTCGAAGGGTCAGGACGAGGACGCACCTGTCCCCGTCACCGCCCGGAAACTCGAAGCTCTGGTCCGTCTGGCCGAGGCCAGCGCGCGGGTTCGGCTCTCGGATACCGTCAACTCGGACGACGCCGAGCGCGTCATCGAGATCGTCCGGTCGACACTGCAAGACATCGGCGTCGACCCCGAAACGGGGCAGTTCGACGCTGACGTGGTCGAGACGGGGACCTCGAAATCCCAGCGGGACCGGATCAAGAACCTGAAACAGCTCATCGGCGACATAGAGGACGAGTACGACGACGGCGCGCCGGTCGACGTGGTGATGGAACGCGCCGACGAGATAGGGATGGAGCAGTCGAAGGCCGAACACGAGATAGAGAAGTTGAAGCAGAAAGGCGAAGTGTACGAACCGAAAACCGACCACCTCCGGACGACGTAGATGGACCGGATCGCCGCGCTCAGAAACATCGAGGACGCCCTCGCGGAGTACGAACGCGGGGAGACGGACCTGGAGAGCATGGAGCGGGCGGTGACCGGCGTTTTGCGGACGTACGCGACGGATTTCGACGACGAGCTGGCGGCGTACCGGGCGAACGGGGACGGTCGGGCGGACGGTCTGATAGTGGTCGCCACGTCTCAGCGCCAGGCACGCGAGCGAGTACGGGAACTCGTCGACGACGACGTAGCCGTGACGGTCGATCGCGTGGCCGACCGGTGAATGGCCGGAAGCACTTTACGCGATCCGATAATCGTACCCAACAGCACGCACCGGTACATGACGGACCTCAACGAATCCCTCGACGGCGCGTCGTCAGTACTGTTTCTCACTCCGTCGATAGCCGACGGTACTGACGATACCTGCGTCGACCTTCTCTCGCCGTCGAACCCGGGTTCGACGAACGTTCTCTGGGTGACGTTTACGGAGCTCCCGCAAGATCGGCTCGGTATCTGGATCGACCGGGCCGGCGGGCGACCGTCGACCGCACACGTGATCGCGGCCGGCGAACCGGCAGGGTCGCCCGACAGCGACGGGCCGCGGCCGGACTCGATGGAACGCGTGGGAACGCCGAGCGACCTCACGGGGATCAGCATCCGAGTCAGCGAGGTGCTGAGCGAGTGGAACGAGGCCGGTTCGCGGAGCGTCGTCTGTTTCGACTCGATCACCGCGTTGCTCCAGTACGTGGACGTCGAGACGGCCTACGAGTTCCTGCACGTGTTGACCGGCCGCTTGCACGCGTTCGGAGCAACGGGCCATTTCCATCTCGACCCAGGCGCTCACTCCGATATGACCGTCGCTCGGATTCAGACGCTGTTCGACGCGATGGTCGAGAGCGACGAGGGAGATATCACGGTCCGCCGGCAGTAGAATTCAGTAGTAAGATACTAAAATTATAGCGACCAACCCCCACTGTGTTGCTGATCGTCACCTACTCCAGGGGGGCCAGACAGACGCTGCGTAACGTCTGTTCTACCCACACGTCCCCCGTGGTTCGGCGGTTCGGCCGCGCCGCGCTGTTCGACGAAACGGAGTTGGCTGCCTTCCTGGCGCTCCGTCTGCGCGAGAAACACGGCGATGACGTCCAGATAGAGCGTACACGCCCGTTCAACGAATTCACCGCCGTCCCCGACGACGTTCGATCCGCCGCGACCGCGTACGAGAACCGTGACTCGCCCAGTACGTCCTACGCGAAGTTCGCGGCCGGAACCGAACACCCCTCCCCGAACGCCCTGCAGGACCGAGAACTGTGAACGTAGACCTCGGCGAGACGGTTCGAACGGGACGGGCCATCGACCTCCGCGACAGAGGTCTGGACGCACCGACCGTCGAACGAGCAGTCAGGGAGAGCGACTGGATCACCTGTCAGACACCGGGAGAAGTTCACGAGCGCGTTTCGCCGATCCGGGATGGACTGTCGCTCGCGGTGCGGTCGGCCGTCGCCGAGGCTGCGCGAACGCGGGGGCTGTCCGCGCCACAGGACGAAACTATCGCGGCCGTTCGGCGAGAACTGCGCACTCTGGATCCTCCGGACGCCGACTGCGAAGCGGCGCGGCGGCGAGTCGCGGAGACCGGCGAACGGGAGTCCGAACTCTCCGAGCGGGTCAGCGAACTCCGGGGAACTATCGACGCGCTAGAGGGCGACGACGTAGACGAGGCGATCGAGCAACGAGAAGCCGCGGCTCGACGGCTGTCGGAAGTTCGAACGGAACGTATCGCCGCGGAGCAGGCGCTAGCACACGCTCGCGGTCAGGCGCGGGAAGCGCGCGACGCTCGCGACCGCCGCCTCCGCCTCGAAGACCGGGAGAAGAACCTCCGGCGCGCGGCCCGCGACCGTCTGGCGGCCGAGGTTCGGGACGCGTTCGCCGACGCCGTCGAAACCGTACCCGGCGAGGGAACCGTCGAATCGACGACCGGCGATTTCGACGGCGACACGGTGACGGCCGCGCTCGCGGTGGTCCGGATCGCCGACGTCGACGCCCCCGTCGTCCTCGCGTGCGATCGTTTCGACTCGCCGTCGGACGCCGCAGCGGTTCTCGATGCACCCGTTCTGAGGGTTTAAGTACGAAAGCGGAACCAACGTCGCCATGGTCGAGGTCGAATGCCGGACCCGACGGGAAGACGGCGTGACGCTCGTGGCAGCAGTCGTGCGAAACGACACGGGCGTGCGACGGCGAGTACGGATAGAACACACCCTCGACGGTCCGACGTGGCCGCCGCGGCGACACGGCGTTCCGGTCGAGGGATGGGACGGGAACGGGTACGTCACCACTGTCGCGGCCGACGGCCGGACCGCCGTGGGGTTCGCGAGTCCCGCACCCCCGGAGTCACCGTCTGTCAGGGTCGCAAGCGACCGTCGAGCCATCCCGAAAGACGGTGAGAGAAGGCAGACAGCGGACGCGACGGCTGGGGGCGTGATCCGGCGTTTGGGCGACCCATCACCGCCGGTCGACGCCGTTCCGGCGGGGGATCCCGGTCCGTCCGCTGCCGACGACGGATCTGGCTCGGCGGCCGCTTGGCGTGACACGGGCGACGACACTCTTCCCCCGCCCGTCGCGGAGTGGTTCCAGTCGGTCGTGTCACGCCTCGAAACGGCGGAGAACTGCGCCGATGCGACGACGCTCGGCGAGGCGACCGACGCGGTCGACCGCGCGGGAAGTCTCGGCGACGTCGAGTCGGCAGTCGACCGTCTAGAGGACGACGCCGCCGCCCTCCGGGCCGTCGAACGCCGGGCGGAAGCCCTCGGTGGCCGGATAGAGCGTGCCGCCGAGTCGGTTCCGGTCACGACCCTTCGGGCGCTTTCGTGATCTTCGCGGTCGCAGGCGGGAAAGGCGGCGTCGGTAAGTCGACGGTGTCGCTGAACCTCGCCGCGGACCTGGACGCCGCGGTCATCGACGCCGACTTGGGCATGGCCGACCTGCCCGAGTCGCACGGTCCGGATCTGCACGACGTTCTCGCCGGACGGGCGGATCCGATAGAGGCGGTGTGCGAGGGTGACGCCGTCGACATAGTGCCGTGTGGCCGGACGCTCGCCGGCGCACGGGCCAGCGACCCGGCAGAACTGGTCGACGCCGTCGAGGCCGTTGCGAGTGCGTACGAAACAGTCGTGATCGACTGCCCGGCGGGGATGGCCGCCGATGCGGGATTGCCGCTGTTCGCCGCGGACCGCTGCGTCCTCGTTGCCCTCCCCGACGCGTTCGCCGTGGCGGACGTGGTCAGGACGCGGGAACTCGCGCGCGAACTCGACGCCGGCGTTGCCCGCGTGGCGCTGAACCGTACTGGACCGTCGCCGCCGACCGACCGGGTCGAGCGCGTACTCGGCGCACCAGTGACGGCCATTCCGGACGCGGCGGTGGTCGAACGGGCGCAGCGTTCGGGGGTCCCGGTGTCGAACGTCGCACCGGACAGCAGTGCCGCAAGGCGGTTCGAGGAATTGGCGGCGACGGTTACAGCGGGGATAGAAGCACCGTGAGCGCCAGCGCGATGAAGACCACTTTCAGCCCCGTGTTTACCGCTATCACCTTCGATCCGAACTCCGACCCCCAGATGCCGTACTGGAACGGGATAGAGCGCTTGAACGTCGAGACCGTAAAGGAGACGATACCGCCGACGAGCATCGTCGCAACCGCCTCCCGCGGCGTGAACGTATTCTCCAGCAGCGGTACGATCGCAACTGCGCCGCTCGTCGTGTCGAACGCGAAGGTGGCGATGACGGGGATGGCGGCACCAGGGAGCCCCAGAACCGTCGTAAGCGGTTCCGCCACGGCTGTCAGTTCCCTCAGGTCGGTGCGTGCGGTCAGAACGCTGACCAGCGCGTACACGACGAGGAGACGTGGGAGAACGTCGACGACCTTCGACCGGGTGCTGTCGGCGGCGCTCCGGAGTTTCTCCGGGAGGGTGCTCTCCTCCGGGTCGGGGGGCTCAACGTCGTCGGGGACGGCAACGGCGTCGACGTTCTCTTCCGAGAGGAGGAACGCGCCGCCGATCACACCGACGACGGTGATCGCGAGTGCGATCGCGGCGCGGGTTCCGACGTACAGCAGACCGACTTCGAGACCGAGAATGGGGATCAGGACCGGAGCGTAGAACGTGAAGATGTGCTGGACGAAACCGAAGAACGTGTTGATGGTGATGGCGACGAGCGTCGCGCGGTCGTCTAGCGTCCCGGACTCGCGGAACTCCGCGAGCATCCCGTACCCCGCTGTGGTCGAGGCGGTGGTCGTGAGGATGGCGGTTCCGACTTCCCGCGGGAGGTTAGCGGGGCCCGTCAGCGGCGCGGCCAGCCCTGCGATGTACCGGACCGCCCCGAACTCGATCGCCAGATTGGCGAGGCCGACCCCTAACGCGATGAACAGGGTGATCTTCGCCACCCTGGGAACGACCGTTCCGAGCAGCAGGTCGACGAGCCACTGCACGGGAACTGGTGACGGCGGAGCGGGTAAATCTCCGTCGGTTGCGGGCCGTCGACGGCGTTCCATGCGCCCGCTGCGGCCGCCTGTTCCTCTCGGAGCCTATCCCGTCCGCGGCGGCCTCCGCGCTCTTCGGAGAGTACTCAGCCGTACGGTGAGTCGCTGCCTAGCACGTCGGTGACGTGGACTACAACACCAGCCGAACGACGGCGAACAGGACCAACACTCCGAGAACGTCACAGGTGTTCGTCACCACGGGGATCACCACGTCGTCCGGGTCAAGACGGAGTCGATAGGCGGCGTAGGTCGCGACGAACGTGACGACGACGGCGAGCACGGCGAGAACGGCCCCGGAAAGCGTCGCGACGAGGACGACCGTTACGAACCCGAGGTCCGCACTGACGGTGATCGAGGTCACCAGCCACGCGGCCGCGCCGACGACAGGGAAAATGGTGACCGCAAGTCCGAACGTGGCAACGGCGTTGCCGAGCAGTCGGTCGTCGTCGGGCGCGAACGAGAGCGTTCCGAGGTGAAACGCCGTCGAGAGTCGCGCGGCGAGAATACTCCCCAGATTGCCGGCGGTGCCGATGGTGACGGGAACGAGGACCAAAAGCGACGGATAGCGGAGCAGTTGCTCCTCGAACGTGTCCAGAACGAGTCCGCTCCCCACCTCGACGACCGTCAGGACGGCGAGCAAGGGCAACATGGCCCGGGCGATCCCCCGGACGGTCCACGTGCTGCTTCGCGCTCCCGACATTTAGCCCCCACCCAGTGCCAGAACCAGCCGTACGGCGACGAGCAGCGTCGCCATCCCGAACACGTCGCCGGTCGTCGTCACGACAGGGCCGACGAGGGTGTCGGGGTTCAGTCCGCGGCGGTAGCCGACGAACACCGCGAAGACGACGACGACGGTCAGTGCGATACCCGAGAGCAGTCCGGCAATGAAGGCGATGGTCGCGAGGGTGAGCAAGGACGCGGACGGGCGGGAGAGAACGAGGAGGACGGGGTACGCGACCACCGCCGCGAACACGCTAACGAGGACGCCGTTCGCCATCGCGGCGGCGATCGCCGCTCGCAACCGCTCGTCTTCCAGGTCGAACACGGGTGCGACCAACCCCTGGTGAAGCGCGGAGGAGAGCTTTGCGCCGAGAGCGCCGTAGACGTTCCCGCGAGTGGCGAGCAGTGCCGGCACCAGTACGAGTAGTCCGGCGACTGCCTCCAGTTCCGCGCGCATCCCACCGAGGACGACGCCGGCGAAGAGCCCGCCGACCGCACTCGCCGCGAGGACCGGCAACGCCTCCCGATAGGCATCGACCGCCACCTCGCGAACGCTCATGCCAATTCCCACACGCCCGGATCTGATAAAAGCCGGCGGCTCCCCCGGAGCCGGTCGGACCGGCGAACTACCGGAACGCTTACTCGAACGCGGTCTAAGCCACGAACACTGTGGTCGACATCCTCCTCACGAACGACGACGGTATCGACGGCGACGGTCTCCGTGCGCTCCGCGACGAACTACGGGCGCTCGGCGACGTGACCGTCGTCGCCCCCGCCGACAATCAGTCCGGCGTCGGCCGCAAGCGCTCGACGCACGCCACGCTGACCGAACACGAGATGGGAGACGAACTGGCGGGCACGCCCGCCGACTGCGTCGCCTACGGCCTGCGCGGCATGGACCGGGAGTTCGACCTCGTGGTCTCGGGGTGTAACCACGGCCCGAACATGGGTGCGTACGTCATCGGCCGCTCCGGGACCGTCGGCGCGGCGCTGGAGGCGGCGTTTCTCGGCACCCCGGCCGTCGCGGTGTCTGCGTACCACAACGTCGAGTTCTTCCCGCATCCGCCCGCCGACTACGACTTCTCCGCCCCGGCGAGGGTCGCTCGCGAACTGGTCGAGCGGTCGCTCGACGCCGGCGTGTTCGACGACGTCGACCTGCTGAACGTGAACGCGCCGATAGACGCCGAGGACCCCCGGATTCGAGTGACCCGTCCGGACGACGACTTCGACGTGTTCGTCGACCACGACGCCGACGTTCCCGACGAACTGACCGTCGGCGACGGCGAGCGCCACGTCGCGCTCCGGGACAAGTTCTGGCCGCACACGGTCGGGTACGAGAACCCGTTCTCGGATATCGGTACCGTCCGCGAGCGCTACGAACGGGGGTCGGACCGCCGCGCCGTCATCGACGGCGAAGTGAGCGTCTCGCCGCTGACGGCCCCGCGGCAGGCGACCCACCACGAGGACCTAGACGTCATCGTGGAGACGCTGAACGCACGGTAGACTGCCCTACGTAGTGCTGGACTCGTCCTGCAGGTCGATCGACTTCCCCTCGGCCGCGTTCGACAGGATCGTCTTGGCCTCTTCGTCCCCGATATCGTTGATGAGACACCCGATGAAATCGGAGAGGAGTTCCGGTCTGATCCGGAGGTCGACGTACTCGACATGCCCTCCGACGACGACCGCGTCGACGTCCCACTCCCCTTCCTCGGGGTCCTCCATTCGGACGTCGACCCACTCTTCGCGCGTGGTGTCCGGGTCTGTAAACTGGTTTTCAACCATATCTACAGAGTACACGCCCTCAAACAGCATAAGTAGCTAGCGTGAGCTGAGAAGAACTGAGACCATCCGCACTCCACTGTTTGCCGTCAGCACGGAGAGGTTGCGAAGGGAGATCTGACTCGATATCCGAAGTGGCTCTTCGAGACGGCCACGCGAGACTCCGAGCGTCGAAAAGGTCGTTTAGAACGGTCCCATACCGCCCATGCCGCCGCCACCGCCGCCGCCCTGGTTCTCCATCTTCTTCATCATGCGTTGCATATCCATGTCTCCCTGACCCATGCCCTGGAACTGCTTGATGGTGCGTTCCATCATCTTGTGCTGCTGGAGCAGTTCGCGCACCTTCTCTTCAGGCTGGCCGCTCCCGCGGGCGATGCGTTCCGTCCGGCTCTGGCCGATCTTGCGGGGGTTCTCCAGTTCGTCCTCGGACATCGAGTCCATGATGACCTCGAAACTACGCATGCGCTCCTGGGTGACGTCCATCGCATCGTCCGGTAGCTGGTCTTTGATCCCGCCGCCCATGCCGGGGATCATGTCCATGACCTGATCGAGCGGGCCCATGCGGTTCATCGCGTCCATCTGTTTTTTCATGTCGCGGAGGGTGAACTGCCCCTGGAGCATGTCCTCGGGGTCCCACTCCTCGTCTTCCTCCTGGGTCTCCTGCATCGCCCGCTCGACGCGTTCGGTCAGCTGTTTCAGGTCGCCCATCCCCAGCAGGCGGGAGATGAAGCCGCTCGGTTCGAACCGCTCGACGTCTTTGACCTCCTCGCCGGTGCCGAGGAAGGCTATGGAGGAGCCGGTTTCGTTGACCGCAGTCAACGCACCGCCACCTTTCGCCGTCCCGTCGAGTTTGGTGATGACGACGCCGTCGATGCCGATCGATTCCTCGAACTGCTGGGCCTGGTCTTTCGCTCCCTGACCGATGGCGGCGTCTAACACGAGCAGGGAGCGGTCGGGCGCGGCGACGTCTTCGATCTGCTCGATCTCGTCGATGAGGTCGTCTTCGAGCGCGTGGCGACCGGCGGTGTCGACGATACGAACGTCGGCCTCTTCGGTCGCTTCGATACCGTTGCGGGCGATGTCGACCGGGTCGTCGTTGTCGGGGTTGCCGTAGAAGTCGACCTCGGCGCGTTCGGTCATCTGTTTCGCCTGGTCGTACGCTCCGGGCCGGAACGTGTCGGTCTGGATGACGGCGGGTTTCAGCCCCTTCTTCGAGAACCACCACGCCATCTTGGCGGCGGTGGTCGTCTTCCCCGACCCCTGGAGACCGGCGAGCATGATGGTCTGTTCTTCCAGCGGGAGCTCCGTGCTCTCGCCGACGAGATCCACCATCTCCTCGTAGACGATGCTGAGGACGTGCTCTCGGGCAGTCGTGCCTGCTGGCGGTTCCTCGTCCAGCGAGCGCTCCTTGATGCTGTCCGAGAGGTCCATCACGAGGGAAACGTCGACGTCGGCCTGCAGAAGCGAGCGCTGGATCTCCTTGACGACCGCTTCGACGTCTTCCTCGCTGATGCGGGATTTCCCGCGGAGTTTGTCTAACGTACCCCGCAGCGAACTCCCGAGATCGTCGAGTACCATTTGCACGCTGGTAGGCGGCGGCGGGGTTAAAGCCTTGCCCGTCCGGTCCGCGGCTCCGCCGTTGCGACGCGTCGTCTACCGAGAACGGGAAAGCGAACAACAGGGGGAGAAACGAACGACGGCAAACAGGGGGAAACGCAACTCGTACTGTCGGCTGTAACTTCGTAAAGATAATCGGTCCCCGAGGGTCCGATATTCTTCAAGGGATTACAGCCGACAGTATCAGGTCGTGCGACCTATCGCCTGAAACTCCTCGTCGACCTCGTCGAAGTCGGGGACGGAGTCTTCGAGCACTGACTCCAATCGCTGAGCCGTCGACTGAAGCTCCCCGTAGGTGGAACTGTTCGACAGTTCGTGTCTGGATTTCTCGGCTTCTAGCACGGCCAGTTTCGCACGGGCGACGGAATACTTCCGGAGCCTGTCATCGCGCCCCTGGACGGCGATCTGGTAGTCGATTGCGGCCGTCAGGTCGTCGTGCTGGACTGGCTTGCAGAGATAGTCGTCGAACGCCATATCGATGATGTCGAAGTCGGGTTCGACGGCCGTTATCATGATGACGCTAAACGGGGGATCATCCGCGAACTCGTCGAGCAGGCGGTCGCCGGAGACCCCTGGCATCCGTCGGTCGAGTAGGACCACGTCGACCGAATCATCGAGTTCGTCCACCGCCGCTTGCGCGTCGTAGGCGGTCCGAACCTCGTACTCTTGCCGAAGCCACAGCACGTACATATCCGCGAGTTTGTCCTCGTCGTCGACGACGAGGACGGTCGGCTCGTCCGTCATTCGGTCGCGCACCCCATGTAGTTCTCATTGAGATTGAACCGTACTTATCAAAAGTCTAACGGAAACCCGCTGGAACCCGGTCCGAAACGGGATATCAGTGCCTCAGTGGCCGGCCTCGTGGGGGTTCAGCTCTGTCCCGTAGTTCTCGGCGTGGTCGGTATAGTCGATGAACCGCGGTGCGTCGGGATCGAAGGGACGGTCCAGCGATTCGAACGCCTTCTTCTTGTCCCAGGACTGGAGTCCGCCGACGGCGCTGCGGTCCTCCAGGTCGTGGTAGTCGAGGTCGGGCTCCGCGAGTTCCCACGCGTCCATCCCCTGTTCCGTCCGAACGATGACGCTGGAGTACTCGTCTCCGGACCCGACGGAGCCGACCGTCAGGTCGGCGGCGTAGCCCGTGAAGTCGGCGCACTCGTCACAGCCTTTCAGCGCGGCGTCGTGGAACTCCTCGATATCCTCGACGAGGAGGGGTTCACCGTCGTTGCCGTAGACGCGCATCTCGCCGTCGAGGACGTCGAGTTTGCCGATCTCGTCGGGCGAGATGTCGCGTTTCTCCTCTAACTGCTCACCGATGAGGCGGTGGTAGTTGAAGTTCTTCGTACACATCAGCGCGACGGTGTAGTCGACGGCGCGGACGCCCGCGTCCTGCGACTGATAGTCCCAGTCGAAGTCTTGCAGGGCGCGGATGCCTTCGATCTCGCAGGGGGTGCCGACCATCGCGAGGCTGAGGTCCTCGGGATCTTTGTCCGGAAGCTTGTGCTCCCACTGGTCGAGGCTGAGGTTGCCGAGCGCCAGCGTCTGGTTGTAGAAGCTCCCGGCGTTCTCGACCAGGTCCTCGTGGCTCGTCGCGAGGAACGACTCCGCCTTCCACGGTTCGTCGTCGCTCTCGGTGGCGATCAGCGCGCCGTCTATCTCGCCCGCCTCAAGGAGGTGCGAGAGGACGCTGGTGACGACGCCGCCGTCCTGCGCACCCTCTCGCCAGTCGTCTTCCACCTTCGCGGAGAACTCCGTGATGGGGTCGCCCGCACCCGACACGTTGTCGTCGCCGCCGGTGATCTTCCACTGGCGCTCGTAGCGCAGGCCGCCGCGGGGACAGAAGTCCCAGCAGAGCGAACAGCCGGTACACATCTTCACGAGTTCCGGCAGGTCGTCGTCGCCGATGCCGATGGAGTCCGAGGGGCAGGCCGCGACGCACGTGCCGCACTGGATGCAACGGCCGTCGTCGATGACCGCCTCGTCCAGTTCCATGAACCACGTCTTGTCGTCGGGCGTCTCGATGTCGTTCATCTCGTCGCGGATCTCGTAGCCGGGCGTGTCCAGTTCGACGCCCTCGGGGACCTGAACGCGCTCGTCGGGTCGGCCGTTCTCCACGTTCTGGCTCCGGTCTTCTGCGGGCGGGGTGAACTCGATGTCCGTGAGGTTGCCCTCGCTGTCGACGTTTGCCGGGGTTGCGCCGCCGTCGGAGTAAATCTCCGACGAGCCCGTGTTCGCTTCGCTCATACGGACCCCGTCTGCCGCTACCTCGTCGCCGCCGCTTTCGCATCCGCACGCATCGTCGGAACACTCGCCGCTTTCCGCGCCAGCCTCGCCGACTGGCCTGCTCTCGGCCTCGTCGCCCAGACCGACCTGATCGCCGGGGATCGTGCGGTGCTCGGCGTCGGGCCGGTGGATGCGTACGCCGTCGGCCGGCGGGACCGACTCGCTCTCGTCGTCTCCCGTGTCCGGGACGCCCGGAAGGCGTTCGTCCGGCGGCCGGTTCTCGTCCGAGCCGCCCCGGTCAGTCATCCGCGGCCACCCCCTTCGCGACGGGCGCGTCCGCCCGCTGCATGACCTGTCGCAGGTGGTCGTTGTCGACGCGACGACACCACTGGTAGAAGCGTTCGTCGCCCGTCTGCTCCTCAGCGTACGCATCGAACAGGCTTTCCAGCGCCGGGATCACCGCGTCCGCGGGCACGGCGTTTTCGACCCAGTCGAGGAACTCGTTGTCAGAACCGAGGCTCCCGCCGAGGCCGAAGTCCATCCCTTCGACCATCTCGTCCGCGTCGCCGTCCGTATCCAACTGCACCGTCTCGCCGCGGAAGCCGATGTCCGCGATCTGGGGCTGCGCGCACGACGCCGAGCAGCCGCTCATATGCATCCGGACCACGTCGAGGTCGTCCGGCGTATCGATGCGGTCGTCGAGTTCGCGCGCCCACCGCTTGACGCGGTTTTTCGTCTCGAT
Organism: Halostella sp. PRR32; assembly: GCF_034808085.1. Taxonomy (NCBI): domain Archaea; kingdom Methanobacteriati; phylum Methanobacteriota; class Halobacteria; order Halobacteriales; family Natronoarchaeaceae; genus Halostella; species Halostella sp. PRR32. The sequence goes on from NZ_JAXHGL010000002.1 coordinate 458,966, forward strand.
GATGCCGTAGTTGCAGAACTCGCTGCCCGTACAGCCGACCGCGCCGCGGGCGAACGGGCCGGGGTTGGGCTGGTACGCCTCCGCGAACGGTTCCGCCAGTAGGTCGTCGACGTTCTCCTCGGGGACGTGGGTGATGAGGAAGTTCTGGTCGGTCGCGAGACGGACCGAGGCGTCGTCCGTGCCGTACTCCCTGGCGGCGCGGGCCGCCTCGGCGAACTCGTCGCCGCCCATACGTCCCGCGACGACGTTGAAGCCGACGTACTTCAGCCCGTCTTGCTTCTGGTCGTGGACGCCGACGTGGTCGCCGAGGTAGCCCTCGGTGAGGTCGACGCCCTGCGACGGAAGTTCGACCGTACAGCGGTCACGCACCGCCTCCTCGAACGTCTCCGTTCCCATCTGCTCGACGAGGTAGCGCATCCGGCAGACGCCGCGGTTGTTCCGGTCGCCGAGTTCCTTGAACGTCTGGGCCACCGCCCGCGTGAACTCGACGGCGTGTTCCGGCGGGACGAACACGTCCATCGTCGTCGCCATCCGCGGGCCGTCCGAGAGGCCGCCGCCGACCTTGACGTGGAATCCGTACTGGTCCGTGCCGTTGATCGCCTTGCGGGCCGGCGTCAGCCCAACGTCGTTGATCTGTGACTGGCTACAGTCCTGCGAACAGCCAGTGATGGTCATCTTGAACTTCCGCGGGAGGTTGGCGTACTCGCGGTTCTCTGTGAAGAAGTCCGAGACGGCGTCGATGACGGGCTGGGCGTCGAAACACTCGTGTCCGTCTAGCCCGGCCGCGGGACAGCCGAGTACGTTCCGCGCGGAGTCGCCGCAGCCCTGGATGGTGGTCAGTCCCACCTCGTCGTACTTCGCCCAGACCTCCGGCACGTCCGCGACCTCTATCCAGTGTTTCTGTATGTCCTGTCGCGTCGTGATGTCGAGGTAGGCGTCGCCCCAGAGTTCGTTCTGGGTCTCGCCGCCGTGTTCCTCGGGCGCAGTAGCGTACTCCTCAGCCACCGCGCCGATGACTTCAGCCTGGTCCGGCGTCAGATAGCCGCCGGGCACCTTCGTCCGCATCATGAAGTAGCCGCGCTGGCGACCGTGGCTGTACATACCGGCCCACTTCAGGCGTTCCCACTCGCCGTCGCCGGCGCGCTCCTCTATCTCGTCGAACGACAGGTCCTCCTCTGCGTACTCCTTGACATCCTCGATAACGTCCAGCGGATGCTTGTTTTGCTTGTACTGTTCGACGGTGTTCACGGCGACCACCTCGCGTGGGAGCCGTGTGCTCGAAAGAGCTCCGCTCTTTCGGTGTTCATGCGAATCTCCGGGATGAGCAGGAGTTCGTCAGAGCTTGCGCTGACGGCGTTCACGGCGACCACCATCGGTGTTGAACATCTGTGCTGTCTGTGGTCATCTATCGTGCCACTAGTGCTCACCCGACACGAAGTGTTCGCGCAAAGTGGTCAATGGTGACGGGTCTGCCCCGTAGCGGAGAGTACTGCCTCTTTCTGGCGGGCATCTCCGGCAAAACTGGAAAGCGGGACGAGCGTCCGGAGACAACGACGGTAAGCGGCCGACGCGTTGTCGCAAACCTTGCCGCTACCTCGTGCCGCCTCTGCCCGGTCCTGTTCGAAACAGTCCGTCAGAACCGAGCGTCGAACCGTCGAGTGGGGGGTATCGAGCGTCTCCCCAGGGAAAACGAGTGCGGTCCCTACTCCTCGTCGCCGAGCAGACGGTCGACCATCTCCTCGGGGTCGAACCGTTCGAGGTCGTCGTACCCCTGCCCAACGCCGAGAAAGAGGATCGGCTTCCCGGTCACGTGAGAGATGGAGATAGCCGCGCCGCCCTGCGAGTCGGCGTCCGCCTTCGTCAGGATGGAGCCGTCTACCTCGGCGGCGTCGTCGAACTGCTTGGCGCGCTGGACCGCGTCCTGGCCCGCAACGGCCTCGTCGACGAACAGCGTCATGTCGGGACCGACGACGCGACCGATCTTCTCCAGTTGGTCCATCAGACCCTCGTTCGTGTGTAGGCGACCGGCGGTGTCGCCAAGTACCACGTCTACGTCGTTCGCCTCGGCGTACTCCACCGCGTCGTAGATGACCGCGGCGGGGTCGCCGCCCTGCTCGTGGGCGATGATCTTCTTGTTCAGGTTCTCCGCGTGTTCCTGGATCTGCTCGTTCGCGCCGGCGCGGTAGGTGTCGCCGTTCGCCAGCACCGAGGAGTACCCCCGCCGTTCGAGATACTGCGAGAGTTTCGCGATGCTGGTCGTCTTCCCGACGCCGTTGACGCCGGTGAAGATGATGACGAGCGGTTTCTCGGCCTCGGCCACGCGCTCGTCGAAGTCGAACTGCCCGACGTTGATGACATCGAGCAGGGCTTCGCCGAGCGCGTCCTCGACGACAGCGCCCGTACTCTCGGTGAACCGACGGGTCTCGCCGACGAGTTCGTCTCTGATGTTGTCGAGTATCTCCTCGGCGACGCTCATCTCGACGTCGCTTTCCAGGAGCGCCATCTTCAGCTCCCACAGCGGGTCTTCGAGGTCCTCCTCCTCGATGACGAACTTCCCCGTTGCCAGGGATTTGGCCTTGCGGGCGAACCCGGTTCCGCCGCTATCGTCGGTCTCGTCGGACGCCGCGTCGTCCTCGTCGGACGCATCGTCGTCAGCGTCCGGATCGGCGTCTTCGGAGACCGGAGCGTCCGGGCTCTCGCGAGGCACGGCCTCTGCGGCCGTCGCCGTTTCGGGGGATTCGGCCTCCGCGGCCGCGGCTTCACCCTCTTCGGCGGCCGCCGCTGATTCGGGGTCGGCGGTAGCGGCGTCGTCGGCTTCCGTCTCGGCGTCCGCCGCTTCCGTCTCGTCTCCCGCCTCCTCCTCATCCTCGGCCGCCTCGGCCTTCTCCTCGGCGACTTCCTCCGCGTCCTTGCGGAAGTTGCCGAGCTTGTCTTTCAGGCTATCGAACATCGTCGCCCGTTACTCGTCGGTTTCTTCTTCGCCCTGCATCTGCTGCATCTGCTGTTGCATCTGCTGTTGCTGCATCTGCTGTGCCTTCTGTTCGAGCTCCTCGCTTTCGGTTTCGAGCTCGGCGATTTCGGCGTTGACCTCGTCGATACGGTCGTCGACGTACTCCTTTTTGTTCTCCAGCGTCTCGACGGCGTCGCCCTCGGCCTGCTCCGCGGCGTAGCCGCCGCCGAGGCTGACGACGACCTCGTCGATGTCCTGGACTTCCGCGCGGAGGTAGGCGTCGCCGCCGAGGGGAACCTGCACGGTCGAACCGGTCTCGAGCGTCTGGATGGCCTCGATGGCCTCGTCGATCTCGGTTTTCTCCGTCTGGAGGTCCGCGACCTCCTCTTCGAGCGCTTCGACCTGCTCCTGGATCTCCTGAATCTCCTGCGAGAGCTGTTGAAGCTCCTGCTGGCCACCACCCATCATTATTCGCCGACCTCCTCGATTTCGATCTGCGTGCGCTTCAGACCGTGGTGGCTCCCGAGACGGGAGTAGAGGTATTCGACCGCGACGTCCTCGTTCTCTGCGTCGAGCGTCTTCTCGAACGAAGCCCAGCCGTCCCGGGACTCGAACTCACCGCGTACAGTAAACTCACTCATGTCTCACTGTCCGACCTTGCGCCGGAAGAATCTTCCTACATGAACTTCCACGGTCGCGCTCGTTTCGAGCGAGCGATGCGACCGCCCGAGGGCAGATATCCCTCGCCGGGCGGGACTCATAGGGACCGTTGTAACTGTGTACCGGTATCCGCCGACAGAGGGTCGAGGAAATACTGAAACGACTGATAACAGTCCCTATCAGAGAAACGTGAGACGGGTGCCGGAGCGACTGTCCTCGTCCCGTGTTCCGGGACGGCGCGAACTCAGTCGATGAACTGGAGTGCGTCCTCGATTCGGCCCAGTTCCGGGCCGGTGGTGTCCTGCCCGGCGACGTATCCGTAGCTGTTTGCGATCAGTCCGGACCCGACCAGCGGCGCACCGTAGTTGATAGTGCCGATGTCAGCTCTGACATCGAGCACCTCTTCGAGGAAGTCCAGTTCCTCGTCGGTCGTTTTGGGATGGCAAAGCACGCCGTCGTTCGTCGCGACGGCGGCGGTGCCGACCGTGCGGACGCCGGCGAGTTCGCCGCGTTCGACCGGAACGTCGAGCGCATCTGCCACGACTTGCACGGCTTCGCGCGGCAGGTCCGGGTGGACGTACGCGCCGGCGTCGTTCGCGAGAACGACGTTACCGGCGGCGTTGATCCGTCCCGGGAGTTCGTGAAGGGGGACATCGACGGCGTCCGCGATTCGGTCGCGTTCGACATCGCGGAGGCGGCCGCTGACTAGCAATCCGTTCGAGTTACCGGTCGCGAGCGCACCGACCGTGCCCGACCCACCGACCGTCGTCGCCACTGCGGGGACATCGAGTTCATCCTCGATGTCCGATAGCAGCGACTCCTCGACGTCGGGGCGGGCAAGCAGACAGTGGTCGGTCGCGCGTGCGAATACACCGACGTACGACGACCCGGAGAACGCGGCGCGGAGCAACGTTACTCTGCGTACTCTGCTTCGACGACCCCTCGGCCCTCTTCGTCGAAGCGGGCCGCGCGGACTCGAAGTTTGCTCGGGGGCTTCTTGCGGCCTCGGGACCAGACGGCCTCGTTGATCGAGGGGTCCAGGCGCACGTCCTCCTCCTCGACGGAGAAGTGCTGTGCCAGGTGCTCGCGCACGATAGTCATCGCCTTGTCGGCCCGCTTGTGTTTGGCCTCTGCCTTCGCGTCACGTAGCGGAACGGTGACGACCCGTTCCTCGAAATCGCTCGCGCTCATTATTCGTCAGTGTCGCTACGCCGCCAGTTGCGCCGCTTGGGGTTGCGCTGGACTTCCATGTCCGTTTTCATCATGACCCAGGCGGGCACCCGGCTGTTCTGGTTCTCGAGCTTTGCGAGACGCTTTTTCTTCGCCTTCGATTTCTTACCCATAGTGGTCCTAACTACCTTTCCGTGGCTTAAAATCTTGTTCCTTTGAAGCCGCCGCCCGCTACGACACGATGGGGACGGCGTCGGAGAGGAGTTCCCCGACGACGAACAACGCCGGGAACAGGGCCGCGAGGTACGCGAGAAACGCGGATCCCGTGCGGAGCGTCAGGCCGCTGTCCCGGCGACGACGAGAAGCAGGTAGCCGAGTATCGCCAGTACGTCCCCGACGTGACCTCGCCGAGGCCGCCGACGGAGACCGGTGCAAGCGTCGCTACTCCGTACATACCGGACAAGAGATATCCGGGTGTTAATCGGTGTCCCGGACAGGGAGAACATCCTACTGCGAGATCCATCTCGACGCGGAACAGACCGGACACGTAACGCTACAGCGGGAACGACTCCACCGTCGAGTACTCCGGCCCGTCCTGCGTCAGGTCGCTTTCCGTCAGGCAGACCTCTTCGACGGCCATCTCGCCCACGGTGGGGTGGCGGTTCTCGACGACCTCCTGAACCCGCTCTTTCCCGCCGGCGTGTTCCATCCGGGCGAGCGTGGCGTGGGGCGTGAACTCGTTTTCCTCGGGGTCGAAGCCTATGTCGGTCGTCTCGTCCTCGATGCACTCGTGTAGCGTCGTCATCTCCGCTTTCCCGACCTCGACCCCGAGCCACACCACGCTGATGTAGTCGAGGCTCGGAAACACGCCGAGACCGGCGAAACGCGCGGGGAAAGAGTTCTTGATGTCGGCGTGGTCGACGCCGCGCCCGATCCCGCGTTCGACGGCCGCAGTCACCTCGTCGAGGCGGTCCTCGTCTACGTCCCCGAGGAACTTCACCGTCACGTGGGCCTGCTCGGGGTCTGTGAAGTTCAACCCCGCAGCCTCCTCGAACAACTCCTGGACCTCCCGCACCGAATCCGCCAACTCGTCGGGCAGGTCGATGCTGACGAACAGTCGCATAACGAAACTCCGACGGCTGAATCCTTGAAGATACTCCCGAGACGAGCGTCGAAACCACCGGCCGGCCGCGCTCAGATGCGCGAACGAAGTGAGCGCTCCGAGCGGACGGGGAACGGCAGGCGTTCGGAGCGTGTCGCCACTACCGCGGCCTCTTTACGAGCGGAGCATGACGACTCGAAGCGGCGACGCCGCTCCGACGGACAGTGAAAGGGCGCAACAGTAGACGGCAGTCTGCTGCGAGGCATTTCTCGTTCGCAGGCCTTAACCCCCTTCCAGCAGTAGCAGAGAGTATGACTGACGAACACGACGAGCCCAGCGACCACCGCTTCTCGGAGGGCGAAGGGTTCTCCGATACCCACGACGGGTTCGACCTCGACCCGCCGGAACTCGACGTCGACCCGGACAAGGTCGACCCCGTCGACTCGCGGGTCGTGTCCGACCTGCTGGACGACGAGGCAATCCCGGACGACCAGATAAACGCCGACAAACTCGTCGATGTCGGACTGGAGTACATGCGTATCAACCGCTACGAGCAGGCGACCGACGCCCTCGAACGGGCGGCCCAGTACGCCGACGACGACCTCGTCGAACAGGAAGCCCGGACGAACAAGGGCGCGGCCCACGCCGAACTGGAGGAGTACGACGCGGCGATCGGCGCGTACCGCGAGGCCCTGCGAATCGACGACTCCAGCGAGCACGCCGCGACCGCCCAGACCAACCTCGCGTACGCGCTCTGGGAGTCCGGCCAGAGCGAGCAGGCGCTGGAACACGCCGAAAAGGCCGTCGAGATCGACGAGCGCTTCGCGCGAGCCTGGTACAACCGCGGGTTCTTCCTCCTGGAGCGCGGTCTCCCGGAGGACGCGCTGAACAGCATCGACAACGCGATCCGTCTGGGGATGCGCAACTCGTCGATCTTAGAGGAGAAGGCGCGAGCGCTCGAAGAACTCGGCGAGTACGACCGCGCCGAGGAGATAGTCGAGGAGGCCGAAGAGATGCGCAAGGAGGCAGAACAGGAGCTAGTGGAATGATAGTCAACGAGCGCCAGACCGACGAGGGGCTTCTGGTCGCCGTCTGCGACGACGGTGTCCTCGGCGAGACGTTCGAGGAGGGCGATATCTCGATCACCGTCTCCGAGGAGTTCTACGGCGGGGACGAGGTCGACGAGGCGGCCGTCGTCGACAGTCTCGCTCGCGCGACAGTCGCGAACATCGTCGGGCGTGAAGCCGTCGAACTCGCCGTCGACGAGGGGTTCGTCGACGAGGCGAACGTCCTCGAAGTCGAGACGACGCTGCACGCGCAGTTGCTCCAGATGGCCTGACAGGAAGTCTTCGAGAGTCGGTGCGCACCTGATCGCACGACTGCTGTCCGATCAGTGTTAACCCGTTTCAGTTGTCACTGTAGTCGTCCCCGGACTCGTCGTCTCGCGGCGGCCCCGTGACGGAGACGTTTACGAGAACGATACCGAGCAGTGCCGCCGCGGCCACTCCGAGGCCGACGTACCGGAGGCCGCTATCGAACGCGAGCGCAGCGACCGCGTGGAACACGCCGGCGAAGGCGACGCCGAGCAGGAGCAGGCTCACTCCGAGCGAACGTTTCGTCACCATACCCGTACCAGGGGCTATGGCGATTTAATGTCGGCGGTGAGAACGGCCGGCCGGGCGGTCCGGGGGACGCAAACTCGCACTATCGGACTGCGGTAGTATCATGTGAGGTCGACAGCGGCGAGAAACCGACGCCGTACTCCGTCGGGAGTGACTTGGTTTCTATCGCTACCAGTCCGTCTTTGAATGTTCGAACGTCCGTTGTAACCGATTGAGAGCAGTTTCATCGACTGAAACCGTGGGGGGTTTTATATTATCGTTGCAAAACAAGCGAGCAAATGCAACACGATGAGGAAACCGAGGTGCTCTCGTTGCTCCACGACGAGTGTGCCCGGACTATCCTCATCGCAACGAGCGAGGAACCGATGTCCGCCGACGCGTTGACCGAGGCGTGCAACGCCTCGGCACCGACGATCTATCGGCGGATCGACCGCCTCGACGAGCACGACCTGCTCGAAGAACAACAGGAGATGGACCCGGACGGGCACCACTACAAGACCTACGCCGCACGTCTCGAACGGGTCGCAGTCGACATCGAGGACGGAACGATGGATATCGACGTGCACCGGCGCGGAGAGGACGCCGCCGACCGGTTCACCCGACTGTACGAGCGACTGTGACCATGACTGGCCAACCCCTCTCGACGTTCACCGGCGGCACGCCGTCCGTCGTAGCCTTGGTCGTCGTCGGACAGGTGGTGACGGCCGCGTTGGCGACCTGGATCGCCGTCAGGACGTACAGGGGGTATCAGCAGGCGGACGACGCCGCGTTGCTCTGGCTGGCAGTCGGCGTCGCCCTCCTCAGCGTCGGGGCGACGACGGTCGAGTTCCTGCTACCGAGCTTCGGCGGTGCACCGGTCATGACGACGCTTGTCGCCAGATCGAGCGAGCTATCGGGATTATTCGCGATACTGTACGCGATTTACGGAATTCCGCGACGACGGAGGCAACCATGAAAACGACAGACACCGACGACGACCGAACCGGCCGACGAACCGAACGGACGCGTTCCGCGAGGTGGTCCCCGTGAGCGTCGTCGCCGCAGTCGCACAGAGCGGCAGCGTCCCGGACGTGGGGGACCTCTCGCTCGGGAGCGCCGAGGTCATCTTCCTCGCCGGGTTCGCGAGCGCCACGGTGGGAGTGTTCGTGGCGGCGCTCGCCTACCGCGGCTACGCCCGGCACGGAAGCCATAGGATGCTGTTTCTGTCGGCCGGCATCCTCTGTCTGACGACGCTTCCGTTCGCGCTGTCGTACGTAGTCGACCTTCTGACGGCGGCGACGGACGCACAGGTTATCCTCTCGATAACGGCGTCGAACGTCGCGGGACTCGCGGCCGTCGCGCTCTCCCTGCGAGGTGGTCCCGGATGAGCGGACACGGACGCACCGTCGACAGCCGTCAGAGCGGCGGTCTCCGGTGGTTCTTCGGCGTCGTCGCCCGCCGGCAGACGTACTACAATCTCGCGTACCTGCTGTTGGCGTTCCCGCTCGGGCTGACGTACTTCGTCTTTCTCGTCGCCGGCTTCTCGCTCTCACTCACGCTCACGGTCATCCTGATCGGCATCCCGATGGTGGTGCTCGTCCTCTCGGTCACGACTCATCTCGCCGCGGTCGAACGGTCGCTCGCCGACAGTCTGCTCGACGTGGACGTGCCCGCAGCGGAACCGGAAGAGACCGATGGGATCGTCGACTGGCTCAAGACGATGCTCCTCGATGTCGGGACCTGGAAGGGACTGGTCTACCTGTTCAGCAAGTTCGTCACGGGCCTCGTCAGCTTCATCGTCAGCGTCGTCTTCGGCGCGGTCGTGTTCGCGTTCGTCAGCGCGCCGTTCCATTACCGCGACCCGACCACTGGAGTCCACCTGTCGGGTACGTCCTCGGTCGGGATCGACTACCAACACGACGTCTGGAACGTCGGGATCGAAGTACCGCTACAGCTCTCCGGGGAACTGATCTCGACGTACGCCGACACGCTTGTCGGGGCGCTTGCGTTTTCCGTCATCGGCCTCCTGCTCGCCGTGGTCCTGCTACACGTACTCAACGGGATCGCGTGGCTGTACGGCAAGTACACCGAACTACTTTTGCGGGATACGCGGGCGCACTCGCCGAACTAACCGAAGGAGTGTTTTGTCTCCAGAACCATTGAGTAACTAATGAAAGCACGAGAGTCCGCGCCGCTCGACGTCGAAACCATTCGAGAGGACTTTCCGATCCTCCAGCGGGAGTTCGACGGGGAACAGGTCGTCTATCTGGACAACGCCGCGACGACGCATACGCCCGACCCGGTCGTCGACGCCATCGCTCACTACTATCGCCACACGAACGCAAACGTCCACCGCGGCCTGCATCACCTGAGCCAGGAAGCGTCTATCGCGTACGAGGACGCTCACGACAAACTCGCCGAGTTCGTGGGCGCGAGCGGCGGCCGCGAGGAGATGGTGTTTACGAAAAACACCACCGAATCCGAGAACCTCGTCGCCTACGCCTGGGGTCTGAACGAACTCGGCCCGGGAGACGAGATCGTCCTCACCGAGATGGAACACCACGCGTCGCTCGTCACCTGGCAGCAGATCGGCAAGAAGACCGGTGCCGACGTGAAGTACATCCGGGTCGACGAGGACGGCCGCCTCGACATGGACCACGCGAAGGAGATCATCACCGACGACACCGAGATGGTGAGCGTGCTCCACGTCTCGAACACCCTCGGGACCGTGAACCCGGTCGGTGACCTTGCCGATATCGCTCACGACCACGGCTCGCTCATCTTCGTCGACGGCGCGCAGGCGGTGCCGAACCAGCCGGTCGACGTCGAGGCCATCGACGCCGACTTCTACGCCTTCTCCGGGCACAAGATGCTTGGGCCGACGGGGATCGGCGGTCTCTACGGCAAGAAGCATCTCCTCGAAGAGATGGAGCCGTTCAACTACGGCGGGATGATGATCGAGAAAGTCACCTACGAGGAGTCGTCGTGGCACGACCTCCCGTGGAAGTTCGAGGCGGGCACGCCCGTCATCGCGCAGGGCATCGCCCTCGCGGAGGCAGTGGACTACCTCGAAGACCTCGGGATGGATAACATCCAGCGCCACGAGGAGCAACTGGCCGCCTACGCCCAGGACCGCCTCACGGAGTTCGACGACATCGAGATCTACGGCCCGCCCGTCGGCGAGGAGCGGGCCGGTCTCGTCGCGTTCAACTTAGACAGCGTCCACGCCCACGACCTGGCGAGCATCCTCAACGACTTCGCCGTGGCGACCCGGGCCGGCGACCACTGCACCCAGCCACTGCACGACAAACTCGGCGTCGCCGCCTCGGCCCGGGCTTCGTTCTACGTCTACAACACCCGAGAGGAGATCGACCGACTCATCGACGGGATCGACGCCGCGCGCGAACTGTTCGCCTGATCTGAGCGCTCTCGCCTCATTCGTCCGTTCGTCTGACGTGCCGCCACAGACCGAGACCGCCGCCGACCAGCGCCGCGAGCGGACCGAACCCGGGCTGACCCCCGCCGTCGCTTCCATCGTCGCCATCTCCGTCGCTTCCGTCGGTGCCGTCGTTTCCGCCGCCCTCCGTCGTCGCCGTCGTTTCGTCGGGGGAGGTAGTCGACGGCGTGGTCGTCGTGGAGCCGTCAGGCTGCGTGGTAGTCGTCGTCTCATCCGACGGCGGGTCGGGGAACTCGCGCCGCTCCATCGTCGGGGCGGCCGTCGCGTCCGACCCGTCCGGGTCAGGGAACACGAACAGTTTCGCCCCGTCGCCGTTCCTCTCCGCTTCGTCGGCGTTTCGCGGGTCGATATAGCTCCCGGCGACGAACCCGTCGGACAGCGGCTTGGCGCTCCAGAACACCGACCGCGCGGGTGCCCGCCACTCGCCCAGTAGCTCCGGGGCCGCGAGATCGCTCACGTCGTACACGCGGACGCCGCCGCCGTACCACGAGGTGTAGAGGCGGTCGCCCCGAACGCCGAAGTTGTGAGATGTCCACCCGCCTTCCTGTTCGGGACCGGGCTCGGGCGGCGCGAGCACGCTCTGGAGGTCCGGATCCTCGTCTCCGTCCCACAGTTCGATACCGCCGGGACCGCCGTCTATGTCGGTCTCGTCGCGGTTCCACGCCTCCTTACCCACGAACAACGCACTGGCGTCGTCGTTCGGTTGTACGTAGTGGCTGTTACCCGGTAGTTCGAAGAACTCCGCTGACGGGGCCCGGCCCAGCGAGGCCAGATACTCTGAATCGTGGCCGCCGATCTGCGAGCGCGGCTCCGGGTTCGCCGGGTCAGAGACGTCGAGGACCCACGTTCCGGTGTCCCAGTAGGCGACGTACAGCGTATCGCCGTCCCCGTAGAGGTCGTGGCAGTTGGCGTAGTTGCGGGACACGTCCGACCACCCGCCCTCGTCCGCAACGGCCCATCGTCCGACTTCCTCCGGGTCGTCGTCCGCCACGTCGTAGATCACGACGGGGGAGTCCGGTAGCCCGGAGCCGGTGAGATACAGCCGGTCGCCGTCGAACGAACAGTTGTGGATGCCGTGTTCGGTCGGCTGAAACGTGACGCGTTCCGGGTTTGCCGGGTCCGAGACGTCGTAGAGGAAGAATCCGGAGAACGTGTCGCCGCGCGTGGGGGTGTTCGGCCCGACGACAGCGAGGCGGTCGCCGGCGACTTTCACGTCTCTGATGTGGTCCATCGGGCCGTCGCCGTCGTGTTCGAGGCCGCGTTCCTCGTACAACACCGTCGGATCCGACGGGTCGCTCGCGTCCACGACGCCGAACCCGTCGTTCAGCGAACAGTAGACGGTCGTGCCGTCGTCGTCGACGACAACCTCCGCGAGACCGTTCAGCGGGAGTTCGCCGGCCGGTTCGACCGTCGGAGCGGCGGACTGGGTGGTGGTGGCCGTAGATAGAGACGTCGCGCCGACGACCGATACGGCGGCCAGACCGGACAGGACGGATCGCCGGGCGATTCTATTGGGGGCGGAGGGCTGTTGAACCATGCGTTACTATCATAAATAGTGAGTATAAAAAATCTTTGACCGGTCTCGCTTGCACGGAAGTCACACTGCAGGCGCAACCAGTGTCGCACCGACACCCGTGCTGTCGGCGATGCGCGACAGCGCCGCATCCGAGTGACCGATCCGCCGCACACCGGCGAAGAACGCTCTCGACCCCGACACGGCCGAAACCGCTGCGTCCTGCCCGCACACGTGGGAGCTAGTCCCGCGGAACCCTTTTGACGCGCTGTCACATAGTCGGGAACAACAATGGGAATGGGCTCGGACATGTACCGACAGCAGATCCTCGATCACTACAAGAACCCCCGTAATTACGGGGAGATCGAGGACGCGACGTACACGCACGTCGGCGAGAACCCGATGTGCGGCGACGAGATCCGCATGGACGTGAAACTCGACGAGGACGACGAGACTATCGAGGCAGTAGCGTTCCAGGGCGACGGCTGCGCCATCAGCCAGGCCTCTGCGAGCATGCTCTCCGGCGAACTCCGCGGCAAGACGCTGTCCGAACTACAGGAGATGGACACGGACACCGTCACCGAAATGCTCGGCGTCGACATCAGTCCCATGCGCGTGAAATGCGCCGTTCTCGCCGAGAAAGTCGCGCAGGACGGCGCGGAGATCTACCTCGGCGAGAAGAACATCGACAAAACGACGACCGAAGACGACGACTGAGTTTCCCCACACCTTTTTATCCCATAGCGCGGCCACACCCGGCCGTGATCCCGTTCAGCGACCTCCGGACGGCGGCCTACTGCCCGCGGAAGCTATACTACGAGCGCCGTAGCGACCGCAATCCGCCGCCGGCCGTCGCCGAGCGCCGCGACCTGGCGTATCGCTACGAGGAGTTAGTCGACGCACCGGACGCCGCGTTCGCCGGCCTGCCGACCGAGGTGCCGCCGGAGCGGTACCGCCGAAACCTCCGCCGGGCGCGGGACCGATTCGACGACTGGGCCGCCGTCGCGGACCCGCCCCGCCGCGACGTGTTCCTCTCGGGAAAGGACTGCCGCGGGATCGCGCACAAGGTGGTCGAGGACCCGCCGCGGCCGTCGCTCGTCTCGCCGGGCAGTCCACCGGAAAACGGGGTCTGGGAGCCCCACGCCGTCCACGCCGTCGCCGCGGCGAAGGCGCTGGCCTGGGAGCGAGAGCGGCCGGTCGAACGGGCGTACGTGGAGTATCCGACCCACGGCGTGATCCGAGAGGTCGGGCTGACGACCCGCAAGAAGGCGGACTACCGCACCGCGGTCCGGACCGTCGAGACGCTGGACGGACCGCCGCCGCGACTACAGAACCGGGAGAAGTGCGACCCCTGCGAGTACTCCGACGAGTGCGGCGTCAAAACCCGGACGCTGCGTTCGCTGCTCTCGTAGCCGCGCCCGTCGCGCGACTCCGTCCGTTCACGGCGTCCGAAGCCACGCTTCGATCTCGTCGGCCGCCGCCCCGCGGCGGATGACCTCGCCGGCAGCCACATCGACGACGGTGCTTTCGGTTCCGCCCGTCAGTCCGCCGTCGAGGACTGCGTCTGCGGCCTCGCGGATCTCCGGGTCCAGGTCGCCGACGCGCGTGACGCTCTCCCGGCCGCTGACGTTCGCGCTCGTTGCCGTGAGCGGCCCCGCTTCGGCCAGTAGCTCCCGCGCCAGGTCGTGGTCCGGGACGCGCACGCCGACGCGGTCCCGACCGGCAGTGAGAGCGTCGGGCACGTCGTCGGTCCGCTCGCAGACGACCGTCACTGGTCCCGGCAGGAACTCGCGCATGAACCGCTCCTCGCGGTCGGTCTGTCGGACGTACGGGAGCGCGGTGTCGACGTCCGGGACGCCAAGCGAGAGGGGTTTCGAGCGGTCGCGCCGCTTGGCCTCGAACGCTCGCTCGACAGCGGCGGGGTCGAGCGCGTCGGCACCGAGACCGTACACCGTCTCGGTCGGGTAGACGACGAGACCGCCGTCCCGTGCGGCGTCCGCGGCGTTCGCTACGTCGTTCATCGTTCGTGATTCGCATCGGTCGCGGGAAAAACGTGTCGCCCGCGGTCCGGCGTGTCCTGTCTCGCGCGGTAACGCGGCGTTACAGGTCGGCGAGCGCAGCCTCGACCTCGTCGTAGTCGGGGAAGTCGGGCCACTCGCTCGCGACCCAGGCGTACTCGACGGTGCGGTCCTCGTCGAGCAGGTAGACGGCGGGCCGGGGTTCGCTGACTCCCGCCATCCCGTCGAGGTCGTTGACGATGCCGTACGCCTCGGCAACGCCGTTCGCGGGGTCGCTGAACAGCCGGTAGTCGATCCCGCGTTCCTCGATCAGCGTCTTGTGCTCGTACGGCGACGAGATGGAGAGACCGACGACGGTGACGTCGTGGTCGCTGTCCCACGAACGGTCGCGGATCTCGTTCCAGATGTACGTCGCCGGGAACGCGCCGTCCATCGTGTAGAACACGAGCAGGACCGGTCCTTCCTCGGCGAGGTCGGAGAGCGCGGCGTCCTCCCAGTACTCCTCGTTCACAAGCGGGCGGGTGAAGTCGGGCGCGGTGTCGCCCTCGTCGACGTAGTCGGTCTCCGGAAGCTCGACGACCTCGAAATCGACCATCAGTCGGCCCCTCCGTCAGCCGATTCCGACGCAGTTCGAGACGGGTCACTTCCCTCGGTCCCGTACGTCCGGTCCAGATACTCCACGATGTTCCCGCTCTCGCTCATCGTGACTCCCGTGTTCCGGTCGACGATGGCCGGAACCGTTCGTTTCCCGCTGATCCGCTTGACGACGTTGCGGTCCGAGTGCATCGGTTCGATGAACCGCGACTGGTAGTCGAGGTCGTACTGAGCGAGCTTTCGCGTGACCCGCTCGCAGAACGGACACGCCTGTAGTCGATAGAACGTGATGTCTGGATCGCTCATGAGAGACAGTTGGGTCGGTCGAGGTGTAAGCGCTTCGCTCACGGGGGGATCAGCGGCGGACGGCCGCGGGTTCGCAAAAAACGTGACAAGAGTTAATTCGGAGGGATGGTAACTACGGTGGTGATGGGTATACCTGGGCTCGTGAACTCCCCGAGACCGGCAGCAGTGGTGTATGAGGTGTTCGGTGTCGCCATCGACCAGACGACGACGGCCGTGGCGGGCGCCATCGTCATCGTGTTTCTGATGGGGCTGTCGGCGTTTTTCTCCTCCTCGGAGATCGCCATGTTCTCGCTTGCGAAACACCGCATCGAGGCGCTCGTAGAGGAGGGGCATACGGGCGCGAAGACGCTTCGAAGCCTGAAAGAGGACCCACATCGGCTGCTGGTAACGATCCTCGTCGGCAACAACATCGTCAACATCGCGATGTCCTCCATCGCGACTGGGCTTTTGGCGCTGTATCTCAGCCAGGGCGAGGCCGTCGCGGTCGCGACATTCGGCATTACGGCGCTGGTCCTCCTGTTCGGCGAGAGCGCGCCGAAGTCCTACGCGGTCGAGAACACGGAGTCGTGGGCGCTTCGGATCGCGAAGCCGCTGAAGGCGTCCGAATACGTCCTCCTGCCGCTGATCGTCACGTTCGACTATCTCACGCGCATCGTGAACAAGGTAACCGGCGGGCGCTCTGCCATCGAGACGTCCTACGTGACCCGGGACGAGATCCAGGACATGATCGAGACGGGCGAGCGCGAGGGCGTCATCGAAGAGGACGAACGCGAGATGCTCCAGCGGATCTTCCGCTTCAACAACACCATCGCGAAGGAGGTGATGACGCCCCGACTCGACGTGACCGGGATCCCCACGGAGGCCAGCATCGAGGAGGCGATTCAGACCTGCGTCCAGTGCGGTCACGCCCGCCTCCCCGTGTACGAGGGGAGCCTCGACAACGTCATCGGGGTGGTCCACATCCGCGACCTGGTTCGCGACCTCAACTACGGCGAGATGGACGCCGACGACCTCGAACTGGAGGAGTTCATCCAGCCGACCCTGCACGTTCCCGAATCGAAAAACGTCGACGAACTCCTGACGGAGATGCGGGAGAACCGCATGCACATGGTCATCGTCATCGACGAGTTCGGGACCACCGAGGGGCTGGTGACGATGGAGGACATGATAGAGGAGATCGTCGGCGAGATACTGGAAGGCGGCGAGGAAGAACCGATCGAGTATCTCGACGACGAGTCGGTCATCGTCCGCGGCGAGGTCAACATCGACGAGGTCAACGAGGCCATGGAGATCGACCTCCCGGAAGGCGAGGAGTTCGAAACGATCGCCGGGTTCATCTTCAACCGGGCCGGTCGGCTGGTCGAAGAGGGCGAATCCATCGAGTACGACGGCATCCGTATCACCGTCGAACAGGTCGAGAACACCCGCATCATGAGCGCCCGTCTCACCGAACTGGAGACGGAAGACGGCGTGGAGATGGACACGGAACCCGACGAGCTGTCGCCCGAGGAGTAGCGGCGACCGCCGGCGGTTTCCGCCGGTCCCAAAGGAAGCTATTTTCGTTTCATACCCCGAACGACAGGTATGTCGAATCGCTACGACGTGATCGTCGTCGGCGTCGGTGGAATGGGGAGCGCCGCGACCGCTCGCCTCGCGGCCCGGGGCCTGAATGTCCTCGGCCTCGAACGGTACGACGTTCCGCACGACATGGGGTCGTCCCACGGCGTCACGCGCATCATCAGGAAGGCGCAGTACGAGGACCCGGCGTACGTTCCGCTCGTCCGGCGAGCGTACGACCGCTGGCGCGACCTGGAGGAGCGGACCGGTCGCGACCTGCTGCACGTCACCGGCGGTATCGACGCGGGGCCGCCCGACAGCCGGGTGTTCGAGGGGTCCCGGCGGTCCTGCGAGGCCCACGGCATCGAACACGAGGTACTCGACGCGAGCGAGGTGAATGAACGGTTCCCGGGCTACGACCTCCCGGAGCACCACCGGGCGGTGTATCAGCCCGACGGCGGCTTCCTCGTCCCCGAGCAGTGCATCATCGCCCACGTCGAGACGGCGCAGGCCGACGGCGCGGAGATCCGCGCCCGCGAACCGGTCGCTGACGTCTCGCCGCTGGGCGAGGACGGGGTGCGCGTGACGACGCGCAAGGGGACGTACGAGGCGGACAGTCTCGTCGTCACTGCGGGAGCGTGGACGCGGAAGATCCTACCCGAACTCGCGGACCTCGCCGTCCCCGAACGGCAGGTGCTCGCGTGGCTCCAGCCCGACCGGCCCGGTGACTTCGACCCCGATAGCTTCCCGGTGTTCGTCCACGCGGACGACGACGGCCACTACTACGGGTTCCCACGGTACGACGTTCCGGGGTTCAAGTTCGGGAAGTTCAACCACTTCGGTGAAACCGTCGACCCGGACGCGATGGACCGGGAGCCCCGTGCCGAGGACGAGGCGATGCTCCGGGCGTACGCGGAGCGGCGGTTCCCCGACGGCGCGGGGCCGACGATGCGACTCGCCACCTGCCTGTTCACGAACACGCCGGACGAACACTTCATCCTCGATACGCATCCCGACCACCCTCAGATCGTCGTCGGTGCCGGGTTCTCGGGACACGGGTTCAAGTTCGCCAGCGCCGTCGGCGAGGTGCTTGCGGACCTGGCCGTCGACGGCGAGACAGACCTCGATATCGACCTGTTCCGCATCGACCGGTTCTGAGATCCGGGGGTCCGACCGGTCACACCACCGCGTCGACTGCGAGGAAGCCGACGTAGCCGACGACGAGCGCCGCGGCGAGCGACGCGATCCAGGCGAGGACGGTAAAGAGCATCTTCCGGCCGCTGACGCCGCTTCCGCCGGCCGCGTAACCGCTGCCGATGATCGCCGAGACGATGATCTCGTTGAACGAGACGGGGATGCCGAAGAAGACGGCGGCCTGCGCGATGGCGAACGAGGGGATGAGCGCCGCGATGGACCGCCGCGGCCCGAGCGACGAGTAGTCCTGCGACAGCGCCTTTATCATCCGGGGAGCGCCGGTCCACGAGCCAAGCAGGAGACCGATCCCGCCGCCGAGCAGCGCCGCGGTCAGCGGCACGGCGAACGGCTCCAGAAGGGGGAGCATCGGCCCGATTGCGAGACCGACCTGGCTGCCGCCCGCGGAGAAGGCAACGAGTCCGCCGAGCACCAATAGGAACCGACGCTGGGCGGCCTCGGGATCCGACCGCATTCCGTAGGCGAGGACGCCGGCGACCGCGAGCGCGATGCCGAGAGTCACGAGCGACTGCCCGACGGCGGGAGCCAGCGGCAGTCGACCGGCGGCCGTCATCGCGATAGACGCGCTCTCACCCGTCGGCCCCAGAACAGCGAACTCGATCTGGGCGACGAGCAGGCCTACGATGCCGGCGAGCGCCGGGATAGTGACGATCTCCGGGAGCCGTTCGTTCCGAAGCAGTTTCGCCGTAGCGAACGCCACGCCGCCGCCGACGAACGGCGTCAGCGTCCACAGCGCAGCGATCTCGCGGTATTTCGCCCACGCGGGGTCGCCGCCCATCGCCAGACCGACGCCGATCACCGCCCCGGTGACGGTGAAGGCGGTGGCGATGGGGTAGCCTTTGAACACGCCCATCGCGACGAGGACGGCGGCGATAGTCAGGCCGACAGTCGCCGCAACCGGCGACAGCGTCACGCCGCCGATCAGTTCGCGTCCGACCGCCTCGGAGACGTTCGCGCCCTGCAACACTGCGCCGGCGAACCCGAGAATGCCGACGAAAAAACCCGCTCGCATCACGGAGATAGCGTTCGCCCCGACCGCCGGAGCGAACGGTGTCGAACCGCTCGATCCGGCGCCGATAGCCCACGCCATGAACAGACTCGCGAGTCCGGCAACGACAACCGTCGCCAACGTCGCGGCATCCACCATTCGCTCACACGCTACTCGGGGGTCCTACAAGTGACTACCGTCTCGCGGAAACAGCCGGGAAAACAGCGGTCAACTCGGGTATCCCTCTTTCCACGCCGTTCTCGCGGACGCGGAGATGAAACGCCGCTCAGTTCGAAGACGGTTTGGACCGCTCTTCCGGCTCCGGTGCCTCCACGCCCTCGATGGCCTCGACGTTCTCCGTCTCTTTCTCGGTGTCGACGTGCCAGCGGTCGACGGTGTCTTCGTACTCGGTCAGGATCTCGGAGACGGCTTCCTTCAGTTCGTCGTCGTTGACGTTGATCTCGAAGGTGAACGTCTCCTCCTCGCCGTTGGTGTTGTGCTGGAGGTTGGCGCTGACGAGTTCGTTGTCGAAGTAGTACGGCGCTATCTGGGTCATCACGCGCTGATAGACAGTGTCCTCGACGGCCCGGAGCGCCTTGCGACCGGCGGAGTCGGCCGCGCGGGCGACGTACTCTATCGACTCCCCCCACTTGTCGACAGCGCCCTCCGCGTCGTCGTCTCCGAGTTTCTCGTATGACTCAGTCAGTTTCTCGCCGGCGGTCTGGATGTCCTCGTCGGGATCTTTTCCGGCTTTCTCTCCTTTCCCCTCGTTCACGCTCGCCTTCTCGGCGGTTTTCTCACTGACGTCGGCCTCGATCCGTTCGTGGGCTTTCGGCCGCCACTCGTTCCACTCGTCGAAGGCGTCGATGTAGTCGTCGACGGTGTCGGCCACACCGTCGTTGACGTGCTTGCCGTCGTCGTCATCATCGGCGTCACCGGGTTCGTTGACGTCGAGGTCACGTAGCGCACGGGTGATCCGCTCACCGTGCTCGACGATGTCCCCCCACGTCCCTCGGACTTTGAACCCCGAGATGCTCTCTTCCATGCGGTAGAATCGGCTAAGCGCGGCAGGCTTTATACCCTTTGCGGGCGTCAGCGGCCGTACGTCAGACGCGTTGCGAACTCGTCGAGGCGACGCTTGACTCGACTGAGCAGGATAGCCGGGCGGGCAACGGTGCGCATCTCGTCGTCGTCGACTTCGATGCGGTCCCCGTCGAACGGGTCACGTCCGCCCTCGCCATCCGTGGCACCGACGACGGCGGTCATGCTGCAGCGGCCGCAGGCCTCGCTCTTGTCGCTGTCCATGAGTGGTTCGTGCAGAATATTCGTGAGGAATCCGGATAAAGGTTTCTCGCGAGGGCGCGACCGCCGGCCGGTCGTCGACCGGGCCGACAGTGTATTTTACCCGCACCCTGTGACAATCAAACATGGGATATCATCACATCGGCGTAGACGGGATAGAGCCGACGCCGGATCGACCGTGTACGCGACGGTCGATAAGTGAAGCCGCGGGTCTGGAAAACGTCGCCCTGAACGTGTACGAACCATCGCCCGGTGAGTCCATCCCGCTCGCGTACCACTACCACGACAAGCAGGAGGAGGTGTTCTACGTGCTCTCCGGCGAACTGAGCGTCGAGACGCCCGAGGAGACGTACACCGTCGGCGCTGACGAGGCGTTCGTCGTCGAAGCCGAGAGTCCGCAGCGGGCGTACGTCGACGAGGATGTCGAGGAGGGAGCGAGGGTGCTCGTCCTCGGTGCCCCCGCGATAGACGACGTGCATCCCTACGAGCCATGAGTGGGGACTCGGCCGAGACGAGGGCGGACCCCGATGCGGAAGCGGGTACGGACCTCGACGTTCCGGAGTGGGACGACGACTACGTCGACCGCCTGAGCGACCGCTTGATGTAC
Organism: Halostella sp. PRR32; assembly: GCF_034808085.1. NCBI lineage: Archaea > Methanobacteriati > Methanobacteriota > Halobacteria > Halobacteriales > Natronoarchaeaceae > Halostella > Halostella sp. PRR32. Next base: position 480,003 of record NZ_JAXHGL010000002.1, read on the forward strand.
AACTACGACCTGGAGAAAGACGTCAGCGAACGCGGCGAGCGGTTCTCGCTGTACGGTCGCCTCTCGATGGAGAGCGAGAAACACTTCTTCTCGCCGTTGCTCTCCTACGCCCACCACGAGACCCACGAACACCTCTACCTCCGCCGCCGTGACTCGGTGACGACCGGAGACCTCGACGCGCTCGTCGAACTCGGTCACGACCTCGCCGACGACCGGATCGAGGCCGACGAGGAGCATTACGGGACGGAGTTCACGTTCGTCACCGTCGTCCCCGAGATCGCCGACGAGATTCGCGGGTACGTCGACGGGTTCCGCGACCGTACGCTGCTGAAGTACGGCTACTTCGGGCACTACGAGATCAATCTCGCCGTGGTCGCGCCGACTGAGAACGATGTCGTGACGAGCGAGGTAGCGGACATCGAGGAGGCGCTGACGACGTGGGACCAGATCGAACGGGAGGAACCTGGTCTGCTCGGCCTCATCGCGCGGCGGTTACAGATCTAACTTCCGCCCGCAAGAACTGCGTGCGGCCCTCGTACCGGGCGAGCAGGCACCGCCTCGCGAACCCGTGAAAAACGGCGGCAACGGCGTTGGCGTCAGTCGTCGGACGGTTCAGTCTCGGTGACCGCCGTTCCACCTCTTGCTTTCCTGACGTTCTCGTAGCCCATCTTGACGAGGGCTAACGCCAGGCCGACCAGGACCAGCGCGATGAGGATCTGGATCCCCGAGGAAACCATGTCCAGGGTCGACGCGCCTTCCATCCAGGTGCTGTCGAGGAACTTATCCCGGAAGTTCTGGATGAACGCCAGATACAGCAGGGCGAGCACCGTGATGGTCGTCATGATCGCCATCGGAACGCCGGTACTGATTAGCTGTTTCGTGTCCGACCAGTTGGCGAGCCACACCGTCGCCGTCAGCAGCGCAAGCGCGGCGAGCAACTGGTTCGCGCCGCCGAACAGCGGCCAGAGGTCGGCCCATCGGCCGCTGGCTACGAGCGCGTACGCGAGGACGCCCTGGACGCCGGCGTTCACGTAGCGGTTGGTTGCGGCTTCCTGTACGTTTGACTCCGGCGTCTCGACGATCTCCTCTAACATGTACCGACCGAGTCGCATCGCGGTGTCGGTGCTCGTCAGGAGGAAACTCACCAGCACGAGCGCCATGAACGGAGCACCGATTTCAGTCGGGATACCGAAGCTAGTAAGGAAGATGCCGCCGCCGGTTGCGAAGTTCGGTAGCGCCTGACCGATACCGCCGCCCTCGACGGTGATACCGACGAGCGCCACCGTCGAGAGCGCCACCGTCGCCAGTAGCCCTTCGCCGAGCATGCCGCCGTACCCGATCAGGCGGGCGTCAGTCTCCTTATTGAGCTGTTTCGCCGTCGTTCCGGAGGAGACCAGCGAGTGGAACCCGCTGATCGTCCCGCACGCGATGGTGACGAAAAGCAGCGGGAACAGCGGCAGTCCGGTCGTCCCCATGAACCCGTAGTACGCGTCGATGTTGACCACGAGCGGCTCGCTCGCCGACCCTAACACGGTCCCGACGATGATCGCCAGCAGCGTTCCGCCGACCCCGGTGTACAGCAGGAACGACGAAAGGTAGTCGCGCGGTTGGAGTAGCGTCCACACCGGCAGAACGCTGGCGATAAACGCGTAGATGATGACGACTGGTATCCACGCGGCCGTGTTCGCGCCGAACAGTTCCGACCCGGGAACGGCGGACCCGCCCGACAACAACACGATAGTCCCCGCGGGGTAGTCGCCGGGGAACAGCGCGAGCGGGAACTCGATGCCTACGAACACGCCGGCGAACACGCCGGAGACGAAGATGACGGTCCCGGCGATAAAGGGGAGGTCCAACTGGTAGAGCCAGACCCCGAACACCAGTGCCAGCGCGATGTAGATCAGGCTCGCGGTCGCCGCTTGCGGATACGCGTTGAACACGATTGCGACCACCAGCGCGAACACCGCGACGACGAGGATGATCGTCAGGAACGCGAACCACAGCAGCATGTCCTTCCCGCGGTTTCCAACGTACTCGCCGATGATGTACCCGATCGACTTCCCCTCGTGGCGCAAACTGCCGGATAGCGACACGAAGTCGTGGACGCTTCCCATCAGCGGATTACCGATGGCGATCCACAGTAGTGCGGGAACCCATCCCCACACCACGCCGGCGGTGATCGGCCCGACGATGGGCGCACCGCCGGCGATACTCGAATAGTGATGCCCCAGTAGTACCGGTTTCTTCGACGGTACGTACTCCTGTCCGTCTTCGTACTTGTGGGCTGGAGTCTCGTTCGTCTCGTCGAGTTCGACGAAGTTGGCGAGATAGCGGGAGTACCCGAGATACCCCGCGCTGAACATCGCCAGCACCCCAAGCACCAGCCAGATTACCTGGACCATGCTAACTTACCTCACGAATAAACCATGTGGAACAATGATTTAAACTTTTGTTCCTGTTATTTGCGGATCAGTACGGGAAGACTGCGGCTACGCGGCCTCTACACTCAATTGAGACTGGAAACCGGCAAGAATCGAGGGACGTACGTCCGATAAGTGTTTTGTGGTCAGGACGGTGACGCAGCGATCTCGATTTCGAGTTCGTCGGCGACATCAGCGAGAAGGTCCCCTTTGACCTCCTCTATCCGGGTCTCTATCTCGGCGACGACGGGTTCGGTGAAGGTTTCTCTGACCGTCGCGATACGCTCGCGGTCCGTCTCGTATCGCCGGCGGAGATATCTGGCACCGCGGCCGCTCTCGTCGTCGTCGGGCGGCGGCGTGACCTTGTTGATCACGAGGCCTCTGACCGACAGTCCGTACTCGGTCAGGTCATCGATGGCCCGGTCAGTCTCGCGGATAGAGAGTTCGTCCGGGTTAAGGATAAGAAAGAAGGCGGCCTGGTTGCGCAGGACGTTCCCCGCGAACTCGAACATCTCCTTTCGCTCGCTAAGACGCTTGATGATCGGGTCGTCCTCCGCCTTTCGGCGGGCGTTCCTGTCGCCGATTGCGGCCTTCTCGTAGAGGTCGATGCTTTTCGCTCGCTTGTCGACGAGGCGGTCGATCCACGATTCGAGGAACTCCGGAAGCGCGAGCAGACGAAGCGTCCCTCCAGTCGGAGAGGTGTCGAAGACGACGCGGTCGTACGACTCCGAGTCGCGCATGACATCGATAAACCGGTCGAAAAGCGCCGCCTCGTACGCGCCGGGCGTCCGGTGAGCGAGTTCGATCTGACGGTCGATCTCGTTGACGATGCTCGGGCTAACCTGGTCGCTCATCGTTCGCTTTATCTCCTGCATGTGCGCCTCGACCTCCTCCTCGGGGTCGAGTTCCATCGCCCACAGGCCGTCGTACCCGTCGACGCGTTGCGGGTCGTCGTCGAACGCCTGGTCGAACACGTCGGACGTGCTGTGTGCGGGGTCGGTCGAAACGATCAGCGTCCGCAGGCCGGCGTCGGCACACTGAGTCGCGTAAGCGGACGAGACGGTGGTTTTCCCGACCCCACCCTTGCCGCCGAAGAAGACGAATTTCTCCACGTTAGAAGTGGTACTGCTGACCCTTGCGTTCGACGAGCGATTCGCGGTCCCACATCCGGCGTTCCCACTGCTCGAACTCCTCCCCGAGATACGGGAGGAGTTCGGCGGTGTAGTACGAGATCGGACTCGGGATGCCGAAGGCGTCCGCGAAACAGGCGAAGAGGAACACGTCGTCGGTGTCCTCGGCCTCCTTCTCTATCAGTTCGTAGGCGGGATGCTCTATCATCCCGTGGTAGAGGCCGTGTAACACCTCCATCAGGGACTCCCGGTACGACTCGATCCGTTCCGGTAGCGTCATGGTAGCACGTCACGGGGGTCGAGTTGAAAAGCATGGCGGCGCTGTCGACGCGCGTCGGTCCCGTCTACCTGAAAACGAAGGGGAGCGACAGCAGGAGCGAGAGCGCGACGAGTATCAGGAGACCGTACCACAACCGGCCGAAACGTTGCCCCGCGGTGACTATCCCCCGGCGTTCCGGCCGGTGCGTCCAGACGAACTGGTAGTACGCGGCGACCGCCGTCGGTATGAAGACGGCAGTACAGACAACGAGGCCGTGGTCGACGGACACCCCGAACGCCTGCAGGTAGAGCGGACCGAACGCGTAGATGAGAAGGAACGCGAGCAGGGTGACGACGAGAAACGGGACCGGGTCGACAGGTTTCCCCTCACTGTTCCGGAGGTCCATACTTGACCAAGGCGGTTTTGCACATTATACTTGTAAGGTGATCGCGTTGTCACGAAACGCTATGGCTCCCTCGACGGACGGGAATCCGCTCGTGTTACTGGTCATGAACGCGATACTGTCGGGTGCGTTTAGCTACGTGGTTCTCCGCGGATACGCGTTCGTCGGCGGGGCCCCCTTCTCGTGGCGGAACGTCGCGCTGTTGACGCTCGTACTGATGGCGCTTACCTTCGTCGTCGTCCGCTAATGCATGGTTACGCTAGCACGCACAGCCAGTCGATCCGACGGAGCGCTCGAACTTCATCGCCTCGCCACACTCGGGGCAGTCAGGTGTCCCGTCGCCCGCGACGTCGACATCGCGGATCCGCTCGTCGCAGTCGTGACACCAGTACGCCCCGTCTGACGAGTCCCCGTCGGCACCGCCGCGATGCGGGGACTCCGACGAGGCTTCGAGAACGTCCGCGATACTGTCAATCACACCCATGAGAAACTGTTGGGTACTGCTCGGCTTAAACCCCAACGCGGGTGTGCGAGCCGATCGCACGCTCGCGGTCGACGGCACGTGACCCGTCCCGTCAGTCGAGGTCCGCTGCCAGCGCGTCGAGCGCGCGCTTCAGTTCCCCCTTGCGCTTCCAGGCCGCGAGTCGGTCGGTGAGCGGCGACAGCGGCATGCCCGCCTCGACCGTCGAACGGGCGGTGACGCGGGTCCCCTCGTTTTCCGACGCCAGCGACAGCGTCGTCTCCATTCGGTCCAGCGGGCCGGAGTCACCGGCCTGTTCGTAGTACAGGCCGTCCTCGGTTCGCTCGAACCGCAGCGACAACTCGACGCCGGCCCGTCCGACGGTGACGACCCACTCGTCGTCGGTTTCGGTCACGTCGCGCACCCGGAAACTCCCCTCGTATTCGACGACGGAAGTCGGGGTGAGCGCCCGTTCCACCTCGGCCGGGAGCGCCGGGACGAACCGCGAAACCTCGACAGTGCTCATCACGGAGGGGTTCGAACCGGTACCTTATAATCCTCGGCGGACGCTGTTCCGACCAATGACTATCGAAGACCGCGACGACGCGTACGTCGTCGACCACGCGCTCGCGAAAGACACGCTCTCGCAGCTTCGAGACGTCGAAACCGAACAGGTCGCGTTCCGCAAGGGGCTGGTGAAACTCGGCCGCCTCTGCGGGTACGAGATCATCGACGGCCGGATGGAAACCGAGTACGTCTCGATCCAGACGCCGCTCGAAGAGACGATGGGCGAGCGCGTGAAAGGACTCGACAACGTGGTTATCATCAACGTCCTCCGCGCCGCGACCCCGTTCGTGGAAGGGTTGCTCAAGGCGTTCCCGCGCGCCCGGCAGGGCGTCATCAGCGCCTCCCGCGACGAGAGCGCCGGCATGGAGGGCGGCGAGTTCCCCATCTCCATCGACTACGTGAAACTGCCCGAGATCCACGAGGAAGACACCGTCATCATCGCCGATCCGATGCTCGCCACCGGGAGCACGATGTGTGCCGTCCTCGACCACGTCATCGAGAACTCGGCCGACCCCGAACACCTCATCGTCCTCTCGGCGGTCAGCGCTCCGGACGGTCTGCTCCGCGTAGGCGATGCGTACCCCGAAGCCGACCTCCTGACGGTCAGCATCGACGACCACCTCGACGACGACGGCTTCATCGTCCCCGGCCTCGGCGACGCCGGCGACCGCGCGTTCCGGACGACGTGACTCACCGGGTTTCGGGCGCGAACGGGCACAAGGATATATTGTCACGGGCCGCCAGAGTCATCGCATGACAGATGGCTGTGACGCCTGCGGGGAGGACGTGACCGACGCGCTCGCTCGGACAGTCCGACTGACCGTCGACCGGTCGCAGATCGATTCCCAGCGGCTCTGCCCGGAGTGTTTCGCCGACTGGATCGACCGGTACGAGACGGAGATGCGAACCGGGACGAAGACGATAGACGACGGCGACGACGAGATAATCGTCGACTGAGTTCGACGCCCGTCGAACCCCTGTATTTCGGGTCGAAACCGCAAAAGTGCGTAGCGGTAGCTGGTGCGAACCTCCTGTCGAAACGCACCTCTACATCCCATCAGGTTGTTCTTTTTACATCTATTACCTTCCTCCCCCTATTGGTTAGATATTATTCACATCAATCACGCATTCGTGTGCAATCATATCATTCTAGGCGAGGAATAGGTGGATATTTAATTGTGTATGGGTACGTACCACTATGAAGTCCGACTTACAACGGCGGCGGTTTCTGAAAGCGACCGGTATCGCGGGTATCACCGGCATCGCAGGCTGTCTTGGCGGCGAGGAAGGCGACGAGGAAACCGACCTCTCGTGGCACGCAGGCGGGACGGGTGGGACGTACTACCCCCTGTCCAACGAGTTTAAGACGATCGTCGATGGAAACACCGACTACTCCCTGACGGTGCAGTCGACGGGGGCGAGCGTGGAAAACGTCGGGAGTCTCGCCAGCGGGGACGCCGACTTCGCGCTGATCCAGAACGACATCGCGTACTTCGCGAAGAACGGTACCGGTCTCGACACGTTCGAGGGCGAGGCCATCGAGAGCCTCATGGGCCTCGCGACGCTGTATCCGGAGACTATCACTATCGTCACGCAGGCCGACAGCGGCATCGAGACGCTCGAAGACCTCGAAGGCGCACGGATCAACACAGGCGACCTCGGTAGCGGGACGCAGGTCAACGCTCTGCAGATCCTGCAGGCGGTCGGCATCGAGGAGGGGGACTTCGAGGAGGAAAACAGCGACTTCGAGAGCGCGAGCGACCAGATCCGTAACGGCGACGTCGACGCGGCGTTCGTCGTCGGCGGCTGGCCGGTCGGCGCTATCGAGGAACTGGCGACGACGACTGACATCAACATCGTCGAAGTCAGCGGCGACACGCGCGAGGCCGTCAAGGAGCAGGCGCAGTGGTTCGCCGACGACACCATCCCGGCCGGGACGTACGAAGGCGTCGGCGACGACGTCGAAACCGTCTCCGTTCAGGCGATGATCGCCACCCACGACGGCGTCGAGGACGACATCGTCGAGAACGTGACCGCCGCCATCTTCGACAACGTCGACGACCTCACCATCAAGACGGACTTCATCAGCGCCGACAGCGCACAGGACGGGATGTCGATCGAGCTTCACCCCGGCGCAGAGGCCTACTTCGGATAGCACGACACGATGCGTACGCCCCAGCGACGACAGATATTCGCGATACTCGTCGTCGTAACCCTGGTTACCGGCGGTGCCGTCGCCGTGGCGGTTCCGGTCGACCGAACGCTCGTCGTCAGTGACGCCGGGACCGGCGACAGACTGCTCGTCGTGCCTGTCGAGGACGGGACGACAGTCGACATCGAATACACCCACAGCGTCGAGAAGACCCCGGTGGTCGACGCCTACGAAGTGCGAGAGGAGAAACTCGACAACGTCCGTATGGAGTTCTCTTCATACGGGGCCGGGCTTCCGGCGAACCAGGAGATAGAGCGCGAGAACGGCTCGTTCGTCTTCGATCCTGACCGGGCGTACGAACGACTCGTCGTCAATCCGGGCGCCGTCGCGGGGCACACGCTCACCGTCGGAGACGAACAGTACGACCTCGTCACCCTCGCCGGCGGCGAGGCGGTCGTCTTCACGGTCGAACGCCGGACTACTGCGGAGATAATCGTACATCGAATCTAGAATGACGCCGAACTCTGACGCATGACCAGTGACACCACAGGCGGCATCGACACGGACGAAGCACCGGTTCCAGAGGAGGAGCAACAGGAACTCATCGAGGAGTTGGAGCGAAAGCGGTCGCTTACAGGCGTAGCGACGCTCGCCGTCTCGGCCGTCGCGATCCTCTTTTCGACCTTTCAGCTGTACCTCGCGGCGCGGAGTTCTCGCATCTCCGTCCCCATCCCGTTCACTGGCGAGGAGATCCACATCGTCTCGCTCCAGTCGCTGCAGACCCACTCGATCCACGTCGCGTTCGCGCTCGTTCTCGCGTTCCTTCTGTTTCCGACATCCACGGGCGATGGCTTCCTCTCGCGACGGCTGGGACGGATCCCGCCGTTCGTCCGTTCCCGGTTCGGCGAGGCGAACCCGGCGACGCGGACTGTCGAACGAATCGCGGACGGCGTCCGCTGGCTGGCGCTCGACCCCGACCGGGACCGAATCACGCCGCTCGATATCGGACTGATCGTACTCGCTGTCCTGGGGCCGGTGTACATGCTCAGGCACTTCGAGGAGATACGGGATATGCGGGTGTTCGGCCTCCAGCGCGGCGAGACGATCCCCGAACTGGTCCCGCTTCTGGAAGTGCCCGTAAGCGTGCTCTCGGCGCTCGGCCTCCCGCTCGAATCGCGGTCGTACGCCTTCCTGCTGGGTGCCGTTGGCATCCTGCTCGTGCTGGAAGCGACGCGGCGGGCGCTCGGGTTCTATCTGATGACTATCGTTGGGAGTTTCGTCGTCTACGCGCGCTGGGGGTATCTCATCCCCGGCAACGGCCAGTTCTCGTTCGGGGTCGGACCGATCGTCAGGGTCCCCTTCGTCGGCATCCTCTCGATCAAGGAACTGACGTGGGAGCAGATCGTCCGCAACCTCTGGTACACGACGGAGGGCATCTTCGGCGTCCCCGTCCGGGTGAGCGTCGCGTTCATCTTCGTGTTCATCCTCTTCGGCGCGTTCTTGGAGATGAGCGGCGCGGGCGAGTGGTTCATCGAACTCGCGTACGGGCTGACCGGCCGGCGGAAGGGTGGCCCGGCGAAGGCGAGTATCGTCGCCAGCGGGTTCATGGGGATGATAAGCGGGTCGTCGATCGCCAACACGGTGACGACCGGCGCGTTCACCATCCCGCTGATGAAGCGGTCGGGATACGACCCCGAGTTCTCCGGCGCGGTCGAGGCGTCGGCCTCCTCGGGCGGGCAGATCCTCCCGCCGGTGATGGGCGCGGCCGCATTCCTCATCGTCGAATTCACCGGGATAGCGTACGCGGAAGTGATCATCGCCGCCGCCATCCCCGCCATCGTGTTCTTCTTCGGCGTCTGGGTGATGGTCCACCTGAAGGCGTCACAGCAAGGGATCACGGGACTGGGCGACGAAGACATCGTCAACGTCCGCGACCACCTGAAACACGGTTGGTTCTACCTCCTGCCGATCGGCGTCCTGCTGTATTTCATCCTCATCGACCGCCTCACCATCGACCGCGCCGCGTGGTACTCGCTGATCGCGATCACCGCACTCATCGCCTTCGCGGCGGCGTACTCCGAACGCGACCGCGGACCGCTCGTCGGCGGCATCGCCGGCCTCTTCGGCCTGACGGTCGTCTCGTACCTGTTCGCCGGACGGGGACCGGTCGCCGCACTGGTCGCCTTCGTGACCGGCGGCAGTCCGGGCGGCCTTCCCTTTGACGCGGCTGTCGGCACCGCTCTCTTGCAGTTATCGTGGATAACGCTGTTCATCAGCCTCGCTGTGCTTCTCGCGCGGCCGTTCGGCGACTCGCCGCTGCTCGAACTCGACGGTGCGGTCGACACGGCGACGGAGCGCGCCGCGAACGCGCTCTCGCGGGAGCGCCTCGCGGAGAACCGGGCGTTCCGCGTCGGGTCGTTCGTCGTCAAGTCGATGGACAACGGCGCGCGAACGGCCACCGAAGTCGTCATCGCCGTCGCCGCGGCGGGGATCATTCCCGGCGTTATCGGCGTCAGTGGTCTGGGACCGAACCTCACGCAGGTCATCTTGCAGGCGAGCGGCGAATCGACTATCCTCCTGTTGGTGTTGACCGCAGTCTCCTCGATCATCCTGGGGATGGGGATGCCGACGACCGTGACGTACATCATCCTCGTCTCGATGCTTGGCGGGGCGATCGAAGGGGCCGGTCTCCCCCTGCTCGCCGGCCACCTCTTCATCCTCTACTTCGGCGTCATCGCGGACATCACGCCGCCGGTCGCCGTTGCGGCGTATGCGGCCTCCGGCGTGGCGAAGTCCGACCAGTTCGTCACCGGTATCAAGGCGTTTACGCTGTCGCTGAACAAGGCGATGGTCCCCTTCGCCTTCGTGTTCGCGCCCGGTATCCTGCTTATGCGTGTCACGAACGGCGGGGAGGGGACGCTCATCGGTTGGGCCGACGTGACTGACATCGGCTACTTCGTTCCCGAAGTGGTGATCCCCGTCATCGGCCTCTTCCTCGGCGTGCTCGCGCTCGGGCCGACGGTTATCGGCTACTACTACACGGACGTATCGGGTGTCGTCCGAGCGCTGCTCGCCGTCGCCTCGGTCCTGTTGATGGTGCCGCTCGCACTGTTCGACGTGGCGCAGGGGCTACTGACTCTGGCCGGTACCGGGATCGCGGTCGACCCGCTCGTCGTGGACCTGACGCTCCGCGCGGTCGGCCTCGCACTCTTCCTGGCACTGACTGTGAAAAACCGGCGGGCGATGACGGCGGAATCGACCGAAGACGCCGCGACGCCGACGGCGTAATTACTCTATCCGCGCCCGCCCGCTCGTCGCGCTCCGGATCCGGTCGCGCAGGTCCGCCGCCTCGGCGACTGGCACCCGCATTTCGAGCGTCACCTCCTCCTCGTACTCAGCCTCGAACTCGACGTCCGCGCTCTCGACGATGCCGCGGACCGTTCCGGAGTCGTCGTAGTCGACGGTGACCGAAACGGACTCGTGCGGCCGTCGCTCGACGATCCCGGCCTCGTCGACCGCGTCTTTCACGGCTTTGCTGTAGGCCCTCGCGAGGCCGCCGACGCCGAGGTTCGTGCCGCCGTAGTACCGCGTCACCACGACGGCGACGTTTTCCACGTCGCGCTGCTGGAGGACGTTCAGCGCGGGTTTGCCGGCTGAACCCGTCGGTTCGCCGTCGTCACTGGAGTACTCCCGAAACGGGTCCGCCCGGACGCGGTAGGCGGGCACGTTGTGGGTCGCGTCTTCGTACTCGTCGCTTACCGCGTCGACGAACGCCTCGGCCTCGGCGACGTCCGGAACCGGGGCCGCGTGGCCGATGAACTCCGAGCCCTGTACCTCGAAGGCCGCAGATGCTCGCTCGGCGACGGTGCTGTAGATGTCGTCGGTCATGGGTGATTGTCGTCGGCCGCCGCGTTCAACGGGCCGCGTCGGCGGTGGCGTGAGAGTTCGTGTCGGTCGACGCGACGCGGTCTCCGTCGGCCGGTTCCGCGCGGCCCTCACCGGCCTCGGTCGGTCTTTCGTCGTTCGGTCGGTCGTCGTCCGCACCGGTGTCGTTCGGTCGGTCGTCGTCCGCACCGCCGTCCGACCTGGTGTCGTAAAGGAGGAGGATCAGGATGCCGAGGAGAGTTAGCTCGATCACTTTCGTCGCGAACAGCGTTATCTCTTCAGTGACGTGCTCGTACAGACCGACGAGAGGGCTGCCGCCGTGGTGGCCGGCCTCCCAGGCGTACTGACCCTCGTGACCGCCGAGGAACAGCCATCCGACGAGGTAGCCGAGCATGAGCAAGATACCGGCGGCGTACACCACGTCGCGGCGAAGGCCGCGATACCAGAGCGTGACCCCGAGAAAGATGGCCGCTCCGGAGAGGACGAACAGGGCCTGTCGCGGGTCGGCCAACGGTCTCGACGCCATCAGGTAGTACGTCAGTCGCTCCACGCCGAGCATCAGGTGGATGCCTGCGGTGGTCGCGGCCAGCAACACCCCCGCAGACTCCAGCGTCTCACGTGTCCGCTGCTCCATACGCTCCCGTTTCGGCGGCGCGTTCAATAGCGCGTCGGTTCGACGGCGCGTTCAATAGCGCACCGAGTCGGGGCGTCGGACGGCGAACCGGACGCGGTCACTGCAGTTCGATCTTCCGGACGAACTCCAGGTCCCGGATCTCGTTGATGAGGTCGCCGGGCAGCGCCTCGTCGGTGATGATGTACAGTTTCGGGTCGACGGCGAACTCGGGGTCCTCGCTGACGGTCTGGCGCATGGAGATCCCGCGGTCGGAGATACGACCCGTCACCTCGGCGACGATGCCCGGTTCCTCCGTGTCGTTGACGTCGACCGTGAGGACGGTGAGATCCAGCACCGGCGCGAGGTCCATCAGGCTCGGGATCTGGGAGATGTTCTGGAAGATCCGCCGGAGTTCGGCGTCTTCGAGGATCGCGTCCGTCGTCGAGTCGACGACCCGTCGGTCCACGTCTATCTCGCGGGCGATGCCCGTGTTCGGGATCTCGATCCCGCCGGAGACCACCCGTCCCTCGTCGTTGACGGAGAACCCCCGCTCGAGTAACAGTCTGATGACAGCCTGCTGGCTCGGACTGCCCTCGAATTTCTCCATGATGACGTCGAACATAGGCGAAAGTACTGGTGTCCGGTCCTTAGTCGTGTGGATCGCGGCCGGTGGATTGATGGCATCCCGACCGCGTACGTACGGTCGTCGTGGGTCACGGTACTGACGTATTGTACGTCCGACATCCGGAACGAGCGTCGGCCCCGGAGTTCGAGGACAGCCTCGCCCCAGTACGCGAGGCCGCGTCGCTAGACGCGGTCTTCGCGACGCTCGACGAGGCGTCGGTCGACTGCATCGTCTGCGAGTCTCGGCTCGACGGTACCGACGGTCTCGACGTTCTCTCGGCGGTTCGTGAGCGCTCTCGGTCAGTCCCGTTTCTCCTCGTCGCCGACAGGGCGGACGGCCTAGAGGCCGCCGAGGCCACCCGTCTCGACGTGACCGAGTACGTCCCCCGGGACTCGCTTGGGGACGAAACGCTGGCGGACCGCGTCACGGAAGCGCTCGAAACGGGAGCAACTGATCCCCCGCTCGATTCGCTCCACGCTGTCGCTGACAGCATTTCGAACGCCGTGATCGCGATGACTGAAGACAGCGAGGTCGTGTTCGCCAACGAGGCGGTGAGCGACCTGACCGGGTACGACCACGAGGAACTGGTCGGCAAATCGCTGACCACGATCATCCCCGAGCGTTTGGAGGAACCCCACCACACGGGCATCGCGCAGTACCTCGAGACGGGCGAGCGCGGCCTGGACTGGAACTACGTCGAACTACCGATGGAACGCGCCGACGGGAGCGAACGAACCGTTGTCGTTTCGTTCGGGGAGTTCACCCGCAACGGAGAGCGGTACTTCACGGGGTCGCTCCGGGACATCACCGACCGCAAGGAGCGCGAGGAGATGCTGAGTAGCCTGCTCGAATCCAGCAACGCGCTCATCGATGCGGAGAGCCGAGAATCGATCGCCGACCTCGTCGCGGAGACCACCGCGGAGGTGTTCGGATACGGCCTCAACGCCGTGTTCCTCCACGACGAAGCGACCGACACCCTCGTCCCGACCGCCACGACCAACGAGACGCGCGAAATGCTCGGCGGCGTGGATAGCTTCGGAACCGACAACAATCACATCGGCGAGGCGTTCACCGCGGGCGAGTCCCTGATCGTAAACGACCTGGACTACGGTTCGCTCAGGTCGCTACTGGTGTTGCCGCTGGGATCGCACGGCGCCCTGGCGGTCGGCGCGGAGTCGGCGGGCGCGTTCGACGAGGCCGACCGTCAGTTGGTGGAACTGCTGTCGACCGCCGCTACGTCCGCGCTCAACCGGATGGAACGCGTCGACAGCATCGAGCGACTCCACCAGCAGACGCGCTCGATGCTGCGGGCCGACGGAAAAGAGGCAGTCTGCCGCGTGGTTCTGGACGCCGCTCGGGACGTGCTCGGCCATCGTATCACCGGCGTCCACCTGTACGACCCCGACAGAGAAAGCCTCGTTCCGACGGTCTGGACGGACGAAGTGGAAGCACGTATCGGTGAGCCACCGCCGTTCGACCGCGACGACGGGCTCGTCTGGGACGCCTATCGAAGCGGCGAACCCAGGGTGTACGACGACGTCACCGAGCACGATGCGTACAACCCCGAGAGCCCGTTCACGAGCGAGTTACATCTGCCCCTCGGCGACCACGGCGTCCTCCTCGCCAGCGAACCGGACCCGGCGGCGTTCGACAGCACCGACCTGCAACTGGCCCGCCTCCTCGCGGCGAACGCCGCCGTCGCCCTGGACCGCGTCGACCGGGAAACGGAACTCCAGCGCTTCGAAGCCGTCTTCGAAAACGTGCAAGACATGTTGTTCGTCGTCAACGACGAGGGGCAGTTCACCCACGTCACGCAACCGCTCGCCGAACGATTCGGTCGAGAGCGCGACGACCTCGTTGGCAAACACATCTCTGCGGTGTTAGACGAAGAGAACATCGAGCGGGGACGGGAACTGACCGAGGCGCTGCTGTCGGACGACGGGCGGACGAGCAGGACGTTCCAGACGGCCTTGCAGACGGACACCGGCGGCCGCTTCTCCGTCGAAGTGGAACTCACCCCGCTTCCGACGGCGGACCAGTTCAAGGGTACCGTCGGAACCGTCCGCGACCTCTCCGACCTGGAGCGGGCGCGCACCAAACTGCGCGAGGAGCGCAACCGGTTCGAATACCTCTTCGACAACATCCCCGACGCCGTCGTTGAGGTGGAGTTCGTCGACGGCGACCCGATCGTCCAGTCGGTCAATCCCGCCTTCGAGGACGTTTTCGGGTACGATCCGCGAGCCGTCATCGGCGACTCGCTCAACGATTACATCCTCCTCCCGGAACAGCGCAAGAGCGCCGAAGCGCTTGACCGTCGGGCGGGGGACGAAATGATCCGCGAGGAGTTGCGTCGCCTCACCGCGGATGGCCCCCGGCAGTTCCTGTTCCGGGGACTGACTTTCACCGACCAGAACGGGGACGAGTACGGGTTCGGCATCTACACGGATATCACCGAACAGCAGATGCGGCACCGTCAGTTGGAGGTGCTGAACCGCGTCCTCAGACACAACCTCCGGAACGACGTGAACGTCATCGTCGGATACGCCGACCAGATAGCCGCCGAAACGTCGTCGGAAACGGTCGTCGAGTACGCCGGGGCGCTCGCCACGACCGCAGAGGATCTGGTCGACCTGAGCAACAAGGCGCGGGAGGCGGAACAACTGCTGGACCGGGCGAACGACTCGTCGTGGGTCGATGCCTGCGAGGTGGTCGAAGCCGTCGCCGCGACGGCCCGCGAACAGTACGACGCCGCAACCATCGAGACCGACGCGCCGGGCAAGGTTCGCGTCACCGGCGACGAACGCCTCCGCGTCGCCGTCGAGAACCTGCTGGAGAACGCGGTCGAACACAACGACGGCGACAGTCCACACGCCAGGATGACCGTCGACACGTCCGTGGACGGGGAGCGCGCTGCCATCCGAGTCGCCGACGACGGGGACGGAATTCCGGACCACGAGCGAGCGGTCGTCGCCGGGGAAGCGGAGATAACCCCGCTCCAGCACGCGAGCGGTCTCGGACTGTGGCTCGTCTCCTGGATAGTCGACGCCTACGGCGGCAGCGTCGTATTCGGTAACAGCGACCTGGGCGGCGCGGAAGTCTCGTTGTCACTTCCGCGGGTGACAGAGAGCGGAGACCGAGATGCGGATCAGGAGTAGTTGGTCGGTTGGGTGTCGCCGACCTGCTTGTCGATCCACCGACGGACGTCCGCGACGAACAGACGGACTCCGTCACGACGGGTCATTGTGACAGCGTCGCTCGGCGACCGCACGACTGCGATGAGAGACCACATCGAACCGGCGGCGAACGCGCCGAGGGCGGAAAACGTCATGCCGAGCGTGGTGAACGTCAGGCCGTACGCCAGTCCGATGATCATCGACGGGAGACTCGTCCCGAGGGGGACGCGCGCCTCGGCGTCGCGAAGCGTGGGCGCGAGAAAGAAAATAGAGAGCGAACTTCCGAGCATAAACACGAAGTCCTGCCACATCATTCTTCGCGCACCGCCGTTGGACCGGTCGTCGGGAAGTCGTATGCGATACCTTCGGGAGTAGGGGTGGAACTCATCTTACCCTTACTAGGCGTGCCGAGTGGATAGTCAGAACGGCTAGACGCGTAGATACGGGGCGAGGGGGGAGGGCTATACTGATACGTGTGAGACGCGCCACCGAACGTTCCGAAGAGGCGGTTGCGTGCCGGTGTTGTCGGAATCCGCGGGACCGGCGACGAACGGAAGCCGGAGTAACGCGCCGGTAACGGTCTCGTACGACCGACAGGTCCGCCGGCGAGGGCGGTAACTCGGACCTACAGTTCGCCTTTCGTGCTCGGCGTCCCGGCGCGTCGGTCGTCGATCCGCGTCGCATCGTCTAGCGCGCGGGCCGTGGCCTTAAACAGCGCCTCTATCTCGTGATGGGCGTTCTCACCCGTCACGTCCGCGTGAAGCGTCAGGCCGGCGTTCGTCGACAGCGTTCGCAGGAAGTGTTTCGCCATGTGACTGGTCATCCCGCCCACGGACGCCTGCGAGAACGCGCCGTCGAACCGGAAAACCGGACGGCCGCTTACGTCGACGACGATGGACGCGACCGCCTCGTCGAGCGGCACTCTCCTGTCGGCGAACCGTTCGATCCGGGCCCGGTCGCCGAGCGCCTCGTCGAACGCGTCGCCGAGGACGATGGCGACATCCTCGACGGTGTGGTGGTCGTCGATCTCCAGGTCGCCGTCACAACGCACCGTCAGGTCGAACAGGCCGTGCTTGGCGAACGATTCGAGCATGTGGTCGAAAAAGCCGATCCCCGTGTCGACGGTGGCGTCGCCGTCGCCGTCGATGTCGACGGTTACCTCGATCTCCGTCTCCGCCGTCTCGCGGGTGGCGGCGGCCGTGCGGTCGGTCATACGGAAATCATGACGCGGACACTACAAGGGAATTCCGCCTCTGCACGACGCGGGAACCGATCTATCGTCGCCTGCAGACCCGGCGGCCGCCGGCCCGAACCGGGCAGGGAACCAAGCGGACGGCCCCGACCCGACGCTCTCCCGGTATCGGCTGATTACCGGCATAAACCGCCGAAAGGTATTCAGTCGTAGACGGCGTAGAGATCGGGATGGGAGTGATAGCCCTCTGTCATTTTCCAGCCGGCGGTTCGCTCACCGGCGGAGGAACGCCGTGACGACACCGCCGGGTGACGACCGATTGCCGGATGCCGAACGAGTGCGAAACGGCACTCGCCTCCGAGCAGAATACGCGGTAAATAGGATAGCGGACGCGCTACGGGTGCCGTCCGAAGTCACCGAGGACGCGACTGACCTCCTACACGGCGCGCTGGAGGCCGACGCGTCCCCCGACTGTTGTCCGGAGACGGTCGGAGCGGCGGCCGCGTACGCCGCCGTTCGCCGCGCCGAATACCCGCGAACGATAGCGGAAGTCGCCGACGCAGTCGACGGCGACCGCTCGGAAGTCTGCGGCGCGTACCACGACATGGTCCGAACCTTTGGGCTCTGTCTCGATCCGCCCGATCCCGCGCTGTTCGTCGCCCGTATCGTCAGCAAGTACGACCTACCGGACGCCGTCGAACGCCGCGCCCACGAGCGCCTGGAAACGACCGAGTTCCACGACTCGGACTCGGCGCTGGGAGTCGCCGCGGCGGCGGTCGTCCTGGAGAGCGACGCGTCCCCGGCCGACATCGCCGAATCGCTTCCCCTGTCGACGCTGACGGTCCGGTCGCGGTACGTGCCGCGGTTTGGCGAGCGATAGCGAGCCAAACCTCGTCGTGGAGCCCCGCGGAACGACGGCGGTTTGACGAACGGATGTGAGTCAACTCTCTCACGAAATGACGGTGAGTCGGCGAGCGATAGCGAGCTAAACCTCGTCGAGGAGCTCTGCGGAATTCACGATAACAGCCCGCACTCGACCATTTACTCCTCGACTGCGTCCATCGCTTCGCCCAGCGTGAACCGCCCCTCGTACAACGCGCTCCCGACGACGACAGCGGCAGCGCCCGCTTCTCGGAGCGCGCGCACGTCGTCGATAGTCGCCACGCCACCGCTCGCGACGACCGGGATGTCGACGGCTTCTACGACCCGACGGACGGGGTCGGTCTGGACGCCGTCCAGTTGGCCCTCGACGTCGACATCGGTGAACAGGATAGCGCCGGCACCCAGTTCTTCGTAGCGTTCGGCGGCCTCAGCGGGGTCGAGACCGGTGCCCTCGGTCCAGCCGGAAACCACGACTTCGCCGTCTTTCGCGTCCAGACTGACCATCACCGAGTCGGGATACGTCTCGCTGATCTCCGCGACTATGTCGGGGTTCTCGACGGCCGCGGTGCCGAGAATGACGCGGTCGACGCCCCGCTTTAGCAGGTCGGTCGCGTCGTCGACGGTGCGGATGCCGCCGCCGAGTTGGACGTCCACGCCGACAGCACCGAGGACGCGACCCACGGCGTCCGCGTTCGCGCGTTCGCCCTCGAAGGCACCGTCGAGGTCGACCATGTGGAGCGTCGACGCGCCCTGGTCGACCCAGCGCTTTGCCGACTCGACGGGGTCGCCGTAGCGCTTTTCCGTGCCGCGCTCGCCCTGGACGAGTTGGACAACCTCGCCGTCCTGTACGTCGACGGCGGGGATCACTGAAAAGGTAGGAAACGGATCCATACGGTCGCTCGGAGTGGAGAGAGCGTAAAGCCACCGAGTCGGCCACGTCGCCGATCTCTCCGGAGACCTACAAGAGTTAAACCGTTCAGCGCCGTTTGTTCCTCTGTGTCTCTTGTACTTCTTGCCGTCGGGTTGGCTGTCGCCGCGTTCGTCGGGTTCAATATCGGGGGGTCCTCCACGGGCGTCGCCTTCGGACCGGCGGTCGGTAGCGGTGTCATGTCGAAGCTCGCGGCCGGCATCCTGATGGCCGGGTTCGCGCTTCTGGGCGGGTGGACGGTCGGCCGAAACGTCATCGAGACGATGGGGGGTCAGATCGTCCCGTCGGGGCTGTTCACGCTGGAGGTGAGCATCACGGTTCTTTTCTTCATCGGCTTCGCTCTCTTCCTCTCGAACGTCGTCGGCGTGCCTGCTTCCACGTCGATGACTGCGGTCGGCGCGATAGCCGGCCTCGGCGTCGCGACGGGAACGCTCAACGCGGCCGTGATGCTGGAGATCGTCTCCTGGTGGATCGTCGCGCCGGTCATCGCGTTCTGGGTCTCGGGCGTCATCGGCCGGTACTTCTACCCCGCGTTGGTCCACCGGTTCGAGGTGACACAGACGGAAGGGAGACTGGTCGCTCTCGACAGGTCGGGAACCTTCCCCCGACCGGAGTTCGGCCCGAACACGACGATCAGGGAGTTCGTCGGGACGGCGCTCGTGATCGTCATCGGCTGTTACATGGCCTTCGCCGCGGGCGCGTCGAACGTCGCCAACGCCGTCGCGCCGCTGGTCGGCAACGGCTCGCTCTCGATGAACGCCGGCATCCTGCTCGGCGGTGGTGCGATAGGCGTCGGCGCGATAACCATCGCGCGCCGGACGCTCGACACTATCGGAAACGACCTGACCGAACTCCCGCTTCTCGCCGCGCTCGTCGTCGAGGTGGTGAGCGCGTCGCTCATCACCGTGTTGTCGGAACTCGGCATTCCGGCGAGTTTCGTCGTCGTGGCGACGATGAGCATTCTCGGCCTCGGTTGGGGTCGGGCGACACGAACGGCGACCATCTCCGACACCGTCCACGGCGAAGCACCGGAGCGTATCTCCGTCGGCGCGCTCGCGGCCGATTCCGCGGACGAAGGGGCCGCGACCGTCGGTAATCCGACGCCGGAGCCCGCACAGAACGGTGGCCAACGCGAGGTGCCGCCTATCGGCGACGAGGACGCCGAGGACATCCCCAGCGCTTCGGACCTGTTCGAACCGGCGACGACGGCACGAGTCATCGCGCTCCAGAACGTCGTCCCCGCAATCGCGACCATCGCCGCCTTTCTCGTCTTTCAGTTCGTCCCCGGACTGGCCGGGTAGACGGGTCCCATCCGGCCGGATAAGCGGACTTTTACGCTGACACGTCATCGGAATCGGTATGGTTGAAGTGCTGCTCGTCGTGGGAATAGCGGTGGCCGTGTTCGTCGGCTTCAACATCGGCGGGTCCTCTACTGGCGTCGCGTTCGGTCCGTCCGTCGGCAGCCGCGTCGTCTCAAAGATCGGGGCAGCGGCGTTAATGGCCGGGTTCGCGCTTCTGGGCGGGTGGACGGTCGGTCGGAACGTCATCGAGACGATGGGGGGCCAGATAGTCCCGAGCGACCAGTTCACGCTCGCGGCGAGCGTCGGCGTCCTCTTTTTCGTCGGCCTCGCGCTGCTCGTTTCGAACCTGTTCGGCGTACCCGCCTCTACGTCGATGACTGCGGTCGGCGCGATAGCCGGCCTCGGCGTCGCGACTGACTCGATCAACTGGGAGGTCATGGGGCAGATCGTCTCCTGGTGGCTCATAGCCCCGATCGCCGCCTTCTGGGTGTGTGCGATCATCGGGCGGTACTTCTACCCGTACCTCTCCGTGGCGTTCGCCATCGACCGCTCGGACGGCCCGCTACTGGCGGTCGACAGGAGCGGGGTCGTTCCCCTGCCGACCCCTGCGCCGTCAGTCACCGCGCGGGAACTCGTCGGGAGCGGGCTGGTCGTCGGGATCGGCTGTTACATGGCCTTCGCCGCGGGCGCGTCGAACGTCGCCAACGCCGTTGCCCCGCTGGTCGGCAACGGCTCGCTCTCGATGAACGCCGGCATCCTGCTCGCCGGCGGGGCGATCGGTCTCGGCGCGTTCACCATCGCGCGCCGGACGCTCGACACCGTCGGCAACGACCTGACTGACCTGCCGCTACTGGCGGCGCTCATCGTCGAGGTGGTGAGCGCATCGCTCATTACCGTGCTGTCGGAACTCGGCATTCCCGCCAGTCTCGCCGTGAGCGCGACGATGAGCATCGTCGGCCTCGGCTGGGGTCGGGCGACCCGGACGACGACGATTTCGAACGCCGCGACGGAGGCGATCCGCAGCAAAGCGGACGCCTCTCCCCGACAGGGAGAGGCCGGAACGCTCGTCGGCGCACTCGGCGCGGACGAGCGCGGCGACGAGGTAACGCCCATCGGGGAGGAGGAACCGGAGGAGTTGGCTGCGAGCGACCTCTTCGATCCGGCGACGACCGGGCGAGTCATCATGCTGTGGATACTCACCCCCACGATTTCCGGGGTACTGTCGTACCTGCTGTTCGAATTCGTAGCAGTTTGATCCGCGGAAAAACAGCAAGGTCTAACAGTTAGGGGGTCGAACCTTCGGGGTGATGCCCACGGTAGAATACCTCAACTACGAAGTACTGGACGACCACGGTTGGGAGATGGACGACGACGACCTCTTCGATCAGGCTGCCGACGCGGACCTCGGTGACGAGGACTACGGTACGCTCGACGTGAACGAGGGCGAGTACATCCTCGAAGCCGCCGAGGCACAGGGCTACGACTGGCCCTTCTCGTGTCGCGCCGGCGCGTGTGCGAACTGCGCCGCGATCGTCAAAGAGGGCGAGATCGACATGGACATGCAGCAGATCCTCAGCGACGAGGAGGTCGAGGAGAAGAACGTTCGACTGACCTGCATCGGCAGCCCCGCCGCCGACGAGGTGAAGATCGTCTACAACGCGAAGCACCTCGACTACCTGCAGAACCGCGTCATATAAGCAACAGCGCAGAAACTGCGCGGAACAGATGCCCCTCTCACGGGGCTGATTTTACGCGGTCGAGTCAATCTGTCTACAAGGTGTAGTCCTGTCTCCGGCTTTCGATCCGTCAGGCGGTTAGATCTCTGTGGCACCGAACACCATCTTTTCGACGGGTCTACGCTCAGATCCCGCTCCTTGAGGGTCGAGCGCGCAGGGCGGTGATCGTCGCTCGTTCCCCTGATACGTCCGGCAGGACTCATCGCCCGGGGAAAACACCATACGCGCCGCACCCGTTGGAAACGGTATGACAGAGACAGACAGGCCTACGGTCGAAGACGTGATGTCTACACCACTGGAGACGATTTCGAAGGATGCGACCGTGATGGAGGCGGCACAGCGGATGGAGGAAAAAGAGATCAGCGCGCTGGTCGTCCCGACCTCGCCGCGGTCGATCATCAGCAGCACGGACGTGCTCAGTGCCGTCGCCGCGGGACGAGATACCTCAGAACTACAGGTCTCGGACGTAATGACGACAGACGTCGAAACCGCCACGCCGAACCTCTACATGGAGGAGGTAGCCGCGATGATGACTAACTACGGTATCAAACACCTCCCGGTCGTCGACGACGATTACGTCGGGATGGTCTCTTCGACCGACGTCGCGGCCCACCTATCGTAAACTGCCGCCGAACCGGTCACTGCTCCCTCTCACCTAGCAGAAGGACAGCATAGCGCTTCTCCGCCGCGGTCCCCGGCCCTCGCCGTTCGCAGCGGAATATATATCACGTAGACGGCATCGATTATCGAACGTGCTCCAAGCCGTCATCACCGTCTTCCTCGACTCGCCGACCGCCGACCTCCTGCGGTTGCTCGCGGTACCCGTATTCGCCTGGGCCGCTTACCGAGACGTGGCGACCCGCCGAGTCCCGAACTGGACGTGGGCACCGCTCGCGCTCCTCGCGCTGGCGTTGCTGGGCTGGGACGCCTGGACAGCCTGGACCGCGAGCGAGTTCGCCTGGCGGCGCTTTCTCGTCCCGGCGGCGGTAAGTGCCGGCCTCGTGATCCCGATAGCCTACCTGTTCTGGCGCACGGGCGGGTTCGGCGGGGCCGACGCCAAGGCGCTGATGGTGATCGCCTTGCTCTTTCCCGTCTATCCGGTCTATCTGCTGCCGAGTGGCACGCTCCCGCTTCAGGCGACGAACATCCGGGTGTTTTCGTTCACGGTGCTTACGAACACGGTGCTTTTCGGCCTCGCCGCACCGCTCCTGCTCGCCGCGCGGAACGCCGCCGCCGGGCGAGTGTCGTCGGTGATGTTCGTCGGCCGTCCCGTCGCTGTCGGGAACATCCCCGAGACTCACGGCCGACTGCTCGACGGCCCGGCGGGCGCGACTCGGCGCGGGCTCGACCTGGACGCTCTCAGGATGTATCTCCGGTGGCGTGGGATCGACTTCGAGACGCTCCGGTCCCGCGCCGACGCGTTACGCGACCCGGCGACGCTCCCGGACGAACCGAACCCGCCGACGGACGGCGCAGTCAGCGCCGTACCGACCGACGACCCGGCGGCTAGTGACGACCCGCTCGACGGTGCCGCCGACGGTGCGACGCGTGACGGCGCGGCTGAAGACTCCGGGGGCGATAGCCCCGAAGATGCCGACGCGTTCGACGACCCGTGGGGCGCAGAGGCGTTCCTGACGGACGTCGACAGCGCGTACGGTGCGACGGCCGAGGACCTGCGCGACGGCCTCGACGTTCTCGCGGCCGAGGACTCGGTGTGGGTGTCGCCCGGCATCCCGTTTATCGTCCCAATGTTCGTCGGCCTCGTGGTGGCACTGACCTACGGTGACGTGCTGTTCGGCCTGTTCGCGCTCGTCGGTACCGTGTAGCGAGCGGATCGGCTCGGTACCCACTGTGTCGTCTCTTTCTGATCCTCCAAACAGCGAGAGCGTCGCGGCCGCCCCGATAACCATCATGGTTTATTGTGATCGAGAGGCTACGTTAGGGAAGTCATGAGCAGTGAACGACCATCCGAAACCGGAACGTTACCTGCCGAGGAAATGGGGGTCGCAGCGGAGATCCCGATCACGCTCCGTCTGATCGGGACGGCCATGTTCAGCGGATTAGTCGGGATGGTTCTGATGATCCCCGTACTGGTCGGACTGCCGGTGGCGCTCGACCTGTTCCAGACCGAACCGATCGTGCGGTTCGCGTCGTTCGCGTCCTTCCTCGGGTTCGAACCGAGCCTGGCGGTGGGCGTCGCGCTATTCGTCCTCGGTGGGACGCTGTTCCTCCCGGTCCAGTTCCTCGTCGTCGGCGCGTTCCTCCCGCCGGAATCGCCTCGGTACGCCCGCGGCGCTAGCTTCGGACTCATCTACTGGATCGGCTTCCTGATGGCGTTCTGGCCCCCCGGTGGTACGCTCGCGGTCGGACTGTTCGTCGTGGTTTCGTTCCTCTATCACCTGTTCTACGGCCTCGCGCTGGGCTACCTGATCGACAGGTGGGCTGAGATACCGCAACACGGGGTGTGACCGCCACGTTCCCGGCCGCGATAGAATTCGCGCGGGGGCACCGATATTATAACGCGTCGTAGACGGGATAGACGAGGGTCCAGAGCGCCGCGAACGCCGCGCCGACGACCACGACGGCGGCCAAGATGTCCGTCGACGCGCGGGGACCGGAGAGGAGCGCCCAAAACGTCGCGATGGGGAGACAGACCGTGACGGCGAGACTCCCGAGTTCGACCGCCGCGATCGTCGGGTTCGCCCGCAGTTCCGCCAGGATCCCGTCAGTGTCGGCCGCGCCGTCGTCGGCCGTCCCGTCCGCCGCGCTCGCCTCGTCGTCCATATCGTCCCGTGCGCGCCAGACCACTAAAACAGTCCCGGCGTCGGCACGAACAAAAGACCTATTCGCCGCAACGACGTGTTTCCCGGATATGACCGCCGCCACCGCCGTGGAGATGGATTTCGGCGAGAACGGCCGTATTCCGGCCGTCGCCCAGGACGCCGAAACGCGCGAGGTGTTGATGCTCGCGTACGTCACGCCCGAGGCCCTCGAACGCACCCGCGAGACGGGGCGCGCTCACTACTACTCGCGGAGCAGGGACGAACTCTGGGAGAAAGGGGCGACCAGCGGCCACGTGCAACGCGTCGAGGAGGTACGTGTCGACTGCGACGGGGACAGCGTCCTCTATCTCGTCGAACAGGAGGGCGGCGCGTGCCACACCGGCTTCGCCTCGTGTTTCTACCGCACCGCCGACGGCGAGCGCGTCGGCGAGAAGGTGTTCGACCCCGACGATGTCTACGAGTAACACTTGTTCATGAGTGAGAACCCCATCGCCGCGCTCGAATCCGCCGACGAAACGGTTCGGTCCGTGGAGCGAGAGATCGAAGCGTTCGGCGAATCGAGCGTGACGACCGTCGCGGACGCGTACGGCGACATGGTCGACCTGTTCGAGCGCTACGAGGACCGCGCGACCGGCACCGGCGACTTCCAGGCGTTCGTGGAGTTTCAGGACGCCGTTGCCCAACTGGTCGAAGGGCTCCCGGACGACATGACCCACCGCGACGCCTTCGAGGAGACGCTCGACGTGCTCGACAAGCGCCGCCTGAGCGAGAGCGATTTCGCCGCCGCGCGCGAGACGCTCGCCGACGTCGGGTCCGTCGCGGAACTGCCGGAAGAGCGCGCGAACGCGCTCGAAACGTACCGCGACGCCCGAAAGGCGGCGGCCCGCAGGAAAGGGACAGTCGAAGACCGGATCGACCACCTCGAACGCCTGCTCGAACTCGGCGACGCCGACCTCGACGCGCCCGTCGACACGCTCCGAGACCCGATCGAGGCGTACAACGAGGCCGTCCGCGACGCGTTCCGGACGTTCCGGAACGAGGAGAGCGCCCGCACGGTGCTCGGTCTCGCCGTCGACGCCGACAAGTACCCGCTGGTCGACCTCGACCCGCCGCCGTCGGACCTTCTCGACTACGTCCGCGAATCACCGGCCGGCGAGGAGCCGATACCGACGCTGCTCTCGTACGCCGACTACTCGAAGTCGAAACTCGACCACTACGTCGACGACGCCGCGACGCTCAAACGGCAGGTCGCAACGCGCCAGACCTACCTCGAACGCTTCGACGCTGACCCGCTCACGGTGGAGTGGCCGCCGACGGACGCCGACCGACTATGGTGGCGTACCCGGGAACTGATCTCGCTCGTCTCGCGGTTCGCATCCGAAGAGGTCGTGGCGCGGCTCCGCGACGTGCGTACACTGACCCGCGAGGACGACTACGAACGCCTCCGGAACGCCGCCGTCGCACGAGAACGACTCGGCCCCGAGGAACGCGACCGCCTCGCCTCCGGCGACGTCGCTGACGAACTGGATGACCTGCGCGAGGAACGCGACCGCCTCGCCGACGCGCTCGGCGAGTATCCGGACCGCTAGTCCTCGCTACGCCGGGGCAGTTCAAACGCGCCGCACTCCACGCCTCTGGCCTCCTACGCCTCAGCCTTCGCTGTGTCGAGCGCTCTGGCACGCACTCCGCTCCACTACTCGAACACGACGCTCACGCGTCGGTTCTCGCTGCGTCGAGTGCGGCGCGCATCCCCTCTGCCAACTCCTCCGCTCGCGCCTGCTCGCGGGCTTCAGCGTATATCCGGACCAGCGGTTCGGTGCCGCTCGGGCGGGCGAGCACCCAGGCGTCGCCGTAGTCGAGGCGGTATCCGTCGGTCGCGTCGAGCGCCGCTTCGGACCCCTGAGCGCGGGCCTCGGCGGCCGTTAGCATCGCACGGCACTCGTCGTCGGTGTCGTACTCGATGTTCAGCCGGACGTTGTAGTAGTCGTCGTAGGGTGAAACGAGTTCACTCAACGGGCGCTCCGCGACGAGTTCGAGAAATCGCGCGCCGATGTACGCGCCGTCGCGGGCAAGGCGGTAATCCGGGAAGAAGACGCCGCCGTTGCCCTCCCCCGCGATGGGCACCGTTGCGCCCTCGGCGCGCAGGTCGCGGATGCGCGAGATGATGTTCGTCGAACCGATGGGCGTGAGTTCGAGATTCGCGCCGACCGACTGAACCACGTCGACGAGGCGCTGGGAGACGTTGACCGCCGACACCGTCGTGTCGTCCTGAGAGAGCTCCGCAGCGGCCAGCGCGGCGAAGGTCGCGTCGCCCTCGACGTACTCGCCGCGTTCGTCGTAGAAGATGGCGCGGTCCGCGTCGCCGTCGTGAGCGATTCCGATGTCGGCGTCCGTCGACGCGACGAGGCGGCCGAGGTCGTCCAGGTTCTCCGGCACCGGTTCGGGGTCGCGTCCCGGAAAGTGCCCGTCCGGCTGCGAGTTGACCGTGACGACGCGACAGCCCAGTTCGCGGAAGAACTCCGGGCTGGTGAGTGCACCTGCACCGTGGCCCGGGTCGAGGGCGACGGTCAGGTCGGCGTCGGCGATCAGGTCGCCGTCGACGGCGGCGTGGAGTTGGTCGATGTACTCGCGCTGAGCGCCGTCGACGGACCGCGCTCGGCCGGTCCGGTCCCACGACACCGTCTCGAAGCGCTCGGCGAGGAGGTGTTCCTCGACGCGTTCGAGGTCGGCGACCGATAGCTCGACGCCGTCGGGACCGATCAGTTTCATGCCGTTGAACTCTGGCGGGTTGTGCGAGGCCGTGATCATCAGCGCCGGAACGCCCTCCCGCTCCGCGTACGCCTGCAGTCCCGGCGTCGGGACGATACCGAGACGGTCGACGTCAGTGCCGACACTCGCCAGGCCGCTGGCGGCGGCGTCTGCGAGCATCCGCCCCGTCTTCCGCGTGTCCCGAGCGATAGCGACCCTGTCAGCGTTCCAAACCGTCCCCGCCGCTTTGGCGACCCGAAGGAGGAACTCGGGCCCCAGCGACTCGTTGACCACGCCCCGCGTTCCGCTCGACCCGAACACTTCCATTACCTGTATCTATCTGTATGCGTTCCCAAAGTGGTTCCGAAGAACGCCGGAACGCTTTCCGTGGTGGCACGCCACGCCACCCACATGGTCAGCATCGACGAGAAGCGGGTGTACGGCGACAAGACCGGGCAGACGACGGCCTACGTCGCCGCCGGCCAGGGGGTCGCCAGCGTGTCCGTCTCCGCCGACCGGGTCGGACAGTACGGCATCGACCACGAGTGTACCGCGCTCGACGTTGCCGCGACGGACGGCCAACTCGCCGTCGCCACCCCCGGAGACGTACTCGTCAAGGACGAGGAGAGCTACGATCCGGTCGGCTTCGGACCCGCCGTCGCAGTGGGGTTCGACGGCGACGCGCTGGTCGCGGTCGCGCCGGACTGGTCCGTCGCGCGCGCCACCGAAACGGACGAGTGGACGACCGTCGGGACCGTCGGCAGCCCCGTCCGCGCCGTCGACGGCGACCTGATCGCCGCGGAGGACGGCGTCTACCGTCTCGCAGACGGCGAACTCGCACACTCGGGCCTCGACGACGCCCGCGACGTCTCCGCCGCCGGCACGCCGCTGGCCGGGACGGGCGAAGGGCTGTTCGAACTCGGTGCCGGATGGATGAAGCAGATCCGCGGCGAGTGCGCGCTGGTCGGCGCGGCCCGCGACACGCCCCCCGGCGAACTGGACCGCGCCCACGCCGCGACGGCGGAGACGTGTTACGTCCACAGCGACGGCGAGTGGACTCCGATATCCGTACCCGCCGACGGCGCGGTAGCCGACGTCGGCTACGGTGACGAGGCGGTGTACTTCGTGACCGGCGACGGGACCTTCCTCGCGGACGCCGGCGACGGCTGGCGGTCGCAGCCGCTCGGACTGACGGAGGTCGGCGGCGTCGCGGTCCCGTAGCGGTCGGGGACCTGACGCCACTCGCATAACGAAAACGGGTTTAAGCAGGCTCGCGGATACCCGACCATGATAGTCAGCGGGTCCACGTCGCAGTCGCTCGCGGCCGCACTGGCCGACGAGTTAGACGAACCGCTCGCTCCGGTCGAGTTCGAACGATTTCCGGACGGCGAACAGCTCGCCAGCATCGGCGAGGTCTCCCCGGACCGGGCGGTGATCGTCGCGTCGACGCCGACCAGCGACGCCCACGTCGAACTGCTCCAGTTGCAAGACGCGGCGCGCGAAGCCGGGGCACGGGAGGTCGTCACCGTCATCCCGTACATGGGCTACGCACGTCAGGACGACGCGTTCAACCCCGGCGAGCCCGTCTCAGCGCGGGCGATGGCGCGGGCCATCAGCGCCGGGTCGGACCGAACGCTGGTCGTCAACCCGCACGAGGACGCAGTGTGTGACTTCTTCGACCCGCAGGCGACGGCCGTCGACGCCGCGGCGCGACTCGCGGACCCGCTTCCCGATGCCCTCACGGACCCGCTCTTTCTCTCGCCGGACGAGGGCGCGCTCGCTATCGCGACGACGGTGCGGGACGCATACGGAACGGGCGAGACGGACTTCTTCGAGAAGACGCGCCACTCCGGGTCCGAGGTCGAAGTTTCGCCCAGTGACGCCGCGGTCGACGGGCGAGACGTGGTCGTCACCGACGACATCATCGCCACCGGGTCGACGATGAGCGAGGCCGTCGGAATTCTGGACGAACGCGGTGCGGCGCGGGTGTTCGTCACCTGCGTACACCCGCTCCTTGCTCGAAACGCACCGACGAAACTCGCGCGGGCGGGCGTCGAGGCGGTCTACGGGACAGACACGCTCGAACGCGCGTCCAGCGCGGTCAGCGTCGCGCCGGTTATCGCGGGCGAGTTATAGCCGGACGAACCTCTCAGCCGGGGGTTTTAAGAACCGGTCCGCATTGGTAAGTGTGTGGACAGTACGCGTGCGTGGGGGGCGAAGTGAGATATGCACGGGATCATTCACAAGTCGCTGAAAGGGTTCGTCGAAGACCGGATGACTGACGGCGCCTGGGAGGTGATCATGGACGAGTCGGGTATCGAACCGAAGCTCTACCTCCCGGTGTCGCACTATCCTGACGAGGAGTTAGACGCCATCTTCGATACCATCGCCGACCGGACGGACCAAACTGAGGCGTCGCTCCAGCGCACCTTCGGCGAGCATCTCGCACCGGCGCTGCTCGACACGTTCAAGGCCCACGTCCGGGACGACTGGACGACGCTCGACCTTCTCAGCAACCTGGAGACGATCTACGAACAGATACGGACCGGCAACGACGAAACGGATCCGCCGGCGGTCGACACCGAACGCGTCGACGAGGAGACGGTGACGGTCACGTACCGATCTGACCGCGAGATGTGTCCGCTTGCGAAAGGGATCGTTCTCGGCATCGCCGGCGAGTACGACGAGACGGTCACCATCGAGGAAGACGCGTGCCTGCTCGACGGCGACGACCGCTGTGACCTGACCGTCGTCCGCGAGTGAGTGTCACTTCGGCGACCGTCGAGTGACGGCGGGCCGCGCCCGGATATACGGCCGCACGCCGTTCTATCGGACGCTACGACCGAGTAAGAGCGCAGTCGCGAGTATCGCAAGCGCCGCGAGCATCGCGCCGAATCCGGGTGTGTCGACGGTGCGTTTCCCCGCGACGTCGACCGTTCGCTCCGCGTCGCCGGCGCTCACTCGCACCTCTCCGGACGGGAGAGTGACGTTCGCCGTCACGGTATCTTCCTCGTCGACATCGAGCGCGACCGAACGCAGCGCGACCCGTTGACCGTCGACGCGGAAAGCAACGTCCCCGTCGGCGGGGCGGTCGGCACCGTTCGACACGGTCGCGATCAGTCGGACTGACTCGCCAGCCGTGGGTGACGCAGGGTCGACCCGGATATCGGTGACAGCGGGCGTCGCCGACTCTCGGACCTCGACGGTCCGTTCGGTGCCTTCGACCTCGATACGATACGTTCCAGGTCGGTCGAACACGGTCGCCAGAACGACCGCCGCGCGCTCACCCGGGTCCAGCGTGACGTGTCTGGCGGCGACGCGCTCCCCGTCGACGGTCATCGCGACGGCGAACTCGCCCGTCCGGCCGCCGTCGTTTTCGACGGATACGGTCGCGGTGAGGCGCTCGCCGGGGACGAGCGTCGGGGGCGCGGTCACGGTCCGGTTTCGCGACGGGCCGTCGACCCGGAACGAGTCGATAGACGCCGAGAGGATCGCCGGCGAAGAGTCGAACGTCGCGGCGTGATCCGCTGCGCTCCAGACTGTCGGAACTGCGTCCGTCTCGACGAACTCGCGAGTCCGCTCTCGAACCGCGGGGCCGCCGGAGGCATTCACCGCGTCGTAGAAGTCGCCAGACGTGACCCGCTCGTACTCGTTGAGTCTGCGAAACACCACGCCGAAGTTCCGGCGTCGGTCGCTTGCAACGCGAGCGTGGTAATCGACCGCGCCGACCGCGAGCGCCCCCTTCACGTAGTTCGCGTTGGTTCGCTGCCAGGTCGTCGGGTCCGCGAGCACGGATCCGGCGTACGGGCTCCGTTCGCCGTTCCGCAAGTGGTCGCGGAACGTCCGGAAATCGATGCGGCCCTGCTCGAACGCGTAGAGCGCGGCGTAGTACTCTGCGCCGCCCTCGATCAGCCACTGCGTCTCCGCCGTTGTCTGGTACGCCTGCCGGGTGTGGACGTACTCGTGGATCCAGACGTTGTCCGGCGAGGCGAGTCGCGAGTCCGCGAGCACCCAGGCGTCGTCCGGGCCGAACTGGAGGCCGCGGGCCGCCCAGTTCGTAGTCGTCGGAGCCGCGACGAAAAACGGCTCCTCGTCGCGCGCGCCGACGCGGAGGCGGCCGCTGGCGTCGTCGAGCGAGTCGAGAACGGCCCCTGGCGACTCGGCCATCGACGCCGCCTCGGGAACGATCAGCCGGATCCGCTGACCGTCCACCTCGCGGACGTACTCCTCGGACGGACCGAGAAAGGCGACTTCTCCGCCGGTCGCGCCGTCGCCGTCGACGACAGTTCGCCTGTCGAGCGTCACGTCCTCGCCGCGGTAGTTCCAGCCCGTCCGCAGTTGGGGTACCCGCACCACGGCCCAGTCGCCGGTGTCGACGAACACGTATCCCGCGTCGGCGAGGTCTCCGTCGAGGTGTGTGTGGGTCGCCACGCGCGAGCGGTCGGCGGTGCGTGTCCTTTCGCCTTCCTCGTAGTGGCCCGACCCGTCCACGTGGTTGCCCCCGCCGTCACCGCCCTCGCTCCCTGTGACGTTTATCGCGCGCCGCGTCTCGCCCGTCTCGTTCGCCGGGTGGTCGAAGGTGACCGCGGGGCGAGATGTCCTCCCGTCCCACTCGTACTCGTTGCCCTCGGCCCGACTGAATCCGCGGGTCGACGTCACCGTGGCCTCGTCCGGGATCGCGACCGTGACGCCGCTCACCCGGTCGGGCACTTGAAACCGAACCCTCGCTTCGATGCTCCCTGGGTCCGCCGGCGTGAGGCCGAGCGAGAGCGTCCGAACGAGTGGATCGGCGGCCGAGGCGTTCCGCGCATTCGACGCGTTCGACGCGGTACTCGCACTCGCCGGACTCCGAACGTTCCCGGCGGACGACGGGGCAGCGTCCGCCGTCGCGGCGGGCGACGCGTCCGCGGCCGGCACGTCCGCACGGGCTGACGGCGCACCCCCTGCGGCGACAGTTGCCGGCAGTGAAACGAGCAGCAGGAAGACGACGACGCCTCTCAGATACACGTACGTATACGAAAACGGATAGAACAAGGGCTTTGTGGACGAGCGTTTCCCGCTCGTACGACACTCACGGCGAACTACTCGACCGCAGTGAAAGGCCGGCGACACCGCCGTCCGTTTAGTCCGACGCTTCCGCGGTCGCCAGCGGCTCCCGTCAGTCGCCGCTCGCCCGTTCCGAGGCCTCGCGCTGGTCGGCCTCGCACGGCTCGATCGCTATCTCCATCTCTACGCCTTCCACGTCCCATTCCTTGCGGTGGCCGTCCTCGACGGGACCGAGTTCGTCGGCGCGGACCTCCTCTCGAACGAGGTCCTCGCGGCGTTCGATCAGGTCGGCGACGCGGGCGTCGTCGACGGCGAAGTCGAGGCGGATGCGCTCCTCGATGTCGAGTTCGAGGTCTTTGCGCATCTCCTGAACCCGGCGGATAACCTCGCGCGCGTAGCCCTCGCTCTCGATGTCCTCGGTGAGTGCGGTGTCTACGTAGACGACGCCGCGCTCGTCGCCGTCGTCCTCGACCGCCGTTCCGGTGACGCCGTCCGGCGTCTCGGTGACGAACTCGACCATCTCCGCGGTGAGTTCCTCGCCCTCCAGCACGTCGCTGACGGCGGATTGGAGCGCGTCTAACGAGGGGTCGTCGATGCGGGCCTCGTTAAGCGCGTTCATCACCTCGCCGGCGCGGTCGCCGAAGGCGGGGCCGAGTTCGCTCATATCGGCGCGGGCGCTGTACTCCAGTTCGCCCCACTCCTCGTCGGCACGGACGAGTTCGACCGCGCGAGCGTTCAGACGGTCGGCGAGCAGGTCGCGGTGGCGGGAAACGGCCTCGGCGAGGCGGTCGTCGTCCGCCGCGACGACGATCCGCTGGACGGGCCAGCGGAGTTTTCGCTCGGCCTGCTGACGGGCGTTCGACCCCGCCTCCTCGACGGCGCGCAGGAGACCGACGTCAGTCTCTAACTGTTCGTCGTGCCAGCGCTCGTCGACCTCGGGCCAGTCGGACATGTGAACGGTGTCGTGGCCGTCGTCGCCCGTGAGCGTGCCGTATATCTCCTCGGCGGCAAAGGGCGCGTACGGCGCGAGCAGTTTGACCACCGTCGACAGCACCTCGTAGAAGGTGGCGTACGCCGCCTGCTTCGAGGCGCTGTCCTCTTCTTCCCACATCCGTTCGCGGACGACCTGGATGTAGAACCGGGAGACGTCGTCGACGACGAACTCCAGGAGCGCGTCGAGCGCCTTGTCCTGCTGGTAGTCCTCCCAGTGGTCGCTCATCTCGGCGACGACCGACTGGAGGCGAGCGAGCACCCACTCGTCGACAAGGTGGAGGTCGTCCCCGACCGAGTCGAGCGTGGTCACCTCGGGGTCGAAGCCGTCGAGGCGCATGTACGGTAGCGGGAACCGGAACACGTTCCAGAGGATGTTGAGGTCCCGCTGCATGTTCTCGGTCTCGTCCCACGAGAAGCGCATGTCGTCGCCCTGCGGGTTGACCGACAGGAGGAACAACCGCATCGGGTCCGCGCCGTACTCCTCGATGACCTCGTTCGGTTCGACGGTGATGCCCTTGGACTTGGACATGCCGCGGCCGTCGGGCATGTTGGCGTAGCCGTGCATCAGCACTTCCTTGTACGGGATCTCGCCCATCGCTGCGGTGGCCATCCCGAGTTGCGACCAGAACCAGCCGCGGGTCTGGTCGTGGGCCTCCATGATGAGGTCGGCGGGCCACAGTTCCTCGAAGTCGTCCTCGTTCGACGGGTAGTCGAGGGTGCCCCACGTCGCCACCGAGGAGTCCAGCCACACGTCGAACACGTCGCCGACGCGGCTGTAGGTGGTGCCGTTCTCCGAGATGGTGAGGTCGTCGACGGTACCTTTGTGGAGGTCCACGTCCTCGGGGTCGACGGACTGGTCGACGCGCTCGGCGAGTTCCTCGCGGTCGCCGACAACGACCACGTCGTTCATGCTGCCGTCCCAGTCCTCGGGCGTCCAGATCGGGATCGGGATCCCCCAGTAGCGCTGACGGGAGACGTTCCAGTCGGGAGCGTCCTCGACGAAGTCCCGGAAGCGGTTGTCCCGCGCCCACTGCGGGTGCCACTCGCTGTCCTCGATGTTAGAAAGCAGTTCGTCCTTGATGTCGGTGATCGTGATGAACCACTGGTCGGTGACGATCTGGATGATGCCGGTGTCACAGCGCCAGCAGTGGCCGTAGCTGTGGTGGGTCGTCCCGGCGTCGAGCATCAGCCCCTTCTCCTGCAGGTCGGCGATGATGTCGTCGTCGGCGTCTTTGACGAACTGGCCGGCGTAGTCGCCGCCGCTGCCGTCGTACACGCCGTCGCCGTCGACCGGACAGAAGATGTCGAGGCCGAGTTCGCGGCCGCGCTCGAAGTCCTCCTCACCGTGGCCCGGCGCGGAGTGGACGAGGCCGGTCCGGTCGACCTCGACGTAGTCGGCGGTGTACACCTGTAGCGCGTCCTCGCCCGATGGGTGGTCGGGCACCTCGTCGGCGAGCGGGTGGTCGTACTCCCAGCCGACCATCTCCTCGCCGGTGACCTCCTCGACGACCTCGTAGTCGTCGTAACGGCCCTGACGGAGCACGTCCTCGACGCAGTCCTCGGCCAGATAGAGGACCTCCTCCTCGCCGTCCTTCTCGGCGCGGACGCCCTGGTACGTCACGTCGCCGTCGACCGCGACGAACGTGTTCGCCGGGATGGTCCACGGCGTCGTCGTCCAGATGACGAGCGACCCGTCGCGGTCTTTCAGCGGGAACTTCACGTAGACTGAGGGGTCCTCGACGTCGTCGTATTCGACCTCGTTGTTGGCGATAGCGGTTTCACAGCGCGGACACTGCGAGATGGAGCGCTGGCCCTGCTCGACGAGACCACGCTCGTGGGCCTGCTTGAACCCCCACCACGCGGCCTCCATGTACTCGGGGTTTACCGTCTTGTACGGATCGTCCCAATCCATCCAGACGCCGAAGGACTTGAAGTCGTTCTGGAGGCCTTCGAGTTGCTCGTTCGCGTACTCCTTGCACTCCTGGATGAAGTTCTCCTCGCCGAACTCCTCGATGTCTTTCTTGTTCTCGAAGCCGAGTCGCTCCTCGACTTTCGTCTCGATGGGGAGGCCGTGCATGTCGTAGCCCGGCCGGTCCGTCACGTCGTACCCCTGCATCCGCAGGTAGCGGATGTAGGCGTCTTTCAGGGTCTTGTTCCAGGTCGTTCCCATATGCGCCGCCCCGGAGGTGTACGGCGGGCCGTCGACGAAGAAGAACGGCTCCTCGCCCGCTCGGTGCTCAGTTGTTTGCTCGTACGCGTCGACCTCGTCCCAGTAATCGAAGACGCGGTCCTCGACCACGTCGGGGTCGTACTGGTCGTCTACCGCCGCGAACCTGCTCATGGATCAGACGTGCGCCTCCACTGATAAAGGCAAACCGGTTCCACAGAAAGCCCTTGCTCGACTCTGGCGAGTCTCGCTGCGCCCTTTCAATGACCGCCAGGTCCGCTAGTTTGCGCGGCGCTGACGGTCGTCAGCGCACGCTCCGAGGGCCTGCCCTCCCCCGTTCGCTGGCGATGGCTCACTGTCGCTCGCCACGCAAGCGTGGCCGTTTCAAGAAATGGAATACAGCGAGAAATCAAACGGACATCGTTCGAGTCGTCGTATGCGGTCGGTCTTACGCGCCGACGGCTTCTTTCAGCACCTTCTCGTAGCCCAGCAGGTACGTCCCGCCGTACAGCAGGATGAGGCCGAATCCGGCGAACCAGAGGCCGAGGATGGGTTCGCCGCCGGTGAGATGCTGGAGACCGCTGTACTCGGCCAGAACGCCGAGAACCGTCAGGACGCTCGCGCCGAGAACGTACGCGAGCAGTTCGAGGAGTATTTGCATGTCTCCCAGAAGACTACTGGTCGTTATGGGCTTTTCGCTCTCGGGCGTGACGCAATCCTTTTGTTCGTTTTCGGCGACAACAGAGTCATGGGACGATACGGAACAACTGACTACCCCCGCTACGCCAAACTCGGATTCTTCGCCGGCGTCGCCATGTTTCTCATCGGCGGCATCGGGTCGGCCGCCGGGAACGCCTTCTTCGGACCGCTCCCCGCCTGGGAAACGACGCTGCTTTTCGACCTCGAACTGTTCGGGATCCTGACCGCGCTGTTCAGTCCGCTCGTTTTCGGTATCGTCATGCCGCTCACGGAGTGATGCAGTTCCCCGACTCCCGGAACGTTCTCGAACCGAACTGTGCGCGCTGTCCCGCGCTCGCGGAGAGCCGAGAGCGCATCTCGTGGGGGACGGGACCACTCGACGCGACGCTGATGGTCGTCGGCGAAGCCCCGGGAGCGGGCGATCCGGACGCCGACGAGTGGCGCGGCGGCAACTGGACGGGCAAAGCGTACACGACGCACCACTCCGGGCGGCGCGTGCGCGAACTGATCGCCGAGATCGGCTACGCGAACGACTATTACTTCACCAACGCCGTCAAGTGCTTCCCGGCGGGCGAGGACGGAGCCAATCGCGAACCGACGCCCGACGAGCGAGCGAACTGTCGGACCCACCTCGAAGCGGAGATCGAACAGGTAGACCCCGAGGTCGTTCTCGCGACGGGAAAGCACGCGACCCAGACGATGCTCGCGTTCGACGGCGGCGGCCTCGACGGGTTCGTCGACAGCGTGCTCGATCCGATACACTGCGACTCGCTCGGGGTCACTGTCCTCCCGCTTTTGCACCCCTCGTATCAGGACATCTGGATCGCCAGACTCGGCTACGACCCCGACGAGTACGTCGACGCCGCGGCCGACGCGCTGGACGACGCTGTGTGACGCGGTATCAGGTGCTGGCGAGTTCTCCCACCAGTGCACCGGCGTAGACGCCCACGAACGATGGGATTATCAGGTACAACAGCGCCAGAAGCCCCACGGCGATGATGACGACGAACGCGCCGGTCGCGATGGCGACGATGACAGCCGCGATGACGAGGTAGATAGTCGCGGTGATGAGGTCGCCGGCGAGTGCGAAGTGGACTGTCGGCCAGAACACCGCAACGAGAACGAGTAGCGCCATCAGCGCGCCGGTCGGGAGTACGAGTCCGATCGCCATCTCCGATTTGTATCCGTCGTACCGCTCCTTGTTAGACATCGGGTACGCGAGGCCGGTCGCCAGTCCGACGAGCAGCGTGGTCCCCGAGATGTAGGGTATCGGACCGTACCCGCTGTCCTGGAGGGTGTCGAACAACATCTCCCCGCCCAGCGAGAGTTCGAACATCGGCGACGGCCCGACGAACAGCAGTCCGACCGCGACGACCGCCAGCGGCGCGCCGAACTTGAGGCCGAACGTCTCCGCTGGACCGCTCTCGTCGTCCTCGTCTTCGACGGAGTCGTCCGCCACGGTACCGTCGTCCGTGTCGATGACCTCCTGAAACTCCTCGAGAGAGTCGTCAGCCCGTTCGTCGGAGCCCCTGTCGCTAGTTCTCATTAGATATCAGTTATAACTCATGCTGATAAATTTATGGGATATATCATCACGTCCGACGCGCTGTGGTCCCGACCAACGGGGTTTCGGCGGCCGCTCGACGGTTTCGGGCGGGAAACTTTCATGGCCACTGCGGGTGATCGTTCGCCCATGTCCAACGACTGTATCTTCTGTCAGATCGTCTCCGGGGACATCCCCAGTCGAACCGTCTACGAGGACGACGATATCGTCGCCTTCCTCGACGCGAACCCGCTCGCTCCGGGCCACACGCTCGTCATCCCGAAAGACCACTACGAGACGCTGGGCGACCTGCCCGACGGCGAAGCCGAGGGCGTCTTCGGGGTGCTCCACGCTCTCACGCCCGTCGTCGAGGACGCCGTCGACGCCGACGCCTCGAACGTCGCGTTCAACAACGGCGAGGCGGCCGGTCAGGAGGTTCCGCACGTTCACGGCCACGTCATCCCGCGGTTCGAGGACGACGGCGGCAAACCCATCCACGCCGTCGCCGGTCCCAGACCGGACCTCTCCGACGACGAACTCGACGATATCGCGGACGACATAGCGGCCGGCGCGGAGTAAGCGGGACCGCGCCGCCTGCCCGACGCCGATCTGTACCACCGGACTGACGCCGATCCGCACCGCGTATTTTTTATACGATACCGGGAGGAATTATTCCCATGCCTACCGAGACGGCCGCACTTGTCGGCGCGACTGGCGGCGCAGGGTCGACCCGACTCTCAGTCGAAGTCGCCGCGACGCTCTCCCGCGACGACCGCGACGTCGCGGTGTTCGACGCGGCGTTCGCTACGCAGGGACTCGCACACTACGTCGACGACCGGGTCGAGCCGGACGTAACGACGCTCGTAACTGACGAAGACACGGCGCTCGACGACGCGCTGGTCGAGATAGACACGCCTCAATCCGGTCGGGTCGCCGTCTGTCCGGCCCGTGCCGCGTTCGCCGCTCTGGCCCGAGCGAAAACCGCCGGCGCGGCCGAGCGGTTCGGCGACGTAATCGACGCCGCCGCCGAGACGTTCGACCACGTGCTGGTCGACGCGCCGCCGGTGTCGACCAACCCGGCGGTCGCCGCAGTTACCGACGTGAACAACGTCGGCGTCGTGATCCCCGCCTCGCACCGCGGCGTCGATTCGCTGCAGCGTCTCCGTGGACGACTGGCCGACGTCGGTACCGACGCTGACCTCGTCGTCTCGAACCGCGGACGCGACCCGGTCGGCGAGGCGGACATCGCAGTACCCGAAAGCGAGGTCGTCCGCGCCGAGAACGCCCCGGCGTGTGCGGATCCCGACCACGAGTTCGGCCCCGCAGTCGCCGATGTCGCCGAGGAACTGTTCGAGGTGATGCTACATCTCGATTTCCCCGAGGAGTCGATGCTGTCGGACGTACTGTGAGCCCAGTACTGTCGAATGCGCCGTGATCGCTGTGGGGAAAACTGCTGTGAGCAAGCGACGGCGGCCCGGAACGCCTACGAGAACCGCTACAGGAGGTCGTCGACCGAACTCATCGTCTCGTCGAGCGGATCGTCGCCGCACCCGCTGTCCGAGAGAACGCCCTCGACCGCGTCAGCGGCCGCCGGTATCGGGTCGTGGGTTTCGATGTATGCGGCCAGTGCGAACTCCGTCTCCGACCCTCCAGTGAGCGTCAGCGCGTCCGCGCGGGGTAGCTCTGCGGCGATCCAGTCCCGGACCACGTCGCGCTGGCGCGGCGTGAGCGGCGACACCCCCTGTACCCCGAGGCGGTGGAGCGCCTTCGCCGCCGTCATCGGCGCGATGCCAGCAGATCGTCCCGCCGACCCGACGCTCGCCCCGTCGGCGTACGCTTCGACGACGGCCGCCGCCGCGGCGGGATCACACGGGAGTTCGGCCTCGTAGTCCGACAACTGCGCCGCCAACGTGTCCCCGGTGTCGTCGACAGTGGCCACGCCGCGGTCCCGCTGCTCGGCGGTGACCTCTATCCCGGCGGCGATATCCGACAGCGCCATAGCCGAACTGCTCGCCCCAGCCGTTAAAAATCACCGATCGACCTTCCGGAATCTACCGCCCGGCGCACCAGAACGTACCGGTAACCGGTACGTTCAACTCGCCGATATCCAGGTTCGTTCCCGTGATAGTCGTTCTTTAAATAAGTCATCCGAACGAAGTTCCGACTGTAATGAGCACCACAGGTTCGACGCGAGGCTGTCCGGAGTGCGACGGGCGGTTGAACGAGAGCGGCGACGAGACGGTGTGTGACGAGTGCGGACTGGTAGTCGCGGCCGACCGGATCGACCGCGGGCCGGAGTGGCGGTCGTTCAGCGACGACGAGACGAACCGCAAGCGGACGGGCGCGCCGCTGACCCGCTCCAGACACGACCGCGGCCTCTCGACCGAGATCGGCTACGGGACGGGGTCGAGCACGCGACTGACCGGTCGGAAGCGCCGGCAGGTCGCCCGGATGCGCCGGGAGCACAACCGGGCGCGGATCCCGTCGAAGTCCGACCGCAACCAGGTGTACGGATTCACCGAGATCCGACATCTGGTCAGCGCGCTCTCGCTTCCCGACAGCGTCCGCGACCGCGCGTGCACGCTGTTCGAATCCGCCCAGTCCGAGGACCTACTTCAGGGGCGTTCTATCGAGGGGTTTGCGGCCGCGGCGGTGTACGCGACCTGCCGTGTCGAGGCGGTCTCGCGTACGCTCGCCGAGGTAGTGGCCGACGCCCGCGCTGACGAGGACGAACTCAAAGCCGCATACGACGCACTGAACCGCGACTTAGGGCTACCGACCGGACCGATCGACCCCCGCGAGTACCTCCCGCGGTTCGCCAGCGAACTCGGCTGCTCGCGCGCCGTCGAGCGCCGCGCACGGGAGTTCGCGGACGACGCTCGCGACCGCGGCGTCGTCGGCGGGCGCAATCCAGGCGGCG
Organism: Halostella sp. PRR32; assembly: GCF_034808085.1. Lineage (NCBI taxonomy): Archaea > Methanobacteriati > Methanobacteriota > Halobacteria > Halobacteriales > Natronoarchaeaceae > Halostella > Halostella sp. PRR32. Next base: position 520,628 of record NZ_JAXHGL010000002.1, read on the forward strand.
TCGCGGCGGCCTGCCTCTACGCCGCCGACCGCGAACGTCACGCTAGTCTAACCCAGGCCGAGGCCGCCGAGGCGGGCGGCGTCTCGCCCGTGACCCTTCGCTCGGCGTACTACGCTGTGACCGGAAAAGAGAACTAACTACTTCTCGAATTCCTCGGTTATCGGCTCGCCTTCCTCCGTCGGCGGGGCGACGTGGTCGACGTACTCCTCGGGAGTTGGCTGGGTGACGGTGACTCGTACCTCGATGTCGCCGAGTTCGTCCGGGCTACCGACGGAGAAGTTGATGACGCCCTGGAACGCCGCCTGTTTCTTCAGCGAGAACGAGAAGCTGTCGCCCTGCAAGGTGTCGAAAAACTCCCGCCGCGCCGTGTCGAGTATCTCCTGCCGGTGAAGCAGTTCGGAGAAGTGCTCCATCGAATGCCCCGTGCCGACGACCTCGCCGGGCCGGGACTCGGTCTCGGCCTCGGGAAAGAGGTTCGTCACCGCGTCCGTGACGCGGTCGGTGACCTCGGTGTCGTTGACGGGCGCGACGATACGGACGTCGACGCTGTACACCGTGCTCATGCTTCCCCCCGAGTCGCTTCGGCACCGTCGGTGAGGAGGGACCGTACCTTCCGGTGGAACGACGCCAGCGAGTCCGTGTTCTCGATGAGCACGTCCGCGCGCTCCATCGCCTCGCCCATGCCGAAGCCGAGTTCGCGCTCGTCGCGCGCTTCGAGGCTCTCGCCGCCCTCGTCCGCGCTCTTGTCGCGGCCGCGCTCCTCGATACGCTCGGCGCGAACGTCGAACGGGGCCTCGATGCTTACAAGCGTGAAGTCGTCCCCGAACGCCTCCTCGAAGCGGTCGACCTCGACGCCCGACCGGATCCCGTCGACGACCACGGTGTCGCTGTCGTTCAGAGCCTCCTCGACGACCGGCAGCGACCGTTCGACGATGGCGTCTGGCCCATTTTCCTCGCGTAACGCTTTCGCGACCGCGCCGTGGTGCGTGGCGGGGTCGAGTCCGCGGTCCCGACACTCCTGACGGATGACATCACCCATCGTGACGACGGGGACGTTTAGCTCTTCGGCGACGGTCGCGGCCTCGTTCTTGCCGCTTCCGGGCAGGCCGACGGTCCCGATAACTCTCATTGTACCGTGATACTCCTGTGGCGCGCTTAAGAGCTTTGAAGCGCGGTATCGACGCGAAACACAACATACTTTGAACGCTGTGCCGGAGACGTATCCGAGGGCACGTAGCTCAGTCTGGATAGAGCGTCGGACTTCTATCCCCGAGACGACAGTGTCGGGGGAAGACATCCGACGGTCGTGGGTTCGAATCCCATCGTGCCCGTCTGCGACGAACGGACGTGAGGAGCGACGGGTGGTGGATTCGAGCCCTGCGAGACGAGCGGAGCGAGTCTCGCTTTGGTTCGAATCCCATCGTGCCCGCTCCTACGAACGACAGTTAGTTCGAACTCTCATCGTGCCCGTTATCTCCGAGCGTAGCGACCGGGTCCATCTTCGCGTCGGACGGACTCGCCTCGGACCAGCGCACAACAGAAAAGCGCGTTTGCGAAAGCGGCGAAAGGTCGCCGTTACCGGGCGCGCTTGACGAGTCGGCGGAGGTCGAGATGGCCCGCGCCGTGGTACGTTTCGCCTTCCTCCGGCATGCGTGCGGTCTCCTGGATGAGCGACTCGATTTCGTCGACGCTCGCGTCCGGGCGGAGCGACCGTACGAGCGCGACTGCCCCGGTGACCTGCGGTGCGGCCATCGACGTGCCGGCTTTCCACCCGTACGACGGTTCGGTATCGACGATTTCGCTGGGTTTGCTCCCTTCGTCGTCGTCGTCCGGCCCGTCCTCGTAGTGGGTCGTTACGGTCGTCGAGTAGACGAGGTCGTTGTACGCACCGTCGACGCTCCCTATCGCGTCGAGGTCCGCGTTGCCGCCTGCCGCGCTGACGTCCACGGCGTCGCCGTAGTTCGTGTAGAACGCCGGCTGAGTGGTCGGCTCTTCGAGGCGGTCCCCGGTGAGCCACTTCTCCTCGTTGTCGGAGTGTTTGTCCCCCCAACCGCAGCCGATGGGTCCGGTCGCGGAGACGCCGAAGACGCCTTCGGCCTCCGTCGGGAGGCTGAGAACGTCGTCCGGACTCATATCCAGGCTGTCGTTTCCGGCGGAGTTCACGAAGACCATCCCCTTCTCGCGGGCGTACGCGGCGACGCGTTCGTACGACGCCTTGATGTCGAGCAGCCACGGGAACTGTTCCGGGTCGACGTACGGGAGCGGGTAGCCGACGCTGAAGTTCGCGGCGTCACAGCCCTTGTCCGCGGCGGCGGCGAGTGCGGCGAGCGAGTCGCCCGTCGCTCCCTCTACGCCGGAGAACACGCGGTGGGCGACGATTTCGGTCTCGGGCGCGGTACCGAGTACGCCGCCGTCTGGCCCGTCGTTGTCGTTCGTCGCCGCGATAGTGCCGGCCACGTGCGTTCCGTGGTCGCCCGCCCCGTTCGGCCGGAAGTCGTAGGGGTCCGTGGTGAAGTTCTCGGATAGCTCCGCGTTGACCACGCCTTCGAGGTCCGGGTGTGCGTCGTAGACGCCGGAGTCGACGACCGCGATGCGCGTCCCCTCGCCTTTCGTCGTGTCGTGGACCGTCCGTCCGTTATCGGGCTGATCGGTCAGGTTTTCGACGTCCTGAACGCGCTTGTCCCACTGGAGTTCGGCGTTCGACGCTGCACCGTCGTGGTTGTGGCTGTTCGCCCGCGGCCCGGCCTGTTCCACGGCCGGTCCGCTGTCGTCCTGATACACGGCGACATCCGGCGTCGTCGACGATGCTCCCGGCACTGCCTCGGGATCACCCCGCGCCGCGAGGATGTCGATCTGCGAGATGTCGTGGATGATCTCTACGTCGCTCGGTACCTCACTGCGTGAGACCTCGCGAAGATCGACGAGGAATCGCTCGTTCGTCTTCCCACCCCCACCGGCAGTAGCCGGTCCGCTTACGAGCGCCGCACCGCCGACCACACACCCTGTCGCTTTGAGGAACGATCGTCTGTTATGGTTTGACATTGCATACGATTTGTATACAACTTTACCCATAAATATTTCCCAACTTACACCCGGGTATAGTTGGATTAACTAGGTTTATTAACCAGTGATTTCAAAAAACCAACTTTTGAGTGGGTGGGAAGACTCTTCTAGGGACTGGTTTATGCCGATAGCTACGCTCGGATGATGCGTCAGAAAAAACCCCACAGCGACCGCTCTACACCATGTTATCGTTGATATCGTCGAAATCAGCACGACAGAACGGACAGCGGTAGTTCGTGGCGAATCCGGATGTCTGGGTGACGGTCCGGGCTTCGATCTCGTGCATGGCGATGTTTTGACCGCAATCCGGACAGGCAACCTTCGGCATACTTCACGAACAATCAATCCATATACTTAAGGTAATCGATGTATGATACCACATATCACAGCAGAAGGAAGCGGTTATCCTGTACGAATCCAGAAACAAAAGTCGACCGCCTCAGCCGAAACCGAATCAAAAAGCGGCTAACTCAACCGTCGAACCCGTCTTCGAACCGGAACGTCCCGTTTCGCTGAACTACTTCCCCGTCGACTTCGATGTAGGAGTCCTCGCTCATGTCGACGATCATGTCGACGTGAACGGCGCTTTGGTTCTGAACGTTTTCCTCGCCGACGTTGGCCTCGTAGGCGCGGCCGACAGCCATGTGAACGGTGTCGCCCATCTTCTCGTCGAACAACATGTTGTAGGTGAACCGGTCGATGTCGCGGTTCATTCCGATGCCGAGTTCGCCGAGGCGGCGCGCTCCCTCGTCAGTGTCGAGTACTTCCCTGAGAGTGTCCTCGTTCTTGCTCGCCGAGTGGTCGACGACTTCCCCGCCCTCGAATTTGAGGTAGGCGTCGAGCACTTCGCGGCCCTGATGGTAGAGCGGCTTGTCGAACACTACCTCGCCCTCGACGGTGTCGGGGACGGGCGCGGTGAACACTTCGCCGCCGGGGACGTTGTTGGTGCAGGTGTCGTTGATCGTATGGTTACCGGCGATGCTCATCGAGATATCGGTCGTCTCGCCGCTGACGATGCGGACCTCGTCGGCATCGTCTAGGATCTCGACCATCTGCTCTTGGAACTCGTGCTGTTCGTCCCAGTCCTTGTTGACCGCGTCCCAGACGAAGTTCTGGTAGGCCTCGGTGCTCATCTCGGCGAGCTGGGCGTTGGCTGGCGCGGGGTACTGCGTGAGAGTCCAGTTGTCGGTCAGACGCTCGTTGAGGATGGGCCGCTGGGCCTGCTCGTAGGCGGCGTTCTGTTCGGGATCGACGTCGCTTTTCTCGGTAACGTTCTCGTTGGCGCGGATGTGAACGTGCGCGTCGGCCGCCTCGACCATCGCCTGTTCGTGGTCGGGCGTCTCGAAATCGCCGTCGTGAGAGCGGAGATACGCGCGGAGGGCGCGGCCGTCACGGTTGGTGTACTGGGCGAGCGGGTTCGCCCCGACATCGCCGATAACCTCGTGGAGCGCGACGACGAGGTCTTCGGCGACGGGCGGAGCCTTGATCACCACGTCGTCTCCCTCGTCGAGTTCGAGCGCCTGATGAACGATGAGCGAAGCGTGCTCGCGGATCCGTGGATCCATACCACCGTCTGGTAGCGGTGTGTCCAAAACCGTTTGGTTTCCGAACCGGACGAGCGCCACACGTTCAGTTTCTCGCGGATCGTGGAGACGAACCAGAACATCGGCCATCCTACCGGTTCGGGGACTGCTTCGGCGTAGTATCGGCAACGCTTCGAAGAGCAAAGCGAACTCGTGCGGTCCGTTCGCTGCCGACCACGACGTATTTCCCCACCGGCCTCCAATCTCGCGCCGTGATAGATCTTCGCAGCGATACGGTGACGAAACCCGGGGAATCGATGCGGGAGGCCGCGGCGAACGCGGCGGTCGGCGACGACGTGTACGGCGAGGACCCGACGGTGAACGAACTCGAACGTCGCGCGGCCGAGGCAACGGGAATGGCGGACGCGCTGTACGTCCCGACGGGGACGATGGGGAATCAGATCGCCGCTCGCACGCACACTGACCGCGGCGAAGAAGTTCTCGTCGAGCGCGAGAGCCACGTGTACAAGTGGGAAGTCGGCGGCCTCGCACAGCTATCGTCCCTCCAGGTTCGCACGATAGACGGAGGCGACAGGGGCGTTCCGACGCCCGAGCAGATCCGCGATGGTTTCGTCGAGGAAGACCTTCACCGGCCGGGGACGGGACTGCTCACGCTGGAGAACACCCACAACAGCAAGGGCGGCATCGCTATCGATCCCGAGACCATCGACGCCGCGGCCGAGGCCGCCCACGGTTTAGACGTTCCCGTCCATCTCGACGGCGCGCGACTGTTCAACGCGGCCGTCGCGCTCGACGTACCGGCGTCTCGGATCGTCGACTCTGTCGACTCCGTCATGTTCTGTCTCTCGAAGGGACTCGGCGCGCCGGTCGGGTCGATGCTAGCGGGGAGCGAGGAGTTCATCGAGCGCGCGCGCCGGAACCGCAAGCTGTTCGGCGGGGGAATGCGGCAGGCGGGTATCGTTGCGGCCCCCGGGATCGAAGCTCTGGAAAGCGTCGACCGCCTAGCCGACGACCACGAGAACGCCCGCCGGCTCGCGGAAGGACTGGACGCGCTCGACGGGCTCTCAGTCCAGCCGCCCGAGACGAACATCGTTCTGGTCGACACGTCGGACGCGGAGATGACCGCCGAGGAGTTCTGCGGGGCCTGCGAGACGGAGGACGTGCTGTGTTCCGAGTTCGGCGAGACTGTCGCGCGCTTTTGCACGCACCGGAACATCGACGGCGAGGACATCGAGGAGACGATAGCGCGGGTCGAGGCGGCGCTCGCGTAGTCGAGCGGAAAGCGACCGGGACCGCGCCGCGCTTACTGTCGGCCGTCTTCCATCCCCTCCTGAAAGCCGTGGAGGGTTCGACGGACCATCAGATAGAGAAAGAAGATGAGCGTCAGCAACGCGCCGACGATGAGGACGATGAAGGGGTCGACCGAAGCCATGTCGCGGCCTACTCGCGGGGGGCGCAAATACGTTTCGCCGCCGATCAACTGAGAGATTCCCGCTGCCGAGGGAGAAAGTTCATGCCGACCGACAGGGATCAGGGGTATATGGCCGACCTCCTGCCCTCCACCTCGGACGCGACGCCGGCCGAGGACTCCGAACCCAGGGTCGTCGGCGTCGACAGCGACGCGGCGGACGACGTCCTCGCCGCGCTCTCCTCGACGACGGCCCGGGAACTGCTCGCCGCCCTCCACGAGGAGCCCGCGACCCCGTCGGAGCTGTCTGACGCTGTCGACACCTCGCTCCAGAACACCCAGTATCACCTCGGCAACCTCGAAGACGCGGAGGTCGTCGAGGTCGCGGATACGATCTACTCCGAGAAGGGTCGCGAGATGAAAGTGTACGCTCCGGCGGACCAGCCGCTTGTCCTGTTCGCCGGACAGGAAGAGGAGACATCGACGCTGAAGACGGCTCTGTCCAGACTGCTCGGGGGCGTCGGTATCGTTGGGGCCGCGAGCCTCGCACTCCACAGCATCGTCGGAGAGACGGCCGTGGCACCGCCGACGAGCGGCGGTGGCGAAAGCGACCAGGGCGGTGGGGCTGTCGCCGGCGATGCAGACGACGCTGGTGGCGGTCTAAACGGCAGCGAGGACACCTACACGGTCGAAGGCGGAGACAGCGAGACTTCCGTGGAGTTCACGACCGAAAACGACGTCTCGATCAACAGCAACGGGGGGAACGAAACGACGGAAACGGTTCAAACCACGACCGATGCAGAATCCATCCAGGACTCGGTGACCGATGCTGACCTGACCACCACTGTCGCCAACGAGACGGTCGAAGCCGCGAACGACAGCGCGTCCTCCGCGGTCGACCTGGGGACGAACGCCGGTCTGCCGCCTGGACTCTTGCTGTTCGTCGTGGGAACGATCCTCGTGACAGTGTGGGTCTTCTTCCGCTACGTCGACCGATGACGCGGGCCGCCTCGAACTCTTTTATCCGCGGATAGGTAAAACAGGGATTTGAGTTTACGTTGCGTATATTGGGTGTCCATCCGAAGGTGTAGATGCGGTATCCGGGATTGCCTCCCTGGCACCCCTACCCGAAGTCCGAGCCCTCCAGCCCTCCACCAGCCTGCTTCGGCCCTCCAGTCGCCTGCCGTCCACCGTCGTCAGTGGGATGTGGCGGCACCGTCATTCTCCGAGACCTATTCAGTCGACGCCAGTCGAGAGACGGATCAGTAGCGTCGATCCGCGGACAGCGATCAGCTATCGCCCGCGTCCCCGCCTCTTCTGACCTCGAAACTGTCGACGACCGTGCCGCCCGGGTCCAGCAGCCGACCGCGGACGACGTTGTCCCCTGGGACGAGTTCCGCGTACCCCGGACGCGAGCCGCGCGGGTCAGCGTGACTTCCGGGGTTCAACAGCGTCACGTCGTCGGCGTGCGTAACGGACGGACGGTGGGTGTGACCCGAAACGACGAGCGACGCGCCCCGCGAGCGACCGAACATCGCCAGCGCGGTCGCCCCGCCGTGCTGACGATGGGTCAGTGCCGTCGTCACGCCGCCCACGTCGAACGTCCGGGCCGACGGGAGGTGTTCACGGACCTCTGCGTCGTCAGCGTTGCCGTGAACCGCGAACAGTCGGTCGCTCTCGGCCCGGAACGCCGACAGCGCGGCAGTCGTGGTGAAATCGCCGGCGTGGACGACCAGGTCGGCCTCGCGGACGGCTTTTAGCATGTGCTCCGACAGTTCGTGTCCCGTCCGGCTGTGCGTGTCCGAGCAGACGACGATCATGGAATCCCGTTCACACTCCCGGGCCACCACTCTTTCGGCAGGGCAACACCCTTCAGGGACCCCTTCCTACGGGCGAGCATGAGCGAGGAGGCGAGCGACGACGCCGGCGCGTCCGAAGCGGGAGGCGTCGGCGGTGCGTCCGGGGCCGACAGTGCAGAGAGGAGCGACGTCACCCCGGAGTCAGTCCGCGACGCGTTCGTGGACGCCGCCCCACGAACGGCGGCGGACGTGGCCACCGCAGTCGGGGCACCTCGGGACGCCGTCACCGATGCGCTCACTTCACTCGAAGCGGCGGGCGACCTTCGCCGGAAGGAACTCGGAGACGACGATCCGACGACGCTCTGGTATCTGCCGGCGGCGACGCTTCGCGACCGGGAGACGGAGGGGATCGCCGAAGCGGACGACGACATTGACAGAGCGCTCGCCAGAATGACCGTTCCCGGAGCCAGCAGAATGATGCGGGACTGGCGGCGCGACGCCGTCCGCGCCGTCGTCGAACACCTGCGCGAGGGCGGGCCGGCGGTCTCCGACGAGATCACGGAGAACGTCTACCCGTCCCATTCGGCGGGATACGACGACCCCGAATCCTGGTGGGGTTGCGTTCGACCCCGCCTGCTCTCGGTGCCTGGCGTCGTCCACGAGGACGGAGCGTGGCGATACGAATCTGACAGCTGATCCCGTACTTCTTTCATAGCCGCGAACGCGGGTGTGTACAATGGCAAGTAGCAAATCGGTCGTCATCGCCGCGCTTATCGCCAACGGCGCTATCGCGGTGCTGAAGTTCGTCGGCTACCTGCTGACGGGTAGCCCGTCGATGCTCTCAGAAACGTACCACTCCATCTCCGACACCGGGAACCAGGTGTTTCTGCTCGTCGGGATCCGCTACGGCGGCCGCGAGGCGACCAGAACTCATCCGTTCGGATACGGGAAGGCGCAGTTCTTCTACAGTTTCCTCGTCAGCGTGTTGCTGTTCGGGATCGCTGGATGGGAGAGCGCCACCCACGGTTACAACGCGCTCCAGCACGGCGTTCACCGCGCCAGCGAACCGACCAGTCTGCTCGGCGTCACGTTCGACCCCATCTACGTCAACTACGCCGTGTTGGTGGGGGCTATCCTCTTCGAGTCGTACGCGTTCAAGAAGGCGTACGAGGCGATCACGAAGCAGATGGAACAGCACGGCTGGAACAGTTTCCGCGAGGCGTTCCGGAAGACGAGCGACGTGACGACGCTGACGGCGCTGACCGAGGACTTCATCGCCCTCGCCGGTGCCGGTATCGCGCTGTTCGGCATCTACCTGAGCCGGGTGACCGGAAACCACATTTACGACGCCGCGGGCGCGCTGATCATCGGGCTCATGCTGATGGGCTTCGCCCTCGCGCTGGCCTGGGAGAACAAGCGCCTGCTTCTGGGCGAAAGCGTACCGAAAGAAGAGGAGCGCGAACTCCGCGAGATCGTCGAAAACGGCCGGGACGTCAAAGATATCGTCGACTTCCGGACGGTGTATTTCGGCACCGAGCAGATCCTCGTGGCCGCGGACATCGCCTTCGACGCATCGCTGGACACCGAGGAGATAGACACACGGATAACCCAACTGGAGGACGAACTCATCGCGCACAATCCGGGTGTGAAGAAGGTGTACATCGAACCGGAGACGATAGCGTCCGCGTAAGGACACGCCTTTTCTGCCGGGGACGCGTTCGAAGGAACTGACGCGCGAAACGCCCGTTCGAGCGGGAACAGCGCCGGAACTATCGAACGAAAGTAACCGAACAGAGACACCGACGGATATAATACGTGCGGTAGAGTCGCACATATAAGCAAAGTTTCGCCGGCGCGGTGCGATGAATACACAGACCCAACGGAACCATGACCATTTCAGTGTCCGACATACGGGAAGCGCGCGATAGATTCGACGACGAGGCGGTCGTTCGGGAAACGCCGATCGAGACGAGCCGGTCGCTCGAAGCGGAGACCGGAGCGACGGTCCGACTCAAGATGGAACACCTGCAGCGGACGGGGTCGTTCAAGACCCGAGGGGCGTACAACAAGTTACAGCAGGTCAAATCCTCGTCGAACGACGCGACCAGAGCGGTCGCGGCGAGCGCGGGAAACCACGCGCAAGGGGTCGCGCTCGCCGCCTCGAAGACCGGGCTCGAATCGACTATCGTCATGCCGAAGAACGCGCCGCAGACGAAAATCGACGCGACGGCGGGCTACGGCGCGGACGTGGAACTGCACGGGCACAACTTCCGCGAGGCGATGGCACACGCGAAATCGATCGTCGGCGACGACAGCGTTTTCGTCCACGCGTACGACGATCCGGAGATCGCCGCCGGACAGGGAACGCTGGGGCTCGAAGTCGCCTCGCAGGTCCCCGACGCGGACACGGTGATCGTCCCGATCGGCGGCGGCGGACTCATCGGCGGCGTCGCAACGGCGCTCGCCGAGACTTCGCCAGATACCCGGGTCGTCGGCGTGCAGGCAGAGGACGCTGCAACCGTCCCCCGGAGTCTAGAGAAAGGGGAACCGCACACGATAGATTCGGTGCAGACGATCGCCGACGGGATCGCGACCGGCGGGATCTCGGAACTCACTCACGGGTTGATAGAGGAGTACGTGGACGAGGTCATCACGGTTTCGGACACCGAGATCGCCGAGAGCGTCCTGTTCATGCTGGAACGAACCAAACAGATGGTAGAGGGCGCGGGTGCGACCTCGGTCGCGGCGATGCGAAGCGACCGACTCGACGTCAGCGACGAGGTCGTCGTCCCGGTCCTGTCCGGCGGCAACCTGAGCATGACTGACCTGCGGACGGTGCTTACACACGGACTCACCCACCGCGGGCAGGTCGTTCGACTGCGGGTTCACATCGTCGACCAGCCGGGCGAGATGAACCGCGTTTCGGAGATCATCGCCGACTGCGGCGCGAACATCTACGAGGTGAACCACGAGCGGTCGGTCGAGGAACTCGACGTCGGCAACGCGTACCTGCAGTTCCGTATCGAGACGAGCGGGACGGACCAGACGGACCGCATCGTCGAAGCTATCCGCGACGCCGGCTACTCCGTCACTCGGGTCAGTTGAGGCGGGAGGTTATCCTTCTCTCGGAAGCAGAGCTCCGGTCGACGCCGAAACGAGCGGACGAGGAGCGGCGCGCCCAAGCCGTGCCTCGTCCCGGAACGTCCCCCACGAAACGACTTACAACAGCCCCTATGAAACGGGGATCCCGACAGTCCACTTTCACCGCGGTGGCCGAGACTTTTTGTCGGGCCGAGCGAAAGAACGGATGTGCCAGAGACGAACGGGTACATGCGGTTCTTCCCGTACGACGAGCCGTACGGCGCACAGCAGGAGGCGATGGACCGCATCTACAACGGGCTATCGCGCCAGCAGGACGTCCTCTTCGAGGGGGCCTGTGGCACCGGCAAGACGCTGTCGGCGCTCGTCCCGGCGCTGGAGTACGCCCGCGAGGAGGACAAGACGGTCGTCATCACGACGAACGTCCACCAGCAGATGCGCCAGTTCGTTACCGAGGCGCGCCAGATCACCCGTCAAGAGCCCATTCAGGCCGTCGTGTTCAAGGGGAAATCGTCGATGTGTCACATCGACGTCGGCTTCGAGGAGTGTCAGGTGCTCCGGGACAACACCTACGAACTCGTCGACGCCGAACGCGACATAGAGCAACTGGAGCGCCGCCAGGAGGAACTACTCGAAGAGAGCCAGGAGGGCGACGAACGCGCGACCGAGGCGCGCTCCGCGGTGATGGACGAACTCGAAAGCGTCGAGGCAGAGGTCGAGGACCTAGAGGAGCAAAACACCTGCGAGCACTACTACAACAACCTCACGCGGGACGACGACGAGTTCTACGGGTGGCTGTTCGAGGACGTGCGCACCCCCGAGGAGATCTACGAGTACGCCCACGAGCGGACGCTCTGCGGCTACGAACTCCTCAAGGACGGCATCGAGGGCGTCGATCTGGTCGTCTGTAACTACCACCACCTGCTCGACCCGGCCATCCGCGAGCAGTTCTTCCGGTGGCTGGACCGCGACCCGGAGGACGTGATCACCGTCTTCGACGAGGCGCACAACATCGAAGGGGCCGCGCGCGACCACGCGACGCGCACGCTCACGGAGAACACTCTCGATCAGGCGCTCGACGAACTCGACGACTGCGACGACGCGCGAGCGCCGGGCGCGGAAAACGTCATCCGGGCGTTCCGGGACGCGCTCGTCGAGACGTACGAGGACTCGTTCGGCTTCGGCAGCGAGGGACGAAGCGCCTCGGGCAACGCGAGCGGGCAGGGCCCGCGAGCGCGGGAGCGCGTCGGTGAGGACTGGGAAGACGTCCCCGTCGCTAACGACGAGGGGCGCGACGATCTCACGCGGGCGTTCCTCCAGCAGTACACCGGCCCGGGCATCGACTCGGACCTGGAGGCCGCCGCGAACCTCGGCCTCGAACTCGACGAGGAGTACGAGGAGGCGTACAAGCGCGGCGAGACGACCACGCGCACCGAGTGCCAGACGCTACAGGCGGCCTCGTTCGTCTCCTCGTGGATCGACGAGGGGACCGAACTCGGCCAGTTCCCCGTGGTCTCGGTCCGCCGCGACTCGGGGACGGAGGAGGTGTACGGTCGCGCGGAACTGTACACCTGCATCCCGCGGGAGGTGACGGGGCAGTTGTTCGACGAGGTGTACGCGAGCGTCCTGATGAGCGCCACGCTTCGCCCGTTCGACGTGAGCGAGGACGTGCTGGGGCTGGAGAGCCCCGTGAGCCTGGCCTACGGACTCCAGTTCCCCGAGGAGAACCGCCGGACGTTCGCCGCCGGGACGCCCGCGCTGTTCGCCAGCGAGCGGGACGACCCCGAGACGCAAGCCACCATCGCGAGCACGCTGTCCGACGCGGTCCGCTTTACGCCGGGCAACACGCTCGCCTTCTTTCCGAGTTACGCCGAGGCCGAGCGGTACGAGGAGTTACTCGACGTGGACGCGACGGTGCTCCGGGACCGGCCGGGCGACTCCGTAGAGGACCTCAGACAGCGGTTCACCGACAGCGACGACGCCGTTTTGCTGACCTCGCTGTGGGGGACGCTCGCCGAGGGCGTGAGCTTCGACGGGGACGACGCACGGACCGTCGCGGTCGTCGGCGTCCCCTACCCGCGCCTCGACGACCGCGCGAAGGCAGTCCAGGACGCCTACGGCGCGGCCTTCGCCGACCGCGGCGAGAACGCGGGCTGGGAGTACGCCGTCGAGATTCCGACCATCCGAAAGACGCGTCAGGCCATCGGCCGAGTCATCCGCTCGCCCGATGACTTCGGCGTCCGCGTGTTGCTCGACAAGCGCTACACCGCCGCTGCGGAGGGGGAGATGGGCAAGTACAGCGTCCACGGAACGTTCCCGAAGGGGGAGCGTGATGAGATGGTCGACGTCACCGCCGAGAAACTAAAATTCGCGATGCTGAACTTCTATCAGGGGCAGGACGCGTACGAGGGCGGGCCGCCGTCTCCGTGATCGGTTGGTGGCCAGCGCGAGAGCGCGACGCTCCGACGCGTCGCGTGCGAGCGGCCGGAACGAAAAAAGGTCGCTACGGAAGACTGACCGTACTCACGGACTCGCCGTACGTTCCGTCCCAGAACTGTAGTTCGGAGACGGTCCATGTCACGGGCTCTATCTCGCGTTCCGCGAGGCGTCGAGCGTCCGCCTCGCTGCCGTCGCGGGCAAGCGTCACGTGCGGGGTGTAGTCGTCGCCTTCGAGCATGTCGACTGCGCCGAATCGCTCGACGAGACGGTCGTGGATCTGGCGGAGACCGGGGCTCTCGACGGTCAGATACACGACCGGAGCCGATCCCTCCGGCGGATCTGAGAAGTAGTCCACGCCGGTCACTGCCGCCTCGAACGCCGGGGCGTCGTTCATCGCGCGCCGGGCCTCGTGCTGCAGGGAGGCGACGTGGTCAGGATCGCCGAAGCGTTTCACCAGCAGCGAGTGGTGTTCCCGGATGCGGTCGAACCCGACGAGGGAGGGATGCAGGTCGGACGCGATCCGGGCAACTCGCCCGGGGACCGGGGCGTTGATGCTGAACACGGCGGTGCTAGGGGGCGGCGTGGCAAGAGGATGGCGGTCGATCTCGACACCAGTGCCGCGCGTTAGAGTCGGTCGAGCAACCAGAGTACGATCAGCGCCAGGATGACCAGACTGACCAGCGGGCGGAGGGGACCGAGGAGAGACATGACACCGTCGACGATGAGCCCCAGGATTTCCAGAACGAGCAGCAGCGCCACTAGAACGAGCACCACCTTCAGGAGCGTCTCCACCCCGAGGTCACCACGGTTGTCGAACATATTTGATTAAATCAGAGCACGCGCATAAATATCCTGTGGCTTCTGCGGGGACACGACTCGGTGGTAAGACCTTTCACCCCTAGGAGCCACCGTTCGGCAGAATGCGAGAGAGGACACGAGGGGCACTCGCGGTCAGTCTCGTTGCCCTGCTGATCACGGTTTCCCTCGCTTCCAGCGCCGGAGCCGCCGGTTCCGCCTCGGGTGCCGTCGGGACTGTCGCGGGCGGCGCTGGCTCCGAGCACCAGTCAGCCAACCCGGACCCGGAGGTCGCCGCCGCCCAGGAGGTCGAAACCGATGAGATACGCCTGCTCGTTTCGGTCGACGAGAACGGGACGGCGACGTGGGAGATGCAGTACTGGACGCGCCTCGACGACGACAACACGACGCAGGCGTTCGAGGACCTGCAACGGGACGTGGAGGCGAACCCCGACAACTACACCGCGCGCTTTCGCGACCGGATAACACGCACCGTCCGGTCGGCCGAAAACGAAACCGGTCGCGAAATGGCGGTACGCGACGTGAGAATCGGCACCGAGACGCGCTCGATCCCGCAGGAGTACGGCGTGATAACGTACACGTTCGACTGGGAGAACTTCGCCGCCGTCGACGGCGACCGGATCCTGGTCGGCGACGCGATCCGCGGGTTCTTCCTGAGCAGCGAAACCCGTCTGACTGTCGAGTGGCCCGACGGCTACGAGGTCGAGTCCATCTCGCCGGATACCGACAACAGCGGCGACACCTCGGTCGGCTGGCGCGGGACCCAGACCGACTTCACTTCCGACGAACCGAGCCTGGTTCTCGCGCCCGCGGACGGCGGCCAAGGCGGCAGTGGCGACGGGGACGGGTCCGCCGGTTCCGGAAACGGGACCGACCCGCTGCTCGCGGCGCTCGTCGTCGTCGGTGTCGCCGCGATAGCGGGTCTGGCGTATTGGGCACGGAGTCGCGGAAGCGGTGCGGCCGGGGCGGCAGAGACGAGCGACGGGTCGACCGAGGAGGCTGGCGCGACGGCCGGTCAGGCCGGCGGCGATGCGGACGACGACGGTCCGCCGCCGGAACTGCTGAGCAACGAAGAGCGCGTCCTGCGGCTGCTCGAACAGCGCGACGGACGGATGAAACAGCAGGAGGTGGTCACGGCGCTCGACTGGACGGAGGCCAAAACCAGCCAGGTGGTCGGCGACCTGCGAGACGAGGGGAAAATAGAGAGCTTCCGCCTCGGCCGGGAGAACGTTCTCTCGCTCCCCGACGAAACCGACGAAATATGACCGGGCAGGGCAGTCACGCGATTCGCACCCGTACCTTCGGAGGAACCGCACGACGTAGCCGGGATCGAAACCGCGTGAATTCGAATTAATCGTCGTTGATCGGGATTGAGAGCCTATCGTTTATATGAGAGTAGAGCGGTACAGTAGTGATACGATGCGTCGCAAGACCCTGGTTGCACTCGCCCTCCTCGTCCTCGCTCTGGTGGTAGCTCCGGCCGCCGCCATGGCCGGTGGAAGCGCTGGCACACCGGTTCAGAGCAACGAATCGAACGATTCGGTCGCACCCGGCGAACGACTCGCCGGCGTCGTCGGCGTTCAGGCCGCCGAAATCGACGGCGAGATGGAAGAGCGGACCTTTCAGCTCCGCGTCAGCGGCGCGGGGAGCAATACCGCCCGTGCCGCAGTCGTTACCGGGCGGATAACCGACATCGAGACCCGCCTCGAAGAACTCGAAGAGCGTCGCTCCGAACTCCGGAAAGCACGGGCGAACGGGTCCATAACCGAAGGCGAATACCGTGCACGGATGGCCCAGATCGTCGCGGAGGCCCGGACGGTCGAGCGGATGGCGAACGCGAGCGAGAACGCCCGCACTGACGACACCATCGGCGTACTCGATCAGAACGGCGGAGACGCGGTTCAGTCGCTCCGTACCCGAGCCAAGGACCTGAGCGGCGGCGAGGCGGCCGATATGGCACGCTCTATCGCCGGCGAGAACGCTGGCAAACCGATAGCCGCCGACCGCGGTTTTAGCGCAACGAACGGCTCCGATAGCCGCAGTACCGACGCCGCGAACGGTTCTAACGGACGCGACGCTGACGGGACGAACGACAGTGACCCCGAAGCCGTAAATGTGACCGGGAGCGTTGAAACGGCCGGCGAAGACCACGTGACGGATGCGACGAACAGTTCCGAACAAGGAGTCGTTGACGCGGAAAACACCGCTGAGGAACGCGCCGACGGTGCCGCAAACGACAGCGACCGCGGAAGCAGTGTAGACGTAAACGGCGACGCTGAGGCGGCTGGCAGCAATGGTGACGCCGCCGCCACGACTACCGCCGGAGCCATCGAGAACGTGACTCGGAGTGGGTCCGCGGACGGCGAACCCTCCGAGGACGACTCGACCGCCGAATCGTAACTTTTGCCTCGCCGGAAGGGTTTAATAGCCCAGTTCCACTACTGACGGGTACGATGGACTGGACTCGCCGCCGTTCCGCGCTCTCGGACGCCGTGAGCGCCGGGTCCGTCTCCTTCTCTCCGCGACTGCGACCGCGACGACCGGGCCTCTTCTAGGCCCATCATTACTCTCCATTCCGACCGGATTCGAACGAAGTCTTGAGAACTCTTTAGCCCGCCTACGGACGCGTCTGTGCTTTTTATTCACTATCTAAAAGGAAGGATTTAATACCCTCAAGCGGGTCTCTTCGGTTACAGATGGAACGCGTGGCACTCGCCTTCTCAGGCGGATTGGACACGACAGTATGCGTCGGACTACTCGAAGAGGAGTACGGCTACGACGAGGTCGTCGGCGTCACGGTCGACGTCGGCCAGCCCGACGAGGAGTTCGAAGAAGCGGAGGAGACCGCCGACGCGCTCGGCGTCGAACAGTACGTCGTGGACGCACGAGAGGAGTTCGCCACGCTGTGTCTCGACTCGCTGAAAGCGAACGCGACCTATCAGGGCTACCCGCTCGGCACCGCGCTGGCGCGCCCCGTCATCGCGAATGCGATCCTCGAGACAGCGAAGGAACACGACTGCGACGCCGTTGCCCACGGCTGTACCGGAAAGGGCAACGACCAACTACGGTTCGAGGCCGTCTGGCGCGACTCGGAACTCGACGTCATCGCGCCCGTCCGCGAACTCGAACTCACCCGCGAGTGGGAGATGGAGTACGCCGAGGAGCGCGGCCTCCCCGTCGAGAGCGGTAACGAGGGCGACTGGTCCATCGACACGAACCTCTGGAGCCGCTCGGTCGAGGGTGCGAAACTGGAGGACCCGGGATACGTCCCGCCGGAAGAGATCTACGAGTGGACCGACGCGCCCGGTGAGGCCGGCGAGGCCGAACTCGTCGAGATCGAGTTCGAGGACGGCGAACCCGTCGCCGTCGACGGCGAGGAGTACGGCCCCGTCGAACTCATCGAGTACCTCAACGATCTGGCGGGCGCGTACGGCGTCGGTCGCACGGACATGATGGAGGACCGCATGCTCGGTCTCAAGGTCCGCGAGAACTACGAGCACCCCGCCGCGACTGTCCTGCTGAACGCCCACGAGTCGCTCGAAGGTCTCGTGCTCACCCAGGAAGAGCGCGACTTCAAGACGCAGGTCGACCAGCAGTGGTCGAACAAGGCGTACCAGGGCCTGATCGACGCGCCGCTCGTGGGTGCACTCGAAGGGTTCATCGACGAGACGCAGTCCCGCGTCACCGGCACGGTGGCGGTCAAACTGGAAGGCGGGAGCGCCCGTCCGGTCGGTCGCGAGAGCGAGTACGCGGCCTACTCCGAGGACGCCGCCTCGTTCAACACCGAAACCGTCGAGGGCCAGAATATCACCCAGAAGGACGCCACCGGCGTCGCGAAGTATCACGGCTTCCAGGGTCGTCTGGCGAACAAGGTCATCGACGCGCAGGACAAGAAGACGCTCGCCACGGACGGGAGCGGCGACGGGGACGAGTGAGATGACCGAGGGGAACTCAGGCGACGTCGTCCGCCGGGACCGCTTCAGCGGCGGCCCCGCCCGCGAGTTCCTCTCCTCGCTCGACGCCGACCGGCGCATCTTCGACGCCGACCTCGCGGTCGACCGCGCACACGTCGTGATGCTCGCGGAACAGGGGATCGTCGACGACGACACGGCCGGCGAAATCCTCTCCGCGCTGGACGACGTGGAGGACGCCGGCCACGGCGCACTCCCCGAGGGCGAGGACGTCCACGCCGCAATCGAGACGGCGGTCATCGACCGCGTCGGCGAGGAAGGCGGTAAGATGCACACCGCCCGGTCGCGCAACGACGAGGTAGCGGCCTGTATACGCTACCGCCTGCGCGAGGACGCACTGGACGCCGCGGAGGCGACGCTGGGATTCCGCGAGGCCCTGCTGTCGGCGGCCGAGGCCCACGCGAACGCCGTGATGCCCGGCTTCACGCACCTCCAGCCCGCCCAGCCCACGACCGTCGCGCACTGGTTGCTGTCGTACGAATCGGCGGTCGCGCGCGACACCGAGCGCTTACTCGATGCCTACGACCGGGTGAACCGGTCGCCGCTCGGCGCGGCGGCGTTCGCGGGCACGCCGTTCGACATCGACCGCGAACGCACCGCCGAACTGCTCGGGTTCGAGTCGGTCGTCGAGAACTCGATGGACGCGAGTTCCGCCCGCGACTTCCTGCTGGAGACGACGAGCGCGCTCGCGAACCTAGCGACGACGCTGTCGGGCCTCGCCGAGGACCTGATCGTCTTCGCGAACAAGGGCTATGTCGACCTGAGCGACGACTACTCGTCGACCTCGTCGATCATGCCCCAGAAGAAAAACCCCGACACGCTGGAACTCGTCCGCGCGACCGCCGGCGACGCCGCGAGCGGTGTGAACGGCCTGCTGACGACGCTTTCGGGGCTGCCGCGCGCGTACAACCGCGACCTGCAGCGCGCGACGCCGCACGCCTGGGAGACGGTCGACGCCGTCGTCGAGGCGGTGGACGTGGCCGCCGGTGCGGTCGCCACCGCCGACTGGGACGAGGCGGCGCTCGCGGACGCCGCGGGCGAGGGCTTCTCGACGGCGACCGGCGTCGCGGACCTGCTGGCGATGCACGGTCTCCCGTTCCGCACCGCACACGAGATGGTGGCCGTCGCAGCAGAGTCGGGTGCTGATTACGACGCGCTCGACGCCGCCGCCCGCGAGGTGCTCGGCGATTCCCTCGACGGGTACGTCGAACGCGCGGCCGTGGAGGCCGCTCTGGACCCCGCCGAGAGCGTGGCGAGTCGGGACTCGACCGGCGGTCCCGCCGCGACCGCGGTGGCCGACGCGCTCGACGCCGCCGAGGCGACGCTTACCGCCGACACCGAGGCCGTCGAGGCGGAGCGGTCCGCGCTCGCCGACGCCGATGACGCCCTCCGCACGGAGGTGAGCGAGTATGCGTGATCGACCCGTCGGACCGCGACCACTACCGCCGTCCACGGGTGCACCACCGGGAACCCGTGGGCGAGCGACGGCGACGCCGTCGCCGCCGTCCCCGCGAGGGGACAGATAACACATTCCGAAACTGATACTCGGAACGCGATTTCGGCTTGAGCGGATTTTTGAAGCGATTAGAGGAGAGTATGCTTATTTAATTTATCTGGTAAGTTCGAAGGTTTTAAGGTGTACTGGCGTCGAGTAGAGGGTACAATGGCAGAATGCGTTGAGTGTGGGGCGGACGTGGCCCTGCACGACGACCTCGAAGTCGGAGAGATCATCGACTGTACGACCTGCGGTGCGGAGCTCGAAGTGACCGACACCAACCCGCCAGTCCTCCAGAAGGCCCCCGAGCTGGAGGAGGACTGGGGGGAGTAAGGTGACGGACGAGACGACTCTCACCGCAACGCGAACGCGCGGTACGACCCTGACGGCGGCGGATACGAACACGGCAGTTACGGAGGAACACAAATGAACGTCGGAATGCTGTACTCCCGGATCCGCAAGGACGAGAAGCTCCTGCTGTCGGAGCTGCGTGACCGGGACCACGACATCACCAAGATAGACGTCCGGAAACAGCAGTTCAACATCGAGGACGCCCCGGAGGCGTTCGACGACCTGGACATCGTGCTGGACCGCTGTCTGGCGACCAGCAGGAGCCTCTACGTCACGCGGTTCTGCGAGGCGTACGACGTGCCCGTGGTCAACACGCCGGACACCGCGGAAGTGTGTGCGGACAAGGTGAAAAACAGCCTGGCGCTGACCCGCGAGGGGATCCCCACCCCGAACACTGACGTGGCATTCACGAAAGACGCCGCGATGCAGACCATCGAGGAGTTCGGCTACCCCTGCGTCCTGAAGCCGGTCATCGGCTCGTGGGGCCGTCTGATGGCGAAGATAGACGGCAAGTCGGCCGCCGAGGCCATCCTCGAACACAAGGCGACGCTCGGCCACTACGAGCACAAGGTGTTCTACGTCCAGGAGTTCGTCGAGAAGCCCGGCCGCGACATCCGCGTGCTGGCGACCGACGGCGAGCCCGTCGCCGCGATGGTCCGCTCGTCGGACCACTGGCTCACGAATGCGGCCAAGGGGGCCGAAACCGCCGAGTTCGAACTCGACGACGAGGCGAGAGACCTCGTCGAGCGCGCGAGCGACGCCGTCGGCGGCGGCCTGCTCGGCGTCGACCTCATGGAGACCGGAGACAGCTACACCGTCCACGAGGTCAATCACACGGTCGAGTTCAAGGCGCTGAACGACACGACCGACATCGACGTTCCCGGGGCCGTCGTCGACTGGCTCGAAGCCAAGGTCGAGGCCGAACAGGGGAAAGAGGTGACCGCCTGATGGCGGACGAGTCGCTCTCGGCGTCGGTCGTCGGCGGCAGCGGTTTCACCGGCGGCGAGCTACTGCGGCTGATCGACGCGCACTCCGGCCTCGAAATCCAGCAGGCGACGAGTCGGAGCTACGACGGCAAGAGCGTCGGCTCCGTCCACCCGAACCTCCGCGGTACCGACCTGCGCTTCTCCGACCCGGAGGACCTAGAGAGCGTGGACGTGCTCTTTACGGCGACGCCCCACGGCGTCTCGATGGAACAGGTCGACACGTTCCGCGAGGTCGCTGACACCGTCGTCGACCTCTCGGCGGACTTCCGCCTCGACAGCGAGGCGCAGTACGACGAGTGGTACGACGGCCACAGCAGGCCCGAACTGCTCGACGAGGCTGAGTACGCCCTGCCGGAGATCAACCGCGAGAACCTCGCGGGCGCGGACCTGATCGCCTCCGGCGGCTGTAACGCCACGGCGACGATCCTCGGCCTCTACCCGCTGTTCGAACACGGCGTCCTCTCCGGGTCGGAGCAGGTCGTCGTCGACGTGAAAGTCGGCTCCTCGGAGGGCGGCGCTGGCGGCGGCGAGGCGTCCAGCCACCCCGAACGCTCGGGCGTCGTCCGCCCGTACGCGCCGAAGGGCCACCGCCACGAGGCCGAAATCGAGCAGTTCCTCGGCACGTCGGTGTCGTTTACCTGCCACGCCGTGGACATGACCCGCGGCGCGTCGGCGACCTGTCACGTGTTCCCGGACGGCCCCGTCTCGAAGGGAGACCTCTGGGGCGCGTACCGCGAGACCTACGAGGACGAGCCGTTCATGCGCATGGCCGCGGGCGGGTCCGGCGTCTACCGCTATCCGGAACCGAAGGCGGTCGCCGGGACGAACTACGGCGAGGTCGGCTTCGAACTGGACCCCTCGAACAAGCGTGTCGTGGTGTTTTCCGCCATCGACAACATGATGAAAGGCTCCGCGGGCCAGGCGGTCCACGCGGCCAACGTCGCGCTCGGCTTCGAGGAAACGGCGGGCCTGGAGTTCCAGGGACTCCATCCTGTCGGCGCACCCTGATTCGTTTTCATGATTTCCACAGACACGACGGAGGTTTCCGTACCAACATGACGGTAGTAGTCAAGATCGGCGGCGCTCGCGCCGTCGAACCGGAAGGCGCACTGGCAGACGTCGCTCACCTCACGGCCAACGGAGAGGACGTCGTCGTCGTCCACGGCGGGTCGACCGCAGTGGACGAGACGTTAGAAGAACTCGGCGAGGAACCCGAGTACGTCGAGACGCCCGGCGGCGTCGTCGGGCGCTTCACCGACGAGCGGACGATGGAGGTGTTCGAGATGGTGATGCCCGGGAAGCTGAACACGGACCTCGTCGCCTCGCTCCAGAGCGAAGGGGTCGACGCCGTCGGCCTCTCGGGCGTCGACGGGAAACTGCTCACCGGCCCGCGCAAGTCCGCCGTGCGGGTCGTCGAGGACGGCACGAAGAAGATCAAACGCGGGGACCACTCCGGCACGATCGAAGACGTGAACGCCGACCTGCTGGAGACGCTCCTGGCGAGCGGCTACACGCCGGTCGTCACCGTCCCGATGCTGTCGAAAGAGGGCACGCCAGTCAACGCCGACGCGGACCGCGCCGCCGCGGCCGTCGCCGGCGCGCTTGAGGCGGATCTGGTCGTCCTGACCGACGTCGCGGGCATCTACGAGGACCCCGACGACGAGTCGACGGTCATCGACGAGGCCGCGACGCCCGCGGCGTTCGAGCGCGTCGAGGACGCGGCCGAGGGGTTCATGACGAAGAAGGTGATGGCGGCGACCGAGGCGTTAGAGGGCGGCGCGGCCTCGGTCACCGTCGCCGACGCGAACCTCAACGACCCCATCGTCGGCGCGCTCGACGGGCAGGGCACGACGATCACGCCAGGTGCGCTGGCTGACGACGGCGACGCGGACGAGGAGGGGGACGCATGACGGGGTTCGTCTTCTCCGAGAAACCGATCGGGATCGAACGCGGCGACGGCGCGTACGTCTACGGCGACGACGGCACCGAGTATCTCGACATGGGCGCGTCGTACGCCTGCGTCCCCCTCGGTCACGGCCACCCGGCGGTCACCGAGGCCGTCACGGAGCAGTTCGAGAAGCTGACGTTCGTGCAGGCGTCGTACCCCAACGCCGCGCGGACGGCGGCGTACGAGACGCTGGCCGAGACCGCGCCGGACCCCATCGACAAGGTGTGGCTCAGTAACTCCGGCACGGAGGCCAACGAGGCGGCGCTGAAGTTCGCGCGGGCGGCGACGGGCGATTCGAAACTCGTCGCCACGATGCAGGGCTTTCACGGCCGCACGATGGGGTCGCTGGCGACCACCTGGAAGAACAAGTACAAGGACCCGTACGAACCGCTGATCGGCGACGTTGAGTTCGTCCCGTACGACGACACGGAGGCGCTCGACGACGCCGTCGACGAGGATACCGCCGGGTTCATCGTCGAACCCGTCCAGGGCGAGGGCGGGATCAACCCCGCTTCGACCGAGTACCTGCGGGCCGCGCGCGACATCACGGAAGACGCTGGCGCGGCGCTCATCTTCGACGAGGTACAGACTGGGATGGGACGGACCGGCGCGCTGTGGAGCGCCCAGCGCGCGGGCGTCACCCCTGACATGATCACCAGCGCGAAGGGCCTCGCCAACGGCTTCCCGGTCGGTGCGACGCTGTGTCGCGACTGGATCGCCGAGAACTACGGCTCGCACGCCTCGACGTTCTCCGGCGGGCCGGTTATCTCGGCCGCCGCGGGGACCACCGTCTCGACTATCGTCGACGAGGGGATCCCGGAACACGCCGCGGCGATGGGCGAGTACCTCCACGCCGAACTCGACGCGGCCGTCGGCGACGAGGTCCGCGAGATCCGCAGCGAGGGCCTGATGGTCGGCGTCGAGGTCGGCCGCGGTGCGAACCGCGCGCTGAAGGAACTCGCGCTGAACCACGACGTGCTTGCGCTGCCGGCGGGTCGGACCGTCGTGCGCCTGCTCCCGCCGCTGACCATCGGCGAAGCGGAGGTCGACCACGTGGTCGACGCGCTGGCGGAGGTCGTGGAATGAGCGCGACCGCGACCGTCTCGGACGACGAGGCCCGCGAACTGCTCGTCGACCTCGTGTCGATCCCCTCACCCACAGGCGAGGAGGCGGCGGCGGCCCAGCGTCTCGCCGACTTCTTCGAGGCCCACGACCGCGAGGTGTGGATCGACGAGGTGGGTAACGTCCGCGCCCCCGCCGACGACGCGGTGTTGCTGACCTCGCACATCGACACCGTGCCCGGAGAGATCCCGGTCGAAGTGGACGACGACGACCAGTTGTGGGGCCGCGGCTCCGTCGACGCGACCGGCCCGCTCGCGGCGATGGCCGCCGCGGCGGTGCGTGCCGGCGTCTCGTTCGTCGGCGTCGTCGGCGAGGAGACCGACTCCCGGGGAGCGCGTCACCTGATCGCCGACCGCGACGCGCCCGAAGCCGTCGTCAACGGCGAACCCAGCGGCTGGGACGGGATCACGCTTGGCTACCGTGGCTTTCTCGCCGGCACGTATCTCGCGACCAGCGAGTCCGGCCACACCTCCCGGCCCGAACCGAACGCCATTCAGGACGCGATCCGCTGGTGGTCCCGCGTCGAAGACGCGTTCGACCCGGACGAAAGTAGCGTTGCGCCCGAGGCGCAACGAGATGAAGACGGTGAAACCGCCGAAATACCCGTCTTCGAACAGGTGACGACGAAGCCGGTCAGCGTCGAGGGCGGGTTCACCGCGGACGGCCTCTCGGTCGAGGCGACGATGGACGTTCAGTTGCGGATCCCGCCGAACAGGACCGCGGAGGGTATCAGAGAGATCGCGGAGAGCGAGCTATACGGTCGCTCGAACACGTCGAGCGGACAAGACCCGCGGGACGGCGAGCTAGAGACGGGCACGGTCACGTGGGAGGAGCCCACTCCGCCGGTGATGGAGAACCCCCGGAACGAGGTCGCACGGGCGTTTCGAGCCGCGATCCGAGGCGAGGAGGGCGACCCCCGCCTCCTGCGGAAAACCGGGACGAGCGACATGAACCTCTACGCGCAAGCCTGGGACTGTCCGATGGCGACGTACGGACCCGGCGACTCCGACCTTGACCACGCACCGAACGAACATCTCGACCTCGGCGAGTTCGAGCGCTCGATCGCCGTGCTCGAACGCGTCGCGAACCGCCTGCAAGCATGACCAGACACTACCTCGACGTCGACGATCTGACGCCCGACGAACTGGAGTCCGTCCTCGACAGGGGGGCGGAGTACAAAGAGCTGCTGAACGCCGGTGAATCCCACCGGGACCTGCAAGAGCGGACGCTCGGCATGCTGTTCCAGAAACCCTCGACTCGGACTCGTGTCTCGTTCGAGACGGGGATGACGCAACTGGGCGGCCACGCCGTCTTCCTCGGCGAGAACGACATCCAACTCGGCCGCGGCGAACCGCTCAAGGACACGTCGCGAGCGCTGTCACGGTACGTCGACGTGCTGATGGCCCGCGTGTTCAAACACGCCAACGCCGAGGTGCTCGCCGAGTACTCCGACGTTCCCGTCATCAACGGCCTCACCGACGACGCCCACCCCTGCCAGACGCTCGCCGACCTGCTGACGATCCGGGAGACGAAAGACGGGTTCGACGACGTCTCGGCTACCTGGGTCGGCGACGGGAACAACGTCGCCCAGTCGTTCGCTATCGGGTGCGCGCTGGCAGACGTCGACCTCACCGTCGCCACACCCCCGGGCTACGGCATCGACGACGACGTGGTCGAACGAGCCCGTGAACTCGGCGGCGACCCGACAGTCACACACGACCCGGTCGCAGCCGTCGAGGACGCCGACATCATCTACACGGACGTGTGGATCAGCATGGGACAGGAGGACGAACGCGACGTCCGAATGAACGATTTCGAGGGGTTTCAGGTCCGTGCGGACCTGCTGGACCACGCAGCTCCCGACGCGTCCGTGATGCACTGTCTGCCCGCTCACCGCGGCGAGGAGATCACCGACGACGTCATCGAGAGCGACCGTTCGGTCGTGTGGCAGCAGGCGGAAAACCGGATGCACGCCCAGAAAGGCCTGCTCGCCTGGTTGCTGGAGAACTGACTGCCGGACGGTCGCGGTCGCGAACGGACTCGTGAGACAGAGTGTACCGCCGCTCACTCTTCAGTTCCGTTGACGCGTGAGATCATGTAGGGGCTCACGAGAGCGATTCCGAGGATAGCGAACAGCACGGGGCTCCCCTGGCCGAACGGAGTCGGCCACGATCCGAGCGTATCTTCGATCACGAACGATAAAACTGCGACGCCGAACGTCAAACATCCGACGACGAGAGACGCCTTTGGAGATGATCCGACCATTGCGCTTCCGGGTACGTCACAGCCGTGGTTAACCACCACCCCGAAACAGAGAGGTATGCTCTCCGCGGTCGCCGGTCGTCAGGGTGAACAGTAGCCCCGTCAGACCGCCGTAGATGACGTGACCCAAAAGCGGCATGACGCCCAGAAACGGGAGTTCCGGCGCGTTGGGGACGCCGACGCTGTTCAGCCACAGCGGCCAGAGAAAGACGATGTTTATCCCCCAGAGAAGGACTCCGAAGGCGAGACCCTGCCCGGCGTTCGTCAACGGATTGCGACCCCACGACCGGAGCGGTTCGCGGTCGATGACCAGTCCGAACAGACCGCCGAAGAGCGCACTGTGAAAGACGTGTGCGACCCATCCAGCGGAGAGACTCGGTTCGCCCAGCGTGTACATCGCACCGATCGCGGTCATCCGTTCGAGTCGGAACTGTATCAGCAATCCGAACACGAGACCGGCGATAACGCCGGTAATAGCACCGTATAGTACGTAGGAGTTGTTGCGCTCCGGTTTCGGCATCGTCCGGTCCGTCTTCGACATACGGGAGGATGTGTCGTGTAGTTTAAATTAGTATCTCGCTAATGTGTCGTATCCGCACAGAAGAAAAACGCGTCGGGTACGGCACTCCGTCAGCGTAGCAGCGGGTACACAACCCCCAGAACTACGCCGTACGCGACGTGACCGACGAGGCTCATCGGATTGAAGTTGGGAACGGCCGGAGCCATACCGAAGCCGACAGCGTCCAGCCAGATCGGCATCACGATCGCGGCGAGGACGACCCACAGGACGACGCCATACGCGATTCCGAGGGCGGCACTCGTCCCGGGGCTGTCGGCGTACTCGCGGAAAGCGCCGGCGCTAGCGATAGCGGCGAAGACGACGCCGAGGACGGCCGAGTTCGACATGTGGATCACCCACCCTGCGAGTCCGCCGGAGAGCCCCCACAGTGCGGGAATGGCGTTTTCGATGACCGGCGTCATCTGCATCGTCAGCATGATACCCATCACGAACCCCCCGGCGAGACCGCCGAGGACGCCCGCCTGCCACGTTTCGAGCCGTGTTCTGGTGTCAGTTCGACGGTCGGTGGAAGTCTCCTGTGCCATGGTAATTGTTCGCATTGTCGTCCGTATAGAGATATCTCGGCGCGGCGTCACGGACGCACAGGTGCGTAGCTCTTATCCATGGTAACGTCTAACTCGGCCGGAGCCGAAAACACTCAATAGCGCCGGGTCGAAACTCGACATACCCGAGATGAACGACCCACTGCGTGCCACCGCCGGCGAACTCGACGCCGACGTGATCCTCGATGTGCTGAACGACGGCGGTCGCGTCATCATCGAAACGGAGGTGCTCGGCTCGGAGTACGAGGTGACGTTACGTCACGACGGCACGGTGTACTACTGCGACACGCCCACGACGTTGCACAAACATGAAGCGGAAGCTGAGATGCGCAAGTGCATCAAGAACCAGGGGTACATCAAAACCATAGACTGATACTGTCGAACGGAACTGCGAGACGATAGTCGACACTCCAGTCGAAAGTCGTCACAGGCCTCCGTCCGGCAGGATGAGTCATCGCTTTTAACCCCTCACCGCTCGAACGTCTGCCTATGGCGGATTCCGAACCGGCCGGGGAGATGGGGGAGCTAATGGAGACGGCGGATCCATCGTTCTCCGAGGTGATGACCTGTGTGTTCGGCATCCAGGCCCACGAGACACGGACGTATCTGACACTGCTCGACCACCCCGGAAGCACCGTCGAGGAACTCGCGACGGAACTGGACCGCGACCGGAGCAACGTCAACCGCTCGCTGACCACGCTAATGGAGAAAGGACTCGTCGACCGGGAGCGTCGCTTGCTCGACCCCGGCGGATACGTCTACCAGTACACCGCGAAACCGCTCCCCGAGGCCAAGTCGATGCTCCATGCCGCGCTCGACGACTGGGCCGAGATCGTCCACGGCGTCATCGACGAGTTCGGGGACGATTGAGGTACATCGCAGTTCAGTTGGATTCTTTTCACCAGCCTCGAAGCGTTTTTAACCCCGCCGTGTGAGGATGCCGCACGATGGTCGAGATCAGCGAATCGGGGGAGACGGAACCGCCGACAGGGTGGCCGCGCTACGAGGCTGGCCAGGTCCGCGTGATGCTGTTCGGCACGTACCACATGGACAGTCCGGGACTTGACGAGGTGAACGTCGACGCGGACGACGTGCTCGCACCGGAGCGCCAGGAGGGTCTCCGGGACCTGACCGGTCGGCTCGGACGGTGGAACCCGGAACGAGTCGCCGTCGAGCGACCGTACGACCGGACCGAAGACCTGAACGACCTGTTCGACGCCTACCAGTCCAGTGAGTACGCCTACGACCAAGAAGTAGAGATAGATCCGCTACACCCGCGGCGGAACGAGCCAACGACCGAGTGCCGGAGCGAAGTCGTGCAGGTCGGCTTTCGGCTGGCCGACCAGTTAGGTCACGACCGAGTGTATCCCGTGGACGCCCCGGCCTCGCTCGGTAACGACGGGCTGACAGCGCTCGAAGAACGCGACTTCGAACCGGAGACGAAGGCGTCGTTCTCGCTCCGGGACCCCGAAACTATCGAGCGCGAACTGAACGAGCGCCTCCGGGAGTCGACGCTCGTCGAGTACCACCGATATCTGAACGGAGAAGAGCATCTGGCGATCAACCAGCGCGGTATGTTCGGGACCTACCTGCGCTACGGCGAGGGCGAGAACTTCGGCGGGCCGCGGGCGCTCTCGACCTGGTACGACCGGAACATCCGCATCGCACACAACCTGTGGCGGGCGGTAGAGGCGGGCGACGAACGCGTGCTGCTGATCATCGGAAGCGGCCACGTCCGCGTCCTCCGACACCTTCTGGACGAAGCGCCGATGTTCTGCCCGACGAGTCCGCTCCCGTATCTCTGAGTCGCGAGCGGGGCCAGTTTCGCGCAGAGCGGGCAGTTTTTCCCGGCCCGGATCCTTGAAGCCGGTAATGAGCTCCATGACGCTCGCTGCCGAGCAGGACGCCGCCCCCGAAGACGCCGAGGACGGCGTCTGGCTGGCGTGTATCGAATGCGGCGCGACGTTCGCGCCGTTCGACGCGGTCCGGTACCGCTGCGACGACTGCGACGGACTGCTGGAGGCGCGCTACGCCGACCCGCCGACGTTCGAGGACTTCGAGGGCGAAGGAGTATGGCGCTACAGCGCCGCGCTCCCGTTCGACGAGGGCGTGACCCTTCCCGAAGGGAACACGCCCCTTCATTACGTCCCGCGGCTGGAGGAATCGGTCGGCGTCAACACCCTCCGCGTCAAGCACGAGGGGATGAACCCGACGGGGAGTTTCAAGGACCGTGGAATGACCGTCGGCGTCCGCGTCGCCGAGAAACTCGGCGTCGACCGCCTCGCCTGCGCCTCGACCGGGAACACCAGCGCCGCGCTGGCCGCCTACGGCGCTCGCGCCGGTCTTGAGACCCTCGTCCTCCTACCCGCTGGCAAGGTCGCCGCGGGCAAGGTCGCCCAGGCGAGTCTCCACGGAGCCCGCATTCTCGAAGTCGACGGCAACTTCGACGCCTGTCTCGACATCGTACAGGACCTCGCCGAGCGCGGCGAGGCGTACCTGCTGAACTCGCTGAACCCGTTCCGCCTGGAGGGTCAGAAGACGATCGGTCTCGAAATCTTAGAGGAGTTCCACGCGGACGAAGGGCGCTACCCCGACCGCATCGTCCTACCGGTCGGCAACGCCGGCAACACTGCGGCGCTTTTCAAGTGCTTCCGCGAACTCGTCCGGAGCGGCCAACTCGACGCCGACGAGGTGCCAAAGCTCACCGGCGTCCAAGCCGAGGGCGCGGCCCCGATGGTCGAGGCCGTCGAGAACGGGTGGGACCACACCGAGCGCTGGGACGAGGTCGAAACCCGCGCGACGGCCATCCGCATCGGCAATCCCGTCAACGCGCCCAAGGCACTGCCGGGCATCCGCGAGACGGGCGGCACTGCGGTCGCCGTTTCCGACGAGGAGATCACGGACGCCCAGCGCTCGCTCGCCGCGGAGGGTGTCGGCGTCGAGCCCGCCTCCGCCGCCTCCGTCGCCGGGCTACGGAAACTCCGCGACCGGGGCGTCGTCGGCGACGACGAGGACGTGGTCTGTCTCACGACCGGCCACCTGCTGAAAGACCCCGACGCCGCGGCAGAGGCAGGCGGCGACCCGGAACCCGTTCCGAACGACACGGACGCAGTTCTCGAACACCTCGGCAACTAGATCGTCGTCATACGGGCGACAGACGCCCGTCTGCCGGGTTATTTTGGGAGAGCGTCTCGTAGAGATGTGCGCATGGCGACCAATCAGTCCACCCCTCCCGAACAGTCTCCCCCGCGCTCGAGCGGCGACTGCGCCGCCGTCGACCACGCCGACGGCGAATCCGCCCGCATCGCCGACTTACGGGCCGAGATTAACGACCTCGAAGCGGAACTCGAACGCGAGCGGCGGCGACGACAGTCGGTGATACAGCGGTACGAACGTCTCCTCGACGAGCGAGGGTGCGAGGCGGACGGAGAGCAAGAAGAGACCGGCCGAGCGTTCGGCGAGTTACTCAGCCGCCTGCGCTGAGCCGGCTCCACAGACGCTTTCCATCCGGCCGCGGACCCCACCGCCGCTTCGGTAGGACGTTACTTCGACCAGTAGTAAACGAACGAACATTCGGACGGCACTGCGTTAAGCGACTGTTTGTGTCGCTCACACTGACGACGGACGAGCCACTCAACTATCAGAACGTCAACTATCCAGAAGTTGTCGATAATGCGACTTCTTCGAACCGCCTACGTTGATATTCAACAGCAATTAGCCACCTGTGTTCAGGAATATCTCGCACCCCGTGAGTAGCACTAACTCCGCCCCCTAAGTCAATCAGTATCTCTGGTAATCTGTATTCGAAAGCGAACTAATCAGAATTACTCAGACGGTTGGGTACGCTAGTGCGCCGTAAGTAAGACGGTACTTCAGCGGGCACCGCTGAAAGTTTCGAAACAAGGTTTTCGCTTTAATAACAGCCCTCTTGACCGTGTTTGCGGAGGTTCAGACGATACATGACACACCGTACAATAACTGTAGTGTTCGTCGTCGGTCTCGTCGTATTGGGTATGACGGGGATCGGCGTCGCCAGCGCAACACCGGCCGAAGACTCTAGTGAGCTGTCTGCCGGAGACGCTGGAGACGGGGTTTTCCTGCAGGAAGATCCTGACAACGAATCCGACAACGAGACCGACGATTCCCTCGACGACCAAGCGGATAACGAGACTGACGATGCCGATGACGAGGACATCGCCGATAACGACACCGAAGATTCGGTGAACCAGACCACAGCAACGAACGTAATAGTCGCGGACCAGGCCTCGAACGGCTCGTCAATCGTAGTTAGCTCGGTGGACCTGCCGGAGGGTGGCTTCGTCACAGTCTACAATACGACAATGGCGTCGCCACTCGGTAACTCGTCGTTCATCAACGGCAGCCAAGAGATCGTGAACGTGACGTTCGACCAGCCGCTGACCCAGAACCAGACGCTCGCCGTACTCGCGTTCAACGACACGAACGGTAATCAGCAGTTCGACCTCGGCACCGACGAGGTCTACGTCTCCGGCGGTCAACTGGCCGCCGCCACGGCGATGGTCAACATCACCGGACAGAACGCGACCAACGCCACTAACGCCACTAACGCCACCAACGCAACCAACGCCACCAACGCGACCAACGCCATGCTGGCGAACCAGAGCGCCTCGGCCAACCTGTCGATGGTGAACCAAACCTCGAACGGCACGTCAGTCATGGTCAACTCGGCGAACCTGTCACAGGGCGGCTTCGTCGCGGTCTACAACACGACCCTCGCGTCACCGCTCGGTAACTCGTCGTTCGTCAACGGCAGCCAGCAGAACGTCAGCGTTACACTGGATCAGTCGCTGACGCAGAACCAGACGCTCGCCGCGGTCGCGTTCAACGACACGAACGGCAACCAGCAGTTCGACCTCGGCACCGACCGGATCTACGTGTCCGATGAGCAGCCAGTGACCGCCACAGCGATGGTCAACGTCACCGAACAGAACGCGACCAACGCCACCAACGCTACCAACGCTACCAACGCTACCAACGCAACCGCCGCCGCTAACGCCACTAACGCTACCAACGCCACTAACGCTACCAACGCCACTAATGCTACCAATGGAACCGCCAACGTATCGATGGCGAATCAGACTTCAAACGGTAGTTCAGTCGTGGTCAACTCGACGACTCTACCGGAGGGCGGTTTCGTCACGGTTTACAACGCGACGCTCGCATCGCCGCTCGGGAATTCGTCGTTCGTCAACGGCAGTCAGCAGAACGTGAACGTAACGCTGAATCAGTCGCTGACGCAGAACCAGACGCTCGCAGCGATCGCGTTCAACGACACGAACGGTAATCAGCAGTTCGACCTCGGCACCGACGAGGTCTACGTCTCCGGCGGTCAACTGGTCGCTACCACGGCGATGGTCAACGTCACTAACGCGACCGGAAACGCTTCGATGGCGAACCAGAGCGCCTCGGCCAACCTGTCGATGGTGAACCAGACCTCGAACGGCACGTCAGTCATGGTCAACTCGGCGAATCTGTCACAGGGCGGCTTCGTCGCGGTCTACAACGCGACAATGGCGTCGCCACTCGGAAATTCGTCGTTCGTCAACGGCAGTCAGCAGAACGTCAGCGTGACGCTGGATCAGTCGCTCACAGAGAACCAGACGCTCGTCGCGGCCGCGTTCAACGACACGAACGGTAACCAGCAGTTCGACCTCGGCACCGACCAAGTCTACGTGTCCGGTGGTCAGCCAGTGACCACCACGGCGACGGTGAACGTCACGAGCCAGAACACCACGAACGCGTCCGTAGCCGGGTAAAAACCGGCTCCTTTTTCGTTCCTTCCGGATACTCCCAGAGAGTCCAATCGGACGTTGCCGAGCCTGATTGGCGCGGGGAAGAAAGCCGAACAGTAGCCGGCAACGCCGAGACCGTAGACGGGAGCAACCGCTCTACTCTTCGACGCCGTTCAGCGCGATGTAGCGCATTCCGATGATCCGGTCGTCGTCCTCAAGCGTCCGGACCGCCTCGTCGGGAACCGGGCTGTCGACGTTGTACACGGTCAGAGCCTCTCCACCGATGGTTTCGCGGGCGTTGTACATGCCGGCGATGTTGACGTCGTGGTCGCCCATGACGCTCCCGATGAGTCCGATGACGCCGGGTTCGTCCGTGTTTCGCGCGACCATCATATGACCGCCGGGGATAGCGTCGACGCGGTAGCCGTCGATGCGGACGATACGGGCGTCGCCGTCCGCAAACAGCGTCCCGTCGACGCTCACTTCGTCCTCGCCGTCAGTGACCGTGACCGTGACGAGGCTCTGGAAGTCCTCGGCCTGCCGGGTTTTCGACTCGGTGACCTCGATGCCGCGCTCCTCGGCGATCTGGGGAGCGTTGACGGCGTTGACCTGCCACTCCAGGGGTTGGAACACGCCTTTGAGGCCGCTCGCGGTGACGAGTTCGACGTCTTCCTCGGCGATGTCTCCCTCGTAGCTGACCTCGACGGTGGAGATCCGGCCGTCGAACAGTTGAGCGGCGATCTTGCCGGCGGTTTCGGCGAGGTCGATGTACGGTTCGACGCGGGGGAACGCGCTCTCGTCGATAGACGGCGCGTTCAGGGCGTTCACGACGGGTTCCTCGTCGAACGCGGCGGCGACCTGCTCTGCCGTCGAGACGGCGACGTTTTCCTGTGCGGCCTCGGTGGACGCGCCGAGGTGCGGCGTGACGACAACGTTCTCCACGTCGAGCAGGGGGTTGTCCGGAGAGACGGGTTCGTCGGCGAACACGTCGACCGCCGCTCCGGCGAGAACGCCATCCTCGACGGCCGCGGCGAGTGCGTCCTCGTCGACGACGCCCCCGCGGGCGCAGTTGACGAGATAGCCACCCTCCAGTTTGGCGAGTTCGTCGTCGCTGATCATGTCTTCCGTCTCGGAGGTCAGCGGCGTGTGGACCGTCAGGAAGTCGGCGCGCGCCAGGCAGTCGTCGAGGTCGACCAGTTCCGCGCCGAGTTGCGAGGCGCGCTCCTCGCTGATGTAGGGGTCGAACGCGACGAGGTCCATGCCAAGCGAGTCGAGTTTCTTCGCGACTTCCTGGCCGACGCGGCCGAGGCCGACGACGCCCAGCGTCTTGCCGTTTACCTCCGTCCCGAGGTAGTCGCCTTTCGCCCACTCGCCGGCCTTGAGGCGGACGTGGGCCTGAGGGATAGAGCGCGCGCTGGCGAACGCCATCGCGACGGTGTGTTCGGCCGCCGCGCGGACGTTGCCCTCCGGCGCGTTCGCGACGATGACGCCGTGTTCGGTCGCCGCGTCGATGTCGATGTTGTCGACGCCGATGCCGGCGCGGCCGACGATGACCAGGTCAGAGGCGACGTCTAACACCTCTTCGGTCACCTCGGTGCCGGACCGAACGATGAGTCCGTTCGCGTCGGCGACCGCGTCTAACAGTTCGTCACCCTCCACGTCGTAGGCCGTCTCGACCTCGTGGCCCGACTCCCGCAGGCGGGCGAGGCCCGCGTCCGCGATGGGATCGGTTACGAGTACCTTCATACGAAGGGGGTTTCGCCCGGTCGGGTTAACGCTTCCTGTGTCGGCATGTGTGGCGAAAACTGCCGGATCGGGACCCCCGCCGGGCGGCGACCCGGCGAAAAAACGCGGGATCGCTTTCTTTTCAACACCCCCGGACGAATCCCGCGGCATGACGATCGTCGCGTTCGATTTCGATGGAACGCTCTCGGACTCGGAGATGACCGTCCTGCTCGGGCAGCGCCGCGGCGTGGCCGACGAGATGGCTGCGATCACCGAGCGGGCGATGAACAACGAGATCGACTACGCCACCAGCCTGCGCGAGCGCGCGGCACTGCTCGACGGACTCCCGGCGGTCGAGGCCGCCGCGGCGTTCGACGAGGTTCTTTTGCGGCCCGGTGCGGCCGACCTCATCGCGGCGCTTCGCGCTGCCGGCGTCCACGTCGCTATCCTCACCGGCGGGTTCGAACGCGGCGTCGAGGCCGCACTCGAACGCGAGGGCGTCGGCGTCGACACCATCGTCGCGAACAGGTTGCCGATGGCCGGCGACGAACTGACCGGCGAGGTCGAGGGACCGCTCATCGAGGGGACGAAAGACGACGCCCTCGAATCGCTGACCGACGACCTCGGCGTCGAGATGGGAGACGCCATCGCCGTCGGCGACGGCGCGAACGACCTGCCGATGCTCCAGGTCGCGGGCCAGGCTATCGGCTTCGAGCCGAAAGACGCCGTTCGCCCCCACTGTGACACGGTCGTCACGACGATGGGCGAGTTGCAGGACCTGCTCGAAAAAGACGACGTGCTGTAACGGGTACCGCTACCGATCAGGCCTCCGGCGGGCTGTAGTTCCGCACTACGTAGACTGTCGCCGCGGCGACCGCCCCGACGGCGATGCCGATGAGGACCGCGTTCGTCAGGAGATCGCCGGTCGAGAGGTCAGTGCCGCCGATGAGGATAGCCGACGGAATACCCTCGACTGCGCCGAGTCCGGCCTCGGCCATTCCCGCACTCTGTGACGCCTCGTCAGTCAACTCGGGGGCCGGGACGGGGTCGATCTGCGTGGAGGCGAGGAACCCGACGAGCGTCACCAGCACGGCGGAGCCGACACCGGCGCTGAGGCCGGCGGTGACGTACGCTTCGCGGTCTGGTGCGCGGAGACGACTCCCGACGTAGCCACCGGTGACGACACCGAGTACGGCCGCGAGCAGCGGCGCGCCGTTGATCGCCGTCGCCGCCAGACGATTCAGGTGCATCTGGGCGAGCATCTCGTCGACGTTGTCGACGTTGCTGTCCAACTGATTCTGCACCGTCGAGTCGAAGTCGGGCGAGAGCGGCGATCCCCCGAGCGCGCCGACGAGGATAACGCTCAGTCCGACGGCCAGTCCGACGACGGCGAACAGTCCGACGAAGAAGGTGAGATACTCCTTCGTCCGCGGCTTCGTCGCTACGTCGACGATACCCTCCTGCCTGCTCTGTGCGCCGCCGACGGCACCGGGTTGCTGTCCGGCCGCGCCGTCGTTCGGCTGACCCTGCACCTGCCCGCCCCCCTGTTTTCTCCCCTGTTCGCCACGGTTCTGCTGGTTGCCACCTCTGTCTGCCATTATCCGTACGTTACACGACAGCGATTTATAATTATCCACTGAATTTTATGTTCTGCGGACGTGAAAGGGTTCGATCTCGCGCAGCATCGCGGCGGCGTGACACTCGATCGTCGCGGTCTCGTCGTCGCCTACGACGGACGACAGACGCCGACCGCGTCCCTAATTTGGGCGTGATCTGCGTTCTGTAACGGTTGAGTCGCTGGCGGAGAACCAGGCGACTCCGGAAAACATCGATCGCGGAGAGCAGGCTACAGCGAGCCGACGAGGTAGTTGCGGTAGGCGTACGCGGCGGCGACGGCGATGATAGCCGCGACGACACCGGTTCCGACGCTGTTGATCACGAGGTCGACGGCTTCGACCGTATACTCCTCGGTGAACGAAGTTGCCTGCGTCAGCCCTTCAGTGTCTTCCACTTCGGCGAGGGCCTTGTTGGCCGCCTCGGCCTCGTCCTGAACGTTGGACACCTGCGAAGCCGCGAGATAGCCACCTGCGACGACCATCAGGACCGAACCGACCAGCGAACTCACGCCGGCGGCGATGTACGACGTCTTGTCGTCGACGTTGAGCGAGCGTGCCGCATAGAGGCCGACGGGAAGCGCCGCCGCGACGGCCAGAAGGGGCAGTATCATGACCACGATCTGACCGGTCTGGTTGACGAATTCGGCGGCCATGTACGTCCCGTACTCCGGGACCTCTGCTGCGGTATCGGCCTGCGTCCCACGGATAAGGACGGGCTTGCCGACGAAGCCGAACACCACTACCAGCAGTCCGAGACCGATACCCGTAATGGCGTACAGCGCGCCGATTCCTTTCGTGAACTCCTGTACGAGCGGGTCTTTGAGTTTGTCAGTGACGGACTCCTGCGTGGCAGGCGGTGCCTGTCCAGCGGCTGGTTGTCCCTGCGGTTGGCCCTTCGGCTGTCCACCGTCCTGAACAGCGTTCTGTGCGTCCTGTTGTCCGGAATCGTCTCTTGACCCTGACATCATCGGAACACAGAGACTTCAGGGGTTTATAGTTATCTATTTAACTAACATTGGTTTCGGGAATAAAATCTGTGCGGAGAGGTCGGACGTGATAACACGCGATCAGCATCCAGTACGCCAGTTCGCTTTGGTAATCGGAACTCGATGGATACGTCGCTTCCGCGAGGAATCGAATGGGTAGTCTGTCGAGGAGAGTTACGAGAACAGGCTCGTGTGGACCGGCGCGAAGTCGGAGCCCTCGTCCTCGTCTTCGGCTGTGTCGGTGACTGCGCGGCCCTCGACGCCATCGGAGAGGAAGTCGGCGACCGGCGGGCCGACGTTCTCGGGTTCGACGAGGAACGCGTCGTGGCCGTGGTCGGAGTCGATGACGTGGTGTGCGACCGGTACGCTCGCCTCGCGGAAGGCGTCCGCGAGTGACTCCGACTGTTCGCTCGTGAAGTGCCAGTCGCCGGTGAACGAGATAACCAGTGCCTCGCCCTCGAAGGCGGCGAGCGCGGCGGCGTCGGAGTCGTAGCCGCCAGCGAGGTCGTAGTTGTCCATCGCCCGCGTCAGGTAGAGGTAGCTGTTGGCGTCGAACCGGTCGACGAACTTGTCGGCCTGATAGTCGAGATACGACTCCACGTCGCGGTACGGGAAAAACCCCGCCGCCGGGTCCGAGGGAAACACGTCCTGGGCGGCGTCGCGGCCGGCCGCGCGGCGGCCGAACTTCTGCTCCATCGACGCCTTCGAGAGGTACATCACGTGACCGAGTTGGCGGGCGAGGGCGAGGCCGTGGTCCGGATGCTCGCCGCCGTCGGAGTCGTCCGACGAGCCTCCGCCTTCGGCGGAGACGCCGTAGTAGTCCCCGCCGTTCCAGTTCGGGTCGGTCATGATCGACCGTCGTGCGATGGCGTCGATCGCCAGACACTGGGGGTCGAGGCGGGCGGCGGTGGCCACCGGAACCAGGCGGCGAACGTCGTCCGGGTACAGCTTTCCCCACTCCAGAACGTTCATCCCGCCGACGCTGCCGCCGACGACGGCGTGGAGGCGGCCGACGCCGAGTTCGTTCAGCACTTCCCGCTGGGCGCGCGTCCAGTCGGTGACGGTGACGGGCGGGAAGTCGGTGCCGTATGGTTCGCCCGTTTCGGGGTTCTCGCTCGACGGTCCCGTGGTCCCGTAGCACGACCCGGGAACGTTGGTACAGACGACGTAGTACTCCTTCGTGTCGACGGCCTTGCCCGGGCCGACGATGTCGTCCCACCAGGCGCGTGCCTGTCCGCCTGTCACCGGCGATTCCCCGTCAGTGAGACGGCGGTTGGCGACGTGGGCACTGCCCGTGAGCGCGTGACAGACCAGCACCGCATTGTCGCCCTCGAACTCGCCGTACGTCTCGTAGGCGACCTCCAGCGACGGAATCGACTCGCCGTTCTCGAACTCGAACTCGCCGAGGTCGATGGTGCCCGCTGTCGCCTTCATGTCGCTGACTCGATCCCCCGTTCGATGTCCGCGAGGATGTCCGCCGGGTCCTCGATGCCGACTGAGAGGCGGACCAGGTCGGTCGTGACGCCCGCCTGTCGCTGTTCCTCGGGCGATAGCTGTCCGTGCGTGGTGCTCGCGGGGTGGATGACGAGCGTCTTCGCGTCGCCGATGTTCGCGAGGAAGGAGGCCAGTTCGACGTTCTCGCAGAACGCCTTGCCGGCCTCGTATCCGCCGCGAGAGTCCGAACCGCGATCCGACGGTTCGGCGTCGCCGCCGTCGAGGCCGAACGCGATCATCCCGCCGTACCCACCGTCCAGATACTCGCTGGCCTCGTCGTGGGTCTCGTGGTCCGCCAGCCCCGGGTACGTGACCCACGCCACGTCGTCGTGGTCGGCGAGATACTCCGCGACGATGGCCGCGTTCTCGCAGTGTCGGTCCATCCGCAGCGGGAACGATTCGAGGCCCTGGAGGGTCTGCCAGGCGTCGAACGGCGACTGCTGGTCGCCGAGGCTTCGCAGCGACCGGTACCGAACTGCGGCGGTGAACGGCGCGTCGGGGAAGTCCCGCGAGAAGTCGGTGTCGTGGTACGCGGGGTTGTCGCCGGCGACTTCCTCGTAGCCGTGTTCGCCCCACGGGAAGTCGCCGTCCTCGACGAGGACGCCGCCGACCGTCGTGCCGGACCCGTGGAGCCACTTGGTCGTCGAGTTCCACACCACGTCCGCACCGCGTTCCAGCGGTCGACAGAGGTACGGCGTCGCGAACGTGTTGTCGACAACCAGCGGGACGCCGCGGTCGTGGGCCACGTCGGCGACGCGCTCGAAGTCCGGCGTCACCAGCGAGGGGTTGCCGATCGTCTCGACGTGGACGTAGGCGGTGTCGTCGTCGATGGCTTCGGCGTACGCGTCGTAGTCCAGCGTGTCGACGAACCGGGCCTCGATCCCGCGGCGCGCGGCGGTTTTCGAGAGGTACGCCGTCGTCCCACCGTAGGTGTCAGTCGAGCAGACGACGTTGTCGCCCGTCTCCGCGAGCACGAGCGTCGCCGCGTCGAGCGCCGCCATACCGCTCGCCGTCGCCACCGCGCCCGTGCCGCCTTCCAGACTGGCGAGACGCTCCTCCAGGGTCTCGACGGTCGGGTTGCTCATGCGGGAGTAGATGTGGTCCTCGGCGTCTAACGCGTAGAGGTCCGCGGCACGGTCCGCGTCTTCGAACACGTACGACGTGGTCTGGTGCAACGGCGGAGCGCGCGCGCCCGTCGACTCGTCGGGCCGTTCCTGCCCCGCGTGGACGCTCCGGGTGGAGATGTCCGTCTCCGTGGACTCGTCCTCGTCAGTCATGTATCTCACTCATATATCTTCTAATTCATATAACCCGTAGTTACGGCAAGATTCGCAGTTCTTGCCACTTCTTGCCACGGGAACGGGAGCGACTCGGGGCGTTTTTCATCCGAGAGCGACAATAGCCGCTGTGGAACGGATACGACGAGAACGGACACTGCTCGCGGCAGTCGTCTTCACCGTCCTGCTGGCCCAGACTCTTCTCTATCCGGGGGTCCCGGACCTGGTGTCCGCACTGGGCGCGACGACTGACCTCGACGCGAGCATGTGGTTTCTCGTCGCGGAGTTCGCCGCCTTCGTCGTCTTCGTCGGCGTCTGGGGCGCGGCCAGCGACGCCGCCGGCAAGCGCGTCCCCTTCATCGTCGTCGGTGCGGTCGGCGGCGCAGTCGGATACGCCGTACTGGCCGTTGCACCCGCAGTGACGGACCTCTCCTTCGAAGCGGTCCTCGTCATCCGCGCGCTCCAGGGCGCGGCGACCATCGGTGCCTTCTCGCTCGCGATGACGATGCTGATGGACCTCTCGGGGGGCCACGGGAAAAACATGGGCGCGGCGGGCATCGCCATCGGCCTCGGCACCGCGACCGGCGCGCCCCTCGGCGGCCAGTTGACGGAGATAGACCCGCTCGGGCCCCTGTACCTCGCGAGCGGGCTATTGCTGGTCGCCGGCCTACTGGTCTCGCGAGTCGCGGACCGCGCGCCGTCGCGGAACGAAACCCTGCGCACCGTCGCGTCGAACCTCACCGCTACGCCGACGTTGACAGTTCCCTACGCCTTCGGCTTCATCGACCGCCTGACGGCCGGGTTTTTCGCGCTGGTCGGCACGCTTTACTTCCGAACCGTCTTCGGCCTCGGCCCCGGCGCGACGGGGTTGATGCTCGCGCTCTTTTTCGCTCCCTTCGCCCTGCTCCAGTACCCCTTCGGCGCGCTGTCGGACCGAGTCGGCCGCCGCCTCCCCATCGTCGGCGGGTCCGCACTGTACGGCCTCTGTGTCGTCGCCGTCGGGCGCATGCCGACCGTCGCGCTCGCCGGCGCGGGGATGGTCCTCGTCGGCGTTCTCGGTGCGCTGATGGCACCCGCGACGATGGCACTCGTCACCGACCTCGCGCCCGCGAGCGACCGCGGAACCGCGATGGGCGGGTTCAACCTGTTCGGAAGCCTCGGCTTTCTCACGGGGTTTCTCGTCGGCGGCACCGTCGCCGACGCGTACGGGTTCGGCACCGCCTTTCTGGTCGCCGGAAGCGTCGAGATAGCGCTGGCACTGGTAACGCTCCCGCTGCTTCTCCGCATCGACGTGGAACGGACGGAGACGTTCGGCGAAACAGAAGAGACGTAACGGGGTTGGGGGTGCAGACGTAGCGTCGGTTAGGGTGAACACGGGTTTGCAGGGGAAAGAATCCCGCCGCGCGACGGTGTCGAAGGGGAGTGGGAAACGCCGGCGAGAGCGGTCAGAAAAGGACCGCCCCGTCGCCGGACGGTTGCAGCATTGGGGTGCCGCAATTGATCGTACGGACTCGCCGGATATAGGCCTCCCCCTGTTGGTCGCGCCGCGCTCACAACCGTTGATTTTTCATCCTGTTCTACCGAACCCGACAAAAATTCTTAACCGTTCGAGTCGCCGCTAGCGACACGGTTTCGCATGAACGAGTCACCGGACGAACCGCTGGGTACGCTGGAACGGGCACTCGAAGCGTACTTCGCCGCCGACACGGCGAAGGAGATAGTCGAGGCGGTCGACCTCCAGGCGCTGCTCTCCGACGCCGAGATAGAGGAGGCCGTAGACGTTCAGGAGGCGACCCGGGTCGTCGGCCGCCTCGTTGGGCGAGCGTTCGTCAGAGACGTAGTCGGGCGGTCGCCCGCCGGTCCGATCGTCGACGACGTGGTCGGGTACGGCGTCGGTGCGACGCTGGGAGAGGCCGTGGCCGAGTGGCTGATAGAGCAGTACGATCCGGCCGCGCTTGTGTCGGCGATCGAAGCCGAACTCGGACGGAGCCTCGGCGTCGTCGACATCGGTGATCCGGGTGGAGTGACGGACGCGGGCGACCTGGAGAACGGCGTCGACATCGACATCGAGCGTAACGAGGAGTAGCGGTGTTTCCGACGAGAGCAGGCGATGGCATTTGAAACAGGAGCGTCCGCCAGTCTCGGCCCCCGTTTCAACGGTAGAGGTTGAGACGCTGGAGACCCGAACCGAGCAGAACTGCAACGGGAATGATCTCGAGCCGACCGACCCACATGTTGAGGATCAACATTCCCTTGGCGGTATCGGGCATCTCCGGCCCGGTGATACCGGAACTGAGGCCGACGTTGCTCTGTGCGCTCATCACGTCGAAGATCACGTACTCCAGCGGATGAGCCGGTGACAGTGCGTGAAGGAGGACGGCGACGCCGATCGCGAGGAACGTGATCCAGAGCACGAACACGACTGTCGCTTCAGTGTACTCGCGCTGGGCCTGGTCTTCGCTGAGTCTGCGTTCGCCGATCTGCAGATACCGGATGGCGGTTTGCGGATGGAAGACGTCTCGTATCTGCCAGACCGTCCCTTTGACCAGCGTGATCACGCGAACGAGTTTGAGTCCGCTAACCGTCGATCCGGCCGCTGCGCCAGTGAGCATCCCGACGCAGGCAAGCAGTGTCGCGCCGGCGCTCCAGACCTGTTCTGTTCCGCCACCGATCGCAGCGCTGCCAAAGCCGGTGTTCGAGGTCGCCGAGACGAACTGGAACAGGCTGATCCTGAACGTTTCTTCGAGGGTTTCGTACTGGCCGTTCGTGTACAGGATCCCCGTCAGTGCGAGCGACCCGAGCGTGAACCAAATGAACACCCACCGCGTCTGTAGGTCGGCATAGAGGTTCCGCAGTTCACCCTTGAATATCAGGTAATGAACGGGGAACGCGATACTACCGGCGACCATCACGGGGACCGTGGCGTACTCCACTAACGGGCTGTCGTAGTAGCCGATCGACTCCGCGTGGACGGAGAATCCGCCTGTTGCTATCCCGGTCATTCCGTGGTTGATCGCGTCCCACAGCGGCATGCCGGCGAGGAGAAACAGGACTATCGACCCGACGGTGAGGCCAACGAATATCTTCCAGATCTCCCGAACCGTCGTCACGATACTCGGATGGATCTTCTCGGACCGGGCCTCGCTCTCGTAGAGGGTGTACGAGCCGCTGCTACCTCCGCCTCGTCGAAGGATAGCGACGGTTAACACGATCACGCCGACACCGCCGACCCATTCGATGAACGAGCGCCACCAGTGGAGAGACCGCGGAAGCTTCTCTTCGACAGCAGCCACCGTGAGTCCGGTGCCGGTGAAGCCGCTCATACTCTCAAACACCGCGTCAAGCGGGTTGAGAAACACTGCGGTCGTCTCGTCCATCGGCGGTGTGTTCGCCCAGACCGGCAGCGGATCGATCTGGATCGTCCAGGCGATCAGTAGAAACGGCAAGCCGCCGAGGACGCCGATAAGAGCCCATGCAGTAGCCGCGGTGACCATCGCTTCGCGTTTTTCCGGTGGGTCCGCTCCCCGGTATCGCCAAACCAGACCAGTACCGATCCCCGCCAGTATGATCGCGGAGACGACAAACGCGGGGACAGCGTAGAACTCTCCGTTTACAGTTGCCACGACGACGGAAGCAACTGCCATCAGTGAGATCGCCTGGACGATTCGACCGACGTCCCGGCCGACGGTTCGCGTATCTACCATCATCGCGGATCGTCGCACCTCATTTCAAGGGAATCGTCCATTATACTGTTCGATCTTCGTAATGACCGAAGATGTCCGTGAGTTCCGGGTCCGCTCCGATCGCAGAGTAGACCGTCAACAGGTCGTTTAGCTCGATCCGGGTGTCCCCTCGGGGCGTCAGCGGCTTGTCCTCGCCTTCACGTTCGATTGCGACGATCAAGACGTCGTCCGAAAGAAT
This sequence comes from Halostella sp. PRR32, assembly GCF_034808085.1. Classification (NCBI taxonomy): domain Archaea; kingdom Methanobacteriati; phylum Methanobacteriota; class Halobacteria; order Halobacteriales; family Natronoarchaeaceae; genus Halostella; species Halostella sp. PRR32. The sequence continues at coordinate 564,843 of NZ_JAXHGL010000002.1, forward strand.
GTTCTCCTTGCCCGCTTCAGTGAGTGTCTTCCCGGCGATCGGTGCGCCCTCCGTCACCGTGATCTCGAACACCTCCGCCTCCTCGCCGATTCGCATGTAATCGACGATAGCCGGCCTGGCCACCGCTCGGTAGAGATAGCCCGCGATGAGCTGCTGGGGGTTTTCGATCGTGTTCACTCCGATCTGACGGAAGAGGTTCATGTGCTCGGCGTTGTGGACCACCGACGTGATTGCCGGAATGTCGAACTCCTTTGCGAGCAGACAGACCATGACGTTCGTCGCGTCCTGTTCTGTCGTCGGGATGATCGCGTCGGCCCGCTCGGCTTCCGCGTCCGCCAGTGTGTCTTTCGTAGTGGCGTCCGCATTGAGCACCAGACAGTCGTACTCTCTGGCGATATCGTCGGCTTTCTGTTCGTTTTGCTCGATGACGACGACCTCGTTTCCGGATCGGGTAGCGATGTCGATGAGCGGAGTGCCGATGTCGCCCGCTCCAACGATGATGACGTACATATGTGATATCGATTACTTATAAAACTCCTGCTCGTACAGTCGAGGTTCGACCGCAGGCACGCTGTTTTCCCAGCCGGAACGGTACAGAATCGGGACGACACTGTGTCCGGCCTGGGTGTGGAAGTCACCGCCAGTCAGAGGTTCCTTCCAGCGGCTCCCGCCGCGAGACGCGAACGCGGTTGCGTGACGACTGTGGACCGCATCGACGTCCGGCACCCTAGTCACCCCCGGTTGAGCCGTGGACCCGCCCCAGGTAGTGCCACCTGTACTTGCCACCATCGTCGACAGTGGGCTCCCAGTTGACTCTGTAGGCGAAGGGACCGCGTGCCTCGCCCGTCTCTTCCGGGCGTTCCATTACGACGATCGTGTACGCTCCATAGTCCTCCGTGCGAACAAGGACTTCGCCCTCCCGTGACTCGATTGCGTCCGTGAGCGGCGGGTGTTCGTGGAGGAGCTGTTGGGCGTAATGGATGATCTCCCTGAGTTGGCTGTCACTGCTACCTTCGAGCGCGTTTGTGATCCGCGTCGGGATCTCCTCCGGGGGGTCAATATCGGATTGGGTCATACTTTGGGTTGGATCACTGCCGTTTCTGTTCCGGGGACGCCTACGACGGTACCCGGCGAGAGAGTGCTTCGGACGACGTGTTTGCTGTCACGAAAGCATTCCACCCTCAGCTAGATTTCCGGTTAGCCATAAATGTTGGCATCTAATTTCGAATACAAAAAATACACGCCCAGTCTATTTCTCCTGGAAGGGCTGTTGTCGCCAGTTGAATGTGTTTGAGTGTTGGATGTTTGTGAGTGTGGTATCGACGGTCGACGCGTCCGGATCGGTCGAGTTCGATTCGAGACGGCCAACCGAGACGTACAGATAAGACCTTTGTGAGTTCTAACCGTAGTTCGGGTATGGATCACCGCGTCGATGAAATCGACAAACGCATTCTCTATTATTTGGCGCTGGACGCCCGGAATACGGCGACATCGGAGATCGCCGACGAAATGGAAGTTACTCCGGCGACGATCCGAAATCGGATCCAACAACTCGAAGAGCAGGATATTCTCCGGGGGTATCCCGCTGACATCGACTACAAATCTATCGAAGGGTACGTCACCTACCAGTTCAGCTGTACGGCCCCGATCCCGGACCGCGACCGACTCGCTCACTCGGCTCTCGAAATCTCCGGGGTGGTAACGGTTCGGGAGTTGATGACAGGGACGTCGAACCTGACTATCACAGCCGTCGGGTCGGACACGGACGATATCAGTCGGATCGCCGGTGACCTCTCGGACCTCGGGTTAGAGATCGACGACGAGAGCGTTATCGAAGGGGAGTATCACACCCCATACGATCCGTTCGGTCCGGAGAACGTTCCGAAGGGTCCGTCGTTAACGGACTTCATGAACCTCGCCGGGCAAGCGGAAGTCGTCGAATTCACCGTCTCAGAGGGGGCCGAGATCGCAGAGATGACGATCGAACAGGCGGTCGACGAGGGTCTGATGGCCGACGAAATGCTCGTGGTTGGCATTGAACGGGAAGGCGACGTACTCACGCCGAAAGGGGAAACTGTCATTCAGACGGGAGACGTGATTTCCCTGTTTTCGACGGGACCGCTGGAAAAAGACGCTCTAGAGGTGTTTGGGACGCAATGATCGCCCGCTCCGTTTTCCACCCATAGTTCGGTCCTGAGAGACCGGAACGGTCGCCCCGTTTCGCACAGCGACGACCGGGTCCGACCGTGGCTTCACTCGCTCCTCAGCGCGCGCTTACAACTGCTCTCGCGCTGCGGCGACGCCTTCGTCGACATCCACGTCGACGCCGACCTCCTCCATCGCTTCGCCGACTGTCTTGACCCCGCGGAGGATCTGGTCGGCAGTGAGGTTCCCCATGTTGCTGACGCGGAAGATGTCGCCGCCGAGGTGGGCCTGCCCGCCGCTGATCGAGACGTTGCGCTCCTCGACCGCGCCGAAGAACTCCTCGGGAGCCTCCCGCACGGAGTCCGGCAGGGCAATGGCGGTGAGCGTGTTCGAGTACTCGGTCGGGCCGTCGGCGTCGGCGAACAGTTCGAGGCCCATCGCGGTGAAGCCCTCGCGGAACGCGGCGGCCTGACCGCGGTGTCGCTCGATGCGGTCCGGCATCCCCTCTTCCTCTATCTGCTCGACGGCGACCGCGAGCGCGCGAAACAGCGGCACCGCGCTCGTGAAGGGAGTCTGGTGGCTCTCGGCCTTGCGGAGGTGCCAGTCTAAGTCCTCGTAGAACGGCGCGCTCTCGCCGTCGAAATCGTCGACCACGTCGTCGGTGACGTACAGCGCCGAGATCCCCGGCGGGGCCGCGAGCGCCTTCTGGCCGTCCGTGATGGCGATATCGATGTTCCAGTCGTCGACGCGGAGTACGTCGCCGCCGATGCTGGTGACGCCGTCGACGACGAATCGAGCGTCGTACTCGTCGGCGATCTCGCCGACGGCCTCGGTCGGGTTCAGGAGGCCGGTGCTGGTTTCGTTGTTGACGAGCGTGACGACGTCCGTCTCGTCGGTGATGGCCTCGCGGACCGCGTCCATATCGAAGGACTCGCCCCACGTCGCCTCGACGCGGGTGCAGTCACAGTAGCGGTCGGCGATGCGCGCGAAGCGCCGCCCGAACTTGCCGTTGACGAGCGAGACGACCTCGCTGTCTTCATCCACGAGGTTGGCGACGGCGGCCTCCATCCCCATCGTCGCCGTCCCGTTCAGGATCAGGCTCGTCCCGCCGCTGGACGTGGGTTCGCCGTCGAGCGACGAGCGCTCGAACACGTAGTCGAGACCGTTCTGGGCGCGTTCGTAGACCGCCTCGAACTCCGACGACCGGTGCGAAACCATCCCTTCGTCCATCGCCGTCCGGACCTCGTCCGTGATGGGCACGGGGCCGGGATTCAAAAGCAGGAACTCCTCGGTCATACTTCCGGGTTTCGCGTCAGAACGGATAAGCCCCGCGGGACGCGCAAACGTCGCCACATTGCGACGGGTTAGCACGCTTCCCACGGCCGACTGCGGCGCGGACGCCGTCTTTTAGGGGCCGGCCGCGAGAAGGGAGAGCAAATGTCGACTCCCGACCTCGAAGACAACCCGTACGTCCGCGACCCCCCGACGGACTTCGATCCCGTGTCGGTGCTCGCTCCGGACGAGGCGCGCGAGCAGGCCGCGCAACTGCGCGAAGCGGTCCGGCACCACGACCGGCGGTACTACGTGGAGAACGATCCGGTCATCGCCGACCGAACCTACGACGCGCTGTTCGCCCGCCTCGAAGCGCTCGAAGACGAGTTCGACCTGCAGACCGAGGACAGCCCCACCCGGCGGGTCGGCGGGGAACCGGTCGACGAGTTCGACGCCGTCACCCACGTCGCGCCGATGCTCTCTATCGACCAGAGCGGCGATGAGGAAGACGTCCGGGAGTTCGACCGACGGGTACGGGAGGAAGTCGACGGCGACGGACCCGCAGACCTGACCTACGTCTGCGAACCGAAGTTCGACGGCGTGTCGATCGAAGTCGTGTACGAGGACGGGCGACTGGTCCGCGCTGCCACCCGCGGCGACGGGCGCGAGGGCGATGACGTGACCCGCAACGTCCGGACTATCGGCGCGATCCCGCAGCGACTGCGCGGCGACCACCCCGACTTCCTCGCCGTCCGCGGCGAGGTGTACATGCCCCGCGACGCGTTCCAGCAGTACAACAGCGAGCGCGTGGAACGGGGGAAAGAGCCGTTCGCAAACCCCCGCAACGCCACGGCCGGGACCCTCCGCCAGCAGGACCCCGCTGTCGTCGCCGAGCGGCCCCTCTCCTGTTTTTTCTTCGAAGTGCTCGACAGCAGCGACGAGTGGCCGACCCGGTGGGCGGAACACGGAGCGTTCCCGGAGTTCGGCCTGCCCGTTACCGACCTCGTCGAACGCGTCGACGACATCGACGACGCCATCGACTACCGCGAGCGGATGGTCGACGCCAGAGACGACCTGAACTACGAGATAGACGGCGTCGTCATCAAGGTCGACGACCGCGAGAAGCGCGAGATGTTGGGTGCGACCGCCCGCCACTACCGCTGGGCGTTCGCCTACAAGTTCCCGCCGCGAAACGAGCGAACGACCGTCCGCGATGTCGCGGTCCAGGTCGGACGGACCGGCCGACTCACCCCGGTCGCCCTGCTCGACCCCGTCGACGTCGGCGGCGTCACCGTCTCGCGGGCCAGCCTCCACAACCCCGACGAGATAGCCGAGAAAAACGTCAACGTCGGCGACGAGGTGCGCGTCGAGCGGGCCGGTGACGTCATTCCCTACGTCGAGGAGGTGACGGACAAGCGGACCGAGGGCCACTACGAGTTCCCCGACGCCTGCCCGGTCTGCGATAGCCCGGTCGAACGCGACGGGCCGATGGCGTTCTGTACCGGCGGACTCGCCTGTGCGGCGCAACTGCGCCGCGCGGTCGAGTACTACGCCAGCGACGACGGCCTCGACATCGACGGCCTCGGCGAGCGAAGCGTCCGCCAGTTCGTCGAGGCCGGACTGGTCGAGGACAGCATCGCCGACCTCTACGGTATCGAGAAGGCCGACCTGCTCGAACTGGAGCGGTGGGGCGAGCGCAGCGCCGAGAACCTCCTCGCCGAACTGGCGGGTACGAAAGAACCCCCGCTACCGGAGTTCCTCTCGGCGCTCGGCATCCCCGGCGTCGGCCCGGCGACGGCCCGCGAACTCGCTCGGGCGTTCGGGACGCTCGACGACCTGCTCGCCGCCGACGAGACCGAGTTACGGGAGGTGCCCGACGTCGGCCCGACGGTCGCGGCGCAGATGCGTGACTTCTTCGACAGCGAGGCCAACCAGCGGGCGCTCGACGAACTCCGCGAGCACGGCGTCGACCCGCGGCCGTACGAGGCCGAGACCGGCGAGGAACTCGACGGACTCACCTTCGTCTTCACCGGGGCGCTGGAGGGGTACACTCGCGGCGAGGCCGAGGAACTGGTCGAGCGCCACGGCGCGAACGCGACGGGCAGCGTCTCCGGTAACACAGAGTATCTGATCGCCGGCGAGAACCCCGGAGCGACGAAGGTCAACGACGCCGAAGCGGCGGACGTACCGGTGCTTGACGAGAACGAGTTCGAGGACCTGCTCGACGAACGGGGCGTGGCAGAGAGGTGAGCGGCCCGGTCAGAGGTCCGCGGCGTCGAACCGCAGATAGCCGAGATACAGCGGGACGATCACCCACAGCGCGAGAATAACCAGTGAGAACCAGTCGGCGAGGTAGAACGGAACGTCGCCGGACGGGAAGAACTCACTAAACGAACTATCGCGAGGGAGCGCCGACGTCAGTGCGCCGCCGAACGCGCCGTTCGGTGAGAGCCGCTGGTAGAAGAGGAACCAGGTCGGCGCTTCGTTGGCGAATCCAGGGAAGAACACCCCGTCGCCCTCGGTTATGAGGGTCACGACGTAGTGGATCCCGTATCCGATCACTTCCCACAACATGTTGAACGCGACGAACGCGCTGACGATGCCGACGGCGGCCCGCGACGTGGACTTCGTCATCGCGGAAATGGCGACGGCGATGCTGACGTACGCGAGACCGAACAGTATCGTCACCGCGACGAAGGCGAGGTAGTACTTCGCCGTGAACACGGGATACAGTGCGAGGACGACGACGGCGGCTACGGCGAACCCGACGAGTATCGGTACCGTCAGCACCCCCGTCCGCCCGAACAGTTTCCCGAGAAGCACCGATCCGCGGGAGTGCGGGAGCGACAGGAGGATCTTCACGCTCCCCGTCTCTATCTCGCCGGCGACCGACTTGTACCCCAACAGCAGGCCGGTCAGGGGAACGAGCAGTCCGACCGGCGACTGGAGGAAAAAGATCAGGTCGAGCGCGGCCAGTTCGTTGCCGGACGCGTTCTGAATCTCCGTGTACAGGTACGCCATACCGCCGGCGAACAGGATGAACAGCACGGAGAGCACCCACAGCAGGCGGGACCGGAGGGCGTCCTGAAAGTCCTTCTTGGCGACGGCGCGAACGGAGGCAGCGTCGAGAGTCATGCCGACACCTCGGACGTGGTGTAGGCGGCGAACAGTTCTTCCAGCGACGCCTGCTCGGTCGAGAAGTCCCGAACCTCCGCGCCGGCGAACTCGAGCGCATCGAGAACCTCGGTTTTGCTATCGCTGTCGCAGGTGACACTCAGCGTGTTTCCGTTGGTGATGACGTTCGACACGCCGGGGAGGTCGGTCACGCCGTCACGCGCTGCGGGCGTCACCTCGTCCACGGTGACTTTCAACGTCATCTCCTGGTCAGCGGCGTCGCGGAGGCCGTCGATGCTGTCGACGGCGACCAGTTCACCGTCGCGGAGGATGCCGACGCGGTCGCAAACCGCCTCGACCTGTTCGAGGATGTGCGACGAGAAGAAGATGGTCGCACCCCGGTCGCGCTCCTCGCGGATTATCTCGCGCATCTCCCGGGCTCCGTTCGGGTCTAACCCGGTCGATGGCTCGTCGAGGATCAGCATGTCGGGTTCGCCGACGAGCGCCATCGCGAGCATCAGCCGCTGCGTCATCCCTTTCGAGTAGCCGCCGGCCTTGCGGTCGGCGGCGTCGAGGATCCCGACGCGGTCGAGCAACGCCTCGGCGTCGTCGTCCGCGGCCTTGGATTCGATCGCGAACTCCATGTGCTGGCGTCCGGTAAGCCGTTCGTACACGTCGTAGCCGTCCGGAAGCACGCCGAGACGCGAGCGCACCGCCTCGCTCTCGGCCTGTGCGTCGAGACCGAGAACGCGCGCGTCGCCCGACGTTGGCCTGATGAAGTCGAGTAGTATGTCTATCGTCGTCGATTTCCCCGCACCGTTCGGTCCGAGGAAGCCGAATATCTCCCCGTCGCGAACGGTGAGGTCGACGTTACGGAGGGCGACGACGTCACCGAACCGCTTTGTTACGCCGTCCAGTTCTATTGCTGTCATCGTTGCAGTTGTCCGACCGCTGTTACAAATACGTTCGGAATAGTTGCACGCTCTGAAACTCTGCTGCAAGCTGCAAGTCGGTCTGAGCAGTTAGTTCCCGAGAATGTCCCCTGCGATAGTCTTTTTCGATTGCCCGTCGGGACAACTACCCGGTGACGATGGATCGACCCAACGGGTCACGTACAAACAGGGACAGCCGATAGCATCTGCGTTCCGGCCGGCCAGCTTCGAGGAGTTACAGCGTGTCGTCGGCCGAGTGCCGGTCAGCGACGCGGCTCGCTTCCGACTCGTAGCGGTCGCGGGTCGTCTCGTCCTCGACCGGTTCCAGATCGTCCGGGTGGACCGTTTTCGCCGCGGTCACGTCCGTTCCGCGGTCTATCGCCCCCGAAGAGAGCTGACGCAGGTGTCGACGCCGTCCGTCCGGCGTCGCGTACACGAGCGTCACGAGGTTCCGCTGGTCGACGTTGCGCTCGACGAGCCACACTCGGATCGCCTCGTCAGAGTCCTCCATTCATCGGGGTTTCGATAGGGGCGGATTTGAAGCTGACGGGTATCGACGGAAGTGTCGATCCTAACGGACACTTACACTCACACTGCATCTTCTGCTGGACGGCAACAGCGTCAAATCCGTCGAAACAGTTCGGAACCAAGCGCAACGGCTACGGCTTTTTAATCGGGTTCCGGTCCGGGATGGAGACGTAGCGATGAAAGAAAGACTGCCCAGCAGACGTGTCGTACTGGTCGCTATCGTCGCAGTGCTACTCGTTGGATTGGCCGGTTGTGGCGGCCCAGGTGGAGGGGACGACAACGAAACCGAAGGTGTCGGAGAGACTGAAGAGGGTGTCGGCGTCGGCGACGAAACAGAAGAAGGCGGCGTCGGTAACGACACCGGCGACGAGGAGGTCGGCAACGACACCGTCGGCGACGACGCCAACGAGACGAACGTGTCAGTAATCGCATAATTCCGGAAAGGGTCGCTTTCCGCCGGCTAGGCTGGGACGGTCTGCGAGAGGCATCACTCTCGTGATGTCTCAGTCTACCTCGACAAACGGTATAGGACAGGGCGGCGAATGGAGAGTATGACGTTGGCGAGAAGGGGGCTCGCCCTGATCGGTGTTCTTCTGGTGCTCGCGGCCCTCGGAACACCAGCGTGGGGACTGGCAGCGAACCAGGAGGGAGTCACCGACGTGGAACTATCGGGGCAGGCCGTAGCGATGAATCAGAACGACTCGACGTTCGTCTGGAAAGAGGAATCGTTCAATCTCTCTGTATCCTTTTCTGGAGAGGAAACCCAGCAATACGACATCTGCGCGTACAGATACAACGACGGGAATCAGAGCCACACGCTGGGCTGTACCGAGAACGTGACCGCACAGAACGGCACTGTGACGTTCCCTGTCGATGCTTGGCCAGTAAACGAGACGGGTCGCGACACTCTCCAGATAGTGATGAAGACGAGCGACGGGACGCCGACTGACGTCGAGACGGAAAGCATGATGGTGATCGCCAGGGACGGAGACCTCGACGGTGACGGGTTGACGAATCAGGAAGAGTTGAATCGAGAGCTGAATATGACCGACGCCGACATGGACAAAGACGGGTTGAGCGACGGGACGGAGGTGAAAAACTACGGCACCGACCCGACCGACCCAGACACCGATGGCGACGGTCTCCGAGACGGGTTAGAGCTCCAGTTGGGGACAGACCCGGCCGACGGTAGCACCGTCGCCAAACTCAGTGCGGGTGCGCTCGTACTCGGGGTCGGACTTATCGCGGGATGGATGCTCCTGAAACGACGCCGGCAGAGCGAGGACGCTGCGGCGGCAGAACCCGAGGCGGCCGACGAGGAGGCTGCCGACGAACCCCTTCTGACCGACGAACAGCGCGTGATACAGCTACTTGAGGACAATGACGGCCGGATGAAGCAGGCGGCGATCGTCGACGAGACGGAGTGGTCGAAAGCGAAGGTGAGCCGCCTGCTCTCGGACATGGTCGACGAGGGCGAGATAGAGAAACTCTCCATCGGTCGCGAGAACATCATTCACCTCGAAGGCCACGGTCCCGAGGCGGCGAAACCACCGTACAGCGAGTGAGTGTGCTCGGTCCGGGACGAAGGGTACAAACCGCTGCCTCGGCTAGGGGGCATCGATGAACGCGCCGGCGGTTAGAGAGCGCGCGGACGACCTGCCTCGGGAGCCGGGCATCTACCAGTTCCGCCGGAACGGGACGACGCTGTACGTCGGGAAAGCGGTCGACCTCCGGGACCGCGTGCGCTCCTACGCGGACCCCCGGAGCCAGCGCATCGCCCGGATGGTCGAGCGCGCCGACGACGTCGAGGTCGCCGCGACGGACACGGAGACGCAGGCGTTGTTACTGGAGGCGAACCTCATCAAGCGCCACCAGCCACGGTACAACGTCCGCCTGAAAGACGACAAGTCCTACCCGCTGGTGCAGTTGACCGACCACGCCGCCCCCCGGATAGAGGTGACGCGCGACCCCGCGGAAGACGCCGTCGCATACGGCCCCTTCACCGACAAAGGTCGCGTCGAAACCGTCGTGAAAGCGCTCCGGGAGACGTACGGCGTCCGGGGGTGTTCGGACCACAAGTACGCGAACCGCGACCGGCCCTGTCTCGACTACGAGGTCGGCCTCTGTACCGCCCCCTGTACCAGCGAGATCAGCGAGGACGCATACGCCGGAGACGTGGCGTCAGTCCGGCGGTTTTTCGAGGGCGAAACGGGCGTCCTCTCGGATCCGCTCCGGCGCGAGATGGAGCGCGCGGCGGAGAACCGGGAGTTCGAACGCGCCGCGAACCTCCGGGACCGCCTCGACGTGGTGGAGTCGTTCCACGAGGGCGGCGGCGAGGCGGTGAGCAGTCAGGACGGCGCGCGTTCGGTCGACGTAGTGGGCGTTGCCATCGAGGGCGGCGACGCGACGGTCGCGCGCCTCCACAGCGAGGGCGGGCAACTCGTCGACCGGGAGCGCCACCGTCTCGCCGCACCGGCGGACGACGGGAACACGGGCGAGCGGGGAGAGTCCGAGAATCGCCGAACAGACAGGTCAGGGAGTGCGCGCGTCCTCTCGGCGTTTCTCACCCAGTACTACGCCGAGCGAGACCTACCGGACGCCATCCTGTTGCCTGAACATCACGGCGACCCCGAGATAGACGCCTGGCTTGACGCCGAAGGCGTCGCCGTTCGCGTCCCCGGCGCGGGTCGCGAGGGGAAACTGGTCGAGTTGGCGCTGAAAAACGCTCGGCGGCGCGGCGGAGACCGCGACGGGACGCGAATCCTGGCCGACGAACTCGGGATCGACAGCGCGGACCGCATCGAGGGGTTCGACGTGAGTCACGCCCACGGGAGCGCGGTCGTCGGCAGCAACGTCGCCTTCGTCGACGGGGACCCCGTGAAAGCCGACTACCGCCGGAAGAAACTGGACGAGCGAAACGACGACTACGCCAACATGCGCGCGCTGTTGCGCTGGCGGGCGGAGCGGTCGGTCGACGGCCGCGACGACCGCCCCGACCCCGACCTCCTACTCATCGACGGCGGCGAGGGGCAACTCGACGCGGCGCGGGACGCCCTCACGGAGACCGGTTGGGACGTGCCCGCCGTTGCGCTCGCCAAAGACCAGGAGCTGGTCGTGACGCCGTCAGGCGTGTACGACTGGCCCGACGACGCGCCGCAACTTCACCTCCTCCAGCGCGTGCGCGACGAGGCCCACCGCTTCGCCGTGCAGTACCACCAGACGGTTCGAGACGAGGTTTCGACAGTTCTCGACGACGTTCCCGGCGTCGGCCCGGAGACGCGAAAGCGTCTCCTCCGGCGGTTCGGCAGCGTCGAGAACATCCGGGATGCTTCGCCCGAGGAACTCCGAACCGTCGACGGCATCGGGGCAAAGACGGTCGAGACGCTATCCACTCGCCTGTAACGCCGAATACCGGTCGTTTTGGACCGTGGTCTGACCGATCCGGGTGATCACAAACGATTAATAATAGCATATGTTATCACTCACCATGGCACCGGAATTCGGAGCGCTGTCGCTCGTACCGCCGCTTCTGGCCATCGCTCTCGCGATCATCACGCGCCGGGCGATGCTGTCGCTGTTTCTCGGCGTGTGGATCGGGGGCGCTATCGTCGCCGGCGCTGCGGCCGACACCGTCCTCGAGTACGCCGCAACGCCGTTTACAGGCGTCATCGAAGCGTTCGACTGGATAATCAGTTCGATAGGCGAGAGTACGTTCCAGGCGAAGATCATCGTGTTCACGTTCCTGCTCGGTGCCGGGATCGCGTTGCTGTGGCGTCTCGGCGGGTCGCTCGCCGTCGCGCAGTTCGCCAGGTCCCGCGTCGACTCCCACCGTCGGGTGGGGATCGTCACGTGGCTGTTCGGGATGGTGTGGTTCTTCGACGACTACGCCAACACCGCCATCGTCGGGTCGGCGATGAAGGACATGGCCGACAACATGCAGATGTCCCGAGAGAAGTTGGCGTACATCCTCGATTCGACGGCCGCCCCCGTGGCGACGTTCGGCATCTCCTCGTGGGTCGCGTTCCAGATCGGCCTCGTCCAGACAGCCTACGAGAACATGGGCATTCAGGGCGACACGCCGTCGGCCACCGCGACGTTCCTCTGGTCGATCCCGTTCAACGTCTACTGTCTGTTCGCGCTCCTGATGGTCGGCATCGTCGTCGTCACCCAGCGCGACTTCGGCGAGATGCTCGACGCGGAGACCCGCGCCCGCAGGACGGGTAACGTGACGCGAGAGAACGCCAACCCGCTCCAGAGCATGAAAGAAGACCTCGGCGACCCGGTCACGGACAACCCCCGACTGCGGACCTTCGTTTTCCCCGTCACCGTCCTCGTCGTCGTCGTCATCGGCGGCGCGGCCTGGACCGGTTACGCGCCCGGCAGAGACGCGCTCGGCATCGCCGAAAACGCCGACTTCACCGGCGCGCTCGTCTGGGGGTCGTTCGGCATGGTGGCGACCGCGCTCACCCTCGGCCTGATCGACGACCACATCGACCTGGAGGAGGGGATGGAGACGGTGCTCGACGGGTTCGGCATCATGCTCCACGCGGTCAGCATCCTCGTGCTGGCGTGGTCCATCGGGTCGGTCGCCACCGCGCTCGGTACCGGCGACTACGTCACCGGCATCGCCGAAGGGTTCGTCAGCCCGATGATGCTCCCGATCGTCATCCTGTTCACCTCGGCGGTCATCTCCTTCTCGATCGGTACCTCGTGGGGGACGATGTCGCTGGTCACGCCCGTCGCCGTCCCGCTGGCGTGGTCGATCGGTAACCAGAGCCCAGAGATGGTCGCTGTCGCGGTCGGAGCGGTGTTCAGCGGGTCGATCTTCGGCGACCACTGCTCGCCCATCTCCGACACGACGATCCTCTCGTCGACGTTCGCCGGGTCCGACCACATCGACCACGTCCGGACGCAGATGTACTACGCCGTCACGGTCATCTCCGTCGCGACGCTCGCGTACCTGATCTACGGCGTGACCGGTCTCGGGCCGGCCGTCTTCCTGCCGGTCAGTGCCGTGGTACTGTTCGGTCTCGTGTACGCCCTTTCCGAGTTCGACGCCAACCGAAAAGACGTCCCCGCGAAGCCGTTCGACGGGACGGCTGAATCCGGGACCGTCAGCGACGACTGATAGGAACTGTTGGAATTCAGTTCGGTGTTTCGCAGACGCTGGGTCGGCGACTATCAGTTGATCAGACGGTCACAGTCGGCACTTGTCGAACGCAGTGGGCCTCCGACGCGTCTCTACGCTCTCCGTCGGACACGTGAGCGGGATACCGTCGTCAGTTCGAGTAAGCGTCAGCGGTACGTTCCCCACGCTTCGACGGATCCCGGTTTCTCGCCGTACAGGCAGACGGGTCGAAAGGTTGGGGTGGGGTGTGGGACCAGTTGCAGGGCGGCGTCGGGAGCTGCTACGGACAGACGTCGCTGGGTCAGATGTTTCGCGGGGACGGTCCCGCGAAACTCTTCAACGACGTCCGTCGGCGTGACTTCGTAGGGACTGCTGTACGTCATTCCGGTACGTCGCCGACACGTGTCGGCAAACACCGGGACACAGTTACAGCAGTCCCTATCAGGCAGTCGGTTGGCGTGGCTGTCAGGGACGGAGGCGTCGGAGCAGATCAGTGTCGATGTCTGGCAACGACCGGACGACACGGGGACTCCAGGCGGCCTCCGCACTCGGATAGAGATAGGGCAGTATATTAACTCCGGATCCTCGGTTTCAGGACCAGAAACAGGAGCAAGTTTTTAAATGGGGTGCGATAGTCTACGACGGTAGGTTGTGGGTTCCCAACGATCACTGCTTCCACATTCGGAACGCGGCAGTGGGGCCTCTCGGGATTATTCAGGGGGTAAACCCCGACTATGATGCCGATAATAATACCGAGACAGCCGGATCTGCCCAACTACGCAGATGAAACGATTACCACTCGACCGGAAGCGAATCGGCATCGTGTTGATCGTCGGGGCACTCGTCCTGGCGGCGGGCTGTACCGGAATCGGTGGCGACGAGACGAACACCGAGACGGAAACGATCGAAAACAGCAACGCGACTGCGGGCGACGAAGCTAACGCGACGGACGACGGGTCCGCTGAAACGACGACTGCGGCGGACGCCGCGGCGACGGGGAAGATAGCTGTGGCCGTCAACGGGACCAGACTCGACATCACCGAGGAGTACAACAGTTCCTCTGAAGCGTTCCGTGTGAACGACAGTGCGAACGATGTCTGGCACCGATCTAACGAAACCGTGACGCTCGCCGAAGCGCTCGCGACGCTCGGCCTCGAAGCGACGGCTGACACTCTCACCCACGACGGGACGACCTACGACGACAGCGCGAACGGCACTACCGTGACCGTTCGCGTCAACGGCGAGGCGGTCGACCCCGAGCGCTACGAACTGCAAGACGGTGACGAAGTGTGGGTCGTCGCAACGACATCCGAGACGAACACCTCCGCCCCGGAGGAACACATCAGGCACGAGGATCTCCACGTCCACGGGAACATCACGTTCGAGGTCGACGGCGAGGAAGTCGACTTCAGTCGCGATAAGTACCAGAACGCGGACCACAGCCAGTACTTCCACTTCGAGAACGGTGCCGGCGAACCGTGGCACGCGCACGCCTGGAACGTGACTCTCGGATACGGGATGTCGACGCTCGAGGGGATCAACGTGACCGAGGACTCAGTCACCTACGAGAACGAGACCTACGTGGACGGCGAAAACGGGGCGTCGGTTTCGGTCGAGGTGAACGGCGAACCCGTTGACCCGAACGGATACGTTCTCAAAGACGGTGATTCGATCCGGATCGTCGTCGACACGGGGGCCTGAGACACCGAGTTCGTAACAGGAACTGATTGCACTCTATCCGCACCGTTGGGACCAATTACGACACCGAACGACCGAAGGATTTCAATGGGCTTCATCTCGGAAATTCACCTCTCGCCACCGAGCACCGCGTTGGGGTCGACGATCCGTGCGGTGTCGAATACCCCCATTCGCTGGGAGTACACGACCGTCGTCGACGACTCAACCGTGCTGTTCCTTTCGGTGTTCGGTGACGGTTTCGACGAGTTCGAGGCGTCACTCGACCGAGATCCGACCGTGGCCGATGGCCGCCGGATCGCGACGTTCGCGAACCGGTGCGTCTACAGCGTCCGGACGACGGCCGACTGTCAGTTGATCCCTCCGAAGTGCTCCGAACTAGGTATCTTCGTCTTCAACGTAGTGAGCGGGGACGGCGGGTGGGTCTTCAGACTACAGATCCCCGACCGAGACGCGTTGCTCGAGTTCAAGGAGCACTGCCGGAAACACGACATCGGGTTTCGAATCGTCCGGTTACGCGAGTCCGACTACGCCGACGGAGTCGCGGCGGCCGGCCTGACTGACCAGCAGCGAGAACTCCTGCTCAGGGCGTTTTACGCCGGGTACTTCGATGTCCCGCGTCGCGTCTCGCAGAGCGACCTGGCGGATCAACTCGACGTGTCTACGTCCGCTGTCTCCCAACAGCTTCGGAGAGCAATCGAGCAGCTGATAACGACGACGATCGACGCTGACAGTTCGGGCTGGTAACTCCGTTACTTGAGAACACGCAAGCGAATCGCCGGCGGTGAACGCGGCGGTACTAGAACTTTGTATATAAAAACTGTACAGCTGAATACACAGATATTGGTCATGTCGAGCGCTGAGGATTAGTACAGAAATAAATGAAGCTTCCAAATTTCATTACAGACAAAGAGTACGATACGGGAAGTACGGCGACTGAAACCTCAGCGGATGCGGTCGGTTCCGACCGGGAGAACGGACCGCGATCCGCGGCTGGTGCAAAGCGATCGCTTACGCGTCGGGGATGCCTCAAGAGCGCGGTAGCCACCGGAGTCACCGGTATAGGGATCGCATCGACGGCGAGCGCGTCTAGCGGCGATGGATCGTATTCGGACTATTTCGACGAGTACGACACCGTGATCGACATGGTCGAAGCCGGCGCTGACAACACCGGCAGTGAACCCATTACGGATGTACTAAAGGCACACCGAGGCGACGACACGCTCCTCGTCTTCCCGCCGGGACGCTACTACATGGACGAGCAGTTCCGGTTCACGGGGTTCGAGAACTTCGGGCTACTCGGGAACGACGCGACGCTCGTTCCGGCGAACTACCACGAGTTCGACGGGCCGCAGTACCGGCTCTTCCGACTCGGCGTGGACTACAGCCCCGGACGCAACCTCTTGGTCGAGGGATTCACCGTCGACCAGACCGCCACAGACACCGGTATTCGCGTAATCGACACGTTCGTTGCTGACGGCCTCGAAGTCCGCGACATCACGGTCGACGGCTACCACGACAGCGGGACGTGGGGGCCGGGGCTGTTCAACATCACCGACCCCGACGGCAGCGGAATCGTCGAGGGGTTCAAGGCACCCGACGGGGCGGCCTGGGTCGACGAGACGCCTAACGCCGGAAACCTCTGGCGCGGACCGAGCGGTATCATCGCCAACCAAAACCGCGGGACACTCACGTTTAGGCACTGCGTACTCGGTCCATTCCCGGACAACGGCCTGTACGCTTCGGGCGGCACCGGAACAGTCGTCGTCGAGGGAGGCATCTTCAAAAACAGCAACGCGGCGAACGTCCGCATCGGCGGCGACAGCAGTCGCGTCGAGTGGGTGACCGTCGAGGTCGACGACGCTCGCCCGCAAGACACCAGCCAGCGCGCCATTCGACTCGAAAACGGAGACGGCCTGCGCGTCGAGGGGGCCGCGGTCCGGGTCACCAACCCGATGCCGACCAGTCACGCCATCTCCGTTATGAACACATGCGAGGGAACTCGCATCGAGAACTCGACCATCGATATCAGCGGCGACGAGATCAATCAGGGGATCGTCGTTTCGCCGGACGCCGGCGAAACGGTCATCGTCGACACCGATATCACCCACGACACGACCGGCGGCTACCCTATCTGGATCCGCGAGAGCGACCGCACCGATCAGGTGCTCTGCGAACACGTCACGGTCTCCGGGCAAGCGGGGGACGACGGCGGGTTCCGCGACGGCATCCGCTGTGAGCGGGACAACTGTCGCTTCAACGCGGTAACCGTCACTCAACCGTCCGATGTCGACCGCAACGCCCTGGTGAACACGGGCGATGACTGCCGAATATATAAAGGCGAGTATCGGGCCTCGCAGTACCCGATCGTCGACCTCGGTAGCGGTACCGTCGTCCGCGAAGTACACGCCGAGTCCTACGACGGGAACGAAGGGGTTTTGCTCTACGACCAGTGCGAGAACGCCGCGCTGAAAAAGAATACCCTCGTCAACGGCGTCAAGGACAACGGCTGCGACGGTCTGGTGATGTGGGGGAACACGTTCTAGCGCGCTCGGAACGCGGACACCGGGGGTAGCATGCTGACCGAGGCGACCGGGAGTGCCCGAGCATTGTCTCCGGGTTTCGGCGGAACGAGGGACCTTAACGAAACGATAATAATCCGTCTCTGGTTGGAAGTAACGCCACCGTGACCGTAGCGAGAAGTACACCCCGCACGCGGAACTATCGTCTGCCGGCTTCACCGGCCACTCAGGGCCGAGATGAACCGTGAACCGGAGCCTCCTGAGCGGCGTTCTCTCAGTCGCCGGTAGCAAGGTCGTGATCCTGGTCGTCGGCATCCTGACGACGCCGATGCTCGTCCGACTGTTGGGCATCGCCTCGTTCGGTCAGTACTCGTTCGTGCTCTCGACGTTTTCCGTGTTCATGATCTTCATCAGTTCTGGGATCACGGACGGCGTCCGGAAGTTCATCGCCGAGGAGCGGCCTGTCGCCGACTGGAGCGAACACGTCGTCGGCTTTTACTTCCGACTGGCATTGCTGTTCGCGGCGGTCGGGGCCGGTCTACTCTGGTACGCAGCCGATTCGGGCGCTATTGCGCGCTTCATCGGTGCGGAGTTTACGGACTACTTCTACGCGCTCGCCGCGCTGGTCGTCGCCGCACAGTTCCGGTCGTTCGCTCGGAAGACGCTCATGGGTTTCGGGCTCGAACGGTACTCGGAACCGCTGCAGGTACTCGATACCGTTGCGTTCGTCGCGATCGCGCTTCCGCTCGTCTACCTGGGATACGGGGTTGTGGGTGCGCTCACCGGGCGCGCCCTCTCGAGTTTCCTCGTCGGGGTGATCGGCCTGGCGCTGATCCATCGGACGTCGTCGCTACGCTACGTGTTCCGCCGGACGCCGCCGAATTTCCCCCGGCGTTCGATGTTCACGTTCAACTCGATGAGCGTCGTGCTCGTGTTCCTGCTGACATCGCTCTATCACGTCGACGTTCTGATGCTCCAGACGTTCCGAGGGAGTGCGGACGTCGGAAATTACAAGATCGCGCTCAAGATCGCGGAGTTTCTCTGGTTCATACCGATGACCCTCCAGACTGTCTACGTCCACTCGACATCCGAACTCTGGTCGAAGAGCCAGCACGCGAAGATATCGTCATTGGCCGCCCGAACCACCCGGTACACGTTCCTCCTCACGGGCGTTATGGCCATCGGTCTCGCCACCCTCTCCGGTATCGTCGTCCCGCTCTACGGCGGTGCCTCCGCGACGGCGGCGACCACCCCGCTCCTTCTCCTGCTTCCGGGCGCTCTCGGGTTCGCCGTCGCCCGCCCGATCCTCGCCGTCGCACAGGGGAAGGGGAACCTCGCGTACCCCGTTTTCGCAACCGGGATGGCCGCCGTGATCAACCTCTCTCTGAACCTCGTGTTCATCCCGCTGTACGGGATGGTCGGTGCGGCGGTGGCGACGAGCGTGGGCTACGGTTCGATGGCACTCTTTCACTTCTGGAGCGCTCGAAAGGTCGGCTTCGACCCGCTCGCCGACGCCCGCCTCGTTCGGGTCGCACTGACGACCGCCTTCGCCGCGCCGGCCATCTTCGCGCTCCCGTCGCTCGTCGAGGGCGACTTCCTCACACTGGCTGTCGTGCCGCCGCTCGGCTTCGTCATCTTCGGCTGCTGCGCGCTCGTCACGGGAGCGGTCAGCGTCGGCGAGCTACTGAAGGTCCTTGCCTCGTTCCCGGAACCGATCGGGGGGGTCGCCCGCGATATCTACTGGTCTCTCGGCGATAGACGCATCTCGCCGCTGGTCACCAGCACACTGCAGAACGTCTTGATCGTGATCGGCGTCCTACTGTTGATCACGGGACTGGGAGTGACGCTCCTCGGACCGAGCGCTGGTTTCGGCGACAGCGCATCCGCCTCGCCGAACGGGTCCCCCACGACCGTCGAACCGACTACTACCGAAGATGGGAACCCCACGAGCGAGCAACCGACGACAACAGCCGAAACGACAACCGGGGAAGAGACAACCGCGGAGGAACGGACGACAACGAACGATAATACGCCCGTCAACAATACGACCGACGACAACACTACTGCCGACAATACGACCGACGACAACACTACTGCCGACAATACGACCGACGACAACACTACTGCCGACAATACGACCGACGACA